>JBARUU010000015.1:0-10823 GCA_049645925.1 Desulforhopalus sp.
TCACTCGATGGCAATGATTTTGTTGATGGTGGTGATGGCGATGACCAGATCATAGGTCAGGGAGGTGATGATACTCTCTATGGTGGCGCCGGAATAGATACAATATATGGGGACGATTCCTTGGGTACGCAGCAAGGGAATGATTTTCTCAGTGGAGGATCAGGTGATGATCAGTTGGTAGGCGGCAATGGTGACGATACCCTGATGGGTGATGACGGTAACGACTTTATTTGGGGCGATAATGATGACTTGACCGGAAGCGGGCAGGATACTCTTTATGGTGGCGCCGGTGATGATCATTTGTCCGGCGGTGGAGATAACGATCGTTTGTATGGGGATGCCGGCATAGATACACTCTTTGGCGGAACCGGTGACGACATCTTGTCCGGTGGTGTCGATGACGATACACTGAGTGGCGGAGACGGCTCTGATACAGTTGATGGAGGCGACGGTCACGATAGGTTATACGGCCAGGATGGCGATGATACATTGTTTGGTGGAGAAGGTTGTGATGTGTTGCAGGGGGATGGCGGCGATGATATCCTGACCGGTGGAACGGGTGCCGATACTCTGGAGGGCGGTGATGGTAACGATACATATGTGTTCAGGGTTGGCGACGATTTTGATATTGTAAATGATACTCAAGGAACAAATACAATAACATTCAGCAACATGCCAGACAGCAATTTGGCAAACATGTGGTATGGACTTGGCACCATTGATGGGAATCGATTTATTGTCGATCCGAATGGACAGGATCTGTGGATAGGCTCTTCGGAAAAAGATACGGTGCTCGTAAAAGGTGGAGGAACCAATTTATTCGGCTATTCGTTTGGGGATACAATAAGCAGTAGTGCTGATTTTTTTGTTGGTATTGAATCGGCAAAATCCACCAAAATTGGAACATCGGGTCATGATTATGTTAATGGAACCGATGGGATTGATTTTTTGTATGGTGGTTTTGGCAACGATCATTTAATTGGTGGTGCTGGAGCAGATATTCTTAATGGAGAAGAGGGTACTGACTCTGCTTTTTACGTAGATTCACCAGCGGCAATTTCTGGAAATTTGTTAACTGGTGAAATGATTGGCGGTGATGCGGAAGGCGATATCCTTCAGAACGTTGAAAATATCATGGGGAGTGCTTTCGCTGATACGATTATAGGCAATAATGGAGATAATGCTCTATGGGGCTATGGCGGAAATGATGTGGTTTATGGTTTGGGGGGAGATGACTATTTCCAGGATAGTTATTTCCCTCAAGATAGTGGTGATGATTGTTATTACGGTGGAGATGGGAATGATTACTTCGCAGCTATGGGGGGGACAGATCGATTATATGGTGGGGAAGGAGAGGACACGTATGCTTTTAATCCCGGTGACGGTATAGATTTTATTGAAGACTTCGAAGGCTGGAATACGATTCTGTTTGGTAGCTGGGGGGAGATAACGCTCGCCGATTTAAACGTTTCATATGTGACCATCAATAGCGACATGACGTCCTATGTCTCTAATGTTGATAGCCCTGATTTGCTGATAGAATATCGTGAGAGTGACGCCATTTTGATTCGTGGAGGAAGAAATGACAGCCTCAATTTTCAGTATGATCTGCAAAATAGTAACATTTTTACTTCTCATTCCCAAATACTGGAGTTGGCTAAAATCATTCAGTATTTTGGTGATTCAGCGGATTATGTTGAAGGAGCATCGGAAATTGATGTGATATATGGTGGAGGTGGGGATGACACAATATTGGGAAATGGAGGGGATGACGAACTGTATGGTGGTGCCGGCAATGATACGCTTATCGGCGGTATCGGTGCAGACCTCCTAATAGGGGGCGAGGGTGATGACACATACGGCGTTGATAGGTTAGATGATACAGTCGTTGAATCTGCAGAAGAGGGTACGGACACCGTGGAAAGCTCTGTTGATTTCACCTTAGGTGCACATGTGGAGAATCTTACTCTTACAGGTAGTGCAGCATATCAGGGGATTGGAAATGATGATAGTAACATTATAACCGGTACTTCAGGTGATAACCTTCTGTTGGGGCAGGCGGGAGATGATGAGTTGCGAGGTGGTGGCGGTGCAGACAGATTAGTGGGTGGAGATGGTAGCGATATCTTAAAAGGTGAGGCCGGTAATGATACTTACGTACTCGATAGCCTAGATGATACTGTTACTGAGCAGGCAGGAGAAGGGAGTGACACGATAGAAAGTTCAATATCCTACATTCTTGGTGACAATGTTGAGAATCTCATCTTAACCGGTGAAAATAATCTTGAGGCTGTCGGTAACGAGCTCGACAATGTCTTAACTGGCAACGTCGGTGACAACAGACTTGAAGGCGGTCTTGGTTCCGATACCATGGCTGGTGGAGAAGGCAATGATACGTATGTCTCCGAATCTGCCGGTGACCAGATCGCGGAGGAAAACAACCAGGGCATTGATACTGAGTTGAGGAACTATGAATCAACCAGAATTCTTGCAGCGGGAGTAGAGAAGCTTGTACTTGGCAGTTCCATAATCAACGGTTTTGGTAATGATCTGGAGAACACCATAGAGGGCAACGAATCAGATAACGTGCTGCTGGGCATGGGGGAGAATGACTGGTTGCTTGGCGGGGCCGGTAACGATTATCTCGATGGTGGGATAGACAATGATGTGCTCAACGGCGGTGGCGGAGATGACTGCTATGTATTCCGTTCAGGGTATGGGCAGGATATCATAGATAACACGGGTGGTGGAACAGACTGGCTACTCTTTGCAGACGGCCTGAGCCAGGATAAACTGATCTTTTCCCAGGTTGATGATGATCTTGTTATATATGTTGCTGAATCTGAAGAAGAGATTCTTGAAGCTGAAGACAAGGTAATCGTGAAGAACTGGTTCCTGGGAGCGGAATATCAAATCGACTATATCCAACCATATGGTGGTAACGGAATACCCGCCTCCCAGATCGAAAGCCTGCTTTCGGACGGCTCGACGCCGGGCGACTTTGATACCGTCGTCAATGGAACCGAAGCGGGAGAACAACTGGTGGGTACCTCCGGCACCAATCAGCTCAATGGACTTGGCGGAGACGATCAGCTGTTTGGTCTTGCCGGCAACGATGAACTGAATGGCGGTGCGGGTAATGACTATCTTGATGGCGGTGATGGAGATGATGCCCAGTTCGCTGGTGACGGGGATGACCAGCTTGGTGGAGATGCCGGCAACGATACCCTGACCGGAGGCGAAGGAAATGATATCTATGTCTATAATGCCGGTTCGGGGGCCGATACCATCGACAACAGTGGTGGTGGGACCGACTGGTTGATTTTCAACGATAGCATCACAAATGACCGCCTGAGCTTTCTCCAGTCGGACAATGATCTCATCATACGGATAGACGGGAACCAGGAGACCCAGGTGACCGTTACCGACTGGTTCCTGGGAATCGATAGGCAACTGTCCTATGTTCAGCCCTCCGGCCAGTCCGCCATCTCGGCTGACCAGATCAATGCGCTCTTTTCAACACCACCCGATGGCAATGACCTGGAGGTTCCACCTGAGAGTGAATTTGATACGGTGAACACAGGCACCGCTGCAGCAGAACAGGTGATCGGCACAGGCGGAAATGACCTGTTAAAGGGACTTGCCGGGGATGATCAGCTGTTTGGGCTGTCAGGAAACGACTGGCTGCTTGGCGGTGATGACAATGACTATCTCGATGGCGGAGCAGGCGATGATGTGCAGCTCGGTGAGGGTGGCAATGACCAGCTTGGCGGCGATGCCGGCAATGATATCCTGGCGGGTGGCGCCGGAGACGATATTTATGTTTATCGGCCCGGCTCCGGCAGTGACACCATAGTTAACTCCGATGGCGGCACCGATTGGCTCATTTTCACCGACGATATCACCGAGGCCAGACTGACCTATTACAGGTCAGGGGATAACCTGCTGGTAAAAATAGACGGCAATGACGCGACTATGGTGACAGTTCAGGATTGGTTCAAGGGGACGGAATATCAAGTGGCCTATATCCAGCCTGCCGGAGGCTACGGCATACCGGCAGCCCAAATCGAAAGCTTGCTTTCAACAGACCCTGCCTCGGTGTTTGATACCGTTGTCGATGGAACCGAAGCAGGTGAAGTATTGACGGGCACCTCCGGCAGCGATCAGTTAAATGGTGCCGGAGGCAATGATCAGCTGTTTGGTCTTGCCGGAAATGATGAACTTACTGGTGGTGAGGGTGCAGATCAATTTGTTTTTGATACAGCTTTGGACAGTACGACCAACAAGGATACCATTGTCGATTTTACCACTGGCCAGGATAAAGTTCTCCTGGACAACAGTATCTTTAATTCACTGGTGGAAGAAGGCACCCTCTCCACCGTTAATTTTCACTCCAGTACCACAGGTGTAGCGGCCGATGACAATGATTACATCCTCTATAACACCAGCACCGGTGCCTTGTTATATGATGGTGATGGCAATGGCCAGGGTGTTGCCGTTGAGTTTGCGGTTTTAACGACTAAACCACAAATAAATGAAAATGATTTCGTGATTGCATCGTTATAACTATATAATCGAATTAAGTGTTAGAGGAGAGTGGTTTTCCCAGACGATATGGAAAACCACTCTTCGTCTTGAGAGAGTTTGAAGCGATTTGATTACGGAATATAATGAAAGTACAAACTGAACAAAAAGAAGAGGACAAGTCTGAAAACCAGACAGATCTACTGGCCGGATGTTGTTATCTGGCTGAAAATGCAGGCGAAAAAAATCTTGCTGCAAACTTTTTTCAATTGGAGGAGTGTACAGGCCCTACTGGTAAAAAAGACACCCTTAAAAAAGTAATAGAGGCCGCTCGGCATGAGGGGTTTCAGACGCTGATACTCAGGCCGCAAGGTCAGGAGTGGGCCGGGATAACCGCGTCTTTACCCGTTATTGCCGAACTGCGAAATGGACGATATCTGATCGTTTCCGGAGTAGATATAAGTACAGACGGTATTCCGGTTTCTCTTACAGCTTTAAGTCAGCACGACGGTGAAGGTTTCAAAGAGCATACCTTTTCTTTTGCGGATTTCCAACAGCACAGTACCGGTGGCTTTCTTCGTTTTGAAAAGATCAATACCGCTCTGGTCTGTTTTTCAATAGTTGCCAGAGAGCACAAAATAGAACTTACCCAGGATCGCCTTCGGCATGAATATAACCTTGGCCATGAAGAGATCCCTAGGGATACCCTGCTGCGTATGAGCAAGGATCAGGGGCTGCGCGCCAAGGTGTTGAAACTGGATTGGCCGGGTCTCCTCAATCTCAAAAAAGCCTATCCCGCGATAGCACGTTCGCATAGTGGCCGGCATGTTGTTGTGGCTGGGACTATCGCCGATAGTCCTGAGCAAGAAGCGACGATTGCCTGTTACGACCCCCTCAGCGGTTCCGGAGGGGCCCATTTGCGGATGACCAGGGAGGAGTTTGCAGCACAATGGACCGGTGAAATCTACATCCTCAAACGCGTCTATAAACTCACTGATGAAACGCAACCGTTCAGCCTGCGCTGGTTTATCCCTGAGATTCTCAAGCAAAGAACTGCCTTTGTCGATATTGCCATTGCTGTGCTCTTTATCAACGCCATTGCCCTGGTAACCCCGATTTTCTTCCAGATTGTCATCGATAAGGTCCTGGTGAATCAGGCCTTCACGACTCTGCATATGCTGGGAATCGGCATGACGGTGATGCTGGTTGTCAACGCTTGCCTCGATTTCCTGCGCGATTACCTGCTGCTCCATGCCACCAATAAGATCGATCTGCGGGTGACCGGAAGAACCTTCCGGCATATGCTCAATCTGCCTCTCGATTTCTTTGAGCGTGTCACTGCCGGCGTCCTCACCAAACATATGCAGCAGACCGCAAACATTCGTGGTTTTCTTACCGGCAGTGTTTTCCTCACCATGCTTGAGGCAACGTCACTTTTTGTTTTTCTGCCCTTCCTGTTTTTTTACAGCTTTCAACTGACAGCCATTGTCTTGGTTTTTACCCTGCTGATTGCCACGGTGATTCTTGTGCTCATTGCGCCCTTCAAGCGAAGACTGAATGCCTTGTATGATGCTGAGGGGAACAGGCAGGCAATGCTGGTGGAAACTATCAACGGCATGCCGACGGTGAAAGCCATGGCCATTGAACCGCTGCTGCGCAGTCAGTGGGAGCAGAAAGTGGCACGGGCGATAAGTATGCAGTTCCGGGTTGGCAAGATTTCGATTACCGCCAGGTCGCTGACCCAACTGCTCGAGCGTCTAATGACGGTTATGTTAATCTGGATTGGGGCTAATCAGGTCTTTAACGGCTCGCTCACCGTTGGGGCATTGATTGCCTTTCAGATGTTGGCCGGTCGGGTGACCTCGCCTCTGGTTCGGCTGGTTGGCCTTATCCATCAGTACCAGGAAGCCGCACTCTCCGTGGAAAAACTCGGGGTGGTTATGAATGCCAAACAGGAGTGGGGCGCAGATCGCCACGGAACACGGCCATCACTCATGGGCGATATAGTTTTGGACCGGGTGACTTTTCGCTATGCCCCGGACCTGTCGAACGCGTTAAAGGAGATATCCCTTACTATACCTGCCGGTACCACCTTAGGCATCGTCGGTCCCAGCGGTTCAGGGAAAACGACGCTGACTCGGATGCTCCAGAAAGCCTACTTTCCATCAACCGGCACCATCCGAATAAATAACTGTTATCTGGGTGAAATTGATACTGCCCACCTCCGACGAAATACGGGAGTGGTATTACAGGAAAGTTTCTTATTCAGGGCGTCTGTTGCCGATAACATCCGGGCAGGACAGGCTGGGGCGTCGCGGGAGCAGATCATCGAGGCGGCCATCCTTGCCGGCGCCGACGAATTTATCGTTAAACTGGCCCAGGGTTACGATACGCTGCTTGAGGAAGGCGCCAGTAATATGTCCGGCGGTCAGCGACAGCGGCTGGCAATCGCTCGAGCGCTTCTTACCCGTCCGGAAATTCTCATTTTAGATGAAGCCACCAGTTCACTCGATCCAGAAAGTGAAAGAATAGTTCGGGAGAACTTGGCAAAAATTTCACAAGGACGGACTGTCTTTATCGTCTCGCATCGATTGTCTATGCTGAAAGACGCGGATAGTACCATGGTTTTAGAAGATGGCAACCTCGTCGGCTACGGTCCACATGATAGTTTGCTTCAGAGTTGTGTTCTGTACAAAAAACTATGGCGACAACAGATGGAGCTCGAATAGATAGCTTATGAAAAACAAAAAAATATCTCAGGAGGTCCTGGAATATCAGCCTGATGCGGTCGAAATCGAAGAACGGCCGGTGCCCGGCACAGTCCGCTGGGTTCTCTATGTTATTCTCGGCTCTCTCATAGCGATCGTGATTGGCGGGATTGTTTTCAATGTGGATCGTATTGTCGTCGCCCAGGGAAAGCTTATCACCACCTCACCGACCATTGTCATTCAATCACTCAATACAGCAGTCATCAGGTCTATTGAGGTTCAGGTTGGGGATATTGTAGAAGAGGGCCAGCTCCTGGCGACCATGGACTCAACCTTTGCCAGTGCCGACCTGACCCAGCTCACTAAGCAGGCTCATGTTATTGGGGCACAAGTCCGAAGGATTAAAGCGGAATTGAAAAATGAATCATTTTCAGCACGACCGGAAGAGGGCGAAGACGGACTTCTGCAGGAACAACTCTTTCGTCAGCGAGAAATTATTTTCAACCGTAACAAGCAGTTCAATGAAGAACGGATTGCCGCACTTGTCTCAAAGCTCTCGTTAAACAAGGTGCAGTATCAAGGGAAGGAGCGACAGTTAAAACTCCTGCGTGACGTCGAGGGAACTGTCGCCAGGTTGCCGCAAAAGGATACAGATCATCGGCTCAGACTTCTTGAGGCCCAGAGAAACAGGTATCAAACAGCAGATGATATGGCCAGTCTCTCAGCTGAAGAAGAAGTTATCGATCATGAGTTGAAACAAGCCAAATCCGAGTGGCAACGATTTATTGAGGAACGCAGCGGTGAGCTGATGGAACAGGAGGTCAAGCTGCGTAATGAATTGGAAAAGATCGTGGAAGAGACCAACAAGGCAAAAAGGTTGCATGACCTTGTCTCCTTGCGGGCACCTCAACAAGGTATTGTCCTAAGAATGGCGGAACTGGCAGTTGGCTCCATTACCCGGCAGGCCGAGCCGTTGATCACTCTGGTACCGCTCAACAGTACCATTGAAGTTGAGGTGAATGTTCCATCAAAGGATATTGCCCGAATTCGTACAGAAGATGCGGCACGGGTGAAACTCGATGCCTTCCCATTCCAACGTCACGATACCCTGCCAGGTAAGGTGAGGGTTATCAGCGAAGACAGTTTTCGTCTGAACGATAGGGGAGAGGCGCTGGGCCAGGCACCTTCAGAAGCAGAAGACGCTTTTTACAGAACGAGAATCAGCCTGCTGTCTACCCAGTTACGTAATGTTCCGGAAGGTTTTCGTCTTATGCCCGGCATGAAGGTGAGAACGGAAATAAAGGTCGGCAAGCGATCTGTTATTTCATATTTCCTGTATCCGATTATCCGGGTTTTTGACGAAAGTTTACGAGAACCATAATTTATTCATCTTTAACGTAATTTAGATCTTATTCAATGTGCAATTACCAAGTGTCAACAAATGTAGTGCGGTCGTTTGTTCGGAGTTTTCTTCCGGTTGTCAGCAAAAAACTATCAACCTGTCGAGTTGGATTTTGCGGGTTATCCGGGATAGTCTTGCTCCTACTGCTTTCCGGTTGTGGTTCTTTAACCGGTATTCCGGGACATGGTGGAGGTAAACGCTTTGCTGTGGAGCAGGAACTGGTTGCAGCGGCAACACGAGCGACCATTAAAAAGATTGATCTCACCACCATACGTGGGAAAAAGGTAAATCTTTTTGTCAATGCCATCGGCGATACCGGGACAGGTAATCTGATCGGTGGTCGTTATTCCGTGGTTTCGCAGATTCGCGGTGATTATATCCAGTCTCCTCCTGTTACCGAAAGATCAATCTATCCTCGTTATACCACGACCTCGAGCACCGGTAGTTCAAGCCAGGGTTTGACTGACACCCTTTTAACTTCCCCTGAGCTGAAAACATCTCAGCAAAAAGGACATGGCGGTGAGGCACAGCTAGGTCTGGAATATAAGGGGTTGGGCTCTTATCAGAATTCAGAGGAAATTTCCTCCGATGATCTCCAATATCTTACCGGCTTGTTGGAGACCTACCTTTTTCTGCAGGGCGTCAATGTCGTGCCACCATCAGAAGCCGAGATAGATGTTTTTATCACTGTCGATGTTTTCGGAACGGTGCGCACCAGGGTTGAATGGTTTCTGGCTAATAACGAAATATTGCGGGCCAAGACTGCACTTGAGGTTATGGCTATCGAGCATCTCAGCGGAAAACTGGTGATGCAGCCGCAGTCCGCGTCCATCGAGGCCGAATACAACGAGCAATATATCTTATGGGCCGGTCCGGTTATCATCACCAAATACCTGCACGAATCGGAACCATTACTGGCAGATTTTACAAGCCTGCCCATAAAAGAAGATTCTATGGATATGTCTGCACAGGATGCAAGTATCCCGTATCCTTTTCAATATCAGATTGAAAAATGGAAGAAAGATAAGGACCAGTAATTCAAATAATGTAAAGAACAGGATCGGGATAGACCGAGCGGTTGGTATAACCGCTCGGACACGGATACGGTTTCTGTGAAACCGTGGTGTGTCCCCGATTTCTTCGATGCGTAACGGTCTCCACATGAATGCATGTTAACTGAATTACCATTAAAACCCAAGAGCGGACTTGACCCCTTTGTTTGGTCTGGCGTTATTAATCCAGACAACAAATAGAGTAAAGAGCCAGAAAAGATATGAAACAATTACTTGGGTTTGCTGTGTTAACCGGGCCACTCTTTCTGATTGTGCTGTGGATGCCGGTGTGTATTGTCTTAGCGTATTTGGTGGGCAAAAAGTTTATCAAAAAATCTCTGACTCTCAAAATTACAGGGGGATTTGCGGTTTTTCTGATCGCCTTGCTGCTTCCCGTCTCAGATGAAATTGCTGGAAGAATCTACTTCAAGCATCTTTGTGAAACGGAAGCTGGAGCGAGGGTATATCAGACTATTGAACTGCCTGCTGAGTATTGGGACGAGGATGAAAAACCTTTGTTTATGAACTCCAGAGGAGTGCTGGACATGAAGATGCTCGGTGATAGGTTTGAATGGAAACAACTAAGAATCCCATATGTCGAAAATATTGTGAAAATTGATAAATCCCAATGGATTTTATATGACAAACAATCGCAGAAAATTTTAGCCGAAAAAAATTCGTTCATAAGATTATATGGATGGATATATAAATTCTCTCCTGCTCCGAATACAGGGGAAGGGTGCAGGGATTTATTAATACGGAAATATAATATTGATGGCTATGCTAAACATCAAATATCAAGAGAAAAAAAGTTTATTTTGCAAATTTTTACACCATCAACAGATTAAAAAAAGAGGTGAGGTATGGCAACAATAAATGATTATTTTTGGCAAGCGCAATTACCAGAAGCTGCATATGCTGATCTAACGACGGATATGTTTGGTGAAGACGACACAGATTATAAAGATGCTCTTATTAATGAAGGAATGTCCACTGAGCAAGCTATAGCCAGAAGTGGTCCCCATGTCCCAACCACCGGCCGCCAGTTTTAAGTTATGCTCATAGCCTTGGATTTGGGCAGGCAGCTCCCCCGCGGGGGAGCTGCCTGCGGCTTCAAACTGCGATTTCCACTCTCTC
>JBARUU010000016.1:0-33904 GCA_049645925.1 Desulforhopalus sp.
TGTCACTATTGGTTGGCTGAAATGCGGCGGCATGAATGACATTGGCGTTTATTTTTCCGACCTTGCCCTGCTCCTCTGGAGCGAGTGCATTGTAATAGTCCGGATCGGCTGCAGGTAGACCCCAGTAGGTGATGTGTGCCAACCCTCCGTCGGTTCCACCGGCATACGTTTTGATATAAGTATCCGTCAACTCTTTTAATTTATTGAAGTTACCGTGCATATTGCCAGCATAGAGCATAGGGCTGAATAATACAAGCGAGGCCAAGAACGAAACAAAGCATATCGCAGTGATTGTCTTCTTTCTCTTGAACATTTTTACCTCCTTGGTTTTGGTTGCCTGTATACCCGGAAATGGGAGCTATCGGCACGTTTTTTTTAATTGAAAATGATGCTGGGAATATATGTAATGACTGACGGAAAGAAAATGCAGATGAGAACGCCGATTGCCTGCAGGGCAATGAACGGCAGCACACTTTTGTAAATTCAGTTGTTCCAATAATAAAGTCTGACACCTATGACCATTTAAACCACATTTTCGGTAGTGTCCATCCTGAAACGGCCGTTTTACCCATACTCTTCGTTGCTCTCAAAATTTAATCCTCGAAGATAAGCGACCAAATGGAAACTTCGATATCTATTATATGCTTCCGGTAAAAAAAACTCATATGAGATACCTTCATTTGGATACATGGCCAATTGCAAAACTTTCTTACAGGTGAATCAGGCAAAGTTGCCACCCCTATACGGTGAATCTGAAATTTACGGCCGCTTGGAAAAGAGATAGTGTGATACGCCCCACTCCTCACCCTTTCTGTATCCAAAGAGTTCGGCACAGGAGATCATGAAAATACGCCATCGCTGGGTCCAGATCCCAGCGTTTTTCTTACCGTAAATTCTTTCCATTGCGACGCGGACAGCTTCCGGGTTGCGGTCGATGTTGTCCAGCCAGGCCTCGGCGGTTTTCTGGTAGTGCGTGCCGCTGAGTTGCCACTGATCTGCCAGAGCGAAAGGGGCGCAGACGAGCGGCAGCAAATCATGTGAGGGCATGATACCACCGGTAAAAAAGTGGCGGGCCATCCAATCGTCCCCTTTCTCGTCTTGAAAGAGGTAGGCGACTTTCCTATGGGAGAATACATGGACAAACATTTTAGCGTCCTGCTTCAACCACGAGTAAATACGAGTAAACAGCTCCTGGTAATTGCGCATGTGTTCAAACATTTCTATGGAAACCACGCGGTCGAATCGATCATCGGTCGTGAACCAATTCATGTCTGCTGTGATAACCTGGAGGTTGTGAAGCCCACGCTTACTTGCCTGACCTTCGATATACCGTTTCTGTCCTGAAGAATTCGATACAGAGGTGATCTTCGAGCCGGGAAAGGTCTCGGCAGCCCAGAGGGAGAACGATCCCCAGCCGCACCCGAGTTCCAGGATGTGTTGTCCGTCGGTCAACTCTGCTCGTTCGGCAATTTGTTTAAGGGATGCAATTTCCGCTTCGTTTAATGTCGTAACACCGTCCGGCCAGTAGCAACAACTGTACTTCAAGCGCCTGCCGAGGACAATTTTATAGAATTCAGCCGGCACTTCATAGTGCTGCCTGTTGGCGGTGTCAGTATCGACCGCAACCGGGCTCGAGCTGAGTTGTTCTATGATTCGGTCCTTCTTCCGCTCGTGAGCTTCTGATTCCGCTGCGAGCCGCTTTCGCACGAGGATACGTACGCCGTAGCGTATAAGCCATGTCGGCATGTAACCCTTTTCTGCAAGTTCGACTGTAATCATAGGTCGGGTTCGTATCTGATACGTTGAAATTTTCAAAATAGTTTTTGTCGGGAAACTAAAAGATGTTCCCTTACAATAATATTCTTTTTTTATTAATCAGCCAGTGAATAGCCATATGTTTATCAGCGGGGTCTGTTGCAACGATTGTTTCAATTTTTCCTTCGTAAAATGACCGGGTATCAAGTAATTGATTAGTTTCTACCTTTCTATTTTCATGGAATAGAGCTTACATTTACATAACACCCTGACCGGATACAATACATACGATGAGTACACTCCACCTACTGATGATCCTGCTTGCTAATTTCGCATGGGGGTTTAATTTTATCGCTGGAAAGATTGGCGCCCAGGAATTTCAGCCTCTCTTTTTCACAGCCATACGTTTTCTGATCCTGTTACTGCTGATGCTCCCCTGGCTGAAACCTGCACCGGGCTACATGAAACCGCTCCTGAGGGTGGCCTTTCTTCTGGGTGTACTTCATTTCGCAATGATTTTTACAGGCCTGAATGCTGGAGGAGATATTGCCTCTATAGCAATCACCACACAACTCTATGTTCCGTTTTCAGCAATCTTTGCTTCAGTATTCTTACGGGAAAAGATTTCTTTTTTATCCATTTTCTCGATAGCCTTGGCCTTTGGCGGGGTAATGGTTATTGGCTTTGATCCAATTGTCTTCAATCACCTTGACGCAATCTTGTGGGTGACCGGAGCTGCATTTGTCATGGCTGTCGCGACAATCCTGATGCGACAATGCCCTAATCTCGGGGTATTCCGGCTTCAGGCATGGATCGCCCTGGTAGCCTTTCCGTCATTACTGTTATTATCATCAATTTTTGAGTCTGGTCAGGTCCAGATTCTTGCAGAAGCGGGTATTCTTGATTTCTGGACGCCTCTCTATTCGGCTGTAGGTGCCTCGGTGGTCGGTCACGGGATTGTGTATTATCTCCTGGGAAGATATCCGGTATCAAAGGTGACCCCTCTTCTCCTGCCGGCTCCTATTATTGCCACATTTTTAGGTATACTCATTTTCGGAGATACCCTGGGGTGGAAGATGATCGTGGGAGGCGCAATGACCCTCTTAGGGGTATTGATGTTATTAAAACAGCCACAAGGTGAAAAACCAGGCTTGTCGGACAAAAATGGATGACTGACAAAAATGGCAGGTTGTAAGAAGACCGCTCCGGACCATCAATTAAATCGATCTTGGAAACAGATCGATTCTCAGGGAAATGTAATCCTGCGAAGGGCCAAATAAAGACCCTTCGCTTTTATTCTATTCCTTTGCTCCAGAACAGGTAATCAATTCTTGGCAACAATTGCAGCTCTTGCCGCAGCCAATCTGGCCAAAGGCACCCGGAAAGGAGAACAGGAAACGTAATTCAGGCCAAGTTTATGACACAGCGCGATAGATTTTGCCTCGCCGCCATGTTCCCCACATATGCCCAGTTTAATATCCGGTTTGGTTGCTCGTCCCTTCTCCACAGCAATCCGCATCAACTCACCTACCCCATCGGGGTCAATGGTTTCAAACGGGTTATCAGGCAGGATATCATGAACCATGTATTCAATCAGGAATCCGGACTCGGCATCGTCTCTTGAAATAGCATAGGTGGTCTGAGTCAGATCATTGGTTCCAAACGAGAAGAACTCGGCGTACTCGGCCAACTTGTCTGCGGTCAGTGCCGCCCGTGGTATCTCAATCATGGTGCCAAATTTATAGGTAAGTTCAACCCCAAGTTCTTCCATGACTTTCCTGGCCTCTGATTCAAGCAGCTCCCGCTGAATCTTCAACTCGTTGACGTGGCTTGTGAGGGGAATCATGACCTCCGGCCGCACATCAACGCCCTCTTTGGTCACCAGACAGGCCGCCTCAAAAATTGCCCTCACCTGCATTTTGGGTAATTCCGGAAAATGTATGCCAAGTCTCACTCCGCGCAGTCCCAGCATGGGATTATCTTCCCGCAGGAGTTCCACCCGGCTCAGTACTTTTTCTTTACTCCGTACCTGCTTGAGCAGATCATCGATGGCATCGAGGTTTGGAGCATGTTGCAGCTGGACCTTCAGGTCTGACAGCTCTCTGACCAGGGAGACATGATCAGGGAGAAATTCATGCAGCGGCGGGTCGATGAGCCTGATCACCACCGGCAGACCATCCATCACCCTGAACAGACCCGCAAAATCTTCACGTTGATACGGCAACAGAGAATTAATGGCCTCACTTCGCTCCACGTCCATTTCGGCAAGGATCATCTTCTGCACGAAGGGGAGTCTTTCACTCTCCATAAACATATGTTCTGTCCTGCAGAGACCAATTCCCTCGGCGCCATATTCCCTGGCGCGGGATGCATCCACGGGATAGTCAGAATTTGCCCAGACCCCAAGAATTCGGAACTCATCGGCCCACGAGAGAAGTTTGAGAAGCCATTCGTCTCTGATATCAGGGTCTTTGGTCGCAATTTCTCCAAGAAATATCTCTCCGGTTGTACCGTCAACAGAGATACATTCACCTTCTTTTATCACCATATTTCCAACAGTGATCTGTCTCCTGGTCAGGTCGATATCCATGTCATCCACCCCTACCACGGCAGGTTTACCAAACTGGCGGGCAACCAGGGCAGCATGGCTTGTCCGGCCGCCCCTGCTGGTTACAATCCCTTGGGCAGCGAGCATGCCATGTACATCATCTGGTCTGGTCTCCGGGCGAACCATAATGACCTTCTTACCATCTTCCTTGCCCCATGTTTCGGCAAGATCAGCGTCCAGCGCAACTACTCCAACAGCAGCGCCTGGAGAGACGTTTAGGCCTGTGGCCAGCAGCTTGTCATCCTGAACCGCCTCTTTTATCGACTGGGAGTCGAATTGGGGATGGAAGAAAAAATCCAACTGCTCGGGAGTCACCCGCATGAGCGCGTCTTCTTTGGTGATAAGCCCTTCCTCGGCCATATCCACCGCTATTCTCACCGCAGCCTGAGAGGTCCTTTTGCCGTCTCTCGTCTGCAGCATCCACAGTTTGCCCTTTTCTATCGTGAATTCAACATCCTGCATTTCCCGGTAATGGTTTTCAAGCGACATTGCCACCCGCTCAAACTCGGCGTGTACTGCGGGCATCTCTGTCTGGAGGTCGGACAGATCCTTGGTCATTCGAATACCTGCGACCACATCCTCACCCTGGGCATTGGTCAGGTAATCCCCCTCAATTCTCCGCTCCCCTGTCGTACCACTTCTGGTGAGGGCAACCCCTGTCCCGCTATCGTCTCCAAGATTTCCATAGACCATGGTGACAATAGTGACTGCGGTACCTAAATCGTGGGCGATCCCTGCTGCATTTCGGTAATCGATAGCACGCTTACCATTCCAACTCATAAACACCGCCTCAGTTGCCATCTGCAGTTGGGCATAGGGTTCAGTTGGGAAGTGATGGTGGGTGTGGAACCTGAAAACATTTTTGAACTCCTCGGTAACCGCCATCCAATGCTCGGCGGTAAGTTCCGTATCTGACTTCACCCCTGCCTGTTTACGGGTTCTGGTGATAACCTCTTCAAATTTGTCATCCGGAATATGCATCACTACACTGCCAAACATCTGGATCAGTCTGCGATACAGATCATAGGCCACCTTGGGGTCGCCCGTACTCTCAATAAGTCCTTCAACAGTTTCATCATTCATGCCGATGTTCAGGACCGTATCCATCATCCCCGGCATGGAGAACTTTGCCCCCGAACGGCAGGAAAGCAAAAGAGGATTTTTCGGATCCCCAAAGGTCTTTCCCGTTGCCGCCTCAATTTCGTTCAGCGAGACAGTCAGTTCCTTCCATAAACCGTCAGGCAGTCGCTCCCCAAGAGATAAGTATTCGTTACAAGCCTCCGTGGTAATGATAAAACCATCAGGCACCGGCACCCCGATACGCACCATCTCGGCGAGATTGGCCCCTTTACCACCAAGCAGGCCACGAACATCATCCCAGGAACCACCGACATACTCTTCAACCTGATCCAACTCGGAAAAACGATACACCCATTTTTTGCTCATCTATAGATCTCCTTAAGCTATAACATTCAATATGGCTGATTTCCTTCAACAATAAAGCTGATCTGCACATTACACAAAACTGCAGCAAAGTGGAATACTCCAGCCCATTTTTCTTACAAGTATACAGTGCTTTTCCATCCCCCTTGATGAGGGTACTGCAATAAGTCCCGACGCACTTCCCGTTTATGGATCAGTGTTCAGTACTAGTCGGAGAGAGTGACCAGTTCGGTCCTTTTCCAGGTTAAGAACATAATGACAAACCGTTTCCCCATATATTTTTCTGTGAGTGATTACTCTCAGGAGAATCGACTGTTGCCCCTGGTAAACCATGTATATCAGAAAGGGACGACCCATGACAATCGATGTAATGAACAATCCATTGAAATCAGACTATGATGAGGCAGCATCCTGAGGTAGGGCGGGATTTGGTTTTCTGGACTTGACCATCGAAGGACCTCCTGCCGCCACCGTTGATATATCCAGGTTACAGTCCATTCTTGATTCCCACGATCTTTTTATCACAGGGCATACTGATCCCTGTCTGCCATATGCATATCCAATCCAGGCGACCAGGGACGCTTGTCTTTTGGAGCTGGAGCGATGTGCTGAAATATTTTCAGCACTTAGGGCAAAGGTGATGAATATCCATCCCTGCTATTTTTATCCCCCGGCCATGAGAAAAGACCTGGTCGCATTCAATATAGAGGCATTGGGACCGATCACTGCAATGGCCGCATCTTATGGTCTCACTGTCGTGATTGAGAACCACAAAGCCCCGTTCGACCGGATATCCACCTTTAGAACCTTGTTGGAGGCGGTACCGGGCCTACAACTCCATCTTGATTTTGGACACACGAATTTCGGATTCGATAATTACGATGTTTTTTTACAGAGAACCTTGAGGAGCAGATCCAGCACCTTCATTTTTCAGTCAATAGATCCAGTTCAGATGATCCTACGCCCTTAGGTGTTGGAAACGTTGATTGGAAAAAAGCGGTCAAGGCACTAAAGGCTGCCGGGTACGACAGCACCATAACTCTGGAAGTATTCTGCAATGACCATCATTTGCAAGACCAGTACCTGGACCTCAGCCGGAGGATGGTTCTGAAACTCTGGAAATTGTAAAGAACGGATTATCAGTCCATCCATTCCTTTTTAATGGTGAGAATGTCATCAATATTAGAGAAAAACACATCAATGATCTCAGGATCGAAGTGGCTCCCCTTCCCCTCCTGAAGAATTTTCTGGCAGATATGCTCGGGAAGAGCCTTTTTATATGGTCGTTCACTCCCCAGAGCATCATAGACATCGACAACTGCCACTATCCTGCCGATCAATGGGATCAGCGTTCCTGACAGGTTACAGGGATAGCCCTGACCATCCCAACGTTCATGATGACAGAGGGCGATGACCATCGCCATTTCGAGTAAAGAGAGATCGCTGATATTATCGGCCATCCGGATTATCTCTTCAAATTCAACCCCTTCGTGCTCTCTCGCAGAAGAGTAATGACGCAGGATATCACAACCTATTTCGCAATGTTTCTTCATGATATTCCGTTCTTCTTCCGTGAGCTTTCCAGGTTTGAGAAGAATGGTGTCAGAAATACCTATTTTGCCGATATCGTGTAGAGGAGCGGCTTCAGCAAAGGTTTTGGCAAGAGAAGTATCCATGCCCATGGCTTTTGCAAGAAGAGAGCAGATCTTGCCAACTCGGATTACGTGCCGCCCCGTCTCATTATCACGGTATTCTGCAGACTTGCCGAGGCTATAGAGGAGCTGGTTTTTGATTTCTTCCAGCTCTATTGTCCGCTGCTCAACTTTTTTCTCAAGATTTTGCTGATAGTCCCGGTTTTGCCGTATGAGTTCCGCCGATTCAAGAGCTTTCTCAATGGTATTTTTTACGAGCGAAAAATTCTCGATCGGCTTGGTTATAAAGTCACGGGCACCGATTCGGAGTGCGTCTACCGCCTGATCTACAGCACCGATGCCGGAGACCACGACCACAGGCATATCCGGCCATTGCGCCACTGCTTTTTCGATGAAATCGTGGCCATTCATAATAGGCATATTGAGATCGACGGTTACAAGGTCCGCCGGCCACTGTTCCAATATGAAAAGGGCGTCCAGGCCGTTTTCCGCTGTCTTGGTTTCGTAGCCTTGTGCCTTCAGGTAATTGGCAAGCAGTTTTCTGATTTCGGGTTGATCCTCAATAATCAAAATACGATTCCCGATTCTCTCAGTTGAAGCGACTTGGTACCCACCTTTTGACACGACATATCTCCTTACGGCTCAGGTTCGGCGTATAATATTCACACTCTATTGTTCGATTATACTTAACAAAGTACAAATTACCAAAAGAGTTTGTAGTTCTTTTCTTTCCCTGACCAAAATGAACGGTGAGACAGGAAGAATTGAATTGCAACATTCATTCTCTTCAGGTACCAATCCACTGGAGCAAATCTTTTTCCACAGGGACCTGACCAACACACTTCACAACGCCGTCTATTATCAGTGCCGGTGTGGAAAAAATACCCAACCGGGCTATTTCCTGAAAATCTGTGACCTTTGAAATCGTCACCTCCTTGCCACTTTTTTGTACAGCTTCCTTTATCATTCTATGCACCTGATCGCACTTAGCGCAGCCTGGACCACAAATTGTAATATCCATTTTTCTCCTCATTTTATATGTCGTATCATATGACAATGTTAAAAAGATAGCCGACAACAAGAATTCCTGTGCCGACAACCCCGATAAACGTAGCGATAAGCCGTGGTTTCAATACTTTCCTGAGAATGACCATTTCCGGTAAAGACAGGGCGATTACACTCATCATAAACGCCAGCACCGTGCCGAGGGCCGCACCTTTGCCGAGCAGGGCGTGCACTATCGGTATTATCCCTGCCGCATTGGAGTACATGGGAATGCCGACAATTACGGCCGCGGGGACTGACCACCAGGCCTGCTTGCCCATAATCGACGCCATGAAATTTTCCGGCACATATCCATGAATCAAGGCGCCAACGGCGATACCGGCAACGACATACAACCAGACCTTGCCGACGATATCTTTCACAGCAGAGCTTCCCGCCGCAATCCTGTCCTGCCAATGCAACTTCTGCTCAAAAACAAGCGCTTCCCCTGCCCTCAGTTCCAGGACCCAGTCCTCTATATGCTTTTCCTGTTTCATTTGACCGATAACCCATCCGGCTACAATGGCAACACCGAGACCAGTCGTCATATAGAGCAGGGCAACTTTCCAACCCAGCAGGCCATAGAGCAGGACCAGAGCAATTTCGTTGACCATGGGTGCTGCAATCAAAAATGAAAATGTTACTCCGAGAGGTACCCCCGCCTGGACAAACCCAATAAACAGCGGGACTGCCGAACAGGAACAAAAAGGAGTGACCACACCGAGTAGTGCGCCCAGTACATTGCCCACAGACTCCCTCTTTCCGGCGAGAATTTTCCGAGTGCGTTCCGGTGTGAAAAATGAACGAATGATGCCGACAAAAAAGACAATAATCGTCAGAAGCATCAGCACCTTGGGGGTATCATAGACAAAAAACTGAACAGCTTCACCCAGATGAGTTCCTCTTTCAATTTGCAGTATCGTGTATGCGAGGAATTGGGAAAATGGTTCCAGAGTCCGGTAGAGGGTAACCCACAGTACTATCCCAATAATCCCCATGAAGATCTGTTTTATCGGTGGTTTTTCATTTTTTTCTATAATCAGTTCCTGGGACATATTCACTGTTCCTTATGTTCTGTTTTCGATGATTCTCTTAGTACCCTGCATATAATCTCGTTGTTTTCCTGTAAGAAGATCATCTGCTTCAAGGCACTCCCCCCTTGAGGAGGGTGAGTGCCGGGGATGTCGTAACTATACCGGACCTGAGCCTTCCTGCGGGAAAACTCCACCACTAACTATCAGGCATTCATTATCCTTACACGATCGACAACAGGCAGGTGTTTGATCATGCCGGCAAGAACCTGGTCTTCTTCATGCCAACCATGCATACTCTCAAGGATGGTTCCGGCGTAGGATGTCTCCGGTTCGGACCTAATGCGGTAAATAATCCAGGCTCCGTCCCTGCGGGACTCTATCAACCCGGCATCATCAAGAATTTTAAGGTGCTTTGAGACGGTAGATTGTGCCAAGTTAAGCAACTCCCTTAGTTCGCAGACACACAATTCTTTTCTCTGCAGGAGTTTAACGATCCTCACCCTGTTCGGGTCGGACATCGCTTTCATGATCCGAATAAACTGTTTCATTTTCCTTCCTCAATTACCAAATATCGTCATATCGCCACATGACGATATGTAATGGTTATATAGTACAGTGTCAATGAAAAATATATGGGTAAACCCTTTCTTGAGGAATAAAAAAGGCCGGTATCAACAGATACCGACCTTGAATTCACAGGAAGACAGTGAGTTACAGAAGCATTAATCGCCTAAACAGGTGCCGACATTCCGAGCGGCCTGAATCCACGGATGATCAGATGGCACTAACTTTTTCTTGCCGACAACCTGATTCAGAGGCACGGTCTTGGTGCCTTCACCATGAACGGCCACCATAACCCCGTATTCTCCTTTTTCGATACAATCGACACAGGCACTGCCAAGCCGGGTCGCCAACATTCTATCTGCGGCGGAAGGCGTCCCGCCCCGCTGCGTGTGGCCGAGAATGGTCAGTCTTGATTCCAGCCCCGTCATGATTTCAAGTTCCTGTGTCAGTCTGAGGGTATTATTTCCTTGATGTCGGGTAAATTCCAGGAGTGCTCCCTCGGCTTTTTTCTGCGCTTTACCGTCACCGTTTTCTTTGGCCTTGGCTTTCTTTCCTTTCAAATGTGTCATCTTCGCGTGATCATCTACGCTCAAAGCACCTTCGGCAACGGCCACAATACTGAAATTGGTGCCCCGCTGCTGACGCTTACGGATAGCCGAGGCTGTTAATTTCAAGTCATAAGGGATTTCCGGAATAAGGATAACATCGGCTCCTCCGGCTACCCCTGCTCCCAGGGCAAGCCAACCAGCGTTATGCCCCATGACCTCCACGACAATTATACGGTGATGGCTGTGGGCGGTGGAGTGAAGCCGATCTATCGCTTCGGTGGCTATCTCCATGGCAGTATGGAACCCAAAGGTAACATCGGTCATGGCCACATCGTTATCTATGGTCTTTGGCAAAGTAAGGATATTGAGCCCTTTTTGTGCCAGGCGATAGGCATTTTTCTGTGTTCCTCCCCCGCCGATGCAGATAAGACCATCGAGACTGTGCCGTGTATAATTATCGCAGATCACCTCGGTCATATCCATCACTTCACTTCCTACCGGCATCTTGTGGGGTTTGTCACGGCTTGTTCCGAGAATGGTTCCTCCTCTGGTCAAAATAGATGAGAGTGTCTCCCGGTCAAGCCGCATCGTCCTGTTTTCCATGAGGCCTCGAAACCCATCACGAAAACCGACAATTTGGATTTTTCCTGTAGCCAGTGCAGATTTACCGATGCCGCGAATTGCAGCATTCAAGCCAGGACTGTCCCCACCAGCAGTCAAAATTCCTATATGTTTACTCATCTTTCCTTTTCACTCATTTGATAACGCATTGAAAGTGTGGTGCAGTGTTGTTTCACTTCAGCGATGGAAACTCGTTACATCAGATAATAATTGTGTTCCGGATCGTCAACAACATCCTCTTTATAGTTTGGATTCAATACTACGCCGAGACGTTTCAGAATGCAAACTACTTAGAGTCTGTCCATAAACTAATCATTTCAGTTGAGAACAAGGCAGACGTGAGATCGAACAGGTAAACACAGACTCCGAATGACTAATTTCAAGATGGACATTATTTACAACAACTGCAATGGCCTGCTTCCTCTTTACAGCCCTGATCATTACTCATTGTGTTCGATTCTATCGGTGGAAATTGACTGATAAAAACGGTTTGCGCCGGTTTCGATGCAAATTTTTTCTGAATTGCTGTGTACAGTGGTTTAATGGAAATCCCAAGAAGGACGACGACGGCAAGCAGCTTCACACTTTCCGGGACCAGTTCAGAGGCATCACCTATGATTGCCCGTGGAGAGATGCCGGCATACTGATAGAACACATCGACACCAAGCCCGAAAAGGACCGCGCACACTGAGAGTATGGTTAGATACATCAGGGTGCTTTTTTTGCCCAAAATACCTGTTAAAACGGATAGGGAGGTGATATTTGTTGCCGGACCGACCAACAGAAAAACCAGTGCCGCGCCGGGACTGACCCCCTTCATGATCAGAGCGGCTGCAACAGGCGTCGAGGCTGTGGCACAGATATACAAAGGTACTCCCACCACCAGCATAACCAGCATTGAACTGAGTCCTCCTCCCAGCAGAGTCGCCATCAGATCATCAGGAACAAAGGTGGTAATAATACCGGCAAGAAGCACCCCGATAAAAAACCAGCCCGCAATGTCTCCCCAGACCTCCTTATAACCAAACCGAATCCCGGAAACCATTTTTTCGACAAAGCCATGATGTTTGGCATGCACTTCGTCCGGACAGTCAATCCCGTCGCAACAGTTGTCTACCGGGCAGCTCCGGTCGACCACAATCTCCTCGTTGTTTTTTTTCCAGAAGAACAAATTTTCGGCAAATCCCGCACTCATGGCTGTCAGAAAAGCTGCGACCGGCCGGATAACCGTCATAATCGGATCCAGAAGCGCATAGGTAATGGCGATGGAATCCACCCCTGATTCTGGAGTGGAGATAAGAAAAGCGGTTGTGGCCCCTTTGTTGGCACCCTGCTTACTGAGTGATGCTGCCGCCGGCAGCACACCACACGATCAGAGCGGTAATGGAACACCCAGCAGTGCAGCCTTGATAACAGAACTGTATCGACCGCGTCCCAGATGATTAAGGACGGTATTCGGATTGAGGATGACCCGCAGCATTCCGGCAATGGTTATCCCCATCAAAATGTAAAAGGATGAATCCAGAAGAATATTCCACACTTCCTGTAGTAGTTTAATCAATATTTCCAACATAAAAATCCCATAGTACTCTTGCAATGTTATTATCATGAACTATCACTTCCGCCCTTCAAGCAGAGAACCGGCAAAGCTGATCAATTCAATCAGCCGACTATTTGCCGGACGATAGTAAAGCACCGTACCGTCACGTCTGTTAACAACCAACCCCATAGTCCGCAGCAACCTCAACTGGTGACTCACAGCGGACTCAGACACATCAAGCAGTGCAGCCAGATCACAAACGCACATCTCCTGCTGTAACAAGGCATGGAGAATTCGCAGCCGGCCCGGCTCGGAAAAGGCCTTAAAAAGCTGACATAACCTTTCTACTTCACCAGGATCAAGGTCATGCGATCTGGCCAGATCTACTTTTTCCGGATGGACTGTCCGACTGACACATCGGTCACTGTTCATTGTTCCCCCTCTCCTTATATGATCACATACTCATATACATATCCAACGAAGGAGTCAAGAAAAGCTGATGAAATTTTCGTGTCAATTGAGCATACTGTTTGACAAACATTTCGAGAAGGACCAGATCCACTTCCGGAACCGTTACAAAGAGCACCCCAGTCTTGAACGAAGTGTGTAATCCGACTTTTTTCCGTTCCATTAAACACAGTGAGTAGATATGGCCTCAGATGTCCCCCAAAAAGAGGGAACGCTCTTCATCGTTCCCACCCCAATAGGTAATCTCGAAGATATTACCTTGAGGAGCCTACGTACACTGAAGGAGGTTGATCTCATTGCCGCCGAAGATACCCGGCATACCAAAAGACTCCTCAATCATTTCGGCATCAATACTCCGTTGATCAGTTATTACCGCGAAAAAGAGACGGAACGAAGTGAAGAAATCCTGCTTCGATTACAGGAAGGTTTGAACGTAGCTCTGGTGAGCGATGCAGGAACGCCCTGCATTTCCGATCCGGGCGCAATCATGGTTAAACTTGCCCATGAACATGGTTTAACTGTGGTACCACTGCCCGGACCGTCGGCCCTAATCACCGCTATCTCCGGTTCGGGAATGACCTCCACCGGCTTTTTGTTCGTCGGTTTTCTTCCTTCCAAAAAGGGACAAAGAAAAAAACTCCTGTCCTCCCTGTCGGCAAGTGAATATCCAATTGTGCTGTACGAATCACCCCATAGAATTGATTCAATGCTCAGTGACGCTTTAAGTGTACTGGGTGATCGACAAACCTACTGGGCAAGAGAGCTGACCAAGACCTTTGAAGATCTACAGCATGGCACTCTATGCAGCCTGCTGGCAAAAAGTCAGCAGGGTCGGAACCGTGGTGAATTTGTGGTTATAATCTGGCCGGGAGTAAAGGAAGAAGTAAAGGGCCAGACGGTAGAGGAACTCATTCTCTGGTATCGTGACAACTCTGATCTCTCACTAAAAGATGTCAGTCGCAGGCTGGCCTCCGATCTTGGTTTATCACGGTCCCAGATTTATCAGCAGGCACTCAGCCTGTGGAAGGAGACAAACTGAGCGATCATGAAGCGATTACAGACATGTGTGACCCCGGACGGTACATTCCAATATGGTATCCACAAACCCGCCTATTCCGTCACTAACCTCAGACAGTCAACCGTCATCGAACCACTCGGTCTGACTGAGGCTGAAGAAATAGTCGACAATCAGAGAAATTATCCTGAGGAGAACGTCAGGGTAACCGGTGCGGACTGGATTTTCGAAATCCCCAACCCCTTTCCTTTCAAGGGCAGGACATATATCGACAAGGAATGGGCCGACAACAGTGCCAAAAATCCGGACAGGATCAGACTTCCGCAACCGAAATCTGTCTCACTGACCAGGACCCTGCAGGAAACCGACATTAAGGACACATTGTTTGAGCGCCTTCCGCCCCCCCTGCTCCTGGCTCTTGCCACCTGCTCGACCGACCCTCATGATCTGCAGAAACTGGCCGAGATGAGCTGCGACATTATCAAAGATTCCGGCTCGCCCTCAGGGTTAAGATACACCAGGGAGAGTTCAGGCAGCTACAGACCTGTCATCCGGAACCACCCTCTTTTTGAGGCTGTTGCCAATAATCCGTATCTGCCCGATGAGTACAAAACAGTTATGGTTATTCGCCCCGGCGCCCAAGGTGGCAGCGAAATTGTCGGGGAATGGCCAAAAGATGAGCACAGTCATGTCTTTGAATACCTCCGCCGAAATTCCTACATACCCGGCGGCCATTATGCGGCCAATATGGCCGATGACGCCATCCGATATTCCATTGATGCTCTCAGTGCCCACGATATGGGGGGACTGCGACATCTCTATTATCAGCGCAGTTATGTAAGGCTGGCCGAAGAACTTGGCATCCAGACACCTGTCGCAATCAGCAAAAAGGTTCTGACGGAAGAGGAACTGGAAACGCTCCGATTGGCGGTCGTCTCAGAAGCGGCAACCAAAGAAATTGCACCGGTTACCCTGTGGGGCTGGAATTTCGGGTTCGATTACGCTCCCTCCCATTACCGGCTCCATGCCTCACACCAGCAGATCCATCAGCAGTACGCGCTGGTGCCCGATCAGGTTGAAAGCTATCATTTCGGCACTGTAGAGCCTGCCGGACAGATGTCCGCCTATAGTTGCGGTGATCTTGTCGCTGAGCTGACAGAGCAGTATCAGCACAATTACCGTAGCGATTTTTTCCAAGATTACCGACAGGCCATAGCCAATAACCGTCGAATGGATGATCGTACAGATCTGGAATCAAGCCTTGTCGTCTGGAGCGACGAGAGGGTTATGCTCTTTGTCCCCAAGGCGCAAACCTCTCAATGGGAACTGCAACTGATGACCCTGCCTGCAAGAGATGGCAGGCTGCCGGGAAACATCTTCGATTGTGACAGCAGTACCCGTCGATCTGTGGATACCGGTATCCTAATGGCCCAGAAAGCACTCGCCGGCATCGGCGCGAAAATGGTCACCTCCATTGAGTATGCCAAAAGAATGAACGAAAAGGATACACCGGCTCAGCCTCTTCTCTATGCATTTCTCCCACGACTACCAGAATCACCGGGAGCATTCAGTGAGGCGCAGTTGCGTTTTATCAACGGGCACTACCCTGAAGACTTTGCTGCGGTGTGTAGAAGACAGTTAGGCTAACCCGTTACGGGCAACGCTGTGTACTTGCTTTTTCTTCCTTGTGGTATACGGCATAAGTAGTGTATTTTCAAACTCCGGCTTGGCTCATTGGAAGATCATTGAATATGCAATCCGGGTTAATTTTTAAAGAGTTTTGCAACTCGCCTGTATGGAAATATTACGGAGAAAATAATGGAAAACAAAGGCTTTTTTGGCAAATGGGGTGGTTCGTTTATCCCTGAGATCCTGCATCAGACATTCGAGCAACTGAAAATCAGTTTCAGGGAAGCCAAAGAAGACCCCAGGTTCTGGCAGGAATACATCGATCTGATGTCGACATACTCCTGCAGGCCGACACCGCTGACCTTTGCCGAAAACCTTACCAGACACTTTGGCGGCGCTAAAATATATATCAAGCGGGAAGACCTCAACCATACCGGGGCCCACAAGGCCAATAATGTGATGGGCCAGGGCCTGCTGGTTAAGCGCATGGGCAAAAAACGGGTTATAGCCGAAACCGGTGCCGGCCAGCATGGCGTGGCGACCGCGACCATGGCCGCTAAATTCGGATTTGAGTGTACCGTATATATGGGTGAAGTCGATGTCCAGAGACAACGCCCCAATGTGTTCTGGATGGAAAAGATGGGTGCCACCGTCGTTCCCGTAAAGGATGGTTCCAGAACCTTAAAGGATGCCATCAACGAATCCTTTAGAGATTGGGTGACCAACGTCGATACAACTCATTATGTACTTGGTACGGCATGTGGTCCGGCCCCTTTTCCGGAGATGGTTTCCTGGTTTCAATCGATCATCGGCATCGAGGCACAAAAACAGATCATGGCCCAGCATGGGAAGCCTCCGGCCCGTGTTTACGCCTGTGTCGGCGGGGGGTCGAATGCCATGGGAATTTTTCAGGGCTTTCTCGATAACAGTGAGGTGGAACTCGTTGGAGTTGAGGCCGGTGGAAAAGGCATCGATTCCGGACGTCACGCATCCAGACTCTGCGGCACAGATGCCAGCCCGGGTGTTGCCCAGGGCTACAAAACCATGTTTTTGCAAAACGATGACGGTCAGATGCTCGAGACCCATTCTGTGGCTGCGGGACTTGACTATGTCGGCGTCAGTCCAATTCTCGCCGACCTCTCAGAAAAAGGCCGGGTTCGGTTTGAGGCTGCTACCGATGATGAGGTCATGCAGGCACTTGACCTCACCATGCGAATGGAAGGTATCATCCCTGCCCTTGAATCTACCCATGGCTTTGTTCAGGCATTTAAAGAGGCGCCTTTTCTCAGTCCGGATGACGGGATTATCATCAACCAGTCAGGTCGTGGAGATAAGGATATTTTTACCATTGCCCACGCCTTCGATGACCCGTCCTGGAAAGAGTTCATAATTGCCCGTGGAAAGGAATACGATAAATAATTTTTTTCATAGAAGGCAAGACGGACAAACTCGTAAAATCCTCAATTTTCGATGGCTAAGTAAAATGTTACTAGAAAAAAACCTCCGCACCCGGCTGGAAACAAAAAAAATTCTTCTGATGACCCATATCGTTCTGGGGTACCCCTCTTTTGAGACGAATCGCCAGGTCGTCGCTCAAATGGTTGAGAACGGGGTCGACTGCATCGAGATGCAGATACCTTTTTCCGAACCCATGGCCGATGGTCCGGTCATTCTTAAGGCCAACCAGGACAGCCTTGCTCTTGGAACATCTGTTGCAGACTGCATGGCCTTTGCACTTGAAATGACAGAGCGGCACGATATCCCATTTCTCTTTATGACCTATTACAACATCATCTTTAAATATGGTGAAGAGCAGTTTTTTAAAGATTGTCATGCTGCAGGCATTAAAGGGTTGATCATTCCCGATCTGCCACCGGAGATGGGCGAAGAATTCTTCCAGCTGGCAACCCGTTATCAAATTGCCCCAATCCTTATTTTTGCCCCTACCTCAACGGATTCGAGGATGGCAGAACTGCACAGTTCTGCCTCCGGCTTCATATACTGTGTCGCCCGACGGGGGGTAACCGGAAAGAAATCGGCATTCGACGACGATTTTGATTCCTACCTTTCCAGGTGTAAGGCAGCGACATCACTCCCTCTCGCCGTCGGATTCGGTATCCGTAACAGGGACGATGTGACTGCCATTACCGGTAAGGCGGATATGGCTGTTATCGGGTCAGAAACGATTCGCCTGGTCGATGAAAAAGGAGCGGAAGCGGTTGGTCCGTTTATTGACAGCCTGCGATAAAAAATGGAGGGTACCATGACCGAGACCACCGAACTCAACGATGAACTTGGAACAACCAGTGTCCAGTGGGACCTGACGGATTTATATTCGGGAACCGATGACAAATATATCCAATCCGATATAGACTGGTGCGAGAATGAGGCATCAGAGATCAACACTTCTTTCTATGGAAAGATCTCTGAATTAGATGCAGCGGAACTGCTGGCACTGGTGAAAAGGCTTGAGAACCTGGATAACGCATTAACCAAACTCGGCACCTTTTCCTTTCTCAACTTTACCACGAGAATGGACAATGCCCAGGCGGGAGCACTCGACCAGCGGGTCCATGAGTTGTACAGTAAATGCGGGACTATGACGGTTTTCTTTGAGCTGGAATGGAATCAGGTCGACGACCGGCAGGCACGTACGCTCATCGACCATCCGCAACTTGGTCAATACCACCATTACCTTGAGGCCCTCAGGCGATATCGACCTCACCAGCTCTCCGAACCGGAAGAGAAACTGCTTCTAGAAAAAGAAGCGGTGGGCCGGAACTCCTGGACCACCCTCTTTAACAAACTGTTTACCAATCTCAAATTCGGTCCAAATAAGCGGACAGAGGAAGAGGTGCTGACTGACCTGTACAATGAAGACAGGACCATCAGACAGAGTGCCGCCGCCGAGATGACTGAAGGGCTTACACAGAATAAGCATATTCTCACCCACATCTTCAACACCCTGGCTGCGGACAAGATGATCACCGATCGGCTCCGCAACCACTCCAGCTGGGTCAGTTCCATGAACCTGCACAACGAACTGCTGGATAAAACCGTCGAAACCCTTATTGAGTCCGTTACCTCGCGATACGACCTTGTCAATCGTTATTACCATGTCAAGCAGCAACTGCTCGGCGTGGAAAAACTTGATGATTATGACCGTTACGCACCCCTGCCATCTCTGCCGACAAAGAAAATAGACTGGCAAACATGCAGAGAGACTGTTCTTGCCTCTTTTGCTGCCTTTTCACCGCGAATGGCAGAAATCGCCGAAATGTTTTTTACCGGTGCCTGGATCCATGCCCCGGTTTCCACAGGCAAGCGAGGCGGGGCCTTTGCCCATCCCTGCGTCCCGGAAGTCCACCCGTATGTATTGATAAACTACACAGGCAGCCTCCGCGATGTTTCCACTGTCGCCCATGAACTTGGACACGGTGTGCATCAGGTTCTTGCAGGAAGCCAAGGTCATTTCAACAGTGAGACCCCGTTGCCGCTTGCCGAAACGGCATCAGTATTTGCCGAACTCCTCGTCTTCAACAGCCAGCTTGATCTCCTTGAAGATGATCGGGAACGACGTGCTTTTATCTGTCAGAAGCTCGAATCGATTTTCGCCACCGTCTTCAGACAGACGGCCATGAATCGCTTTGAACACCTGATGCATGAAGGAAGACGACAACATGGGGAGTTGAGCAGTGAACAGCTCTCTGAATATTGGCTCTCTACCCAGAGAGCAATGTTTGGGGATTCGGTGAATTTACGTGACGACTATGGGATATGGTGGTCCTACATCCCGCATTTCCTGTCAACCCCCGGCTATGTCTACTCCTATGCTTTTGGGGAATTGCTGGTCCTTGCTCTCTACGGGCTCTACCAGCAGGAAGGGGAAAGCTTTGTGGAGAAATATATCAAACTCCTCTCGGCGGGTGGGTCGCAATCACCATATGAACTGCTCAAGCCCTTCAATATAGATCTGGACAGTCCCACTTTCTGGCTGACCGGACTCGAGGTGATAGAAAAGATGCTGTCAAAGGTCGAATTGGCGTCGTAAATATTCTTCATCTGCTTCGTTGTTGAACATTCTATATCATTTCGACGTACTCTAGTACGCTGAAATGATATAGAATGCTTACGCCTCGCATATGATTTTTTTACTTAGTTTCCATCCTGAAACTACCTAGCCGTTCTGGTCGTTTATATTGTTATACGACGACGCCATCACTCTTCAATTTTTTTATTGCGTCGCCAGTGAGGATGCGTAATCCCAAGCTTGTTGATCTTGTAATTCAGGGCACGTGGGCTTATACCAAGTTTATTGGCGGCATTTTTCTGAACCCACAAACATTCCTCCAGTATCCTCAGGATCAATTCTTTTTCCTGTTCTGCCAGTGACTCCACCAACTCCATCTTCCCTTCCGAATTATCCAGGCTGACGGCCACTGATTTGCCGACAGTTGATTGTTTGCTTACCTTCTCCGGAAGTGCCAGGTTGTACGAATGTATGACGGAATCGTCTTCCAGAATGACGGCTCTTTCTATGGTGTTCGCCAACTGCCTTATGTTTCCTGGCCAGTCATATCCCTGGATCAAGGTTTTGGCATTTTCAGTAAAGGTTGAGATATCACTGTGCATAGAAGTGCAACATTTTTTCAGGAGCAGATCTGCCAAAGGAAGAATACAACTCTTTCTTTCGCTCAATGACGGAAGGCAAACCGGCAATACATTGATACGGTAATAGAGATCTTCCCGGAACTGCCCCAACTCTACCTGTTGCACCAAGTTTTTATTGGTGGCAGCAATAATTCGAATATCACTGTAAATAGTTTTATTGCCACCCACGCGTTCAAATGACTTTTCTTCGAGTACCCTCAGAAGCTTGGTCTGAAGGCGCATATTCATCTCCCCTATTTCGTCGAGAAAGATGGTGCCGCCACTGGCCTGCTCAAACCTGCCTATCCGTTGCTTGTCGGCCCCGGTAAAGGCGCCTTTTTCATGACCGAACAATTCAGATTCAAGCAGATCTTCAGGGATGTTTGCACAGTTTATCTTCACAAATGGTTTTTTTCGTCTCGGGGAGTTAAAGTGGACCGTACCGGACAAAAACGATTTTCCCGTACCCGTATCACCGGTGATCAGAATCGTTGAATCTGTCTTAGCAAAACGCTCCAGACTTTTCAGGATCTGCCGCATTTTTGGACTGAAGGCAACAACGTCTTTGAAGTCGTAGACCACGTCCTGCTTCCGACGATGATAGGCAATCTCGAACCTCTGATCACGAATCTCAATAGCCTTATCTACTGCAATATTGATACGGGTCGGTGAAATCGGATGAATAAGGAAATCACTTGCGCCTCTGTTCATCGCCTGGACAATTATTTCAGCCTTTTCGGTCTTGCCGGTCATGATGATAGGCAAAAACGGATCTTTGTTATGAATCTGATCAAGCAGCGGCATCGACCGGCCCTCAAGGGATTCGGTATCGAGGAAAATCAGATCAAACTGGCGGGCTTTAATCTCTGCTTGAAATTCTGATTCATTGGATATACAAGTCAAATCGCATCTGTGCTGCAGGGCAGATATCAAATCTTCCTTGGTGTTCTCAGATGAGTCTGAAATCAGAACTTTATACATAGCATCAATTACGAGAAGGTAAAAGAAATTTCAAAAACGTAACAGCCTTTCTTAACTTATATGTTGAAAAGAAAAAAAATGCAAATAAAACGGACCTCCGTTGCGGGGAAATGCTAAAAAAATATGACCGGCAGCCACAGAGGCTCGATTCCCCGCACGACAATAATAGCGATGAGTACTGGATGCAACTGGCCATACAGCATGCGGAGAAAGCTGCAGAAAACGGAGAGATTCCTGTCGGCGCGGTTCTGATAGGCGAGAGCGGGCTTCTCGCAGCAGCTGGCAACAGCCCTATTGGTAGTCAGGACCCAACTGCCCATGCCGAGATAATTGTCATGCGAATCGCTGCCGAACAAATTCAGAACTACCGGCTGCCCAGTACGACCCTCTATGTTACCCTTGAGCCGTGTTTGATGTGTATGGGAGCAATGATCCACGCCAGAGTAAATCGCTTGGTCTACGGCACCGCTGATCCGAAGACCGGGGCTGCCTCTTCAGTGTACTCTATAGGAAGCGACGGCTATCTCAATCATAACATTGAAATCCACGGTGGTGTACTCAGTGACCGATGCAGTGGTCTGCTCAAAACATTTTTCAAATCGAGACGGGCAGAAAGTAAACAGATTCGTCGGGAGTAGCTTGATCTTTTTTTTGAAAAATGCTTACTTTTTCATTGCTAAAAGGTCAATGACGGTTTACATAGTACCACACATTTTTCAGAGTATTTTGAGAAGGAGAGGTGACCGAGTGGCTTAAGGTGCACGCCTGGAACGCGTGTGTACGAGAGTACCGTGAGTTCGAATCTCACCCTCTCCGCCAATAACGAGTTCGACTTTGATAGCCGGGCCCTGCGCAACAAAGAATCGCGAACCCCGCCAGGTCCGGAAGGAAGCAACGGTAGTGAACCTCTTTGTGTGTTGCAGGTAACCCGGCTATCATTTTTTTATCGCTCCACCAGACACTTATTCCTTCCAGCCGCGGTGTTGCATGTCCTACCTTGTTCTCGCCAGAAAATCCCGCCCGCAGACATTCGACCAGGTGGTCGGCCAGCGTCCGGTAGTCAAGACCCTCAAAAACAGTATCATTCGGAACAGAATAGCCCATGCGATCCTTTTCTCCGGAGTCAGAGGGGTTGGCAAAACGACACTCGCCCGTATAATGGCCAAGGCGATTAATTGCCGGGCGGAAGCCGCTCAACGCCCATGCGACCAGTGTGCTTCTTGTCGACAGATTGCAACGGGTGGTTCACTGGACCTTTATGAAATAGACGGCGCATCTAACCGAGGCATCCAGGAGATACGGGAGCTCAAAGAAAAGATACGATTTCTTCCCACATCCGCGCAATATAAGATCATTATCATCGACGAAGTACATATGCTGACCACCGAGGCGTTCAATGCCTTGCTGAAGACGCTGGAAGAACCGCCTGCACATGTCTATTTCATGTTTGCCACAACGGAAATCCACAAAATCCCCATCACTATTCTTTCCCGCTGTCAGCAATATGAACTGAAACGAATTTCTGCCAAAGAACTGTACGACCATTTTTTACAACTGGTGCAGGCCGAAGGATTTGAGATAGATCCATCGGCGCTGTCTCTCATTGTCAGAGAGGCCGGCGGGTCGGTCCGCGACGGCTTGAGTCTTCTCGATCAGATGTTTTCGTATGGAGAGAAAACAATCAGCATCAGTGACGTCGTTGAGGTACTGGGACTGGTTAACCGGGATGTACTGATGCAACTTGCCAAGGCTCTTCTTGATGGCAACAGGACCGAGGTCTTCCTGAATCTCGAAGAGATCTTCGGTTTTGGTATCGATCTTAAAAGATTTATCGAAGATCTCATGGACCACTTTCGATCCCTTCTGCTCTGTAAAATTGAAGGGTGCGCCGGATTAATCGACGTCCCAGGTGAAGAGTTGGATGAATTTCAAAAGATGGCCGCTGATTATACCAGCGAGACATTGCATCTGAAGCTCTGCTTACTCATGGCACTGGCTGAAGATCTTAAGTTTTCCGCCCAACCTCGTCTGACACTTGAAACGTCCTTTTTGAAAATAATTGAATCGGCTAACGTGGTTCCGGTAGCAACGCTTCTCGGCCACCTTGATGAAATTCTCTCAGCTCTTCCCGCGAGGCCAACACCGCTCGACGAGGTCTTGCAGCCAAAGCAATCCATCGAGCAAAAAAAAAAGATTGAATCTTTAACTGCTGAGCAGGTCTCCCCCGTCGTCAATGCACAACAGACGTTTGCCCACAAAGAGCAGGTGCAGCCTGAACAGACCCAACCAGCTGGGCCAGCGCCCTCTGCACCCGTCATACAGACAGACCATTCAGCGGAGCCAATTGAGAAAGGCATTAAGCCCATAGATTCAAGACCACTTGAAATTCACCCCCACGAGAAAGATATCCGCAAAGACTGGCTTGACTTTATTCAATATGTCAAAGAACGAAAAGTATGGATGTCACAGGATCTTCAGCGGGCTGACAGTATCAAACAAGACGTCAAAGGGGAATTGCACCTCTGTTACAGCGATCCGGCGAACTGTTCTCTCCTTCGGCAAAAAGAGAACCATCAACTGCTCACCGAATTTGCTTTGGATTTCTTTCAAAAACCATTAAAGGTTCGATTCATACTGCCGAAAGTGGACGATTCACCGGATCCCAACGGCGACGAAACCCCGCACCGAAAAAGACAACAGCTGGCCAACGACCCACTGGTTGTTATGGCCGCTGAAATTTTTAACGGCCAGGTCGGAGATATCCGAATTGGTCCAAGAAGCAGATAATTTCACATCAGGAAAAAAAATGGATCTGAGTAATATAATGCAGCAGGCCAAGGCCATGCAGGAAAAAATGGCCAAAATCCAAGAAGACCTTGCAAAAAAGACCATAACCGGCAGCGCCGGTGGCGGTATGGTGCTGGTTACAGTCAACGGCCAGGGAGATGTCATTTCAATGGTCATCGAAAAAACGGTTATCGACCCTGAGGAAGCCGGTATGCTTCAGGACCTCATTGTTGCCGCAACCAACGATGCAATACGAAAGGCCAAGGAACTGAGCAAACAGGAACTGGGCCAGCTCACCGGCGGACTCAACATCCCCGACCTTACCAATTTAATCCGCCCCTGAAAGCGTTATGCAGGTCATACCTCCGGCTCTTGAAAAGCTTATCGACCAACTCGCCCGTCTCCCTGGAATCGGCAGAAAGACAGCCACGCGCCTGGCCCTGAACATTCTACGCAAACCTCCATCGCTGGCAAGGGACCTCGCTGAATCGTTGAGCGATCTTCACGGTTCTATTCAGCTTTGCTCATGCTGCTTTTCGTTTTCTGAAAACGATCCCTGTGCAATCTGCGGTGACCCACGGCGTCAGGCGGACATCATTTGTGTCGTGGAACAGTCGGGTGATCTTATGGCTATCGAGAAAACGGATAGTTTTCGCGGCCATTATCATATTCTCCACGGGATAATTTCTCCGATGGACGGTATAGGCCCCGATGAAATTAAGATTAGGGAACTGGTCGCCAGAGTGCGAAACGGAACGGTGAAGGAAATAATCATCGCCACCAGTTCAACGGTACCCGGCGAAGTTACTGCCTCCTATCTCATCGATATCCTGCAGCGCGAGCCTGTAAAACTAACCCGCCTGGCCTGTGGCATTCCTATGGGTATGGATATAAAATACGCAGACAAATATACTCTGGCCAAGGCAATCGAAGCCCGCTCCGCTGCCCGCTAAAGCCTCCAAGGTCTTCTTGGATTTTGGGTACAAAACAAACCGTAAAGGGCGTTACTCCTTTCATCGTCAACGACAAGTAGCACCCAATCTAACCCTGCTGAGCAGAAAGAGAACCAAGACTATTATCAGTTCCATCTTGATTGTTTAAGGTCCTTATGGGCCACCTTAAGGTTCCTGCGCTAGAAGAGTTCCCGGTTTTCTTTTTTTTATGACAGGAAATCAGGAGTAAGATACCAAAAAGGTGTTGCGGAGAGATTTCAATCATGTTAATAAATGGCTCTTGCCAAGCCTGGGAGGAGTTCTGTAAAAGTTTCAAGCGGTTTCGAGGCTGATATAGCAATCCAGGCGCGTAGCTCAGTGGGAGAGCGCCACCTTGACGTGGTGGATGTCGACGGTTCAATCCCGTCCGCGCCTACCAAGATAAAAGGCTAAAGTGAGAACACTTTATATTTAAGTGTTAATTCTTTAGCCTTTATTTTTATATAGAAAAAATTCATGACGAATATAACCGTATCCCTCACAGGAGGAGAATCCCTTGCAATACCTGCCGGTAGCACCGTGCAGGATGCGCTGGCCGCCCTCCTCTCCAACAAACAGCGTAAAATCACAGTAGCCGCCAGAATTGGCGACGCTATTGCTGACTATACTACGCCTTTGCATGAGAACACGGTTCTTGCTCCTATCCAGATCGGTTCGGATGAGGCGCTCGATATTCTGCGGCACAGTACCGCGCATATCATGGCGCTTGCAGTCAGAGAAGTTTTCGGAACGGATGTTAAGGTAGCCATCGGACCGGCTATCGAAAACGGTTTTTATTACGACTTCTTGAGGGACGAGACCTTTAGTCCTGAAGACTTTGAAAAAATTGAAGCGAAAATGGAGGAGCTGGTACGTAAAGCTCTACCATTCATGCGTACCGAATTGCAAAGTGCGGATGCGATAAAAAAATTCAGCGAGGAACAGGAACGATTCAAAGTTGAATTGATTCAGGACCTTGATACTGAGACAGTCTCATTCTATCAGGTCGGCGAGTTCACCGACCTCTGTCGAGGACCTCATCTTCCGAACACCTCCTTTATAAAAGCATTCAAATTGTTGCGTGTCGCAGGAGCGTACTGGCGCGGTGATGAAAAACGAGATGTTCTGCAACGTATTTACGGCACAGCGTTCTACGACAAAAAAGACCTGAAGAAACATCTCAATGCCCTGGAAGAGGCCAAAAAACGGGATCACCGTAAACTCGGTAAAGAGCTCGAGTTGTTCACCACTCAGGATGAAATCGGACCGGGCCTTATCTTATGGCAGCCCAAAGGTGCACAACTCCGAAGACTTATAGAGGATTTCTGGAAAGACGAGCACTACCGCCATGATTACGAATTGCTTTACACTCCGCACATTGCCAGACAAGACCTGTGGAAGACATCAGGCCATCTCGATTTCTACAGTGAAAACATGTACTCAGCAATGGACATTGATGAGGTACAGTACCAGCTGAAACCGATGAACTGTCCCTTCCATATAGGTATCTACAACAGCCTGAAAAGAAGTTACAGAGAACTGCCTATTCGCTGGTGTGAACTGGGCACAGTCTACCGTTACGAGAGAGCTGGTGCCCTGCATGGTCTTCTTCGGGTACGGGGCTTTACTCAGGATGATGCCCACATATTCTGCCGCCCTGATCAGCTGGATGACGAGATTTTTAATATTTTAGATCTCAACCTCCACATCCTCAAGTCGTTCGGCTTTGACGAATACGACATCTACCTCTCCACCCGGCCCGAGAAATACGTCGGAAGTGATGAGAACTGGGACAAAGCTACCGATGCCCTGAAAAGCGCCCTTGAAAAGAAGGGGCTCGACTATATGGTTGATCCCGGCGAAGGTGTCTTCTACGGTCCGAAGATCGATATTAAGATTAAAGACCAGTTGGGACGTTCATGGCAATGTTCAACTATCCAGGTCGATTTTAATCTTCCCGAACGGTTCGAAATGGGCTATACGGGTGCTGACAATACCGAGCACCAGCCGATCATGATTCATCGGGCTCTCATGGGCTCTCTTGAACGTTTCATCGGTGTATTGATTGAGCACTATGCAGGTGTTTTTCCAATCTGGTTTGCCCCGGTACAGGCACGTATTCTGAACATCACCGATGATCAGGCTGAATATGGCGAGGCTCTATTCAAAGAGCTCCGAAAGGCCGGGATCAGGGTTGAAAAAGACCTGCGTAACGAGAAACTGAACTACAAAATACGGGAAGCACAAGTTGCTAAAATCCCATACATGCTTATTATCGGTGACAAAGAAATGGCCGATAATACGGTAACTGTTCGTCTGCGTAACGGTGAAAATCTACCGCCAATGCCTGTCTCTGAATTTGCTGCAATGATTGCCGAAGAGGTCAGGAAAGGTCGCGGCTATTAGTGACTTAGAAGATATTTTTTAAAAAAAATTGCTTTGTCAAGGAACTTATCCCCCTGCATGGGAGGACAAATAAGTCCCGCTCGTGTCAGCGGGGTTAGTAAATTTCAGGTTCAGATGTTGCCCGGATTAACATCAGGTTCGTTACACAACCGGGTCTTAACACAATATTAAGCTCGTAGAATCGGGGAGGTAAAGCTATTAACAGAAGAGGAAAAAGTGGTCCGGTACAACGTGAGGAAAAAGCATTAACTAACGATGCAATCCGCTTTCCCAACGTCAGGTTAATTGGGGACGACGGAGCCCAGCTGGGTGTTGTTTCAACTGAAGAAGCGCGAAACATAGCATATGATGCAGGATTAGACTTGGTTGTTGTCTCGGAGAATGCCGATCCGCCTGTATGTCGGGTGATGAATTACGATAAATTCCGCTACGAGCAGAAGAAAAAAACGCAGGAAGCAAAAAAGAAACAGACCATTGTCGAAACAAAAGAGATCAAGTTCCGACCTAAAACGGATGAACATGATCTCAATTTTAAAATTAATCATATTAAGAAATTTCTCGCGGCAAAAAACAAGGTCAAACTGACTATGCGTTTCCGCGGCCGGGAAATAGTCTATTGTGAGACAATTGGTGTAGAGGCGATGAACAAGGTGGCACAGGCTCTGGCTGATGATGCCACTATCCTCCAGGAGCCTCGAATGGAAGGTCGCCAACTGGTGATGTTTGTCGGCCCGAAAGCTTAAGTTTGCAGCAAGAGCCCCGTTAAGCTCATTTAATATAAAAAAACATATGCTGTTGAATGACATATCTTTTCTCCAGCTGATTATTTGAAACTACCTTCAACAGCAAAATATATTGAGGTGTAAAGGAGTCACATCATGCCAAAGATGAAAACCAATAGAGGCGCGGCCAAGCGTTTCAAACTGACCGGTTCCGGCAAGATTAAACGAAACAAAGCCTATTCCAGTCACATTCTGACCAAGAAATCAACGAAGCGTAAACGTGGCCTGCGTCAATCTGAGATTGTCGATCCAAGTAATCACAAAGGAATTAAGCGAATTCTGCCTTACATGTAACTGACCAGGCTGCTTTTCCAGCAAGATTTATCGCTCTTGAATTACAGTATTAAAAACCTGCTGCAACACGGCTGCAGGAATAGAAGGAGTTAAGAGATGCCACGCGTAACACGAGGTTTTAAAGCCCGTAGAAGAAGAAACAAAGTCCTGAAGCTTGCTAAAGGATTCCGGGGCGGTCGTTCACGGCTCTACAAGACAGCGACCGAAGCGGTAGACCGCGCATTGGTATATGCCTATCGCGACAGACGTACCAAGAAAAGAGATTTCCGTCGTCTCTGGATCGCCAGAATCAATGCCGGCGCTCGTATGAACGACATGAGTTATAGCAAATTGATGGGTGGCCTGAAAAAGGCCAACGTGGACCTTGATCGTAAAGTGCTTGCCAATTTGGCAATACTCGATGCCGACGCTTTCACCAGAGTGGTGCAGATAGCCAAAGAAGCGAACGCATAACTGGTCTTCCCCTTCAGTCGTTTTTTCTGCGTGCCGGTTTTGGTTTCATTAACCAAGAACCGGCACGTTGTTTATATGAGCACCTCATTTTCATATTCAACATGGAACAAGAATTACAGAGCTTAGAAACCGAGGCCAGGGAGAGTCTGCAAGGACTGGACGACAAGAACCTGCTGGAAGATTTCCGCGTCCGTTTTCTTGGGCGTAAAGGTAAGTTCAGTACTATCATGCGCCAGCTCGGGACCGTTGCTGCAGACGACAGACCGCGGATGGGGCAGCTGGCTAACAGTATCAAGTCAGAGATAGAAGAGTTGTTTCTGGCCAAGCAACAGTCATTAAATGATGCAACAACCGCTTCAAGTGCCCAGGCCGGACCTGACCTTACCTTGCCAGGACGCGCCCCTGCTCCGGGCAAACTTCATCCTGTGACCCAGGTCATGCGCGATACCTGCACAATTTTTGAAAATCTTGGGTTCTCGGTTGCCGAAGGGCCAGATATTGAACTCGATTACTACAATTTTGAAGCTTTAAACATTCCCGCTCATCATCCTGCCCGGGACATGCACGATACTTTCTATGTCAGCGATTCAATCCTCCTGCGCACCCATACTTCACCCATGCAGGCCCGCATCATGGAAGCCCAGCAACCTCCTCTTCGGGTCATTGCCCCAGGGAAAGTCTACCGTTGTGACTCAGATATTACCCATACCCCAATGTTTCATCAGGTTGAAGGTTTTCTGGTTGATAAAAACGTCTCCTTTGCCGACCTCAAAGGTGTTTTAACCGTCTTTACACAAAAGATGTTTAAAAAGGATTTACCGTTAAGGTTCAGGCCCTCCTTCTTCCCGTTCACTGAACCCAGCGCTGAGGTCGATATTGCCTGTGTTATATGTGAAGGTGCGGGATGCAGAGTCTGTAAAAAAACGGGCTGGCTTGAAATCCTTGGGTCCGGCATGATTGATCCGGAAGTATTTAAAATGGTCGGATATGATCCGGCGGTCTACAGTGGTTTTGCCTTTGGCCTTGGGATCGAGAGGATTGCCATGCTCAAGTACGGCATCGACGACATTCGACTCTTTTACGAAAACGACCAGCGCTTTCTGTCGCAATTTTGATGCGTACTTAACAATAAATAATCTGGGATGGGTAAGTAAAAAAACTTCATGCTCGAGCCGATAACCAGCTCTCATTACAACATTTTTATAGATATTGCATATGATAGGTATTGGAACAGCGAAGTAGATGATTTTTTTTAAGACGCCATCAGTTTACGTTTCACTACAATTTATAATATTGCCATGAAGTTTACTCTTAACTGGTTACAAAACTACGTAGATCTTGAAGGTCTCTCTCCTGATAAGCTCGCGGATCACCTTACCATGCTGGGCCTGGAAGTTGATTCAATTGAGCCTTTATATCAGGATTTGGCCGCTCTTAAAACCGGACTGGTTATATCTGCTGAAAAACATCCTAACGCAGACAAGCTGACTGTCTGCCAGGTACGGATCGGCGATGAGTTGCATCAAATAGTCTGTGGCGCACCAAATGTACGCCAGGATCTTGCTGTTGTGGTCGCTCTCCCCGGAACGGTTCTTCCAGGTAATTTTAAAATAGGCAAATCCAAAATTCGCGGTATTGAGTCCTTTGGTATGATTTGTTCGGAAAGAGAACTTGGACTGAGCAACGATCACGACGGCATTATGGAACTGCCGGAAACCACTGAACACGGCCAATCATTTATCAAGGTCTTTGATCTGGAAGATACTTTTGTCGAGGTCGACCTTACTCCTAACCGTCCTGATTGTGCGTCGGTAATAGGAATTGCCAGAGAAGTAAGTGGCGTTGTCCGTAAACCTCTCACTTTACCGGCATCGGCCGCTTCAATTGATAATGAGAGCGATGATTTTGACGTAGTTATCGAAACAAGCGACTTCTGTCCCCGCTATGCCGCCCGCCTTATACATAATGTTTGGATCGGACCATCTCCCTGGTGGCTAAGAAAATGCCTCCTGAATGTTGGACTCAGACCGATCAACAACATTGTTGACATAACTAATTTTGTTATGCTCGAATACGGTCAACCTCTGCATGCTTTCGATTTCGATACCCTTGCAGATAAAAAAATTGTTGTTCGCACGCCAGGACAAAACGAGCTGACCTTTGATACTCTCGATGGCGGACAACGCAAACTCGATTCCGAAATGCTCATGATTTGTGATGGTGAAAAACCCATCGCGGTGGCTGGAATTATGGGAGGCCTGAACTCCGAGGTTTCTGGAGAGACAACTAATATCCTGCTTGAAAGCGCCTGTTTCAATGCGGTATCGGTTCGTAAAACCGCCAGAAAGTTAAATCTGGCGACGGATGCATCGTATCGGTTCGAGCGTGGTGTCGATCCGAACGGCACGGTCCATGCTCTCAATCGTGCGGTGGATCTAATATGTGAAATAGCTGGAGGGCAGGCTCCAGATAATGGGATCGACTGCTATCCCGGCAAGAAACAGACTGCCACTATCGACTTATGCGTGTCCAGGACAAGCAGCCTTCTCGGGGTTGCACTTACAGCCGAAGGTATCGCTGACATGCTTCGATCAATCGGTATCAATTGCACTCTGAAGGATGCTGATACCCTCACAGTTACCCCGCCTTCTTTTCGGGTCGACATCGAAAGAGAAGCCGACCTGGTTGAGGAGGTAGCCCGGCTGTATGGCTATAATAACATCCCGGCCACCCTCCCAAAAGTTGAGCTCAGCTATCCCGAACAAGACAGTAATCGCCTCAGGCGACTGGAGATTGCAGAACGGTTAACCTCTGTTGGTTATACCGAGGCAATCAACTACAGTTTCATATCCGAAAAGCACACTGAAATGATGAATATTTCAGCAAATGATGAGCGATTCGAAGCCGTCCGGCTCCTCAATCCTCTGAGTGAAGATCAATCGGTTATGCGTACCATTTTGCTTCCGGGACTGTTGGAGAACGTTAAGAGAAACATCAATTATCAAAAAACTGCTGTTAAGATGTTCGAGATCGGTAAAGTCTTTTCTCCTGTTGGCGACAATGTGCAGCCAAATGAGAAAACAATGCTGGCCGGAGTCCTCACCGGTAATCGTCACGGAGAGAGTTCACCACTCCACTTTAAGCATGAGCCGGTCGACATTCTTGATGCCAAAGGCTGTGTAGAATTCATCATTTGTGAAATGGAGCTCGGACCTGTCGGGGAAGGTGGACTTGTCAGCTTTGTGACCCCTGACAATGCAACGAGAGAGCCTTTTGTTGAAGTCGGATATTCCCTTGACATACTCACCGGTTCGCAAAAAATAGGTTCGCTCGGAAAGATAAAGGCTGAAGTGCTTCGTCGTTTTTCCATCAAACATGATGTCTACTATTTTGATGTTGATTATGATAAAATTTGCGATCAGAGTAGAATTATCAAACAATTTTCTTCTTTACCGGTTTATCCATCGGTGAAAAGAGACATAGCTCTTGTCGTTTCTGAAAATGTGTCTGCCGGCGAACTGTTGGCCAAAGTCAAGACCAGCCGTGATAATCTCATCGAGAGTTGTGACATTTTCGATGTATTTCAAGGGAAAAAAATTCCTGAGGGTTATAAGAGTGTAGCCCTTACGATTACCTATAGATCTCAAACAAAAACGCTTACGGAAAAGAATGTGGAGAAGTCCCACTCAAAAATAGTACGTTTGCTTACAGATGAATTTGGTGGGAGTTTCCGCAATGAATAACAATAATAACCTTACACGAAAAGAACTTACCGAAACCCTGGCCAATCAGCTTGGTTTCTCGCAGAGTAATTGTGCTCAAATAGTTGATACCTTTCTCGATAGTATGAAGGGGTCAATGATGTCCGGTGAGTCCATAAAACTCGTCCATTTCGGCACCTTTACCGTAAGAGATAAGTCACCAAGGAAAGGCCGAAATCCGCGAACCGGTGAAACAATCACCATTAAAAAGCGTCAGGCCGTCAGTTTTAGGCCCAGCAAAAAGCTCAGGGAGCAGGTGAATAGTTAAAATTCTTCACTGATTCCTGTTGTAGAGATGAGGCTGGCATGATGAAAGCGACAATACCAGACAAGCTCTATTTTAAGATCGGTGAAGTGGCAAAGATGGCCGATGTGCCGACCCACGTCCTGCGCTACTGGGAGTCGGAGTTTTCCGGAATCAGTCCTAAAAGAGCCAACTCTAAACAACGGCTCTACAAAAGGCAGGATGTTGAGATGATACTCAACATCAAGACACTCCTGCACGAACAGGGCTATACCATAGCAGGAGCAAGAAAACTGCTGGAAAGTGGCCAGTTACCTTCCCAGGCAGTAGATGAAGCAAAGCCGATTATCGCCAAAGTTTCCAACAAACTGCAAACCATTAAACAGGAACTTAAGGAATTGCAGGACCTGCTCACTACCAAAAAAGAGAGATAGTGGTTGCTTGGATTCCAATTCTGGATTCCGACGATCAAATTTGACCAACAATGATAGCTTGTGGAAAAAGAAAGGTTTAAGGATTGAAACCGCCTGATATGGTTGACAGCATTTCCCACAAATGGTAGATACACTGCACGGGTCGGGATGTAGCGCAGTCTGGTAGCGCACTTGTCTGGGGGACAAGGGGTCGTAGGTTCAAATCCTATCATCCCGACCA
>JBARUU010000017.1:0-17397 GCA_049645925.1 Desulforhopalus sp.
GCTTAATAGTAGCTTTTTTGGGGTTAGATGATACTGGATTTATAGCCTTGATTCTACTAGGTATATCGTGGTGGTGTTTAGATTCTTATTCTGTAAAAAATTCCAGAGTAGTCGAAGGGCGGGAAAAGTGGAAATTGACGGGTGTTGTCTTGGCTGGATCTATATGTGTAGAATTTTTTTTATTATTACCGCCAATTCTCGCTAAACAAATACCTTTGAACATTTTTATAATAACAATATTATTAACAATACCTATCAACCTTTTAACTATTCTCTTAGCTCATTGGGGAGTAAAAAATGAAATACCTAGAAAGCGAAAGACATTATCTGGGTCAAAACGGTAGATACAACACGCTTATCTGTAAAGATTCTAAAAGGGCGGTTTTTTTTGTTCTTTTATTCTAGTCATATTTGACAATATGAACAATTACTGTCTTCAGTAATATAAAAAACAATGATTGATATTGAATATTTAGATAAAGGGATAATAGCTGTATACGGAAAAATTCTTCACTTTGATAAACGTGGAAATAAGATACTCTTTTTTTTGGCCATAATAACTGGATTGCCATTGTTGTGTTATTTGGCATTCAATCTTATTCCACTAATAGAAGATGATCTTCTAAAGAGTATCATAATTCTCCTGACATTGCACCTCGCAAATTCTTTCAGAATACGAATAACAGATATGTTATTTAATAATCAAACCGATGTCGATTTCATAAAAAAAGAAATATCAATTACAAACATTTTTGGGAAGAAGCGGACATATCCGATTAAAGACGTGGATAATTTAACTTTTTGTTACGGACTGTATTTGGTTGATAGAGGTTATCGGTACAAGATTATTTTAAAAGATCAGAGAAGCAAGTTCGTTGTTATTCGCTATGTGCCATATAAAAAAGAAGCTGAAAAAATGTGTGTGGTTTTGAACAGTTTCAAAAATTTTACCATAAAGGAACATAAATGCAACAAATGTTACAATTGGGGTCGGACCACGTTAGCTGTATGATTTCATGAGGTAATATTGGTATAAGGGGGCGTTTTATCTCTTAGAAGGTCCTTTTGGGTGGCGAAAAAGTACCTTTAAGAAAAGTATTTGTATTAATCACCCTTTAGGTTGTGAGTCTCATTTCTATGGCACGAGCGAATAGGCACTATATTCCTGGCTGTGTTTGGCATATCACCCATAGATGTCATAAGCAGGAATTTCTACTTAAGTTTGAGAAAGATAGATTGCGTTGGCGGTATTGGCTTTTTGAAGCGAAAAAGAGATACGGGCTTTGTGTGCTCAATTACATTGTAACTTCCAATCACATCCATCTGCTCGTCGTTGATACCGGTGAAGATGTTATCCCCCAAAGTCTTCAGCTGATAGCTGGCAGGACCGCTCAAGAGTACAACATTCGCAAGAAGAGAAAGGGTGCATTCTGGGAAGATAGATATCATGCAACAGCGGTTCAGACTGATGGGCATTTGGCAAGATGTCTTGTTTATATAGATCTCAATATGGTCAGGGCTGGCGTGGTTAAACATCCATCAGCATATGGCATAAGTGGATACAACGAAATCCAGACACCTCCCAAACGGTATTCTATTGTTAACCGACAAGCCCTTAACAATCTTTTTTGCATTCGGGACGAAAACCATTTCCGGCAGATGAATCGAGAGTGGGTGGATCTTGAGTTAAAGAATGATGCATCCAAAAGACAAGCATTTTGGAGTGAGTCAGTTGCTGTCGGTGATGAGTGTTTTATAAAGGATATTCAGCAAAAACTATCAGGTAGAATATCCGGGCGTTCAATTGTAACTGAAAATGGGACGACTTCATTGCAAGAACCTCAATCGTCTTACAGCAGTCTTTTTGGGGGTCAAAAGGGCCTTTTAAGCACTGGAAATGCCTATTTTTTAGACTTAACTGTTTAAAATGATAGTCGTTATTATGGTCCGACCCCCTTTTGCTTTTATTGGTCAACAAATATTGCCGATATAGGTTCCGATGGCATAGCCATCGATCAGGGCATTGCCATGTACAACTGGTATCAACGGCTAATAACCCCGGCAAGTGAGCAGTCAGTGATGCAGTGCGAATACCACAAGGAAACAACCGTATGGCTTGGGCAGGGGCAAGGAGTCGTAACACCTTTTATGTGTTTGGCAGTGGTTGGGGTACAGTTGTCTGCCCCTCATTGATATTAATGAATGAGGCATATATATGAATACATTTTTTGGTTTAATAGTCATGACCGGACCATTATTTCTGATTGTGCTGTGGGTGCCGGTATGCCTTGCCTTAGCGTTTCTGGTGGGAAATAAGATTATCGAAAAATCTCTGACTCTCAGAATCACAGGGGGACTTACGGTTTTTCTGATTGCATTGTTTCTCCCTGTCTCCGACGAAATTGCAGGGAGAATTTACTTCAACCATCTATGTAAGACAGAGGCTGGTGTGAAGGTTTATCAAACCATTGAGCTGCCTGCTGAGAATTGGGATGAGGATGGGGATCCGAATTTTTATGATAAGAGTAATGGTAATCTGTACCTCCCTCTTGAGCAATATGTGATTGGCAGGAGTGAGAAAATGAAACGGGCTTTAAATATTGAAGAGCGCCATTCAATTCTATATGACAAAGAGACCAATGAATTATTAAGTAAGGAAATTTGGTTTTTATTTTGGAGGGGGTGGGTTTTGAAAAACTTTAGTCCACACAACTCAGCTCTTCGATGTGATGGTGGAATTATAGGTACAATAGATTATTATTTGAAGCTATTTAAACAAAAAAAACCTGTAGATTCAGAGGAAAACAATGACAACAATTAGTGAATATTTTGAACAAGCGTTGTTATCTGAGGCAGCCTACGCTGAGGGGCTTGAAAAAAACTGGATAGGAGGTGGTGTTGTAGGGAATCCGAGCCAATACGCTCGTGCTTTGATTGAGAAAAGCATGTCCGAAACCCAAGCCATCGCCTTCGCCAACAAATACAAAGTAGTAGACCAATACACCGATCCAGAAAGCGGCTTTTCGGGGACCGTTTTCCAAGATACATCCGGCAAGATATTCATGGCCATACGTGGCACAGAGGGACTAACTGCCTTGGGTGACTGGTCAACAAACTTTGGGGATATCGGTGCTGATGGGATCGCCATCGAGCAGGGCATTGCCATGTATAACTGGTACCAACGATTGATAACATCTGTTGTTGTCGATGGGACGGCTGTGGCAGTGACTCAGTATGAATACCACAAGGAAACAACCGTTTGGCTTGGGCAGGGGCAAGGAGAAGAAATCCTGACGCCTGCGTATCTGGAAGAGAAAAGCGTTGAAGTCACAAAAAGTGGAGGCCTGGTGAACGGGGCGGGAGTATTTGATTTCGCAGTTACCGGGCATTCTTTAGGCGGTCATCTGGCGATGATCATGAGCCGAATAGCACCGGATTCGGCTACCTCAACTTTGACGTACAATGCGCCGGGATTTGATGCCAATCTCAATACGTTTGCTCTGACCAGTGACGGCTTTTTCGACCTGCTGCGCGATGTTGAGGGCGATTCCAGCCGGATCGGCAGCGAATGGAATGATGGCGGGGTTATCAATACTTACATTGAAGGGGACGTGGTTTCCCAGGTTGGTGATTTGCCGGGAGCAGGCGGCCAGCAGCTATTCTCCGAAAACATAAATGCAGGGTGGTATGCTGCACACAAAATTGAGGCAATCACCGACGCCCTCGCCGTCTACAATCTTCTGGCACAATTTGATACCAACCTTACCCTTGATTCAATAACGGGTATTCTCAAAGCATCGTCAAATGTTGGGGAATATAGCCTCGAATCGACTGTTTCCTCGCTGGGTGGCCTTTTTGTTTCCGGTTTCACTAAACGAACAGCGAGTAAATATAATGCTGATCGTGACCAACTCTACCAAGATATAAAAGATATAACTGCGACAATCTCTAATCTTCCAAACCAAACTATCAAATCATTTTGCGCTATCGACGCCGAAGGCAAATATATCCCATTATCCGCCTCGGAAATAAACACACTTGGCCAAAGCAATATTGCCTATCGTTATGCCTTAACGAATCTCAATCCCTTTGCTGTTATTGGCGCGAATTATAAGTAATTCAACGAGAATGGAGAGCTTGATCTTTATACCTCTTCAATTCCAGGCGGCCAACTAACTGACAAATATCTACAGGACCGTGCCAATTTCCTGGTTCAGCTTCTTTATGAAAATATTAATGATACCGGCGCGAAGAATCCATATGACCCAATAAATATTGATGTCTACCCGAATCTGCCAGCTTACTATTATGCCGATCTCGCTACCGGTAAACAGTCTCTTAATGCAGTGTATTCTGATTTGGAGGCAAAGAAAGACAATTATCAGCAATTCATTTTCGGCTCAAACGAAGGCGATCCGGATATTGTCGGCGGGTCCAAAGACGATCATCTGTACGGTATGGGGGGAAATGATACCATACGTGGTTATGGCGGTGAAGATTATATAGAAGGCGGCAAAGGCCGTGACACCATGTATGGCGGCGACCACAAGGACACATTCTATGTCCAGGGCGAAGATACAGACTATGATATATTCAATGGTGGCGGTGGTGATGAAGATACCATCCTCGGCAGTGATGGCGATGATACTATCCGTGTTCATGAGTTTACAGGAGAGGACACTGTAGAGATAATAGACGGCGGTGGAGGTGAGAATATAATCGCCGGTACAATATATGGTGACACTATAGATTTGTCTGGCACTGAGTTAATAAATATCAAGGAGATCCGAGGTGGTGCTGGTGTGGATACCATTACTGGCTCAGCGGGTGACGATCATATCTATGGTGAGGGCGGAAATGATACGCTATACGGAGGTGCTGGTGAGAACTGGCTATATGGTGGAGCAGAGCTTGATACCTATATCGTTGGCGAAGGAATCAACCATATTATTGATGAGGACAACAATGGAATCGTCAAAGATCAACAAGGCAATTTGCTCAGTGGCCTTTGGAACTGGGTAAGCGACGGAGTTTATAAACATTCTGAAACCGGTCTGCAAGCTACAATGAACTCACCCTTCACCATTCATTTAGATGATGGAAGTGAGGTAATAATTGATAATTTTGAGAGTGGCGATTTTGGCATGACTTTGGAGGAAGAGCAAGGAACACCTCCTGTCGTTGTGCAGCAGGGAGATGAAAACGATAATTACCTGTATGATTCAAGTCATTCAGGGCAGGATGTTCGCGGAGAAGGCGGCCATGATATGGTATTTGGCGGTACAGGAGATGATGTTCTTGATGGTGGTGATGGCGATGACTGGATAGTGGGAAGGGATGGAGTAGATAGAATCCAAGGTGGATTGGGTTCTGACCTGATTAGCTGGATTGGTGGGGGATCGGTAGTTTACGGTGGAGACGGTGATGATATTATACTGGCTAGCTTACTGGATTATTTTTATGTAGACGGTGGCTCCGGCTATCCTATCACCCATGATGCTGTCTGGGCAGATGTCAGCCAGCACTGGCAGGCAGAGCGGTCTGATGAGCTTTACCTTGGAAGTGAGGGCTATCTCTATTTCTCGATATCCGATGGAACCGAATGGAATGTTACATATTCAGGTGAGTCTGTTTATGGAAATGGATGGAGCTATGAATATTCTTTTCACGATGATGTTTTTGACTTGTTATATTTCAATTCAACATATCCCGATGGAGTTTTTCCATTCAGCTATATAGTTCATAGCATTGAGGGACTGCCTGAATCAGAAAAAGGGGTTGTTCTATTCGGAGAGAGTGGAAATGATGCACTAAGCGGGCATAATGCTTCTGATTATATATCTGGTGGAGCTGATGACGATATCATTGTGGGGAATGGAGGTGATGATTTTCTTGATGGCGGAGATGGTATAGATACCTTAGCTGGTGGTGTAGGCAGTGACACTTTGCTTGGTGGTTCTGGTGATGATGTAATAAGCGGCGAAAGTGGTGCAGATGCGATATTCGGTGAAGATGGGAATGACATTATTTGGGCGGATTCCCATTCCGATCTTCTCAATTCCCAGGACGGCAATGACTATGTAGATGGTGGCGATGGTGATGATCAGCTTGTTGGCCAGGGTGGAGATGATATTCTTTTCGGTGGTGAAGGTAATGATGAGCTTTGGGGAGATGTTTCAACAAATCTACTTGCAGAAGAATTCCATGGTAACGATATCCTGGATGGTGGAACAGGAGATGATCAGCTTGTTGCCGGCGGTGGCAATGACACACTTTATGGAGGTGAAGGGACAGATGTCTTGTATGGTGATGATTCAACGGGTCTGCTGGAGGGGGATGATTTCCTTAGCGGAGGATCAGGCAATGATCAGTTAATTGGTGGCAATGGAGACGATACCCTGATGGGAGATGATGGGGACGACACTCTTTGGGGTGATAATGGCGACTTAACCGGAAGCGGAAAGGATATCCTTTCTGGTGGAGCAGGTAATGATCATTTATCCGGAGGTGGGGAGGCCGATATTCTTTTTGGTGATACCGGCGAAGACACACTTATTGGTGGGGCTGGGGATGATACATTGTCTGGTGGTGAAGATAATGATCAACTTGCTGGAGAAGAAGGTGAAGACGTCCTTAGTGGTGATGGAGGTGAAGATAGTCTCTGGGGCGGTGTTGGTAATGATACTTTATATGGTGGTACAGGAAACGATTGGCTTGCAGGTGAAGACGAGACCAATTTTACAGCCGTAAGTAGACTGACAGGTGATGACTCAATCTACGGTGGTGTCGGTGACGACATCCTGATCGGTGGTAATGGTGATGATCTACTCGCTGGTGATGAAGATAATGATAAGTTGTCAGGTGGAGCAGGTAACGACATCTTGCTCGGGGGTGCCGGAAATGACCTTCTCATGCCGGGCACTGGCAATGATACCATGGACGGTGGGGCTGGGGATGATACCTACTATTTCTCTCTTGGCAGTGGTTATAAACGGATACAGGACAGTGAAGGGAATAATCGTTTAATACTCCAGGGCGGCATCAATTTGAATATGCTTCGGCTATCTTTAGGTTCGCTGATGCTCAGTACCGGAACCGCCGGTGATGAGCTGCATCTTGACGGCGTGGATTATGATAATCTGGCCGAAACCTCACCAATTGATATCATAGAGTTTTCTGACGGACAGACCATGACAACAGCGGAGGTTATCGCTGCCGTTGGGATTGACATTGCAGCTACCGAAGGAGTTGATACACTCACCGGGACCTCCGGGCGCGATAACATCAACGCTTTGGCTGGAGACGATGATGTAGATGCACGCGGCGGCAATGATATTATCACTCTAGGCGCAGGTAACGATACAGCACACGGTGGAGAAGGTGATGACAGTATAGCCGGTGATACCGGTAACGACACCATGTACGGCGACGACGGCAACGACAATGTGACTGGTGGGACTGGTACGGATATCCTCTATGGCGGAAGCGGTAACGATGTCCTTCATGGTGATGAAGAAGACGACTTTCTGTACGGTGATACCGGAGATGACCAGCTTTATGGTGATCAAGGGAATGACTCCCTCCATGGTGGTGAAGGTGCAGATGTACTCTTGGGTGGTACCGAAAATGACCAACTTTATGGCGATGATGGAAACGATCATTTGTTTGGTGGGCAAGGCACTGACACTCTGGAAGGCGGGGTCGGCAATGATATACTGGATGGCGGCGTCGACGCAGATACGATGGCTGGTGGCCTGGGTGACGATAGCTACTTAGTCGACAGTGTTGACGATGTGGTGATTGAGCATTTCGATGAAGGTATTGATACCGTAACCACCGGCCTGGATTATACGCTCGTGGATAATGTAGAAAATCTGCAGCTGACTGAAGGATCAACTGCGGTAACTGGCACCGGCAACGAACTGGCAAACCATATAACGGGCAACAGTCAGGATAATATCTTGCAAGGGTTAGCCGGTGCGGACACCTTATCCGGCGGCATAGGTAATGACACACTCGATGGTGGTGAAGGAGCCGATACTCTGATCGGTGGTACTGGAGACGACCACTATCTGGTGGATGAGACAACCGATAGCATAGTAGAAGCGTCAGGCTCAGGTAATGATCATGTGACCGCAACTGTCAGCTATGTCCTGGCCGCAAATGTTGAGAACCTGGATCTTATCGGTCCGGAGGCTGAAAATGGTGTTGGCAACGATGGAAGTAACATCCTCACTGGAAATATTCTCAACAATACGTTGGATGGCCAGGGGGGTAATGATGAACTATATGGAGGGGCCGGGGACGATACGTTAATCGGAGGTACCGGAGCTGATCACTTGCGGGGCGGAGTTGGCAATGATATCTATGGCATTGATAATAGTGGGGACATTATCGTTGAGCTAGAAAATGAAGGTACAGATATTGTTGAGAGTTCCATAAATTATACTTTGGTTGACAATGTCGAGAACCTTACCTTGACCGGGAGTGCAAATATTAGCGGCACAGGGAATAGTGGCGATAATATCCTGACCGGAAATTCCGGCAATAATACTCTGAACGGGTTAAGCGGCAATGACGAGCTGTATGGCGGTGCGGGTGACGACCGTTTGCAAGGGGATGGCGGGACAGACACTCTTGTCGGTGGGACTGGCAACGATAGCTATGTTGTTGACAGCCTGGAGGATACTATTATTGAACTGGCCGGAGAGGGCATAGATACTGTCGAAAGCTCCATCAGCTATTCGCTCGATACTGAGGTCGAAAATCTCGTCCTGACCGGCACCGAAAATAATAATGCCGTTGGGAACGAGTTGAATAACCTATTGACTGGGAATAGCGGAGATAATGTGCTCGATGGAGGAATCGGAGCCGACACGCTACAAGGCGGTGCCGGTAACGACACCTATCTGACCAACTCTTCCGACGATCAGATTATTGAAAACGACAATGAAGGCACTGATACTGAAATCCGCAGTTTTGACACAACCCGGGTTTTGGCAGACGGGGTTGAGATTCTGGTACTGAACGATACCGTAATTCACGGAACAGGAAACAGCCTGGATAATATTCTCACCGGTAACGCTGACAATAATATTTTACTGGGCTTGGCCGGTGATGACAGATTGATAGGTGGTTTAGGTGAAGACCGGATGGAAGGCGGCACGGAGGACGATACTTATGTTGTCGATAATATAGGCGATGTAGTCATCGAGCTGGAGAACGAAGGGTATGATACAATCGAGACAAACCTCAATATTACCCTTGTTGCCAATGTCGAACAGGCAGTGTTGACTGGAACTGCCGACACCAATGCAACCGGAAACGAACTGGACAATAGTCTCATCGGCAATACCGGCAATAACATTTTGGATGGTGCAACCGGTTCCGATTATATGGCCGGAGGGCTTGGAGATGACACCTATCACACCGATTCACTGACTGACACAATAGTGGAACTGGGCTCTGAAGGTACCGATACCGAAATACGGCACCATGATTCCGATTATCTGTTAGCTGAAAATGTCGAGAATCTTACCCTAACCGGAACAGTCCATCGCGGTAACGGCAACGAGCTGGACAATATCCTTACAGGTAACGATGCCCAAAACAATCTGTGGGGACGTGAAGGAAACGATAGTCTTTTCGGTATGGCGGGTGATGATCAGCTCATTGGTGATGCAGGCCAGGATTATCTGGCAGGTGGTGACGGTAACGACCTTATTACTGGCGGAGCTGATAATGATACCCTTTTTGGCGATGCCGGTGATGATCAACTCGACGGTGGCGCAGGCAGCAATTACCTCCGGGGCGGTGCCGGTAACGATAAGTACGTGTACCGATCGGACGGCGGTGTTTATGAAATAGATAACAATGACGGCGGGGAAGACTGGTTGTTGTTCACCGACGATCTGAGCGCAGACAGGCTTGCCTTCATTAAATCCGAAAATAACCTCATCGTAAGAATAGATGGTGATGAAAACCGTCAGGTGACCATTAATAACTGGTTCCTGGGGTCGGAATATCAGCTCTATGCTATACAGCCGGCCGGCGCTAGCGGCATAACGGCAGAAACAATCAATCGCATGTTTCCCCCTGCAGATGCAGAAGCGGACACTATTACAGTACCGGCAGATTCTACCTTCGATCAAAGACGGTACGGTACCTCAGCCGACGAGCAGCTCATCGGCACCGCCGGCAATGATATAATGCGAGGCTACCAGGGAGCGGATAACCTCTTTGGCCAGGCTGGTGATGATTGGTTGCTAGGCGGGTCGGGTGACGATTATCTGGATGGTGGAACCGGTAATGACATGCTGCACGCGGGTGCTGGGGATGACAGGTATGTATTCCGCGCAGGCTACGGTGAAGAAACTATCGATAACACTGGCGGCGGTACCGATTGGCTGCTGCTGGTTGATGGGCTGACCCAGGATAAACTCGTCTTCTCTCAAGTTGATGATGACCTGGTTATCACCGTTGAAGATTCAACGGATAAGATAACCGTGAAGAACTGGTTCCTGGGTTCCGATTACCAGATAGACTACATTCAACCGGATGGCGGTTATGGAATTCCTGCCGCGCAGATCACCAGCCTGATTACCCAGGATCCATCTGCAGATTTTGATACCATTGTTAACGGCACTGCCGGTGATGAACAGCTGGTAGGCACAGCCGGTACCAACCAGATTAATGGCCTGGATGGTGCGGATCAGCTCTTCGGCCTTGCCGGTAACGATGAACTCAACGGCGGCGACGGCAATGATTATCTCGATGGCGGCGCGGGAGACGATGTGCAGAACGGAGGCGCCGGCAACGATCAGCTTGGGGGAGATGCCGGCAACGATCACCTTGTGGGCGGAACCGGGGACGACATCTATGTGTATAGTGCCGGAGCCGGGGCGGATATCATCGATAATCTGGGCGGTGGGACCGACAGTCTCATCTTTACCGGAGACATCACCAATGATCGTTTAAGCTATCTGCAGTCTGATGATGATCTCATCATTCGTGTCGATGATGATGAAACCACCCAGGTGACGGTAAAAGATTGGTTTAAAGGTGCCGAATATCAACTCAGCTATATCCAGCCGGCGGGCCAGAGCTCCATTCCTGCCTCGCAAATAAATGATCTGTTTGTCGTCACTCCGCCTCCGGGTGGTGATTTGGAAGTTCCGGCGGAGAGTACCTTTGATACAGTCCGTACCGGCACGTCAGCCGCGGAACAGGTTATCGGCACCAATGGCAAGGATCTCCTTAAAGGCCTTGAAGGCAATGATCAGCTCTTTGCCTTTGGTGGAGATGACTGGTTGCTAGGCGGAGATGGAGATGATTATTTTGATGGCGGAGCCGGCAATGACACCATGCTCGGTGGGGCAGGCAATGACCAACTTGGCGGTGATGCCGGAAATGATATCCTGGCGGGTGGCGCCGGTAACGATACCTATGTCTACCGGCCCGGCTCCGGCAGCGACACCATCATTAACAATGACGGCGGTACCGACTGGCTGATCTTCACCGATGATATTACCGAGGACAGGCTGACCTATCACCGGGTAGACGATAACCTGCTGGTAAAAATAGACGGCAGCGACGCGACCATGGTGACGGTCCAGGACTGGTTCAAAGGGCCGGACTATCAAGTGGCCTATATCCAGCCTGCTGGCGGCTATGGCATTCCTGCCGCCCAGATTGAGAGTCTGCTCTCGGTAGACTCTTCTTCGGCAACCTTAAGTACCCTTATGGCTGGAAGCCCAACAGGTACAACATTGACCGGCACCTCCGGCAGCGATCAGTTAACCGGCACCGAAGGCGATGATCTGATTTTTGGTCTGGCCGGCAATGATGAACTCCTTGGTGGTGCGGGAGCAGATCGATTTGTTTTTGACACGGCTCTGGACAGTACGGCCAATGTTGACACCATCGTCGATTTCACCGCCGATCAGGATGAAATTGTGCTGCATAACAGCATCTTCAGTGCCCTGGTCGAAGAGGGCACCCTCTCCGCCGTTAATTTCCATGCCGGCAGCACCGGTATGGCGGCCGATGACAATGACTACATCCTCTACAATACCACTACCGGTGTGTTGTCGTACGATGCCGACGGCAGCGGCCAGGGGGTTGCCGTGGAGTTTGCGGTCTTGTCGAATAAGCCACAGATATCTGAAAAAGATTTCGTGATTGCATCGCTGTAAATGTCCTACTGAAATAAGCACGGCAGGCTGGTGGTTTTCCGACTTATGCGGGAAACCACCAGCCTTATCAAGAGATTTTGCAGCGATTTAATAACGGAATAAAATGAACGTCAAGATTGAGCAACAAGAAGAGGACACTTCTGCAAACCCAATAGCAAATCAAATAGCAAACCAAACAAACCAACCGGATCTCCAAACAGATCTTCTCGCCGCCTGCAGCTATCTGGCTGAAAATGCAGGCGAAAGAGCCTTGGCCGCCGCCTTGCTCCAGTTGGAAGAAGGTACAGGCCCTGCGGGCAAGAAAGACACCCTTAAAAAAGTAATAGAGGCCGCTCGGCATGAGGGGCTTCAGACGCTGATCCTCAGACCGCAAGCTCAGGAATGGCCAGGAATTGCCGAGTATTTACCGGTCGTTGCCGAACTGCGCAACGGCCGGTATCTAATCGTATCCGCAATAGACCTTGGCGCAGACGGTATGCCGGTCTCACTGACCACTCTGGCCGCCATCAGCCGACAGGGTGATGAAGTTCGCAATAAAGAGACTGTTTCTTTTCAGGATTTTCAAAAAAGCTGGACCGGCGGCCTGCTTCGTTTCGACAAGATCAATACCGCCCTGGTCTGTTTTTCGATAGTGGCCAGGGAACATAAGATCGAACTCACCCAGGATCGCCTGCGGCATGAATATAATCTCGGCCATGAAGAAATCCCCCGGGATACTTTGCTGCGCATGGGCAAGGATCAGGGGCTGAAGACCAGGTTACTGACCCTGGATTGGCCGGGCCTCTTGAACCTCAATAAAGCCTATCCGGCGATAGCCCGATTGCGGAGCGGGCGGCATGTGGTTGTGGTCGGGGCTGTCGGGCAGGATACTCCCGGACAGACAGCAACAATCGCCTGCTACGATCCTCTCAGCGGACCTGGAGGCGGGCATCTGCGGCTGACGCAGGAGGAATTTGCCGCGCTGTGGAGCGGCGAAATCTATGTCCTCAAACGTGTCTATAAACTCACCGACGAGACGCAGCCGTTCAGCCTGCGCTGGTTTATCCCTGAGATCCTGCGGCAAAAGACTGCCTTTGTCGATATTGCCATTGCCGTCCTTTTTATCAACGCCATTGCTCTCATTACCCCGATTTTCTTCCAGATCGTCATCGACAAGGTCCTGGTCAACCAGGCCTTCACCACCCTGCATGTGCTCGGTATCGGCATGACGGCGATGCTGGTGGTGAACGGCTGTCTCGATTTCCTGCGCGATTACCTGTTGCTCCATGCCACCAACAAGATCGACCTGCGGGTGACCTCCAGAACCTTCCGGCATATGCTCAATCTGCCTCTCGATTTCTTTGAGCGCGTCACCGCCGGAGTGCTCACCAAACATATGCAGCAGACCGCCAATATCCGCGGCTTTCTTACCGGCAGCGTCTTTCTCACCATGCTTGAGGCAACGTCTCTGTTTATTTTTCTGCCCTTTTTGTTTTTTTACAGCTTTCAGTTGACCGCCATTGTGCTGGTTTTTACCCTGCTGATCGCCACGGTGATCCTGGTATTGATTGCCCCTTTCAAACGCAGGCTGAACGCCTTGTACGATGCCGAAGGCAACAGGCAGGCGATGCTGGTGGAAACCATCAGCGGCATGCCGACGGTGAAAGCCATGGCCATTGAACCCTTGCTGCGCAGCCAGTGGGAACAGAAAGTGGCCCGGGCGATCAGCATGCAGTTCCGGGTAGGCAAGATTTCCATTACTGCCAAGTCCATTACCCAGCTGCTCGAACGGCTGATGACGGTTATGCTGATCTGGGTGGGGGCCAACCAGGTCTTCAGCGGCTCAATCACCGTCGGGGCCTTGATCGCTTTCCAGATGTTGGCCGGCCGGGTGACCTCCCCTCTGGTTCGCCTGGTAGGGCTTATTCATCAATATCAGGAAGCCGCGCTGTCTGTTGAAAAACTGGGGGTAGTCATGAACGCCAAACCGGAGTGGGGCGCGGACCGGCATGGTACCCGGCCATCGCTGAAAGGCGATATCGTTTTAGACCGGGTGACCTTTCGTTACGCCCCGGACCTGCCCAACGCCCTGAAGGAGATCTCCCTTACCATCCCCGCCGGCACCACCCTGGGCATCGTCGGACCCAGCGGGTCGGGGAAAACCACACTGACCCGGATGCTGCAGAAAGCCTATTTCCCCTCGACCGGCACCATTCGAATAAATAATTGTTATCTGAACGAAATCGACACCGCCCATCTGCGCCGCAATACCGGCGTCGTCCTGCAGGAGAGTTTCCTGTTCAGAGCCTCCGTCGCCGACAACATCCGGGCAGGACAGGCGGCAGCCTCGCGAGAGCAGATCATCGAGGCGGCCATCCTCGCCGGTGCCGATGAATTTATCGTCAAACTTGCCCAGGGTTACGATACCCTGCTCGAAGAAGGCGCCGGCAATTTGTCGGGAGGCCAGCGGCAACGGCTGGCCATCGCCCGGGCGCTCCTTACCCGTCCGGAAATTCTTATCCTGGACGAAGCTACCAGCTCGCTCGATCCGGAAAGCGAGAGGATCGTGCGGGAGAATCTGGCGAAAATTTCTCGGGGACGAACGGTTTTCATCGTCTCTCATCGACTCTCAATGCTGAAAGACGCCGACAGTACCCTAGTATTGGAAGATGGTAACCTCGTCGGTTTCGGTCCGCATGACAGCCTGCTCCAAGATTGTGGCCTGTATAAAAAACTCTGGCGACAGCAGATGGAGCTTACGTAGCTTTCTCATGTCCCCAAAAGTATCTTTCCCTCTCCGGGTGTTACTTCGGATCATTTTGCCTTGTAATTAAAAGTTATCCCTATGAAAAACAATAACAATAAGACCACCCAGGAAGTCCTGGAATATCAGCCCGATGCAGTGGAAATCGAGGAACGGCCGGTACCCGGTTCAGTCCGATGGGTGCTCTATCTCCTTCTCGGAACGCTTATTGCGATAGTGATTGGCGCGGTGGTCTTCAGCGTGGATCGCATTGTCGTTGCCCAGGGCAAGCTTATCACCACGGCCCCGACTATCGTTATTCAGTCACTGAATACGGCGGTCATCCGGTCGATTGAAGTCCAGGTGGGCGATATTGTCGAAGAAGGACAACTCCTGGCCACCATGGACTCGACCTTTGCCAGTGCCGATCTGACCCAGCTGACCAAACAGGCACATATTATTGGAGCCCAGGTCCGGCGGATTAAAGCCGAGTTGCAGCATGATGATTTTTCGGCCCTACCGGAAGAGGGAGAGGACGGGTTGCTGCAGGAACAGTTGTTTCGTCAGCGAAAAATCATTTTCAACCGCAACAAACAATTTCATGAAGAACGGATTTCCGCATTGGTCGCTAAACTCTCGTTAAACAAGGTGCAGTATCAGGGCAAGGAACGGCAACAAAAGCTCCTCCGTGACGTCGAGGGCACGGTCGCAAGACTGCCCCAAAGGGATACCGACCATCGGCTGAGGTTGCTGGAAGCCCAGAAGAACAGAAATCAGACTGAGGATGATCTGGCCAGCCTGGGAGCGGAAAAACAGGTTGTCGAGCATGAGTTGCAACAGGCAAGATCCGAATGGCAGCGATTTGTTGAAGAACGCAGCGGCGAGCTGATGGAAGAAGAGGTCAAGCTGCATAACGAAGAGCAGAAGATCGTTGAAGAGATCAACAAGGCCAAAAGGCTGCACGACCTGGTTTCCCTGCGGGCACCCCAGCAAGGCATTGTCCTGAGAATGGCCGAGCTGGCGGTAGGCTCCATCACCCGGCAGGCCGAGCCGTTGATCACCCTTGTGCCGGTGAACAGTATCATTGAAGTGGAAGTGAATGTTCCATCAAAGGATGTTGCCCGCATCCGCACTGAGGATTCTGCCCGGGTCAAGCTTGATGCCTTCCCGTTCCAACGGCACGATACCCTACCTGGTAAAGTCAGGGTTATCAGTGAAGACAGCTTCCGCTTGAACGACAGGGGAGAATCGCTGGAGCAATCGCCTTCCGAAGCGGAAGACGCCTTTTACCGAACGAGAATCAGTCTGTTGTCCACACAGTTACGTAATGTTCCGGCCGGTTTTCGTCTTATGCCCGGCATGAAGGTCAGAGCGGAAATAAAGGTCGGCAAGCGGTCGGTTATTTCCTATTTCCTCTATCCGATCATCCGGGTCTTTGACGAGAGTCTGCGGGAACCATGATGTTTTCATCTTCAATTTTTGAGCTTATTCAATGGGTAATTACCAAATGTCAATGAATGTGGTGTGGCCGTATTATGGAAGTTTTTCAATGATTGTGAGAAAAGTTATATCAACTTATGGAGGTGGTTTTTGCCGGTTATCCGCGGTTGTTCTGCTATTGTTTTTGACAGGTTGCGGTTCCTTGACCGGTATTCCGGGACATGGCGGCGGCAAACGTTTCGCAGTGGAGCAGGAATTGGTGGCCGCAGCCACCCGGGCGACTATAAAAAAGATCGATCTTACAACAGTGCGCGGCAAAAAGGTTAACCTTTTTGTCAACGCCATCGGCGATACCGGCACCGGCAACCTGTTCGGCGGTCGTTTTTCCCTGGTTTCACAGCTTCGTGGAGATTATATCCAGTCTCCGCCTGTCACCGAAAAGTCGGTTTACCCTCGTTATATCTCCAATTCCTCAAGTGCCGGCACCGAGGCTTTAACCGATACCCTCTTGCCGTCCCCTATAACGAAAAAATCAGAGCAAGAAGGCTATGGCGGCGAAGCGCAACTGGGCGTGGAATACAAAGGGTTAGGGGCTTACCAGAACTCCGAGGAAATTTCTTCCGATGATCTCCAATATCTGTCCGGCCTGATGGAAACCTACCTTTTTCTCCAAGGTGTCAATGTAGTGCCGCCTTCGGAAGCCGATATAGATATCTATATCACTGTCGATGTTTTCGGCACGGTGCGCACCAGGGTAGACTGGTTTCTGGCCAATAACGAAATACTGCGGGCCAAGACGGCGCTCGAGGTCATGGCCATTGAGCATCTCAGCGGAAAATTGGTGATGCCGCCGCAGTCCGCCTCGGTCGAGGCCGAATACAATGAGCAATATATCCTCTGGGCCGGTCCAATTATCATCACCAAATTTCTCCACGACTCCGAACCATTGCTGTCGGATTTTTCCAGTCCGCCGATTGAAAATATAGAAAACGCTTCTGTGGAAGTGTCGGCACAGGATACGGATATTCCATATCCTTTTAG
>JBARUU010000018.1:0-49527 GCA_049645925.1 Desulforhopalus sp.
AGCAGTGTTCCACTGCTATTTCAGAATATTTTTTGTTGTAAATATATTCTTACTGCTCACATGTAGCAGAAATTTCAGTTTTTTTCTTTATGATAGACGAGATCCTTACGTTTAACAAGAAAAAGCAGTCAGGCATTTCCTGCGCGGCTTTTTGGGGATATGAACCAGTTATACTGCGCAGCATAACCGGGAAGATTAGTTCGTCTATACGCCTGATTTTCTATCTATATGTCGTTTTCTGAAACCGTTTTTGCGGCTTTTTGGGAAATATCGCCTGTTATACGGACGCGGCAATAAGTAAGAAATAACTAAAAACCAAAGGATATCATGAAAGATATCAGTGATTTCAACAGTGCTGACTTTGGGGGATTTCACTTTGGCTGTTGAATTTGACGAGCAAACTACAAGAAAATTCGAAATAATCCGGCAAAACAATAAAATTTTAGCTGTCAGATCGATTTCGGTACTTTTACTTTATTTATACTGCATGTTGTAGAGCATTTCGTACTCGCCTTTTTGAGCAAGGAGTGAGTTGTGGGTTCCCTGTTCGACGATAACACCTTCCTTGATGACTATTATCCTGTCGGCGTTCTTTATTGTCGAGAGACGGTGAGCAATAACCAGGGTCGTGCGGTCTTTCATCAGGTTTTCCAAAGCCTTTTGAACTTCGCGCTCAGACTCGGTGTCGAGTGCTGAAGTGGCTTCGTCGAGTATCAAAATAGGAGCATCTTTAAGAATTGCCCTGGCTATTGATATGCGTTGACGCTGTCCACCTGACAAACGGGCACCAGCCTCGCCGATCATGGTGTCAAAACCATTAGGGAGTGCCTGGATAAAATCATAGGCATGAGCGGCTCTCGCTGCATCATGAATTTTCTCTTCCTGTGCCTGTTGATCGCCATAAGCGATATTGTTTCGCACGGTATCATTAAAGAGAATGGTTTGCTGAGTGACCATGGCGATCTGGTTTCTCAGTGATGCCACGGTGACATCTCTAATATCGACCCCGTCAACGAGGATACTCCCATTTTGGAGATCAAGAAAGCGGGGGAGAAGGTTGGTAAGCGTTGTCTTGCCGCCACCGCTCGGCCCTACAATGGCCAGGGCCTCTCCAGCTGGAACGGTGAGGTTTATATCTGTCAGCACCGGTTTTTCATTATCATAGCTGAAATTGAGTGACTTGAATTCAATCAGTGAGGAAAAGGGCGGCAGGGTGATGGCGTTCTTTTTATCCTGGATTTCCGGTTCAACGTCAAGGATTGCAAAAACACGGGTTGCCGCCGCAAGCCCCTGCTGGATGGTTGAGTTTATTTTTGTCACTCCCTTAACCGGCTCGTAAGCGGCAATAAGAGCCGTCAAAAAAGCAAAAAAAGTTCCGGGGGTCATGTTGCCACCGATAACCTCTTTCCCGCCAAACCAAATAATCAATGCGATGGCACCGCCGCCAATAAACTCCATCATGGGATGTTGCAGACATCGATATGTAGCATCCTTCATCGTCAGTAAGAAGAGGCGGGTAACCTGGCTCAGGAATCTCTTACCTTCATACTCTTCCTTGGTGAATGCCTTAACAATCCGATTGCCGGTGATGGTCTCATGAAGAATATTAGAGACATGGGCGACTTCTTCCTGGGTTGAGGTGCTGAGTTTTCGAAATAAACGACCAAATTTTACAATTGGATAAGCGGCAATCGGTAAAACGACGAAGGTGATCATCGCCAGTCTCCAATTCATATAAAATACAACCCCGAGCAGGATCACCACCTGAAAAAAGTCGCGGACCGCACCAACAAGCGCATTTGAAACCGTCTGCTGCAGGAGCGCCACATCTGAAATAATCCGGGACATCAACGTTCCGGTGGGCATCGTATTAAAAAAGGAGAGTGATTGTTTGTGGATATGGTTGAAGATATTGAGACGAAAGTCGCGAATAACAGATTGGCCAACCTGTTCCAGCAAAATTGAATAGAGGTAGTACACAACACCTTTCAGGAAAAAAATAGCAAGAACGGCAAGCGGGAGCATTTTCAGGTAAAAAGTATTCTGTTCAATGAATATTTTATCGAGAACGTCTTTCACCAGCCATGTCTGAGCGCCTGTTCCAATGGAGACACAGACCATGGCAAGCATGGCAATCACGAGTTTACCCTGATACGGTTTTAAGACAGCGTATAATCGAAGGAGGATCTCTTTATTAGTCATGGGATCTGAGGCGAGGTAAAAATGAAATGGCAGTGAGAGACCGGCTCAGAGAGCACCGGTCACTACGTCGGATTGTAAAACGTCCTTATTAATACACCAGGGGGCGCAATTACTGAAGAAGTATTTACTTCGGACAACCGGGATTCGTTATAACGGTCTCACTAGAAAAATATCTGACGGAACGACCTTTTAACCTCAGGGTACCCCTTTTTACTCCAGAGACGATGAAAGAGGCTGAACCACTGTTCCGGGTATTGTCTGATGAAAGGCTCGTACTGCTTGATGCTTCTTGAGCAGATGTCGTTAATGTTCTCTTCGTTTATTTCTGTATACCCAGGGAGGTCGACGGTATCAAAATCGATATGTAATTTCCCATCTTGCATAGAGTAGACGCTCGTCATAACGGGTGCACCTGTACGAAGATGCAGTATTGCCGAACCCTTGGCACAGTCGACTGGTCGATTAAAGAACTGGACGCTTGTCCCGGTACCCGAATACCTCTGGTCCAGGCTGACTATAAGCAATCTGTTGTCTTTTAGTGCCTGCTGGTAGGTTTTCATTCCGTCATAACTGCTGAGTTGTTGCAGGCTGGTTCCATAATGCCGCCGTTGGCGAACGAAAAAACGATCGGAAAGGGGATTGCTCTGCTTTTTGTAGATAAGACTTGTCGGGAGACCGGACATATTGAACCAGGCAAAATACGCTTCAAACCAACTTGCGTGGATTGTGGTCAGAATCACACCTTTTCCACGGCCGAGAGCTTTATCTACTTTGTCCTGGCCGGTGATAGTGGCGTTTGCAATTATTTTTCTAAATTTTTTACGGTGGAGAATAAAAACCAGCCCGAATGTCCGGGTAAACTGCAGGTAGACTCTTCTCAAGAGACGAATTTTGGCAGCGTGATCCAGTTCCGGAAAGGCGGTTGAAAGATTCTTGTAGGCAACCTTGATACGAAAAGGAAAGACAACCCAGGCTACATATCCGATGGAAGAACAAAGAAAGAGAATGACCGGGACAGGCAGGAGGTTAATAAAAAAGATAATGCTTCTGAGTAGTGCATACTCAAGCGTGTGTTTAAGTTTCATGAGAGAGTAAAGACCTTCATTGGATTTGGGTTCATGATAAATGTCTCATAGAAAAGCGGGTAAACTACACCACTCTATAGGGGAAGAAAAGCGCTTTTTCAAAGATCAATCAAGGTTGGCATCTGTAAAAACCTGCTCCCAGCAGGTTTTCTTTATTTCATAGTGACAGGAGTACTTTTTAGACGTTTAATGGTATACCTGTGGAGATTTCTGCACAAAAATGATGGATATTTACAGCAGAGATAAAAATAAACTGTAACAGTTGCATATGTCAAAGGAATCCTTATCTTTTCTCTATGTCAGATTCTGGAACGAGACTATAGTATGGGGCACAGAACGCACCTTGACTGTAAAGTGTTCTGAATTGTTTACAGCTGAAATCAACGAAAGTATGTGCACGTATCCTGACCATCTTCATACGGTATCTCTTGGTGAAAAAGTTGCATCAGATAGGTTGTTGTGAGAAAATTACACTAGAAATGTAGGTTGTTTTTTCAACTTCGAAAAGGAGGGGGTATGAGCATTATTAATGAAATTAAGAAAGTTGTAACTCCTGTTGATTTCTCTGATAATTCAAAATTGATCGCGGAGTCTGCCGGATATCTGGCTGGACGATTCGGAGCATCGATGCATCTCGTTTTCGTGGTGCAGAACTTTGAGGATTATTCCGGATTTTTCGTACCCCAAATGACCATGCCCACCCTGGAAGGGGAACTTGCCGAAAGTGCCGAGGCGAAGATGGCATCATTTTGCGGCGAAATGGTCGAATTCTGCGAAAAAGCTGGAGTGAAAGAACTGAACTACAAGGTTTTCATGGGTGATGTCGGGGAAAAAATAGTCGAATATGCCACCGACATTGAGGCCGATCTCATTGTTATGGGAACTCATGGTTATAAAGGCCTTGAAAAGATTATGTTCGGATCCGTCGCGGATAAAGTTGTGCGTGCCGCAGCTTGCCCGGTGATGACCATTAACCCCTATACCTGCTGCAGATAGGGGCAGGGGGGACGGCCGAACCGATCATGCCGCTACGACCAGTAGTCCGTTCTTCGGTTCGCCGTTTTCAAGGTGCGTATTGCCGATGATTGAAGAACAGGAACAGCCCGGAAAAAGGTAGAACCTGACTGGTATTCTGCCAAATTTTTTTGCAGGATATACAGATTCAAGCTGGGCGTTCCATTTATCGGCTATTGCAGCAAAGGCGGTTATGCTTTGTTGTTCCTGCTCCTTGCAATATTCCTTCTGCAACAATTCAGCAAGGTTTTCCTGAATAGACGCTAACAGCGCACTGTTTTTTTCCGTAAATGTGACAACGGACTGAAAGGCTTCGGAGCTGCTCCAGCCGATGAGTCCGGGAAGCTCAAAGCTGGCGAGCTGTGGGGCTGACTGGGTTGTTTTTTGCTCATATGACTCCAGAAGGATATCACCTGCATCCTGACCCGCGGCCAGAAGTATTTGGCATTCGTTAAAATCACCCTCCAGAAAGAGTGTTTTCCAACCGTTAAATCGGTTTTTACTGTTCCCTGAAGCGCTCGTGCTTAAATTGTTCTCCAGCTGGCAAAGTTCAGCAAAGGGGTTTTCATCTTCTGTTGATTCATCATCACCGTCACCATGCAGCTCCTTAAAAAGTCCAGCCTGATCATCTTCTAGAATTGCCAGGTTACGGGCTATCTCTTCTTCCTCCTTATCGAGAATTTCACCAATTGCGAGGACCAGTCGCGCCTGCCAGAGTTTTTCTTCTCTTCGCAGCTGCTTAGCTTGCGCCTTCTGGTTAACATTGCCCATCATGGAATGAATGATGTTTCGCTCCGAATCCTCGTCGGTGTCGGGTGCGTTGGATTTGCCGGCGAGAATAAGCGAACTCAACTGGGCGGCATAATCGTCTTTGCGATTTTTAATGTCCTCAACTAAATGGAGAAATCGATTCCGGTTCTCGCCCAGGGGACAGGGAGTATGTACTTGACATAATCCTGATTTAATGAAACTATCTGAGGGTTCCTCGCCTGAGTCCGCAGGTTCCTTTTCCACCGGCTTGATAAGGTGCATTTTCTGAAAGAGCAGAAAAAGAGGATACTGGCGAATCGAGTAAATATCCGTTCCTGGAAAATAGAATGTATTGAGTGAGTTCATATGCAAAGTATTAAAGGAAAAGTTTCGTTATATCTTTCAGCCGTGCTCTATGTGCTGTTTAACCTGCGTCTGGGAGCGGACAGTATTACCACCCTCAAAGCGACCCTTTGGCAGATTCTACAAACCGCGCCCTATGTTGCCGGTATTACCTATGTGCTCATCGCTCTCCTGCAATATATGGCGGACGGCGAAAAACTTCCATGGGACAGGCGTTTGCGATTGTTTTTTGCACTTGGAATCATGGCCGGGCTGATCTACGGCATATACGAGTATGCCGGGACAGGTGTCGGTGCCAAATAGTATATTTGGTGTTGCTGAATAATACCTGGACTCACCCACTCTGTCACTCTGTTAATGAAAGAAACCGCCGCCTGAATTGAAAATAACTCCGGCCGGGTTTATACATGATTTTATTCTACCTGGTTTCCTATGTTCTATCTCCACGTTTCTAATCGCACGGAAAACCTGCTGCGTCACCTGGCTGAGGTCATTCGGGCAGACAAACAGCCGAATCTTTTTGCAACGGAGCTGTTTCTCATCCAGAGTCAGGGCATGGAGCGGATGATTGGGCAGACCCTTGCCGATGAGTTTCGCAGTTTCTGTAACTTTTCGTTTTTTCTTCCCCTCGATTTTCTCGGTTTTATCGCAGACAGACTTGGCATGGGAATAACCCCTGACGGCTTTCAACGGCAGATTTTGACCTGGCGGCTTGATAGCCTGCTCAGGGACCTTTCAGGGGAGGTGTATCAGCCGCTGCACGGATATTTGTCCGGTGAGAATCTCGCATTGAAAAGATTTCAGCTCGCTCGGCGACTGGCAAATATTTTTGATCAGTATCAGGTGATGCGGCCGGATATGCTCGAAAAATGGGAGCGCGGTCTGCAGGCTGTCCGGCATCCGGCGGAAAGCTGGCAGATGGATCTCTGGCGAAGGCTCCTGTCGCAACCGGGTGGTGCCGTGCATCGCGGTATGCTGTTCAGCCAGGTGATTGAACGGCTGAGTGGTCGAGAAGACTTTACCGGGATACTGCCGAAACGTATTTCTGTTCTCGGTCTGCATACCATTCCGCCGATCTTTTTGAACTACCTTAACAGCTTATCCAGCCACATGGATGTTCATTTTTTCCTGCTTTCACCATGTCGCACCTATTGGGGGAATGTGGAAAGCCGGGGAAAACAGTATAAAAGGCTCGTACAAAAACCATCTCAGCAGATTGTAGCTGAAGTGGATGAGCACCATCCTCTGTTGGCAGCCCTTGGCCGGCAGGGTCGTGATTTACAGAATATGATGCTTGAAAGTTGTGATTTTGCCCTGGAATTTTCCAGTTATGCTAATCCGTTAGAGGGTAAAGAGTACTCCGAAGGAACACTGCTGGAACGATTCCAGGCAGATCTTCTGGATGGCAGTTTGCCTGTCGAAGCGCCAACTTTTTCAGCCACTGCGGACAACTCAATCCAGATCGTTTCCTGCCATTCAAAAATTCGTGAAATAACAGTCCTAAAAGACCATCTCCTCCGTCTTCTGCATCAGGACTCCGCTTTGGAGTTACGGGATATAGTGGTCATGGCTCCGGATATTCAGGAATACGCCCCACTGATCCCGGCTGTTTTTGAAGACATTCAGCATTCCATAGCCGATCGCAGTATACGTCGTCGCAATTCGATTATCGCTGCATTTTTGCGATTTCTCGATCTTTTTTCCGGTCGTTTCGGTTGGAGTGAACTGCTTGATCTCCTGCGACAGCCGGTTGTTTTCCCTCAATTCCAGCTCTCGCTGTCCGACCTCGATACCCTGCAGCAGTGGGTAACAGAGGCCGGGATACGATGGGGACTGTCCGGCAGGCAACGAGGTGATTCCGGTCTTCCGGTTTTTGATGAGAACAGCTGGAAAAATGGACTGAATCGACTGCTTATGGGCTATGCCATAGAGACCGATGAATTCATTGATGGCGTGCTTCCTTTTCCGAATATTGAGGGGAGAGGGGCGCTTGCGCTCGGCGGTCTCTGCCAGTTTGTGGGAGTTGTTGAACAGGCATATCAGGATTTTCAACTGAATCACAGGGTGGGAGACTGGTCGGCGATACTTCAAGGGATAGTTCAACAGCTTTTTGGTGATGAATATCTGCAGGAGTTGGTGGAGTTGCGCAGCCTCGTGGCTGATCTCTCCGAGTCGATCAGTCCATTTCATGGTGGTGAGGTGAGCTTTAAGGTGATTCGGGAATGGTTTAACCAGTCGGCCAAGGAAAGTCGCTCCAGCACCGGGTTCCTCCGGGGCCAGCTCACTTTCTGTTCCATGTTGCCGATGCGGTCGATACCATTTAAGGTTGTTGGTCTTATTGGGCTTAATGAAGGGACTTTTCCAAAAAACGATACCCACGACACCTTTGACCTGATGGCAGCTGACAGCAGGCCGGGAGACCGTTCACCGAGGGCTGATGACAGATACCAGTTTATGGAGGCCCTGTTGGCTGCACGGTCGCATCTCTATCTGAGTTATATTGGCCAGTCGATCCGAACCAACGAGGTGATCCCACCCTCTATTGTTGTCACAGAATTTTTAGAGGTACTTGAAACCGGCTACAGGGCTCAACATGTCGTCGTTCGTCATCCACTTCACCCCTTCAGTAAAAAATATTTTGGCGGGGGCGGCCACCAGCAATTGTTCAGCTACGACAAATATTATTGCAGGACAGCTGAAACACTCCTGCGGGGAGAACAACCGGCCACCGATTGGTGGCATGGGGAGTTGGAAGGAAAAGCCGGTCAGGTGGTCTTCAGTAACCTGCTGCGATTTTACGCCAACCCACAGAAATATTTTATCAACGACTGCCTCTCCATTCGACTGGAGTCGGGGGAAGATCTGCCGGAGGATCGTGAGCTATTTGAAGTGTCCGGTCTCGGTCGATATTTGGTTGAGGAAGAGATGTTTCGCGCCGGACTTGCAGGGGAAATCGATGATGTATTGCACAGGATTCAGATTGAAGGACAATGGCCCCTGGGAACTTCAGGGCACCTTGCTTTTGAAGAAAAAAAGGCCGGTGTCCTCGCCTTTATCGAAAAAGTTCAGGAGCAGCGGATGGGTGCCGGATGCGTTGATATTCCGCTGGATATAGAGCTTGGCAGTTATCGTCTTCTGGGAACACTTTCCAATCTCTATGAAAACGGAGTTATGCTCATCCGGTATGGAAAGCTTCGGGGGCGTGATCTTCTCTCAGGCTGGATTCACCATCTTGTGTTGCGTTGCTTGGTTCCGACCGGTCAAACCAGGATTGTAGCAACGGACAGGATTGTTCGCTTCAAAAATTCTGCCGGACCTGATCTGGAGACCTTTCTTGATCATTTTTCAGACGGTTGCCGAGCCCCATCCCCATTTTTTGTCGAACCGGCCTTTGATTACGCATCACAGCTGGCTAACCCACGATCTCGAACTTCGCCTCTTAATAGAGCTTTCCAGACTTTTACCAGGCGTCTGGACAACGGCTATGAACCTGAATGGGAACTGCTGCTGCGCTACGGTGGCGAAGAATTTCAGTTCGATGCAGCATTTGAACAAATTTGTCTGCAATTAATGTGTTCTGTCTGGAGCGCCGCCGATGAATAGCAGGTATGAAATATTTGATGCCGCCGCACTTGAACTGAGAAGGGGAGTCAACCTTGTTGAGGCCAGCGCAGGTACAGGCAAGACGTATGCTATCGGCATGCTTGTTTTGCGGGCTCTGATTGAGCTGCGCACACCCATTGACAAGATCCTGATTGTCACTTTTACAAAAGCGGCCACCGAGGAACTGAAAACGCGCATCCGCGCGCGGCTGGTCGAGGCCAGGGAGTTGCTGAGTGGCACCCTGGCAGAAAAGAATATCGGGGTCGACGAAACTCTTATGAAATGGGCATCGACAGTGAGCGACACCCAGTCAGCGCTCAATCTTTTACAACTTGCCCTCTATGATATAGACCGAGCCGGAATCTTTACCATCCATGGTTTTTGTCAACGTATGCTGGTTGAACAGGCACTGGAGAGTGGACAGCTCTTTGATGTCGAATTACTTACCGATATTGATCATGTCCGCAATGAGGTAGCCGATGATTTCTGGCGGACCCGTATATACACTCTCGATCCGCTGCCCTGTTCCCTGCTTGTCAGCAGTTTTTCGTCTCCTGAAAAACTGTTGGCGAGTGTTGCCCGAGTTTTTGGCGATAATGGCCGAATTGAGCCCGAGGTAGGAACAGTTGAGGATGCGGTAGTCCAATTGCAAATAGCAATGGACAACCTTGTCTCCTGGTGGTCAACGCACAGTGCCGATTTGTATGACTGTTTTTCTGCCGGAATATCCGGGGGCTGGTTTAAAAAGACGTTTAGTGAGGACTTCGAAACCTGGTTCCAGTCCCTTACAGAATTTCTCAGTGGAAAAAGCATGGTGTTTCCTCAACACATCAACGTGCTTGATCGCCAACAACTCGCAGGAGAACTGAACGGTAATAAAATTCGTGGCGATCTCAAGAAACAGGCGTATCTGGCTGAATGGCCGCTCCCGGAGCAGGAGATTGCGTCGCTGCTCACAGTGGTTGACCGTTTGGTTCTTACGTTTCGGGTAAAGCTGGCAGAACAGTTGCGGAGCGAAGTCGGTCTGCGACTCGAACAGCAGGGGATGATGGGCTTCAATGACCTGATCCTCCGCTTGTCAAAAGCACTGCAGGGTGACCGGGGGCACTACCTGAAAGATGTTCTGAGTGAGCGTTTCTCGGTGGCCCTCATCGATGAGTTTCAGGATACTGACAGTGAACAGTGGTATATCTTTTCAACACTTTTCGGAGGTGCCGGCCATTACCTTTATCTGATAGGTGATCCTAAACAGGCAATTTATAAATTTCGGGGAGCTGATATACACTCCTACTTTAAAGCGAGAACGGCGGCTGATCGTTTACTGACCCTTGAGCAAAACTATAGGTCCCATCCATTTTTAGTAGAAGAGGTGAACCGACTTTTCAGTTCAAGGCCTGACCCTTTTTACTTTGAAAAACAAACCCTCGATTATCGACCGGTACGCGCCGCTAAAAAAGAGGGCGATGTTGATTTGATTAAAAACGGTAGGTCTTTGGCCGGAATGATCTATTGCACACTTGAGCAGGAAACGGGGGATAAAAACGGGCGATGGACTTCCGGCAAAGCGGCTGCCGGGTTTCGTAGGTTTATTGTTGGTGAAATCAGTCGATTGCTGGATCCGACAGATGTTGTCCTTCTGAAAACGGAATCTCCAAGGGCTCTTGCTCCCAACGATATCGCTATTCTTGTTCGCAGCAACAGACAGGCCGAGGAATATCGTCAGGTTCTGGCAGAAGCGGCGATTCCTGCGGTGGTGGGAAGCAGACAGTCCGTCTTCCAGACCAAAGAATGCAGGGAAATGTTTACTCTCCTCCAGGCAGTCGCTGCGCCGGGTGAGACAGACAGGCTGAAGACGGCGATGACTGTTTCCTGGTTTGGTTTCACGGGAAATCAGCTCCATGACCTCTGGCAAGATGAAGAGCAGTTGACCCGGTTTCATGGTCGTTTTTTAGGGTACAGTCGATGGTGGCAGGAGCAAGGGTTCCTGACCATGATGAGTAGGTTGCTGGTTGAGGAAGGGGTATTGCCAACTCTTGCCTCGAGTCAGATGGCCGAACGGACCATTGCAAATATTCACCATCTGCTGGAATTGGTTCAGGAACAAGAAAACGAAGAAAATCTTGGTATCGGTCAGATACTCCAGTGGCTGCGGAAGATGATGCAGGGGGATAAAAATGGTGATAATTCGGAGCTGCTGCTGGAAAGCGATGAAGACGCGGTGCATATAGTAACCATGCACAGTGCCAAAGGGTTGGAGTATCCGGTGGTGTTCTGTCCGCATCTCTGGTATGGCAACAATCGGACCCAAGGGGAAAAATACCAGATAACCTGTCACGATGCAGGCAATGACGTGGTCGTTGATCTGGGTTCCGAGCGGTTTCCGGAACGTAAGGTCCTGGCCGGGCGAGAAGAGATGGCTGAAGATCTTCGGCTGCTCTATGTCGCACTGACACGGGCCAAAATCCTCTGTTACACCGCCTGGGCTGATGTGAAGCCATCCGGCACTGTTGTGGATTCTTTTCAGTCGGCCCTTGGCTATCTTCTCTTTCCGGCTGGTGCTGTCGATTACCAGGGACAGCATGAATGGTTTGCAGGGGTGTCGAAGAAAAGATCAGTACAACATAAGATTGTTGTACCTGATGAGAAAGTGGAAAAATACCAGGGAACTGAAATTGTTACGGAACTTTTTCCGCAGCAGGCTTCCAGGAGATCACTTCATACTGACTGGCAGATGTCGAGCTTTTCGGCCATGGCATCGCTGAGTGAGTACGATCATGAACAAGAAGTTACATCTGTTCCAGGTGGCGTAATAAAGAAAGATCGCACTGTTCCCGTTACCGGACTGCCTGCGGGGCCAAATTTTGGGAATGTTATTCATGATCTCCTGGAAAGTCTCTCCTTTGCTGCGATTGCAGGCCAAGAGCAGCAGGAAGCTACGATGGAGCTCCTCAGACAGAAATGCATCCGTTATGGCGTTGCGGCGGCGCCTGGAGCTATGCAAAAATTACTGGAACTGGTAGTGACGACTCCGCTTGCCGAAGGCAGCTACAGTCTTTCCATGCTTGGCGATAATGTCTGTCTAAAGGAAATGGGTTTTTACTATCATATCAGTCATCTGGCCACCGACCGGGTGAATGCGCTTCTGATGGATGAACCGACTGTCGTTCCTCTTGGTCACAAAGAGATGCGAGGCTATTTGACCGGTTTTGTCGATCTTATCACTGAATATGGCGGTAAATATTATATTCTCGACTATAAAACCAATTATCTCGGAGAGTTGATGTCCGACTACGGGTCGGATAATCTGGTTGCCGCGATGCAGTCACATAATTACGGTCTCCAGTATTGGATTTATACAGTGGTTTTGCACAAACATCTTCAAAACCTGTTGCCAGACTATCGATATGAGCAGCATTTCGGTGGAGTGATGTATCTCTTTGTACGTGGTATGGTTCCTGAAATTCCCGGCAGCGGAGTCTATTCAACCCTTCCTGACTACGATAAACTCATCGAGCTGGACCGAGTGATTGGAGGAGCGGAAGATGAGTGAGCAGGGAAACACTCTTCTGGATATTCATTTCGCTCGTTTCCTGGCCGAGCGGTCACATTTATCCGGCACAGAAAAAGAACGGTTTGCGGAAATCATCAGGGCACTCACCAGCGCCCATGAGGCAGGTCATAGCTGTCTTCCGGTCTCATTATTGGATGTGCAATTGCTTGAAGGGCTTCATCTGGTTTCCTATGGTGGTAAAACCCCTCTCGTGCTTCATAACGACAGGCTCTATCTGCATAGATATTTTCATTACGAGACCAGACTGGCCAAACAGATTCGTGTAATGGCAGCCCTGAACTTCTCCCCCATGGATGATACCCATCTTCTCGACAGAATTTTTGAATTTTCCGGTTCCGGCACTGACTGGCAGAAAGAGGCGGCCAGGGTTGCCCTGTATAGGGCTCTGACCATAATTTGTGGCGGACCGGGAACAGGCAAGACCACCACGGTTGTAAAAATACTCGCTCTTCTCCTGCAGACAGCGGACTGTACACTTGATGTAGCTCTCGGAGCCCCCACAGGGAAGGCCGCGATGCGGCTCAGTGAATCTATCCGAAAAAGTCTCGAAGCAATGGTCCTGCCCGAGAGGATCAAAGCGGCAATACCCACCGAGGCCAGGACCCTGCATCGACTGCTTGGAGTAAGGCGGCATTCACCACAGTTTAAGCATAACGGTGTAAACCCCATGGGCTGGGATATTGTCGTTATCGATGAGGCTTCAATGGTCGATCTGGCAATGATGAGTAAGCTCGTCGACGCGCTCAAACCAGGTGCGAGACTGCTGCTTCTGGGCGATAAGGATCAGCTCGCTTCGGTGGAGTCCGGAGCCGTTCTCGGCGATCTCATTGGAAGCCTGCCCGAAAATACCGTTGAACTGAAGAAAACATATCGCTTCGATGATACTATCAAACAGTTCGCTGAAAGTATAAATTATGGAGACAGTGAATGTGCGTGGTCGATCTTATCAAAAAATGCTGCGTCCAATGTATCCGCCCTGCAGGCGGACCTGATCGGGTATATAGGTAAGCGATATGCTGAATACATGAAAGAGGTATACAGCTATCCAGCGCCGGATATGCGAGATATTTTCGCTATATTTAACAGATTCCGGGTTCTCTGTGGAGTTCACTATGGCCACCGGGGTGTTGAAGCGATAAATAACAGGGTTGAGTTGTCGCTTGCCCGGCGGGGTTTTGACTGCCGATCGGATAGTTGGTATCCAGGCAGGCCGGTACTCATTACAAGAAATGATTATAGTCTTGATCTTTTTAACGGAGATATTGGTATCTGCCTGCCGGATCCTGCAGAAGGGTCGGTGAAGGTCTGGTTTGAGCGATCCGACGGCGGCCTGAGAGGTTATGCTCCCTATCGCCTGCCTCGCTGCGAAACGGTTTTTGCCATGACCATACATAAAAGCCAGGGTTCGGAGTTTGATGAGGTACTTGTTGTCCTGCCGGAAGAAGATACCCGAATCCTGAGTCGTGAGCTGATCTATACGGCGGTTACCCGTGCTAAAAAACGAGTAAGGATCAGCGGCGAACGACAGGTTTTTGAGCAGGCTCTGTCGAGAAAAACAGAACGTTTCAGTGGTCTGGCCGACTTACTGAAAGTGCAGCTATTCAAAAAAACTTGATTCTTCAAAGCTCTTTTCAGAGAGGCCTGTATCTCAGATTATTATCGATGAAAAACATGTCGACATCGGGTCGACATCCCTCTAAATACGGGGGACATAGCCCGTTGTCCACTGACAGACTCAATCTTGTTTCATACACTGACAGGCAAGAGGGAAGGATGTTCCCTGTCAAAATCAACCAATGAGGTGAGATATGAAAACAAGTGAAAAGAGTATTTCAGAAAACTTCCCATCAGTTGTCAACAATCAAGTTAACAAGGCAGGGATTCCCCTCGTTCTTGTGGCTGTCTTGTTGATGATTTTTCTCGTTCCCATTAACACAATGGCTTCCCGGGAACGATTTGTTCTCGATTTTAATGACAGCCACATCACCGGACAGAGGGGTGAGCCAGCAACTCTTTTTCTTAAAAGAAGTCTTAAACAACAATATCCATGGGTAAAGATCTCAAATATTGAGCTACGTCGGGCAGTATTGGTCGCCAAATCAAAAGTTGGCCGTGGAAATGCGCAACTTCGTGTCGGCAACCGGGTGACGGAGATGAATAGAGTGGACGGGCACCCGTCATCTTTCAGGGATCGAAAGGGATATTCTTTCGACCGGGTTAACTTTTGGAACCCATCGCGGGACAGCAGGGGACCGTGGCAGGTAGATTTAAAAGGGAATTTTATCGTCAGAAAGGTTGTTTTAGAGGTTGAAAACTATTCCCGGCCTCAACAGTACCGAGGTTTTTATCGTGATAAATAGAAAGATTGCAGAAGTGTAAAGTAGGGCAAATGATAAAATCTTGATGAGAATTACTGACAAGTTCAAACTATTCTGGTAACCATCCATTTCAGGCAAAAGTAGATTGGAAAGCACATTGGATGGTTACCGGAGGCTGATATCTTTGAGAGTATTGCAAGACGATTACGGAGCTGAGAAGCTGAAAGGGTTGTTTGTTGTTGATCTGGACGGAACATTGCTGACCTCCGAGCGAAAGTTTGCACCAACCGATCTGGAAGCACTTTGCAGGCTGCGGACACGAGGCTATCTGGTAGCAATCGCTACCGGCAGATCCAACCACTCTTTTGAGTTACTCATTGAAAACCTTGGCTACGCCGGCTCTGAAAGCTCGCTTCCTGTCGATTTTGTCATTTTTTCAACCGGTGCCGGAATATTGGATTTTCCGACCAACAGTCTCCTGAAGTCTTTTTCTCTCGGTTCAGAAGACGTACTCTTTGCTGCAGAGTATCTGGAAAGGGCCGGGCTCGATTATATGATCCACAAACCGGTCCCGGATACCAGGTATTTCCTCTACAGTTGCAATGGAGGCAAGAATCCGGATTTTCATAGACGGTTGCAAATGTACGGTGAATTTGGTTCTCCCTTGTCCCGGCAATTGCTCGAAAATTTTGGTGAAGCAACCGAAGTCCTCTGTATTTCGCCTGGAAACAGCGGCCATAGAGTTGCAAACGATATTGCATGTATACTGCCACAATGTAACGTTATCAAAGCCACCTCACCACTTGACGGGACATCTGTCTGGATCGAGATCTTCCCACCAACGGTTTCTAAAAGTCAGGCGGTCAGGTGGCTTTCTGCAGCAACCGGCCTGGAACAACGTAATATCTGTGCGGTCGGGAACGACTACAACGATGAGGACCTCCTTTCCTGGGCCGGACAGAGCTTTCTTGTCGAAAACGGTCCGTCATCAATGAAATCCGACTTTGAAATTGTCGCCTCAAATGACAACGGCGGTGTTGCTGAAGCTGTCACCCGCTGGCTTGCCGTTCTGTAATACCGAAACTCTGTGTTTTTGCGAAAAACGCACTCCCTGAGTGCGCAATGATGCAATTGATATTCTCGACCGAGTGTTGTGCGAACCAACCATCAATAGAGCTCCAGCCCGAATACCGGGGAAAAGTTACAAGATTATTGCAATATGGTAAAAGCAGGATAAAGTGTAAAAAAAACAATAGATAATCCCTGTCCGGAAAAGAGTGTTTCTCTTGTAAAAGCCGACTGCTTTTTTTGACGAGGATAGCCTAAATGATACCACCACACACCCATAATACAGTGAAGTCAAAAATAATCAGCTCAGTATTAAAGAGACTTTTCTATATACCAACGTGGGTAGTGATTTTTCTATTGCTGGCTTCCACAGGGGCTGTGTTGTTTGATGTTTACCTGATTTTCACTATTGACTCATTCAACTCACTAAACATAAACGGGATAGAATATTTTAAAGACTCAGAGGACTACGCGCTGAAAGTACAGCAAATGAAAAAATCATTTGTATATTCGGGGATTATAGCAACTCTGGTTGGGGTTATCACCTGCAGGACTCTCTATAAAAGAAAGAATCTATCAAACGTGCCCCGTCACAGGCATTAAGCAAAGAAACACCACAATTCTCTTTATTATCAGGAAAAAAGAGGAGAGAACAAATGAGTAAAAATGATTCTGGTAAACATGTAATGCCGGATTCGACTCTCGCCTCACCATGCAGTTTATACTGCGGAGTCTGCGGTATCTATCAAGCGACACAATCGAATGACGATGACCTGCTGAAGCTGTTTCTCAGGGTATACCGACCTCTTCTTTACCAACACCATAACCTTACAATTCAGGACTTGAAATGTGATGGATGTCTGTCCGACAGGAAATCTGTTTTATGCCAATCCTGTTCTATCAGACAGTGTTCATTGGCAAGAAATATAACCGGTTGTCACGAGTGTCCTGCTTTTCCGTGCTCGCTAATAGCTGATTTCCCAATCCCTGTCGGTAAAAAGATAATTCTTCGTTCCGTACCATACCGCAAACAATCTGGGACGAAAAAATGGGTCTCTCACGAATTATCTCGTTACATCTGCCCCAGATGCTCCAATAAATTATATCGAGGGGGAACGCGTTGTCGGCGTTGCAGAGAGAAGGCAAGCGGCGATTAAATCCCAATACTCTATCAAGTGGTCAAGATTTCAAACATCCAATATATTGTAAATACGAAAGCATGGGGCAAAATGATATGCAAGGGCTCCAGAAACCGGAGCGGAAGGTTTTAATGAAATATTTATTGTAACATCCAAAGATACTATTCCTGCAGTTACGATCGCCAGAAACCTGCACTTTTGGGAAGGTGAGTTGACAGTCAATTGCGAAAATATAATTGCGTTTAAAAAAAACCTGTAAAGCACGGTCACCTGGATGCAGTATTTTGGGACTACACTCGGTGCAATAATTTTGATGGCGAATCGGGAACCAAATTGATGCAAGGGGGAATCAGATGAAAATATCCTTTATCGGCCTGGGTGTTATTGTAAGCAGGTAAGGGCTGGGATTATTCTTGAAGAAGGCTTTCACCTTCTTCAGGAGCACGAGAAGAACGGGCTTGATCTCTCAGTTGCACTTCCTCGCTTGCAAGTCCTCCTTCCGCTTCGGTCGTGATTTTTTCCTGGCCAACCAGTGGTGCTGGTTGAGCAGGAGCAAGCTCCTCAGCAGATTCATGTGTTGAAGGTTCCAACATACGCACAGGAACTCCTTCCGGAAAAAGGATTTCTCTGGCTTCATCAGGCATAGAAATATTCTCTTTTTCAAAAGATTGTTTCACCAATCGGATTAAGGAGGATTTAACCTTAAGTCCATTGTACATCGAACCGTCATACCAAAAATAGACTATCAGGTTCACAGTTGCAGATCCCAGGCGGTCCACCAGAACTAACAGTTCAGGCTCATTCAATACTGCCGGATGACCGCTCAATACCTCCATCGCTACTTCCTGGGCATGTGAAGCCTTGCTTTCGTACCCGATGCCGACTTCGAACATTTCCCGCCGATTAGGATTAGCTGTATAATTTCGAATAATGCTTTTGTATACGATAGAATTTGGTATTTGCACGTGATTGCCATCTTGATTCATGAGCACTGTGCCCCGTGTCGTCACTCGCTCCACAAATCCGAGGTGGGAACTGATTTCAACGAGGTCCCCAATACGAAAGGGGTTGCGGATACTGATCAGGATACTTGCGAGATAGTTTTCCAACAGGTCGCGAAAGGCAATTCCTGCAACCAGACCGGCAATGCCTGTTCCACCAAGAACTGTGGTTGAGAGCCTCGAAAGACCTGCGACCTGGAGCGCCAGGTAAAAGCCAAAGAGAAAAACGAGAATACTGATGATGCGTGCTGCTACATCTCGGAGCAGCGGATTCAAACGTTGATCCAGAACTCTGCGCAACCCTAGTACAGCAATTTTAGTAAGAAGCCAGACCAGAAGGAGAACCACTACCCCCATCCCAAATCTTGGCAGTCCTCGTAGCACTCCCCGCCAGATATCACGTAACTCGTTGACAGCAGGAGAAAAGTTCCAGGGTGAGCGTTCAATGATTTGGATACGATTGACTACTGCTACGACATCTGTCACCTTACCGGCGAGCTCACCTGCCCACGACCTGTTGTCTTCTGAATAACTTCGTCCGTCGAGAAAAACGACCCCTTCCTCGACTCTGACAGTGATATCGGAAAACCATCCGGTTGCCTGGAGAATGTTGGTGAGACGTTTGTTTATCGCCCGGTCATTAGCAGTCGGTTGCACTTTGATTTTTTCGGCTACCTGGGTTTTCTGTTCAGCAGCGGAGGATGATTCAGTACCAGTTGTCGCTTCATCCTGAGCCCCTGCCGGACGGAGAATCCCCACCACAATGACGACACAAAGACAAGCCTTCATACAAAAATCACGAAAAGAATTATTCATCCGGAAGCGTATATGCACCATTTTTATCGTTAAATTTATTGAGGGCTTCTAAAAGCAACGTGTATCGGTCTCGGACATCTTCTCTGTCGTTTTTCTCAGGCAGTGAATCATTGCTTCCACGCAAAATCATGTTTGCCTGGCGATGTATTGCCAGGCGCTGATCAGAATGTCGTGTCTGAGTAGTGAGTACTGTCAACATTTCCAGCAGCCGAATAGTGACTGCAACACTGGTACTGCCATACTGCCTGATTTGATCAAATGCAGCGTTTAACATACCAGAATAGGTGAAAGGCTTTATTTTCAGGCGGAGTTTGTCCTGATCGTCGAAGCAATGCGATGAGGGAAATTCTCTATTAGCGAGAACGTTAAGGCTTGTGCCAAGTTGATCGATGCAGCTTATTGCAGTGTATGGATCGTTAATGCCAGGAGAGAGCGCCCGAATAGCAACTTCGACAAGCTGGTGGATGGGATATTCCGCATCCTGTTCCGGCGTACGCTGCGTCCCCACAATAAATGTGTCCATAATCGGATCAATGAGGTTTACGTCAAATATTTCTTCGCTGGAAACGACTGCGAGGGTGCTGTCGGCAAGGACAAATTGTCCCGGGCGTAGTTGTACGTGAATAAAATAATCATTGTCACTGGCTATTTTCAGCAGTCCATCGGCGTCAAAAGCCTGTAAGTATCCACTGCGACGAGAGGTGATTTTATGTATATAATGATGATCTTTCTTTTCCGCCGTCTGTTGTCTTTTTTGTCTTCTGTCGTCTTTGGTGTCATAGTTCAGCTCATCAGGAAAGATTTGATGAATACTTGCTTCAAGTTCTTTGCTGATATCAGCAACGACCTTATCAGCCTGAATCGAGGTTGCGATATGATGAATGAAAAATATCAGCACACCAACATTGAATAGTGCAAGAATTACGGCAAAAATGACAGACAGGTTTGGCACGAACGTATAGTATTCAAATGTTTCAATAGATCGCAGTACGAGCAGACAGTAAATGAAACTGGAGACGAATGTGCCCAGAACGAACTGTGTACTCCTGTCTTCCATGAAATTTCGGAGCAGACGTGGACCGAATTGCGATGATGCGAGATTAAGAACAACAATGGTAATGGAGAAGGTAACGCCGGCGACTGTCATCATCGATCCGGCGATGGTAGATAAGATGGATCGGGCCCCTTCAGGACTTATGGAGTAGGTGAAACCGTAAAATCGGTAGGTGATAACACTGAGAGTTCTGTCGATAGTTACAATATTGATTGCCATTACAGTTGCTATTACAACCATCAGCGCAGGGATGAGCCAGAAACTGGCTCGCATGGACACCCATAAATTGATGAGCTTTGTCTTCATTGGTTCGCCTTGGGTGCTTGCATTTCATGTTAAACCATCTGGTACTATTGCTGGTAAAATACATCTCTGAAATGTTAGTTCCCTGTTGTTATAAAATGAACTACCTTATCGACTTTGGTCCCGCAAGAAACCACGCAATAAGTCCGATTATCGGGAGTAATATAACTATAACGACCCATAAAACCTTCGCCCCGGTAGTGGCTCCACTCTGAAAAATGTTCACAATTGCCCATATATCGGCAATAAGAATAAGAAGGCCGAAAATTCCACTAACTTCAATACCCATAATTCGCTCCATTTAAGTGAGATAGTAAGTAATATAAAAATTGTGAATATGGTTAGAATGAAATGGTGTAGAGTAATTCAATAAAACAAGCTAGCTGTATCTTTCGTAATGGGACCTGCAATATGCTAACTGCTAATCATTCCAATTATTCCCGTCAAGTATGTAGTCCGTTCTGTTACTCTTTTCTTTCTGCCTCGTTATTTTCAATCAAACAATGAGCAGCAAGCTCAAAAAATGACCATTTTATGAAAGTCAAGGCTTACAGATAGTTTAATTCCCTTGCAATTAATTTGGATGTTCTTAAAGTTACACACATGGTAAATCTGGGATATATTTCCCAAAAATGATTCTCACCTCGGAATCATTTATATATGGCAACCACAAAAGAAAGGAGTGTATATTATGCGCACACTGAGTCTATTGTTCCTGTTGTTATTGAGTGTCGGTACTCTGACAAGCTGCAATACCATGTCCGGCATTGGGCAGGATGTTGAAGCTGCCGGGGATGCAATAGAGGATACTGCTGAAGATAAAAAATCGTATTAGTCAATGACGTTTCACTTCATTTTGCAGGTGTTTTGCCTGCTGTGATTGAAAAATTTAGAGACTATTATGGAATTGCGAACTTTATATTGCATAATAGTCAAGTCATTAAGGGTAAGTTATCGGTTAGGCGAGATAGCTTTTATAGTCTTCTGCTGTAAACAGAATAGTCCTCCACGGTTAACTATATGAATTTCTTTAATACATTATTCTTTCCGGAGACCGACGTCTTTAATGAGAAACGATATCCCCTGCTGCTGTTCTGTACTCCGTTGCACTTTTTGCTGCTGACAGAACCTGGTCCCAGGCAGGAAAGGGATAACGAAGCTGAGCTTTTTATTAAACAGGGGCTGTGCCAGGCACACACGCCAGTCCCTCTTGGAATCAACCGGGAACCTTATGAAAAGTTGATTAACGATATCGGTAAGAGAAACGAGGATTATGCTGCTCAACTTAGTGCCCTGAATGCAGATACAGTGATAGCGCAGGTCTCTCCTGCAATTGATAACCCTAAATATGAAATAATCTCTGCGCTTTTAAGGGAACGTGGTATTGAACACACGACTGATGAATCGGAAATGGCAATCTGGCAGGCTCGACTGATACTTTCCATTGCAGAGCTTGTTGACCGTGATGAAGAAGAACTTCGTGAGGAACTCTCCCAGTTCAGCGAGGAAGAAATCGCTGTTTTACGCTCTCTACCTAAAGAAAATGATTCAGATCAGGGAGACCTCTTGAGTGAGTATGAAAAAATTAAGAAGCGACTGGAAAGACCTCGGGACAGAGATATTGCGAAACGATTTGAATCGTGGCTCTATTTGATGAAACAACAGTCTGCGCCACCCGTGAAACTCTGGCTTGCGTCTACTAGGGAGAGCGCTGAACAGGTATTTAAAAGATATAAAGCAACTGGCAAGGGCATTGCGGTTCCAGTCCTTAAACTCTCATTGCCGGCGCACATTATGGCAAGTGGGACATATGTTGTGAAGCAAATTGAAGCCTTTCAGGAGGCGTCGGCACACATTCACCAGGGACTTGTAGCTGATTTCAAACGAATCACAACGACTGTGCCGTACATTCCCGGCTCACCTGAGACACTTCTTCCATACGGAACAGATTGGGCTGAACAATGGGAAAATCTCTTATATGAATATTTTCCGCCTTCAAGGGACGGGAGAACGACTATAACTTTCTATTTACTGCCGGACCAGTCAATTGCCAGACTGTTGTCAGTTCCGGAAGCAGCTGAATCAAGGTATGATCAGGAGGCTCACGGCTTACTTGGTATCCTCGGTGATGTGTAAAACGACACAATCGGTTATTGAGGTGTTGCGAGATAAGGATCAACAGGTGATTGTTGGTTGTTGTTAATTCGATTGTCTAAAAAATATGGTAATTATATGGATCTAATCAGGATATTGTTAACTATTATTTTACCCCCTGTAGGGGTCTTTCTCCAAGTAGGTATAGGACTTCACTTCTGGATCAATATTTTGTTGACCCTCCTTGGGTATATACCAGGAATAATACATGGTATCTGGGTGATTTTAAAAAAATAGTGGTGTCGGTTTACCGCATTCTCCTCTCAGATATTTTGTGTGGAGTCCTCCTCCTCAGATGGTAGAATTCAAAAGTGACACAGATTACATTGTACATCAAGGTGATGAATTCGATGAATGGTGGGGCTGGTTGATGATTTTATGTACAAAATGCAGTTTGTCGATGACACCACCTGATAACACAAAAGGATAAATATCCTCCATTCCCATGCTTCGGTTAATGGCATTAAAGGCAAAGGTCAGCGGTAGCCACTCTGAAATGAGTCGTTTGAAGGATTCGTCGTATGTGGAGTTAAGTTCAATAAACTCGGACAGAGAAAGCATTTTTAATGGAAGTCCTGTAACAGCCAGACCATAGGCCTGAGCGGTTTCCAGCGTGTCGATAATATGCAGGTAATGCGCCCACGTCTCCGCCCAGTCTTCCCATGGGTGTGAACTTGCATAGGCGCTGATGTGATGATTTTGCCACTTCTCTGGTGCGCCCTGATCATAATATGTTTTTAATGCCGCCCCATAATCCTGCTGTTCATCACCATACAGTTTTCTGAAAGCATCAAGGTGTTCGCTCCGGCTCACCAGTAACTGCCAGTAATAATGACCCACTTCATGGCGAAAATGGCCTAGGAGTGTCCGGTAGCGCTCATTCATATCCAGGCGCATTTTCACCCGAATCACTTCGTCGGCTTCAGCGATATTGATTGTGATCAAACCCTTGGCGTGTCCGGTTATTACCTGCTGTGATTCTGAAAAATCAGGGTCCGGGTCGGCGAGAAAATCGAAAGCCAGACCATGCTCCGGATCATCATGCTTGTTTTGTAAAGGCAGATCCAGCCTAAGCAAACTATACACTAAACGTCTCTTTGCTCCCTCTAAACGTCTCCAGCATGCCACATTCTCAGGTTGGCTGAGGTCCGGAATGGTTCGATTCAATCGGCAGGCCAGACAGAGTGGTTCCGAATTATCGGCCGGTACCATCCAGTTACATACATTGGCTTCACTGTAGTTTTTGCACATGCGGTAGTGTTGTCCTACAGTTTCTTGGGATGCAACGCTGGTCCACAAACCTGTTTGCCGGGCAGGGATGAGAGCGCTCATTTTGTCCTGATCCGGCAGGTATCCCAGGGTATGTTTGCATTTCACGCAAAGAGTATTATCGAAAAATATAGGGTGTCCGCAGTTTTCGCAGCTATAAAAATTCATAAAGACCTATACGGTGAGAGTGTTGAGACGATTCTCCAGGGTAAATCATCACTGTACGTCGGGCAATAATCAATAGCTCTTTAGCCGGAACCGGTCAGTGTGAACCAGAACCAGCGCAGAACATAAATGCCCAAAATTGCCATAAGAACAACAAATACAATCAGCATGAGAAATAAACCCAAGATGAAAAATCTATTGGATATGTTGGTTTTTTGTGGGTGCTCCATATATTTTTCGAGAAGTTGGACGTTCCGTACATTGGCTTTCCAGGTCATGTCGAAAATATCCCCAATAAATGGAACGATACCAACGATTGCTTCTATTGCTACATTGAACACCATTCTCAGGAGCACCATTTTGGGAAGGCCTATGCGTGCAGCTTGGCCGAGTATGTAACTTGACAATAAAATGCCTATTGCGTCGCCAATGCCCGGAATGATACCAATAATCGCATCAAGGCCAATTCGATAGTTTATCACTGGCAAAGGAATCGAATTATCTAACAACCATGCCAGACGAGTGAGTCGTTTTTCGATTATTTGACGATTTTTTTTAATCATAATTTACTTAATCTGGCGGCCATCGATTGTACAATATATTTACTGGTATATTGTGACTGGATGCTTCTGAATGGAGAAGAGAGAATGTCTTAATAAATATTACTGACTCATGAATGAACATAAGCATGCTACTGAATATTACCCCAAAAGAATACTATGCTCCCTTGGGATATTTGAATTGTGTCGTTCATCATTTACAGTAATCAACAACAATTCGGTAAATGGAACGGGAAAATTAAAAATCTTCATTAAACAGACCAATGCATATCACATATTATTATATCCTGGGTGGAGTTGTCAGTCTCTGGCTTGCTCTATCTCTTGAAAACATGGTGCTTCAGCTCGTTTTTTTCTGGATAGCACTTTCGTTGTTTTTGGTCAGTTCTGCATACATTTTTAATAGACCCGATATTTTTAGAAAACGTGTCAGTGGAAAAATCCCTCGTTATATTACCTGGATTTTTATTCCATTTTTACTTGGCACACATGTCTATAATAGATGGGCAAGAAAATATGATGGTGTACCTTCTCTGCAGAAAATTGAAGAAAACCTTTTTCTTGGCGACAGGCTTGTTTCGTCTGATATTGATCTTTTAAAGAAGCATAATATACATGCGGTTCTGGATGTTACAGCTGAGTTCAGTAGCCTTGACTGGCATGTTGTTGGTGAGGAAGTAGAATATCTCAATATTCCAATTCTGGACCACTCTGTTCCTACTGAAGCACAGTGCCGGCAGGCTGTCACCTGGATGCATTCCCACATACAGAAAAATAGAGCAGTTCTCGTGCACTGTGCCCTGGGGCGAGGACGGTCTGTGTTGGTTCTTGCCGCGTATCTTGTGGGTGTCGAAAGAGACAGCAACATTGAATCGACATTGCAGAAGATAAAAGATATTCGGCATACAGCAAGGCTGAATGTGAGACAGATGAGGGCTCTGGAACAATTTCTTGAAAATGGTTCATTTTTGGTCAGGAATAATGCATGGATCATCGCCAACCCTGCAGCAGGCGGCGGAAAATGGGAACAATATAACGAGGAAGTTATCAATCTGCTCTCCCCACATTTCAGGCTGACGATCAAGACAACAACTCCTGAAGTCAGTGCCGCCGAATTAGTGCAGAATGCTATTAATAAAAAGGCTGATATTATTATCGCATGCGGAGGAGACGGCACTGTGACTGAGGTGGCCTCACTGGTTGTAGGGACCACCATCAAACTTGGTATTATACCGTTTGGCACGGCTAATGCCCTGTGTCATGTTCTTTTGGGAGTAGAATCAAAAATCGATCCGGTACAATCAGCCTGCATGAATATTATCCACGGACGAACTGTGCTGATTGATACCGCGAAATGCAACGGCAAGCTTATGTTATTGCTGGCCGGGATCGGGTTTGAACAAAAAATGATCGAATCTGCAGATCGCGAGTTGAAAGACAGGTATGGGCAGTTGGCGTATATAAAAAGTTTGTGGACTGCAATCAGTCAGAGTAAGCCTTTGAAAATAACTTTAACGGTCGATGAGAAGCCTCCCCAGAGTATTGTGGCAAGCAGTATGGTTATCGCCAACGCAGCGCCCATAACTACCTTACTGGCGCAAGGGATGGGGGCGCCGAATCCGGCTGACGGTCTGCTGGATGTTACATGGATAGATTACTCGGAGACGATGGGGGACACGATGACCAGTCTTGCTGAATTGGCATATGCCGGATTAAGCCAGGAATCCCAGGATATGAGTGTGCACCACACATTGGCAAAGAAAATCAAAATACTTACTGAACCTGCATGTAAATACGTTATTGACGGCGAAGTATTCGACGAAGAACCGCTGGCTATTAGTGTTGAACCTCAATCGCTTTATGTGATTATTTCATGAAAAATGAATACATTGTCATAGATACAGGAGTGCATAAAGTATCATTACAGCAGTTGCGACAATGAATATCCATTGTGTATTTCAAAATACTTTTCCATCCTGAAACATCATTTAAGGAGTACGACATGAGTAAAAAAGAAGCGTATGAACAAAAATTCGAAGCGCAACTCAATGAATGGAAAGCAGAAGCTGATAAACTGCAAGCCAAAGCGGATAAGGCCGATGCAGATGTACGGATTAAATATCATGAACAACTGGAGAAATTACAGGCAAAAGAGCAGGAAACCCGAGTACAACTGGCTCAATTGAAAAACGCAAGTGAAGACAGTTGGCAAGACCTAAAGAAGGGGCTGGAAGAGGCGGGAAACAGCCTGAAAAAAACTTTTTCGTCTATAAAATCGAACTTCAGTTAGATGACAAAACTGAGCCGGTAGCCCACGGCTGATCTCCAAAATATCAACGCACCATAATAAGGGAGTTTGTCGTATCTTACGTATTCTCCGGAGAATGGACGCCTCCCTTGTTTACATGTATTACTGCAGTCTTTTCCTGAGCTCAGAAGAGATCGTCTTGCTCCACTTGAAGGTTTGTATCGATGGTATCGGACTTATTCTTTTTTCACTTTTGATGATTTTACTTCAACTGGAAATAACGGAGTATACGGTATAATCCAGCATGCTTGATGTGCAACACATGGCATTGTTACTGCAATCATGCACCACGAAGAAAACAGAGAGAAGTTTAGATGGAATATCTCTAATATAATCAACATGGATGCAATCAAAACCAGTTTTATCTGAGGAAATCGGAGTAAGTGGAAAGCTGAATTATGTTATTGAAAAATTTGCAATGCCACAAATGGCAGGTCGCTTTATTAAGGTTTTCCTTCTGCACATTGCAATAAATTTATTCTATCTAAGGCAGACGAGATCAGGATGTTTGAGTGTCAAGGGTAGGCTCAACACCTGAAAAACCATTCAGAGGGGGATTGCTCGATGCGTATTGTGACAGTGTTATTCGCTACCGCCATTTTCACAACACCGGTAATTGCCGCAAATTTTGATATTGAGAGCACCAGCGGCAAGAAGATTGAAGCCGTAACGGTAGCAACATTTAATGAACCTTGGGCGATGACCTTTCTGCCGGACGGGACTATGCTTGTGACCGAAAAAAGTGGAAAGCTACAGCACGTCACAGCTGATGGCACGAAAACCGAGGTACACGGCATGTGGGAAGTAGCTTATGGCGGCCAGGGTGGCCTGGGCGACGTGGTACTTCATCCTGATTTCAAAGACAACAGTTGGGTCTACTTATCCTTTGCAGAAACCCTCGATAATGGCGCCACTTTTGGTGCTGCGGTCGCCCGTGCGAAATTTGATACAAGCGGTGAAGCCCCGAAACTTTCTTCAGTGGAAAAATTGTGGGTCCAGGAACCAAAACTACCAGGACAAGGGCATTACAGTCATCGAATTGCCTTCGATTCAGACGGATATATGTTTATCTCTTCCGGCGATCGACAAAAGCAGACACCAGCCCAGAATTTTGACAGCAATCTCGGAAAAGTATTGCGACTGCAGGATGACGGGACAGTTCCGACTGATAACCCTTGGCAGGATCGTGGCGATATCGCCAGGCAGTTTTGGACGGTCGGTCACCGAAACATCCTGGGGGTCGATTTCGATGCTGAGGGTCGCCTGTGGATGCACGAGATGGGACCGCTTCATGGCGATGAATTAAACATTATAACCGCAGGAAAAAATTACGGCTGGCCTATCGTATCAAATGGCGATAACTACTCTGGCTTGCCGATCCCCGACCATGATACCCGTCCTGATTTTGACGCCCCGAAAACCTATTGGGTGCCTTCCATCGCACCGTCAGGCCTTGTGATATACGATGGTGATACTTTTGTCGAATGGAAGGGTGACGCCCTGATTGGTGGTTTGGTTTCAAAGGCATTAATACATGTGGATATCGAAGGTGAAACCGCTAAAGAAACTGAACGTTTTGAATGGAGTCATCGAGTTCGTGAAGTGGAGCAGGGCCCCGAAGGGGCCTTATATGTGCTTGAAGACGGTCCGGAAGGGCGCCTTCTCAAATTGATGCCCAAAAAATAAATTTTATAACCCTTGTCACCAGAAAGCTCCGTCTGCTGCCAATCGACAGAATCTTTGAGGTGCTTTTTTTATCAGGCCAGTGCACTCTCATCACCACCATCCTGTGTGAAGAGACAGGATGAACCTGTAGCATCTCTCAAGCTCCATAAAAAATCGGCATCAAGATTCTCAGGAAGCGGAAATACATTTAAATCGGCTTCCGGTGCGGAACTGGCATAGCGACCAAAATCCCCGTCTGCGACATGTGCTGCCGTCTGACCAGGCAGCCTGGCAAGGTCAACGAGCCTGGCAAGAAATTTCTCGGCTTTTGGTTTCTCTGCTTTGTTGCTCACTGCACCTATCACGGTGAGGCTGGCGTCCCAACTGTCCATCATCCGGTAGGCCAGTAGAATGGCCAGATCGAGATTGACAAATTCCATTTCCAGCTCCCAGTGGGGACCCATATCAGGAATCCATAAATTTATACGGTTACGACGGCCAAGACCTGCATCATCATGTTGTACTAATACGGCGACACCCATTTTCTGCCTTTTGGCCTCCGCAATGAGTTCGGTGAGCGATTCGTGAGTGTTTTTATCTTTAGGCAGATCCATTAACAGCACATTCGGCCGAAAAAATGATCCCCCAAGAGCCTGTAAACCGACTTTGACCGCTGCAGGATAGTCGTCTGATTCCAATACTGTTGCAGAGGTGAAAATGCCATTATCCACAAATGCCTGTTGGGAATCGAAAAGTCTTTGTTGTAATGAATCAACTTCACCGGTCCTGGAAACACCTAATAATTTAAGCGACCCCATAGGAGATGCGAGATGATTAATGAGTTCGAAGGCACCTCGAAGACGTCTTGGGTCCTCAAGTGCCAAAAGTATGTTCGGTTTCCACGCTCTCTCTGATGTTCCCTGGATCATCTTGACCTGCTTGGCCCCCCATTCTGCAACTGCTGTAAACATACCACTCCGAACATCACCAAAGGGAGACGTGAGTTTACGCCGCATGAGAACGAAGTACAGCACCGCAACCAGAATAATTGAGACCAAACTGAAGACAGGGTTAATAACAAACATTGACAGGAGGCAACCGGCCAGCCCGGTGAACGGCACAACTCTCGGAACACGGAGAAGTGGACGAAAACTCAATAAACGTAAACTTTGTTCAACCAAAACGACGAGATTTATAGTTGCGTAGGTAAGGAGAAAAATCATCGTGATGAGCGGAGCAATCGCATTCAGTTCGCGTAGCATAATAGCCGCCAGCACGATAATGGCAGTTATAAACATGGCGTTTCGTGGCTCTCCTTTTTTGGTGCGCTTGGCTGTCCAGCCACTCGCAGGGACGATGCTATGACTGCCAAGTGCCTGAAGAATACGAGGTGCACCAACAAATGACGCGAGAGCTGATGAAAATGTCGCGGCCAGCAAACCGGCGAGTACGGCAGGGCCCCAGAAGGCACGGTCAATCATTATTGTATAATTGCCGGTCAGTTCCTCAACCGTTGCAACGCGCATGAGCCAATATGCGATTCCCATGTAGACAAAGAGACTCAAAACAATAGCGGCCATCGTACCTAGCGGAATGGATTTCCTTGGATCCTTGAGCTCTCCGGACATATTTGCCCCTGCCATGATACCGGTAGATGCAGGAAAAAATACGGCGAAAACAGCCCAGAATGTGATACCTGAAAAGTTATTTTCTGGCGATCCGGGAAATTTCCCCCACCATTCGATCGGATTATTCATTGGACCATTGATGGCTGCTATGGCGATGGAGATAAGAGATATGACAACTACAGCCAGGATAAGGTATTGGACCTTGAAGGCAAGACTCGTACTGATCAGGGTAATTACAAAAATTACTGCGAAGGCAGTCAAGTCGATGACAAGGGGTGAAAACGAAGGAAATCCCATGGAATTTGCAGCCCATTCCCATCCGGCACGAAAACCGAAAATGTACATAACCACTGCCAGAGCTTGCGAAAAATAGAGCGGTACACCAATGGCTCCGCCCACTTCCAGTCCCAGAGACTGTGAAATCATGGAAAATGCTCCACCCGGTCCGACTCTGATGTTTGTTACAAATGATGACATGGAAAGACCAGTGCAGCCGGTAATGGCAAAAGACAGGCCGATAATCAACCAGGCACCCGCCAATCCGGCATTACCGACAACCCAACCTTCCCTGAGAAATAAAATGACTCCCAGAATTGTGAGCAGAGTGGGAGTGAACACCCCACCGAACGTGCCATACTTGATAGATTGTTTGGCTTCATGTTCCTCAGTCTGTTGTTGAACATCCTTTACTTCCTCGTCCCCTGCGCCCTCTAACTGTTCAACACTGGATTCCTCTTGCAAAGAATCCTCGGTCCGCAGTTCTCCAGTTTTGGCGTGTTTTTGGAATTCATCAGAAGGTTGTTGGTTCATACACGCATCCTTTTGAAAGATGTTACTCCTGCAAGTGGAATGAATTTTTAACAACTCATTTTTAAAAATAACAAATTGAAAGTTTCGGTAGATGTTCGATTATCAAAGCTTTGATCGCCGCCCGAGAACCAGAGAGACTATGAATAACACGACAAATAGGATGAATAAAATCTTTGCAATTCCCGCTGCGGTACCGGCGATTCCTGTGAACCCTAATACTCCGGCAATTATAGCAATAATAAAAAAGGTAACAGCCCATGATAACATGATATTGACCCTCCTGTTTTTTATTAAAGATATGTGCTGATTATTGTTGCTTCGGATAAATACAACACAAAAAAACATGTTGATTTACATCCACCGAACATTTTCTAAGATAGTCAGTGGATGTATCGAAAATACCAACAGGGAATAAACGGAACGCTGCTTTAGTCCTGGCCTGTTAATCTTGAGAGTTGGCAGATTCCTCAACCTTTTCTGCAGCCTCGTCTATTGTTTCCCCAACACTTTCTGCAGGACCTTCTCCGGTGATTTCATCGGTGGCATCTTCAACAGCATCCTTGGTTTGCTCAACCGATTGATCTATTTTTTCTCCTGCATTTTCTGCAGGTCCATCAGATTCGCAACCTAATAAAGTGAGCGTGAAACTAAGGGACACAATAAGTAGTAATGTAGACAAATATTTATTTCGCATGGTAATAGCTCCTTTAATGTTTTCCTTCGTTACAGCATCTTTGATGTGACGAAGGTTATTACAGGTATTATCACCTGAGCCTGCTGGAAGTTGCAGGATTTTTTAATACTCTCTTAAGGTGTCATCATCTCAGTGCACCATTGAAGGGAGCACGGTTTGTTACGAAAATATTTTTTGCAAAAACAAGGTAATTATTTCTCAATCAATATTGTATTTGGTTGTTGATCTAACAATATATTGTAAGAACTCAATCTGTCTGGCTACAGTTCAGTTTGTTATGAAAGGTAATGGGGGATGGTTGGATGTTTGATATATTATTTGCCATAACTGTTTTCTATGATAATCATTTAATTATGACTGGCTATCTTTTGCGAAAAAAAGCTATTAAATAAAATATCTATACTGTTCGACGATGCAATGTACCCCTTTTAAAATATGACTAGACATTTTGTCTGTTGTAAGCTTCTCTTTTTTCAATTTAGTGTGACAACCCTTATTGCTGCCAGATATAAGGTGGTATTGTTTTCAGCTATTTCCCGGAACGCTCCAGGGGGTTTAAAGACCGTTAATCGCTGTACAGCGAGAAATTCTCAATGCCAATCTCAGATCAGACAAATTTTCTCCTTGCAGCTCAGAACCTGAGTGTGGAGCAGCTTGGTGACCAGTTAGATGTAATGGCCGAAAAAATCGGTAAACAGGCTATTTGTCAAGTTGGTGCCGAATATCTGGTCTCGCTTACCAGGCCGGAGAGAGTGGTTCATGGTAATCTTGGTCGATTTGGCCCTATGGTCCGTGATGGTATCGCCTTTTTTTTATCGCAAATATCCTATCGTAGGCTGCGTAGGGCAATCCTCAGTCAAAAGAGAATTACCGCAGAAAACGACCCTGGAATCCGCTTACTCGACCTGGCACTTCATTTCCCAACTTTACACAAACTTGGCCAGGTCATTGCCCGTACAGATGGAATTGAACCTCGGCTGAAAAAGTGGCTCATCACGCTGGAAAAAGGGCATTACGGTACAGATCGAGAGACGTTGATCCAAAATCTAGACACGTGGCTGATGACGGTCAATCCAGCATCTGCAATATGTCTGTCTCCGCATATTCTTGCTGAGGGCAGTGTCGCAGCAGTCTTTCCATTTACTTGTCGAGTGCAAGGGAAAGATGAACAAGCAAAAGGGGTGTTCAAGGTACTCAAACCTGAAATAGAGGCTTTTCTAAAAGAAGAGATGTCGATACTTGAGCGTGTGGCAGTTTTTTTTGAAAATAACAGGGAAATATACGGGTTGAAGGAGCTGAAGGTTGTTGAACTGTTTAGGGAGGTACAAGATGATCTGGTTCGCGAAATCGACCTAACAGCCGAGCAGAAAAATCTTTTGGAAGCCGCCGGATTATATCGCAATGTACGCGGTGTCCACATCCCACGTCTTTTTTCGTTTTGCACGACAACTGTGACAGCCATGGAATTTCTCGCTGGAATCAGGATCACCGACGTAGAAATATCTCCAGAGCTGCGAGAAAAATTGGCGCGACGCACTTTTGAGGCGATAATCTGTACACCGCTTTTTTCCACTGAAGAGGTTGCCTTGTTCCATGGCGACCCGCATGCCGGTAATATCCTTGCTGTACCGGAAAAAGACCCTGATGATTTTACTGTTGCCTTAATTGACTGGACACTTGCAGGTCGTCTTTCGAGAACTTTGCGTGGGCATGTGGTGGAGATGATGGTCGGAATCATTTCTACAGATATAAAAAAGATATGTGTGTCGATACGTCAGATGATCAGTGACTCCGATTCGAAATTACACGCAAAGAAGATGAACGAGTGTGTTGCTGAATTCATGGTTGCCGAAGTTCATCAAGACGACCCTTTAAAAAAGGCATTTTTGCTCATGGCTGAAATGGCCATGCTCGGATATGTTTTTCCTGCTGATCTCATTCTTTTTCGCAAAACATTTTTCACCCTCGAGGGCGTTCTTGCGGATATTTCACCTGGATTTAACATGGCAGAAGCTTTGGAGAATTACCTGGGACGACTTTTGTTTGAAGAACTTCCTTTGCGTGTCTCCACAGGTTTTTTCCCCCTATCGGATAGCTCAATAAACTATCGCAGCCTGATTTCAAACCAGAGCCTGGGTGCGCTTTCCTTTTATCAGGCTGTATCAACCTGGCAAAACGCTATGAAAACGAGCTTCACATTCGTCGAAACCCAGGCAAAAGTGACATCCGATATCTGGTCATGCCTCTGGGGCCGGGACCTTTACTGGAAGTGATGGGCAAACCTGTGGCCGGTCAGCTGAGAAGGTGCCGTGCCGTACTGAAAAGTTGCCCTGACATTTTTTCAATCATTAGACCGTTAGATGTATTATTTTATGGTTGCAGGCTGGTTGTATGAAGAAAAAACAGTGTCGATGTTACATTCTTACAACAGGAGATTCCTTATGAAAACTGAAAAAATTCTTCTCCCTTTTGATGGTTCTTTCCATTCCATAAATGCTGCCAAATACGCGCTGGATCTTGCAAAATTATTCGGGGCTCATGTCACCATAGTCCACTGTTATGAATGGCGTGGGAACATGCCTGAGGTGCCTGAGCTGTTAATCAAGGATCTCCGGTCGAATATGAAGCAGGAGGCTGAAGAACTTTTAAATAAGGCCAAAGGGATTTTCGAAGGACAGGGGGTGGAGTTTACGCTTGAGACCATTGAAGGTGCTGCCGGTTATGTATTATCCAACCGTGCAAAATCGGGGCAATACGACCTGATAGTCATGGGTTCTCACGGTCACTCTAATCTTGCCGGTCTTTTTCTCGGCAGTGTTACGCACAAGGTACTTAATACTATTTATTGTCCGGTTGTTGTTGTCCCTTAGAGGGCATGGGCTGATTGCCATTATTTACTTAGGGTTGATCCAGAATATCTGCGAATATTGGTTGTGGCGGTGTATCTTGGAATACTGATGGGGTATACATTGCCTGTGGGTTGGTTCGCCGCGATAAAGGCGGGTGTACTGTCCATGAACACTGTTCTCATATAAGAAATTTTCTGTCCGAGGAGAGCCGGTGAGAATTGCAGCATTGTCAGATATACATAGTAATGTATTTGCACTTAAAGCCGTTCTTGCAGATGTTGAAAAGCAAGGTGCAGATTTGCTGATCAACCTGGGTGATATTTTTTATGGGCCAATAGCACCAAGGGCGACGTATGAGCTGCTCAGACAATATGATGTTGTAACCATTAGCGGTAATCAGGATCGCCTGATCTCTGAAACAAGCCCGGAAGATATCAATGCGAATCCGACACTGGGATTTGTTGCGGATGCTCTTGGTCCGGAGCCTGTAGAGTGGTTGAAATCGCTTCCCTTCGATAAACAATTGACTGAGGATGTCTATCTTTGTCATGGCACGCCTGCTGATGATGCAGAATATCTGCTGGAAGACATTGCTAGCGGATATCCACTTTTGCGGCCAGAGAAAAAAATAATTGAAATGTTGAGCGGACAATCATCCGAGGTGACAATCTGTGGTCATTCCCACATCCCCAGGACTGTTTCACTGGCCAAAGGTTCTCTCATTGTCAACCCTGGCAGTGTAGGCTTACCTGCTTATACAGACGATGAACCTGTCGTGCATTCCATGGAAAACTATTGTCCCCATGCATCTTATGCGATGCTCGAAAAGGACATTTCCGGCTGGTTCGTTCAACATATGAAAGTACCATATGATTTCCAGCGGGCAGCAGAGGAGTGTACTAAGCAACAGCGGCGGGATTGGGCCCATTTTCTGACAACGGGAAGAGGGTGTTGATTATCTGAGTGGTCGCTGGATGATACTATGAGCCAGACCCTTTTGGAACAAATGATATGAACGTACATGTGTTAGTGGACAATAACAGTTTGATTGATAAATATTATCTGGCTGAACCGGGATTTTCTGTTTTGATCGAAGATGGTGATTGTCGCATTCTGTTTGATACCGGATACTCGGATATCTTTATCCGTAACAGCCAGAAAATGGGATTGGATTTGAGACATCTTGATTATCTGGTGTTGTCTCACAGTCATATGGATCATACCTGGGGACTGGATCCGCTTGTCAGATACTATACCGAATCCAGTATCGCAGGTTTATCCATTGCAAAACCAACCCTGATAGCACATACCCAGACATTCGTCAGTGTCGTTGAGGATAATTTTGGTGAATTTGGCTCTTTGATGTCAAAGGAGAAACTGGCACAACACTTTACATTGAAATTGACCGATACGCCTCTCTGGCTGACCGATACATTGGTTTTTTTAGGCCAGATTCCAAGGGAAAACAGTTTTGAATCGAACCTGACCTTTGGAAAGAAGGAAAATGCGGTTGAAGAAGACGGGGTGATTGAGGACTCTGCCCTCGCTTTTTTATCTGACAATGGGCTGGTTCTCATCACAGGATGTTCACATGCCGGTATATGTAATATCATTGAGTACGCCCGGAAAGTTTGCAGTGAAGACCGAATCTGCGATGTAGTTGGTGGTCTTCATCTGCAGAAACCGTCTCAGACACAAATGCTTGGCACACTCCGGTATTTCAAGGAACTCAACCTGCAGCAGCTGCATGCCTGCCATTGCACCGATCTCGACTCGAAAATTGCACTTTCCCAGGTAGTTCAATTAAAAGAAGTCGGGGTAGGAATGTCTTTACAATACGAACCCCGATGATCGGAGTGGTTGCTGAAACATTGTAATAACAAGCCTATAACCATAATTCGGCAAAGGAGGTTAAAGAATTCTATGGTGCTATAAATTGTAGAAATCGAGATCCGATCTGACTGATTTTCGCAAACCGAAATGAGACAGATCATCTCACATGGCTGTCTATTTGGAGCTTGATAGCATCGTGGTGTTTTTCCAGTTACCTCAACATGCGTTCTTTCTGTATGTAACGTAACAAAATAGGAGATAAACAGTTTCTATATAGCTGTTTATCCTCACCAGCTTCATCGCGATTAGCCACGAAAATAATAGAGGAGTTTTGTATGACATCAAGTTTCACCAAACAAGATAGAAAAGAGCTTCAGGTTGCAAAAAAACTTTTAGAAAATCCCGGAATCGCGGCTAAAGTAACAAATTTTATAGGTACTCCAATTGAAAAAGGTTTGGCCTTATTACCTGAAAACTGGAACAAGAGCATAGGCGACATCACGAAGACGGCACTACTTAAGGCATCGGATGCCGCAATTTTCACCATGAAAGATATTCCCGGCGAAGCTTCATCTAACATTTGGCATAAACTAGGTGTTGCTGTTAGCGGCGGGGCTGGAGGATTTTTTGGAATTTCCGCAATAGCCTTAGAGTTGCCTATATCTACTTCAATAATGCTGCGTTCAATAGCCGATGTTGCAAGGAGCGAAGGCGAATCCATCTCAACTATAGAGACCAAGCTGGCCTGCCTGGAGGTTTTTGCCCTTGGTGGCAACAGTCAGTCGGATGACGGATCCGAAAGTGGCTATTATGCGGTTCGAGCAACACTCGCAAAATCAGTAGCTGATGCTTCAGAGTTTCTTGTAAGTAAAACCTTAACAGACGAAGGTGCGCCGGTATTAGTCAGGTTAATAGCTAAGATTGCCGAAAGGTTTAGTATTCAAGTCACAGAAAAGGCTGCCGCTCAAGCAATACCGGCAATCGGTGCCGCTGGAGGAGCGATAGTCAACACTATATTTATAGATCATTTTCAAGATATGGCACGAGGACATTTCATAGTGCGAAAGCTTGACCGAAAGTATGGCAAGGGGGTGGTAGAAAGATTGTATGCTGAACTATAGAAGTCGACACTTGATCTGATAAGTTCAGCTAAACAGTTTCTACCAGAATTGATAATTGTCAGCCAGATATCTTTCACGATAGCTTGGTTCTGCCACCAATATGCTAACAATTTTTTTCCCTGCACCTTATCGACAGTATGTATTTAGTATATCCAAAATTTATGGAGATTTTTTCTCCATGATAGCTAGCTTTTCGGGAAGTTAAGCCCGTGTGCATCAAAAAGGTTGGAAAAGTTCTTCAAAATCACGTTTGAGAAAAATTTGGAATGCGCTTTTAGCTTAAAGAGCCGCAAGCGCGATTCCTCACTCAATTCCAGGAAAAACACTCCTTATCTTGAAGGTCTTAGATAGGCCCCCCAGTACCCCAATCCAACAAAAACCACACCACCAATTATGTTTCCAATAGTAACCGGAACAAGGCTTTTGATTGCAAATGCCCCCCAGGTAATTGTATTGACATCAAGCCCATCCGGGGTAATGCCAGCCCAACGGGAGAGAAAGATACCGACGGGGATAAAATACATGTTGGCAATGCAGTGTTCAAAACCTATGGCAACGAAGCCCATGATGGGAAAAAAAATCGCAAAAATCTTGCCGACAGTCTGCCGTGCTGACAATGCCATCCATACCGCCAGGCAGACCATCCAGTTACAGCCTATGGCGCGAATTAGAGCTTCCCAGAAGCTAAGGTGGACTTTGGCATAAGCTGTTTTTACAGCTGCAACCCCCAGCATGTCCCCACCTGTCTTCCAGAGACCTGAATAGTAAAAGAGTAGGGCGAGAATTATTGAGCCGATGAAATTTGCAATATAGACAAGTGTCCATCTGGCTAAAACGTTTGGCCAGGTAATCCGACCGGTTATAATGCTTGAGATCATGAGGGTGTTGCCGGTGAATAATTCTGCTCCTGCAATGATTACCAGCATGAGACCGATACTAAATGCCCCTCCTGCCACAAGCTTTTTCAGACCAAGCCCCATCTCTGATGGCATGTCGAAGGTTACAGAAGTGGCAAAAAGTCCCCCAAACCCTATATAGGCACCAGCCATGACCCCAAGAACAAAAAGAGAAAGCCAGGGCGAGGTCGCCTTAGAGACACCAACAGTCTCGGCGACAGTCTCGGCAATATTCTTAGGAACTTTATCGTCCATACTCGGAGTTGGAAACTTCCCGAGTACTTTTTCAAATCGGCTCAGCGCCTTTTTTTCCTGAGAGAGTTTGGCTGTAATTGCCTTTTTCACGGCCTCTGCAATTTCTTCAGGAGTAAATGGTTTTGACAGATAGTCCATCACACCTCTTTGCATGGCTTCAGTCGCTCGCCCCACCGAAGGGTAGCCACTGATCATTACAACTGCTGATTCCGGCGCATCAGTTTCGAGTCGTGTTACCACATCCATTCCGTCAAGTTCAGGCATGTGCCAGTCGCACAGAATGACAGTATATTGGTTGCTCTTCGCCAACTCAATACCTTCTGATGGGTTCGTGGTGGTGGTTACCTTAAATCCTTCTTCGGTAAATATACGCTGGCAGGATGCTAACACAGCAGTGTCATCATCAATAATCAGCATCGATTGGTTCATTTGTCTCTTCCTCCTTTTTGTCGAATGGTCGTCTTTCTCACCGCATCGACGAGTTCATCCGGGGTAAATGGTTTTGCTATATAGTTGTCCGCTCCATAGCGGCGACCTTTTTCCATGGTTTTGGTGGTCAAGTAGCCTGTCATCATAATGATTGGGATGTCTGGCTGTATTTTCCTTGCTCGACGGATCATTTCGAAACCGTCTTGACCTGGCATTTTAACGTCTGTGAGTATCAGGTCAAATGAGGCGGATGGTCCTCCCTTGGAGAGTAATTTTTCACCCGTTTCCACAGTGCTTGCAACATGGGCTTCCATTCCTTCCATTTCCAGAATTCTTACACAGCTTTGAACTACAATTGCATCGTCATCAACTATTAATATTCTCAAAATCTGAGCCCTCCTGGTCGGTTTGGTTATTTGAAGGTCCGCCACCTACTCGACGGGGCAGCCAAATGGTGAAAGTTGTTCCCCCGTTCGTTTGTGACCGAACTTTTATTGTCCCTCCGTGCCGCTCAATGATACCGGCTGTTACCGCCAGTCCAAGGCCGGTACCCTTGCCCACCTCTTTAGTGGTAAAGAATGGGTCAAAGATTTGATCCATGTCATCAGGTGAAATGCCGCTTCCGGTATCGGCAATGCGAATTTCCACTCCTCTTTCATTGTTCGCATCGACCTCCATTGTCTGGATATCAATGTGGCCACCAGGAGGCGTAGCATCCAGTGCATTAATAATCATGTTAATCAACACACTCTGAAACTGGTTTTGATCCAGTGTCAGGGTCGGCAGCTTGTTTGCTCCATGAAAAGACAGGTTGACATCTTTTATAAGTGCCTGATTTTTCATCAACCCGATGCTGTTTTCGATAAGTTGATTTATCTCTGTCGATTCAGTTTTAATCACTGTTTGCCTGGAAAAATCAAGCAGGCTTTTGACAATTTTCCTTACCCGCTCGGTCTGGGTTTTGACAATTTCCAGATCTGCACGAACCTCATCCGGCAGGTCTCTTCTCCTTAAAATCAAGTGGGTAAATGTCAAGACGGCGGTGAGAGGGTTGTTGATCTCGTGGGCGACCCCCGCAGCAAGTTTTCCTACACTGGCCTGTTTTTCCGATTGGAGTAGGCGGGTTTCGTGTTCGACCTTATGACGTTTTTCCTTTTCTCTTAGAGCATCGGTCATTATGAGAAAGTTTTTCTGCAGGCGGCCTATATCGTCCTTGGATATTGGTCCTATGTCCGGGGAAAGATTACCACCTGAGATCTCTGCACTAGCTCGAATTAAATGAGTTACCGGCTGCATGATTCTGCCTGTAAACAGCCAACCCATGAAAATGGCGATCATAACCCCGACCAATGTGATGCTGGTAAAAATCATGATGGCGTTTGTGCGAATATCCGTGTATTGAGCTTCCAGTACCCCCACGTAGAGCATCCCCACCCTCTGGTTGGATATATCAATAATCGGTTCATAAGCCGTGATGTACCAGTCGTTTAGCACCTTGGCACGATTGGTCCATTTTTCTCCTTCACCAAGAACGTGCTGGGACACTTCCCGGGAGGCAAAAGTCCCCAGTGCTCTTTCACCCAAAGAGTTTTTCACACTGGTTGCGATTCTAAGATCGTTGTAGAAGATAGTGGCTGTTCCCACGTTACGACCTTTGTATATTTCATTTTTAAAAACTGTTTCTCCTATTTTATCTACGATATGTGTGTCTTTGTTGAGAAGAAAACCGCCATAGAGCACTCCCTTGAGTGTTTGGTCTACAAAGATTGGTACCGCAACACCAACCGTCATTGCGGCTACTTCCAAGTCTACCGCGTCACTTTTCACTTCTGGGCCAACATTTGCGACCAAATCTGCCCGGGCAACCAGAGAAGGGTTTTCAAAGAGCAATTGTTCCACATTTAATACAACGGTACCCGCTATGGGGTGCTGATTATCAAGCACGCTTTTTACGAGAGGGTTCTTGCTTAATAAGCCGGTGGTGTTCGCCGTATCTTGTCTGTATTGATGAATGATCTGTCCGCTACCATTTGTCATTCCAAGAAAATCCAGTTGTAGTCGTTTGGCCAGTTGATGAATGACTTTGGTGGGAGGTAAAGTATCGGTGGAGGATGCGGTTTTAGGATACGCAGGTACGGAGGCAGTAATTTCCAATGCCAGGCGAATCGCACTGATTCGGTCATCGTATATGACTCTTGCAACATTGAGATCCTGTTGAATTCGGTTGTTGGCCTCATCGATTACAGAGCGGTACAGCAAATTTCCGCCGACCAGGATCGAAATCAGGCAAACGAACAGGGAAACGGCAATGAGACTGGTGATCAGTTTGAATCTGATGGAATGGATTTTTTCTAGAAAAAACGGCATGGTAATCTTCTTATTCTTCAGATAATAGTATTCTTTTGTGGCGGCTTTCTAGCTCTACCGTTTTGAGTAGGTATCAACAATACAATAAAAATGCCATTGTTGGGAGAAACCATCTCTAGTCCATTGAGTAATTAAAGTGCATGAACACGAAAAATTTCAAATTAAATTTGCTTTCTCGTACATTTCCTTGCTTGAGATAAGGTCAATGAGCAGATAAGGTGATAAGTATTCGCCTCGTAAGGCCATTCTAATAATTCTATAAAATTTTCCTCTGCTTTCAGCAGTTCCCTGCAACCTTATTTAAACAACACTACTTTTAAACATACATCGCCATCTTTCAGGGGACCCGTCGCTGAACTCTGTAACTTTTAACGGACGGTAATCACCCCAGCAAAGAGCTCCCTTGGGGGCGGAATCCTTGAGAAAGAGATTCGTGATACGGTCATCAATTTCAGAAATAACAATCTCATTCTTTTGGTAAGCAGCCAATATATTGGCTGTATCATTGCTGATATAGGTCACCCTGTCTTTTCCACCTTTTACGCATCGCCCAATGATTTGGTTTCGTAGATAATTAATTGAGGACAGCTCCAGCCCGGCAGCTTCTGCGACCTAAGTCCACAACGCACCATGATCATGAATAAGGCTCTATCATGATTTTTTACTTATTACCGCCAGAAAAATATCGAGTTCACTCTCCTTGAGGTGCCGGGGAAACGGTGTCGGCAGACGAAGGGCCATCCCGGAGCTTACAGGATCTTGAATATCCCTGCCTTCTTCATTATCCAGATAACTGTAGTAGCCTCGAATAACAACCAATTGTTCGTTGATAGTCTTGGCCGCCAGGTGCTTTTCCAGAAGCAAATCAATATACATCTTTACATGGACCTGGGCGGCAGTTTCTACCGGCACCGGTAGCCATAAGAGAAAATGCTTCTATCTATTCGGGTAACTTTTTATGCTTTGAGTCGAGATTTTTTTCTTCAAATACCTTTTGTAATTGATTACTGATGCGCTCAAGTTCATAATGTTCCCCCCCCGTTCGAGGCGATCCATTGCCTTGAAGTACTCCTACTCTCTTGTCTGGTCTATTAACCTGGCATAGCGCATCGTCACTCCAATCTCATGGTGGCCCAAAAGCTGCTGCAGGACTTCAATACGCATACCCGCATTCAGCATATCCGTTGCGAAGGTGTGCCTCAGACAATGCAAGGTATAGTTATTATCTGTAAGATTTGCTTATTGCAGGTTGGTACACATTGTTCTCTTGGCAGTGTTACAAATCAGCGGTCTTCCGGTATGCCCTGCAAAGAGATATTAAGAGTTATTCTTCGATTCCGGTAACCACTGCCGCAGTTCTTGTTCCGCGTCGTTACTAAAATTAACAGTTCGACCCTGGTAATTCTTTTCTCCTTAATAAATCAGTATCTTCCGCTCAGGAATAATGATATCTGTAATTTTAACTTCTCAACGCGACTACACCAAAGGTGATCCACCCGACCCCTCTGGCTAGTTATACCCCCACTTTGGAAAGTATCCACCCAAGGCTCTACGAACGACTGCTCCGAGGATAATCCTAATATACCATGGTGGCGGGATAAAAATTCATTGCTTGTGAAAATGTCATTGGTCATCATCGTCTCCTTTATCTTTATTTGAAAAATCAGCACGTTAATAACCAGAGTATATCATTAAGCTGTTCGACAATTTGTTACGTGGAGTTTTTTCTACTCATGATTTATGGGTGGCCAGGTGTTATGCTGATTGTCAGATATGGTCGAATCTGAACCTGAGAGTATGTCACAGATCAGATCTCGGTTTCTACATATAAATACAGGGAGATAGATGTCGATGAGCGATGAATTGTACATATTGTGGACAAATGCAGATCTGATCACATCAGAAAAGATGGTGTGTATGTATGGTCATAATGCGATCAAAAATGGCTGGTGGGGTGAGGTGACCATCATCATCTGGGGAGCACCGGCACAATTAGTTGCAGAAAATAAAGACCTCCAGATTCAGCTGCAGGAAATGCTGAAAGACGGCGTACATATCTCTGCATGCAAAGCCTGCACAGAACAGTTGGGAGTGACGGAGATGATTAAAGCTCTGGGGATTGAAGTAAAGTACTGGGGGCAGCCATTGACTGAAATCCTCAAACACAATAAAAAATTACTGACGGTTTAATGGTCTATTGTGTCTTGAGTAAAACAAATGTCAGGTACGCCTGTCTTTTTGAAATTTTGATATCTATTTTATGAGGTTCTAAAAATGAAAAAGTTGCTGATCTGTTTTGCCGCAGGCTGTCTTGGTGCTCTGGTAAACAGCCTGACTGTCTGGATTTTTGGAGATCTGGGGGTGTCCAAGCAGCTCGGTGTGGCACTTTCTCCTCATTTGTCCACCGGATGGCTTTATCCGCGGATAGTCTGGGGCGGGATTTGGGGTGGGCTTTTTCTTCTCCCTCTGCTGCGATCAAAACCTGTTCTCCAGGGCTCGGTACTCAGCCTGGCACCGACAGCGGTGCAGCTACTGTATGTGTTTCCTGTCCAGGCACATAAAGGAATCGGCGGCATTGAACTTGGTCTTCTTACCCCGCTCCTGGTCATCTTCTTTAATATTGTATGGGGAGTAGTAACAGCCATTACTATTAAACTCGCCAGGTAAATAGCTTTTTATCCCTTGTGCCAGCCCTGCGTTTTGCGATTTGTTAATTCTTGAAAGAAGTTGCCAAAGAGCGGAGATGTGGTACACATTGAACTGATCACTATATAGCCTGTCATATCTCAATATCTTCTATCTCATTTCAGGATAGAAATTATATAGAAGAAATAACACCCCCCTCTTTTTCTGATTTTCTGCAATGAACAGTCTCATACAATCAGTTGCCGGTTCAACAATGACAGTAGCCACCTCTTGCCTGCTGGTCGATGCCGGAATAGAAACTTTTCATTTTTACTGTTACACAGAAAGTCATGGAGTATATCAACGGTCATTACCAGCTACCACAGCATTGGCGACAGTAGCAACCGATATTGAGGTGCCACCGGAACTTCCGATTTTCATCACCGGAAAACTGCACAATGTCGTCAGTCAACATTTCGGCAGGGGAATATATTTTTCTACACTTGCAATTCTATGGGCTGCTGCAGCGGTCAGAGCACGAAAAGCGGCTTCTTCCGTTGCAGTTCTGAATCTGTCTGCATCCGGCTATTGTCTTGTCGGGGTATATCCTGACGGTACGTTAAAAGATGATCTGCTGGTCAGTAATCCGAGATGTGGGTCCGGGTCGGGGATCAATCTGGACAGGGTGTTGCGCAAACTGGCCCTGGGAAGAAAACAGGTTGATGTCGTGCTGGCATCGTACCTGGGAGAGGAGGGAGAGAGCGCTCGGCAGGAAATCCCTCTGCGGGCCGACCGTTGCGGTGTCTTCGCATCTTCGGCGACAATTTCTGACAAAAACCAGGGCATCCCCATCGATTTTGCTCTGGCAACAACACTTAAATCAGAGGTGGTCAAGGCCTGTAAGCAACTGAAAACCAGCTTCGATAGTGTCTGGTTGACCGGCAGGGTTTTTTGCTGGCAATTTGCCCGTGACTGTGCTGCTGATTATTTTTCTTTGATGGGGATACAATCCATTCGGTATGATGCGTCTCAAGATCTGATCTTGGGGGGATTGCAACAGTTAGGGCGTTCACAGACAGACGAAAACCAAAAACTGACTGCATTGCCGGCAGATGAAGAGCAACAAAGAAATTATTTGCCCCCCTTCTCTGAGATATACCGGTCACTGGATGCAGAGCACCTGTTTTTTCGCCATTACCCTGATATATCGACCTCGTCTGACTCGACTGACCTGAGTCAGCAGTCTCTTCTGATCGGTATTGATGTCGGATCAACGATGGCCAAGATTGTTATTGCCGGCGGTGATGGAGAGCAGATCCTCTATAAAGCGGCCTATTCCAACGCCGGTGATACCATTGAAACGATAAAGGCAATTTTTCAGGATCTCCAGAACCAGAGGGTAGAATCGCTTTCAGTGCAGCAGATTGGCTTGACCGGCAGCGCCCGCTACCAGATTCAAAAAGCTCTGAATGCGACCTATCCACCACTGGCCGACAGGGTAACTGTTCTTGTGGAGAACTATGCCCACGCCCGCGGTTCTGTAGACGAGGCACGGGAGCATCTCCACTATCTTAAAAAGCAGGGGGTTTCAGGCCTCAATGAAGATTTCTGTCTGCTTGTTGATATTGGTGGTGAGGACACCAAGATATCCAGCATTGATCTGCACCAGGGCGATCTGTATGACAATGCAATGAACACCAAGTGCTCCGCCGGTACCGGGAGTTTGCTCGATACCCTGGCCGATCTCTTCTCGATTGACGAGATCAGCACCGCCGCGCAGTATGCTCTCGATGCGTCCCGCGCGGAAGCCCTTAATGCAACCTGTGCAGTTTTTCTCTTGGAACATGCCCGACGGCTGCAGGCCGAGGGGAGAAGTTGCCAGGAGATCCTGGCCTCTGCTGTCTGGGCGATTGTCGAGAACATGGCTCGAAGCCTCTGGCCGCAAATATATCTGCCTGCCAACACCCTTGTTCTGCTCCATGGCCAGACCATGCAGAGTGATCCTTTGCCATTGGCGGTTGCCAAGCGCCTTCAGAGTTATCTTGGCGGTCCAGGATATTGTCTGGTGCCCGCAGATCCGGGACACCGTGCCTGTATTGGATTGATACGGACCCTGGCTGAAAAACAGGTCAAAAGTGTCGTTGATCTACCACTGTCAGTTTTTGTGGATAAACAGTTTACCAGAAAGATAGTTCAATGCCATGGCGCTGTCTGTGGTGATAAAAACGCGCATTGTTACCGCTCACAGCTTACCGCAAGTAGTGCAGACGGTGATATGTTTACTCTTGGGCTTGGAGGTTGCAGTCAAATCAACGAATTGGCATCTGTACGCACCATTAAGCCCAAAGGGGTCGCTGTACCTGACACCTGTCGCGATATCTGGCAGTTTCAGCGTGAGAGGTTGCCTGTTTCCGAAGCTGTCGACAGGTTGGTGATTCCCCGCAGTTTTGTGGTATCGGAATGGGCCCGTTTTTTCGCATCGCTGTTTGAATCATCCGGTATCCCCGTCCATGTTGATGTCCCAAGGGAATCAGACATACTACGTGCACAACCACACTTTCGGATCGACACCTGTGCACCTCATATCGGAGCCGTCGGTCAGTTTTTACGTCTGGCGGAACAGCCCCATGGGATGATTCTGGCGCCACAGATTGAGTTTTTACCTGCCTCGGGAAATTCACTCAGCCGAACCTGCACTGTAAATCAAGGCGGTTTAGCTGTGGCCAAGGGGGTAGCTGAAGCCGCTTATCCAGCCAGCAGGATTGTCCTCTTTTACCTTGATCTGAAAACGACAGATCTTGATCTTCTTGCCCATAAGCTCTACTCAAAACTTCTGCCTGTCTATCAACATTATGAGGTTGAGACAGACTTTGATTGCTTCCGGCTTCTGGTGCACCGGGCAATGGCAGAGCAGCTTCACTTCAGAGAGGAGCTTGCCGACTATGCTGCGGAACTTGCCAATAATGCACTGTCGGCAGGGCAGGGGATTGCCCTGGTTGTCGGCCGTGAATATGTCCTCAACCCCGGTGTCTATGACAGTCATGTTGGTCGCCTGCTTCGTGATAAAGGGCTTGTCGGAATTCCCAGTTACGTTTTAAATATTGATTGCGATCCGGCCTTTAAGCATCTCTACTGGCGCAATGCTCATATGATCGCAAGTCTGGCCGCTGCGGTTGTGGATCGACGACTCCACGAGATAATTGCACATCAAGGGCTGAAAGAAGTCTTCAAGCGCTGTGAGCAGGGGGAGGAATTGTTGCCTATGGTTCAGGTTTCTACTTTTCTCTGCGGCCCCGACAGTGTCACCAATCCTCTGGTCAGTCAATTAGTGCAAAACCGTCCCTTTTTGAGGATTCAGTCCGATGCTGCAATAAAGGAACTTGCGCATCTTGAAAACAGATTGAACACCTATGTGAAACAGCTGGCAAAAAATGGACAGCAGCGTGTCAATCTGACAGGAAAAGACAGTTTTGATGTTCACCTGATGGATGTCTTTGTAAACCGTAAACCTCTCAATCCTGCAACTGACCTGATCTGTTTTCCCACCCTTGGAGACAATCGCGCCCTGTTGGCGGTTTTTCGCAGCGCCGGCTTTGATTGTCTTGACAATTACAATGACGGGGGTAACCTGCAGACTCTCATAGAGCAGGGGAGAAAGGTTGCCGGTGATAGTGTCTGTGCTCCCATGGCAGCTGTGTATGGCGATGTGCTTGGCGCAATCAGTCGTTTTCAAAAGGTTCGCGATTCCCAGCCTGATGTAAAAGCTAAAAACAGACTGTTGATTTTCAACAATAAGGGGCTGGGGCCTTGTCGGCAGGGGCAGTATGTCGAGGTTCATAAGCTCTTTCTGAAACAGGCCGGAGACGTGGCCGGCGAAAATTCTCAAGGCGATGACGAAGAGCAGGATATTCAGTTTTTGGTCGGGCATGAAAATGAGGGGTTTAATACCGGGTTTCCCCGGTGGGTTTTTCTGCGGGGGGTGCAGGCCACAATTCTCCAGGGGGTGTTGCACCAGCTGCTGGCAGAGGGCTCTGCCCGTTGCAGGAGTCTCCAGGATTATCAGAGTTTCAACAAAGCCTATAGAAAGCTTAAGCGTGAGTTGAACCGGTTGATTGAAACAAAATCAGCCCCCGGTGATTTGGCCGGGCTTTTATGTAGGCATTGTCAGAATATTCCCGGTCTGGCCCAGCTGGTTGGATTTTTTGCTTATGGCCTGCATCGCAATCATTTGACCGGCCCCTTACAACGTTTTCATAAAACCTGGTGCAGTTCACCTATACCCACGTCGCATATCCGGATCCATATCGATGGTGAGGCATATATGCGGACTGCCCAGTTTGAGGATTTACATAAAGGTCTGCTCGCTATTCTTGGTCCTGGACGATTTCACTTGACCTATACTCCTATATGGGGATTTCTGGAATATAAACTTGCCGGTATGATGATGCGGGCAAAAGAAGGAATTGTGGAGAGCCGATCTGAAATTCGTCTGTCGGATAATAAACAATTCATCAAAGGCCGAAAGCAGTTTCTGCGTAAAAAACAGAAGCGGTTCCTCGCTGTGAGCGGCCTGCACGTGATCCTGCGGCAACTGCTCGCTGCACCTCTTTACCGTGCCGCTGGAATCTCAATGCCGGAATCGCTGCCGAAGGTGCTCGAGATGGCCAAGAAAATTATTTCGACTAGACGACCTGGTGGAGAATTGATGCCATATGTGGGAGAGGTTGCATTGAAACTGGAGAAAAATTACGATTTGATCCTCAATGTCGCCCCTGAAGGCTGTATGGTTTCTTCAATGGGAGAAGTGATCACTCCGGCTATTTACCGCACTTTTCCCAATGCCAAAGGCAAGATCTATCCGATCTTCTCCCAACAGGGAGATGTTGACTACGATGACCTCAATCAGGCCCTGCTCCAGGCCCTTGGCCCTGACAGAATGTATGGAGCGGAGTCTTCAATTGATAGATAGTAATTGGAATGGCTCAGCACTACACATCTTCTTGCGTATATATCGGCCCTCATGGATAATCATAGCAGCTAATCTATAGTTGTCGGAGCAGGTATTGACCACAATAGAGGAACGGTTTGATTATTAAAATCAGGTTACAGAGCTCCTCAAATAATTTAACAGTCCTACTGTTTAGTTGTTATTGGATGGTATTTCACAATAGACAGGCATCGGATAGTCGGTTGATTTTCACATTACTCTGCCAATGATGTTCTGCTTTGAACAAGAGGTGCATCGCAAATGATTGAATGGAAGCTACCTGAAACCTACGTTTTCGAAGGGCGTACGGTACGATATGGTGTGAGGGGCGATGGTCCTCCGCTGGTTATGGTCCACGGGACACCCTGGTCTTCATTCAATATGCGACATCTCATTATTGCGTTATCTCAAAACTTCAGTGTGTATTACTATGATCTGATCGGTTACGGTCAGTCTGACAAAACACCTGGCGATGTCTCGCTGGGGATTCAGAACAAAGTGACGTGGTAGGGTTTCAATGGACACTTTTTTAAGAGTGAATTATTTATCATTCTGGAGGTGTTCAATGAACAAGAAAAAAAGACGTAGTTATACGAAAGAGTTTAAAGAAGAGGCGGTGAAGCTC
>JBARUU010000019.1:0-17646 GCA_049645925.1 Desulforhopalus sp.
CACTTTGCCATAATGATCAGCATGAGATCATTCGGTTATTCTACTATCAACAATGATTACAGAGAGATGTAATTTAATTTGCTTCATGGAGCACAATTTGCTGGTGTAATTAGGAAGCAAGCAACGGCGACCATGCATGATGTCATGAAAATAAAGATTAGTTTGAAAACAATATAAGGGAGGCTTGGCCATGTGGGGCTGTGATTATGGGCCTGTGGTGGCAGGCTGGTGGAGTGGTTTTTTCACGGGAAGTATATTTTCCCAGTTGTTATGCGGCCTGATAATTGTATTGGTAGTGTTTCTTGCTATCCGAATCTTCAGGTCCCAGACAGATGGCTTGCGGGGGCCGGTACAGGATCGTTTCGACTCTGAAGCTATATTGAAGACGCGATTCGCCAAGGGAGAAATTTCACGTAAAGAATTTGTCAGAATGAGGGAGATTCTCTCCCAAACATAACCGGAGATATCACAGCTACAACCGAAAGGTAACGCCGACATATGGTCAAAACAGAAACAATATAATACCCCACAATGGGGCATAAGTACCTTAGAAATTCATTCTTAAAAAAAGAAATGAAATTCTAAACTACTCATCACTGCCGGGGCGACTTTCTTAAACCAAAATTAAACAACTTAACTTTAACTCTCTTTATTCATAGGGTTTCACACCTTATATGCCCCCGACATCTGAAAAGTACGAAGTTCTTTATTATTTCTTTGGGAAGGGTAAATCCGGCAATGGGATGAATTCTTTCTCATCACCGGGAACAATTTCAAATTTCCTGTTTTTCCAATCCTCTGCAGCGCTTTTTATCCGGTCCACAGAAGACGAAACAAAATTCCACCAGATATAGCGGGGTCCATCCATGACAGCGCCGCCAAGCAGCAACAGGTGCACATCTTCGCAGGCTTTGAGGACGACATCTGAGCCGGGGCGCAGTACCATCATCTGCCGATTATCGTAGATTGTTCCATCGACCTCTATTCTCCCGGCTACCAGGTAGATTGCCCGCTCTTCGGCTATGCCGGTAACTTCAAAGCTGGCTCCTTTTTTCATGTGCAATTCCAGGTAGAGTGTTTCCCGCTGCGTCTTGATTGGTGAGGTATAGCCCTGAAACTCTCCAAGGATCAGTCGTCCGGATAGTGCTCTGGCTTCAAACGAGGGAATCTCTGCAGCTCCGACATGGGTGAACTCAGGAGCACTCTCTTCCATTGCCTTGGACTGCGCCAGCCAGCTTTGAATGCCAAACAGCCTGGATGGATTCTGGCGAACATCCTGTCCGGTGCGCTCAGAATGAGCGATACCTTTGCCGGCGCTCATGAAGTTGACATCCCCCGGCACGATACGCATGGCATTGCCCAGGGAATCCTTGTGATCCATACTCCCATCAAAGAGATAGGTAACGGTTGAAAGGCCAATGTGCGGGTGGGGCCTCACATCGACACCGTGTCCGCCGGCGAAATCTCCGGGACCCATCTGATCCCAGAAAATAAAGGGTCCTACCATGCGCTTTTCACGAAACGGCAGAGCGCGGTGGACCTCAAGGCCTCCGATATCGACTGTTCGTGGTACAATGATCAATTCCATCTCTGCCGGGCATTCCCGGCAATTTTCAGGTAGTTCTTCAAACAACCAACTCATAGCGTACCCCCCGCACCCTTAACGTAAAAAATGTCAGTGACTCCTCCACCATAGCCTCAGGCAAAAGATACTCTATCTTGACTCAATTTTTCAGTACAATAATTTATCTGACCTGCCACCGATACTCCGGAATAATCGTTGTTGAGCAGGTAGTATGTCAGGCGGTGTGGCCGTTTTAACGAATAATTGCTTGTAGCAGCTGCTCTTTCGGGCAGTAGTGCCCGAAAGAGCAATGATTGTCAGATCGCAGGAGTCGTTTCCTCTTTTTCAACAATGTGCGGCTCGTTGGGGCAGGACTTTGCGATTCGAACTTCATTTGAAGGCAATTCATCCTGGTCGTAGCAGTAGATTCCGCAATTCAGACAACGCCCTGCTTCAGCGAGGCATTGTTGCTCGGTAATTGTTCCTTCTACCTCTCTGAAAGTACCCATGCGTTCTTCCACAGTGATCATTGGTTTGACCGCGCGGGTCGCAATGGGTACGACATTAACCAATGAATCGACCAGCGCAGGCGGCATCATCTCACGCTGTCGGTCTTCAATGGGTGGTATTTCACCGGTTGTAACGTAATAATGAATAGACCTGGCAGCAAATCTTCCCCCCGCGACCGCTTCCACCAGAAGGCGAGGACCGGTAAAGCAGTCACCGCCGGCAAATACCCCGGGGATGTTGGTTTGCAGGGTCTCTTCGTCTGCGTCAATAGTGCTGAAACGGGTTTTTTCAAGACCGTCTGCTTCGACGATGGCATCCAGGTCGGCTCCCTGACCAACGGCCTGAATGACAACATCGCATGGCAGGATTTCTTTTGATCCTTCTATCGGAGTGACGTCAGGCATTCCACCGGGATTGTCCTTCAGTTTCACCTGTTCAATTTCGATTCCGGTCAATTGGCCGTTTTCACCAATAAAGCGGACCGGAGAAATGAGACAGCGCATTTCCACGCCTTCATTTTCTGCGTCTGTAATTTCATGGGCATTGGCCTCCATAAGATTCCGAGAAAAACGGAATATCAGAAGAACGCGGGAGGCACCGGCCCTCAGTGCAGAACGGGCACAGTCCATTGCTACGTTACCAGCGCCGATTATGACAAACCTCTTGCCGGTGATGATATCCTCATCGGTGTGGAAACGCCTCAGGTAATCGATCCCGCTGTAGATTCCCGTCAACTCTTTCCCTTCAAACGGCAGTAACCGCCCATGCCATAGGCCTATGGCGAGGAATACCGCATCAAAGCCAACAGCTTTCAAGGACTTGATAGTGATTTCTTTACCAAGAGTAACACCTGTGTGGGCCTTAACCCCCAGTTCGAGTACACCGTCAATATCCCATTTGTATTGCTCTTCGGATAATCGATACTCGGGGATACCATACAAGGGCATACCGCCTAATTTGGGCATCATTTCAAATATTTCGACCTGATGCCCGAGCCGCGCAAGATAATATGCTGCTGAAAGCCCGGATGGACCGCCACCCACAATGGCAATTCTACAACCAGTGTCCGCGGCAACAGGAACCTTCATTCTCCGGCCGCTCTCACGTTCCCAGTCGGCGACGAAGCGCTTGACGGCATTGATGGCCAGCGGATCATCCTGAAGCTGACGGCGACACTCGGTTGCACACAGTTCTGGGCATACCCGTCCTGTTGCCACCGGCAGAGGATTGTTTGCCTTTATTGTCATCAGGGCTGCGCCATATTCACCTTTTCTGGCGTGGGCGAGGTACTTGGGGATGTTAATCTGTGCCGGGCAACGCTGCCTGCACGGTGACAGACACTGGGTATACTGGTTCCAGTGCAGGATTTTCGTTTTCTCACCAACAAGGGAGATGATCCCTTTCGGGCATGCGGCAACACAGGCCCCGCAACCCACACACCGTTCCGGATTGAAAAGAGGAAGACCGCTCTCCGGACTTAATTCGATTGCCCCGAACTTGCAGGCATTCCTGCAGGACCCCATACCGAGGCAGCCATTTTCACAGCGTATAAAACCATGATATAACTGCAGGGCCGCACGGCAATCCTGCAGGCCTGAGTAGTTATATTTACGTGCGGCACGGTAACCGCCTTCGCAGGTTGCGCAGGCAAGTGACGGCTCAGCGCCATTCACGTCATAGCCCAGGAAAGTGCCGATAGCTTCTGCTGCTTCGTTGCCACCCACCACACAGGAGTTTACCGGGATCTCACCTTTAACCATAGCTTCAGCGGCAGAGCTGCATCCTGCCTGCCCGCAGCCACCACAATTGGCACCGGGCAGCAAGTCTGCTACAGCCTCGATTCTTGGATCTTCTTCAACATAAAAAACTCTTGCCGCTATGCCCAGAATAATAGCCGCCACAAAGGCGATTCCGACGAGCAGGAGTATTGGCGCAGTCACAGTAATTCTCCTTGTTTCCGATTGGGTTTCCGCAGGAAATCTTGGGGTTTTGTTTGAGAGCTAGGCATAACCTTCATATCAGAGGATGAAAATTTGAGTATAACGAAGATATCTGACCAAATAACAGTTTGCATACGGGAACTAAGAGGCCATTCCCTGAAAACCCATAAAGGCCAGCGCCATGATGCCGGCAGTGACCAGCGCGATAGATGTGCCCTGTAAGCTTTCGGGTACTGCCGAGATCTGAAGCCGCTCACGAATACCGGCAAAAAGGACCAGGGCTAAGCCGTAGCCAAGTGCGCTGGTACAGGAAAAGACAATCATTTCAATAAATGGAAGCTGTTTCTTGGCGATAAGCAGGGCGATACCCATAACGGCACAGTTCGTGGTAATGAGCGGGAGATACACACCAAGGGCATTATAGAGCGTCCGACTCATTTTTTTCAGGACTATCTCCACCAGCTGAACCAGGGAGGCGATTATCAGAATAAAGGTCAGGGTCTGCAGAAATTCAAGTCCAAATGGCCGCAGCACATAGACGGAAACCATCCAGGTGAAGGTTGCGGCGAGGACACTGACGAAGACCACCGCTGCAGCCATGCCAAGAGCAGTTTCCAGTTTTTTTGATACTCCAAGAAACGGGCAGTTGCCCAGATACTGGGCGAGCAGAATGTTGTTAACAAAAGTAGCTGAGATAGCCAGATAGAAAAGATCCATGAGATTTTCCTTTACCCCTGTATAAATTTCTCACCGCGCCAGCGGGAGAAGAGATTCTGGAGTGCAAGCAGGGCACCGATTGTCATAAACGCTCCCGGGGCAGATACCAGAAAAGCCATCGGCTCAAATGACTCGCTGAATACCGGATTTCCAAACCATGTTCCGGCGCCGAATATCTCTCGAAGCGAGCCGATGAGGGCCAGGGCCAGGGCGTATCCGATACCGACACTCAATCCATCTACCATGGAGATGAAGGGAGGATTCTTGGATGCAAACCCTTCTGCCCGACCGAGAACAATGCAGTTCACAACGATGAGGGGGATATAAATGCCAAGTTGTTGTGAAAGCGGATAAAAATATGCTTTCATAAGGATCTCAACTATGGAAACAAGGGTGGCGATTACGACAATATATGAGGCGATGCGCACCTTGGGTGGGATAACATTTCGAAGACTTGAGATGGCACCATTTGACAGCGTGAGTACAAACGCCGTGGCGAGCCCCATGCCGAGTCCGTTTTCCGCCGACATGGTCACTGCAAGGGCAGGGCACAAGCCGAGAACCAGCCGGAATGGAGGTATCCGTTTCCACAATCCGGCGGTCAATGTTTCTGTAAATTTCTGTTGCATTCCTATGATTCCTTTTAACGCTCTGCGATCAATTTAAGAATCTCAGCTTTTCTCTCGCGCACAAAATCCAGTGCATCGTTGGTACCATTGACAGCTGCCCTTGAAGTAGTTGAGGCGCCGCTGATTGCATCTATTTCGCCGCCATCACTGGTGAGTGCGACGGGAGTATCTAACGGCAGGCCCTGCCATTGGCGACGAAAGGCGATCTCCAGGATACGGGCGCCCAGGCCAGGGGTTTCACTGTGGCTGACGACCTCGATCCCTGTCTGCTTCTCGTTTATTAGGTCGATTCCCACCATGAGTTTAAGGTCTCCCCCATACCCGCCTCTACCGACGGCCTCAATAGCCAGGGCTGACACTGCCTGTTCTTCACGGGTGAAGAACACCGGGACGCCAACGCCGTCGACATTGACGACAACCTTGTTTTCCAGCACCTCTCTGGCAGGTTTGTTGAACAGCCGTTCGAGTGCCGGTCCGCGCACATACAGGTCGGTTTGTGCTTCTACGCGTGGCCCTAACTGAATATTGGCAGTGGTAAGTGCTGCGGCGGAGACACCTGCAATCAGGCACAGCACCACGACCATACGAACTATCTCAGACATCTTCCGCTCCCTTAACCTTAGGCGTGATCATGTCCATGAGTGGTGAACAGAGGTTGAGTAAAAGGATGGCATAGATCATGCCATCGACGTGGTTCGAATATCCCCTGATGAGGATCAGCAACACACCGGCCAGAATCCCATAGAGCAACATGGGGACCTTGTTCACTGGTGAGGTGGTGTGATCGGTAATCAGGAAAAAACCCATGAAAAGTGTTCCGCCGCTTAAGAGATAAAAGACAGGTGTGGCGAAAATTTCAGGGTTGGCAAGATGCAGCAGGCCGGCAGTGCCAAGCAGGCCGATGAGGAACCCGACTGGAAGCTGCCACTGAATCTCACGCGCCAGCAGGAGAAAGATTCCACCGAGGAGTATGAACAGCACCATGCCTTCAGCTGTTCCGGCAACCTGTCGACCAAGCAGAAGGTCCAGCCACTGATAGTGTGATTCAGCCGAAGTGCCAACTGTCTTCAGGAGACGCAGGGGCTCGATCATTGTGACCGACCAGTCCATGTTTTTCAGGGCGTCGGTGTTGTCCATACGGGCTGGCCATGAGAGCTGCAGAACAGCAATGCTCAGAACCGCCGGATGAGCAGGGTAAGCTCCCACGCCGCCAAAAAACTTTTTACCCACAACCACCATGAAAAAACAGCCAACCAATATCAACCACCAGGGTGCGTTGAGTGGCAACATAAACCCGAGCACTAAGGCCAGGAGGACGCTGCTCCAGTTTGATGTGAGATCCCGTGAAGGGGCAAACTTTTCAACCAGAAGATCAAAGCCGACAGCAAAGCATACACAGAGGCCTAACACGCGCAGGGCTGCTGGACCAAAAAAATACAGACCTGCCAGCATAGCCGGAAGTAGAGCAAGCACCCAAGACTGGTGGATTTGTGCTATTCCACTGCCATGACGGTAATGGGGGCCGACAGCCACATCGAGCATGGGCGGAGTTGCAGGTGTCGGCGGCTGGATTATTGTTAGTTTCTTCATGGGTTACCTCCGTCGGTCCAGTTGAAGCGCTCACCGTGAGTCATTTCGTGATTACAGAAATGGAGGAGCTGGACGATGGGTCGTTCCGCCGGACAAACCTGCGCACACAAACCGCATTCGTGGCATGCCTCAGGGTGTAACCCTTTTGTCGATTCAAGCTTGCCGAATTCGATCATTCGATTGAGCATGTGCACCTGAATGTTCACGGGGCACACCCTGGTGCATCGACCGCAGAAGATGCATGGCGCGACGGAGTCGAAGGGTGAAACGTCTTCGGTAATAAGGAAGATGCCGCTGTTGTACGTAAGAGGTACCAGGTCTGAGTATTGGGCAAATCCCATCATGGGGCCGCCAACAATCTGTCGGGTAAAGTCGGAGACATTCAGCCCCTGACTGGCAAGTATGTGCCTGAGAGAAGTCCCGAGTGGAAAACGGACCGTCACCGCTTTATCGATACCAGCGCCGCTGATGGTGATGCACTTCTGCATAAAGGGGCGTAAGCCGTCGAGCGCATCCACTGTTGCCAGTAAATATTCCACATCCATGACTGCAATACCATGGGACCGGTAGCTCTCACGGCTGGGAATCCGGCGTCCAAGCAATTGTGTGACAACCTCCCGCTCAATGCGGGCGGAATAGTTTTCCGGCAGAAAAGCGAGTTCAACCAGTCCTGAAAACCTGGGTTCGGCCCATGACCTGAGATGCTCCGGCACCGTAAGCCAGACCTTGGCATCTGGAAGCAATGCGCCAATCCGTTTGAGGCCGTCGGCGACCTTGTCAGCCTCCTGTTCAAGGAGCAGCTGGGAGGTGAGTACCGTGGCCTCCTGTCTGACACCGCTAATGATAACTGCTCTGACAGAGGGCAGATCCTCTATCTCACCGTCCGCATAGTCACGACCGGAAAAGGTCCAGGGAGGGTTCACTCCAGCTGCGCGCATCCTGGCAATTACAGATTCCTTGTCATCGCAGGGTACCGGGCCGTCGAAAATTTCTTCCGAAGTCATCGGTTGGCCGCCGTTGTTTTCTATGACGATGGCAGGGGAATGAACACTCTGGGCAGTCCAGACAGTGGTAATCTCTTTGACAGTGCCACTGATGCTGGCAAAGGTGCAATTGCCGAGTCGTGACCTGCCGATGACCTGACCCTTACGAACGGAATCTCCGGCTTCCACAACCGGGAGATAACGGACACGACCTGGATAGTCCAGAGGGATAACCACGCGATCCGGGTCTTCAACCCGGCGGATTACGGGATCATAGTTCGATACACCGGGTAATATCGGCGTTTTCCCAAACAGCTTCAACAGTCCTCGCATGACAACATTCTCATCGTAGATGGCAGGCGCCGCAGCGTAACTCGCCATTGGCGTGGGTGAATTTTTCCGGAGAATTCTCCAGGTGACAATCTGAGCAATTTTTGTGGTAGGCACTGGAGACAGATCTGGGGGTATGACAACCCAGGCAGCTGTGGCCCTCTATCTCGAGAAATTCCTCATGCTCCATCATGTCTGGAGTATAGCTGTCATCGTGACAATCCAGACAAGCGACCGTGTTCGCTTCGTTCGGCTGAAAACCCGGGTGACATAGCCGACAAGAGGCAGCCTCTGAGTCGGCTTTAATATTGTGATGGCATGTGACACATGAATCCGCAGACTGACCGTGTGTCCCGTGATCAAAGAGCACGGCTCCCGCCGTATTTCTGAAGTAGAGTCGATCGTTATTATCGGCCTTGACATCAACCATATAGCCGATAACGACTGCAGTTGCTGCGACGATCATTGCGACTGTTAATGATCGGGTCCAGTTTCTGCGGTCCCGAATATCACCACTCATAACTATCCCTTAAAATGAGTCGTTCATTGTCCTCTTCGCTCATCATGTACCAGCGACATGTGCGGCGAATGCAGACGATGAGTTTAAGCTTTATCGAGTTGGAAACCGAGACATGAAAGCCCATGAGCTTGCAAGCGTCTTCCTTGCAGAGCTGGTCCGGCTCGATAAGGGAGGTGTGACAATGCGGACACCGTACATCGGCCAACTCTTCATCATCGTCCACATGTATGGAACTTTCACGGTCAAGGACATTGAGATATGGAGACACCCTGCTGATTCCGGTCTGTCCCTGATTGTTGACAATCTCGAAAACAGCTTTGTCTTCCTTATTCAGGACGACTTCACAATGGGGGCACCAACAATTTAAATAGGTGTTTTGTTTGATTTTAGAGCGTTCCATCAAAGGTTGGGACTCCCAAATCTCTTCTTCCCAGCTGGTCGGCGGATCAGTACCTTTGTTTTTCATCGGGAACTCCGTAGATGCAATGCTGTTTTGATAGTAGTTGGTGGATTTCGGTAACAAAACAAGAAGCAGGTGTGTAGCAACTATGTGGAATGATATTAATTTGTTATGTATTTTTCTTTACAGCAGGTGAAAACAATGCAATACGATAATTCTGGGTTTTCAGGAGAAATTGATGATAGCCAATCAATGGTACCAGCGCAACTTTTTTATGTCCATGTAAAAAATATGTGTTCAGCGATATGCGCTCAACAAAGTGTTCGAGTGACTTTGGTTACTTCACCTGACACACTGTGGTATTTGCAATAATCTTGACAGCCAACGATTTTTCAGTATCATTATTGATAGTTATGTTGTTCTACTTTTCTCTAAAATGTTATTTCCCAAAGGTAATCCTGATTGAAACCATTCCTGAGTTTTTTCCAAGAAATTAATGCTGCCAGAAGATGGCAGCCGGATCATCTTTCAGAAATGAGAGTTGGCAAAGGTGTTGAATCTTGTCAGCCGAGCCGGGTTCAGTCGTTTCAAGAACTGGTCAATACCAGCTCTTTCCGTCCGACTGGATTTTCTATCGTTACAGATGATAGCAATTATACACTAAACGCAATTGATTCTATTGAAAGTCAGACTGTTATCCATTTGTGGGTATCGTTTTGACTCAACATGATACTGCCTCTGACAGTCCAAAATAATTACTAAAAAGGAGAAATAGGAGCATGAAAAGAATGTTTTTTAAATGGTTTGGTCTACTCCCTGTGGTGGGGTTGCTGGTTTCTTGCGCAACCGTCGATACTCCAAAGATCAAGGCAGTTGACAGTGGGCCTAAAATCAGCAAAACGGTTCAGCATGAAAAGATGCATAGCAACAATAAAAAGGGGCTGAAGCGAAAAGTTGCCATAGCCAGGTTTACCAATGAAACCAGGTACGGCCAGAGCTTTTTTATTGACGAGAATAATGACAGAATCGGTAAGCAGGCTGTAGATATTTTATCTTCAAAACTTCTGGAAACGGAAAAGTTTATCCTGATGGAAAGAGCAGACCTCGACAAGATCACGAAAGAACTGTCAATGGAACAGTATGAGCCTTTAAAAAATATGGCCGATTATTTGATTATTGGGTCAGTAACAGAATTTGGCCGGAAAGATCAGGGGAAAGTGGGGATTTTCAGTCGCACCAAACGACAAATTGCTTTTGCGAAAGTACATGTACGGCTCATCGAAGTACGTACTGGACAGATTTTATATTCAGAGGAAGGTGAAGGAGAGGCTTTCTCTGAAGCAGGAAGTGTTTTTGGCGTTGGTGAACGCGCAGGGTATGATTCAGCTATTAACGATAAAGCATTAGATGCAGCAATTACAAATCTGGCATCAAATATCATTGAAAATCTTCTGGATCGTCCATGGCGGAGCTATATCCTCGGATTTGATGATGGGAAATTCATCATGGCTGGCGGTGCCTCACAAAATATTAATACCGGAGATATATTCAAGGTAATGAAAGAGGGTAAAAAAGTGAAAAACCCTCAAACAAATATAATGATTTCATTGCCCGCTGCTAAGGTGGGTGAAATAAAATCTGTTATCTCAGTTGGCGATACACCGGAAACTGAAGTGACTTTATGTAATATCGTTGCTGGAGATTTTTCAAAATACATCACATCAAAAAAATTTGATCAACTCTTTATACAGGAAAATTAATTCAAGAGGAATTACGTATGAATTTTAAATTAACAGGTTACCTGATTGTTGGATGTATGTTGTTGCTTGGAGGGTGTGGACTCACTGAAGGTGTTGTCCAGAAAGAACCGAAAAGTTTCTTGTGGTTTACTGGGAACGTTGAAGACTCAATTGTGTATATCGATGATATTACTCCATTTAAACTGAACAGCCAAGGCAGTAGTGCCAATGCTGGAAGTGAAAATGATGCCGGCAGAAGGAGTACCATCCATTATGAAATATCTCCTGGAAAACATTCTATCGTCGTCACAAAACTAGGAAAAGAAGTTGTTAATCGCAATGTTTTACTCGGAAATGGAATTACCAAGGAGATACAAATACCATGAAAAGGTTATTGTCGTTCATCGTCTGGTTTCTGGTCAGTGGTTTTTTGTCCGGGTGCGCCCCTCAGAAAATGTACTATTTCGGTAATTATTCAGAAACATTATATTCTTTTGAGAAAAATCAAAATGAAGAAACACTTCTCAATCATAAACAAGAACTTGAGAGGATTATTGCAGAGTCTGATACAAGGAAATTACCCGTGCCGCCTGGTATCTATGCAGAGCTTGGCTACCTTAATCTCAAAGCTAATAATTCTGAAAAATCAATACAACTTTTCCAGGCCGAGGAACAATTATATCCCGAATCCAGTTTTTTGATGGGGAGGCTCATTCAGAGCGCAAAAGCACAGGATACTGCTGAATCAGAAGCTTCTGGCCAGCCAGTGTCACGAACTCCGGTTGCTAATTAGCGAGGTGGTCAAATTGAAAATATTGAGATACTTACCTGTTTACATTTTTTTATTGTTATTGGTGTCGGCCTGCGCCCCAAAGATGTCCACTAAAATGTCAGAATTTCCATTGATGTATGAGGAGAGTCCGGCGTCTATTCTTATACTTCCTCCAATAAATGAATCAACCGCTGCAGAAGCAAAAGAATACTACTCAACTACTATCCAGGAACCACTGGCATATAATGGGTATTATACCTTCCCTTACCCAATCACAGCAGATATCCTCAGGATGGAAGGTATATATGATTCTGAGCTTTTGGTGAATATGCCGCTGGCTAAATTCAAAGAGTATTTCGGGGCTGATGCCGTATTATTTACGAGCATTAAAAAATGGGATGTGAGTTATATGGTATTGGCTTCCTCCCTGACTGTCTCAATTGATTGTGATTTAAAATCGACAATCTCCGAGCAGACGATATGGAACTATACCGGAACAGTCGTAGTTGACTTATCCGGAGGTAACACCGGAGGGGGGATCGCCGGCCTCGTAGCACAAGCAATAGTCACTGCAGTAAATACAGCAATGGCAGACTATGTCCCATACGCAAGACAGGCGAATTACAGGGCCCTGGCATCCATGCCTTGTGGAAAACACCATAGTCAACACAATAAAGACCAACACGTTCAATTTATTGATCAGACGCCGGAAGAGAGCACAACTGAATAATCGAGTACCCTGATGTTTTATAATACCAGCCATCAAGTCATTGCGACGAGATGGCTGGTATAAGACTTTTGGGATGAATATCAGATGCTCATCCTAACCCGGCTTTCTCGTGAACATCGTGTCAAAAGGAGGAGTCAGCTGATATCTTGATAATATTGTCAAGTATCCTGCCATCCCTGAATGTACACAATGCTCACCGAAGGCCAGCCGATCTCACAGCGCCGCTGCAGGCGCAGGTGAGATCGGCTGGTGAGATATCCGGGCTAATTCTTTCCTTCAAACCCTGACTTGAAAGCTCCGCGGGTTTTGGTACTCATTCTCCCTGGCAGCTTCAGATTTTCAGCCCCAAGGTATGACCGAAAGCGGCAGACAGCCCGCTCGAGCGCGACCAACATCTCCGAGGTGATTTCGACCCCATCCTCCCAGTACCATCTATGGATTTCCCATAGTCCGTTATTCAGCCTTGAGTCCATTCGGGCCACAAACCGGTCGCCAAACATGACCGGAACGACATAATATCCCCAACGTCTCAGCTTTTCCGGCTTATAAACTTCCCAGACATACTCAAAGTTAAAAAGGTGGGCAACGGCCGGCCGATCCCACATGATTTGATCGAGTGGTGCTATAAACCGCATCTGATTACGTATATTCCACCTTGTGTCCAGGTGCTCGAGTGTTCGTGGCAATGCGTGGTACGTTGCTCCTTCGATATCCAGCGATACGAGGAAACGTCGCTGAAGCAATGCCTGTAAATAGTCCCTGCGCTCTGGAGTGGAGATTCCTAAACTCCAGACAGCCTTGCCGGCATTTGGGCGCATCAGGCCGAGTGCCTGGTGCCGCAACTGTATCAACCAGTTGATGCTCTCTTTGGCAGAGACTGGCTTTGCCTGGTACAAGTGGCTGGGTACAACATTCTCTGCAAGGTCGTAGACATGTTTTCCCTTGTAACGCCTGGAAGTATGTATCCGCCCGGTATACCATAAGGCCCGCAGAACGTTTTTGGTCAACTTGGGGCCGAACCAGGAGCCTTCCCACTGGTCATGATGCACCTGGTAGTGAAAATCGGTACTGCTGAGTGGCCCCCGGCCACGCAGTTCAGCCAAAACCGTCTCGACTGCCTTTGGATACTGCTCTAATATCGTTTCACGCCAACGTGGTGTGTGCCAGTTATAATAGATTCGCCGTATTGGGTAATCCTGCATCAAAACCAGCGATGCCTGTTTGTCCCAGCTGTCATAAAGAAAGCGCTCACGGTAGGCCAGCTTCTGCCAGCCGTCAATTCGGTAGTCAGGAACCCGGGCCTGCAGGACCAGGTCATGGTTTCGACCGACCGGATTCAGCGGATCATATTGTACGCTGCCCAGGCGTTCAAATGCACCTTGCAGTGAGGTCGGCTGGAAATGATGCGAGACCAGTAAACGCCTTGCATCCTGTTTGCTCAGTCTCATCATGGAGATCAGGTAAAGTAATTTTAGATAACGGGGTGTTCGTCAGCGCAACAAAACCAGGCCGGCCACCCAGGTGAGCTGTTCCTCCTGGTCAATGGCGGTTGATGAGAACAGGTTCGATGACCAGCCCGCAGATTTCATCAGCGCAGCTACCTTCACTCCATAACCCGACAGTGATGACCGCGCATGTTCCGGATGTCGACACGCACCATGCTCTGCTATGACTCTGCAGTTTTGTTGATCATAACAGAAGCTTGGTTTACAGGAACCTCCCGCAAAACCTTCGGATTCGGTGAAGCCAAGCCGTTTGGCCTCAGTCTCGATCTCAGCCGTGATTTCATGCAGCAGTCGCATTACTGCAGGTCGGTCTTCACCATGAAGAGAGGATGGTTGAATTTCGATCCGAAAAACCAGGACATGGATACATGATTGAAGTTTTTTTTTGAAACTCTCAGGGCCGGCAACAAATGGTGGGCAGCTCATGGACTGACCATAGTTTGGACATTTTGGTTCCCGGCAGAGGGCGGCCAGTCTGCCTTCCACGCATACACTTTCAGGAGGCAGGCGTTTAGCTCTGGATGCACCTGCACGTGCCGCAAAATCCAGTAAGGAATCAATCTTTTGTTGGTTCTGATATTCATTCATTTATATTCTCCCACAGATCGTTCAGGGGTAATTATTGCATCCTGCCGGCAAAAATTCAGACAGTTTTGATCGTGTAACCTCCATGGCAAACAACAGCCTCACTATTATTGTCCGTGGGATTCCCTGACGCAAGCGGCAAATGGTCATGGGACTCGAAAAACCGGTCTATCTCTGATGACCTGACTCGCAGCTGAAATCGTTCACAATTGGGTAACTCAAATTACTCGAATGTGATTGGACTGAAGAAAAATGACTCATTACCGAGTATTTAAAGTTTCCCCGGCCCATCTTGGTTCGAAGAATTTCTATTCAGAGCAGTGCCTTACATGGCCAGTCTGTTTTTGGCACCATCCTTGCTTTTCTTCCTCTCATGATTGGCTGCATTTTCTACAGATACTTAATCTGGACCAGATGGTGGCGGCCACTCATTCGATTCACGGTGCAGGAGGTCGTGCGAGGTCATCAAAACCAAAGGGGGAAGCTATTGTATTGAAAAAAAAATTAACATCCGAATACACAAATTCATAGGTGTGTTGCTGTTATTTTTCACCTCGTTGTCTTGGATTGCTTGAGCGGGCAAGACCAAATCAGCGAGTGTTAACTTGTAAACGACTATCGCGCCAATTATTGACAACCGAAGTGAAGATACACTTATCTAGAGGAGAATTTTGGCAAATGAAGAATAAATTTTGTTGCATTATTGCTATTGTGGGAACGTTGTTGATAACGGCTGCCGAAGGCTTTTCTTACGAAAGTCTTGGAATAAAGGTGAATACCGCCTGCGCTCCGGCTACTCCTTTTACCGGTAGCTGCCTTTTATGCCATACATCGGGAAGCAAAGGGCAGAACACTCCTGCTCAGACTGCCTATAAAGCCGGTGGCTCGAAATTAACCGATTTTTTCTGTCCACCGGTAGTGCCGACATGTACCGACAACGACAATGACAGCTACTCCCTTGAAGGTGGTGATTGCGGACCGGTTGACTGTAATGATTCCAACGCGGCAATCAAGCCTGGTGCCACTGAAAATTGTAATGACAACATTGATAACAATTGTAACGGCTTGATTGATTTTCAGGACCCTGCGGCAATCGGATGCCTGGTATGTACTGACAGCGACGGCGACAGTTTTGCCATTGAAGGAGGAGATTGTGGTCAGGTCGACTGTAACGATCAAGTCGCTGGAATCAACCCGGATGCAACTGATAGACCCAACAACGGCATCGACGAGGACTGCTCTGGAAAAGATTCTGTCGATCCAACAAGACTGGACAACGATGGCGACGGATATACCCAGATAACCGGTGACTGTGATGATAATGATGCGGCGATCAATCCAGGTTCTTTTGATATTCCAAACAACGGCTTGGATGAAAACTGCGACGGCGTCGACAGCATTGATATGACCACGGTAGACAATGACGGTGACGGTTTTACGCCGGCAGCAGGTGATTGTGACGATACGGATGGGACAATTAATCCTGACGCGGTCGAAAACTGTACCGATGGAACAGACAATAATTGTAACGGCCTTGTTGATGCTTTGGATCCCAATGCTGCAAATTGTCCGATCAACTGCATCGACAACGATGGTGATGGATACGCAGTTGATGGCGGCGAGTGTGGGACGATGGACTGTAACGACTATGATGCCGCCATTAATCCGGGTATGGAAGAAATCTGTGAAGATGGGATCGACAATGATTGCGATGGTTCAATTGATGAAGGTTGTGACATTACGTGTCAGGATGCCGATGGTGACGGATACCAGAATGCTTTCTGTGGTGGTGACGATTGCAACGATTATGATCCGACAATCAATCCTTCCTCCGCTGAGGTCTGCGGTAATGAAGTCGATGAAAACTGCAATGGTGCGAGTGATGATATTTGTCTTACCTGTCCGGATGGAACCCTGCTTGTTATCAAGAAAGTAAAATATAGCCGGGGCGATAAAAAACTGAAGATAAAAGGTCGTGCGACGGTCGGGACTACCATATCCATTCTCAATGCTGACACAGGTGAAATCCTTATAGAGGGAGTCAAGGTTAGAAAAGGAAAATGGAAAGCCAGGATCAAACATGTCAGCAGCAATCTCCAAAACATTACCGCTGTTTCATCTAACGGTTGCGCACTTGACCAGGCGGTGGAAAGAAAGCGATGCGGAAACAATGACGACGACGATGATCATGATGACAGGAAGGAGAGAAAAAGAAAGCATAAGGACCATCATGAAAGGAGCAGGAGATAACCCCTTTCCGGAGTTGATTTGATCGACCCCGTACTATTATGGGAAGAAAAAGGGGAGGAGTCTGTGCGACTCCTCCCCTTTTTTTGACATTCGACCCGGTTGTAGGAAACTCTTCGCCAGGAAGAGATCTGGCACCTCAGCTGCAGAACTTGAAATCCAATCTGACAAGATTTGATTACTGGTTTTGACTATAATCCGATAGCTAACAGGTAGGCGATAATTGCAAAATGTTCTTGAATTATCTCTTAGGAACACACATTCTTTTTTCGCCTTTATCCAGTTGCAAGACAGAAAAGTATCAACCAACCGCTTCACCGAAAATAAAGCAACTTTTTATCACGGATTTTGCCTAAAAAGGCTAAGTTTTCATTCCAGGACTATCAGGAACAAACAGTCTTAACGTGGCCACTTGGTCTCCCCTTTAACATTGGCAACACGAACCTTCAGGCTCTGGATGCACGATATGGTGTGGTCTGAACCATTGCGCCTTAAAGCGCTGCAGAGGACGGTAAACGAGGCAAGGATTTTTCCCACTCGATTAGAAGAAATTATCAAAAGGTCAAAACGTCCCCTTGTTCTCCGGAATGGAGTGCATTTGCGGCGGTTAAGGCTGCTATTCACCGCATATGACAAGGAGATTATGCATGTGGATTTATGAACAGAAAGACTGGCCGAACTTCAGACTCCACTTGAAAAGTTGAGGGTTACCTGTAGACGTCTTCAGCCATTAGATGGTTCTGGTACCGTCCAAAATTATCTGGAATTAGTGTGCCACGAGAGCAAGAAAGTTTTGCTCGTAACTACACGAAAGATGAGGGTAGGTCCCTCGGAGTCGGCTTGCAGGAGCAGGCACCAAACCACCTTAAGCTGCTGTGGTAAAGA
>JBARUU010000020.1:0-93368 GCA_049645925.1 Desulforhopalus sp.
GCACATTGGCAGATGCTTGGTATGCGACCTCCGGTTGAACAATAGGAGCCGGATGAGTCGAGAGGCTCACGTCCGGAACTGTGAGAGCCTAGAGGTGAGACTCCTCTGGGCTACTCGACTCTTGACTGCAGGTGGTTCCATGAAGGAGAGAAAAAAAGATGGCGAAGGGCTCTGATGAGCACGAACGGTAATAGAATTATGATATCCGGTTTCCGGTTATCACTCTTTCTTGAGTGATAACCAGTTAGGAAAAGGCGTGTTACGGGTAAAAAAGCATTTAGGAATTGAATCAGGCTGGTTGATTACCCTGGATAATAACTTGTTCGACATCCTTCCCACATAGGACAGATATTATGGATCATATAGATATCACAACACCTCTTGTTTCTTGCCCAAAATGTCACTCAGGCCCTTCAGATATGCTGGATAAAATTCAAAAAGCTGGAATCTGGGGGAGAGTTATATGTCACGCCTGTGGCGAGGAATTTGAAATTGCCACCGCAATAGACGAAATGTTTGTTTCTTCTACTCTTTCAGGCTATTCGCTTTGGACAGGTGGAGAAACAATTTATCGACCTCTTACGGTCACTAGCGGCAAAACTCACTTGATAAATATAAGAGGTATTTTTGATGAAGTATATCTCATAACCCCTCTTTTGGAACGTATAGAATGGTTAACCGGTGGCTACGACACAAAACATATTCGACAAGGCTATGTTATGGTATCAATAGCCCCAAATTCCAACGATAAAATTACAACTTTAAAGGGGGGGGGGGCGAATTGAAGGACGTCCACCAAATCAACCGGAATTAAGCCCTTGGAAAAAAATGCTACTCAAAGCAAAGTTGGCGATTTACGAATCTCCAGATTTGACAACTATTTTAGCTGTAAATTCTGTTGATTTATATCTGGAGGAATTAACCGGTTATGACATCGGCCCAGGTCGTCCAGGATCATGGAGCAAAATTATTAAAAATCATTTCGGAAAAAGCCTCAAGCAACTTTTAGATTATAAAATAACGGACGTAGAAAAATTTGTCCAAATTCGCAATGCGTTAGCACATGGAAGCAATCATTTGGACAGGCTTTCAGGTGAATTAAAAGCGGACGAAGAACAATGGTTAGAAAACGGAAAGTGTATGGAAGGCCCGGGCGCCTTTGCACCGAGTGCAGCCTTTGTATTGCAAAATGCTTTGGCAGTTATCAGATCATGCCGTAGATTCATTGATAATGGAAAATATATACCTGTATTTACCTAAGTGATGTTGAAGTCGTTGCAGCGAACCGCAAGCATCGAATTGCTTATCCCCTCGGCTACGCTCGGCGGGCCCTGAACAAGGGGTCAAGTCTGTTTTTGACTCATCCGGAAGAGCAAGAGTCAAAGGCAGACTTGCCCCCCTGTTGTGGGTTGAAAATTTGTTGTCAAAGAATCATGATAATGATGGAACCAGGCTAATTCAGCGTAAAGCAATGGTGAACGGAGAAAGTTTTGTGAGATCGAACTGAAAAGAACAATCTGGTGTCTGTAAGCACAACAGCGTCGAGTAGGAAGCCGCTATTTTGGTGTTGTCTAAAAAGCGTTTATTTATGACCTCACCGATCGAACTCAGATACCTGAAATGTTGTCTAAAGTTAATGGAACGGCGAGCTCATACACCGAATAAATGCGAGATGATTTACGGTGGATGCGGACAAAGTTTTGATGTGTGAGTTTGAAGCGCTGGATGCATTGAAAAAAAGCAGTCTTAATATAATTATTCTATAAGTTCAATTTCTTGAACGCGAAGGAGATAAAACATGGCAAAAGAAAGATATCAAATCAAATCGGAATGCCCTGAATGCGGATGTGGCCTTATAAACAATATGACACCTGATGAATTCCGAGAAAATTATGGCGACACCAAGGATAAAGTGACCGTTAATTGTAGTGAGTGTGGCGAAGTGCACGATGGCTGCGTAACCGAGAAACACACTGCTGACCAAAACAAGACAGAATCGTAAAATGATCGGGTATATTCAGGAATAGCCTTAGGTTTTCACATTCACCATTGAGGTAAAGAGATTCATGAAAAAGCTCTAATTTCAGACTGCGTTTTTATTGTTAGGCTTCTGAAAAATCGCAATTTTCTAGATACAGGAAAAACCTCAACGAGGAGGGAAAGGTAGAGCTGTTTAGATTGGATCTGGCTCTGTCAAACGAACGGCTCAGTTGCTGAAATCAACTGAGCAGGAACTCCACCTAGTATATTCTGTCATTCGTATTTATATTAGTAATTCACCTGTGCTATCTGTATCCGCCTATTTTAAAATCTCTATGGAAACCGGATAACGAGGTTCGGCATGAAGAAATGTATGGAGTTAACGGTTTGGCTGCTGGTTGTTTTTGGGGGCATTGGACTTGTCAGCAGCCAAGCGGCAGATCGTACCCCCGTCATCTTAGGTACGGCCACGCCTGGTGGAGGTTTCGAACTATATGGGGGTGTGCTTGCAGAGGTGGTCAATGCCACCGATTCGACATTACACATTCTAGCCCGCAATACCCGTGGCAGTCGCCAGAATATCCCTTTACTGGAGCAAGGTACATTGGATGTAGCGCTGGTTGCCAGCCTTCCGGCTCGCGAAGCATTCGAGGGGATAGAGCGAGATGCACCCACTTCGCTCAAGATCATAACTGCCATCTATCCCACCTTTGGCGCATTTGCCGTCAAGGCGGACAGTCCGGCAAAGACGTTTTCCGATCTGGTCGGTAAAAAGGTTTCTTGGGGTACCAAATCTTCGGGCCTCACCCTGCTTGCGCAATATGTCACCGATGCCTTGGGGCTGGACAGAGATCAGGACTTTGATGCGGTGTATTTGCAACGTGCCGGGAATGGCGCACCGATGGTTCTCAACGGTGAAGTTGCGGCGCAATGGGGCGGCGGGGTAGGTTGGCCCAACTTCACCAAGATCATGCAGGCCGGAGGCCGGCTTGTGGGGCTGAGCAATGAACAGGTTATCAAGGTCAATGCCAAGTATCCCTTTTTACAACCCTTGACAGTTCCGGCAGAATCGTATCCGGGCCAGGTGGAACCCCTGCAAACCATCGGCTCTTTCAGTTTTCTGCTGGCGCGTGCCGATCTTCCTGATGAATTGGCGTATCGTTTGGCAAAAGCGATCCATGCAGGACAGCCGAATTTGGCTGCTCGACTGAAACAGGGACGGGACACATTGCCCGAGAATGCATGGAAGGCGGCCGGTGACCCGGATCGCATTCATCCAGGTGCCCGGCGTTACCTTGCTGAGATAGGATTCAAATAGATGCTGATGCCCTCTCCCTGGCTTTAATTTAGTGCCTTACCCCTGAAAACCTGTCAAAAAAACAAGAAATCTGGATAGTGTATTAAAATTAGAAACTTAAAGATAACGCCAAGGCACTTATCCCGGCTTATTTTCCCGTTTACCGGGGTTAGCTGGATAATACTTTCTGAGCGAGTTCGAGTCTGGATTTAATATCAATCCCCTGGGGGCAAATCGATTGAGCGATTGTTGTCTCTTGATCGGTAAGTGACCGGTTATCAATTGGTATCTGGTGATAAAATTCTTTGGCGATATATTTTTTGCCATAGCATTCATGGTACATCAGGTATCTTAGGGAATCGGCTATCCGGGCACTTTTGTTGACAGCTTTTTCACAAAGATGAGAACATCCCTGACAACTATATTGCGCTGTCATTGCCGCCAGCCTATTGAGTTGATGAATTTCATTAGCTGTGAGCTGTTCTCCGGATTTTGCTGCGGCAATATTCTCCCTGGCGACTTTGATGCTGTCCATTTCCACGACAACGGAGTCGATTCGGTCATCTGCCCATACGGATTTTAATTTTGCCTGCCCCAGGGTGAAGTTTTGGGACGTGAAATTTAGAACAGCCTCGGCATCTCGAGGTACAGAACCCATGGTTTTCATGGCTATCAGGCCAATTCCGGCCTCTTTACAATTGTCCATGGCCAGGCTTAATTCACGATGGCCATATCTCCTGAAATTGTAGCTGAATAAAATAGCATCTATGCCTCCGATTTTTGCGGATTTATTAAGCAGCTCGACAACATTCCCTCCATGGCTTGAAAATCCGAAAAAGCGTGTCTTTCCTGATTTTTTTAGCTTTTCCCCTATCTGGATCAGGTCTCGATTAATGGTATCTGCATCGCTTACGCTGTGACGCAGATAAAGATCCAGATAGTCGGTTTTCAGGTCGGCCAGACATTCATCGATGTCTTGGGCAAAACCGTTTAATGACCAGGCACTGGATTTAGAGGTGAGCCAGAGTTTCTGTCGACCACCGATTTGTGTAGCAAAATTGGCAATGGCTTTTTGCGAAGAACCCCAGCCATAGGAAAGTGCGGTATCAAGATAATAGACACCCTCTCGAAACAGCAGGTGCAGGATTTTATCATATTCCTGATCTAAAGTCTGGGCTGTGCCGATTTGTAGAATAGGAACAGAGGCTCCGGTTTTACCCAAGGGCCGGTGGGGTATTTTTTGTGAGTAGTCGGTTTTTTTCGTCGCGGCTTCGGCTCTTTCCAGAATTGCTTGTTGAGAAAAGCCGATGGTTGCTGCGGACAGTGCAGCAGATTTCAAGAACTGGCGACGATCAGGGTTATATTCTTTCATGATTCCTCCGGGTTTGTTCGATATCGTAGCAATAAGCGTCGTTCCTGGGAGCGGCTTTCGCCAACCGCCGTGACATACGCTGCCGGTTTATCGGTAACCGGACATTCTTTTTGGCATATTCCACAACCGGTGCACAAATCCGGAATGATAAATGGCTTGTTGAGGACCACCAGGTTGCCGAAAGTATCTTTGACTTCTTCATCGTAGGTTTGAATGGCTTTGGGCGCAATGGGGCAGACCTCTTGACACACTATGCATGGGATTTCATTGGCCCAGGGCAGACATCGTGATCGGTTGATAAATGCAGTCCCCAGTCGAATCGGGCCGTCCTCTTTAAATTCTCCAAAACCCAGTTTCTCGGTAACTGAGATCTCACGTATAGCTCCGGTAGGGCAGACAGATGAACACAATGAGCATTTCTGTTGACAGTGTCCTACATTAAAATTGAGTATCGGCGTCCAAAGTGCTTCAATTCCACCTTCCTGGAGACCAGTTGGTTGGAGGACGTTGGTGGGACACACGCGAATGCATTGCGCACACTTGATGCATTTCTTTAAAAATTCAGCTTCTGCTACCGAGCCAGGCGGTCGTATCATTAACGATGAATAGTTTGCATCATTGACTTTACCATTGCTTCGTATCAATGGAAATCCGATGAGACCAATGAGCCCGGCAAAGACAAAGTGGCGACGAGTGATATCTGGTGCAGGTCTGACAGGTGTTGGCGTTTGCGGGGGGAGGCTGAAACTGAGTGCGTTTTCAGGACACTCATCAATGCAGTTCATACAGACAACGCATTCACTGAGGCGTAAACTGCTTTCAGGGCTGCAGGCGCCCTCGCAGCGGGTTAAACAGAGGTCGCAATCCGTGCACAATTCTAGATCTCGGTGAATTCGAAAAAGTGGGAATATCGACAATAATCCCAACAGGGCACCAAGCGGGCAAAGTGTTCGACAGAAAAAACGGGGATGCCAGATGTTTATTACGATAATGGTGACAAAAACCAGACCGATCCAAAATGAGCCGGTGAAAATCCGTTCCGTGGTTCCCGGAGCTAACTGCAAACTGGTAAATGAGGTGCTGCTGATCAAAGAATCCCAAACGACAGAAAAACCTGAGGACATGCTGCGATGAAGCAAGGCGATGGGATCAAGCAGTCCAATTTGCAAAGTGCCGGCGGCTGCAAGGATCAATAGAATGAACAAAATTGAATACTTAATGATCTGGCGCGGCTGGTATCGATTCTGGTCCTGGCGCTCCTTAACGGATCGGATATTAAAGAGCCAGCCGGAAAACTGATGCAGGGTTCCAAGGGGACACATCCAATTGCAGAACACTCGACCGAACAACAGGGTGAGCAGCAGTAATAGAATTGACCAGCCTAGGAAACGATAGATATGTCCGGTGGAGAGTGCAGTAGAGAGCGCTACCAGTAAATCGATCTCTAAGAAACGGGAGACAGGATACCCCTGAATCCGTGTCGTCCAGGAGGCCCAGACAGTGAACAGGAATAACCCCAAAAAGACCAGTTGGGATAAAATCCGGATATTGGTGAGCCTGAGGAGGGTTTTCATGAAACCTCCAGGATTCGATTCGAGGCGTCGATTTTTCCCCCACCTTTCTTTTCTGCCAGAGAGAGATACTGCGGCAGCTTGGACTCATCTCGTTGCAGCAGGTTAACGAACGCCCAGGCATCCATGGCGACTTGATCGGTTCCGGCAACAAGGACATCCCACGGTTTTACGTATGCCGGATCTCCACCGGTAGGGCCGTTACGCATCAGGATCCTGGAGCCATCGAGTATGGTGAGGGTCGGTTTGATCATGATCGAAAGATCGGCGATAATGGTATGAATATCCTGATGAAACTGGTTACGCTGTCCCCCCAGCAACCCATACCAGTTTTTAATACCCATGGAAGCACCAGACAGATTATGGTCTTTCACCGGGGCAACACCAATAACTTTTGTCACGCCAACCAGCGGCCGGTAAAAACATGGCCAACTCTTGATCAGATCGGCACCGGGTGTTTCGAGGGTACGAAAGGCGTTACCATCCGGCAGAAGTACGCGACCTCCAGCCTTTTCAACCGCTTCTCTAATCCCGGTTTTAGCAAAGCAGTCGGCGGGTGATTCGATAGGATTATCAGCCACCCGGACTTCCTGAGCCCTGCAGTCAATCAACAGCCGTCGTATTAGAACCTCAATCAGTTCTGGACTGGTTGTAGCACCCAACTCCGGAGAACGATCAAATGCAACATTTGGTTTGAGCAGCACGACATCACCCGGTTGAACAAAATGAGTGAGCCCGCCAATGGCGTCTAAAGCTTTCGTTAGTCTCCCAGAGGTTGTCATATCCCGACCAATACCGATTTCAGCCATCCCGTTTGGTACCTTGACCCTGTAATCGGGTAGCGTAAATTGCTGAGGCTGAGGTTTACTCCGGGCTCCGGTGAAGTCTTTTAAGGAGAGGGGGTAGTCCTCCGGTGCCCATGCTAAATACGTTGCACCGCTGCAGATGGTAGATGCAAAAGCAATTCGCTTGAGAAACTCTCTTCGGTTGAATTTTGTCGGCATCACGTTATTGTTGTTTTTCATTTGGCAATGCTCGTCCAATCATTTCAAGCAGCTGAAAACTCGTTTCTTGGTCCGGTGTTTTGTCAGCGCCGAATATAAATGAATCTTGAACTGCAATGATGAAGTAAGATTTCAAAAAATTATGCTGTAACAGTGCGAGATTTTCCGTTTTTCGAATTATCTGGTATTCGTACTGGTGCTCTTCCAGAATCCGGTTTAGTAGCTGCAAAGCACTGTCTGTTGATTCGGCTTCGTGCACAAACACTTCCGTTTGTTGCGTTGTATCCGGTTTTCCAAACCAAAAATCCTTGGCAAAATCGTATTGAAATACGTTGACCGCCTGATGCCGGATATTTGCGGGCGCGATAGTGAGGTCCTGAAAGAGTTGATAGCCAAAAGCCACAGCGCTTTCGGGTGCCGGGAGTTCGGCAAAACTTTGCACTAACTGTCGTGATTTGTTGCGGATGGACTCTGATGAGCGGTTGCCGGCGATGCGATAGAAGAAATGGTCTTTTCGACCGATGATGCCGATACTGGTTTCAAAGAAGGTATTGGGTCCATCCTGCGCGACTTGACTATCAGGGGAGCGATGTTCAGCAAATATCCCGCTGCTTCCCGCAATACCGCCTTGGTTGTAGAGCTCGATTGCTATCTCTTCTATTAGGTTTGCCGACTGCAGCACCAGATACGATAATTGCTTGAAGTCGTGTCGTAAAAACCGTTCAGCCTCGCCATTGATTTTTACATAGAGATTTTCGGGATCAAACGTCTTTACTCGCGATTTGGGTCGCCACCTATCGGAGGCAACCGAATCAGGGAAAATCCCCAGATCTATAATTTGCGAAGAGTTTGCCTTGTCCGGTGATTGCCAGGGCTTGAGTGGCCGTTGATACAAGACTATTGAGGAAGAGGCTTGCGCGAGAGCTTCAGGCGAAACATCCTGGTGTGCTGGATCGTAGAGGTTTTTCCGGTTTGCTGCCCATAGGACAATTCCTATCAGAATGAACAAAATAAGCACGCTGCTTAAGATTTCATATCCACTGATATGTTTCCTGTTTATCCAGCGACCCTTCGGATTAAAAAGTCTGACCTTTGGCATGGATGACTAGCTGTTGCTATTTGAATGGCCTGTATCGACAGAGGTTATACAGGAATATACCTTAGGTTATGGCGAGCCAGCAAGCATAAACAACATTGTCTCTCAATCCACATGGGTCAGCAGGACGATGCAATGGTGCCGATGAACGCGGCATCGCCATAATCGAGAGTAATGAGTTCAAAGGGCTTTACCAATCTATGTCCATCCGCTCTGTAAAACCGCACGAGGTTACCATTGCCAATCGCTGCTCGGCGATGCAAACCCAAAAGAGAAGTTCTTCCTGTGAGAGTAGAACCGGCTAAACACTAAAAATTGTCCGGAAATGGAGCAATTCCGAAGAAGACATTACCAAAGAACATCTCTCACAGTGGTAACAGCACGCCAAACTGAGGCGTCTACTGTTTATGTGTAGTACCCCCATACCTAAGTTACCTACTTACCCATGCAGACTTTCTACCCATCTGATAGCTTCATGATCAGAAACCTTGCCGAGATACCGTTGTGTTGTTGATGGATCAGCATGTCTCAGGAATACCTTACTAACAATCTCGATTGGAACTCCAGATCTGGAGGCATAGGTAGCAGCATGACGACGAAGATCATGGGGGCGTAGTTTGATGCCGACCATATCACCAACTTTCACGACTATTTTTCGGGCACCAGCATATCTTCAAAGACATCTTCTTCGAAAAGTTTGCTTCAGATAACTCACATCCAGAAACGTGATCTATTCTTCTAATTCGATGCCTGCGGGAAACTTCACCGGAGCCATTTTGCTGATATTCTGGGCATAAACTTCTCAGTACAACAAATGACCGGCATGGAAATGTTGGTTCGTAAAGGCGCTTGTGCCCCCCAGGGAGGCACTGACCCGGGTACCCCTTGTGGGGTGTCGGCTTAGAGTCTGCCGTGAATCATATATCGGCGTTCAAGGTAATAGGAAAGCCTCGCCACGATGAATGTCATGAAGAAATACATACAGCCAATCACCAGATAGATTTCAAATGCCCTGAAACTGTGGGTGTAGACGAGTTGACCGACACGAGTTAATTCGGTGATTGCAAGCACCGAAACAAGCGAGGTTTCTTTTAACAGGCCGGAGAATATGTTCATGAGTGGGGGGATAGAGACTGTCAGTGCCTGTGGGAGTATAACGTGGATGAGGGCTTTTCCCCAGCTTAACCCCAGCGCGTATGCTGCATCTTTCTGTCCGGCATCAATCGACAACATCGCGGCACGAATGACTTCAGAGATATAAGCGCCGCCGTTGAGTCCCAACCCTATGATTGCGGCCTGATAACTGCTGAGAGTGATATTGATAGTCGGAAGGCCGTAATAGATAAAAAACAGCTGAATGAGAAGAGGGGTGCCCCTGAATATTTCAACATAGGGGGCAAACAAAAGCCTCAACAAGCTCGATTTTGAGCGTAACACCCCAACGCAAAAACCTATTGTTGTTGCAAGGCAGAAAGAAACGAGGGCTATTTTCATTGTGACCAGGGCTCCTTCCCAAAGGGCAGGTAAAGCTCTGTTCACAATTTCGGGCTGAAAATCTATCACTTTACGGTTTCTTCAGCTTTCACTTTTCTACATTAAGCCAGGTATTGTAGACCTGATCATAGGTGCCGTTGTCTTTGATGCGTTTTAGAGCCTGATTGACCTGGGCAGTCAGTGCATCCGCATCTTTAGGGAGAACAATGACAATCTCTGCCCGGGCAAGCGGATCACCGACAATCTTATAACTGGAGTCTGTCTTCATCTGCTGTACGACATACGCATAACCGACAAGTACTGCATCAATGCGCTTGAATTTCAGATCAGTAAAAGCTTCCGGATTGTAATTGTATCTCTTGATTTCCTTGAACAAGTTTTTCATGCTGTCTGCGAGCTGTTCACTGCCGGAACCAACCTGAACACCAACAACCTTGCCTTGCAGGTCATCCTTGCCCTGGATAGCTGTTTCATCTTTTCGAACAACGATCACATCTGGTAATTCATAGTAGACATCGCTGAAATTCACGTTTTGGTCTCTTGTTTCAGACTTGGACATACAGGTGATCAACATATCATAGTCGCCCTTCTTCAACCCCGCCAGCAAACCCTGCCACTCTGCATCAATGAACTTTGCTTCAACACCCATCTCCTGCGCAAGGGATTTACCCAAATCCACGTCAAATCCTTCAAACTGCCCGGTCGCCTCATTCTTTGATTCAAAAGGAGGGTATTGTGCACAAAAACCAACCCGCATCTCACCGGATTTTTTAACCTTTTCAAATGACGTGTCTGCGATGCCCCCACCGACAAGGCAACTCATCAGCATCAGGGTCACACCACCAAGTACACCTATCATTCTTTTCAAATTCATTGTTTTCTCTCCCCTTACTTTCTGGTTATTATAATTCTTCGTGAAGAGATACAAATGGCGGAACTATTCCTTCGACCTTGAGCAACTCTTCAAAAATTTCCATAAAAACGCCTCGCCCAGGCACCATTTTAAGTTCGCTGTCGAGTTTATTCCTACTCTTGAAACAGATCTCGCCACCTCGATAGCCGATGCAGGTTTTTGTAATGCCGCAATTTGGACTGCCATCCATACCGGCAACGCCTGAGATACGGTATCCCGCCCCGGCGAATGCTGTAATCTGCAGCAAAATGGGATGCAGAATCATTTTGCAGAAATCCCGGTATGCGTGGTGATCATACTGTTCTCTGGTCATTCCCCAGCGGTTCATCCCCAGGTAGCACGTCTCCGGGCAAGGTAACTGCACCAGACCGGCTCCTTTACTCAGCAGTGGCGCAATATCATCTGTGTACACACCACGGGTATCTGCCAGAGGATAGATTTTTGCATTGCTGTTGAGAAGACAGTGGCAGATGATGAAAACATTTTTCCCGCGTTTCATTTTTTTCCTAAAAGCCTGGAGGTCGATATCAAGGGTCTCGAGATTTTCTGCGCTCTTTTGTGAACTGTCACGGATATCTAGCCAAAAAAACGCAATGGGTCAAATAGGAAAAACCAATTCTCCAGGCTGTCTATATTGGGTAGGCTGATATACGACAGACTGCTGATGATCTTAAAAGAAACTAAAAAGACTCTGCGTTTTCGGGGATGCGCAGCACTGCAATATCTTACAGATTATTTGTGATATTCTGGCGCTATTGTTTTTTTGTATAATTGCCGTCGTATTAATTGGCGTTCACTATTTGACTTTAGAGATCAACTCATACAGTATTCAGTGATTATGTGGAGAACATCGTCTCCGGGTAAAACTATGGAAAAGCAATAAAGGAGCATAATGTGACGCATCATCTACTTATTGCACGTACTCTTGAAAAAAAGTTATCAGCTCTGCGTCAGGCCGGAAAAAGGGGCAGGCTGGCTGTAACCCAGTGTGAAAGCCTTCTTGATCAAATGAGCAGGGAGGGCCCCCTGGCGGAGGAAGTGTACAGGAAGCGGACCAAAAACGGAGAAAATCGAATAAGCAACTGTGTCAAGTACGACCTCGGCAGCGGGTATCGATTGATAACAGTCAAGGACGGACAGAACATATTCGTCCCGTTTGTCGGTGGACATGACGAAACTGACCTCTGGTTGGACCATCACAGATATGATGGGTACCTTGCAGACGACCCAGCATTTGTCAGTGAGGATATCCGTACTGGCTGTCAACCAAATACTGAACACCGGGAAAACATAGACCTGGAAGAACACCCGGTCATTGATGTATACGAAGAGCAGTTGCTGGCAAAAATCGATGAAACTCTGCTGAAAACCGTATTCCAGGGATTATTCCAAAAACAGCAGGCATGAGGGTCAGGTCACTCTCAAAAAGATTCCAGCCATAGCCTGTGGCTGGTATGGCCGAACTTCACCTCGCCTGTCAGCCTCCTGGCCTGAGCTACAGGAGCGAAACCGGTATCGGCCCGCAGACTGCCAAACGAGCAGGGACATCTCCCCTGCTCTTCTAAAACAAAGCTTTTTATCACTGACTCAACTTGAGCATTATGGTTGCCAGCGGCGGCAATGTCAGCGACAGCGACTGGGGGTGCCCGTGCATCGGGATGGGGTCAGCGGCCATCCCACCATCATTGCCCACGTTACTTCCCCAATAATAGTCGGAGTCACTATTGAAAAGTTCATGGTAGTAACCAGGTTTGGGAACGCCAATCCGATAACCGTGCCAGGGGACCGGTGTAAAATTTGCGACGATGACCAGGAACTGATCACCGGATTTGGCTTTACGGAGAAACGAGAGCACATTGTTGTCGGTGTCACTGGCGTCGATCCACTGAAAACCACTGTCATCAAAGTCGTTTTCATAAAGGGCCGGTTCATTTCTATAGAGGTGGTTCAGGTCCCGGACGGTTCGCTGCACCCCCAGGTGGTTGGGGGCCTTGAGGGCTGCCCATTCCAGGGAGGTATCGAAATTCCATTCCTGCCACTGGGCAAAATCCCCCCCCATGAACAGCAGTTTTTTACCGGGGTGACCCCACATAAAACCATAGTAAGCCCGCAGGTTGGCAAATTTCTGCCAGTCGTCCCCGGGCATCCTGGTAAGCAGGGTGCCTTTGCCGTGCACCACTTCATCGTGGGAGAGCGGCAGGATGAAATTTTCGGTGAAGGCATAGAGCAGGCCAAAGGTCATATCGTTTTGATGATATTTGCGATGGATAGGATCTCTGCTCATATAGCCAAGGGTATCGTGCATCCAGCCCATATTCCATTTAAGGCTGAAGCCAAGCCCTCCGGTGTAGGTGGGCCTGGAAACCATGGGCCATGAGGTCGATTCCTCGGCCATGGTCAGCACTCCGGGAAAGACTCCGTGGACCACCTCGTTCATTTTTCTTAAAAAACGTATGGCCTCCAGGTTCTCCCGGCCCCCGTACTGATTGGGGAGCCACCCTCCCTCTTCTCTTGAATAATCGAGATACAACATCGAGGCCACCGCATCGACGCGAAGACCGTCAAAATGATATTTATCCAGCCAAAACAAAGCGTTGGAAACAAGAAAAGCCCTGACCTCGTTTCGCCCGTAGTTGAAGATCATGGTCCCCCAATCCTGGTGCTCCCCCTGCCGGGGATCGGTGTGGGCGTAGAGATGGGTTCCGTCGAAAAAGTTGAGGCCCGCGCCGTCCTTTGGAAAATGGGCGGGGACCCAATCCAGGATGACGCCCAACTCGGACCGGTGACACTGATCGATGAAATACATCAGATCTTCCGGGGTGCCAAAACGGCTGGTGGGGGCATAAAAACCCATCACCTGATAGCCCCAGGAACCATCAAAGGGATACTCGGCAATGGGCAGCAATTCGAGGTGGGTGTAGCCCATTTTCACCACATAGGGGATCAATTCATCGGCCAGTTCGCGGTAACTCAGATAGCGTGAGCCCCACTTTTCATCCGGCACCTTGCGCCAGGAACTCAAGTGTACTTCGTAGATGGAGATGGGCCGGTCAAGGGCCTGATGCCCGGCCCGGCCGCTAATCCAGTCTCTGTCTGTCCATTGATAGCAATCCAGATCCGCCACCACAGAAGCGGTTCTGGGGCGCAGTTCCATGGCAAAACCATAAGGGTCGGCCTTTTCAAAGCTCTCGCCGGCCTTGCTTACTACCCGGTATTTATAGACCGTATGCTCCCCCGCCCCCGGCACAAAAAGAGTCCAGATGCCACTGTCGCTGGAGTTGAGCGGGTGACTTTCGCCATGCCATCCATTAAAATCAGCCATCAGGTAAACCTGACGGGCGTTGGGTGCCCACACCGCAAAATGCACCCCTTTTCCGCCGTTCAATTCAACAAGGTGTGCCCCCATTTTTTCATAGGTTCGCTCGTGGCTGCCTTCGCCCATAAGGTAGTGATCAAAATCGGTCAAGATAGTTGTCTTATGCAAGTTTATCCCCCTTTTGCCGCTCACCCGAATTCTTCATGAACATTTAAACCTGACAATCAAATAACCGTACCGTCAGGGATGACCGCACTTTTTGGAACGACCACCAAACCATCCCGGACCAGCCAGTTTTCGTTTTCGGAATCGGGCCGATCGGGTAATAACCGGATGTGGACATTGCGGCCAATACGGGCTTTTTTATCAAGAATTGCGCTTTCAATGACCGAGCCATCGCCAACCCCTATGTCAGGGCGGTCCAATCGCGTATTTTCAGCACGGTGTTCATCGGTTTCATAATAGTCGGAGCCCATCATGACGGTATCGCGTATAACCACCTGCGAGCCGATGATACTGCGGATACCAATCACCGAATTGATGATCTCTGCATCACCAATACTACACCCTTCAGCGAGCAGTGTCTTGGACAGTTTTGTTTGCTGGAGTTCGGTGGGTGGCAGGAAGCGAGCATTGGTGTAGACAGGCTGTCCGGGTACATTCAGCTGGAAGGCTTTGGTGCCAGCCAACTCCAGACTCACCTCATAAAAGCGGCGAATGGTACCGATATCAGCCCAGTAGCCATCGAACACATGACCCATGATACGATGTTTCGCCAGGGCTTTCGGGATGATATCGTTGCCGAAATCATCACCCGGCGCTGCCAACAGCTCGGACAGCAGCTCTGTTGAAAAAACGTAGATCCCCATGGAGGCCATGAAAGGTTTTTCGGAACCGGGCGTGCTTTCTAAATCACTCAGGATTTCCAGGCCCGGTTTTTCGGAAAAACTGGTGATTTCGCCGTCGGGACTGCGTTTGAGAATACCCAGGGCAGGAGCCTCCCGGGCGTCGACCGGTTGGACCGCCAGGGTGATATCCGCCTTGGTATCCACGTGGAATTGGACAAATTTACGATAGTCCATGCGGTAGAGATGGTCGCCTGCCAGGATGATGACATATTTGGTCCCCGAATTTTTAATTTCAACCAGTTGCTGCCGGACCGCATCGGCGGTGCCCTGATACCAGCCGGTACTTTTCGGCGTCTGTTCGGCGGCCCAGATCTGAACCCAGCCATCGGTAAACATATCCCGCCGATAGGTCCTGAAAATATGGCGGTGGAGCGAAACCGAATTAAACTGGGTCAGGATAGCAATCTTATCAATGCCGGAATGCAGACAGTTGCTGACGGGAATATCAATCAGCCGATATTTGCCCGCAAAGGGTACCGCCGGTTTGGATCTTTTCTGGGTTAAGGGGTATAACCGGCTTCCCCGGCCTCCGCCCATAATTATCCCCTGGACATCTTTCATTATCATTACTGCCCCCCCTTTACTTATGCCTGGCAGTTATAACGCCCGGCAGCTGTGCATATGGAGAATGAGATCAAGCATCCGATTGGAGTAGCCCCACTCGTTATCATACCAGCTCATCACCTTGACCGATGTACCTATGACTTTGGTCGATTGACCATCGACGATGGAGGAACGGCTGTCCCCCTGGAAATCGATGGAAACCAGGGGCAGATCGGTATAGCCGAGATAACGGTTGGTCGCATCCCTAAGGACGCCATTCACCTCTTCGACCGTCGTCTCTTTCTGGACCTCCATCACCGCGTCCACAAGCGATACTGTGGGGGTGGGCACCCGTACCGCAAGGCCGTCAAACCTGCCTTTAAGCTCAGGGATGACGAGAGAGACTGCAGAGGCGGCCCCGGTCCTGGTCGGGATCATGGAAAGAGCGGCAGCCCTCGCCCGGCGCAGATCGGAATGGGGAAAGTCTAAAAGACGCTGATCCCCTGTATAGGCATGTACGGTGGTCATCAGGCCACGCTCGATGCCAAAATTATCCATAATGACCTTGGCAAAGGGTGCCAGACAGTTGGTGGTGCACGAGGCGTTGGAGACCACATGGTGCTTGAGGGGTTCATACTCATCTTCGTTTACCCCCATGACAAAGGTTTTCACATCACCTTTGGCCGGGGCTGAGATGATGACCTTTTTTGCACCGGCGTCAACATGGGCTCCTGCTGTCTCCAGGTCGCGAAACAGGCCGGTGCATTCCGCCACATAATCCACACCCATGTCACCCCAGGGAATGTCCGCCGGATTCCTGTGGCTGCTCACCCCAACTTCTTTGCCATTGACGACTATTCCCTTATTATGGATTCCCACCTCGGATTCCATCCGGCCCATGACCGAGTCATATTTCAGCAGATGGGCAAGGGTTTCCCTGTCTGTCAGATCGTTTATCGCTACAATTTCGATATCTTTAAACTGCGGGTCTGTGCCCAGTGCCCTGAAAATGTTTCTGCCGATTCTCCCAAAACCATTAATTCCTATGCGAATTGTCATAAGCTTCCTCATTGTTTAGTGTGGTGGTTGCGAAAATTGTCCTGATCATGGCTGTCATGGCCAGACGCCCGTCACTGCCGATGTTTATTTTACACACGCCGATTTCGCCGCTCTCCAGGCTGCCGCCATATTGCTCGGTAACAAGCCGGCTATACTTCTCTCAGCTGAACCTGCGATAACAGCTCGTTGACCTGCTCAAGGGTACCAACCGATGTGCCTTTCCGGCTGGCGGTGGCAGCGCCGCAGGCAATTCCTTTGCACAAGGCCTCCCGCACGCTGTCCCCCTGGCTGAGTCCCCAAACAATTCCAGCAACCATGGAATCGCCTGCGCCAATTGGGTTGGCGGCAGCTATTGCAGGACTGGTTGCCAGCCACGCCTTATCTTCATCGACCAGTACGGCGCCCTCTTTGCCAAGAGAGATAATCACGCTCTCAGGGCCCATGGCCGAGATTGCCTTACCGGCTGCTGCGATCTCTTGCGGAGTGCTGACTGGAAGCCCGGTCAGTCCGTGTGCTTCCTCATCATTTGGTTTAACCAGCAGTGGCTTTGCTGCACAGTTCTGACGCAACGCCTCGTCGCTGGTGTCTAAAAATACCTTGGCTCCCGCTGACTGGATAATGGCAATGAGCTCAGTATAGTAGTTTGGCGGAACCCCGGGCGGCAGACTGCCGGCCAGCACCCACCAGTCTCCAGCCTGAACCCGCTCGCTTATCTTTTGTGCCAGTTGCGCAAGATCTGCCTCAGTAATGGCCGGCCCCGGTTCATTGACCTTCACATACCGTCCATTTTCAGCACTTACTATGGATACATTGGTGCGGGTTTCTCCCTCAGCCCAGACAAACTCTGTCTCTATACCGAGCGACCGGAGCTTATCATTCAACATTTCCCCACTTTTACCGGCAGCAAAGCCCAGGGCCACACTCGAGATACCAAGTGACTTAAGCATGCGAGCAACATTAAAACCTTTTCCACCGCAGTCTACCCTCCAGTCCGAGGCCCGCAGAACGGTATCAAAAGCGATTGCATCAACTGTCAGTTCCCGGTCAACTGCTGGATTGAGTGTTACAGTGAATATCATCATTTCACTCCTTCCAGTATTTTTCAAAAAGCGCTTCTTCCGCTTCAACAGTCCACATGTTGCCCGGTTCGAGTTTCTTCGCAATATCAGGATGAATTTCGTGTAGCTCATCGAGTCCTATCAGGGGAAGATCCGGGAACTGTGGAAAGATTATAATCTTGCCTGCATAGCGACCGTCAATCATTGCCTGGATACCCTCTTTGGCAACATTCATACCACCAATTGCCCCGACACTGCGGCCTGGATTCAAGCTTCCCTTCGCAGCCTGATCCATTACCTGAAATTGATCGTTGAGGGTCAACCCGGAGGTACCGGTATATTGCGCATTATTCATGTAAACCGTACTTAAATTTAAGTGGGCCATCGTGCCGTTGGGAACCCCTGCAAAAAAGACCAGCATGCCATCCTTATGCATCAGAGTATCTGCTTCGGCCATCACCTCGGCAATGGGTACGCTGACCACAACATCTTCGGCACCCTCACCACCAGTGGCTTCCATGACGAAATCATGGAGTGACTGCTCGCTTGTCTGGGGATTAAACGTCAACAGCTCACACTTATTGCTGGCTGCCAGGGGTCCAAATCGTTCCTGAAGTGCAGCCAGCCTCAGGTCACTCACCTCGGTGGCGATGACCCTGCTCGGTCCATCGGGAAGTTCAATGGCCCTCTGGACATGCATTTGCCCCATTGGCCCGCCGGCACCGACAAAGACGGTTGTGCCACCCGCTTTCAGTTCGCAGCGATTTCGTTTCTCGCCATAAGATGCCCCAATATCGGGACCCTGGCAGCCGATAAAGGCGATATAGTCATAGTGAAGACGTCCGACATCGGCATTGACCAGGCCGTCCAGTGGTGTCTGGCCGACCAGATTCAGCGTCCCCCTGCGAATAATATATTTGGCCACAGTACTTACGAGATCAGCGGAACGGGGATCAAGCATGACGATATCATCAAAACCATCACTACCGGTGAACTCTTTAGCGAGGGCGCTGTACCGGTCGGGATCAAGACCATTGCGTACCACTACTGTCGCAGATGACTCTTCGGCCAGCCTGGCAACAGTATTTGGGACATCGGTTAGAATAATGGTCGCAGGAGCGGCAAGACCTCCCGAGAATTCATACCCGCGCTGATCACCGGGTCGTCCAATGATCCACATAACGCCGCCATCCTTAGGATCAAGACGTCTTCGCTGGGTGTAGGAGGCCAGAACGCAACCCCAGGGTTCAAGAAGTGAGGCCTCGGCGTAGCCCATGTCGCCGGTTATCGGCAGCAGACAGGCGCCCTCGTCTGTTTCCAGCATCTCCGGGCCGATCAGATGATATTGAATAAGGCCGCCGGGGATAGTATAGCCGTAGGCAGTACTTTTACCTTTCTGGTAGATATCAGGCTGTACCGCCACTCGCTGTCCCGGACTGTATTTTCCCTGCAATTCCTCACCCACATCGATGATAGTGAGAGCCGCTTCGTGGCCAAGCCTGGTTGGCTCTTTGGTGAGATCGCGATCGTACAATTTGGGATGCTTCCTTCCCATTCGAATCAGTTTTACATCGGAAAAACAGAGTCCTACGCTGTCAACTCGTACCAGCAACTGGTTTGCCGCAGGTTTTGGCACCGGCAGCTGTTCAGGTTTACCGTCTTTTCCTATATTCTCTTCACCTGCCCCGTACATGTTCCAGGCCCAGGTTTTTTCCGGCAGGTCGAGATCGGCCGCCCGGTATCGGTTGTATTGTGATGTCATGGTTATCTCCCAGGGGTGTTGAAATTTAGTGGTTTAGAAATTCATTATTTGTTTTTTATTAATGCAGTTTATGCAGGTGCTTATCCCCCTCAAGGGCGTACTCAACGGAATCCGGCTTATTTCCAGTTTGCCGGGATCAGATGCTATAACAGATCGTCATTAGTTTTATACAACTCCCTGATAGCTTCTGAACTTTCCAGCTGTAACGCTTTTTTTGCTTTTTCTTGTAATTTACTGTAGCGCACTGCGCGGATAATATTCTTCACCGCCGCCACGTTGGCCGGGCTGACTGACAGTTCACTCACGCCGAGGCCCACCAGCAGGGTAGCGAGGTTAGGATTCGCCGCCGCGTTGCCGCACACACCGACCCATTTACCATGAGCCTGCGCGGCTTTTACCGTCATCTCAATCATTTTCACCAATGTAGGATGATAACTGTCAGCCTCACAGCAGAGATCTGGATGCAGTCGATCTATGGCCAGCGTGTACTGCGTTAAGTCATTGGAACCGATGGAAAAGAAATCCACTTCTTTGGCCAGATGCTCCGCAATCATCACTGCGGATGGCACCTCGATCATAATACCAAGCGGCAACCGGGGAGCGTTTAACTGCAAGCGAACACTCTCGGCAATGTCCCGGGCTTTGTTCCACTCCGACATTCTGCCGATCATGGGAAACATGATGTGCAGCCCGGTTGATCCGGTTGTCTCTTTCTGCCAGCTCGCGGTCTGGTAAATAGCTTCCAGTTGACGCCTGAACATGTCTTCATATTTGAAAGAGAGGCGGATCCCTCGCATACCCAGGAAAGGGTTGTTTTCATGCGGGATATGCAGCCAGGAAACAGGCTTGTCTCCACCAATATCCGCCGTGCGCACGATCAACTGGCGACTGCCAAGTTCCAGGGTGATGGCTTTTAAACTATCGCATTGCTCTTCAACTGTCGGTTCCGCAGCGGAAGATTCAAAAAGAAACTCTGTTCTTAACAACCCCACACCTTCACCACCATTCTCCAAAACAAGTTTCGCGTCTTCCGGCTTGGCTATATTGCATACGACATCGATGTGGTGACCATCCAGCGTTTCAGCGGCCTTATGTTTTTGTGCATCTTCCGCTTTTGTAATCTGTTCCCACTGCTCGACCCATTCCAGCCCATTTTTCCGGGTTGCTTCATCCGGATCAACGTAGATCGACGATGCCTGTGGATCGACAATAATCAACTCACCATCCTCAATGTGCTTCAGCGCTCCCTCGCCCAGGCCAACCACTGCCGGAATCCCCAGTGCCCGGGCAAGAATAGCCATATGACTGTTGGGACCGCCAAGCTCAGTACAGATGCCACGAACCTTCAGACCATGCAGGCCGGCTGTCTGTGAAGGCGTGAGATCCTTTGCCATTAAAATGAAATCCGTTTGCGGATATTCAACTGCTGCAACAGCCGGTACCATCAATGCCAATACCCGATCACGCACATCAATGAGGTCTGCGATCCTTCCCCTCAACCGCTCGTTATCAACTGTTTTTAATGATTCGACCTGCTTTTCAATCGCCTGATGAAAAGACCAGGCGGCGGTCTTCCCGTTGACAATGAACTTTTCACTGTCGGTTAGTACCAGTTCATCCTGCAACAATTGCTTTTGCGCATGCAAGATAGCGGCTTCATTTGGAGCCCTGCTTTGCAGGTTGGCTTTCAGTTCATCCAGTTGACGGGCGGCCTCGGTCAGGGCGGTGCTAAAAAGTTTTGCTTCCTCTTTGGGATCTTGTCCATTCTCCTCATACCGTATCTTTCCCGCCTGCAAACGAAATGCAGGTGCCATGGTAATACCGGGTGATGCAGCGGAACCACTTATCGTCCTGCGACACTTGACACCCGGCAGAGAGGATAAAACGGTCAGCGGATGATACGACCCATGAGCCTGTTCCTCCTCATCGTCCAGCCCCTCACGAATCATTGCAGCCAGAACCTGAACGGCCTGTTCCGCCTCAACCCCTTTTGCGGAAATTGTCAGAACATCGCCTTGCTCAGCGCCCATGGACAGAAGTGATGCCATGGATTTAGCAATTGCTGTCCTCTGATCGTTTCGAATGCGGATATCCGTTTTTGAAAATTTAGCTGCCTGTTCTGCAATCAAGCTGGCGGGACGGGCATGCATCCCCTGGGCATCAACAACCTGTGCCTCTGCCATAACTGAATAATCTTCCTGTTGTACCGGTGCAGTCTGCTCCTCTGCATTGAGCGCATGCAAGATATCGTTTTTATTGGTTGTGGTCGCCAGGTGTTCGGCTACTGTCTCATCCATTACCACATTGGTCAAACGCTGAAGCAGGCTCAGATGATCCTTGCCTTTTGCTGCAATACCGACGATCAATCGAGCCACGTCTCCCTTGTCATTCCAGACGACACCTTGCGGTGCCTGCACAATAAAAACACCGGTCTCTACAACCTGCTGCTTTGCTTCATTGACACCGTGCGGGATAGCTACACCATTTATCAGATAGGTGCTGACTTTTTCTTCACGCCCGGTGAGTGCATGCAAATAGTCTCCATGGACGAGCCCCAAAGAGGACAGGTTTTGAGAAATCAGCTCGAGCACATCATCTTTCGTCGTGACCTGAGCATTTAATAGAATCTGGCCAGGACTGACCGTTAAAGTATCTGCCGCTATAGTATCTGTCGCGGCAGCCTGGTTATTTTGCTTTGCTGGTGGTTGAACAATTCTTGCTACCAGGTCATCGTAGAAGCTTCCGTCCATGAAGTTATCGATGCTCAGATGTTGTGCGTCTGGCAATTTTGCCCGAGCCCGATCAGTCAATTCATTTTGGGTAATGACGATGTCCGCATCTTTCAGATCATTAATAGCGGCGTTGGTAACCTCAATATTTAAGCCGGCATCATTAATTTTGCCACGCAATACCGTTGCCCCCATGGCTGAAGATCCCATGCCGGCATCGCAGGCCACAACAATTGACCGAACACTTCCGGTCACAACAGGGACCGCCTGCCCTTTTGCTTCAGACTTACTGGCGGCAACAGCAGCGGTGGCGGCTTCCAGGTCATCACTTTCCGAGGCGTCCTTGCGAATGATCACTGCTCCAATGAGAAACGAAGTGACGGCGGAGACCGCGATGGAACTCAAGGTTAAGACAATACCCATGCCTTTTGTGGACATCAGGGTTAACGCAAAAACAGAACCGGGTGACGGAGGCCCAACCAGGGCATTACCTGTGACCATGTTAAAACCAACACCCACCATACCGCCGGCGATCACGGCAACAATCAACCTTGGCTTCATTAAAATATAAGGAAAATATATTTCATGGATACCACCAAAAAAGTGAATGATAGCCGCGCCGTAGGCTGATTTTTGTGCCGTACCTTTGCCCGCCACCATATACGCAAGGAGAATCCCCAGGCCAGGACCCGGATTGGTTTCAATCAAATAATAGATGGAAGCGCCGACCTTAGCTGCCTGTTCTGCGCCCAGGGGCGTGAAAACACCATGGTTTATGGCATTGTTTAAAAATAGAATTTTTGCGGGTTCGACAATGATTGACACCAGGGGCAACAGGGACATATCCACAATCCAGCCCACACCTGACGCCAGCGCCTTTGTAACTGAGGAAACGAGCGGACCAATTACTGCGTAGGCAATTAAGGCGACCACCATGGAGATAATGCCCAGAGAGAAATTGTTGACCAGCATTTCAAATCCAGGTTTAATTTTACCATGGACCTTCTGGTCAAATTTCGTTATTGCCAAACCTCCCAGTGGACCAGCGATCATGGCCCCCATGAACATCGGAATACCACTACCGACGATGACCCCCATCGTCGTAACGGCACCTGCTACAGCACCACGGTCACCACCAACCATCTTACCACCGGTATAACCAATCAAAAGCGGCAGCAAGTAGGTAATCATAGGACCAACCAGTGAGGCTAATGTTTCGTTAGGCAACCAGCCTGTTGGTATAAACAACGCAGTAATCAAGCCCCAAGCGATAAATGCACCAATGTTTGGCATTACCATGCCACTTAAGAACCTTCCAAATGACTGGACACCTACCTTCAAAGCATTACCGGACATAAGCACACCTCCTCGTTACGTGGTTATTAAATCATCCATAATTCAAACCCCAGGCGATAAATACACCAATGCTGGAGGCGATAATCCCGGTCCGGAGCCGCCAAATCCTTGAACTGTCTCTTTCACTTGAGACTCCCTTTCTCATGGGTTTGGGTAAGTTGGCCAAGCACCTTACTTCCTCCAGTGCCTCACTCCTGCAAACGTCTAGTAAAAAACAGGTAATCCCGAGAGTGCCATTCAACGAGGAACCAAGAACCCTCCAAGGCACTTACACACCCTGCCGGGGGGGGCAGGGAACTCGACTACCCTCCATTGGTAAAAACTGCAGCAGATCGTTATCATGAAAATACTGTAAACGTTTACATACAGTGCTGTCAATAGTTTTTTGTTATTTTCTCTATTGCGAGTACATCGTCGACTAGAAACCATAGTTATGTATTTGTTTATATGCATTTATTAAACAATACAAAAGTTTTTTTTCGAGGAGAAGGCCCTGAAGATTACCTCCCAAGACTGGCCTTTATGTCGGTAATCGATTTCATATTTTCTAAAACAGGCACTCTCTTATTCAAATTATAAAAGTGGACAACCAGGGGCAGGGATGCTGTATGAGTCGAATAACACAGATGCTTTTATTTTTATTATTCATAAACACCAAACTTTGCGGAACGTCATGCATCAAAAGAACATGAGCCATGCGGTGGCACCTTGCAGCTATCTCCGCGAGGAACTGCGCACTACTCTGCACCGGGTGACTGGACACAATTCATTTGACTACGCCGGTGTAAACGTTTACAGTACATTTACAAGATCAATTGCCAACCCAATATTTGAGAGTGATGTATATATGGTTAAAATTAAAGACGTTGCCGATGCCGCTGGTGTCTCAACAGCAACCGTTTCAAGGGTCTTAGCGAACAAACCCCACGTAAGGACTGAAGTACAGAAACATGTAATGGACGTAGTGCAAAGGCTCAATTATCGGCCAAATCGTGTTGCCCAGAACCTGAGATCAAACAGCTCAAAGATCATAGCCTTGATTGTTTCCGATATCGAAAACCCCTTCTTTCAGCGGGTCAGCCGGGCCGTAGACGACGCTGCCTATGAACAGGGCTATAGTATGATGCTCTGTAATACAGATGAAAATCCAGCCAAAGAAGAGGCATACCTCAATCTTCTTCGGGATGAGAATGTTGCCGGTGTTATTTTGTCCCCTACCCGGCAAGCTGTCGCTAACTTATCAGATGCACCTGCCCCTGACATGCCGATGGTAATAATCGACAGGCATGCGAACAATTTGGACATTGATAACGTGCTCATTGATAATGTGCAATCGGCCCATATTATCACAAGCCATTTAATAGAACACGGGTACCGTCGGATAGGGGGACTTTTCGGTATGGGCAGCACCACCGGCCGCGAACGACGTGAAGGCTTCATGCAGGCGTTAAAGGACCATAATATCAAACCCGCAACCGAGCTGATAAAGTACGCCAACCCCAGGGAGGAAGACGGGTTTACCACAACCATGAAACTCTTGGAGATGCAGGATAGACCGGACGCCATCCTTACCAGCAACAGCCTGTTGGCCGCAGGCGTGCTGTTGGCGATTCGTGAGAGTAAACTGGAAATTCCAGGAGATATTGCTTTCGCAAGTTTTGATGATACAACCTGTGCCCAGTTGCTGGTACCAGCCCTTACCGTTATTGAACAGCCTACCTATGAAATTGGCCGCACTGCCGCTGAACTTCTCATCAAAAGGATTGAGGACCCGACACGTTCAAATCGTGAGGTTGTTCTCAAAACAAAGCTGATTATCCGCCAATCTTGTGGTTGTCAAATAAATTAACTCTCATCAGGTAAGCATGGATGAGGGCATAAAATTTCTCTACTATACTGACAAGACAACACCCAAACTTCCATGCACTTCAGACAAATCCTGTCAACAGGCCTGCACCGATGCTGCAACAACCATGAGGACATCGATTGATGTGTCTGAAAAAAACAACGGCCCTCCCGGCATGTCATGGCTCAGGTGGAATCAAAACGAAATTTCCAACGTGTTGCTTTTCGAGAAACTCGCGTTGCGCATCTGCTATGCGTTCAAGCGGAATTATCTTCGCTACCAGCGGCCGAATCTCCTCGCGCTCAATGTAAGAAATAAGGTTTCTAAAAATGGGTTCGTCCCATGCAGTGCAGCCAATCAACGTCAAATCCTTCAGATAGAAGGTGCGCATATCGAGGGTCACTAACGGGCCTCCGATCGCCCCGGAGGACACATATCTTCCACCTCGCTTCAGTGCCCTCATCAGGCCTTCGAACGCTGGCCCCGCAACGTTGTCAATAACGACATCCACGGAGTTCTCACCAAGGTTGTCAACGACATCATCATTACGATCGATAACACGATCCGCACCTATGGAGAGGACCTGTTCCATCTTCGCCCTCGCCGCAATCGCTGTCACGGTGGCGCCCCGTCGTTTCACCAATTGCACCACAGCTGAGCCGACACCGCCGGACGCTCCCGCAACCAGAACATGCTCCCCCTTACACACTTTGCCACGATGCACCATGTTTTCAGCGGTTCCATAGGCACAAGGGACAGTTCCAAGCTCGGCATCGCTCCAGTCGCAGTCCACGGCGAACACCTCTCCTGCCGGAACTTTGACAAACTGAGCGAAGGCGCCGTCGAAATCAGATCCCATCCAGATGTTGTCCATCGACCCAAAACCTGATTGCCGCATACATGCCCGCACGAGGACGCGTGAACCGAGGGTGCTTTTATCCCCGCCAGGGGCAACGGCAACAATACGGCCACAACAATCTGTGCCCTGGATAAAGGGGAAAGGTGTTGCCTCGTTCCACCCCCCGTCAGCCTTTTCTGTCGCTTGCTCTGTCTCGGCGGTTGTCGCATCCTCTGTACCTGTGGTAACCGAGGAAGAGTACCAGCCAATGCGTGTATTTATTTCAGTGTTGTTGACCCCGGCGGCGAGGACTTGCAGTAAAACCTCCCCCGGCTCAAGTGCCGGAAGGTTGACCACACGGCACTGGAGTTTGTCGTATCCGCCATTGCCGGCGGTGACAACAGCCTTCATGACTTTCTTGAAATCTTGTGGATCAAATCGATCTTGTTTTGGATCCGTATCCCACTCAATTGTCATGCTGATTCTTCCTTTCATTTCTGAGAAGTGCTCAAATCATTGCAGTCAGCCACATCTTAGCTGTTTTTTGAGTGCCCCGGGAAGAGGGGGAGAAGAAAAGGCCATCCCCCCTTCGGAGAGCTGCGGGATCATCCTATTTGATCAGATTTTTACTCTTGAGCCAATCCATAGCCACATCATGAACCGGTTTGTGGTCTACGTCCACTAACTTGTTGAGCTGCTGCATCTCTTCCGTGGTCAGGTTATCCGCCAGCGGCTTTAATATGGTTTTGATCTCCGGGTACTCATCAAGAACTTCCTTCCTGACAACTGGTGCCGGATTGTACACGGGGAAGAAGGACTTGTCGTCTTCAAGGTTCACAAAGCCGAAGGCCACGATTCTGCCATCAGTTGCAAAACCCATTGCAGAATTAACCAGTCCTTCTTTTAATGCCTGGTAGGTAAGCCCCACAGACATTTTTTTGACCTGGTCGGCAGGAAGCCTGAAATCATACATTTTCATAATGCCTTTGAATCCGTCAGGGCGTTCCCAGAATTCCGAATCCAGTGCGAATATCAGTTTATCCGGATTTTCAGTAACGTAGACGCCCAGATCGGAGATACTCTTGATTCCGAGTTTTTCCGCTTCCGCCTTACTCATCATCAGGGTATAGGTATTATTGAACTTGACGGGATCGAGCCAGACGAGACCCTTTTCGGAATCGGCCTTTTTGACCCAGTCGTACACCTTCTCTGGAACTGTCATTGTTTCTGTATCTTTCTGCTTGTAATAGAGCGTGTATGCCGTGCCTGTATACTCGTAATAGAGGTCGAACTGGGCATTCTCCAGTGATTTTCTGGCGATCACCGACCCGACGCCAGTCTTCAGCGTAACCTCGAACCCTGCCTGTTCGAGAAGGATGCTGGCGAGTTCCGGAAGAAGGAGCTGCTCTGTATAATTTTTGCCGCCCACTATCAGGCTTTTATCCTTGGCAAGGACACTGCCTGGCAAAAGTAACGCCAAAACAAGTACGGCCGGAAAAACAAATTTACATATCGTTCTCATGTCATACCTCCTTTTAGTGCCTTACTCCTGAAAGCCTGTCATTCTTTTCAATACCCCCCTTGCGGGGTAAAAAATAACAGGAAACCTGAAGACACTGTTGAAATTAAGAACTTAAAGTAAGCACCAGGGCACTTATGCCCCCCTGTGGGGCGTCAGGCTCATTGACTGAATGTCAGAGCGTTCTAAGGTTTCTGGATATGAACAAAAAACACTTTATATTTTCTTGCCCAAGCCCCTGGTTAACCATTCGTTTTTGAGCAGAAACCAAAAAAACCACACCTTTTCTACCTGGAAAGACGCAACCCTCTTGAGACCAGGGCTATCCCTAACAGTTCAGACAGAAAATCCGCCAAAAGTGCCAGTAGCGTTACAGGAATGGCACCGGCCAGCAACTTGTCCGTCTGCATAAGACTTATTCCTGTGAATATCAGGTCTCCCAAGCCTCCTGCCCCTATGACATACGCAAGCGCGGCTGTGCCGATATTGATTATCAGGGCTACCCTGAATCCCGTGAGAATCACCTCCATGGCATTTGGTATCTCCACCTCCATGAGAATCCTCATAGGGGGCATTCCCATGCCCTTGCCGGCATCTATCAGTTCCGAGGGTACCGCGGTAATCCCGGCAAGAGTGTTTCTCGCGATGGGAAGTATGGAATAGATGGTCAGCGCGAATACCGCCGGCTTTATGCCGATACCCAGCAAACTCATGGCCAGCGCCAGAACGGCAAGGGAGGGGATGGTTTGTCCCAGTCCGATAATATACATGCAGACCCCGGCGTATTTTCGAAACCTCTGCCTGGTAAGCACAATTCCCGCTGTTACTCCTGTGACCGTGGCAAAGACCATACTTAAGCTCACCAGGTACAGGTGCTGGATAAACAAATCCATGATAACGGGATATTCGTATGGATCAGAGAGTAATTCGACAAGACCCGTTCGTTCAACCGTCACACCCGCAATCAGTATGACAACCGCAATGATAATCCTGTATAATTTTGCCAATAGTCTGTTCATCGCGAAAGCTTCCTTTGTACCCTGATGCCTTCCGGCGTCGCAATCCTCTCCAGCAGGGCCATCCCACCGTCTACGATTATGGCCAGAAGAGAGACAAGTATGGCGCCGCTTAGTATCATCTCCGGATATACGCGGGCAATACCCTGCTGAATATACACCCCCAGCCCTCCCGCTCCGATATACGTGGCGATAGCCGCAACTCCTATATTCATGACGGCAGCCGTCCTCAATCCCGCAATAATTACCGGCGTGGCCAGCGGGATTTCCAGTTCTCGCAAAAGTTTCCACTTACTCATGCCCATACCTCTGGCTGCGTCCACCAGAGAAGGAGGAACATTCTTTATGGCTGTATAGGTATTTCTAATGATAGGGAGCTGACTATAGAGAACCAGGGCTATGACAGCAGGAACTTTTCCCAGGCCCATATTAAATATCGCAAGGATGGGGAGCATCAGCCCAAACAGGGCAAGGGAGGGGATGGTCATAAGTATGTTGGCCCCGTTCAAGACCCTGGAAGCAAACTGCTCGTGCTTTGTAATGACGATGCCCAATACCACCCCGATCGGTGTGGCTATAAGGAGCGCAATCCCCACTATCCATATATGCTCCCAGCAGAGATACATAACCTCGTTAAGGTTATCCGCTATGAATCGCAAGGTGCTCATGACGACACCTCGGTTTCAGCAACCTCTGTTTCATCGGCGTAACTTGCTTTTACCGCTTTCTGTATGTCGTTGTAGGTTACGGTCCCGGCAAAATTTTTATCTCCGTCCACAATGCAGAAGGTTGGGGTATTATACATAAGCATAGAGGAGAGGACATCCCGGAGCGGGACCTTCTCGCTCAGGTAAATGGGAAATGGTTCCAGCACGTCCCGTACCGCCCCTACTTCATACTTGAGGGATTTCTGCGTCACGAAGCCTATCGGTTTGTTCTGTTCGATAACTATGCCGTAGCGAGATTTCTTTGTGTTTAGAAAATGTAATGCTTCCGGGGAACTGTCGGTTGCCTGGATGATGTTCTTCGGCTTTCGGTTGATAATATCATCTACCCGCATGAGTCCGAGGACTTTCAGCGCCCTGTCGGCACCCACGAAGTCAGAGACGAATTTGTTTTTGGGCTGGGTCAGAATAATCTCCGGTGTGTCGTACTGTACCAGCCGTCCCTTGTTGAAGATGGCAATGCGATCACCCATCTTTATCGCTTCGTGTATGTCATGAGAGACAAAGGCCACGGTCTTCTTCAGCTTTGCCTGAAGCTTCTGGAACTCATCTTGAATCTCTTCTCTGTTGATGGGGTCTATCGCACCGAAGGGCTCATCCATGAGAAGTATATTAGGGTCTGCGGCAAGTCCCCGGGCGACCCCCACTCGCTGTTGCTGCCCCCCGGAGAGCTCCGCGGGGTAACGGTCTCTGTACAATTCAGGGACCAGGTTAGTCATTTGAAGCAGTTCATCAACGCGCCTGCTGATGCGCTCTTCGTCCCACTGCAGAAGTCTGGGCACAACGGCGATATTCTCGGCTATGGTCTTGTTTGGGAAGAGTCCGATGGCCTGAATAACATATCCCAATCGTTGCCTGAGCTGGACGACGTCGATGTCCATGATACTCTGACCTTCTATGGTTATGTTCCCTCGGGAGAGTGTCTCCAGTCTGTTGGTGAGACGCAGGGTAGTTGTTTTGCCGCATCCCGAAGGGCCGAGAAACACCACGACTTCGCCCTTCGGAATGGTGAAGCTTACATTATCAAGGGCGGTAACGGTATTGTTTCCCTTTCCGAATACTTTTGTTACAGATTCATAAGTTATCATTGAAGACTCCTTTGTTCTCTGTACTTTTTATCTCGGTTTCAGGGTGTAGAATAACTCTTATCGCGATCCTGCAGTGTTACACCATTGGTCAGCTAAAGAGCCTTCCTGGCGGTTTCAGGTAGAGTGGGCCGGATCGTTGCGCATGCAGGTTCTTGATATTGCCGGCAGGGGCAACAAATGACCACTCCAAGTGAAAAAATGAAGCGGGGCAAAAATATACTAAACTTTATTAGTAACATATATGAGTTTTCAATACAAGGTATCGGCTAGGCTGAAAGCGATGCCGAAGCAGACGGCATGAGGGCCGAGCTGAGTTTGTTAATAAGATTCCCGGCAGCAGGTGACTGACATGGGTTCTGCATCTCAGGGATGAGGGCATTGATAACCAGGTTAAGAAATGGTGACAGGGGTCTCATAAAACACTGGATGAGATTTACCGCGATTAAAATTTACGAATTTTTCTTGATGTCAATCTGCGACCGCTTTACTATCAAAAGCTAACAACATCTTTGCTCGCTAAGGCTATAGATCAAAATCGACCGGAACCGTAACAATTCATTAAAAGGCAGCTATGTACGAACAGGTATCCCACACTCTTCTGAACGACATTCTCAACGACATAAAACCGGAGATCTCAGAACAGGATTTACGGCATTTCTACACCCGCTTAGGGGCAAATTTTTACGGAATCCATTCTCTGTTTCATAAACTCTATGGCGACAGGGAGGATTTTACTGAACAGGCACAACAGCTGGTAGAGACCATGGCCCGGCATTATATAAAGCGCCCGGAAGAACTGCGCCAGCTCGATCTCGCCAGGGAAAAAGATTACAGCTGGTTTCTCAGCCAACAATGGATCGGAATGGCCCTCTATTGTCAGGGGTTTAGCGGTAACCTGCAGGGATTAAAAGAGCGGCTGCATTATTTCCAGGAGCTGGGAGTCAACATAGTTCATGTCATGCCGATACTGCGCTGTCCCAAAGGGAGCAGTGACGGCGGCTATGCAGTCAGTGATTTTCGTGAGATTAACCCCGAAGTCGGCACCTTGGAAGATCTTCAACAACTTTCCGCTGAGATGAAAAAACACAACATCCTCCTGGTGCTTGATGTTGTCGTGAACCACACCTCCAATATGCATTTCTGGGCAACCCGTGCCAAGGCTGGCGAGAAGAAATATCAAGAGTATTACTTCACCTTCGAAACCCGTAATGTCCCGGATATGTTTGATCAAACCATGCCTGAGATTTTTCCGGAAACGGCACCCGGCAATTTCACCTGGGACGAAGAAATGGGCCGTTGGGTAATGACTGTGTTCAATAATTTTCAGTGGGATCTCAACTACAGCAATCCAGCTGTCTTCATTGAGATGCTGAATATCATCCTCTTCTGGGCCAACCAGGGGGCCGATATATTACGACTCGACGCTGTTGCGTTTCTATGGAAAAAAATTGGCAGCACCTGTCAGAACGAACGGGAAGCACATCTGATCCTCCAGCTGCTGAAAGATTGCGGTCAAGTCACCGCACCGGGCGTGGTTTTTATTGCCGAGGCAATCGTCGCTCCGGTGGAAATGATTAAATATTTCGGAGAGGATGCGGTCATTGCCAAAGAGTGTGAGATCGCCTACAACGCCACCTTCATGGCGCTTCTCTGGGATGCAGTGGCAACTAAAAATGCCTGTTTGTTAAATCATGGAATTAAAAGCCTGCCTGTCAAGCTTGACCGGGCCACCTGGTTGAATTACGTCCGCTGTCACGATGATATAGGGTTGGGATTTGACGACCGGGACATTCTGCTCTGTGATTATGAACCGAGCGGGCACCGAAAATTCCTGGTTGACTACTTCACTGGTAAGTTTGAGAACTCCCATTCCCGGGGGCTCCCGTTCGGACAGAATGCCAAAACCGGCGACACACGTATTTCCGGCTCTCTCGCTTCATTGGTGGGGCTTGAGCATGCCCTTGAAACCGGTGACGGCAAGGCAGTTGATGATTCGATCAAGGTGATCCTGCTGCTGCACGGCATGATTCTGTCGTTTGGCGGCATCCCTTTGCTCTACTATGGGGACGAAATCGGCACCTTAAACGACGATTCTTATGTCAACGATCCTTATAAAAACGGGGATACACGCTGGGTACACCGACCATCCATTGACTGGGATAAAGCAGAGCGCAGAAACACACCAGGAACCGTCGAGTATACCATTTTCAGCGCGTTAAAGCGGATGATTGCTGTCCGGAAAGAGATTGAGGTCTTTGCCGATTTCAACAATCGCGAACTGATTGAAGTCGAAAACCCACATCTCTTCGTATTCGGCCGCTACCACCTCCAGAAACCAAGTGAGCAGGTCCTGGTGGTCGCCAATTTCAGTAACAAACCTCAGCACCTCAACCTGGAAGACCTGGGGAGCTGGAGGACGAAATATCGATCTCTGGTCGATCTTTACCAAGGAACAACTCCGGATATTTTCAATAATAGCCTGGTGATTCCGGGATTCAGTTTTTACTGGTTGTGCGAGAGATAATCCATACAGAGAGACGGAGTCGGATGGACTGCCATACCCTTGAATTGCATCTTCATGATGCCACTCGTGCGACTGGCAGCTAAAGGGTTCTCAAAGGCCATGTTTTTTCAATTTCCGCACTACCGAGGGTTGGCTGATATTGAGAAATTCGGCCATTTCCCGGGTCGTCCTGCAATGGTTTCTGGATGAGAGAAGAAGCTGTTTCTCCAGCTGGTTCATCGTATCGTTGAAATCCGTGGGAGTGGAAAATGAGCCATCGGTTCCGGTCGCGAGGATCGGGCTGCTGTTTTTCTGAATACTTGCGAGAAGGAAGGCATCGATATGTGGTTCATCGCTCAGGACAACACCATTTTCGATGATGTTTTTCAACTCACGGGTGTTGCCGGGGAAAGAGTAATTTTGCAGGGTACCGATCATAGCCGAGCTGATTTGCATCGACTTATCATATTGCCGGTTGTACTTCTCCAGATAGAACCGGACCAGGCCGGGAATATCCTCCCGACGTTCACATATTGATGGTATTTCGAGGGTAAAGCTGCTGAGCCTGTAAAAGAGATCCTCTCGAAACAGATTGTTTTTCACACGATCCCGCAGGTCCCTGTTGGTGGCAGAAATTGTCGAACACTCAACGTGAATAGTTTTTGTACCTCCGAGACGTCTGAATTGTCTGTTATCCAGATATTTAAGGAGCTTGGTTTGAAAGTTGAGCGGCATATCTCCGATTTCATCGAGAAAAAGAGTTCCCCCCTGGGCAAGCTCAATCAAACCGACCTTGCCTGTTTCTGCGGCACCGGAAAAGGCTCCTTTCTCATAACCAAACAGTTCCGCCTCCAGAAGATTCTCCGGCAGCGCCGCACAGTTTATTTCAATAAACGGATTGTCCCTTCGGTTACTGTTCCTATGAATTGACTTGGCGAGCAAACCCTTCCCCGTGCCCGAAGCGCCAAGAATGAGGATATTTGATGCTCCGATATTGGCGAGCTTCAGGGATTTCTGGAGTATATGTTTCATGGCATTGCTTTCGGCGATGATTGTGTTCTGTTCCAGCTCTCTGAGGGTAATTTCGGAAAGTTCTTCCTTAAATTTCTGCGTCAGCTTTTGATTTTGCTCAAACTTACTGTGCAGGGTTTCAAGCTCAGTCATATCTCTCTCATTGACAACAATAAGAGCGATATTCCCGTCCTTGTCCCGTGCCGGAGTGCCTGTACACAAAAGAAGGCGTTTCGTCTTTTCAACGTGCTGAACAATGGTTTCCTGACGACCACTTTCGAGGACCTTGGTTGTAACGGATTGATCGAATATACTGTTATTCAGGAGTTGCGTGATATTGCGGCCAATGACATCGTGTGCCCGTATTCCGTTGAGTGACTCGGATGCGGCGTTGATGGTTACAATGACCCCGTTCCCGTCACACACCCATATCCCGTCGGATGAGGCGGAAATAATTGTTTTGAGCTGACGATTCAACTCCAGGTACGACTCTGATTTCCTCGCTGATATTTCGAACGTGTCAGGCTCCTGAAAATTGCAGACAGCGCCGATGATGCGGCGACCGCGGAAGATAGGACTCACATGGATCACCAGGTAGCCCTGCCCCACAGTAATTTGCCGTCCAAGAACAGCTGTCTCTTTCTCCAGACACTCCATAACCGGTGAATGAAAAAGAGGGAGGGCGTCGCCAATGTTCTTCCCGAACAAATCTTTTGCCCTTATTTTTAATTTGATTTCACTCTGCTTGTTCAGATGCGTAATCTGGCCTTGACTGTCGGTTGCGATAATACCACTGCTGATGAAATAGAGGATATCCTGGTCATAAATGGTTCTATCCAACGGTGCTTTCATGTTTCATTGATGTCCTGATATTTTCCGGGAGGGGCCGGGCGAGAAAACCATTGCCGTGTTACGGAAAAACCACCTCCAGCCCGTTCAAATACAACTTACTGTCTCTGGTCTCAGCTTTATGATTGAGAGTTTCCCCATTTTTAACAAACATACCAGTCTGCATTCCTGCATAGAGCGGTGACAGGAGCATGGGGTTTTCACCAACAAGCACTGCAGGAAGACTCATATCCGACTGCAGGAAGATAATATCCAACACCAGGGCTGGTTGCTGAACAAGGGGGACAAACTGTGCAAAAGTCATGTCTTTTTCAAGACGCAGGACGGCATCACCTTTGATCTCTCCCTCGGGGAGTTGGGCCTGTACATCCGATATTTGGATTTCCAGTCCTTTTTTCAATAACCGCTCGTATGCCATAAGCATCTGGAACTGCGTACGGGCTACCTGCTCCTGAAGAATCGTCCTCATCTCCTCTGGGTCATCCCCTGCCTCAGCAATTTCTTTTAAGAGGCTATTTCCTATTTCAGTATACAATTTCAGGAATTCTTCGAATCCCTGTGCATCCATATTTATCACTCCGATCCGAGCAAAAGCATTAGCAACTTTTTCAGGTCCGCTCTGCAGACGGTCGGCTCCAAGCGCTGCAACAATAGATACGGTATTCTCCTCCCCGTCTATGTCCAGATTGTAGTCGACTTTAACGTTCTCGAGAACAAACTGATCATTTTCGCTCTCTTTAATGTTGCTTTTTTGAATCCCAAGGGAAAAAGTACCATCCCAGAGATAGGTTGAGATCTTCTCCATACTGGACGTCATGGAAACACCGTCCACACTCATTTTATCTACGACAGCAAACCCTTCCCAAACCACTTCAGAGAAAAAATCCCTCAATTCCTCATCACTGACAAAAAGAGCTCTGCCCGCTCTAATCTCAACCATCTCACTTTCCACCGGCAATGCGAAAGCCTCCAGTGTAATTGTCGAATTAATCTGCCCCGAAAGTGTATATTCGGTGATAATGGACAAGGGATTCTTGCCATCAAGTTTGTTACTTACAAAATCTGTGAACCACTTGTTCTTCTCAAGACTTGTTGTTGATACGATGCCGGTAAACCGGTGTTCTGCACGATCAAGAAAAAGTATCTCTTCAACGCCGTACATCGCCTTCATCGATCCAAACTGTATCTTCCACTCAATTTCCGTCGAAGAAAATTTTCTATCGTACCGAAGTATCTCAACAGAGACATCGGACCCGGTATCGGAATAGAGAGTATTAAGATTGCTGAATGACTGCTTGACAACGTTTTCCATCACCAGTCCGCTGACAAACGGTGCTCCAAATCCTGCAACTACAAGAAGCAAGAGAACACCGACAATAATTTTTTTCATACCTGCTCCTGACCTGATTTTGTTTACAATATTGTAATTGAGACGTTGTCCATCAACCTATATGGAATCCACATCACATACAAGAATTTTCCGAGAGCCATCTAAAATATTACTCAATGGAGAAGCCGGTCTACAACAATGTCAAACATATCAACCCGAATTTCTCATAAACATTGCGTCGATTCCCATACATCAACCGCCTGCCAAGCTTACCCTGTCTGCAGTATTGGCAAAACAGGCCGCAGAGTCAACTATGGCAGTTTGCGTGGCGTCTCGCATTCACCGCAACCTCGTCTTGTGAGATATCCGTGAAGGCTAAAAATGGCTTTTGGGGATAGACAAGTTGAGAATTCGGTCAATCCTATACATCGAGGTAGTCCAGGATACTTTCCGCTGCGGCACGTCCTTCGGCAATTGCCGTGACGACCAGGTCGGAGCCGCGAACAGCATCACCTCCGGCAAAAACTTTTCCGTTGGTGGTCTGAAAGGGAAAATCACCGCTGGAAGGAGCGGTAATAAGCTGTAGGCCATTCAAAGAAATGTTGTTTTGATTCAGCCAGTCCGGCGGGCTCGGCCTGAACCCAAAGGCCATGACCACGCTGTCGGCATCAAGTACAGCCTCTGTGCCCAGAACAGCCTCGGGTCTTCTCCTGCCCCGCTCATCGGCTTCACCCAGCCGGGTGTTAACAACTCTGACTCCGCAGACATGTCCCTCTTCTCCGACAACAATTCCAAGAGGCTGGAGGTTCCAGAGAAAACGCACACCCTCATCCTCGGCGTTTTGCACTTCCCTTGCCGACCCCGGCATATTTTCCCTGTCCCTCCGATAGACACAGACGACATCTATAGCACCCTGACGAATCGCCGTACGGACACAATCCATGGCAGTATCGCCACCGCCAAGGACAACCACCCGTTTTCCTTCCTGATTGACATAGGGGTATCGGTCACGCTGCAATCCAAGATGATGGTCAACATTGCCGATGAGGTAGTCGAGAGCATCGTAGACCCCTTCGGCCTCCTCATTTTCCAGGTCGGCGCGCATTGACGTGTAAGTACCGGTGCCGACAAAGACCGCATCATATTCGCTTAAAAGATCGGCAAAAGAAACATCACTGCCGACATCAACCCCCAATCGAAACTCAATCCCCATATCGGTGAACACCTCCCGCCGCAGCTCCATCACCCGCTTATCGAGCTTGAAAGCCGGAATGCCGAAGGTCAGCAGCCCTCCAATTTCCGGATGCTTGTCAAAGACCACCGGCTGCACACCGTTTCGGATCAGCACATCGGCACAACCAAGGCCGGCAGCCCCCGCTCCGATCACCGCCACACGCTTTCCGGTTGGCACAACCTTGGAGAGATCGGGACGCCAGCCCATCTGAAAAGCTGTATCGACAATATATTTTTCTATACTGCCGATGGTCACTGCGCCATAATCGTCATTCAGAGTACACGCCCCCTCGCAGAGACGGTCCTGGGGGCAGACCCGCCCGCAGACTTCCGGCAGGCTGTTGGTTTGATGGCAGAGTTCGGCGGCCTCGATAATCCGTCCCTCGTTAGCCAACTGCAGCCAGTCGGGGATGTAATTGTGAACAGGACACTTCCATTCGCAGTAGGGGTTTCCGCAGTCAATGCAGCGGTCCGCCTGCATCTGCACCTGAGGCTGCTGAAAGGGATGGTAGATTTCCACAAACTCATGACGACGCCGCTCAATCCTCTTTTTTTGGGGATCGACCCGCTCCACTTCAATAAACTGGAATAGATTCTGGCTCATAACATTCCCTGCAATAAAAAAACTATTAAAAATTAAATTGAAGCACCCGGATGGCTATGGAAAAAATTGGATCCCATCTTAGTAAACGACTGCCAGAGTTTCCCGCGGCGAATTCCCCCGATGCCCAAGCAGATTGGCAATATCGGAGGTCTTTGGTTTTACCAGCCTGAACTGGCCAATGTACTGTCCATCGAAGCCGGTGAGGATCCGTTCGGCCCTGATGCTGCCGGTTTCCTGAAAGTGGGCACTGATCATCCCCCGCAGATGCTCCTGCAGAACAGCTCGGTCGTCCAGGGACATGATCTCGACCAGTTCCGGATTCACCCTTGACTTCAGCGCACCTGATTCATCCAGGACATACGCAAAACCACCAGTCATTCCGGCACCGAAATTAACCCCGGTTTCCCCAAGGATGGTGACAATACCACCGGTCATATATTCACAGCCGTTATCGCCTATTCCCTCGACCACTACCTTCGCCCCGGAGTTTCTAACCGCAAATCGTTCCCCGGCCCGACCTGCCGCAAAGAGCCATCCACCGGTTGCCCCGTACAAACAGGTATTGCCGATAATAACCGCCTCATGGCTCTTATAGGCAACAGCCAGAGGTGGCCTGATAACCAGCTTTCCACCGGCCATCCCTTTCCCCACATAGTCATTGGCATCACCTGTCAGCACCATATGCAGACCTCCCGCATTCCAGGCACCGAAACTCTGGCCGGCTGTGCCATTGAAAAGCAGGTGAATGGGAGCATCCTTCATCCCCTTATTCCCGTGAATGGCAGCTATTACGCCGGAGAGCCTTGCCCCGACCGTCCTGTCGGTATTGCGGATGGTAAAGCTTCCTCCTCCACCGGACATAATTTCAACAGCCCCTCGGAACCGTTCTTCTATCGCGATATTGAGTCTGCCCGGATCATCCGGAATGTTCGCTTCCTGAAAACAGAGGCTGCTAGTCGCCGGCGGCTGAACGGTTTCCAATATAGGGCCGAGAACCAGCTTTTTTTGTTTTGATGAGATACCAGGAAGTTCTTCAAGCAAATCAGTACGGCCGATCAGGTCGATGAGGTTCCTAACCCCCAGTTCGGCCATATGCTCTCGCGTCTCCTGCACCATGAAGCGAAAATAGTTCATTACCATATTCGGAACCCCGGCAAAGTACTCTTTCCTGAGGGTCTCATCCTGGGTTGCAACCCCGGTTGCACAGTTATTTAAGTGACATATCCGTAAAAATTTGCAGCCGAGCGCTATCAGCGGTCCGGTCCCGAAGCCAAAACTCTCGGCACCGAGAATGGCAGCCTTAATGATATCGAGCCCGGTTTTCAAGCCGCCGTCAACCTGCAGCTGCACCTTGTGCCGCAAGCCGTTCGCCACCAGAGCCTGCTGAGTCTCGGCGAGACCCAGTTCCCAGGGACTGCCCGCATATTTTACCGATGTCAGCGGACTGGCCCCCGTTCCCCCATCATAACCGGAGATGGTAATCAGGTCGGCATAGGCTTTTACGACACCGGTAGCAATAGTGCCCACTCCCGGCTCGGAAACCAGCTTGACACTGACCCGCGCCCTGGGGTTGACCTGCTTGAGATCGAAAATCAGCTGGGCCAGATCTTCAATCGAGTAAATGTCGTGGTGTGGTGGAGGGGAAATGAGTGTCACTCCGGGAATGGAATAACGCAGGGCGGCAATCTGAGCGGTCACCTTGTGTCCGGGTAACTGCCCGCCTTCGCCAGGCTTTGCACCCTGGGCTATTTTGATCTGGATAACCTCGGCGTTCATCAGGTAATGGGGTGTCACACCGAAACGACCGGAAGCGACCTGCTTTATCTTTGACACCCGCTCGGTACCAAAGCGGCCGGGATCCTCCCCACCCTCCCCGCTGTTGGAAAAACCACCCAGACGATTCATGCCGATTGCCAGCGCCTCATGCGCCTCCTGGCCGAGAGCCCCAATGGACATGGCGGCAGAATCAAAACGATTAAAAAAATTCTCTTCCGGCTCCACCTCGTCGAGGGAAATCTGCTCTGTATTTTTTTTCAGTTGCAGCAGATCCCGAAGACAGGCGATCGGGCGATTATTGACATGGCTTGAATAGATCTGATAATCTGCAAAATCGCCGGTTCGTACAGCTTTTTGAAGGGCTCCCACCACATCGGGGTTGTATGCATGATACTCGCCGCCGTGGATGTATTTGAAAAGCCCCCCACGGCTGAGCGGTTTATGCAGCCGTTTCCAGGCAAATCGGGCCAGCCGCTCCCGATCCTCCTGAAAGTCGACAAAGTCGGCGCCTTCAATGCGGCTGACCACGCCATTAAAGCAGAGTTCCGTCACCTCGCTGGAAAGTCCGACTGCCTCAAAGAGCTGCGAGCACCTGTATGAGGCGATGGTGGAAATACCCATCTTGGAAAGTATCTTGAGCAAACCTTTGTCGATACCTTTTCGATAGTTGATGACAGCCTGTCGAAGACTGACCTTGATCACCCCTTCCTCCACCAGCTGACCGAGCGATTCGTAGACCAGATAAGGGTAAACGGCAGTTGCCCCCATTCCGATAAGCACCGCGAAATGATGCGGATCCCGACTGTCAGCTGTTTCCACTATAATATTGGCGTCGCAGCGCAAACTATTCTCCACAAGTGTACGCTGTACCGAACCAACCGCCATTGCCGCCGGGATAGGCAGGGTCTCTATGCTGATATTGCGATCCGAAAGAACCAGGAGCACGGCCCCCTGTTCCACCTCTTTTCTTGCTCTCCGGCACAGTTCTTCAATAGCTTTTTTCAGTCCGAGTTCTTTGGGATAATTGAGATCGAGGACAACATGTCGATAGTGTTTCTGGTCAAGCCGCAGAAGCTGCTGCAGGTCGCTATAGACAAGAACCGGCGACTGAAACATCACCCGGTAAGCGTGGCCCTGTGCCTCGTCAAAAACATTCTGCTCCGCGCCGATGCAGGTGGCAAGCGACATAACATGCTTTTCCCGCAACGGATCGATCGGCGGGTTGGTTACCTGGGCAAACATCTGGCGGAAATAGTCGTAAAGGCTTCGCTCCTTGGTTGAGAGCACCGCCATCGGCGCATCATCGCCCATGGAGGAGACCGGCTCCTGCCCTGTCGCTCCAAGTACCTTGATAATCTGCTCGAGCTCTTCATTGGAATAACCGAAAAGCTTTTGATACAAGAGCAGAAGATCATCATCAAATGACCTGTCCCCGGTCGTCAGCTGGTCGTCCTGTTCAAAGGCCGGCAGGTGCCTGCAACATTTCTCCATCCATTTTTTATAGGGGTGGCGGCTCTTCAGTTCCCTGTCGATATCCCAGGAGGTCCAGCGTTTTCCGGTAAGGGTGTCGATCACCAGTAACTCCCCTGGACCGACCCGCCCTTTTTCCAGCACCTCGTCCGGTTCATAGTCCCAGATACCCACCTCCGACGCGAGGGTAATGAGATTATCCTTGGTCACTACATATCTGGCCGGTCTCAGGCCATTGCGGTCAAGACCGCAAACAGCAAAACGGCCATCACTCATGACGATCCCGGCCGGTCCGTCCCACGGCTCCATATGCATGGAGTTAAAATCGTAAAATGCCCGCAGATCTTCGTCCATGTTCGGATGATTCTGCCAGGCGGGCGGGATGAGCAGTCTGAAGGCCCGGAACAGATCCATGCCGCCGGCCAAAAACAGCTCGAGCATATTATCAAGAGACGAAGAGTCGGAACCGGCGGTGTTGACAAAAGGTGTAGCGTCAGCCATATCCGGCAAGAGCGGCGATCTGAATTTATAGGAGCGGGCCCTGGACCATTGCCTGTTGCCGGTTATGGTGTTGATCTCCCCGTTATGGGCCAAAAACCTGAAAGGTTGAGCCAAAGACCACTTGGGCAGTGTATTGGTGGAGAACCGCTGATGAAAAAGGCAGATTGCCGACTGCATCCTGATATCGGCCAGGTCCGGATAAAAGAGAGACAGGTCCACCGGGCGGCACAGTCCTTTGTAGACAATAACCAGGTTGGACAGGCTGGCGATATAGAAATCAGGATCATCAGTAATCCGTTTTTCCACCCGGCGGCGAACCATATAGAGACGCCTCTCAAGATCTTTTGACCCCCAGCCAAACGGTCCGTTAAAGATGACCTGGACTATCCGGGGCATTGTTTTTTCAGCAAAAGCACCGAGAACCTCCGGGTCGACCGGAACATCCCGCCAGGCGACAACGGTTAAGGTCTCCTTCTCCAGCTCCTCTTCGATGGCCCATCTGGCCACCGTCGCCTTCGGATCATCAGGACTGAGAAAAATCATGCCGACACCGTACCTGCCACCCAGACTCCACCCTTCCTCCTCTGCTATGGATCGGAAGAAATTGTCCGGCTTTTGCAGGAGCACGCCACATCCATCACCGGTTTTTCCATCGGCGGCGATCCCACCACGATGCGCCATGCGTGCAAGAGAGGAGATAGCCGTACGAACCAGCTTATGGCTGACCTCACCTTTCATATGAGCCATCAACCCGAACCCGCAGTTATCTTTTTCTAAATCCCGATTATATAGGCCCATTCTTTCCTCTTAAAACTCAGGGGATATCTCATTTTATAAACACATAACTGTACGCTATATACTTTTTGTCATTGAATCAAATCAGTAATCACACGTCACTCATCTTTTAGGTAAACGTTCAATATATCACAGATGAAAATGTTCCCCCCGAGATAAGCAATTGAATCTACGAGGGCATTGAATAGAGCCCTCGCTGCACCAGTCGCGATCAGATAAACCGCTTCATCAGTTGCTCGATGGCCTCATCGACATTGCCGGGATTGATGCCGGCGCGCTGACAGGCCTGCTCAACATGCTGCCGCTTTGTTCTGTTATCCATGTCATCCAAAGTCCGGAACAACCCCATCCTCCGACCAACCTGGTAGAGCATCTGCTCCAGAGGTCCAAGCTCCAAAAAACCTTTGACGATACTCACCATCTTTTGCTTGTCCCCGGGATATTGCCCTTCAAGGTTATCAAAAAGGTTGAGAATATGATCGCTTTTTACAATACTGGTAATCCCCTCCAGTGCCTGAAGGAATGTCAAGATTTCCCGAGCAGTCTCCACGTCACTTATTTTCTGAAACTCTCCTTTCTGAAGTTCTCCATACAGCTCGACATGATCAGGGATGGCGAGTGTCCGCAGCCGTATAAAATCCGGGTTGATCCAGTTCAGTGCATCGGCACTTTCCAGGGCATGTTCCTCTGAAAGCTCTCTTCCGCCCAACCCCGGCATAATATATTCCGAGAGTTCCATCCCCGCCTGTTTCACCTTCTTTCCTGCTATAATGTGGGTCGTTTTATCCACCCCCTTCCTGACCCGGGCCAAAACCTTGTCCGAACCGGATTCCATCCCGATATGTATGCGGGAAAGCCCCGCCGCAGCCATCAGCTGCAGGTTGTGATCACTTATCCTGGCGATGGTATGGGACCTGGCATAGGACGTTATCCGCGCAACCCATGGAAAACAACGCTTAAGATGACGAAGAATTGTGAGAAGACGCTCCGGTTTGATGACGAGACTATTGGCGTCCTGCAGGAAAACAGACTGCATGCCGGCGGAAGCCCAGTTCAGGGCGGCATTGCGTGCTGTCCGGTCATCGTCCCCATCCGGGGAACGAAGTAGCTCAATATCTGCCGGGTTCATCTTATCGTTTTTTTCGGTACGTTCCCTTAGTTCCAGGACATAGTGATGGACGCGATTAATATCTTCCAACACGTGTTCCACGGGTCGCAGAGAGAAATCACTTCCTTTGTACACAGGGCAGAAGGTGCACCTGTTCCAGGGACAATTTCTGGTAATGCGGATGAGCAGACTCCCCGCCTCACTGGGCGGCCTGATCGGTCCCTGCTCGAATCCATGGTATTCAATTTCTTTTTGCACAGCGCGGCTCACGATCCTTTCTCCTTATTCAGAAAAATACCAGAACGGTTACAGTTCAGTGGAATGGATGACCAACATCTTCTCCACCTGCATATCTCTGATGGTATGTGGGATACCACCAGTACCAAGCCCCGATTCCTTTAAGCCGGCAAAGGGCATCCAGTCAACCCGGAAGGCGGTGTGATCATTGACCATAATTGCCGAACCGTCAACACCTTTGTAGACCCTCATCGCCGTATCGATATGAGCGGTAAACACTGCCGCCTGAAAGGAAAAGGACAGCTGGTTGGCACGGGCAATTGCCTCGTCCAGTTTGTTATAGGAATACACACAGACAACCGGCCCGAAAACCTCCAGCTGACTGACCTTGGCGGTTTCAGGAGGATCAAGTAAGACCGTGCATTCATAGCAGCTTTCAGAAAGTTTTTTACCGCCGCACAATAATTTTGCTCCTCCGGCGACCGCCTCTCTTACCCAGTCATCGACCCTTTGCACCTCGGCCGGATCAATCAGCGGTCCGATATCGGTACGGTGCGATGTGGGATCGCCGACGATAAGCATCTTCGCAGCTGCTGCGATCTTTTCCGCAAGCTGAGTACATATAGAGGAGTGTGCATAGACCCGTTGTACGGAGACACAGACCTGGCCTGCATGATAGAACCCACCCTTGACCAGTTTTGGAACGGCTATTTCAAGATCTGCGTCTTCTGCCACAATCACCGGGGCTACTCCGCCATGCTCCAGAGCACAGCGGGTTCCCTGGGCCAGTTTTGAGCGCAGCATCCAACCGACCCTGCTGCTGCCGATAAAAGAGAGGAAGGCCACCCTGCTATCGGAGACCATTTTAGTGGCAAGGGTCGAGTCACCTATAACCAGCGGCTGGCACCATTCCTCCGGCAGACCGGCGCGGCGCAGAATATCGACAAAACGAAAACAGGAGATCGGTGTTTTGCTGGCCGGTTTAACTATAACCGGACAGCCGGTGGCGATAGCAGGCGCGACCTGGTGAACAATCAGGTTAAGTGGATGATTGAAGGCACTGACTGCCACGACAACACCACGGGGCTGATAGGTGGTAAAAGCTACCTTGCCGGCCGAAGCGGGATTTGTCCCCATGGGGATCAGATGACCACCCTCTGTGCGCATGGTTTCAATGCAGAGCTTCATGCCATCAATGGCGCGTGTTGCTTCAACCCGGGAATCGGCCAGGGGTTTACCGCCTTCCTCTGCTGCAGCAAGAGCGAGGGATTCGAACTCTTCTTCCATCATTTTCGCCGCCTTCTCAAGAATGTCCAGCCGTTCTGGTAACGACAGCCATCCATCCTGTTGACGATAGAGCCTGTAGGCTGTTGCCAGCGCCAACTCCACCGTTTCAGGGCCAGCCAGATCCGCAGTAGCAATCTGCCTGAAATCAAATGGAGCGGTGATCGTCAGCGTCTCCCCGTTCGCACTTCCTCCAGGCACCATCAACGTGTAATGCTCCATAACACATCTCCTATAAGAATCTGCTTTTTTCCTTAATTTCCTGATTGAGAATCCGATCATTATCCGTATAGTCGATCGGAACCTCTATGACATGTACTCCGGGAGATTGCAGGCACGCTGTGAACAGAGGGACAAAATCAGTCGCAGTCGACAAACAGTGGCCATGGGCTCCGTAACTTTCAGCATAACGGACGAAATCGGGATTACCCACATCAAGACCAAAGTCGGCAAAACCCATATGAGCCTGTTTCCATTTGATCATGCCATAGGCGTTATCACAGAGGACAAGGACAACCAGATCCAGCTTGAGCCTGACCGCCGTCTCAAGTTCCTGAGAGTTCATCATGAAACCGCCATCACCGCAGACCGCAACAATTTTTCTGTCGGGGAAAACTATTTTCGCAGCCATGGCCGACGGCAAACCTGCGCCCATGGTCGCCAGCGCATTGTCCAACAGCACCGTGTTGGGTTTATAAGCCTTATAATTTCTGGCGAACCAGATCTTATATATCCCGTTGTCGAGTGCAATGATCCCATCTTCTGGCATCGATTCCCGGACATCATGCACAAGTCTTTGAGGGTACACCGGAAAACGCGCATCATCTCTTCCTTCCAGCAGATGCTCCTCCGTCGCCTTTTTGATGTCTTTGAAATAACTAAAGTTCCAATGGGGTTGCGGTTTAATCAACTCTCCCAGCTGATAAATAGAGTTGGCTATATCCCCGACGACTCCAAGCTGCGGATAATAGACGGGATCAACTTCTGCAGTCAGGTAGTTAACATGGATCACCTTGAACCCGCTCTGCTGCATAAAAAACGGCGGTTTTTCGACTACATCATGACCGACATTAATTATGAGATCGGTATGGCCGATAGCCCGGTGCACAAAATCGCCTGCCGACAGCGCCGCATTTCCAAGAAACAGCGGATGTCGCTCGTCAATAACCCCCTTGCCCATCTGCGTACTGAAAAAGGGAATTCCGGTTTTATCGACAAACTTTTGCAGCATTCTGCTTGACTGTTTGCGATTGGCGGCGGCTCCAATAAGCAGAAGGGGCCGTTTTGCCTTGTGGATCATGGCAGCTGCCATCTTGACAGCTTTACCTTCTGCCAGGGGACGACGATAGACTGTTTTTTCTATGACTTCGGTGTTGGTCAGCTCTCCGGCAATATCCTCCGGCAGCTCCAGGTGAACGGCCCCCGGCCGTTCTTCTTCGGCCAGGCGAAACGCCTCTCGGATTCGACTGGGAATAATAGTGCCACTGGCAATCTGGCGGGTATATTTGGTGAGGGGATGCATCATGTCAACAATATCGACAATCTGAAACTGACCCTGCTTACTGACCTTTATCGGTTTCTGGCCGGTTATCATCAACATCGGCATAGCCCCAAGCTGGGCGTATGCGGCTGCCGTTACAAGGTTTGTTGCCCCCGGACCGAGAGTGGATAAACAGACCCCGGCCCTGCCTGTCAGCCGACCATAGGTGGCGGCCATGAACCCTGCCGCCTGTTCGTGCCTTGTGAGGATGAGTTGTATTGAAGAATCCTTGAGCGAATTGAGCAGGTCGAGATTTTCCTCCCCCGGAATACCAAAAATATATTCAACACCTTCGGCCTCGAGGGCTTTGATAAACAGGTCGGACGCTTTCATTTTTGCTCCTGGCTACGAGGTTGACATGGAATTCAGCAATAGAGCTAACTATAAGGCGTACTTGGGAGAAAAACAATCAAGCCCACAATCGTCCGGGGCATGGCAAACCTGGATATATCACCAGCCGGGGTTGCCGTGCATGGGAGAAGCGAAGCGATGGATCATCATCGGGTATGCCCGTTGCTTCAGCGCCGCTGCCGGTGCGATGAGATCGGCTGGCCTTTGGTGAACATTGTGTACATTTCGGGGCTGCAGGAAATTTGACCATATCGAGATATCAGCTGATTTCTGCTCATTGACACAATGTTCATGAGACCTCCGGGCTACAAAAGAAAAGGGCCCACAATCCTGAAGATTGAAGGGCCCTTAACAAAGCGGGAACCGACGGGAAGGGGAATCTATTCGACCTTCTCGACCTCGTTACCCGCGCCTTTCCAGGCATAGATCCCCCCCGGGTACCTGTAGACATTTTTATATCCAAGTTTTTTGGCCCAGAGTGCGCCGTTATGGCTTCTGGTACATTTAACAAAACCACAGTATACGATGATTTTTTTCTCTTTATCCGGTCCGAGTAACGCTCGATAGTCATCCTGATTTTTGCCGTCGGTCTCTGCACTGGCCCATTCAATCATGTCAGGAATAGGGAAGAGAAATTGCTTGGCGTTGGGGACATGGGCTTTCTTAAAGCTTGCCTCATAGGGCATTGTATCGATGATCAGCATGTCATCACCGGACTTGATAGCCTCGCTTAACTCAGCGGTGGTAATAACGTCATATCCTCCCCGTACCACCTCCCTCGCCAGCTTAACGGCCCCGGTTTCTTTTTCCACTTCATCCTTAAATTTGGAGGTACCGAAAGCAAAGGAACCGGAAGCGGTAACCAACACCAAAACTGCTGTAAGAAAAAGTTTGTTCATAGTGTACATCTCCTGAGATTAAGAGGTAAAATGACGGTACCGATGATACCAGAATGAATATGCAAGAGGAATCAGCATGATTACATCTCGAGCAAGGGCCTGTCGAAGTCCGTTAAACGCATGATGTTCCGGGTCTTCCGGACCAAAACAGCCACAGTCAATATCCAATCCCAAATGAATTGAATAGGACAAAAGAAGAATAAAAAACAGCAGTAACAGCAACGTTCCGATTTTGCTTTTGAAGTGATTGAACACCAATCCCACAGCAAGAAGAATCTCCACAATCGGCAGCACTACCGCCATGGGATAAACAAAAACATCAGAGAGCATGCCATAAGCATCAATGGTTGAGGCAAATTCCTGAACATTGAAGAGCTTGGGGATGGCAGCAAAAAGGAAAATCAAGCCGATGACCCATCGGCCCATGTAATCCGCCCACATCAACAGGTTGTCAAAAGTACTTTTACTCTCCATCAACAACTCACCCGGGATCGCGTATTCTCACCAAAAACAGAAGATCGGAAAAAAACAGAAACCAAAAAGCACATCCATCATGCCGATATATATAGATATTGTCCAATAGTTATTTACTATTGAAACACCACTATCCATTGCAATCGCTGATACCTCGCCGCCACATGTGAAAACCAGACCGAACCGGACCGAACCTCAGGGAGAAAAAAATTTGGGACTTCTGATGTAAGCTGATAAAATAGAAGCAAAGTCTGAACATATAGAAATAAGGAGGTTTTTATGGCTGGACAAAGCATCCGTTTTCCATTTCTGTATCTCGCTGCGTATTTCTTTTTCGGAATTGGTGTAGCAGGTTTTATCTGTATCCTTATCCTGCAGCCCCCTTCTGAAATCTTAAAGGGTTTTCTCTATATTTTTCTCGGCCTTATTCTGTTCGGTACAGGTGAGATTATTAACCATCCAAAGACCCCTATAATTACACCCAGTCAGCAATACGCCTCTGCCACTAGGCATTTCCACTATAAGCGCAACGCATGCAGTCTTGGAAATCTCTTCGACATCGGCGCGTTGTTACTTTTTTTCATTGGACTTTCTGCTCTGCTTTTTCCGGGTTGATTGGTCGCCGACGAACGCAAAAAGCGAACCAGATCAAAAGTTCCTATGTTTCATCAAGAAGGCCAGGGCGGTGCTCCGCCCTGGCCGCCGCCATGTTTCCCTATCTAAAAGCATAAAACATTATGTTGAGGGTCAATAGATGTGGTTGAGGATCTATAAAACAACGAATCGGACCCTGTTGTCCTTGCAGTCTTACTGTTTCCAATTAGCTGAATTTATGATAAATACGACCCATCATTTTCGCTAACATGGTTCATTTCTATTCAGAAATTCCTGAACAATTTTCAATTAATTAAATTTTTTATTGACACGAAGAAATAATAAAGTAAGTATGTTGCAAATCACAAAATGTCGACATTCGACATTATTTGGGTTTTAAACTCTGGTATTGTCAATATGATACAGCCATCATTTAATTTTAGGTGATCAACATGCAGCAAGAAAAAAAAGCTATTGAAACAAGTACCGCACCAGGTGCAATAGGCCCATATTCACAGGCAATTATGATTGGTAATCTGGTTTTTACATCCGGACAGTTACCTATTAATCCAGCTACAGGCAAAATTGCAGAAGGATCAGTTACAGACCAAACACATCAAGCCTTGAAAAATCTCAGTGCAGTGGTTTCAGGCGCTGGTGGCACTTTGGATGATGTGGTTAAAACCACAGTCTATCTGCAGAATATTTCTGATTTTCAGGAAGTAAACTCAGTATACGCTGAGTATTTCCGAGCTCCTTTTCCCGCTCGAAGTGCTTTTCAGGTTGCCGCACTTCCTTTAGGAGCAGGTATCGAGGTCGAAGCAATCGTATCCATACAACAATCTTAACAGAAGAGGAAAAAAAATGGATCTCACAAAATTTCCAAGAAGACACTACCTTCAAGGACCAACGCCTATTGAATCCTTACCTGCATTCTCTAAAGCTCTCGGAAATAAAGTAAATGTCTTCATCAAGCGAGATGACTTACTTCCAGGCTGCGCCGGGGGAAACAAAACAAGAAAACTCGATTTTTGTATTGCAGATGCTCTTGAAAAAGGTGCCGATACCATCATTACCTGTGGTGCTGTGCAATCTAACCATTGCCGTCTTACCCTTTCCTGGGCGGTTAAGGAAGGGATGGATTGCCACCTGGTCCTCGAAGAACGGGTCAAAGGAAGCTATAAAGCAGACGGCTCTGGAAATAACTTCCTGTTTAACATCATGGGAGTCAAGAGCACCAAGGTTGTTCCGGGCGGCTCCGATATGATGGGCGAGATGGAGAACGTTGCGGAAAGCTTAAAAGCTGCAGGAAAAACACCGTATATCATTCCAGGAGGAGCCTCAAACGCTATAGGCGCAATGGGTTATGTAGCCTGTGCGCAAGAGATACTACAGCAACTTTTCGATTCCGGCCTGCATATAGACCATATGGTCGTTCCAAGTGGTAGTGCAGGAACCCACGCGGGTACTGTTGTCGGTATGTTTGGAACAAATGCCGGGATCCCGGTATCGGGGGTCAATGTTAGTCGCCCTAAGGATGTACAAGAAGGTATTGTCTATAAATTAGCCAAGCAAACAGCTTCACTTTTGGGTATGCGGGGTGAGCTTCCAAAAGAAGAAATCACCTGTTTCGACCAATATGTTGGACCCGGTTACTCAATACCAACGGATTCCATGATTGAAGCGGTAAAGCTTCTTGCCCGGACGGAGTCCATTTTACTGGACCCTGTCTACTCAGGCAAAGCAATGGCTGGTCTTATTGATCTGATAAGAAAGGATCATTTTCCGCCCGGCGCCAATGTCCTGTTTCTCCACACAGGAGGCTCACCGGCTCTCTATGCGTATCTTGATACGTTTCAATAATTAAATCCATGGCACCGTGACTCCTGTCCCGGTGCCTTTTTTGTATAGTTTAATTTAAGAAGGTAGTACTCCTGTCGAACCTTCAAAAAAAAATATGGAGGAAAACCACAATGAAACTGTATCATAAAATTCTGATTGGCTTAGTTCTTGGAATAATTGCCGGTCTGATCCTTGGAGAAAAAGCCGAGTACTTAAAGCCTATCGGTGATATCTTTATTCGTTGTCTCCGGTTAATAGTTGTTCCCCTGATTCTCTCGACTCTCATCACCGGTGTTGTCAGCACCGGCAATATTAAAAACTTGGGTAAAACAGGATTGAGCACCCTGATTTATTTCATGGTGACAACCACCTTGGCTGTTTGCATTGGATTACTCATCGCCAATATCCTCCAACCTGGAACAGCACTTTCCCTTGGTGAATTGAAAGCTTTCAAAACTCCCGATCCTGTCGGACCGGCCCAGATGCTCGTCAGCATGTTTCCAATGAACCCGATGGAGGCCCTTGCAGAAGGCAACGTCCTGCAGATTATAATCTTCGCATTACTTTTTGGAGCCGGACTCTCCATGGCCGGCGACAAGGGTAAACCCATTGCTGACTTTTTTAAGAGTCTTGCGGAAGTAATGTTCAAAGTTTCTGATATCGTCATTAGCTTTGCTCCATATGGTGTCTTCGCTCTTATTGCGTGGACAACCGGAAAATTCGGGCTGGATATATTGATGCCGATGGGGAAACTTATTGTTGCTGCCCTGGTTGCCAGTCTCGTACATATTTTTGTGTCTTATTCGCTCATTGTGGCAACTGTCGCACGTATTTCTCCCTTGGTTTTTCTGAAAAAGACCATGGAACCAGCGCTCGTAGGTCTCTCTACCTGCAGTGCCGCGGCTGCCTTTCCGTTTTCCATGCGCGCACAAAAGCACCTGGGTGTCTCACCAAAAGTCTCAGGTTTTACACTGCCCATGGCACTTACCATAAATATGGACGGAACAGCCCTGTACCAGGCGGTTGCAGCTATGTTTATCGCCAATGCTTATGGAATTGATCTGTCATTTACCCAGCAGGGAACAATTGTAGCAACGGCAGTTCTTGCCTCGGTCGGTACAGCGAGTATTCCTGGTGGTGGATTGATAATGCTGACCATGGTACTCCAGTCGGTTGGTTTGCCTCTTGAGGGGATTGCAATTGTCGCAGGTATTGATCGAATTCTGGACATGTTCCGCACAACAACCAATATCTTCGGTGACAACTCTGCCGGCGTCGTAGTTGCCGCTTTAGTCGGTGAACTGGATCGTGAGACAGCAACCACACCTCTCGATAAAATGGAGCAACCGGGTGGCATCCATCTAGACAAAGAAGGTCGAATTATCGACGAAGTGGGATAAATTTATCACCTTACTCTCATGAAAAAAATCAAGAGAGGACGTTCTTAATCTCGTACCCCGCAAAGCCTCCTCATTCAGGAGGCTTTGTTTTTTTATTAGATCGCAATTGACTACCCACCAACCATCTCTGAAATAATATACCGGGGTATATGAGATGATATGAAAAACACACCTGTACAAAGCAGGTAGTAGGTTATATAAGAAATATTCGTAAATCATGTCGTGATCAAAAATCGTTGTAAAAACCTTTGGCGTTGGGTGCCATGTATCGAGGGAGTATTATCTTGGATTTCGAAAAGCACACTTACACTGATCGTGTTGTAACATATGTCAAAGAGTGTATTTTAAACGGCACATATAAACCTGGTGACAAAGTAAAAGAACTGACCATAGCAAAAAAGCTCACAATCAGCAGAGCTCCTGTTCGGGAAGCGCTTCAGGTTCTTATCCAGGAAGGGTTAATCGTCTGGAAACCTCAAAAAGGCAAATTCATAACAGAATTAAATTCAGAACAAATACGAAACAGTTATTTTTCAGGTGGCATCTTAGAAGGCGCTGCTGTTGCTCAAGCCATTCATCTTTATACAGATCGGGATTGTCGGCGTTTAGAGGCAATCGTCGAAAAGATGCGGGACATAGCTGAAAACAATAAACCTATCGAGACCATCGCAACCCTGGACGATCAGTTTCATACAGTTCTTTTTTCACGCATTAACAACGAATTACTTAAAGAATTTTGTCGAAGAGCATGCCAGGGACTCTCGAAATTTCTGCTTTTCAAATACTGGATTCAGCTTTTCACTCCAACCGAGGTCTATCTGCGGCACAAAGAGATAGTTGAAGCCCTGAAAGAAGGAGATGCAGAGAGGCTGGAAAAAGTAGTGCGAAACCATTACTTCGATGCCGGTGACAGGATGTCTATTGTGAAAAAAGAAACCGAGACAAAGATTGTTTAGTGATACATCCTACAATCGTATGGCTCCAATTGATATAAATGACGGTACGTCACTTTAGTAGTGCCAGAAACAAACTATGTATTCTTCACGTCCTCCCCCCATTTAAGATGTCTTCCGTTCATCGACAGGTAGGCTCTATCCGCCCCACTAAGAAGCGGTATATTGTCATTTAAGAGAACTCGAACTATTCTACTTCCAGAGGTTCGAGTTTTTCTTGTTTCAACTCTGGCTCACGTCCTGCCGGTGTCCCCATCGGGGATGGTTGAAATCCTTCGTCTTATAGACGAGAGTTGTTTACTGTCTTTCATCATATAACTTTATACAAATTTTCACTGTAATCACGAGCAAATGAGTATGGGAGTTGAGCCGGTCAAAAAACTGAAGGTCGTTTGCGCAATAAAGGGGTTTCTTGACAATTCGTCACGCAATTTTTGTCTGTTCGTTATGGGTAACAGTATACATGTACGAGCGTTTGACATTTTACAGTTGACGACACGCCAGGTGGAGAAAGTGAAAAATGGCAAAATAATCGAATTGATTGAGAAGAAGACAAAGAAGCGGAGATGAATAAACACAAAGAAATATGTAAAATAGTAATCGTCTATGCCTTGTTCGGTTGTGCATGGATTTTATTATCCGATACAGTAATGAATTGGCTCATCAAAGATTCTGACACCATAACCAGATTATCTATTGTCAAGGGATTTCTGTTTATTGTTACCACTTCTATTCTCCTTTATTATCTGATCGCCCGACTGAGCAGCAAAATTAGACAATCGACAATTGCATTGCGTAAAAACGAAGAATTGCTCCATTTTATCGTTAAAAACTCTATGGACACACTTGTTATTATTGATAGTAACAGGAAGCAAAAGTATGTAAGTCCTGGGGTAGAGAAAATCTTTGGCTTTATGATCTCTGAATTAGAAGGAAAGCCTCTCGACACTATCATCCATTCCGACGACATGCAGCATATCAATGAGGTGTGGGAGGAAGCAGTAAAACATCCCGATGCAATCGTTACCGTTCAATATCGGCATATTCACAAAGAAAAAGGTTGGGTATTCGTTGAAGCAGTTGCCCAAAGTTTTCTTGATGAGCCTGAAATCAATGGCGTTATTGCCAGTGTTCGGGACATAACCGAGCGCAAGAAGACTGAGAAATTTTTGATTGAGGGACGTGCAAAACTCAAAGGGGCATTAGAAAGCATGACCGATGCCGTCTTCATCTCAGATGCCGAGGGGAACTTTGTTGAGTTCAACGAAGCTTTCTCCACCTTTCATCGGCTCCAGGGCAAGAAAGAATGTCTCAGTGCTTTGGCAGATTGGCCAAATTTCCTGGATGTCTACTCGGATGATGGTAAACTGCTGCCCCTTGATATGTGGGTGGCAAGCAGAGCTTTACGTGGAGAACAGGGCGTCAGTGAAGTCTATAAACTTCAGCGGCGGGATACTGGAGAGACGTGGTTCGGCAGTTATAATTTTGCACCGATTTACAACAATGAAGGAGGTATCTCCGGTTCAGTTGTTGTCGCCCATGACATTACCGAAAAACTGCAAATCGAGGCGAAACTCGCCCAGGCACAAAAAATGGAGGCAATTGGCACGCTGGCCGGTGGCATCGCCCATGATTTCAACAATATCCTCGGGGCGATCCTTGGTTATGCAGAAATGGTTCAAGAGGATTGCCCATCAGGGTCTGCGATGAGAAACGATATCGACCAAGTTGTCGAGGCGAGCCACAGGGCCAAAGAACTTGTAAAACAGATTCTCGCCTTCAGCCGCCAGACAGAGACCATTGAACAGGCTCTGCAACCAACTTATATTATAAAAGAAGCCGTCAAAATGCTTCGTGCATCACTCCCTGCGACGATTGATATACAGCTGAATACAGAACCGGAAGTGGGATTGATTCTCGCCGACCCAACCCAGATCCATCAGCTACTGACCAATCTCTGTACCAATGCCTTCCATGCCATGGAAGAGGCAGGTGGAATTCTCACTATCTCACTGAAAAACAAAAAAATCATCTCAGCCGATTTAGATCATGAACCGCATGTGCAGCCCGGACTTTTTGTCGAGATCTCTGTTGGTGACACTGGCCCCGGAATATCACCACAAAATATTAATAGAATTTTCGATCCCTTCTTCACCACAAAGGAGGTCGGGAAAGGGACGGGAATGGGTCTCGCCATTATCCATGGAATAGCAAAGAAATCCGGTGGATTCGTTTCCTGTAAAAGTTCGCCCGGCGAAGGAACAATTTTTAAAGTATATCTGCCTATTCATATATCTGCGGTCCAGACACAAGATGAAATTACGCCTATTGAGGTAATCCAACCTGGTATTGAAAATATTCTCTTCATTGACGATGAGGAAATGCTGGCCGAAATGGGGAAAAGCATGCTCGAACGACTTGGGTATAAGGTAACCGTCGAGACAAACAGCATTGAGGCCCTCAACACCATAAAAAATCAGCCGAATCGCTTCGATCTGGTCATCACCGATCACACAATGCCTGGTATGACTGGAAGTGACCTGGCACGACGAATGTTGCAGATACGACCGGGACTGCCGATCATTCTCTGCACAGGTTTCAGCAACATGATATCAGAAGAAAAGGCAAGGATTTATGGAATTAAGGGGTTTGCGTTGAAGCCTCTGGCCAAAAAGGATCTGGCCTCTCTTATCAGGAAAATCCTGGATGGAGAAAAATGATCAGCACCGCACCATCGCCACTGCCTAGCCCTGCAACTGTCCAAATGAGAACAATGCAAGATGGTCAGATTCGATTGAGACACAATCATGAATTGTGTCAGGTCGGCTCTATTTTTTTTACAAGTTATTGGAGTTCGACCCGCAGCAGAACGAGGTCTTTTCCGGAATTTGTTCGAGTGACAAGCTCCATACCTCTGGTTACACCACTTTCCCGGGCCAGGACATCGAAACCAAAAAGAAAAGAGTCAACAACAATACCGGCATTGTCGCCAATCATAATCTCAGCTTTCAGGACCTTTGCCTGCCGATGTTCATCAACAAGATCCATGAGCTGGTTATGCAATCCCTGGGCGAGTGAAAATTCATGCATTAGGACACCGACTCATGGCATGACCGGCTTCTCAGCAACACGGCTAGTCTTGTCCTGGAACTAGTTCTGAGACAGTCGACTGCCCTGCACATTGTATTTGAAATAGGAGTAGCAGATACCCTCATCGGATATCATACACGGGCCTATTGGGGACTGTGGAGTACATACCATGCCGAAGGCCGGGCAGTCCGGTGGCAGTCCACGCCCGGAAATAATGGCGTTACACTGGCACATGCAGGATTCCTCACCCTCCTTGAATCGGACGTTGAATCTTTTGGTGGCATCGTACAGGGAGAGTTCATCACGAATGACAAAACCGCTCCGCTCGATTGTTCCGAGCCCGCGCCAGTCTGTATCAACGGCAAAGAAGACCTCCGAGACCATCTTCCTGGCTTTCTTGTTGTCGTCGGAGGAGTAGATAAATGCCGAAGTGTCATCGAAGACGGATTCACCTTTACGTATCTGCTTGACCAGACTGAGAATCCCCTCCAGGATTTCAAACGGCTCGAAGCCGGCTATGTAGCAGGAGAGGTTATGTTTTCTGGCAAGTTCGGTGTATGCTTCCGTGTCGGAAATAGTATTGATATGGTCGGAGCAGAGAAGGCCGCGGATATTGAGATCCGGGTCCATCATCAATAAATCGATCGTTGGCGGCAGTAACCTGATCGAGGGAATAACACAAAAATTTTCTATCCCCAGTCGCGCTGCCTCAAGTATTGTTTCCGCAACGCTCGGTGCAGTTGCTTCAAAACCCACCGCCGGATAAACAACGGTGTAATCAGGTTCCCGTCTGGCAATGTCCAGGGCGTCCATGGGCGAAGAAATGAGCTCGACTCGAGCGCCTTTTTCCCATATCGAGCCAAGGGACTCCTTGCTGCCCGGAACACGGATAAGATCTTCACAGGCTGCGGTAATGACGTTTGGCTGCATCCCGACTTTAACAAAGGCATCTATATGTCCGGCAGGCATCACACAGACGCTGCAACCGGGACCGGCGACAAGATCTATTTTTTCAGGCAGAAGCTCGCGCAGCCCATACTTGAGAATCGCTCTGTTTTGGGTACCGCAGGCAACCATCAGGCGCATCGGTCGGTCAACGAGTTTATGTATTTTCTCAAGCAGTACTTTCTGAAGATCCTTATCCTTTGTTACTTTCCCGGTTTCCATTCAGTATACCTCAAAACCCAAGTGAAAAATTCGTAACTTCCACCTGCCCCCAATTAACTCTAAAAAAAAGGGATGCACCTTGCCAAAAAGAAACGACTGACGCCACAAAACGGGAAATTATTCTGAGGCTTCCGCCTCGTCCTTCATTGATCTATAGCTCTCAGAATCGATCACCTTTTCACTCTCGATTTTTTCTATCTCAGCCCGAGTCAAATGAAATTTTCCGCATGCAGGACAAGTACCGTCAAAATCGTCTCCAACCGCGCGCGCTTTCAACTCTTCAATGGTCATGTGATCCAGTTTTCCGCATGCACCACTGGGATTTTCTGCCCGGACCTGCACTCTTCGTGTGTTTGGCATGGTAACCTCCTGCACAGTTGTCAATACCCTTCTCAGCTGGCTACTGACAAGTTACTTTTGTATACTACATTATCGGCCAAAAAAAACAACAAAGGCGGGTCAGATAAATTCTTTTCGTCGGCCGCCTTTCAACCGGTCATCCACCGTCTACTGATTTCAGGTGGATGCCGGAAAGGATTCGATCAGCTGACTATTCTATCAACCTCTTTTCCTTTGGAATCAACGATACTTACAGATACTGGTATGCCGCCATCCAGGCGGTGGGTAGCGCAGGACATTCAGGGGTCGTAGGCGCGCACCGCCATCTCCACCTGATTCAAGAGCCCTTCGTTGTATACCCCGTTCTTAATAAGTGTGGTCGCCGCCTGCTTGACACTCATATTCATCGGTGCGATGTTATGAGTCGTTCCGACAATGAGATTGGCCTTGGTGATACAACCGTTCGTATCGGTGGTATAATCGTGGATGAGCGTTCCTCTCGGCGCTTCGACAATCCCTACCCCCCTGCCTGCTTTGGGTTCAACCTTGGCTCGTACCTTCGGGTTGGTAATACCCTCCCACTCAAGCAACTCTATAGTGCGCTCGCAGGCATACACCATCTCTATCAACCTTGCGTAATGGTACAGCAGTGTCTGCTGCGCCGGCCGACCGAAAGAGCTCCTGAACGCCTCAAGTGCGCCCTGCGCCTTTGGCGTGGAAATCCTGTCGCAGACATTGATTCTCGCCAGGGTGTTTGACCGGTAAATTCCTTTTGGAGCAGCGAGGTTCATATCAAAACCTTCGCTCCAGGATTTGGCATAAGGCATCTTTGAATAGCCCCATGGCTCGACATGCTCGCCGAGATAATCGGTGTATTCATCACCTTCGAAATCGACGTAACTGCCATCTCCCTTCATTAGACGCTGCTTTCCGTCATAGAGCCGCAATGCTCCGTCTTTTCGGTCGACCGTGCCGAGGAACCCGGTTTGTATCACGCCGAGATCACTGATAACATCCATATATTTAGAGAACACGTTCTCGATTGCGTAATCAAGTGCATAGAGGGAGAAATCAAGCAGGGTTCGTGTTCCTTCAAGTAATTCCTTTCTCTCCTCTTCGACCATCGGCTTGGCAAAACCACCGACAACACCGGCAATGGGGTGAATGGCTTTTCCGGCAAACTTATCGAGCATCATCTGACCCAGCTGCCGCATCTTGACAACCTGGGTGGCGAGCTCCGGTGCCGCCTTGACAACCCCGATGACGTTACGAACCGAGTAGTCCGCATCCGGCCCCAGCACAAAATCCGGTGCCGCTAAAAAGAAAAAATGAAGAATCTTGTCATTAATGTGGGCCATCACCTGGCACATTTCGCGCAGCTTATGACCTGTCTCTGTGGGAGTGACACCAAAAGCTGCATCAACCGCCTTATTGGATGCAAGGTGGTGCATCCATGGGCAGATACCGCAGATTCGATTGACGATACGGGGCACTTCTTCTGCCGGCCTGCCCTCAATAAATTTTTCAAACCCGCGCAGTGACTGAATATGCAGGAAAGCATCCTCCACATTACCGTCATCACCCAAATGAATGGCAATCTTGGCGTGCCCTTCAATGCGGGAAACCGGCGCAATATTTAATACTTTTCCCATTCTATTCCTCCTCCACAACCGATTTCTTGACCGGTCGAAGTTTTCCATGAGCTCCTGAAAAACGCAATATTGAACGGCGATCAACGACTGATTTATAATCAATACCGTTACTTGCAAGAGCATTCATCATATCGAGCAGTTGATTGCCATCTTTTCTGACAGGGCCGAAACAACCCCGGCATGGCACCCGTGCACTGATACAGCTCGGCGCACCACGTTTTGCACAACCGGCTGCAGTTACCGGCCCCAGGCACAGATACCCCTGCTCCAACAGACACCGCATCTCATCGATCGGTGTCCCCGGCTTAAAATCGACATTGGTGACAAAACGTTTCACCCTGTTGACGTCACCTTTTCCCTCACGCCTCGTCGGACAGGTATCACAGACACTTTTTCCGGGAAGTACCGGATCGCGGCCTTCGACAAGCGAAACTATGACCTCGGCAATTAAAGCCGGATTTGGCGGACAACCCGGCAGCTGCATATCTATTTTTACCTTTTCATCGCAGGCATAGACTCGGTCCAGAGGAGCCGGCACCTCAACGTTTGGTATTTTCGCACCCGGATCAGTCGTCACCGTGCTGAAAATCCCTTCCCAGCTCTCCGCACGGTCCTGCCCGTTCATAAGAGCCGGAATACCACCGTGGGTTGCGCATGTCCCAAGCGCAACCAGCACACTGCACTTCTCGCGCATCTCTTCAAGTACTTCAAGATGTTCGTGATTGCTGACGCCACCGGTCACAATACCGACCACCGCCTCCGGAATCGTCAGCGTCACCCCTTCACCACACTGACCGAAATACTTGTGATCCATCAGTACCGGTGCATGAACGATTTCCAAGGCTTCAGTTATTATCGGAATGAGATCTTCACCGATGTTCAGGATGGCAATTTCACACCCCGAGCAGGATCCCAACCACTCCATTGCAGTAGTTACACCCATCTCTCTCTCCTTTATGCCACTGAGGCGTCCTGACCGCATACCGGGCCTAATTTTTTAATACGGGCGGTCATCTCCGTCACCGCGGCCACGAACTTATCAGGCTCTGCCGAAGAGACCCAGGTCAGGTTGAACCGCTCGGCCTCGTATCCAAAATCTTCCAATAATTCAACGACCATATTGGAACGGGTCATCGCTTTATAATTACCATCCAGGTAATGACATTCACCAAGGTGTCAGCCAAGGACCATGACCCCATCGGCACCCTGGGATAAGGCATCCATGATAAACTCCGGATGGACCATTCCCGAGCACATTACCCGAATTATCCGCACGTTATGTGGATATTGCATCCTGGCAGTTCCCGCAAGATCAGCTGCGGCATAGGAGCACCAGTTGCAGCAAAAGGCAACAATTTTAGGCTCAAAATTCATGTGATCTACTCCTTCTCACGTTAAAGTTCATTCCGAAGCACCCCTCCGGACCGCACAAGGAGAACGGTGTCATGCGGCCGGAGAGGTTTTCGATGATATGTTATATTTGACATGCTCTCGTAAAAGTTTGTTCGAAGCTCCATGAGGGCTTTTTACGACGCCATCGCAACTTAGACGGCGAGTGCTGCCTGAATCTGCGCGCTAATCTGCTTCATGGTAAATCCAGAGACATACACACCCCGTTTGGGGCAGGTCCCCTGGCATAAACCGCAGCCTTTGCACTGTGCCTGATTCACCCCGATTATTTTGCTGGCCTCCCGGCCATCAACGGCGGGTTTTTCAAAAAGGGTAATGGCATTATACGGACAGACATCAACACAGAGTGCACAACCATCGCAATAGCTTTCATCAACAGCCGCCTTTACTGCATCCAGTGAGATATGACTCTTGGACAACAATGTTGCAGCCCTTGCCGAAGCTGCCAGCGCCTGGGCAACAGACTCCTCAACAGGCTTCGGGTAATGGGCGAGCCCGGCTACAAACATCCCGTCGGTTGAGAAATCAACCGGCCGCAGCTTTGCGTGAGCTTCCTGGAAAAAGCCCTGTCCATCAACGGGGACCTTGTATAATTTCCCGAGGTCTGCAGCATCCGATTTCGGCCTGATGGCAGTCGCCAGTATCACCATATCCGCCTCAATCTTCAACGGTTGGTGGAGAACGTGGTCCCAGACCTCAACATCAATCACCTCGCCGTTTTCAGTGACCTTCGGCTTACCATGCAGCTCGTAGTTGATAAAAATCACCCCGAGCTTTCTCGCCTGTTTATAGAGGGCCTCACGCTGGGCATAGGTACGCATATCCCGATACAGGATATAGACATTACGTTCAGGGTTCTCTTTTTTCAGGGCGATGGCTGATTGTACCGAGTGGGTACAGCACACCTTGGAGCAATACATATTGTCCGCTTCCCGAGAACCAACGCATTGAATAAAGACAAATCGCTTTGCCTTCTTGACATGCTTTTCTTTTAGTTCAAAAAGCTTGTCAAACTGCACCGAAGTGACGACGCCGGTTATGGAATCAAAGTTATATTCATCAGGGACATACGCGTCCCCGCCGGTAGCAACAACCCCGGCACCATGCTCAATGACTTTCGTCACCCCATCACGGCCGGTTATTGTCGACCGGAAGTTGCCGACAAAACCCTCTACCGCAGTTACCGTATACTCCTTGTGGATGATGATTTTTTCGTTCCGAATAACCTTGTCCACCAGTTTTGCCACTTGGGTCGGAACGTGTTCACCCGCCCAGGTATGCTTCAGATTGAGGGCATTGCCACCCAGGGTGACAGTTCTTTCAACCAAATGTACCTCAAACCCCTGTTCTGCAAGGTTGAGGGCGGCAGTCATACCGGCGACACCGCCGCCAATGACCAGGCTTTTTTGGGTTATCGGCACTGCAATAGGTTTAAGGGAATCACCAAAAGTTACCTTCGCTGCAGCCATCCGTACCAGATCCTTGGCTTTCGCAGTCGCCGCTTTGGGGTTATCGGTGTGTACCCAGGAGTTGTGATTTCTTATATTGGCCATCTCCACGAGGTACTCATTCAGCCCCGCAGCCTTTAAGGTCTCGCGAAAAAGAGGTTCATGAGTTCTCGGTGTACAGGCAGCTATGACAATCCGGTTCAGATTCTGTTCCTGAATACGTTTGGCGATCATCTCCTGAGTATCCTGGGAGCAGGAGAAGAGGTTGCGTTCCACATAAACGACATCCGGCAGGGTGGCCGCATAGTCCTCCACCTCCTTGACATCGACAATACCGGCAATATTTGACCCACAGTGGCAGACGAAAATACCGATACGCGGTTCTTCCCGGGAGATATCCTTTTCTTTGGGGAAAGTTGCATCGGTAGTCAGTTCATGTCTGGCAGGAGCCAACAGATCGGCAACAGCAGCGGCCGCAGCCGATCCCTCAACGACTGACTGCGGAATATCCTTGGGTCCGGAAATTGCGCCGCAGGTATAAATGCCTTCTCTTGAAGTTTGAACGGGGGCAAAATCGGAAGTGGCAGCAAAGTTATCCGCAGTCAGTTTTATATCCGCGGTCTTTGCCAATTGAAGAACATGCTTAGGCGTCTGCAGGCCCACCGACAGTACGACCATATCATAAAATTCTTCCAGCTGACGTCCTTCTTCGTTGACATAGCTCAAACGAAGATCTCCACCGGAACCTCCCGGCTCCACGCCGTTGACACGGCAGCGGACAAAACGTACTCCGGAGTCCTCTTTTGCCCGTTCCATATAGAGATCAAACTCTTTACCATGGGTCCGCATGTCCATATAGAAGATAGATGTCTGCAGTCCCGGAACGTGGTCCTTGGCAATGACCGCTTCCTTAATTGCGTACATACAGCAGACAGAGGAACAATAGCCGTTACCGCAGAGGTTCTCATCACGGGATCCCACACATTGCAGAAAAGCCACCTTGTTCACCGGCTTTTTATCAGAAGGACGGATCAGATGCCCCTCGGTGGGGCCCGCTGCGGAAAGGTATCTCTCCAGTTGGAGAGAGGTGATAACGTTCGGATAGACACCGTATCCCCAGACGCCGGCATCCGTCGGATCATACGCCTCAAACCCTGGAGCCAGAATCACCGCCCCGACGTTTAACTGGTGATTTTTTTCGCTGTCATCGAAATTTATCGCCCCGGCATCACAAACCTTTTCACAAAACCCACAGGCACCGGGTTTTTGCAGTCGAATGCAGGCATCGCCGTCAATCTGATACTTCAGTGGAACCGCCTGGGCATATTTAACATATATCGCCTTGCGCTTTCCGGTTGCTGCGTCATACTCGCTGTCCACCTTTTTCGGGCATTTTTCCGTACATGCCCCGCAGGCGATGCATTTTTCCACATCCACATACCGTGGAGCTTCTTTAATGGTAACGTTAAAGTCCCCAGCGATACCATCGATTTTGGTAACTTCACTGAGTGTCATCAATTTGATATTCAAGTGCCGACCGCACTCAACCAATTTTGGTGCGATGATTCACATCGAACAATCGTTGGTCGGAAAGGTTTTATCCAATTGCGCCATGGCACCACCGATGGCGCCGGACTTTTCGACCAGGTATACGTAATATCCGGAATCAGCGAGATCCAGGGCAGCCTGCATCCCTGTAACCCCACCTCCCACAATCATTACCGACCCAACTTTTTTGGTGTCAAGCATGACAGGTGTCTCCTCTCGAGTTGTTGTATCAGTGTCAATATCCTAGCGATATACAAAGAGCAGAATATTTCTTTTTGATTGTCTCTGTCTCCAGCAGTGCCGGAGAGCAACCTTAAACAATGCTTCCAATTACTCTAACCCCGCTGAGTTGAGCAGGGTTTTTCGCAAAATGTCATTAATTCTTGCTAGGCATGATCAATGAATCAGCAACAAGTTCCCAGATATACTTCACCTCGACACCCAGCTCATATTCTTTGTTGAGGGACTTCATGATCTGGTCTCGGCAGTTATGGCATGGTGCAATGACCAGCTCCGCACCCGATTCGGAAATCTGTCTGGCTTTGATACGGCCGTAGAAAACACGTTCATCGGAATACGGCATGGCCCAGGCACCCCCACCGGCACCACAGCAGTAAGCACCATTGCGGTTGGGATTCAGCTCACGGACATCCTCACAACAGGCCTTCGTCACGGCCCGTCCTTCCTTAAAGTATGCCTGACCAAATGCCTTCAGGGATTTACGGCCATAGTTGCATGGATCATGATAGGCAACCGCCATCCGGTGTATCGATTTATCAAGTTGAATTTTCCCCTCCTCAATATACTCAAGCAGGAGATCAAACACGGTGACAATTTTGAATTCTTTGAGCGCTTCAGGATACCATCTATTCAACCCGGACCGGGTTGCAAAGTAAGCATGGCCTCACTCGGGAAGGAGGAGAACCTGACAGTTCAGTCTCCTCATATTGTCGACGATACGACCGACAACAGTCTTCATTGCTTCATCATCGCCGGAAAAAAGCCCCCAGTTCACACCTTCCCAGTTTTCAGAAGGGATGGTCCAGGATTCGCCGGCGGCATAAAAAATTTTCCACCACCACTTCATGTCATCTGGTTCGGCAAAAGGCTCTTTTGAGTTGACCGTCACAAGAACACGTGCCCCATGGACATCGATTGGCGTTTTAAAGCCCGGACAGGATTCTTCCGCCAACTCTTCCCCAAGATCTTCACAGAGAAAGAGAAAGTCGTCTTTGGGGATACCCAGGTTGTTGCCACGCTCAAGGCACATCGTGACACCTTTATGAATGGGCCCAGGAACTTCTGAGCGTCTCCTGGTTCCCCTGATTTTACGCATCAGGGCAGTTATCTGGATATTTTCGGGACAGGACTCTTCACATTTACCGCACATGGTGCACTTCCAGGGCCAACTGGATTCAACCAGCTCCCTGTCCATCCCCAGTACCGCCATCCGCACAATCTTGCGCGGGTCAAGACCATCCACCCCTGAAATAGGACAGGCACTGGCACATGTCCCGCAGGTCAGACAGGAATCGGCCCAGGAAGGGTCCGTAGCTATTTCACTCTTTACACCAACAACAGATAAGGGCTCTCTGTCTGTTTCCTCAAGAGCCCCCAGGGCTTTAGGACTGACGTGATTGGACGGATGGACATGCGGCTCACGCCCAAATTTTTCGCAGAGTTTCTGGTAATCATGAAATTTCATAAGATACTTGCGGCCCGGACCTTCCTTGGCGGGAAGGGTGCCGGCATTGATCCAGTTTCTTATGGTGTTTCGATGAACCCCAAATTCTTCTGCAAGATCGCTGACTTTAAATTCATACATCATAAAAGGTCACCTCATTTGACTTTAAGAGAAAGAATTTGTGATATTTTTTCACAGGCGTTGGTAACAGCTTTGGACATGGCAGGTGAAAGTCCCGGACCAATCTCATCGGGGATATATTGAATTTGAGCGGCAAGAATCAAGACACCGATGCCGGTGTTTTGCTCAAGCTCCTGCAGCAAATTTACGGTGGGAAACTGATGAAGTGAAAAATCGTGAATTTTTTTGGCTGGGATCTGGGCAGGGAGGATTTGAAATACTTCACCCGGAGTGCGATCCGGAAAGTCGACCGCATCGAGGATAATGATCCTGTCAGGACGCCCTTCCTCGGTCAGGAGATAATCAAACAGATACTCGCGCACACAGGTTCCGGCGTCCACAGCCTGCAAATCTGCCGGCAGCTGGTAACAATTATTGAGTTCGTCGATGACGGCCGGACCGTATCCATCGTCGCCCATAATGACGTTGCCACAGCCAAAAATCATGGTTGAATATTTCTTTAGTCGCATTGTGCAAACAGTGCCTCGGTTTTTTATTTTCAGTGAAAATACCACTGGCCGGAGGGAAGTGCAAGGGAGTTTTTGATGAAAAATGCGGCACATATGTCATCTGGACGAGAATATTAGCATAACTCGCACATTTTCCTTAAGTTTTACAACAGGAAAATTCATATAGACCACATTGTCGTACAACATACCAACAACAGGCGATTTCCAGGGAGACAACAGAAAAAAAGACAGCCCGAGAACCGGGCCGGTGGTCTTACAAAAAACAGAAGGCCATGCATCCGCAGGTTACATATATGGATGCATGCCCTGGGGAAGAGGGGTCAATTAAAAACCATTTGGATTATTTTCCTGCCAACGCCAGGTGTCTTCGCACATTTCGCGTAATCCATACCGGGCTTTCCAGCCCAGTTCACGAGATGCCTTGCCTGGATCGGCATAACAGGCAGCGATATCTCCGGGCCTGCGCCCAACGACCTTGAAAGGGACATCTCGCCCGCTCACCTCGGCAAAGCTCCGGACCATTTCCAGCACACTATACCCCCTGCCTGTGCCAAGATTGTAAATAACCACGCCAGGGTTCTGCGCCAATTTTTCAAGGGCCTTCACATGGCCGACCGCCAGATCAACCACATGAATATAGTCTCGCACCCCTGTACCGTCCGAAGTCGGATAGTCATCTCCATACACTGAGAGCCGCTCAAGTTTCCCGACGGCAACCTGGGCGATATAAGGAATCAGATTATCAGGAATACCGCTAGGATCTTCACCAATCTGTCCGCTCTTGTGGGCGCCTACCGGGTTGAAATAGCGAAGCAGGCAGATATTCCAATGATTGTCCGCCACGTAGAGATCCTGCAATATTTCTTCAACCATCAGCTTGGTCCGCCCGTAAGGGTTGGTACAGGAAAGAGGGAAGTCCTCAGTAATGGGAACCGTCGCAGGGTCCCCGTATACTGTCGCCGAAGAGCTGAATATAATATTTTTTACACCATGGCTGGCCATCACATCGCAGAGGATCAGTGATCCGGTAATATTATTATGGTAATACAGCAACGGCTTCTCCACTGATTCACCGACCGCTTTCTTGCCGGCAAAATGGATCACCGCATCAATTTCATTCCGGCACCTCGTAAATACATCAGTTAAACCGGCCCGATCCAGCAGATCCGTTTCGAAAAATGCTATTTTCTTGCCGGTCAGCGACTCAACGCGATTGAGTGACTCGCGGCTGGAATTAGACAGATTATCCACTACCGTCACCTGATGGCCACCGTTCAGCAGTTCAAGGCAGGTATGACTGCCGATGTATCCCGCGCCGCCGGTTACTAGAATATGCATACAGACCTCATAACCAAAATTTCTGGTATTTTTTCCAAATCATGTCCGCTGACAGTGTTGAAATATCCTGAAAAGATCGCCCGTTCCCCCAGGGCTCGACCATCATGGATAAATATATGCTTTGTTCCCGGTATAAAAATGAGTACACTGGAAAGCGGTGGTTGATGCGACCTCCGTTTTCTGAAAACCTACAATACCCAAGAAATAAATCAAGGAGCCATTATGCCTTATGTAAATATCCGGGTCGCCGGGACCCTCAGCAAACAGCAGAAGCAGAAAATCAGCCAGGGAGTTACCGAGGTAATCAGCAAGGAAGCCAACAAGCCACCCGAAGCTGTCCTTATTTTTATTGACGAGGTCCCCCACGAAAATATCGCCAAGGCCGGCAATCTTCTCCAGCCCCCAAAATAACAGCGAAAAAAGCCAGGCGGCATGGACCCTCTCCGCGCCGCCGTTACCGTACAAGCGCCAAATATTCATTCTCCGACATGAGCTGCACCCCTAAGCTCTTTGCTTTATTGAGCTTTGCAGCCCCGACCTTTGTTCCACAGACCAGCATATCGGTTTTTCCGGTGACCGACTCCCCCACCCGTGCCCCGAGTGCTTTCGCATGTTTTTTCATCTTATCCCTGCTGCCCTGTTGCATGGTACCGGTGAAGACGATCAGCTTGCCCAAAAGCGGCCCGTCAATCGCCAAATCTTCATCTGCAGCACTTATCGGTGTGCTGATGAGATTAAAACCCATACTATACATGACAGAAAAGAGCTCCGCTGAAGCCGCCATCCCGGACAGCATGGCATCGGCAATCTTTTCACTGAAACCCTTAATGGCAACAATGTCAGCCCGGCCCAGAGTGAATACTTTTTCAAGAGGAAAAACGGTCAATAATTTTTCACAGTTTCCCATACCCATTCGGTAGATGCCGAAGGCTGCAAGAAAACGCCAATCCTCAATCGGTTCAGAGAGGCTTCTCTGCAACTGACCAACCATATTTTCGGCCTGCTTTGGTCCGAACCCAAGATCGACAAAATCCTCTTCCTTTAAACCGTAAATTCCCGGGATGGTCTGGGTCCCCCCTTCATAGATTTTTCGAATAGAAGAAGGCCCGAAGCCATCTACATTACCAAGAACCTTAAAAAAATGTTCAATGGAATGGGTAATCTGGGCCGGGCAGTTCATATTGTTGATACAGAGCAGATAGTCATTTTCCCAGATAAGCGGCGAACCACAGCTGGGACAGGCGACAGGCAGCTCAGGCTCTACCGCAACAAGCACCGCTTCAATCTTCGGGATCACCTCCCCGCTCCTCGACAATCGTATCATCGCTCCGGGACCGATGCCATTCTGCCGTACCATGTTATAATGGTGGGCTGTTGCCCGCTTGATGAGAGCGCCGCTCAGCCGTGTCGGTTCAACCTCGGCAACCGGGTTCACTCTACCGGACCTGGACGTTTGGGCAATTACCTGGAGGACTTTCACTTCGGCGGTTTCAGTGTTTCGTTTATAGGCGATCTGCCATCGATGATGATGACGGGTGGCACCCATAAATTCTCTGATTTTTTCATCGGAGATTTCGATGACGATCCCATCTACATCATAATCTGTTTTCTGCCACAGTTGATCAATGATGTTTTCGAAATCCTCCGAAAGTTCAACCCACGACCCCCTCCAATCCGGCAACAGACTAAACGGGTAAAAAACTGCCTTTTTTAAACGAATGGCATCCGCCGCCGGGGGCTCGAGCTCCTTCTCTTTAATCAGACTGGCTTGAAAATTCCTTGAGTTATCGAAAAGACCAGCGAGATTTTCCTGAAAATAAGCACGACTCACCACAATCTCCCCCGCCCCAAGCCCGCGAGTGCCTTCATCAGCCACCTGCAGGCCACGATCAAAAACCCGGGTGATATCAGTTCCGCGCCGCCCGTCCCCGCGGGTATACAACATTTGCCCATCGTCATAGGCAGCAAAGCCATCGAGTTTCGGTGTTGCCCGAAACACAAGCGAATTAAAATCTATACCACATTCCTCTGCAGCCTTGAAAATCCGCTTCGCCCAGCGCTCTATTGCATCAAACGCATAGGCCTTCTCCGTTGAAAGCATACGCAAAGGCAACTCAACGGTTTTTGTTTCCGCCGGTGGCTCCGGCTCCACCGTGTGCAGAAAAGGATGATCAGGAGTTCTGTTTCGTAATTCTTCGAGAAAGGTAAAGTCGTACTGTTCATCTGTGATCAGTTGTTCACCTGCTCGATACAAAAGATTGGCGAGCTCGAGAAACTCAAGCAGCTTGCCATCCTCCACAGCTGACACATCGAACTCCGGATCAGTGAAAATCGATATTTCTGCCTCGGACAGGTTGTTGAAAACAAAACCCACCTCCCGGAGAATTTCTTTTTGTGAATCACTGAGCCCCATATTTTTTCCCATCGCTTTTTTACCCTGTCTCCTGTACTTTTTGCTGTCAGTGACAACCTATGGATCCTTTTGCAGACACCCCGAGAAAGGGTGGAACGGCCGAGGTTTCTGATCCGACAAGTGGAACTTTTTTATTTCATCCCCCTTGGGGGGGATACGTACCTTCACGAAATTTTCTCTAAAAAACAAGAAAAAAATCCGCAAGATACTCATACTTTTTTAAAGACACAACGAGGAACAATACAGATGAAAACAATCGACCTGCGCAGCGACACCGTCACCAAGCCTTCCGAACCAATGCGCCGGACCATGGCCGAAGCAGAAGTGGGCGATGATGTCTATCGGGATGATCCGACGGTCATCAGACTGGAGAGCTACACTGCCGAGCTCCTTGGTTTTGAGGCGGCGATTTTCACGGCAAGCGGCACCCAGGCTAACCTCATTGGCATCATGTCGCATTGCGGACGGGGTGATGAATATATCGTCGGCCAACAGGCCCATACCTACAAATACGAAGGTGGCGGAGCCGCCGTCCTCGGTTCCATTCAGCCCCAGCCAATTGAATTTGAACCGGATTCCACCCTGTCTCTTGCTAAAATTGAAGAAAAGATCAAACCGGACGATATTCATTTTGCCAGAACCCGCCTCCTCTGCCTGGAAAACACCCGAAATGGTAAAACCCTGCCTCTTTCATACCTGAAAGAAGCTGCCGATTTCGCCCGTACAAAAGGTCTCAGCCTGCACCTTGACGGGGCCAGACTGTTTAATGCGGTTGTCAAACAGAATGTCCCGGTCCTGGACATTACCCGCCATTTTGATTCCGTCTCACTTTGTCTCTCCAAAGGACTGGGGGCACCGGTCGGTTCCGTGCTCTGTGGCTCCCGCCGCCTCATACAAGAGGCCAGAAAATGGCGAAAGATGGTGGGAGGCGGCATGCGACAGGCCGGGATACTTGCTGCTGCAGGTATCTACGCCCTGGAAAACAATGTGCTGCGGCTGGCACTCGACCATCAACATGCAGAGACTCTGGCCGAAGGACTGTCTCAGTTCCAACAGCTGGAGGTCGAGAAAGATCCCGCTCAAACCAATATGGTCTTTTTTACCATGCAAACCGAAGAAGCCACCAAACTGGCTGAGTTCCTTGCAGATAACAACATCCTCATCAGCCCCGGCAGAACAACACGACTGGTCACCCACCTCGACATCAGCCCTGAGGATATCAGCTATACCCTGATGAAAATCGGCGAGTTCTTCAGCTCCCGGACAACTTGAGACTCGGAACGGTCACTCTGTGGAACTAACCGCGCAGACCGAGGCAACGCCATCCCTGTCAAGCCGGTCGAAAAAACTCTCCACCACATCGACCATCCAGGCCTGTTTTTTATTACAATGGTCGCCTGTCCATAGCCAGTGAATCGTCCTGTCAAAAAGTGGCCATCCGGAACAGGAGACCCCATGCAACGGTGGGCTGAGTATGGCGACGGCTTCTTCAAGAGTGGGCAGTCGCCAGCTGTTTCGGCCCTGCCAGTTAAGGCTGTTCAAATGATCCACATAGTCCTGAGCCTGCTGCCAGTCGACGGTAAAGCCTGAACCGCGCCGTTGCCAGTAGAGCCCGCTGTTTTTCTCCAAGGCGACCAGCGGCCCGACTACCTCGAAGTCCTGAACCGCATATTGACGTGGTCGCAACAGGGTATCAAGGTTGAGTGTCTCCCCAATATCCTTATACATCACCCTGCACGGCTCCCTTCTCATGGCATCACGAACAACCCACATATCCCGTGTATGGCGACGGTCACGCTGGGTACACTCCTGATGGACAGCAAGAGGCAGAGTTTCGATGGCCAGTCGCATATCCAGGGCGCTTCCAAAGCGATGTGCAGGACTTTTGGCGAGGCTTTTCATGATGCACGCATCCCATTCCGGACCAAGTTCCCGGTTCATCGAGCCGGGGGGCTTGATTTTACCCTGTCGATGGTCCACGAGGTGACCGGTCAACATCCTGTAGCCCATGACACCGAGGCTGAACAGATCGGCCCGGCCATCCACCCCTTGCGGATTCCTTTCCTGCTCTGGTGCGGCGTAATAGGGCGACCCAACCTGCATGCCGGGGATCGCCATTTTTTCTTCACCGCGAACCCGCGACAACCCAAAATCGATGATTTTAATCCGATCATCACTGGTTAACATCAGATTAAAGGGTTTTATATCGCGATGGACAATTCCGGCAAAATGCAGTCGCTCAAGGCCTTTCAGGGCCTGCACCAGATAGGACCGTGTCTTTGCAGCGGAGATGATGCGTGACGGCGCCTCGACGCGATATGATTCGCCGATAAAGGCACCGATGGAGTGTGCAAAATATTCAAGAACTATGAAGGGTTGCCCCTCATGTTCATCGCAGTCGATGATCTTCGCGACATGATCGTGGGACAGGTTTCCCATGATCTTTGCTTCTTCTGTAAAAATCTCTTTCAACCTGGTCTCACCGACTAGATCGACGAAAATCTCGTTTCTCGGCTGAAGGATCTTCAGCGCTACCAGCCGCCCGGTAATTGGAGCTTTGGCCTTATATACGGTGCTCATGCCACCGCGTCCCAAACGGCCGATCACTTCATATCTGCCTATGTGTTTCATTAGTCAACGCAACCGTATTGCGTAGATTTCCGGAAATCCCCGCTCTCTGATTTTTTTCATAGTCACCGCATTGTCATACACAACACAGCAGACCCGCAGTTGTCCTTTTTCAGAGTCCCACAGCAGATATTTAGCCCGATTGTCTCCATCTCTGGGCTGGCCGACGCTGCCAACATTGATAATATATTTTTTATCTGCTTTGATCACCACAGTTTCCTGCCCCAAAGCCCTGCGGGTGATGCGGCCTTTTCGCCCGGAGACAAGCTGCAACTTGTGGGTATGGCCGAGAAAAAAGAGAGAAGGCTCGGCGGAGTCAAAAAGAGCGGCAATTCTGTCATCGGACTGCCTGTCCAGATACCGAAAAACTGAATCCGGCGGCCAGCCATGGACAAAATATGCATTGTCAAATGTTGCAGAGGTTGGCAGCTGACTGCAATATTGCTTGCTCTCATCCGACAAGAGTTTCTCAGTCTCGATATTGTTTTCAGCGGCCTGGAAATTGAACCATCGCCTCCCCCGCTCATCTGCGAGAGCAAATTCATGATTGCCAAGCAACGACATATAGCCTAATTGACGAATTCGACAGAGCACCTCTTCCGGATTCGGCCCATAGCCGATATTATCTCCAAGACAGATCACCCGATCCGCGCCCAGTCTCCCCAGATCAGCATGCACAGCCTCAAAGGCCTCGAGATTGCCATGAATATCAGACAGGACGGCGACTTTCACTTGATTCTCATCCGTTTTTTTTCTCCTCCAGTTCATCCCAGCGATTATATAACCGCTCCACCTCTGCCTGCGCAACCTCCAGCTCCCTCCAGCAGCTGCCAAGCTCGTCGGGGCTGGAGACTATCTCCGGCAGTTCCATCTTCTTTTGCAGCTGCAGAACCCGGTCTTCCTCAGCCGCAATTATTTCTTCAATTTGATCGTATTCACGTTGATCCATATATGACAGCCGACCTTTAAAATTGTTCTGGGCAGTCACCTGTTCGGGTGTTGCGATATTCTTCTTCCGGTTTGCCTGGGCTTTCTCTGACTCCGGCAGATCATTCAGCCATTGCTCATAATCAGCATAATAGGTTACCCCGTTTTTACCGCCAAAACCCAGAAGCCGATGACAGACCCTGTCGAGCAGATAGCGATCATGGGTGACCAGCACAAGAGCTCCGGGAAAGTCAAGCAGACTTGCCTCAAGCACATCCAGAGAGGCAATATCAAGATCGTTTGTCGGCTCATCAAGGAGCAGGATATCAGCCGGCTGCCGCATAAGCCCGGCGATGAGAATTCGCGCCTGTTCTCCACCGGAGAGCTGTCCGACCGGGGTTTCCAGTTGATCGGGCCGAAAGAGAAATTTTTTCGCCCAGGACACGACATGGAGTGACCTGCCATTATAGACAATGGAATCACCATCGGGAGCCAGTGCCCTTCGCAGGCTAAGCTTCGGATCAATGGTTTCTCTGTTCTGGTCAAATGATACAATCTGTATATTGTCCGCAGCCTTCACGCTGCCGGAGTCAGGGACAATTGACGCTGTACCCGCCGCACCTGCCAGGATTTTCATCAGAGTCGACTTGCCACACCCGTTTCTTCCGAGCAACCCGAGCCTGCTGCCGGGCGAAAGGACCATATCAAGTTTGCTGAACAGCGTTCTCTCCCCATAGCTTTTGGACAGCCCCTGGACTTCAAGCAGCTTTTTAGTTTTTCTGCCGGTGGCTTCAAATTCAATCTGAACATTTGACAGTGAGCGGTTCCTGGTTTTAACATCCGCCAATTCACCGGTCAGTTTATGCGCCTCGTCAATACGGTATTTAGCTTTTGTAGACCTCGCCTTCGGCCCACGACGCAACCACTCGATTTCCCTGCGGGCTTTATTGGCGAGGCGTTCCTCCTCTTCCATCTGCGAAGCGAGAAACTCTTGCCGTTTCTCCAGGAATTGTGAATAGGATCCCTGCACCTGAAAGGTGCCTTCAGGATATACCGCAGACAGTTCAACGATTCTGTTCGTGCAGTTTTCCAAAAAATGTCGATCATGGCTGACGAGCAGGAATGCAGATGGACCCGAACCGCCGGTCAGCATTTTCTCCAGCCAGAGGATCCCTTCAATATCAAGGTGATTGGTGGGCTCATCCATGACCAGTACATCAGGGGCAACCAGCATGGCCCGACAGATTGACAACCGTTTTCGCCAGCCACCGGAGAGGCTCTTTACCGGCAAGTCACTATCTTGGAATTCTGCGCGGCTGAGCAGCGTATCGACTCTATAATATTTTTCAGTATCTTCAATGTCTTCTTCAGCAAGAACAGCCATCAGGTTGTCACTGACGCTTTTCGCCTCATTAAAAACATCATCCTGGGCCAGATAACTGAGTCGCATGAACCTTTGACGGACCAGCTGTCCACCATCGGGTTCTTCTAAATCGCAGATAATTTTCAACAAAGTCGACTTTCCAGAGCCATTCGGACCAATAACACCGATCTTGTCTCCACTGCTGACCATCAGGCTGATGTTCCGGAAAAGAGTCTGGGCTCCAAATGATTTTGAAACAGATTTACAGGCAATAAGATTCGACATAGATGAGAGACAATAGGAAAATAAAACCGGGCACCGAGAGACTCGCAAAGCCTTGTATCCCGTATGGTGGGCATAAAAAACCTAGCAGAAACAATAGGTTCAGATAATTAGCAGCGTTTAAGACACTCTTTTATTGTTGAATAAATTATTACAGCCGGGTATACAAAAAAAATTTCATTCATTACTTGATTCTAGTGAATTATTTCAATAGACTAAATGCATCATACTTTTTGTTTTATGGATTAACAACTCTTTTGGATTTGTGCAATGGATGAACAGCTTCACATTATCATAGCCAGTGACAAGGGAAAAGTTTTCAAGCTACCCTGCTCACGAAAGAAACTCTGCATCATCGCAACTGCAACGGCCGTTGGTTTCCTCATCCTCACCGTAGCCAGCATCTGTTCCTTTTCCCTCTATTCCAGAAATTGCAAGATCACCGACGAGCTCACCGACCTGCAGAAGAAATTACAGACCAGTGACGAGTTAATAGCCCAGCACACCAAATGGAAAGAAGAGGAACGGCTCAAGCTCGACTTGAAAGTTGCCCGGCTGGAATTGAACAACATCAAGCAGGCGACCGCATTTAAAGAAGAAAAAGAGACGCTTATCTCCACGGCGGTCGACGAGCTCAATGAACGCAGTGAACTCATTGAGAGGATAATCGGCAGTATCGGCATCAAGCTCCCGACAAGCAAAGGGGATACGTCCAAAAACAGCGGCGGCCCCTTTATTCAGGAACCGAACTCAGAAAGAGACGAACTCCTTTTTAAAGCTGATAAATATCTCAATGCTATACGCTATCTCCCCTTTGGCAGACCGGTCAAAGGCCCCATAACATCGCGGTACGGAAAACGCAAGGATCCATTGAATAACAAATCGGCTTTTCACTCGGGTATCGATTTTCGTGGTAAAAGAGGTGAAAAAATTTTCGCCACAGCAGACGGTGTTGTCAAGAAAGCCTTTCGCAACGGTGGCTACGGCAACTATGTACTCATCGACCACGGTAACGGCTACACAACGTCCTTTTCCCATATGCAGAAATACCTGGTTAAAAAAGGCGACAAAATTGAGAGAGGTCAGGTCATCGGCCTGGTGGGCAACACTGGAAGGTCAACCGGTACGCATCTCCATTACGAAATAGCGCTGGATAAAAAATCTATTAACCCATATAACTTTTTGAAAGTCGCCAGCTTAACAGAAAAGCTGGCCTCTTCGCCGGAGAAAAAATAACAATGGGAATGTTTGGTAAATCAATGAACGTTGAAGAAGAGATGAAGAAAGTTGAAAGTGAAGCCATTTCCTCGATTGTCGATAAAAGTATGACAATCAAAGGCGAAGTTTTATTTAAAGGGAAAGCGCGCATCGATGGTACAATTCACGGAAACATTGAAGGAGAACATTTAATTCTCAGCGAAACAGGAAAGGTCGTAGGTGACATAACCGTATCATCTTTCAACTGTTATGGATCACTTGAAGGGAATGTAAAAGCCGCCATGCTCACTGCAAGAAAGAACTGCTCCATCCACGGAAAACTGGAAGCAGGCAGCTTGACGGTTGAACCCGGCGCGTCCATTCAGGGAGAAATCAAAGCAGCAGCAAATGACTTAAAACCTGTGGAAAAGAAGGTACCTGTGGCGATAGCCGTTGGGGCATCTGCTTCAAAATAAATTCATTCAGGAAAAAGATGCAAAAGCGAGCATCATATATGCCATTTGATCAGCCAAAAGTCGGAAATTTACTCAAATGTCCCTACTGCGGTAACGATTCGGGTTTTTTCGAGATTACCGATGACGTCATCACCACAACACATTATATTCAGAACAAAGATGGCAGTTTTACTATTGAAAACAAAAGCTCCCAGTCTCTCGGTGATGTAAAACTCTTCTGTGGCAATTGCGATGAGGATCTCAGTTCATTTCATCAACGGTTTTCGGAGATGATCTTTTGAAAGATCCCCCCACTATTATTCGTGACAACCAGACACTTTCTACCTGTTATCAACAGCTAAAAAAAAACGACATTATTTGTGGCAGAATCCGCCTGAAGCCAGGTGAAGAACACCTGCTAATTGACTTACTTGAACGGGGCATCCGCCTGATCCCATCTGCCACATCACAAATGGCGAGCAGATCGAAAACCTTTCAGGCATCGATATTGAGTGAGTTCATGCTCCCCGGATCCTTGCCGGTCTACGACACCCACGCTTTACTCAAAGCTTCTTCAATCTATCAGCGACAGCAATACACCAGGGTCATCTTGAAGAGTGATCGAAAAAATGCCGGACTTGGTGTGTATGTTTTCAACAGCATTGAGGACCTCTACAATCAGGTTTGCGGTGGTGGGGATGCCTTTTCCTTTCCTTTTGTCATTCAACCCTTCCAGAGCAACAGCAGAGATATTCGGGTCATAATCCTCGGTGACTATCTCGAAGCATACGAAAGAATAAATCCTTATAATTTCAGAAAAAACATCCACTGCGGAGGCGAATCGGTACCATATACCCTATCCGGGGATCAACTTGAAATGTGTCAACAGGTTATGCGGCGTGGCGGGTTTCCCTACGCCCACCTCGACCTTATGCTGACATCTGACGGTGACTGTCGATTAGCGGAAATCAACCTTAAAGGTGGCCTGAAGGGCGCGCAGATCTCCGGCAGAGCATACCAGGCCAAACTCGACAGGATACATGAGGAACTCCTCACCAAACTGAGTGTCTCTTAGATACACAAAAGCGTTAAAGTTGATGGCGTCGTAAAAACGCTTCATCCGAAGTCGGCGTTTATGCCCTGGTTTGAAGGGTGCTTACCTGCTTTGCAGTTTTGTTTTTTTATCATTACGACGCACCCTAGTATACCGAAATGATAGAAAAAGATTGCGCCTCCTATATGAAGTCTGGCTTATCCGTTTCTAACAATGAGTATTTACGAGATTTTCAAAATTTGCAGCACAAAAAAAGGGAGAATGCCAGACAGGCATTCTCCCTTTAGAACTTCAGAAATCAGTGTGTATTAATTATACACAACCAGTCGGCTTAGGCAGACCAGCCATTTTACAGGCTCCCTTACCAGGTCCGGATGGGAACAGTTCGTAAATTCTCTTCAGCGGGAAACCGGTGGTCTTGGAGAGGATACGAACCATAGGAGCGATTCCGTTCTTCTTGTAGTATTCCTGAAGGGCATCGATGACTTTCTGATGCTCATCGGTCATTTCGCTGATGCCTTCAACACCTTTTACGTAATCAACCCAGTCTTCGTTGAAATCATCGCCTTTCAGCAGGAATCCGTCTTCATCTACTTCAAAACTACTTCCATTGTGTTCGAGAGTTGGCATTACAAACCTCCTTAGAATATTATTTTTTATAGCTTTCGCCGTTTTATATTTTAGGACTAACTACGGCTTTTTACTATAGCCTAAACAATTTGTCAAGTGAATGACGAATCATTTATACAGCGGATCGGGGGACCCAAAAAGCTTGAAAATATCTTCAATATTTACAAAGTCATAAGGTAGATAACGAGAAGCCTGCAACAGATGCCCGCCACCCTTCCCCGGTAAATTGTTCATGACTCTTCAGGCCTGTCAACATGAAACGCTCAACAAGAAATCAGCGACATTTACAAGACAATCTCAGTACCTCTTTTTATTGCATATGTCTATTATTTTCTTGGTTGGCAGCTATCTTTCTCCAGATAAGCTTTTATACGCTGCTGAACCCGTTTTGCGAGAACGATAGGGGTGGAAAATGGATTTTTACTTGCACAGCACAAAAAGAAAGAGTAAATCGAACAGACTATTAAATCATTGGTTTGTACTAGCCGCGTAATACTGCTTTCCCTATAAAATCGCCAATTGCACAAACCTCCACAAACCCGGCTATCGGGACTCTTTGCGATGCCCCCCTTAAAGTCGACCACTTACTTGAGGGGTAGAAGTCCCTTGATGAAAAAATCCCGACGTATGATTTACTGGTTTTTTCCAAGGAACTAAAGATTAACCAGAAGCTCTTACTATAAATTCATGCTGCAGATACTTCGTAAAAAAGCCCAGTCGACCTTTATTCAAATCATCGTGGTAATCATTGCCCTGGTATTCATTTTCTGGGGTGTCGGTGCTAATCTGTCGGGCGACCGCCAGGCGGCGCTGGTTGTAAATGGCGAAGAAATCACCTTCCAGGAATTCCAACAGGCCTACGATAGAGCGTATCAACGGCTTAGCGACCAGTTTGGCGGTAACGTACCAAAAGGTCTGGCGGAAACCTTCGGTGTCAAGCAACAGGTCATAAACCAGCTGATTCAGACAACGCTCCTAAGACAGGGTGCCGAGAAGATGGGCCTTCTTGTCAGTGGTCAGGAAATCCGTGAAATTATCGAGGATATGGTCCAGTTTCAGGAAAACGGCGCATTCAACCTAGATCGTTACAAGGCGGTGCTTGCATCAAACAGAATGGCTCCGACAAAATTCGAAGCTTCCATGCGGTTTGACCGGTTGTCAGAAGTAGCCGCCCGAGAGATAGGCAACTTTGCCGTCGTTGCCACGGATTTTGAGATCCAGGAACTTTACAGTGAGCAGAATGAAAAAGTGGCCGTCACATTCCTGAAAATTTCACCAGATCAGTTTATTGATAAGGTGACAACAGACGATGAGGCCCTGAAAGCATGGTTTGAAACGGTCAAAGAAAACTACAAGTCCGAGCCAGAGATAAAATTGAAATATTTGGCATTTACCTATGAGAATATCGGCCAAAAGATACCCATCGACCAAAGTAAAATTGAAGAATACTACCAGAACAACATAGATGCCTACCAGATACCCGAAGAGCGACATGCCAGGCATATTCTTTTTAAAGCAGGGGAAACAGACTCCGCAGAACGCCATGAGGAACAGGCCCAAAAAGCAGAAGAGATTCTCGCTCTTGCAAGAAAAGGCGGCGATTTCGATGCGCTGGCTCGCGAGTATTCCGAGGGTCCTTCAAAAGATTCAGGCGGTGACCTTGGCTTTTTCTCCGCAGGGCGGATGGTACCGGCCTTCGATGAAGCTGTTTTTGTGATGCAACCCGGGGATATCAGCGATGTAGTAAAAACCCAGTTCGGGTACCACATTATTCTACTTGAAGAAATACAACCTGCAGCAACCAGGGCGTTGGAAGAAGTCACTGCTGAAATAACTGCAACTCTCCAGCAAAAAGAAGCTGAAAGTCTGGCGTTCCAGGTAGCCAATGACGCGTATGAGGGTATTATCGGTGCGGGGAGCCTCACAAAATACGCAGAAACCAATCCGGATACAGTCATTCAGCAAACCGGTTTCTTCCCAAGAAGCGATGCCCCTGACGACCTTCTGGCTGATGCACAGTTCATGGAAAAAGCTTTTGAACTCAATAAGGGGGAACTCAGTTCTCTCATCAAAGGGCAATCAGGCTATGCAATCCTGTTTGCTGAGGATATCAAAGAACCCGAGATCCCGGCGTTTGAAGCGATAAAGGATACCCTTGCAGAGGATTATCAGAAGGCTCAATCCAAGAAAATGGCCGAAGAGGCCGCAGAGCAGATGTTAAGCGACCTCAGGGACGGGAAAGAGCTGGCAGTTCTGGCACAGGAGCTGGGCGTGCCTGTTGAGGAATCAGGATTCCTGAGCCAAAACGAACAAAACGACACAACAACCTTCCCCCCTGCCCTGCTCAGCGATGCCTTTATGCTCTCTGCATCTTCTCCGCTCCCGGAAGAACCGGGGAAGGTCGGCGACGATTTCTTTATTTTTTCCTTCTTGGACAGAGAAATCCCCACCATGCCTGAAACGAGTGAAGAGGCGGAAAAATACAGGGAAAACCTGTTACAGTTTAAGCAACAGCAACTCCTTTCTGCATGGCTGCGCAACCTGGAACAAGATGCAGAAATAACCAGGCATCAGAGTCTGTAATGTTCAACCCCGTTATGCTGTAGCGAAGGCGGGGTTCTGTTCAACGCTCCATTGAACGGCGCGGGATTCCTCCAGCGAATCCGGCGCCGTTCAGCCGCTGTCCTTTTCTTCCGACTGCACCTTCTTCTTTTTATCGTTATCCAGTACTCTTCGCACACCGGCATGAGACAACTGAATGTCATATTCATCTTTTAGCTTTTTAGAAATATCACGATAGGACCAGCGATCCTCACGCATGGTGATTATCGCCTGGATGATTTTCTGTTGCGCTCGATTCTGGACAAGAAACCTGTCTTTATTAACTTCCCAGCCAAAGGGCACTGGTCCACCGATATATTTCCCCTGCTTTTTGAGGTTTCTTTTTGTTGCCCTTATTGCTTCACCGTGTCTGCTCGACTCACACAAGGCCAAAGCCGATAAAAGTTTCTGAACAACCCCGGCACACCCTTCATAAACCATCAGTTTACGTTTTTCGTCCACACTGATGTTTTCTCCAATATCCATACAGTACAGAGCAATGTCACGTTCTCTCAGCATCTGCAGCAAATTGGCACCTTCTGAAGCTGAGCCGAGAACCCATGATGACTTCATGGTAATTATCACGTCTCCCAGGGCACATCTCTCCAACAGTTTACTGCCTTCGTTTCGCTCTATGAAAGGTCGTTTCATGGTTACTCCATGCTCCACAAAAAAATCTCCGATTTCCATACCGACCGAACTCCCGAAATCGCAGAGAGCAGCCTGCTGATCATCGGCAGCGACCAGATGTTCCTTCTCCACAGCAAGAAAAATGTACCCAAAAACATTCATTGATTTATTTCACACCTTGTCATTGTGATGGCGTCGTAAAAATTCTTCATCCGAAGTCGGAGTCTATGCCCTGTTTTGTAGGCTGCTTATCTGCTTCGTTGGTGCTGTGATCCTACCCTTTCAGTACACACACGAAACCAGCAAAAAGACCTGGGTCCTCTGCAAAGCCACCCCGGAACCCATCATGCACCTGCGAAGGTAACATTCATCAGGACCATTGCCTCTCTCTAGCATAGCAAACATATTGCATACAATCCTTTTTTTAATGGTAAAGATTGTATCACGTTTTTTTTCACAGGCACCATACTTAAAAAGAAACCCAACTCCCGACCTGGGCACTCGTTCCCGCTTTCTGCCTTTTCCGGCGACCGGAGGGTCCATGAGGTTTCAAGGGATTGCTGGATTTTTCACCTGTCAATCTTTCCCGCCCCATGTGAATGATTGCAATATCCACGTCAGAACAGGCTTATCCGAAGATTTTCGGCCTCTCTGCAGCAAAAAAGATACAGTTTTTGGTTCTCATTCGCGTCAGACAATGATATAGTGACCGCTTCTCTTTTCGCCCGATGCGAAAAAAACCGATGATATTTTCTGGAAGATTTTCCGCCAAGACTACCCAAGCGTCTATGCAAACTCATGTCAGCCTCCTTGAACAGTACCAAAAGCTTTCGCCCTTTGAACAGGCTCTCCTGCAATTGCTCTCAATTGTCTATGAACCTGCTCACTCAACGCTTATCGTAAACTGTCTGCGGAAGCTGGATCTCAAAAATCCGAGAGGAAACAAACCGACCGCTGCCAATCTCAACCATTATTTTGCCAAATTCGAACAGCTCGGTCTCTTAACCAAGGATCGGCAATGCGTTGATGAAATAGTCGAAATTCTCAGCAAAATAGCGGTCAAAGAGCAGACTTTTACTATATTCGCCAAAACCATCCAGGACGAAGCTCCCGTCTCCTACTATTACGGTAAATGGACGATACGATGCTGGCGTGGAATGCGGGAGATGCGCATCGGAGTCTATACCCAACAGTTTGACCTTATTGAGGACGCCTCAGATTTCATTGAAAGCCAGTGTGGCGAGCTTACCGAAGAGCCACCGCCTACTGTGCGGATCATGACCCGGCCCTTCGACGCTGAATGGTTTAGAACGCTCCCCACCTCGTTTCAATTTTATCTGCTCAACAACGTTTTGCAGTATGGCCAGACTACCCTGAACGATTTCCCTGAATTAATCGACTATTTGTCCAGAGATGAAGAGTTCGATGCCCTTTCCCCCGATGAACGATTGCCCTTTCAACGGCTCCTGTTCAATGAACTGGTATTTCGTGGCAGACTGGCCGATGCGCAAAAGCTTACAAATAGTTACAGAGATTCTTTTTTGGGTACCGGGGCGCGTGGTACACTGTCGTTTCTTGAAGGTAAAAGTGAAGACGCGCTGGTTGCCTTTAATGAGGATCTCCAGTTTCTGCAAAAATTCAGTAATGACGAAAGAGTTGCTTTTTTCGGACCAACCGGGCTTTTTTATATTCTTGCGCAATTGGACGCCAGCAAGAAAGAGGATTTATACAGAGTAGCTGACAGCATTGGCATCGCCCTCTCACAGTTTCAGGGAGCAAGGGAAAATGCTGCATATAATTACCTGGCAACTGTTATAAATTCCCATATCAACAGGGGACTGCAGGGAGAGGAAATTCATCTTCCGGAAGGGACAAAACAAAATGTCCTGACAGTGGCATTTGCCGGCATCTGCCAGTATTGGCTCAACAGTACCATCGACCCCGATGTTGAATCGGAAATTCTCTCTTTTTACGAGCAGGCCTGCAACCAGGGATATTCTCTCTTCACTGTCATACTTGGTGAAATTCTCGCCACCGTCAAACACGATGAAAGCGACTACCTTGCCGTGACCAGTGAGCTCCGAGATACAACGTCCATTGTGCCCCTGCTGCCTATTCTCGAACCTGAAGAACCCTGGAAAAGAAGCTTGCAGGCTCTTATCTATGCCACCAGCCGGGAATCGGATACCCCACAGCAGACAACTCGCATGACATGGATGGTAGCCTTTGACGGAAAAATCATAAATATCTCTCCAAAAGAACAAAAACTCAACCCAGACGGAGAATGGAGCAAGGGAAGACCAATATCTTTATCCCGGTTGTACAAGACCAACAGATTGAACTATCTCACATCGCAGGATCGCCGAATCTGTGCTGCCATAAAAAAAACGAGAAATCCTGAAACCCACGGAGAAAACTTTTTTTTCGATATGGACAAGGCACTGATGGCAATGATAGGTCACCCAAACCTTTATCTGGCAGAATCCCCTTTGACCCCTGTGGAATTTGTTGCGGGGGAACCCGAGCTTCTTGTTGAAGAGCGTGGCGAAAATCTTCATATCTGTTTCGCACACCCTATAACTTCCGACAATATCAACTATCAGAGCGAAACGCCCACTCGGATCAAAATCATAAAAATTAACGATAATCATCGTCGAATCGCTCAGATCACCGGCAAGGACGGAATAACTGTACCGATGTCTGCAAGTGAACAGGTGTTGACCGCCATCGGCAACATCTCCTCCTTCATGACGGTCCATTCCGCCATTGCCGCCGACAGCACCAGCAGGAAGTCAGGAAACATAACCCAGGTTGAAGCCGATTCGACCATTTACATGCATCTCATCCCCTACGGAACAGGGTTTCGGCTAGAAATGTTCGTTAAACCTTTCCTGGAAGGTGGTCATTATCTCAAACCCGGTCAGGGTGTTGAAAATATCATGGCCGAAGTTAAGGGGAAGCGACTGCAGACGCGACGCAATCTCGCACTGGAAGAAGAGAAGGCTCGCGACATCGAAGAACTCTGCCCGATACTGGATCTGGCCGTTGACATGGAACAGGAGAACGATCGGGAATGGCATCTCTACGATCCCGACGATTGTCTCCAGGCCCTGATGGAGCTGCAGTCGATTCGGGATAAAGTAGTCATTGAGTGGCCGGAAGGTGAAAAACTATCCATTACGCATAAGGTCTCGCTGGATAACCTCAACCTCAAGATTCGGACCAACCGTCAGAACTGGTTTGCCATGAGTGGCCAATTGACCCTCGATCAGGGTCAGGTCGTCGAACTTAAAGAGCTACTGACCAAAGTAAAAGCATCATCGGGCCGCTTTGTTGAAATCGGTGACGGGCAATTCATCGCCCTCACCCAGGAATTCAAAAAACGTCTCGAAGATATAAATTTATTTTCCGACGGTTTTACAGACGACGGCAGTGAGGAGATTCTGGTGCACCCTCTTGCCGCCCTGCAACTGGAAAAAGTTGCAGATCTCGCACACACCGTTGCCGATGCCGGGTGGCAGCAACAGATCCAGAAAATTCGTGATGCACAGGATTTCAAACCGGCGCTGCCCTCAACTCTTCAGGCTGAACTCAGGGTTTACCAGCGGGAGGGTTTTGAGTGGCTGGCCCGACTCGCCCACTGGGGCGTTGGCGGTTGTCTTGCCGATGATATGGGCCTCGGCAAGACCATTCAATCCCTTGCCATCATCCTCAAACTTGCCGATCAGGGGCCATCACTGGTGGTCGCTCCCACATCGGTCTCGAATAACTGGCAATCAGAGGTACGAAGATTTACCCCCACTATAAACATCAAATTCCTTACCGGCAAAGACCGAGACAAAAGCATCAGTGAACTTGGTAAATTCGACCTGCTGATAACAACCTATACCCTCCTCCAGCAGGAAAGTGAACTGCTCAGCACTGTAAAGTGGCAGGCGGTCATTTTAGATGAAGCCCAGGCCATTAAAAATTCGGCCACCAAACGGTCTCGGGCAGCGATGTCATTGCAGGCTCAATTTAAACTCATCACGACGGGTACTCCCATCGAAAACCATCTGGGGGAGCTCTGGAATCTATTCCATTTTATCAACCCCGGGCTCCTCGGCAGTCTCAACAGTTTCAATGAGCGTTTTGCCGTACCCATTGAGCGCTATCAGGACCGGGAAGCCAAATTAAAGCTAAAAAAACTCATCCGCCCTTTTATTCTCAGAAGAATCAAATCCCAGGTTTTGGAAGAACTACCGTCGCGGACCGAGGTCACTCTCAATGTCGAGATGAGCTCCGAAGAAGCCCACTTCTACGAGGCACTGCGGCAGAATGCCATTGATATGCTGGAGAATGCCAGAGAAAAGAAAGGAAGGCATCTGCAGATCCTGACAGAGATCATGAAACTGCGTCAGGCGTGCTGTAACCCCCGTCTGCTGGATAGCAATTCTGCGGTTGAGAGTTCCAAGCTCAGAGTATTTGCTTCAGTGATAGAAGAGCTTCTATCCAGTCGCCATAAGGCACTGGTCTTCAGCCAGTTTATCGGGCACCTGAGTATCATCCGTGAATATCTGGACAAACAGGGCATCAGCTACCAGTATCTGGACGGCAGCACCAGCACCAAGCAACGCAAAATTCGGGTCGATGCCTTTCAGGCGGGAGAAGGGGATCTTTTTCTGATCAGTCTGAAAGCAGGCGGCCTTGGCCTGAACCTTACTGCCGCTGACTATGTCATCCATATGGATCCGTGGTGGAACCCGGCTATCGAAGACCAGGCTTCCGACCGGGCCCACAGGATCGGCCAGACGCGGCCGGTCACCATCTACCGGCTGGTGTGCAAGAACACTATTGAGGAAAAAATCGTCAGATTACACCAGGAAAAGCGTGATCTGGCCGGCAGCCTGCTGGAGGGAAGCGATATAAGCGCGAAAATGACCTCGGAAGACCTCCTCGATCTCATCAAAACCAACTAACCCGGATTTCTCATTGACACAATGTTCATGAGATATCCGGCTCATTCGATGAATAGGAGCAAGAGCTGTTCGGCATCCCTTGATGGACAGTTTACTCTTTGAGTTTGGTAAGGATGAGCCCGAAAAATGAATGTTCCCCCTTTTCGAAAAACCAACCGAGGTGACAACTGCACCCTCCGCACAGAGCAAAGCTCCAGACATAGCCTGCAAACCAGGTAAAGTCTGATGTTGCATCTCCTGTAATATTACAGCCGGGAGCTGCGCTGAAGCAGCCCAACTCAAACACTATTCCGGCGGGGTTGAAAAAGGTATGGGAGTGGGAACCCTGAACTGCTATTTTTTTGTCCCGGTCGGTCACTGCCTTGCCACATGCCCTGCAGCAAATAGCCTCAACAGGACGGGTGTCCTGCTTTTCTTCTTCCTTCCCGACAGGCCTGCCGGGCCGACGCATCCCCTGCCGGTTGTCGACCCGAAAACCATAGATGGTATTATTTGCCATCTCCACTGTAATAGTCCACAATCGCCTGAATGAGAGCCGGGATAGTGAATTCCTCCGGCTGAATATCCACCCGCAAGCCATTATCGGTAACTGTTTTAGCAGTAATCGGCCCAATTGCGGCAATTTTCACCCCAGCCAGAATAGTGCGAAGCTCCTCCTGGTTTTCCGCATCAACCATCTCAAGAAAATTTCGCACGGTGGAAGAACTTGTAAAGGTTATCATTTCGACATCGCCCTTTTCGAGTTCCGTCCTCAGATTTTCCTTATCACCCTCGGCAGGGCAGTTTTTGTATACCGGTGCGACCGTCACCTGGGCTCCTGCTCCCCGCAGGGTCTCAGGCAGGATTTCTCTGGCATGCACGGCACGGGGAATAAGGATATTTCGCCCCTCAACACCCTGGTCAAGAAGACTTTCCGCCAGCCCCTCTCCGGTAAAAGTGCTGGGAATTAAATCCGCATTCAGACCGTATCGCAGGAGCAGATCAGCGGTGCTTTTTCCAACAACGGCAAGATCAGGCCCTTTCAGATCCCGGGCATCCATGCCTTTGGAATAGAGGCGTTCAAAGAAGTATTTTACACCGTTAAGCGATGTGAACAAGATCCAGTGATATTCATCAAGTCTCTCCAGCTCGTCATCCAGAACGTCATAGGAATCGACCGGTTTGATGTGGATAGTTGAATATTCCAGACAGTTCGCGCCAAACTCCTCGAGTCCGGCCATAAGGTCACTCGCCTGCTCACGGGTCCGGGTCACAATAATTTTCTTACCAAAAAGGGGCCGCTTCTCAAACCAGTCGATGGTATCGCGGAGCGTCACTACTTCACCGACGATTATCAATGAAGGTGGTTTAATTTCGGCATCGGCCACAACCTGGGTAATTGTCTCAAGCGTTCCAACCACCGAGCGCTGCTCCGGGGTAGACGCCCAGCGAACGACAGCCACCGGTGTCTTGGGATCACGACCGTGCTTGATGAGGTTGGCGACGATAATCGGTAAATTCTTGATACCCATATAGATAACAAGGGTTCCGGCTCCGGTCGACAGTTTAGCCCAGTCGATATTGGAATTTTCCTTGGCTGGATCCTCATGGCCGGTCAGAAAGGCAACAGAGGCGGTATAGTCCCTGTGGGTTATGGGAATACCCGCGTAGGTTGCAGCCGCTGTGGCCGAAGTCACCCCGGGTACGACCTCAAACTGAACCCCGGCGGCGTGCAATTTTTCCACCTCTTCCCCCCCACGCCCGAAGATAAAAGGATCACCGCCTTTCAGGCGCACGACCATTTTCCCGGCAATGGCGTGATCAACCAGCATCTGGTTAATCTCCTCCTGGGTATGGGTATGTTTTACACCACCCTTTTTCCCGACATAAATCAATAACGCGCTTGCAGGCGCATGTTTGAGCAGTTTTTTGCTGGCCAGATAGTCATAAACCACAACTTCGGCCCGCTCAAGCAAGTTTTTTCCACGCACGGTAATGAGACCAGGGTCTCCAGGACCGGCACCAACCAGATACACCTTTCCGGGTTTTTTCATTTTTTGTTTTTCTTCCATAGTCAAAACTGACAGATATCTGCTAAAAACTTTGCCCACTCCGCTGACACGTACTCACACAGTCTCCTGTGAGAGTGAGGAACAAGAAAACCATTCTCAGTCACTCCAGCAACATCCGCGGCAACAAGCAGAACTGTACAACAACCTTTTAATAAAGATAAACACACAATAAACAGTTTTATCCCAAAGACAAAAAGGGCTTTCCCGAGGTACGGGAATGCCCTTTCGCACAAAAAATGTCAAGAAATCAGATAGGTTCTGACCTCATGACAACGACTACAGCTCGCTCATAATAGCTTCAGTTACATCACCAATGGAAGCGGCACCATCAACGGATATCACTTTCGGACCATCACTATTCTTAAAATAATTAACTGCGGCCATCGTACCGACATTCTCATCATAGTAAATACCATGACGTTTGCTGATAGCTTCCTCATCCTGGTCGTCTGCACGGGTCTTCAGTTCACCGCCACATACACGACAGACGAGCTTACCATCTTTTTCAACCGGCTTTATTGCATCAAAAGCGATATGATTTGGATGATTATTGTCATTCACACAGAGACGACGACCCATAATACGATCTTTGGCAATTTGACGATCCAATACGATCTCAATAACATAATCAAGAGCCAACCCTTCTTTTTTCAGAGTCTCGGCAAGGGTAACAGCCTGTTCTTTGGAGCGTGGAAAACCGTCAAGAATCCAGCCGTTTTTACAATCATCTTTCTGCAGGCGAGCTACCATCATGGGGATAGTGATATCATCGGGTACCAGGTCGCCTTTGTCGATATATTCTTTGGCTTTTTTGCCGAGCTCGGTGCCGCCGCCGATATGCTCTCTGAAAATTGCACCGGATTCGATATGGGGAATGTCATACTTTTTCTGCACGATGGCTCCCTGTGTACCTTTACCGCTGCCGTTCGGTCCGAAAACCAGAATGTTCTTACCCATAGTTCAGTCTCCTTTTAAACTTTACAATTAGTACAACGTTATCTGGTAAAATTATATTTTAAAAGCGGTTTAACGGAGGCACTCCTCTATCAGATTGAATACAGCCTGGAGCACTCGTTGCCGTCCGAATCGTAACAAGCTGATTACTATAGACCAAAATAGAAATTCGAGCCATAAAAATATCTCTGCATTGATTTTGACTTTCCCCTTGAAAGCGGTTACTTTCAGGAACATTGCAGGATGAGAATGCGTCCTACGGGACTCTACAACCTGCCAGTACACACAATCCCCATTTTATCTCCACACCAGGCGGTAATATTAACTTAAAACAGTAATTGACAATTATGAGAGAAATACGTGTTGGTCTCATCGGTTTCGGTACGGTTGGAAAAGGCTTGGCAAGGGCTCTGCTTGCTCAGAAAGAACGACTCCTTCAAAAGACAGGGACAGCTTTTGTTCTTTCCACAGTCGCCGATATTGCCCTGCAGACCCTCCCCGAGGAATTCGGCGGGGTACAACTGACAAAAGATGCAAACGATATTTTTTCCGACCCAAAAATCGATATCGTCGTTGAACTGATTGGCGGCATGGAACCTGCCAGAACCTTTATGCTTAAAGCCATTGAAAACGGAAAACATGTAGTCACAGCCAACAAGGCGCTCCTTTCCGTTCATGGCCGGGAAATATTTGAGGCTGCTGCGAAAAATAATGTTGAAGTCGGCTTTGAAGCGAGTGTTGGCGGTGGAATTCCCGTTATCAAAGCGCTCAAAGAGGGGTTGGTTGCCAACAGGATAAACTATATTAAGGGGATAATGAACGGCACTGCCAATTACATCCTCTCGCAGATGACCGACCACGGCACCCCCTTTCAGGAGGTGCTGAAAGAGGCGCAAAGACTTGGCTTTGCCGAAGCGGATCCAACCTATGATGTGGAAGGTATCGACACCGCCCACAAACTTGCGATCCTGATGACCATAGCTTACGGGTTGAGCGTTCATCTGGATGATATTACTGTGGAAGGAATCTCGAGTATTGAACCTATCGATATTGAGTTTGCCAGAAAATTCGGTTATCGGATCAAATTACTGGCAATCAGCCGCAACCACGGCGATCATGTGGAAGCACGGGTGCATCCGACAATGGTTCCGGAAAAGCATATGCTGGCAACCATCAACGGCGCCTTCAACGGCATCCAGTTTCAGGGGGATACCGTCGGCGAAGTGCTGCTATATGGTCAGGGTGCCGGCATGATGCCTACCGGCAGTGCGGTTGCCGCAGATGTTGTCGATATCGGCAGAAATATAGCCAATGGCTGCATCAACCGGGTCCCGGCCCTCTCCTACCTGCCGGAACACATCGGTACCCCGACGATCACCCCGATGCAGCAACTGGTTTGCCCGTACTATTTCCGGGTTACCGCGCTCGACAAACCGGGCGTTCTCTCCATCATCACCGGAATATTCGGCAAACACGGGATATCCATCCGATCGATGATGCAGCAGGAGCGCGACGCAAACGAGCCTGTCTTTATCGTTTTCCGGACCCACCGGGCAACCGAAGGTGCGATCGAAAAGGCGATTACCGATATTGACGCCCTTGATGTCTGCACATCCCCGACAGTGAAAATTCGACTTTTAAACCCCGAATAGCTGATAAACAATTTTATTGTTAAACACGTAAATCCTTACTATGGGGAATGGCTCAGCAAAAAAACGCCATATGCGAGGCGTGTAATTTTGCTCTTATTTCGTCGTACCAGGGTACGTCGCAATGAGAGCAAAATTGCAACAACGAAGCAGATGAAGATTTTTTGCGACGCCATCAATATTATGAAATACCTGATACTTGTCGGAGACGGCATGGGGGATTATCCCGTCACCGAACTGGCCGGCAGGACACCTCTTGAAGCAGCGCATATTCCGACGATGGATGACCTGTGCAGCAAGGGAGAGTTCTTTTTAAACCACACCGTCCCTGACGGCTACCCTCCCGGCAGCGATGTCGCCAACATGTCACTGATGGGGTACGACCCATCCATATACTATACCGGCAGAGCTCCGCTGGAAGCCGCCGCAATGGGTATTTTGCTCGCTCCCGACGAGATCGCCTATCGCTGCAACATGGTCACCCTCGACACGGGAACAGATGACCGGGTTACCATGCGTGATTTCTGTGCAGGGCACATCACCAACGAAGAATCTCACCGGCTGATCGCCGACCTGGAGACAGAATGTGGCTCCAGGATGTTTCATTTCAAAGCCGGAGTGGGATATCGCCACCTTGTTATTTTCAGTGGAGAGCATCCCGGTTTTACCACGGTACCTCCCCATGACTACATCGAACAGGACGTAACGGAACACTTCCGGAAATATCTTGCCATGCCGGAATGGAAAACGCTCTTTGAAAAAGGCCGGAAACTGCTGACCAACCATCCTGTCAATCAACAGCGGATTGCAGCGGGGAAAAACCCGGCTACGTTATTTTGGCTTTGGGGTGAAGGGAAAATGCCCGCGGTTCCACCACTTACCGAAAGGTACAATATTTCCGGCACCATGATAAGTGCCGTCGACCTTCTGAAAGGACTGGGCGTTCTTGGCGGGCTCTCTATTGTCAACGTACCGGGTGCCACCGGCTATATCGATACCAACTACGAAGGCAAGGCACAGGCGGCCATAGACGCGCTGAAAACCCAGGACTTCGTTTTTGTTCACCTGGAGGCTCCGGATGAGGCTGGTCACCAGGGTTCCCTGCAAGATAAGATTACTGCAATAGAGGATTTCGACGCCCGGATCGTTAAGCCGATAGTCGAAAACCTCCGCAAACAGAACGAAGATTTCCGGGTAGTTGTCACTATGGATCACTTTACCCCTTTGGCGTTGAGAACCCATGTCTCCGATCCAGTGCCCACCTTGCTCTACGACTCCCGTGAGATAATCGAAGGCTCGGGCCGGTCTTTTAGCGAAAAGAGCTGTACACAGCATGATGCGTTGAAAAACAACAGTATCAAAGCCGGTCACGAAATGATCGAGAGACTGCTTGCCTGCAAATAACGACGCCAAACCGGATTACAAAATTATGAGGGATCATATCTTTACAACAACAGTCCGAGTCCTCTACGGAGATACCGACGCCGGCGGAGTTGTCTACAATGCCAACTACCTTCGCTATTTCGAGATTGGCAGGACCGAACTCATGCGCGCCTGGGTCTGTTCCTATCACGACATCGAAAAGCTGGGTTTCGTCCTCCCGGTCACCGAATGCTGGTCTCGCTTCAAGGCTCCCGCATTCTATGATGATCTGTTAATCATCGAGACATCGATCGCCGAAGTTAATCGCTTGAAATGCAAATTCAGCTACCGGATCTGCAGACAAGAGGAAGGTATTGAACGGCCCAAATTGCTGGTTAAAGGATTCACCGTGCATGCAGCCGTGACAAGGGAAGGCAAGCTCACCCGTCTGCCGGAAGAGATCATCAGGAAAATCACACAATTTTCTTGTGATACCGAAAAGATAGCCCATTGCCCTAAATAACCGTTGACAATATTTCCAGCGGGTGTATATTGGTCAATCTCAGCGCGGGGTGGAGCAGTCTGGTAGCTCGTCGGGCTCATAACCCGAAGGTCACAGGTTCAAATCCTGTCCCCGCTACCAA
>JBARUU010000021.1:0-176103 GCA_049645925.1 Desulforhopalus sp.
AAATTATTCCAGTGGAAAGATTCACCATTTAAGAAAAACTGCAATTTAAGGTATTCCTGTATATTTCACTTCCGCAGAAGCGTTAGGCAGCCTGATTGATAGTAACTGAGATACTGCTATGAAAGTACTATCGTGCATCTGGTTTGGCTGAAATGGAGTAACTTTTCCTCGATAATCTGGAAAAAAAGACCTGTCTGTTACCGATTCTTTCGGTTATGATCTATTGGAAATTTCTTGACCGTGATGGCAATAGTTCAAACTTATTTTCTCAATTAATACTAATTGTTAAAATTTTACGATTTTACAGTTAGTGTAATGACTTATTGGTCAGAATATACATCAAAATCAATTGTTCTGATAAATAGTTTGCTCGCTGGATCAATTTCACGGGTAAGCTGTAGTTTTTTTCCTTTAATTGCCTGGTGGAGTAAAAATGAGTCTAGCAGATTTTCTTGCGCAGTTCGGCTTTGATGACAATCCGTTTCGTTCTACAAATGCTGCAGATGAGCCAAAATTGACAGAATATTTCGTTCCTCCTCCCTATTTCGCGTCTGTTTTAGGTACACCCGCCCATCCAAGAAGCGATGTAGTTCTGGCTCCAAGGGGAGGGGGGAAGACAGCTCAAAGAATTAAGATCGAATCTGAGAGCACACATTCAAATGATTTTCTCTGTGTCTCTTATGAAAAATTTGATATACGAGAGGGATTTAAGGCGAGTGATGCGGACCTTCCTTATCATTTGAATAACATCTGTCGACTTCTACTCGTCGCTGCGCTTTCCGAAATAGAGAGCAACCCTGCAAAGGTATCAAATTTAAATACTCATAAAAAGACAGTACTCAAATATCAGGTTCAGAAATTTCTTGGGGGGCTATCATCTGCGGATTATGAGTCAGCAATAAACTCCCTCAAAAACATTGGGGACAAAGCTAATGATCTTTGGAGTAAATATGGAGGTAAAGTAGCAGCACTTATTAACGCATTTATTGCAAAATACGAATTTGGTACGATCGATATATCCGGAGTTGCAGAAGTTAATTTACTAGAAGATGACTCCCTTCGATATCATTTCCAAGAGTTACTAAAAATTCTAAGTTCTATCGGTTTTTCTTCTATTTATATTCTTGTTGATCGGGTAGATGAGCTTTACCTGACAGCAAAAGATGCACAATCAACCTTTAATTTCATAAAACCTCTTCTTGAAGACCTTCCGACCCTTGAGACTCCAAATGTAGCTTTTAAATTCTTTTTGTGGGATCAAATCGAAAACTTCTACAAAGCAAGTGGTGCACGACCAGACAGAGTACCAGTCCATAAATTAGGATGGTCCCCGGAAGAATTGAGTCGCATGTTAACTGAACGGCTCAGAGCATATTCAGATGGAAATATTACTTCATTTAATGACCTGCTTGAATCTAATAACGATATTGATGCTCACAAACTAATCGCATATTTTTCCTATGGCTCTCCAAGGGACATGATTCGAGTCTGCCAAACTATCATCAATGAGCAAACTCGAATGGATACATCATCGCCTTCTATAAAAGAGCAATCTCTCTGGATGGCACTAAAAAATTTTTCTGATGTTAGATCGGACGAATTGTTCGGATCATTTCTACCCGATTTGAGAAAAATTGGTGCAGTGACTTTTACTATTAACGGTATAGCAAACGATATATTCAGGATAAGCCAACAAGCAGCACGCGCTAAAGTGCAAAAGTGGATGAATGTTGGTTCGGTTGCGAAAATCGGAGAGTTACCAAATCCAGGTAATAGACCTCTGCACTTATTTGGTCTATTAGATCCAAGGCTTGCTGTGGCGCTAAGACCCGGACAAGAGACAGAATTGATACTTGGTAATTATGTGTTAACATGCCCATCTTGTGGCAAATTGTGCGTTTCAGATAGAGCACAAATTACTTGCGATACTTGTTTCGATAGCTTTGTCTTGGCTAATACTCGAAGCATTTTAGAGATATGTTCTTTTTAGAGATCCTTTAGATAAACAGTTAAAGTAAGGGGACAAGTCGGTTTTTGACTCTTGTTGCAAAATTTTAGTAACAAAATAATGCACCGGATAAACCGGTGATCATCATGTTATCTTTACTGAACACTCCAGAAGGATTGTCAGGCAACGTGCAAGATACTAACTGATGATCGGTTGTCAGGCAAGCTGGCTGATACCACAACACTATCGAACAAACTCAGGTTGAAGATTATCACTGCCAACCCGACTCGTTTTGTAAATTATCAGGCTTAGATGGTTCCTGATGCTCTTTGTAGTGCTCTATATCTATCCACGCACTATTTTGAATAGAACAAGTTTTACCATTGTCTTACAATTGGTCAGTCTTCTACTGTCTTCTGTCATCTTGTTTAAAGGTAAAAATCCGCCATTCCTTAAACACGCTTCTCACGAGAGTCTCCCTTATGTATCTGGGTCCTGCCTACCGGTCCCGGATTGATAGCTGGATGTTTACGCCAGGCCTTTCCCGTTCGTTTTTTAAGTTCATTTAGCCAATCATCCGAGGAGCAGGCAAAGTCCACCAAGGTCTCGAGACGCACCAGTACCTCATCATTGATAACGTGTTCCAGCCGGTGCACCTCTGGGTCAGCGCGATCAGGGTCCATTCCACAGACCTCGACCAACAGGCGAGTTAAACAATCGTCGCGCCTGACAATGGCCCTGGCGAGTTCTTCACCCCACCGTGTCAGTGCAATATCACCATGGGATTTATGCAGGACCAGGCCCTTGTCGACCAAGGTGTTTATAAGTCGTGTTACACTGGCTCGCTTCACTCCGAGATTGTCGGCAAGTTCACTCGGTTTGACCGGCTGAGTGGCCGACATGCGATAGATATTTTCAATATAGTTCTCCTGCGCCGGTGTTGTTGTAAAGGTCTCCATTTATTCCTCAACTCTTGACGGATTCATGATGGTTCCTCGGATCGGCTGGAGTCGTGATACCAACAACCGCCGATAGACAAACGCGCCAATAAAGCCAATCGTCAGTAAAAGAATGACTGTCGGGCCAGGAGCGCTATCCAGCCAGAAGCTCAAATAAACCCCTCCCACCATAGCGACAATCGCTACAATTACAGAAACAATCAGCATCGTGCTGAAACGCCGGGTCACCAGATAGGCAATGGCCCCTGGTGAAATAAGTAGCCCGATGGCGAGAATCAATCCCACTGCTTTGAGCGTTGCGACAATGGTCAATGACAGCAGTGCGAGCATACCGTAGTGTAGCTGACCAACAGGCAGGCCGATGGCCCGAGCCTGTGCTGGATCAAAAGAGTGGAGCAGAAGATCCCTCCACTTCACAAGAAGAAGTAACGTTACCCCCGAACCCACAATGCCGGCAGTCCATAAATCACTTGCCCCGACTCCTAGCATATTGCCAAACAAGATGTGATCAAGGTGTACATTGGTGGAGATTTTGGTGTACATCACCATACCAAATCCAAACATACCGGAAAACACTACCCCCATCACCGTATCATGCTTGATCCGGCTGTTGTCCTTAAGGAATCCGGTTGCCAAGGCACAGGTCATACCAGCGAAAAAAGCCCCAATAATCAGGGGTATTTCAGTTAAGTAGGCAATAACAATACCGGGAAGTACTGCATGACTGATGGCATCCCCCATAAGTGACCAACCTTTGATTACAAGGAAACAAGAGAGTATTGCCGTTGGCGGTGCCAGGATCAGCACAACCCAGAAGGCGTTCTGCATAAATCCGTATTGAAAAGGAGCTACTATCGATTCCATCAAGATCCCCTCAGAAGTGCTTTTCTCGCCCGCAAACGAGAGGCGAAGTAACCGTGTTTTGGCGCCACTGCGAAAACAACGAGAAAGATGAGTGTTTGTAAGGTGATAATGATCCCTCCGGTTGCTCCATCAAGATAAAAGGAGAAGTATGCACCCAAAAAACTGGTCACACTCCCAATAGTTATGCTCAGCACCAGCAGCCGTGGAAAACGATCAGTCAGGAGATAGGCGGTCGCACCGGGGGTGACAACCATGGCAATTACCAGGAAAGCTCCGACTGTCTGCAGGGCCGCCACACAGGAGGCTGAGAGCAGCACAAAAAAGACAAACTTCAACCGCCTGGGATGCAGACCTATTGAGCGGGCATGGTTCTCATCAAAAAAGGTAACCATCAGATCTTTCCATTTCAGCAGCAATACAGCAAGCGAGACAAAGCCAATGATGGCAAGCTGGAGCGTATCTTCCGGGGTGATCGCCAGAATATTTCCAAGAATTATGGTTTTGACATCGACGGAAACCGGAGAAACCGAGATCAGAAAAAGTCCCAAGCCGAAAAAACCAGTAAAAATAATACCAATTATGGCGTCTTCCTTCAGCCCGGTACGCTGATTAAGAAATAACATGGAACCAGCAGCCAGACCGCCTGCTAAAAAAGCCCCAAGTGCAAACGGCAAACCAAGCATATAGGCGATGGCTACACCGGGAACAATGGAATGACTGAGGGCATCTCCAATCAGAGACCACCCCTTGAGCATGAGATAGGCCGACAAAAATGCGCAGACTCCTCCAACCAAAGCACTCACCCACATGGCATTGGTCATATAACCGTAGGAAAAAGGGAGCAGCAAGGTTTCGATCATTGCTCATCCTCCACATTGTGTCTGTCTCCATAAATAACGAGAGGACGCTCATCGTCGGAGATAATTACAAGTTCCCGTCCGTCGTCATCCTCATGGAGATCGGTACCACCCAGGATAAAGTGGCGGAGAACACCACCAAAGGCCCTTTCCAGATTTTCCCGGGTGAACGTTACTTCGGTTGGGCCATAATTGAGGACTGTCTGATTGACCAATACCGTGTAATCACAAAATTCCTGAACGGAACCGAGATCGTGGGTGGAAACCATCATGACTCTGCCTTCGTCACGCAACTCTTTAAGAAGAACGATAATCGCCTCTTCTGTATTTATATCGACACCGGTGAAGGGTTCGTCCAGCAGGATCACTTGACCATCTTGAGCAAGTGCCCTGGCCAGGAACACCCGTTTACGTTGCCCCCCTGAAAGCTCACCGATCTGCCGTTTTCGATACGACTCCATATTAACCCGTGATAGGGCCACGGATACCGACTGATGATCAGCCTTAGAAGGAATTCGAAGCATACCCATTTTGCCGTAACGTCCCATCATAACAACATCCTCGACAAGCACCGGGAAAGACCAGTCCACCTCTTCGGCCTGGGGAACGTAGGCAACAATGCCCTCTTTCAGGGCTCTTTCAACGGACTTGCCAAGGAGCTGAATTTCTCCTTTGGATGTGGGGAGAAACCCCATTACTGCTTTGAACAAGGTTGATTTACCGGCTCCGTTGACCCCTACTAATGCAGCAACCGAGCCTTGGGGGATTTCAAAACTGGCATCGTGCAATGCGGTAAGTCCGTTACGGTAGGTCACGGTTATACCACGGGCCGAGATGCCAGCTACCTCTTTATCTATGGGTGTACGTATTTGTTTATTGCTCATCGTATCCTTCTAGGTTGAGAGTGACGTATCTCCACTATCAGCATCACTTCGAGTGTTTAGTCAGTCCGTTGGCAATGGTCTCGTTCGTCACCCGCAGCAGATCAAGGTAGGTGGGAACCGGGCCGTTACTTTTAGAAAGACTGTCAACATACAAAACGCCGCCATAGTGTGCACCGGTTTCCCGGGCCACCTGTTTTGCAGGGTCAACGTTTACCGTGCTTTCGCAGAAGACCACTGGAATACTGTTGCTCTTGACCGAGTCGATAACTTTACGCACCTGCTGGGGGGTACCCGTCTGGTCGGCGTTTATTGGCCAAAGATACAGTTCATGCAATCCCAAGTCCCGGGCAAGATAACTAAAGGCTCCCTCACAGGTAACAAGCCAACGCTTGTCCTCTGGAACCTTTTGGATCATCTCCTTCAAAGGATCAATGGCTTGTGTCAGTTTTTCTTTGTAGGCTGTCGCGTTCTTGGCATAGACCGGAGCGTTTTCAGGATCGTATTTAATCATCGCATCCCGAATATTGTCGACGTAAATCAGCGCGTTTTCGAGAGACATCCAGGCGTGTGGATTTGGTTTACCTTCGTAGCCACCTTCATGAATTGCCATGGGCCTGACCCCATCACTCAAGGTCACGGCGGGTACGTCCTTAAGGTTTTCAAAGAACTGAGTAAACCAGAGTTCCAGGTTCAGACCATTCCAAAGAATGAGGTCGGCATCCTGTGCCCGCAGCAAATCTCTGGGCGTAGGTTCATAACCATGAATCTCGGCACCCGGTTTCGTCACTGACTCGACAACTGCGGCATCTCCTGCGACATTTCGTGCCATGTCCGCGATGACGGTGAACGTGGTGACGACTTTGAACTTGTCCTTGGCCTGAACGGTTACAGAAAGCAGTAAAAAGTAGGTAAAGCAAATAATGAGCCCAATTAATTGTTTTCGGAGGTTCATATTTCTCATCTCGATAATGGGTTTATGATGGCAAAAATACTGTCACGATGACAGATTTTGAAAGATTTTGTCTTACTGTCTAAGACTATAAGAAGATAATTAGCTTACGCTAATTATTAATGCGTTGTTTTTGTGTGCTTTGATAAACTACTGTGATATTAAATAAATAGCAGAGTATTATGAGTAGTGAAGAAATACTTTTAAAGCTAAAATTTTCTCTATATAATATCTGATGGTGAGTTGCTTCGATAAGAAGCGGGCCTGTACAGAGACACACCTTTCATCGTCAAAGTTTTACATCATTATCTTGAGGATGATTTTACGCGGGGTGGCAGCTGTAAGAGTGAAAGACGAGAGTGTCCGGGATATCAGTTCAGGCCTATTAATATAATTCCACTTATCATAAAGTTTCACCTCTAGTAAGAGTTGTACCAGGGTAATGTAAACCGAAAGGAATGGAACGGATATTTTACCTTATTCCTGATCAGATCGAACGGGGGTTGATGCAAATAAATGCCAGCAATGGAACACTTTGGCACTAAACAAAATCAAAAAATATTTTCCCAAAACGTAACGGAAATGGAGCAACTTGAGATCCTTGATTTTTCCAGAGTATCTCTGCAGCGGCGTGATGCTGAAAGCTGTCAGCTGTGATCGTGATCAATTCATGTGTTCTCTCACATGGAGTAACGGGTTTAATAACGAATCAGAAATTTTATATTCAAATATTGTCATCCCATCACTTTGCAGTAGCGACAGCTACCATGATTGAATGAAGGAACTGTATCGGATGCATCATTTGTATTGATTCGTTGTCTGACAGTTGCCCGGAAAGATTGATTCTGCAGACAGGACAATCGGTCAGCCAGATTTCTGCATCTGTTTTGCGCACATTGGCAATCTTTCTTCCAGCCAGTATTCCAGAAATTTCCGGATATTCATAAAAGAAGGTTCCGCCGCCACCGCAACATTCCATGGTGTCGGTTGCCGGCAGGTAGTGTATATCTTTCAGCTCCTGCAACAACCTGTCAGAGGGAGAGAAAGAATTTTTGAGATGGCAGGGGGCGTGATATGCGACCGGAGCCATCTGCGAGGCTTTCCTGGAGTCAATATGGAGAAGATCCTGTCTGTCGTATACGAAGGACATTATATCGATCACTTTATTGGAGATAGCCCGAGCTGTATCAGTGCCATACCCAAACGTATGCATCATGCGCGGATATTCGTTTTTTAGAGCTGATCCGCAGGTAGGGCAATCGACAATAATCGCTTCAATGTCCTCATGATCAAAACATTGAACATTCTTTAAAATGTTCTCCCTGGCTTTCTCTTCAGCGCCATGAAACAGCATAGGAATCGAACAGCATGTCTGCGACTGTGGAATAATGACTCTATAGCCCATCTGAGTGAGTATATCGATCGTAGAGTATCCTGTTTCATCGTAAATATAATTTGTTGCACAGCCGGTAAAATAGAGAACAGTACCCCGCTCCCGGCCAATGGGTGCATTGTTTTCACCTGCTGAAGATCTCAATGCTTTTTTGTTTAACCTGGGGAACTTGTTGATAGGTATATTGGCGAGTTTATATTTTTGGGAGAATGCATTGGGAACAATATCCTGTCCGATCTTGGCAATTGATGCCGCCAGTTTGAGTCTCTGTTCACGGGCCAGCAGATAAACGAGCCCTTTGATCTCAATTTTATCACCATGCTCTTTGATCATTTCTGCTCTCATCTGCATGAATTGAGAGTAATGATCCACCTCAGAAGGACAACTGGCTGTGCACGATCCGCACATTAAACATCTTGATATAAGGTCTTTCAGGTTGTATGAGGAAGGGAGTTTACCTTCATTGTATGCCCGAATCAGTTGAACCTTTGCCCGTGGAGATGCCTGTTCTTCCGTCAAGACACTGTGAACCGGACAGACAGCGAGACAAAACCCGCATTTTCCGCATTTATCAGCCTTTTCCCCACTCATACAAATTTCCCGGGATTAAGTATGTTATCAGGGTCGATGGCACGCTTGAGAACCGTCATGAATTCCCGGGTATTCTCATCGACAACCAAAGGTAAATAGGCAGCCTTAGCAAGACCAATCCCATGTTCTCCCGAAAGGGTGCCGTGAAGTGGCACGGCCGCCTCAAAAATTTCTCCAATGGCTTTGTGAACACGTTCCATCAGTTCCGGATTGTTCTTGTTTACCGGAATGAGTGGATGCATGTTACCATCTCCCGCATGGGCGAGAATTCCAGCTTTAATGTCGTATTTATTGAGAATTTTACGAATTTTTCGAACCATGGCCGGTACATTGCTGACCGGTACAGTTACATCTTCTGTAATAATATCGGGTCCGATTTTGGCGAAAACAGGATAGGCAAACCGTCTTGCAGTCCATAGCTTTTCCCGTTCCTGCTCCGACTCTGCCTCCTGCAGTGACACGGCACCATATGCTTTTACTTTAGTGATGATCCTGGCCATATCCCGCTGACAGGTTTCAGCCATCCCGTCTACTTCAATCAACAACGTTCCCTCAGCTTCAGTGTCCAGTCCAAGTTTTACTGTCTTCTCAATTTCGCGGATGGTAATCTTGTCCATCAACTCCATCGCTACCGGTAATATTCCCGAACCAATGATATCCGATACCGCCTTGGCCGTATTATCCAAATCATCAAAGCTTACCATCAGGGTTCTGGCCGTTTCCGGGAGGGGGGCAACACGGAGAATAATCCTGGTAATCATCCCGAGGGTCCCTTCGGAACCGCAAAAAAGGGCTGAGAGCTTATAGCCGGTTACATCCTTGATGTTCTTGCTCCCTAAAACAATGATTTTACCGGATGGGAGCACAACCTCCATGCCCAGAACGTAATCCATGGTGACCCCGTATTTAAGGCACCGTGGGCCGCCGGCATTGAGCGCCACATTGCCGCCGATCGTTGATATTTTGATGGAACCGGGGTCAGGTGGATAGAAAAAGCCAACGGAGGCGAGATCTTTTTGCAGATCCCCGTTTACAACTCCGGGCTCAACGATGGCGTATCTGTTCCTGGTATTTATCTCAATGATTGTATTCATTTTTGAAAAACAGAGAACAATACCGTTATCGACCGGGATCGGAGCTCCACAGACACTGGTGCCGGCACCTCTCGCGGTCACCGGCACTTTATGCGTTGCGGCAATCTTAACAACCGCGGCGACCTCGGCAGTTGATACAGGAAAAATAACGGCATCGGGCAGCGATTCTTCAAGATAGGAATCATAGGCGTAGCATGAGGTTTCTTCAATCCTGTCAAGATAGCGCTTTCTGCCAACTATTTCGGTCAACTCATTCTTAATATTGTTATCGAGCATGATAGTCCTTTCTATACAATGATTCCCGCAAATGTGGCCGTAGTGTGCCACATTCACCGGGACCGATGTTACCCCCCTCTCTCATGAGGCAGATAAGGGTTCTCTCTGTGGGGTATGTGTGTACTTGTGGTCGTAATTATCCGGCTTTCAGGCGAAAGTCGGCCACTGTTATATTTCGCCGGCGGATAATTTTCTGCAGGGCGGTCCTGGTAAGCCCGGAGAGTTCAGCACTCTGTGAGACATTTCCACCGGTCTCTTTCAGCAGTCGTATAACATACTGCACGGTGAAATCATCAACTACCCGTTCTTTAGCTACTTTATATTCAATTATTTCACTTCCGGTAAGTACGCCGTAATCTCTTCTGTGCCCGTCATCCTTTTTGACAGGATTCCCGGTGATCGGCAAATCGTCGGCACCTATGATTTCTGACATACAGAACATTACTGCCTGCCGGACAACATTTTGCAACTCGCGGACGTTTCCCGGCCAGGGGCGTCGCATCAGGATATTGATTGCCTCCTGACTGAAGCGTTTCACGGGGAGGTCGAGCTCCTGGCAGACCTGGCTGGTGAAATGTTTGACGAGCAGCGGGAGGTCGTCAATAATTTCACTCAGTGTCGGTGTTCTGAGAGAAACGACGTTGAGCCGGTAAAAAAGGTCTTCCCGAAATTTTCGCTGCTGAATCATCTCTTCAAGGTCCAGATTAGTGAGTGCTGTTACCCGGACATCGATTTTCTTGGTCTTTGTCGCCCCAAGTGGTTTAAATTCCTGCTCCTGCAATACCCGAAGCAGCTTGCTTTGTATTGTTATCGGGATGTCACCGATTTCATCCAGGCAGATCGTGCCGCCGTCGGCCTCGGCAAACAGCCCTGTCTGGTCATGGTCAGCTCCGGTAAATGCTCCCCGGACATGGCCAAAAAGCTCGCTTTCCAGGAGGTACTCGGGAATGGCCGGGCAGTTGACCATGATCAGCGGTTTGTCCCGCCTGGCACTGAGATTATGTAGAGCGCGCGCAGTCAGTTCTTTGCCGGTTCCAGATTCTCCGCGGACTAGGGTGGTGTAGTTTGTTCGCGCCACTGTGCGAAGTTGGCTCAGAAAGCTTCGCATTGGCTCGGATTGACCGACAAAATCGGTTAGCCCGGTCAGGTTGCCGACTTTCTGTTTTAAATAGTAGTTTTCCTGGATCAATTGCTTTCGTTCGATACCCTTGCGGATAACCCGACAGATTGCATCTTTCGTAAAAGGCTTTGTGATAAAATCATATGCCCCAAGTTTGATGGCTTCCACGGCTGTTTCAATACTGCCGAATCCTGTCATCATGATCACTGTCAGCCAGGGAGTTGTCTTGCTGAGCTGTGCCAGCAGATCCAGTCCGCTCATTCCCGGCATTTTGATATCGAGCAACAGGAGGTCAACTGTGCATGTGTCTAACTGGAGCAGACCATTTTCAGCATCAGGGGCGGTCAGTATCTCAAGATCATCAAAATTTCGTTCCAACATTCTCTTGAGTCCATTTCGCATGTCCTGTTCATCATCGATTATCAGCAGACAGTCTTTTGTCATAAGCTTTCTTTCCCTTTATGCGTGGAGCGTTATGGTAAAACGCGATCCTTTGTCGGGCTCGCTTTCCACCGTAATCTCTCCATCATGATCTTTAACTATACCATAACTCACCGAGAGGCCAAGACCGGTGCCCTTGCCGGGATCTTTGGTTGTGAAAAATGGATCGAATATTTTATCCATTGTTTCCGGCAGGACCCCGCAGCCGTTATCGTCCACAGTGAGGGTGATCGTCTGGTGCATCCGATCATACCTGGTGACCAGCAGGATATAGCCGTTTTCATCAATTGCATGGGCACTATTGAGAAGCAGGTTGAAGAAGACCTGTTTCATCTTGTCCACATCGACATTGATCATCGGTATTGTACTGTCCAGATCCAGATCGATGGTGATGTTTTGTTGCTGGAACTGGTTCGCTGCAATCTGTACCACCTCCTGAATGATGGAGTTTATAGAACAGAGTTCTTTGCTTGATGCATGCTGCCTGGCAAAGTTGAGCAGGTCGGCAATAATCGTCCGGCAGTTCCCGGCGTGTTTCTCAATTGTCTCAAGATCTGCTCTGGCCTCCCGGGATAAACCCGGATCATCTTTTATGAGATCAATGTGGCAGAGGATGATCCCCAGCGGATTATTGATCTCATGGGCAACTCCGGCCGCCAGCTGTCCCATGGAAACTATTTTTTCAGTTTGTTGAATCTTTTGCTCCAGCCTTTTTTGTTCGGTGATATCTTTGACGTAGCAGACAATACTGTCTGTCCCCCCCTGTTCATTATGTATAGGGTAGAAATAGATCAGGAATATTTCACCATTTTGCATATTCATCTGGCGACTTATTGGGGTATCGGGCAGGGAGGAAAAAATATCGTGACACTCAATGAGCGGGCATTTTCCTGAAAAAGGGAGACTCATGATAGAGTGTTCCATGACCTGTTCCAACTCGACTGAATACCGGTTGAGAAAGGCCTTGTTGACATTTTTAATCGTTCCCTGATTGTTGACGAGCACAACCGGATCGGCGATTCCGTCAAATACCGATTGCAGTAACTCTTTACTTTGGAGAATTTTGGCGGCATAGCCCTCAAGCTGCTCCCGATTGTATTGGAGATCATCGGCCATGTGCTGCGCCACCTTCGTAAGTTCGCCTATTTCATCCACCGGATCTGAGCCGGTATATGTCGGAACTCTCGCTTCATCCTGGAGGCTGGTACGAAAAATGTTCAGCAGGTTGTTGAGGTTCTGGGCAATGACTTTGTTGAAAAAGACACTGATAATGGCGTACAGAAAGAGGATAGAGGGAAGAACCCCGGCGAACACCGTGATGGCGATCTCCTTGATTTTCATCAAATTCAAATCCACCGGCAGGCCGACGCTGATAACCCCATACACGTTACCAACCTCCCTGTAGAAACCCCGCTCATCCCCGTAGAGGTCAATAATTTCCTTGGGAGCTTCTTCAGGTTTGCCATGGCAATGGTTGCATGATTGTTCGGAATACACCGGTCGGTAGCGCATGAAGTAGCGATGTTTGTCCTTTTCTATGATACCCTGCCACTCTTCAACCGCTGGATTTTCGGCAAAATAGTGGATCATCTCAACCTCCCGCTCATTCGCTTCGTAATCGGGATTACGTGCATTAACGGCAACCCGGCGATAGATGAAATCATGGAGGCTTTCATTAAATCGTTCCATGACGTTTCTGCTGATATAGGAGGAAGACATACCTTCGAGGACAAATTCGTCCGGTCCCAATCTCGCATACATCTTTGGCCGTAGTATTTCCCTGACATAGCTGCGATTTGCCGCCATGGCGGTCATGACCAGTTCTGTCTTCTGGTAGGCGTCATCTTCAAGTGATTTCTTTTGAAAAAAATAGATTGTTGTAGAAGCTATCGCCGAAAAAAAGATAAGAATCGCTGCAAGCCCTAAGAGGAATTTTGTCTGCAGGCGGGTGTACCCCGCCCGGTCCTGATTTTTTTGCTGTTCTTTTGCGGTCATTCGTCCTCCAGGGATTGATACTCAGTGTTTACAGGCCATAAAGTCATCACGCATATCCTCCACCCACTGGTATCTTTCCTGTACATCATAAGCCAGCGCCTTTTTAATGACATGGCCCACCTCTGCTGGTAATTGTTGGCTGTGGTCGACGGTCTTTGCCACACTGTCTTTGGTTTTCAGCCATTCCTGCCTTGAACGTGGTCTGTCTGCATGGGGGAATTTCCCGGTATAGAGGTTAAAAAGCATCACCCCTAGTGAGTAAATATCACTGCGTGGGTCACCCCGAAGTCCTTTTATCTGTTCCGGCCCCATATACCTGAAGTCGCCCTGTGGGCCAATCCCGGAATTGAAAAGAATATCAGGGAGTTTGTGGTCGTGGGCCAGCCCGAGGTCGATCATTATCGGTGACAACTCATCTGTCGTCTCTTTATAAAAATTACCCGGCCGCAGGTCATGGTGGACAATGCCGCTGGTGTGCAAGTAAGAAACCAGATCAAAGAGCTGAGTGAAAATGTTACGTATACTGTCCGCATCATATTTTTCATGACTGCTCATAACCCCGGGACCATTCAGAGGTTGGAAGACCAGAATATCATCTATTCGTTCTTTGACCTTGATCAGATTTTTATGATCACATCTCTGGATAATCTGCAATTCAGTCTGCAGGCAGGCTCGATAAAGAGGGTTGACGTAGAGATTATTAAACGGGATCTTCAGCAGGACCTCATCCCTGGTGTCACCGTGAATTCCGTGGTAGAGCCATGCCATCGCCCCTGTGGTAACCGGGTCACCAACGGCATAAGAGCCTATGAAATTTGGTTGGAGATTATCGCCCCGCCTGGCCGTTCTCACATATCTGTTGAGTTGACGAAAAGAATCTCTCAGGGAATCAAGTTCATCGGCGGTGATGTCCGGGGCCTCACCGTCGTTCTGCTCATTCTCCTCATCTTCTGGGGCCGGGTTGAAATTCTTTTGGTTTTCCTGCAGGGAATCGACGATCGATGCCAGTCGGGTGACCACCAGTTTGTCAAACAGGACATTGACCAAAAGGAGCAGCAGGAGGGAGCCACCCAGTGAAAAAACAAAAATGACACCGGTCAGAGTTCTTAACCGGGATAACGGTTTTGAGATAGGGATCGAGACAGAGTTCAAACCGGCCAGCTCACCCTCGGAAAAACGAAATCCACCGAAATCCCCATACTTGATGATCATCGAGCCGGGCGCATCCTTTGGGTCGCCATGGCACCCCAGACATTCTTTCTCCATATAATCAGGAATGACGCTTATATAAGATGAAGCTGTCTCGTCTTGGACCTGGCCCTGCCAGAATTTCCGGCCCTTGTCGGCTTCAAACCAGGCAAACATTTCATCTTCCCACTGGTTGGTACCATTCTCCGGGTTGCGAGGGTTCTGGGATACCCGGCGATAAGTGTAGCCAGGCATTCTTTCCTGGAACAGTCGCATGATCCGGTTGCTGATATATGTTGTGGACATCGCTTCCAGGATAAAACTTTCACTGCCATGGATTTCATACATTTTGGGGCGGAGTTCCTCGATGACATAGGCCCGGATTGCTTCCACTTCCTGGAGAATGATTTGAGATTTTTCCAGGGCATCCTGCACTACCACCTTCTTCATGTATCCATAGAATATGCCGGAGAGCAAGAAGGCAAATGCGATCATGATGATTGATGAAAGCAGCAGAAATTTTTTCCGAAGATTGATTTTTGCAAAGGATATATTCATCTGCTATCTCCCTTTTAGAAGGCGCTTTGCCAGGTGGTCAGGCAAGCCGGCGGCCACTATCTTTGCCGCTGATTTCAGGTGATCATATGGGATACGACGATACATCAAGTGTTGTGTACGGGTATCATAAATAAGATAACACGCAAGAGGGTGGCCGTCCCGTGGCTGCCCGACACTGCCGCAATTATAAATCTGACGATTCGCTGAGGTGAGGCTGTAGACGGTCGACGTCTCCGGCTTTTCAAAGGACATCTGGAAGAAATTTTTCCGTGTGATGATCATAGGTTTATGAGTGTGACCGATAAAAACGAGTCGGTCTCCGGTCTTAGCAAAAGTCCGTGCGGCATATTTGCGGGAATTGACATACCTCCATGCCTGCGGATTATAGGGGTTGGCGTGGGAAAAGATCATATCTCCCATCACCCGTATCGGCTCAAGACCTTTAATAAACGATATGTTTTTCTCCGTCAGTATATCCATGCTCCAGAATATTACCTGTTGGGCCGCCTTGCTCATGCCATACGGAGTTGTTTCCCAGGTGACGGCTGCGTCGTGATTGCCAAGTATGACGATTGTATTTGGCAGGGAACGGACGAGGTCGATACACTCATTAGGGCTGGCTCCATAGCCGATAAGATCTCCAAGACAGATAAAACGATCAATCCGTTGTTCCTGGAAATCGTCGACAACCGCCTGCAGGGCCTCAATATTTGCGTGTATGTCAGAAAAAACGGCAAGTCTCATGTTACTGTATACCCGTTGTGCTCCCTGGATGCGATCGGAGCTGATTGCTGATTTTCTGAAGAGCCTCTTTGAACGCCGTCGAGAGGGGCAGGGCTTTTTGGCGATACAGTGTGATCATTGCAGGAAGGTTTTTGACTTCTGCCATTTGGGTCATTTCCATAACCGCCCTGTGAAATTCTTTATGCGGTCCTGCAACATTTGCTGTCAGCTCCACCCATTGCGAGGATTTCGGCAGCCTGGTGAGCCATCTGCCGAAATGACAGGTTGTTTCATCCTGTTGCCCGTGTTGCAGGGAACAGTCCAGTAAACCATGGGATGTTTCAGAAAACCAGTTCAGGTGTTGTACCCAGGTCTCGGTTAAAAAAAGATCAATTTCTGCGAGCAGTTCCGGGTTGAGCTGATTCGGATGGGTAAAGAACGGTGGTGAGGCTGGAGAGGTCGCATCGGCAATTATCACTTTGGCAGAGGTCTGTTTGATGACTTTCTGGATGGTTGAACCGCCAAAAATCGAAGTCAGCCCCTTGGGCGACCGGGGTGGTCCGAGGACGATGGTATCTGCATCGATTTCATGCGCTGTCTCCACTATGACTTCACTCGCGTCTCCCCGTTTGATACGAAGAATGGGGTCGAGATCATACCGCTTTAACGTAGCAACATATTTATCGAGCCTTTTACTGAAGGTCTTACCTTCAACTTTAACCGCATATTTAACCAGACTTTCGTCATCCGTCTCCTCGGTTGATGCGAGCAGTGTTATCTCACCACCTCGTAACAGGACTTCACGTTTTACCTGCTCGACAACAAGATCCGAATAGTCGTGATCGATAATACACCCCAGAATCTGACGGGAGCCCCTTTTCTGCACCGGCTGTGCTCTGGTGGAATCGTCAACGATGTTTGAACAACCGGCAAAAGTAAAAAACCACAGCAATGGTAGAGGTTTTGTGACGAGTTCTCCCCGCACGGTGGTCGGCAGGGTGGAGTAATTGTTTAAATCGACAATAAAATCGGTTATCGATCGGTATCTCTCTTCCGGTCTTTTTTCCAGTGTCTTGAGGATTATTTCCTGAACAGACGGGGGAATTTCTCTGTCATAATACCGTGGTGGAATTGGATCACGCTTGATTCGGTCCCGAACCCTGGAAAGTTTCTTTGAGTGACCATGGGGAAGCTGTCCTGTGAGTATTTCGTAAAAAAGCACACCAAGACTGTAGATGTCACTTTCTTTATAGTTTCTTCTGCCGCAAAGTTGTTCCGGAGCAATATAATAGGGCGTCCCCTTTGGTCCCGGCAGGTCGCGAGCCAGCAGATCATTATGATCCAGATGGTTTGCCAGCCCGAAGTCGAGAATTTTAATCCCATTATCCGGAGTGACCATGATGTTATCCGGCTTTAAGTCGAGGTGAATAATAGAATTTTCATGGAGGTATTGCACTCCTTCTGCGATTTCCAGGAGAGTGCTGCAGGCATTTGCAAGCGGGAGTTTCTTTTTTTTATTAAGCAGGGTTCTCAGGTTTTCCCCATCAATAAATTCCATGACCAGGTACATGCCCGAGCGATCCCTGCGCAGAAATCTGACAATGCGGTCATGGTCGAGATATCTGCCGATGGCCTCTTCATTTTGATACTGGTAATAGAGAATGGGACGGTTGATGATATCATCGAAAGGAACTTTGAGAACAACGGTTTCGTTGGAAAAAAGATCAAGCGCCATGTAGACAAGGGCCATCTCCCCGTCATGAAGGATTTTTGTGATCTTATAGGTGTCTATACGTTCACCGGGCACCAGTGTTTCCATCTCTCTCCTCTTTTGCCGGGATCTCCCATACCTTAACTTATTACTATGGTGAACCCAGGGGCTTGAGCACAAAAATCACATATCCGACCACGATTAAAAGTATAACAAAAACTTCAACAACCGTAATCCTGATAAGCATAAGTGAGATCTTCCTTTGGGAAGGGGTCATCTTGAGGATTATCTTATTCATAAGATACCGGAAAAAAACAGTGTTCAGACTGTTATTCAGGTACATACGAAGATATTCCTTGATACTCCGGATCCAGAGGACAACATGTCGCTCTACAGCTTCGTCCGGTTCCTCCTCCGACCGATAGACAACTTCAGCCCAAAAACCTGCGCCTCTCCGGAAAAGCTTTACCTTTTTATAGTCACCCTGTTCCAGGGTGGCTTCGAGAGTCTGTGCGTCGGGAGATGTGAGGGTGCCGAGCAGTTGAAATGACTTTTCGGTTTCATGGTCCTTCAACGCCGCGGTAAATGTACCGTTTTCTTCGACCAGTTCTTCAACTATCCAATGGGGGTTGAGCCGCAGGAGAGTTTCGGCAGACAACAGCTTTGCCGGGGAAAGCAGGTTCTTTTTGCCCTGGGCGGGAAGACTGAGATCATATTCTTTTTGCATACGGGATCACGGCACCGTTAAGATTGGGCAGGGCAGCAGGGGGTGGAGCTTTTCATTGGACAGGGTTGCGGCGAGACCGGGAGTCATTTTGACGGAAAATAAGCGGTTGGGCTTTTTGTAATAGGCACCAAGCACTATCAGCTCACTGGTGAGTTTTGTCGCCACCTCGGCGATGGTCTCTTCGATCCCCCCTGCAACCTTGATAAATTTTGCCTGTTCCGCCTGAGGGTAGTTTTTTTTTATACGCTGCCAGTCCTCACCGATTTCTCGCCCCAACTGTTCATCGACATAGTCTTTAAACTGGGTTCTGGTGGTTGAGGTGTTCAGCCAGTCGTCACTGGACATACTGCTCCAATCCTTATCAACAATGGTGAGAATAGTCAGGTTGGCGGTTGGAGCTTTCGGCAGCAGCTTGGTAAAGACATATTCTTCCGCTTTTTGAGCCCCGGCTGAACCATGCGTACATAATAGAATTTTAGTAAACATTGCTGGTAGGTTGGTTGAGAGAAAAAGCCCCCCGCGGATCACCGGATTTTACAGGGTGACTGCGGAGGGCCAAAAGATGAAGGGTCTTAAGGTAAAGAGACCCTTCATAAAGTCAAGCGGTGTCGGTTTACACAAGCCATTTGGTAAACAGCAACACAATAAAAGTGGTTGCAAGGCATAAGACAAGCGCGGTCAGGTCTTCGTTTCTTTCACTGTTAAAGACCGACAGGGCTCTTTCCTCCAGTTCTTCAGTGTTGGCGTCAACTGAAATGTCCATGTGTCCCTTGCCTTCACTCCCTGTATCTATAGTTTTTTTCTCACTCATTATAGTACCTCCACATCAATTTAAAACAACATCTTTAACAAGCCAGAGAACGACAAAGAAAGAGAGTGTTGCCTTTGCGATTCCTGATATACCGCCAATAACCAGCGGCCAGCCTCCAGCCTGAAAAATTGCCTTCTTGGTGATCTGCATACCCAGCCCGATCAGACCAAAGGCAAAGAACCAGATCATACAGTCAGTCAAGACCGTTACGGTCTTCGAGCTTTTATGTACCTGCTTAACGGCATGGGTAATAACCCCTTTGATGTCTCCCTCCAGGGTGATCTGTTTCGCCTTGGCGGCAGCAAGGATGCCCTCAAGTTCACTCATTCGGGCTCGACCGACTTTGTCAAACAGGGTTTTGTTGTCGCGTTCATCAAAATTACCGGCGATCTGACGCTGTTTGTGCAGGTCATTGACTGCCGCCATCTGAACTTCGCTCAATCCGGTTATTTTACCTTCTTTCAGGGCAGTATCAAGCGTTCTCCATTCATCATCGGTGATCTGGGTTCTGTCGTTGTAGCTGACATCAATGAATTTTCCTTTATAATGCTGCGGTGGTGAGAAAAGACCGGCCGAAGAAAGACCGAAGAGCAGCAGAAAACCGAGAATAAAGATCGGGAACTTATCAATGACGACGGTTTTAAAAGTCAGTTTCTGGCCGCTGTCCTTGCCAAACCAGGTGGCGAGCACTAATACGATAATAGGGAGGAAAAGGACGCGGGTGATATTGAAAATTTCCGCAACCTTCAGGGTTTTGATATCCACAGCGTTAAAGGCCAGCGCGGCGGCTGCAACCTGAGCTGAATTGAGGATACCGGTTCCGGCCCAGGCGCCAAACTGCACCGGGTTCATGCCCGCCATTTTACCGATAGTCGGGAAGACAAACATGCAGATGATACCAAAAGAGAGGATGGTGCCGATGGTATAAGCCATCTCTTCACTTTTTGCTTTAACAACGGGTGCAACGGCAACAGTAGCCGAAACACCACAGACTCCCATACCTGCTGAGAGGACGCCGGTCATGGTTTTCGGCTGGTTGAATATCTTGCCGAGCCAGAGCACGAAGAAGACGGTGCCGAGAACAAAGATACCGATCAGCCAGACACTGTAGACGCCTAATTTAGCAAGCTCGGCAAAACTATATCGTGCACCGAGCATGATGACACCCATTTTCAGGACAAAACGGGCGCATTTAACACCGGGGCCGGCGAACTTGGGGATACCAATGGTATTGGTGACAATAACACCGACCAGGAGTCCGAGAATGACATAGTTGAGGTTCAGTACCTTATAAATTGCAAAGCCGAGGGACGGGGCGAGGGCCTTGCTCCAGATCTTGACCATGGGTTCCGCATACCAGCGAATGAACATGGCCAAAACCAGCAGAAGGATTATCCCACCGAGCGGCTGAAGAAAAAAGCGGTCAAAAATACTTGTTCCCGGTTGTTTGAAGCTATTGATGAGTGCACCGGCAAAGCCGATACCGGCGATGATCAGGCACATCATTACCTGCAAATCCATGGTCTTATGGGTGTGCAGATACTTCATGGTTGGTAAAAGTGCACCTGAACTGGCAATGAGGCCATATATCAGCAGCACGCCGCTCATGATAAAAACGGGCATATTTTCCTTTGTTCGAGACATCTAACTCCTCCTCTTTAAAAATTGACCTCAGGCTTCACTTCCGGGAGGAATAACCCGGTTATAGAGCCAAGGCGTTGCGAATAAACAGATATGTTGAAGCAAATGGCGTGCCAGAAGCTGCATTTCGCAGAGCTGTGTGTAACATTATGGTATTACAGAACAATCAAGAAGCACCTTGCGGGTGAAAAGCGTGTTTTATGCAGATTCGGGATGATGAAGTGGTAACTGGTGAATACACTGTCGCCAAAAGTTTCCACATTCGGAGTGGGCACCCCCTGGCTGTTGGTCAATTTTACAGGAGATATCTCCCTTGCAGGTCCTGCCTGGGGCCTATAACTCTGAGATTTGGGAAAACCTTCCCGGCAATGAAAAAGCTGAGACTGACGGTGAGGAGGAGGACGATCACTTTCGCAAGTCCTGCTCCGGTAGTAAATTGCAGCAACAGGATGGATTCCAGCAGGTCAATGAGACACCAGATGCCAAGCAGTCGATACACCCCGCCATGAAACTGGTAGACAAAATACGAAAAAACGATGGGAATCAGTACCTTGATCGCAATAAAGATCGTTGATTGCCGGAAATCTATGGGCCATTCAACCATTAAGGAGAGGCCGGAGAGAGCGAGGAGCAGGAGAAAAAGCAGTGCATTATGTTTGAGATATCTATGCCGCAGCCCTGAATGAGGGATGCTGGCCAGGCAATACGCGAACTTGGCTGAATTTTTCGGCGATTTACCTGAAAACTCCTGAAAAATCTCTTCGCGCGATCTGCCAAGCACAAGCTCTCTCTGAATGGCAGTGTTTATCCCAAGTAACCCCATATCCTCTCTCACCTTTTCCTTAAGTATTAATGTTTATTTTACGACCAGCACCGAGCAGGGGGTTGTGTGGAGCACCCTGTTGGTGGTACTGCCGACAAAAAGTCCCTCAAGATTGGTTAATCCCCGCGAACCCATTATTATGAGTGAACATTTTTGTATTTTCGCAATGTCGGAGATCATGGCACCGGCAGGTTCTTCGATGAGTCTTTCCTCAAATTCTATCTCCGCCTCGCGCAAACGTTTAGAAAATGGCGCTATAAGCAATTCCGCGTTATGGAGGATGCTGACGATCAGTTCGTTTCTCTGCGGTTCTCCAAAAATCGTGGGAAATTTTCTATGGCAATGAACGAGAATAACCTTCGCCTGTAACATTTTGGCATATTCTATGGCACTTTCAATGACTCTGTTGGAGTGGTCGGATCCATCAATGGCAACCAGTATTTTCTTTTCAGTCATGGCGTTTCTCCCATACAGTATCGAAGTTGTAAAGCTCAAAGAATCTTCAATTACAAAAACATTCTTTAACATCCCTGTTTTATATAATATTGTCTCTAATTTTCTGAACAAGTGGCAAAGAGCAGTTTTCTTTCTGAAAATTACTCCGTTTGTGTTGACGGTGTGGATCTCAATGCAGTTTATAGGTGATAGGGAGAGTCACCTCGGCTGTAGCAGGAGGTTTAGGAAAAGGGGCAGATCGTTTGATGGTTTTGACGGCGTTCTCATCAAGAGCTTTGTGGCCGCAGCTTTGAATGACCCGGATGTTTTCAACACGACCATCGTCACAGATAGTGAAGGTAACAAGAACCTTGCCTTCCCATCCCATTCTCCGGGCTATATTCGGATAGCTTGTGTTACGCGCAACAGTATCTCTGATATAAGAAAAATTTATCTGTAGATATTGTTCCTCGGGCGATGGTGCCGCGGTCTCATCTCCTGGAGTGACCGTCGTGATTCTGGCGGCAGGAGTTTGCTGTTCGGACGGAAGTTTGGCGGAGAATTCAGGGACTGGTTCGACCATGCTCTCTTTGTTTGTGGGTGGCTCTTTCTTTGTAATTTGAAGAACAGGTTCAGGTTCTTGTCTGGCTGTCGCAATGACGAATTTTTGTTTTGTGGAAGATATTTTTATCGTCCTGACAGGCACTGGCTCGGTTATTTCAGGTTCTTGTGGCTCGACCGGTTTGATTTCTTTTTTTACCGGCGCAGATTCTTCTTGCTGTGGTTGATTTTCCGGGGGATGCGGGACCGGTTTGGCAACTTTTTTTTGAGAGCTGGGTGGCAGAGGACTGTAATTGCTGCTTTCAATAGAGAAATCAATGACCAGTGGCGGAGTGATTTTGGGCAGAAGAGTTCCTGCCCAGAGTATAGAGCACACAACAAGAGCATGGAATGCTATAGAATATCCAAATCCTCGATATATGAGATTGTTCATTTTATCGATTCTGTCTGCAGGCTTACTATGCTGAACCCTAAACCTTTTACTATATCCATAACATTGACAAAGACCTGAAGCGCTATATTCCTGTCGGCGCGGATGAGAATAGGTTGCGACCGGTCGAGTTGAGCAAGTGACTGTTTGAGAAACAGGATGGTCGTGGGCGTTTGCTCCAGATAGATAGTGCCGGTTTTATCTATTTCAATAGCGATTGCTTTCAGGGTTTCAGCGCTGCTGTTCTCTGCCTTTGGAAGCTCAACCGGTATTGCGCCCACTGCGATAAAAGTCGTTGTGGTTAATACGATGGTCAGTAACACCAGCATGACGTCTACGAGCGGAATGACGTTAATCGTGTCAAATCCATTATCGTCCATCTCGTATCTCCCATTGCAGAACAAGAACTTTAACCTTTCGAAGCAGCAGGTTGTAAATGATGACGGCGGGGATGGCCACCAGTAAACCTACCGCGGTAACCTTGAGCGCCAGGGCAAGACTGATCATTATTTTTCCGGTGTCCATAAAACCCGATTTCCCCATGGTGTAAAAGGTGAGCATGATGCCGAAAACAGTACCCAGCAGACCGATATAAGGCGCGTTGCTACCGACAATAGCGATGATATGAAGTTTTTCGGTCAAATACAGTTCGAGGCTTTTCCTGTCGCTATACTCCTCAATGTTCACGTTCTTGAAAATCAGATATCTTTCTATGCCAATGGAGAACGCCAGTATGCTCATCCCAGCCAGCAGGCCGATAATTCCATAATCAATTGTATAGTGAAGCCATTTCATGTTGCGAGTATCTCCTTGTTAGAGTGTGTCTCCGGGATAACGAACTTTTTAATATAATATTATGTGCCACGCAGGGTGTCTCCCTGCATTGTTGGCAGCTCAATTTCTATCGTCAGATCAGTTTTTACGACACCATCATTCTTACTCCTATAAAGATCATGACACCCATGGCAATTTTTTGCATGTATGGGGCAAATGCTATGATTTCCTGCCGGATTTGTTGCGAAATAAGGGCAAGGGTTCCGCCGGCGAGCAGCATTGGCGAAACAACCAGGCCCATGCCAAAAGAACAACCATAGGCCATGCCGGTTACAACATCTGATTGCCGGGCTGCCAGAAGGAATACTGCGGCCAGCGGAGGGCAGGGGATCAAACTGGAGAGTATCCCGAGCACAAACATTGAAAACCGTTTTCCTTGCACCTGGGACCTTTTCCGGCAGCCGTTTTGAGCAACAAAAGGTATGGAAACTGCGACAGCGATTACGGTAACCCCCATGATTACGCTGTGGATGGGGGTGATTGTCAGTGCGCCGCCAAACAGAGCGGCCGCGCCGGCCAATGCGGAATATGTACAGGTCTTACCGCCGGCAAAGGCACAGGATGCGACCACTCCGTCTTTAAAGCCGGTCCCGGTGCCTATCAGGTATGGCCCGAAATAGGGAAGACAGGAAAAGCTGCAGACCGTTACACCATATGTCAGCCCCAGTAGAAAAAGGCTGAAGATCTCATCCATCAGCGTATGACCCTCCGTCGTAAAGAAAGGTTTCCCGGGCGATAAGGGCGGCGCCGTAGGCTGTTGTCGTCTGTGGATTTTCCGGTACCATTATTTGCTGCATTAACTCATCTTCGATCGCCTGTACCAACCCTTTATTCATAGCGGGACCGCCATCAAAAAAAATCACTTCCCCAAGCGGGCCTACCCGCTTGGACAGGCGAGCCACACGTTTAGCGATGGAATAGTGGATACCGGCGATTATCTCAGCCTTGCCGTTGCCGCCTGCAAGCAGCCCAATGATCTCGGATTCGGCAAAAACCGTACATGTGCTGTTGATGGTAAGGGGGACACCGGTCGAATTAAGATGATGGGTTCCCAGCGCATCAATTTCCACTTCCAGGTTACGGGCCATCATGTCGAGAAAGCGGCCTGTGCCGGCGGCACATTTGTCATTCATGGCAAAGTTTTTGACATGCCCCTCGCTGTCCAGAGAAATGATTTTCACATCTTGGCCGCCGATGTTTATTATCGTTGATACCTTGCCTGCGGCAGAGGCGATTTTGCCTGCGCCGGCGGCGTTAGCGGAAATCTCACTGATTGAGTCATCCGCTTCCTTGAATAGTTTTCTGCCGTACCCTGTCGAAAACACAGACATTATCTTTTCTCTGGGGACATTTGTCTGCCTGAGGAGTTGATCGAATGCCGCGAGGGTCTGTTTGTGGAAATGGCTCCCTGTGGGGCAGACATACTCTGCGGTCAGATGTTCTTCTTCGTCAGTCAATACAATTTTGATTGTTGTCGACCCTATGTCAATTCCGGCAAAATAATGCATAATGTTACCCTTTCCAGGCCCTTTGGGGGCGGCCACTTTTCTGCTTTCTCTTTCTCATCTTGATAGATTCGATAAACGCCTCAATTCGTGTGGACAATTGCCCATGGTCTTCAGGGCTATAGTCGGTTTCCACATAAAGCATCGGGATATTTGCGGACTCAAGTGCTTTTGAAATCTGCATCTGTTCCATTTCATAGGGCAAGCATCCGGAGAAAGCCTGATAGACAACGCCATCGACCTTAAAACCCTTCGCCATTTCAATCAGCTTTCTTTGCCTGTCGCTGTTCGGACTTAAGCAGGGGCAGGTACATGGTTTGAGGTACCTGTCGGCAATGGCCGGGATCATATCGTTGAGGTTCTCTTCATCGTAAGAAACCGCATCGTATAGCAGGCGAGAGCTGCTGCAGACTTCATCGGCGACTATAACAGCGCCTGACTGTTCCACCAGGATAGGTACCTTGATGTTGGGGAAGACAGGAGGGGAACCGGTAAGAAGAATTCTCGGGGCATTGCGACTGCAGACGGCAACCCTTTCTCTCGCTCGTTTCTTAAGTTCGTCCAGAAGCAGTGTCACCGCTTCTATCCAGCTGTCGATGTCGTCCATAAAAAAGCTGTTGGTGACAAGCAGCATATCCTTGCCGAAAATGACAGGGGTGTCGGACCTTCTCAGCTCATGGATTTTTCGGTAGAGATGAGTGGCTTCACCTTTTTTGGAGAGAGCCTTTTTGATATTTTTCCCGGTAATTTTATTTCCGGTGATCTTTTGTAATTCGAGGGCAAATTGCTTGACCGATTCCTGCCAGTAGAACCTGGCTGCTTCGCTTTCTTTACTCGACGGCATTTCAAGGGAGTAGACATTGTATGAAGTATCCCCAAGCTGTTCCGCTGCTTTTTTCTTCTGATCGCAGGTTGTGGGAATAGCTACCGCCGAAAGACTTTCACTCCACAAATCCTCATGGATTTGAAGCATGCCTGATGTTGCCCGGATAACCGGGCAGGATTTGGCCGGCATAGATTCTGCCCCGGTTCTGTCATAGGCATAGGCCCCGCTGCACAATCTGAATGGCACGGCTCCGGTTGCGTATATCAATTCATCGGGGACCTGAACGCACATGGTGGCAATGATGTTTTTATTTTTGGGCAGCAGGGAGTCGCCTGTGAACATTTTTCGAAAATGATCATAGAAATAGCCCATAGACAGCGGGTTGTCGGGGAAATCTTCTATCTGTCTCAGAGTTTCCACTGCCTCCATGCCAAGATGAAGACGGGTTGCTCGATGAGCTGCTTTGGCCCTTTCATTTTCCATTGTTTTTCCCATTTGTTCGTTTAAAAAAACCTTCCTCGGTTGACTCAAGCACCGGCAGCCCGACAAAGGTAACCTGCAGACATTTTTCCTCGGGGCAGGCTTCAACACATTTCAGACACATCATGCAGTCGTCTTTAACAATATTTTTATGATCGAGGTCATCGGCGATGGCTCGAATGCCCACATCACAGGCTCGGTAACAGTTCCCACACCGGGTGCATTTATCTCCATTTTTGTTGAGCTTCAGAAGGCTTACCCTTGAAAAAATAGAGTGAAAGGCGCTCATTGGGCAAAAGAGGCAGATAAACCTCTTCTTAACAAATGCACCGGTAAAGAAGATTCCGGTAATAAGCAACCCCAGCGATGAGAACGCCATCTTTGTAAGCGAGCTGAAATCGATAGCCAGTTGTGAAATATCACCGGTAAAAAGTGGGAGCACGGTTCTGCCCGGACAGACCATACAGAAAGGCACTCCAAAGTCATGGTTGAGTTTGGGCAGTCCGGCAATACTGTTGCCGATGCCCATGGGAATCAGGATGAGCAGTACCAGTAGGGCGTACTTTATTGTTCTCAATCTGTTAAAGGTTGGCTCGGAATAACTGCTGTAACGAATACCTGTTTTGATGCGGATTTTTGTTATCCAGTCCTGAAGAGTGCCAAGAGGGCAGACATAACCGCACCATGCCTTATTGAAAACAATGAAGAAACCGACAAAGGTGAAGAGGCCAAAGAGGATGCCTATTCCCCTGCCGGTGAACATTCGGCTAAAGGGCGTGGACATCTGATGCTGAAAGCCCATAAGGTAGCATGAGCCGCCCCTGGCATCATCAAAGACGCAGGCAAAAGTAGGTAACTGATCGCCGATATTTATTGCGAGGTAGCCACCATAGATAAGCAATGCAAAAGCGACGATCTGAAAATAAAAACGAAACCGGCTGATGTCGGCTCTATTGACAGTCTGTCGAAGCTTATTTATCAAAACTGATACCTCTGTATGGTTTCCTGCGGCGTTCTCGATAGATATAGACCCCAAAACCACTCACCGTCATGCCAACCAGCCCCAGGGCGAGACCAAAAGAATAGGATGCATAATCCCTGGTTGAAGGAGAATACTGCCATGGAAACGTGGTGATATATCTTGTGTGCCGGTAGGCATCCCCTCTGAAATTGCCCCGCTGGTCGGTGTCATACGATGCGGTAACCAGGAATTCACCCCGGTGGGTGCGTTTAAATGTTGACCACAGGGGAGGGTAATAATCGCGAATCAGCTGAACAGAGGCTCTGCCGTTTGTATCGGTTGCCACCCTTTTGCTCCATCCTTGTTCAGATGACACTGTGACAGCTGCCCCCGGCACCGGTTTACCGTAAGAAAGCACTGTTATTCCCAGCCTGTCGCCTGACGTCACACTGAGATGAAAATTGCGGTCCCAGAGGTTGTCGATAACGATCTCAAAGGGAATTGTCTCAAGCGGCTGCGGACTGGTCAGGGTCTCGTTAAACTTTCCCTCATGCCCCCAGCCACAATTATGATGCATGGTTATCCATTTGGCAGTTCGTATGGTCAATACTTCATTGTCTACACCCTGTTCTACGATATAGATATTGTTTGCCCCATGAGCAGGGCCATTGCCAAAGGGGGTGGTAAAGGAAACATTCGGCTTGTGGCCAAGGCGAAGTTCCGGTTCAATAACCCTGCCGCCGGGCTGCCTGACATACGCCTTTATAAGTGCCCTTCTGCGGTGCTCGTTGAAATAATAGGTGCGCCTGGCAACAGGCCTGTGCTCGGACTCGTGCACAGAAGGTGGCCGTCCCCCCGATTTTTTTGCTTTCTTTGCCTGCGGGGGAGCAGATGGTCCATGTTGCTGGCAGTCGGCACCTCCCGCGGAGTTCCCGAGAAAAGATAAACGAAGCGGTTCCGGTTCCCCGCTCTTTGCCGAAAGACTGTTTCCCGGCACCAGGCAGAGCACAGGAATAAGAAAAGAAAGAAGACAGAGTCGAAAATTGAGGAGGCCGGGTGCCGGAAACATTATTTATCTCCTTGCCAGGTATAGGAAAGACCCACGAAAAAAGTACGGGGCTTTCCCGAGTAATAGGTGGAAATGTCATCACTGCTGCTGTAACTGACATAGCTGGCATATTCCTGGTCAGTCAGGTTTTCCAGGGAGGTCCAGAAGGACCATTGCTGCCAGTCATATTTCAATCGCAGATTGAATAAGGTCGGCCTGGAATATTCTACCGTATTGGCATCGTCGGTATATTGGCTGCTGATCTCATCCATTTCGAGTTCGACATCCAGATTTTTAACAGGTTGCACATTCAGTCGCAGGTTGAGCCGGTGTTTTGGAGATCTGGGAAGATAGTTGCCTGAAAAATCCTCCGTCCCTGGGAAAAACTCTTCAAATTTGTTCTCAGCATAGGTGTAGGCCAGGGACAGGCTGGCAAAATCCACGGGCGAATACCTTCCCGTGACCTCTATGCCTTTTTGCGACGTCTCCCCGGCGTTGACATATTCTTTTACGAACCGGCTGAGATCGCTTGCGATAATTTTTTCCTCTATATCCATCATGTAGAATGCGATATCAAAATCTATCTTTCGGTCCAGAAATGAAGAACGCATGCCCACCTCGTAGTTGGTGGCCTTCTCGGGTTCCAGATCGATATTGGCCCAGCTTGAGGTAAGGAGCTGGCTGGTTGTCGGAACAACAAAGCCCTCGGAAATGTTCAGATAGGTATTCAGTGAAGGTGAAAACTGATAGGTGGCACCAAATTTGGGAGAAAATCTTGAAAAATCCTTGTCGCCGGTCTTGGTATTATCCACCTTGCTGTCGACTTCATAGGTTACCTTGTCGTAGCGTCCGCCGGCGGTCAGTCTTAATTTTTCAAACGGGGAAATTTCGAACTGGAGATACGGTGCATATATTTTGGTCGTGATATCAAAATCATCATCAATGCCCCTGTTGGAATATCCCGTATATTTGTTCTGAACATTGTCGAAAGTTACGTCGAGGTTAAACTGTTGAGCATCCATTTTTCCTCTTTCTGCATCGACACCAAAAATTATCTTTGAGCGGAGCATTTCAAAGTCTCGGTTGTAGAGGAACTGGCCGCCCACATCCCGTGTCTCACTCTCGGAGAATTGTCCGACATAGCCGGTGCGTTGCCTGCGGATAGCATACTGTGGTATTGCCTCTTCCTCGGTATCGCGGAGTACCAGGGTCGTTTTTACTTCCGCATCCTCCAGATAATGGGAGTACGATATAAGCGGGGTGATTTTCTCAAGTTTTTTATAGGCAAAGGTGTGGTAGCTCTGTCGCCAGTCAGCTAAAAAGTCATCTTCGTTTATGGAACCGGGTGATTCATTATCAAAATTGATATAATCCAGTTTGAAGGTGAGGAGTCCCTGATCCGTTGGGAGATACTGCAGCTTGACATTTGCCGCCTGTTTATCAAGTTCGGAGTGTTCCCGCCAGTTCTCGGAATTAATGTGATTCAGGCCAAAATTTAAGCTCAATGTATCCGAGGAGCCGCTGCCGGAAAGACCGCTACGCCACTGCTCATCCTCACCGATTTCCGTCCATATCTTTACCTGGGGCCTGGGTGACGGGTTCTTCGTTATCACGTTTATAACCCCGCCGATAGCATTGCTTCCGTAGAGAGCGGAAGCCGGCCCCTTGACGACCTCTATGCGGGCAATGTTGTCACTGTTGAGCTCACCGAAATTGCCTGAACTGCCTGAACCATAGCTGGAGGTCGGCACCCCGTCTACAAGCAGCAGTGTGTATGGATTGGTGAAATGTGTTGGTACCCGGATGGAAGAAAGTTCAGACTCACCTCCGAAATCATGGGTGTAAATACCAGGTATTCTGCGAAGTATTTCGTCAGGGTTCCTGTACTTTACCTTTTCAATTTCTGCCTCATCCAGCACGTTGATTGTAACGGGTGTTTCGGAAAGTTTCTGGTCAACTCTTGATGCGGTCACCACAACTTCCTCAAGTTGTGGTTGGGGTTCTTCTGCAGTTACTGGAATTGCCGATACCAAAATAAACAAAAAGACTAAAAAAAAGTGCATTCGTTCAGAGTCTCCTCTTTTAGTGCCTTACGTCCAAACACCTGTGACAAGAAGCAAGATGATGGGAAAGCTTTTATATGGAATCATCACCTGTACCTATCAATAAAAGGCATTGGTGCTCCCTTTGAGGCGTATTAGAATTACATGTAACTGTTTAATACTGTGTGATAAATAAGAAGCGAAACAATATAATGTTTTTTTAGTAACATTAAATAGCCACAAGAAAATAATTTGTAAAATTTATTTAATTTATTATTAATGATAACTACCACATAGTGGATCAAAAAAAAATTAAAAAATTGAAGTGTGTTTTGATATTATGTTACTTTGATAACATAAGGGTAGTGTTGGACAGGCGGGCGGTAGGGTGAAAGGAGGATTATTGTACGAGAAAAGAATATTTAGTTTGATTCTGTGCTGTACTATTATGCTAAAAAAAGAGAGAAAAAAGTTATGTGACAGGCCTTAAGCTGAATTACTGAACATCTGAAGGAAAGTGCAGAAGAGGATACTCTGGGCACTATTTATCGATTCATGAGAACAACATAATAGAAACCGGTTCGACAACGATTTGCATACAGGTTCAGGCTCATATCCGAGTGAGCTGATAATTGTCGAAAACTGAACCACTCTCCATCCCGGCCCTGTCCACGCGGTTTCCCATAGTTTGCCTCAAGCCGAAGCGCCAAATCTCTTACTGCTGCCTTGCAGGTTGATCGGACTAGTCTGGCCTCTTTGACCCGACCCATTTTTTTAACCTGTGCCGGCTCCACCAGAAACTGATACCCAGCCTGAATGGAGTAGATAATGCCGTCATTTTTTGTTTTTACTGAGTAATCTTGAAACCTTTCATCTGGTATATTGGGCTCTATATGCAGAACAGTGCCTTCGTGCTGACTGCCATTTGGCCCTGTATAGTTGTGCGGCTTTCTGTCTATCACTCTTGCCACCATAGAAGGATGAAAGCGTTTACCGAGGGTAATACCAAAAGCTGTACCTGCCGGAGTGAATGCGCTGTCAGGTGCAGACGCCTGGTTTACCCCCGCCGAAACCATAACCACTGCAAACATGATCAGGGCCGCTATTACACTTATTACATATGTGTTCATGCTATCCTGTTCTCTCTATTTCTTTACAACAACATATCGGGAAGCCATTGCTGACGACTCCCCGATATGTCTGGTACACTTTCCTGCCGATGACACTGTCCTGGTTGCTACTGATTGGTGCCGGGTAAAGTCCATGAGTTATCTGTTGAGATATAGCCATCCAGGAACCAGATCCTGCGAAACATGGAATCCCCGTCGATGAATTCACCATTCTCGTCAACATTGAATTGGCCCCAGGCACCGTACAGGAAGTCACCATATGGGCTGGCGGTTATACTGGCCTCTTCCGACAGTTCGTCCTTCTTGCCTTCCAGTGTGTCGAATTCATTGCAGAACCCTGTCCCTGCAGCCCAACTAACATCGGGATCGCCATGTGGATTATTGGGATAGCAGTCAGCAATTCCGTTACTAAAGCCAGTATCGATCTCGGCCCATACGGTGAAGTGATCACCCCAAACTTCAGCACGGCCATAGGCCAGGTTTAAAGGCTCTGCTTCCCCCTCGGAGACCGTAGTATTATCACCATCTTCAAACACCACAAAGTTACGCGATGGATCCAGGTAGTCGGTTGGATCGATTGGCTCAAAAATTGCCCACTCAAGATCACCCGCTGCAGGTACAGCTTTTGGAGGAATACCACCGGCCGCGGTATAGCGTGGGTCGAGAATCGTGTTCTTCATTGACTTGAGCTGGGACACGTTACGGGACTGCTCGGCTTCACCTGCACCATACTGGGTGCAGACATGGCTATCGGTCAGAGCGCCGTCGCCATCACGCCATGTTTCACAGGTAGTGGTTCCGTTACCTGAATAGGAAAAACCATTACTGGCAACAAAGTTCCCAGGTGTCGTTGTCCAGGTGATACCGCCATCAAAGGAACGCCGTGTATAGAGCTCGTAACGGTCGTTACCAACGGCGTTGAGCTTCCAGTTCGGTGACCAGGCATAGATCAAAGAGATATAGTCACCATCGAGAAATCCGCGGTGGGCCTTGGCGACCTCCATCGGATTATACCAGGAGGCGTCATCCAGATTGCTGCCGATCAAAAGACTATCAGCCTCAATTCCACAGGCAGGCATGACTGCACCTGTACCACCAATCATCTTACCATTGGAACCGGGGCATTCATACCAGCTGACCATCTTGTCTAATACTTGATTGTCTTCTGGGTTATTGACCGACTTGCAGAGTTGACCAAATACCGGATCGACTACACAGGTCATATCGGAGACACCGGGGCAGAGACCGTCACTTTCCCCGGAACTCGCCTCACAGGCAAGCGGTGTACGGGCCGAAAGATTGATAGGTGCCGCCATGCACAGACCGTCTGGATAGTAGGGATTAAATCCACCGTTGGTTTCATCGGTGAAATACATCACCCCTTTTGTCTCGTTACCTTCACCATCGTACCAGGCACAGACTATATTGCCTGCAGCGTATGGATTCTCTGTTGTCTCATCCACATCTTCTGGTGCGACGATACGGCGTGTGCTGATGTCAGCAGGTCCACCCTGATTGACGGTACCCTGTTTCCACAGAGGCATGGCGACCAGATTCCCGCCACTGGCAATGGCCTTCCCCACAGGCTGAGACATCATACTGGTCCGACGAGCGATCTCAGTATTGAAGATGAGGAAATTCAGCTCACCAAAATCCCACATGTTCCCTGTAGACATTGGCGGATAGTATGTTCCGGTGCGCCAGTTGACTTCCGGCTGGTTGAGTTGCGCTCCCTGGGCCAGAAGGTTGTTCACCAGGCTAAAATCTTCGGTGCCAGCAGAGGTTTGAGGCGACCCCATATTAAAGCTGGCCCAGAAGACATTCTTGCCGATATCCGCTTTTTGACAACCGGTTGTTTCATCAGGATTATTCGGTGGATCTATACACATTTGCTCTGCAGTATCGGTAAGATTACCGAGCTCCCATTCTTCGGTATTAATATACCCGTAACGCCCCAGTCCCTTGTCTTCTTCGGAGACCACCACAACCCAGGCGTCATCAACCACGCCATCACCATCGGAATCACGAGGCTGCAGATTCAGGCGTGGCCGGGTCGCAGCGGTATTCGCCAGGTTAGGCAAATCGCCAGCGTCCATGATACTGCTCTTATTAGAATCAACCACACAGATGTCCTGGGTACCGCTCTGTCCCAACGGGACGTTAATAGTGCCCACACACTGATCTTTAAGACCATAATCCGTTGCTGAACCAGAGCAAAAACCTTCTGCAGCATCGGTCTGGCAACGGTCGTTATTGGTCAGTCGCACGGCAGACATCATCGGTACATAGGGAGCAGGACGTCCGGTATCCAGTAGATTAGTACTTAAGGGAACAGGATCACCAGCATCATCTTCGATGATATCGAAATCCTCCCAACGGATGAAGCTGTACCAGATATCGGTCTTGCTGGCGGCTGTTGCTCCGGACCAACCGGTTCCCGGGCCTTCACCCTCACCTGGTCGAATGCCCTCGGGATCTTCCTGCCAGGTAATGGCACAACCGGCACCCGCTATACAGGATGTTTCGACACGGTTAACATCACGATGACCGGAGGTCAATCTTTCTGCCTGAAACCACACCACCTGCGTGGTACCTTCAATTTCCGGGTCTTCGCGTAGTACACCGCGAGCACTCCACAGACAACTGTAGGGCACTTCGCCGACCGGTTCATTGTCAACGTAATCGGTTGCCCCCTGTTCCCCGGCAACGCCAAACATATCAGTCAGATACAGGTCTCTTGTGGTATCGATATCAAGGTACGCTGCAACTTCATCACGGGGAAACTCATCACTCCAGACTGGCGAACCTGCACGGCAAAATTTGCTGTGCCAGGCTACCAGAACTTTATTTCCGGCCACTGCATGGAAGATATTGCGTACATCCCCTGGATATTCTGTGATCATCGGTACCGTAGGGACATCCGGGCCGACACAGTTTTCCGGTGCATCCTCAACCGCTACAGCAGGTCCAAACACACCATCAACCCCGGCCTGCACCAGGCAGGGTGCAAAGGCCAGCCTGCGTTCTTTCTCAAACTCTCCTTCCCGGTCGGAACGGATGGTAAAAAGGACGTCCTGGGTGACCGCGTTGCGGATTTCGACCCTTTTTTTTCTGTTTAGCCCGGTAGTTCCCTCAACTTCAAGCTTGCCACCTCTTCGCTTCAGCTTAAACCCAGCCTCTTCGATAACTGGACCATTGGGGTCAAACTCGATCGAACTTTCTACCACTGCAGCACCGGGATCCTGCAGTGGAGTGGATACCGTAAACGAGCTCTGGTCTGCAGAATTGGAAAGATTAGTGCGCTTCCATGTCTCACCATCGTCAAGGCTCACAGCGACAAAGGCATCGCGCCGGCCATGTCCGGGATAGCCGGATGCTTCCGGATTGTCAAAGGTAATGACCGGGCCGTAGATATATGCATTGATCAGGGGCTTGGCTTTTTCTTCTGTCTTCACCAGCACATCGTCGGCGTTATAGTAGTCGATCATTACCAGCTCGCCATTGGCTGCCTGACTCGGCACATGGAAGTTCATAAATTTAATAAATGCGTGTTCACCCTCTGGCTCTGGATTTTCGGTGATTCCCGGTGCGCTGGATACGCTTCTGACCAGTCGCTGGCCATCATCAGCAAACGCCCCATTCCCCGGCAGGCCTGCCAGTACCATGGACGATGCTAACAATGTGCACTTCAAAGCATCGAGTTTCATAACTGAGTCTCCTTTTTTTGTTTAACATCCTTGATGTACCTTGGTCCTGACTGACAAGAAAAAGGCAAAAAATAGTATTGAACTCACGAAAACAATAAAGGAATGCTCCAAAAGCATCAGCAGTGCCCACCGCTGCCGGGTGTTGTGTAAACAGGCGGGGCTGATTGTGTTGGGCGCGGTGTTCTGATTCAACACCACGATTCCCGACAATGCAATCGCCGGGAACAACGGATTCAGTGAGGTTTCATAACACTACAATTGTCGCATCATGAGCAAAGCTACCTCGGTCGGCAGTATCATAGATTGCTGGTTTTAATTGATAGCAGTGTTATCTTACGGGGGAGTGCTATCAAAATCCTTATCGTTTCCAAGTCTAAACCTCACCGATCAATAGATCAGGACTGGTAAAGATATTGCAAAAAACAATCCAGAATCACGGCTGCAATTAATTGTTATAGACTTCACGGCAGTAACGGTGATCTTGCGACTTTGCACAAAGAAAAATCTGTCTATTTTCTTGTTTGCCGGAAAATATTTCCGGAAATCTGAAATGCAAGGTGTTGTAATTACAGCATATAGGTTACAATGTGGTAGTTGGCGACTTGATTCGGGCATGAGTATCCACAGCGAGTTTTGGAAGACGAGAAGGGGACAGAGTCGTAATGGTGCAGAGATCTTTGCTGCCACTCTTGCGTGAGCACAGGAAAATCTCGTGGGATTGCATATTTCTCTTGATATTTTCATCACGAGGTATATAAGTCTCGACAATTATCCAGATGAAACTGGAAGTTGTCGCGGAATATTCTTTTTAACCAATTAATTTAGTATCTTAGGTGGATTTTCAATGATTGACGAAATCGAGCACAAACTCACAACCAGACATCTTCGTCTCGATGATTACGGTGCGATACGGGATATCTCCGCAAAGGTCTACAAGGGTGTCACTTCCCCATGGACTGAAAAGCAGATAGCAGACTTGATAAAAATGTTTCCAGAGGGGCAGATTTGTATTGAAGACAATGGAAAGGCTGTGGCCATGGCCCTGTCCCTGATTATCGACTTCAGCTTGATTGGTGACCATCACTCGTACGAACAGATTGTCCGCGGCGGAACCTTCAGATCCCATGATCCCGAAGGGGATTATCTCTATGGAATTGATGTCGCTGTTGATCCTGATTATCAGGGAATGCGACTTGGGCGGCGTCTGTACGATGGCCGGCGGGAACTGGCGGAAAACCTCAATCTCAAAGGAATTTTACTCGGTGGTAGAATCTCCGGTTATCATAAATATTCTCATGAGATGACTCCCCAGCAGTATATTCTCAAAGTCAAAAACAGGGAATTGTTTGATACTGTTCTTACCTTTCAGCTCTCCAACGATTTTCACGTTCGCAATCTCCTTGATGATTACTGGCCCGGGGACCATCAGTCCCGTGGTAACGCCGTTCTTTTGGAGTGGATTAATATCTACTATCAGAAAAAGACCAAACTGGTCGGCAGAACCAAATCCATTGTCAGGCTGGGGGTCGTTCAATGGCAGATGCGGCGTTTTGATTCCTTTGATGATTTTATGCAGCAGGTTGAGTTTTTCGTCGACACGGTCAGCGATTACAAGGCCGATATCGTTCTTTTTCCAGAGCTGTTTAATGCCCCGCTCATTCATACCTATGAGGGAAATAACCCCGCTGACGCCATGCGGATGCTGGCTGGGTATACGGATGACATGCGGCAGGCCATGACGGAAATGGCACTGAGCTACAATATTAACATTGTCACAGGGAGCGTTCCTCAGCTTCGTGAAGACGGCAAGTTGTATAATGTCAGTTTCCTTTGTCGACGAGACGGTACCTGGGACAGTCAGGCCAAATTACACATCACCCCGGATGAGGATGTTTCCTGGAAATTCACCGGGGGCCACAACCTTAAGGTTTTTGATACAGATGTCGGCAAAATCGGCATCCTCATCTGTTATGATATCGAGTTTCCGGAGCAGGCAAGACTGCTGGCAATGAAAGGTGTGAAATTATTGCTGGTGCCCTTTTGGACCGACACCAAAACCGGGTATCTCCGGGTGCGACGCTGTGCCCAGGCCAGGGCCATTGAAAATGAGTGTTTTGTCGCAATCTCCGGCAGTGTGGGGAACATACCCAAGGTAGAGACCATGGGCATCCAGTATTCCCAGGCGGCCATTTTCACGCCATCGGACTTTTCTTTTCCGCACGATGCTATTGCCTCGGAAGCGACACCAGGCATCGAGACAACACTCATCACCGATTTGGACCTTGATTTAATTAAAGAATTACGGTCACAGGGCAGTGTGCGTAACGCCGAGAACCGGCGAACTGACATTTATGAATTACGCTGGCTGAATAAAGAATAAGTGAATAATTAAAGGTAGGTGGCCAGATGAGATTGCTTTCTGTGGACACCACAAGAATACAATCCCCGGGTCGCCCAACTTACTGTCTTACCTTATTAACATTTCCCTCTGGGCCGCAACATCGACTGTTACCGACAGTCGATGCGTCCCACCGCCCATGACAACTCCTTTCACCGGTGCAACATCGCCGTAATCACGACCCCAGGCAAGAGTAATATAGCTTTCATTGGTAAGCTGGTTGTTGGTAGGGTCAAAGTCTACCCATCCGAAATCCGGGATAAAGATGGCGACCCAGGCATGGGACGCGTCAGAACCTACCAGTTTGGGTTTGCCCGGTGGCGGAATCGTTTCCAGGTAGCCGCTCACATATCGTGCTGCAAGGCCGAGAGACCGCAGGCAGCTGATTGCAAGATGGGCAAAATCCTGGCAGACACCTTTGCGGTTCTCCAGCACCTGGCTAACCGTCGTGTCCACAGTACTGGCAGTTTTATCATAGGAGAATTCATTGAATATCCTGCGCATCAAATCCGTTGCTCCTGCCAGCACCGGAGTTCCGCGGGTAAAGGATGACGCGGCATAGGAAATGGCTTCCTGGCTGGTGGTTATTAACGGACTGGCAAAAATAAACTGAAAGGCATCCAGATCAGTAGGCTGGGTGTGCGCGGCCAACCGCCGGACTACATCCTCCCAGGGAGCGGTTCCGCCTGGGGCCGGGATAACCGGGTTGGTTGTCTCCACAACGCTGGTGGCAGCCACTGCAAGTTCATTGTGAGGGTGCTGAATCATGAAGACATCAACTGTATTGCCGAAGTAATCGATACGGCGATGTCTGTATTGGGGTTCCGGCACAATAGACAGATGGCTTTCAACAATACTCTGGCTTGGAGTTGACCGGGGGCTTAAAAAGAGCTCGTTCTGGGAAAGGGATGCCGGTGCTGAATATTTATATCCGGTTTTATGGGTAATTCTGTATTTCATTATTGTTGATCGCCTGTGATCAGCGTGAAGTGAGGTGTGGTTGGAATCCGGGTCAGGTAGTGACCGGTGACCTGCTGAGAGAATTCTTTGAGATAATCCGACATGGACGCAAGGAAAAATTGCAGCTGCTCATTGTTCGAGTTATCGGTATCACAATGTATGGCAGTCAAATCAAGCAGGCGTACTGCTGTCAGCATTTTCAGGGCAATGCGCTCTTCAGGATAGGCAAAACGTCGCTCGTTTTGACGGGGCAGGTGTTCGACATGACCGGCAATTTGACTAAATTGAAAGGCAAGGGATTTTGGATTGCTTTCATCTGCCAGTAACAGGTCAAGCACCGGTGCCAGCTGGAAGGCGGATCGGTAGCGTGATCTGTAAGTCATGGTGCTGTCAGAGACCTCAAGGAGTGCTTCCAGGGTTTTTCTGGATTTAGTGCACAGTTGGGGGAGGGCAACGTTGATAAGGTTGGTCTGGTTGATTGCACGTTCAACTCGACGGCCCATATCCATAAAGCGCCAGCCCAGGCTGCGGGTCATGGATTCCATAGCCATGCCGCTGAAACCACTTAATGCAAAGAGTGTATCATCCATGAATTCCAGTGGATCGATAGACGGACTATCGGCAAAATCCTCAAGATGGTTGATGATGCGTGATGAATCGGTCGAGAGGCGATCCCGCACCTTGCGGGCCGCCTTCTGGACCAGTTTCAGAGTGGAAACCAGGCTGTCCATCCTGTCCCTTTGGTATAGACCGTTGTTTAGCTGGGAGTATAATTCCTGGAAGAGAGGAACCTGTGGAGAATCCTTTGGCGGGGTGGGGATGATATTCTTTGCTCTTAAAAGATTCAGCAAAAACGGGAGTTCCGGGATATCTTCGGGACGATCCTCTCCGGAAATTCTGCGAAAGATGGATCGCAGGAGCCTGACCAGTCCTTCCGCCCTTTCAAGATAACGTCCCAACCAGAGCAGGTGATCGGCGACCCGGCTTGGGAGGTCGCTGCTGCGTTTGAATTCGCCTACGGAACGAAAACATTCCATAAGGCTCACTGTCTCTACCGGTCCTTCAGACAGCACCCAGATATCTTTACTCTGCTGGAGTTCCGGAGAGTTTCCGACAAGAGTTTCAAGAGTAGGTGAGGTGATGGCCAGTCCCCCCGGCATAACCGTAAATCCCTCGGGGGTGGCACAGGCAAAAATCCGAAAGATATTGTAACTGCTTTGGACTCCAAGGTGGCCCAAGGAAGGCACTGCTGCAGGCTTTACCGGTGCTGAGACCATATAGCTTGCCGGTGAGGAATTGATCAGGGCCATCTTGTCTCCGGACTGGTTGATGGCAGTCTGACTGTCGAGAGCAGAACCGAGAGTCAGATTCCCGAGGTTGGCTGCAGCATATTCGAGTCCCTCACTATTGCCGCACCACCAGGCCGGATGGTTCTGTAAGAGCAGATCTTTTCCGAGCAGTTGTCTGGAGAGTGAAGGCAGAAAAACCGACAGTGCGGGAGTTTCGATGAATCCGCTGCCGACTGGGTTGACAACATCAATGTTTTTTTCACGACAGACCTGAATAAGGCCTGCTACACCATTTGCAGTTGCCCGACGCAGAGCAAAAGGGTCGCTGGATAGGTCGGAGATGTGGCGAAATATGACTTCTACCGGCTCAAGGCCATCGAGCTTTTTCAGGAAAACTTTCCCGTTTCGTACGGTCAGGTCCTGAGGTTCTACAAGAGGGTAGCCGAGGTACCGGGAGAGCAGAGCATGTTCGAAGTAGATATGACTGTCCGGACCGGGTGAGAGCAATACAATGCCAGGATCCTCTTTGCTCAGTGAAGTGCGTGCGATCAGTGAGCGCTGAAAAGACTGGAAAAAAGGTGCCAGTCGGAGGACCTGGGTTTGATGGTACAGTTCGGAAAAGACCCGTGAAGTGACGATTCGGTTTTCAAGAGCATAGCCCAATCCGGCCGAGGTAGACGCGTAATCACGCAGAACCCGAAAATGACCATCTTCGCCCCGATAGAGATCTACCGTATAAAAGGTGAGAAATCGATTTCCGGGCGGCTGGATATTATGACAGCAATGGAGAAAATTGGGGTTGGCAAAAATCAACTCAGCAGGGAACTGCCCGGTTCTCAGCAGGCTCTGGGGACCGTACGTGTCCGCCAGCACCATCTCAAGCAAGCCGGCCCGCTGTATCACGCCCGACTCAATTGTACGCCACTCGCCAGCTGATAGAGGCAGCGGAATAACATCCAGATCCCATGAGGTGCTTCGTTGAGCCGGATCATCAAACGGATTGATCGTGGCACCGTCTTCGTGCCGCATGTGTCTGGCCCGTTCTTGATACTTCTTTATTGACTCCGGCCCGCTTCTCTCCAGGGCAGAGAGAAGCTTTTGCCAGTGTGGTCGGACCTCAGACGGCGAAAAATAAGCTTCGCTGTAGGCTCCAGCAGGAAATCTGATGGAACTGAAGAGGGAATCTCGCACTGCTGTTGGGCTCGATGGTTCGCTGAGCTCTTTTTCAATCATACAAATGATGCCTCGTTAACTTTGATGGTGTCGTAAAAAATCTTCATCAGATATAATAGTGAAATGCACACGCTTCGCATCTGAAGCTTTTTACTTAACCATATCACCGACGCAAATCAAGAGTATAAGGGAACTGACGATTGGCTGCCTCGACCGGAATTTCCATCTGGGTGCCCGGAGTGTGGCCATGTGGCAGGAAACGTGAATTTCTGCGTCCTTCAGCCTCATAAGAATTCACCGGAAAGATATCGTAATTTCTGCCGCCGGGATGTCCGACATGATAGGTGCAGCCACCAACAGCACGGGAAGACCAGGTATCGAAGAGGTCAATGGTCAGGGGGGCATGTACCCCTATCGTGGGATGGAGACAGGCGGGCGGCTGCCATGCCCGGTAGCGGACGCCACCGGCAAAAACCCCCTCAACTCTGGTTGGCTGCAGCGGCACGGGCCTGCCGTTGCAGGTGATGATGTAGCGCTCGCCGGTCATGCCTGAGACCTTGACCTGCAGTCGTTCGACAGATGAATCGACATATCGTGCGGTGCCGCCTCCGCCGGGTTCTTCCCCGAGAACATGCCATGGTTCCAGTGCCTGCCTGAGTTCCAGTTCCATCCCCTGATAATGTATCTTGCCGTAGATGGGGAAGCGAAACTCAAAATGAGGATGGAAAAAATCGAGAGAAACAGGGTAGCCCGCCTGGTTGAGGATGCTGAGGACGTCCTCGAAGTCGTCCCGCACAAACTGGGGCAGCATGAAACGATCGTGGAGACGGGTCCCCCAGCGGACCAGCTCCTGGCGATAAGGAGTTTGCCAGAACCAGGAAATAAAAATACGCAGGAGGAGTTGTTGCGCCAGGCTCATCCGGGCATGGGGTGGCATCTCAAAGGCTCGAAACTCAAGAAGGCCAAGCCGGCCGGAAGAACTGTCCGGAGAATAGAGTTTATCTATGCAGAATTCTGCCCGGTGGGTGTTGCCGCTGACGTCGACCAGCAGATTTCTGAACAGTCTGTCGACCAGCCACGGCGGGCACGGGTGATTCGAACCAGTCTGCCGGTCCTGCTCGGCAAATGCGATTTCCAGTTCATAAAGGCTGTCGTGACGCGCCTCGTCGATTCGTGGTTGTTGGCTTGTCGGGCCAATAAACAGACCGGAGAACAGAAACGAGAGAGAAGGGTGGTTGTTCCAAAAGGTGATGAAACTGCGCAGCAGATCCGGTCTTCGTAAAAAAGGACTATCTGCGGGAGTGGCCCCGCCGACGACGATGTGGTTGCCGCCTCCGGTCCCGGTATGGCGACCGTCCACCATGAATTTCTCGGTACCAAGCCGGCACTCTCTGGCAACTTCGTACAGCCTGGTGGTATGGCCCACCATTTCCTGCCAGCTGTGCATCGGCTGAATATTTACTTCAATGACCCCCGGATCCGGGGTGACCTTGAGGCACTGCAGCCGTCCATCAGCTGGAGGTGTGTACCCTTCAATGACAACGGGTATTTTTATTTTTTCAGCGGTTTTTTCAATGGCGGCAATCAGTTCCAGATATCCCTCAAGTGAGGGGATCGGCGGCATGAAGACATACAGTCGACCTTCACGGGGCTGGACACAGAGAGCGGTGCGCACAACCCAGGCAGCCGACTCGCCTGCAACCGCTTTCGGCTCCTCAAAAGGCGGTGGTTGGGAACGGACACTTTCGCTGAATTTTTCGTCCGGCTCTCCCGTCAGGGCCTGCTGTCCCTCGTGCATGTCGGGCAGTGGTGTCGCTTTAGCCATGGGGTCAAGAGAGAATTGCACCGGAATGTCTGCCGGTGCCACCCAGGGCAGGGAGTCCAGGGGCAAACGCAGGCCGGCGGGGGAGTCTCCTGGTAACAAATACATATGGTCGCCCCTGAAAGGCCATGGGCCGCTTTTCCATGATCCATGCTGCAGCGGCAGGACATAGCCGACTACTGCTCCGAGTCCGTGTTTGAAAGCCTGGATCATCCGCGCCCTTTTCTCAGGGTCTTCCAGTTTGGGATCGGTGGGATCAACATTGACGGGCAGTTGCTGCTCCTGCTGCAGATAGTGCAGAACATCCTCGTAACCTTCACGGATAAAGCGACGGTTTACTTCCAGGATATCAGCGAGGTTCTCAATGAATTTTTTCGCATCAGAAATTACTGAACCATAGTCTTTGGAGACATCGGCAAGCCACCGGCTGTCTTGCCAGATAGGCTTGCCGTCTTTGCGCCAGTAGCAGCCAAGAGCCCAGCGGGGAAGAGATTCGCCTGGATACCATTTCCCCTGGCCGTAGTGAAGCAGTCCGCCGGGGGCCCATTCTTCTTTTAATCGCTTGATGAGCGTTTCAGCCAGCTGTTGTTTCTCGACACCAAGTGCCTCGGTGTTCCACTGGGCACCTTCCATATCGTCAATGGAGACAAAGGTCGGTTCTCCGCCCATACTGAGACGGACATCCTGGGAGATGAGATCCAGATCGATCTTCTCACCGAGGGTAACAATGGCTGACCAGGTCTCTTCCGGGTAGGGCTTGGTGGAGCGCGGGGCCTCGAAGATACGTTTCACCGACATGGTATGGTGAAAGTCAACCTCACACTCATCGAGCGCACCGGTGATCGGCGCTGCACTCTGCGGCTCAGGAGAGCAGGCAAGCGGAATATGTCCTTCTCCGGCAAAAAGACCTGATGTCGGGTCCATGCCTATCCAGCCGGCTCCGGGGATAAAGACCTCGGTCCAGGCGTGCAGGTCGGTGAAGTCGTTTTCGGCACCGGACGGTCCGTCAAGAGATTTGACATCCTGTTTCAGCTGGACCAGGTAGCCGGAAACAAAACGGGCGGCAAGGCCGAAATATCGAAGGATATTGACGAGGAGCCATGCTGAGTCCCGACATGAACCGCTGCCGAGCGTCAGCGTCTTTTCGCAGCTCTGCACGTTTGGCTCCATGCGGATGAGGTAGCTGATGTCCTGACTGAGCTTCATGTTCAAATCAACAAGAAAGTCGATGGTCCGTCTGGGGCTGCTGTCGATTCCCTCCAGATAGGCCTTCAGCTCTTTGCCTGCTGATTCCCGAGCCAGATATGGTCCTAAATCCACCTTGAGCGCTTTGTCATAGGTAAAGGGAAAAGTTTCGGCATCCGGTTCGAGGAAATAATCGAAGGGATTGATGATGATCATATCCGCTATCAGATCTACTTCAACCTCAAAGTGAGAGGTTTTTTCCGGAAAAACCAGGCGTCCAAGATAATTGCTGAAAGGATCCTGCTGCCAGTTGATAAAATGATCTTCCGGCATAACTTTCATCGAGTAGCTCAGGATGGGGGTTCGGCAGTGGGGCGCCGGACGAAGCCGGACAATCTGCGGAGCAAGGTTTATGCTTCGATCGTATCTATACGAGGTCTTGTGATGGAGAGATATATGTATGCCCAAAATTTCACCGTTTTCTTGCTTCGGGTATGTCAATTGGAAAACCCAATAAACTCCCCTCGGCATGGTTTATCAGTACCTGTTCCAGGTGCCGGCTATTGCTCGTTGTTAGAGGACTCATTAGTTGGTTTCAGGTTAAAGAACGTTGTCCCGATTGCCGCCCCCACATCGTTGATTCTACTTTGCAGGTTGTCGAGATACTCGTGCAGGCCGATGCCAATGACCTCTTCAATGTCGGTATATTCGATGTCGGCTTGGATACGGCCCAGCCGTTTTTCCGCCAGATTGATAGCGGCACCCTGCGGTGTGCCGGTGATGCGGTGCAGGCAGATTTTCGCCTTGTTGATACAATGCCGGATTGACCGGGGAAACTGGCTGTCAAAAATGAGAAAATCAGCAACCTTGTTCGGGGTGATATTGTGGTGTTCTTTCCGGTACATCTCAAATGCACTGGCGGATTTCAGCACCGCCATCCACTGGATGTGGTCAATGGGAGCATTGACCAGGCTGGCCTGGGGGAGCAGCATGAAATATTTTACATCCAGGATTCTGGAGGTCTTGTCGGCCCGCTCCATCATCATACCTATCCTGGCGAAATTCCAGGCCTCGCCATGGCTCATGGTACTGTCCATCAGGCCGGTGAACAGGTGGCTGCGCATCTGGATTATCTTGAAAAAGCGGTGGGGGTCTTCCAGAGCCATGGCCAGGCTTTGGCCATTTGCCAGCTCCAGATAAAAATTATTCAGGTGTTCCCACATTTCCGATGAGATTATCTCCCGGATTGATCGTCCGTTTTCCCTGGCTGCTGCAAGACACCTCAGGATAGAATTCGGATACTCCCGGTCAAAGGTGAGAAAGCGAATGACCGCCTCCTGATTATAACCCGGGTCCTTTTTTTCGAATATTTCCTGGTCACCGGTAGTCATAACAATCGGTTTCCAGTGTTTGCCCTCTTCTGAAGGCATATCCAGCAGCAGGTTAAGATTGACACTGATAAAACGGGCCACATTCTCAGCCCGTTCGATATAGCGGCACATCCAGTAAATTGAATTGGCGACACGACTCAGCATCCCATTCCTCCTATAATAATTTCGGTAACAGTACCCAAGTATCTTTGCTTCCGCCACCCTGGGATGAATTGACTACAAGAGACCCTTTCTTCAGTGCTACGCGGGTCAGGCCGCCCGGCTGTACATAGATATCTTCTCCATACAGTATATATGGACGGAGATCCACATGCCGCCCTTCGAGCCGGTCGCCGACGATGGTCGGTACCCTGGAGAGGGCGATGGTCGGTTGAGCCATGTAATTACGGGGTTCTGCCTTGATTTTTTCAGCGAAAGAATCCCGTTCGGCATCGGTGGCATGGGGCCCGATCAGCATGCCGTATCCCCCTGACTCGTTGGCGGCTTTCACAACCAGCTCGTCGAGATGCTCAAGCACATATTCCCGGTCCTTGCCGTTTCGGCAAATATAGGTCGGCACATTAGGCAGAATGGCATCTTCACCTGTATAATATTTTATGATTTCTGGAACATATGCGTATATTACCTTGTCGTCGGCAATACCGGTTCCCGGAGCGTTGGCCATGGCAATCCGGCCGTTTTTATAGACCTCGATAAGCCCTTTGACACCGAGCATGGAATCGGGGCGAAAGACTGTCGGATCAATGAAATCATCGTCGATACGCCGGTAAAGGACATCAATCCGCTTCAGTCCTTTGGTGGTAAGCATATGGACAAAACCATCCAATACCACCAGATCCTGACCTTCCACCAGCTCGACCCCCATTTGTTGTGAAAGGAACGAGTGTTCGAAATAGGCACTGTTGTAGATACCGGGAGTCAGTACGCCGATTGTAGGAGTCTGGACGTGGTCGGGTGCCAGAAATTCCAGGACTTCATGTAATTTGCCGGGATATTCATCCACAGGGCGTACTCTGGATGCCTGGAAAACCTGGGGAAAGGTCCGTTTCAGGACCTGGCGGTTTTCGAGAACGTACGAGACCCCTGACGGGCAGCGCAGATTGTCTTCAAGGACATAAAAATTGCCATCACGTCCACGAATAAGATCTGTGCCGGTTACGTGGCACCATATTCCACGGGGTGGGGTGAAGCCTTCACATTCTTTTCGATAGGTCTTACTGGACAGGACAAGATCTTCCGGGACGATCTTGTCTTTCAAAATCTTTTTGTCGTTATAGATATCCTGCAGGAAAAGGTTGAGTGCATAGATCCTTTGTTTCAATCCTGATTCTATCTGCTGCCAGTCGGAGGCTGAGACAATTCGAGGGATCAGGTCGAAGGGGAATATCTTTTCCGTACCTTCATCCCTGCCATAGACATTAAAGGTAATTCCCATTTTGAGGAGTAAGGCTTCCGCTTCCCTCTGCCGCAGAGCGAGGTCGCCGTCGGGAAGTGATTCGATTTTGTCGATAAGTAGCTGGGCTCCGGGGCGGGGTCTGCCGTTTTCATCGACCAATTCATCGTAAAAATCCTCAGGGTCATACGTTGCGAATGTCTCCATAAACTGCTCCTTCATGCTCTATGTTTTATACCGTCGATACGTTCCTCAAAAGTTGAGAGGATCAAGGTCAGGTCTCCGGCGGTGTTTTGTCAATGCATTGCACTGTAACGATCTGGCTGACCGGGGATACCGGTGGGCCAAACTGGTTGTACACAGCTACATCAGCTGCATCGCGGCCTATGCCGAGTACAACGTAGCCGCTTCTCAGATAAGGCTGTGTTGCATCAAAGGTATACCAGTTGCCACCAATATAGGCTTCAAACCATGCATGCAGATCCATAGGTTCGAGGGCATGGAGATAGCCGACCACCATTCTCGCAGGGATGCTGATGCTGCGGCAGAGAGCGATACCGAGATGCGCGAAGTCGCGACAGACACCATACTGCCTGATGTTCACTTCAGCTGCTGAAGCAAAGAGGTCGCTGAAACGAGAGTCATAATGAAGAGATGCCCGTATCCATGCTTCAATCGCAGAGACTTGATTATATCCCGGTATCTGACCTGCGGTTATTTCCGTTGCCAACTGGCCAAAGTGCTCGGCCTCACAATAGCGACTGGGTAAGAGGTATTTGAGAACATAATTGGGCAACTCCTGGATTTCGATAAAAGGAGCCGCCGGAGCCCTCATCAGCATATCTGCAATATATACTTCGGCCGCAGTATGGATTGAAAATCGACCGACAGGCGCAACAAGCCGTTGGCAAAAGTTCCCATAATCATCAGTAAATTCATGTACCGGAACCCTGGGGGAGATTTGATATTCTTCTTTTGCGATCCACTGGCGTGCCCCACTGCATGGTCGCAGCATCAACACAAAGGGTGCCGGAACCGACACATCAAATTGTAAATCACAACTCGTTCGCAGTTTCATCAGGAGACCTCGTAAGAGTAAAATTTTGCTTAGGAATCCATAGAAAAAATACCAGGGGTGTCGCGCAGACTAATGGAAAATTCGATATGAAAGTCTCAGGCTCAGAGGGTTATACAGTGCTGCGAGGACTTTCGTTATTTGCTGTGATACAACAGCAGGGCTGGGACATGCCGGTAGCAGATTACTCACTCTACATGCTTAGTATGATACAATGTTTATTGATTATATGCTACTTAATGTAAGGAGGCAGCTGGTGGCACGAAGTATTACCAGAGAGTTGTGCACGGAAACAGGGGGGACTATTAACGATTTTGCCCGAAAGATAGCCGCGTTTCCGGTGGTTTCCCCCGTTCGGCCAACTCACACTACATTCCTCCCAGCTTCGGCAGAACTGCAGAAGCGAAACTCAATACGAAAAAGAAGCCGCACATATCGGTGACGGTTGTCAGCAGTGGGCTTGACACAAGGGCCGGGTCCAGTTTGAGCTTTTTGAGCACCAGGGGAAGCATGCCGCCGAGGGTGACTGATACGACGGTGTTGGCTGCCAGGGCACCGCCTACGACAAGCCCCAGCCACGGATTTCCCTTCCAGAAGTAGGCAACTCCACCAAGCAGTATGCCAAGCACCATCCCGTTGATTAAGCCAACTTTAGCCTCTTTTGCCAGCACCCAGAATAATTCACCCGGCCGGACCAGACCAAGTGAGAGTTCGCGCATGGAGACCGCCACCGCCTGATTGCCGGAACATCCGCTCATATCACTGACCATCGGCAAAAAAACTGCCAAAGTGATGACTGCGGCAAGGGTATCCTGGTAGAGGGCAATGACGCTTGCCGCGATGATATTGAGAACAATATTCATGCTGAGCCAGGACAATCGCCGTCCGGAACGGGTAAGCAGGGGCATCGTTCGGAATTCCTCGCCGCCGACAATACCGCTCAGCCGAAGAAATGTTGTCGTCTTTCTTTTGTTGATTGCCTCCTCAACGGCATTGGGCAGGACCACGCCGACTAATCGTCCGCCTTCATCCACAACCGGAACGCCGAACAGGTGGTGTTCCTCGAAAAACTCCTCAAGATCCTTCAGTGACGCATTATCCAAAACACTGAGAGGGGAGGATATCATTATCTGATCAAGCCGGCTTCCCCGGACAGGGAACAACATGTCATGCATCCGCAGAACGCCGACCAGTTTTTCATCTTGGTCGGTGACATAAAAATACTGCACATGGTAATCGACGTATTCACTCCGATTGACCTGGAGATCGTTGAGGACATCTTCGATAGTGTTATCGGTTTTATACACCAGAAACTCAGAGATCATCAGACCGCCGGCGCAGTTTGGACTGTATTCCAGCAACATCCTCGCTTCTTCGGCGTCCTCCCTGCCCATTTTCGCAAGAATTGCACGGCTGGCCTGCTTATCCATTTCACCGAGTACATCGACAAGATGATCGCTGGAGAGTTCTTCAAGAATGGCAGCGGCCTGATCTGTTGGCATATCTTCGACAAGATCGGCCGCCTGGGCATCCGGGATATCCTCTATCATGTCCGCGGCATCTTCCGGGCTGAGAAGGGCCAGAAGCTTTTGCTGCGTTTGTTCATCCAGGCGTGAGATGGCCCTCGCGGTTTCCGACGGGCTGAGGGTTTCAATAAATTGTGTCAACTGATCGCTGTTTTGTGTGGCGATCAACTCACTCAGTAATTCCCAGGAGGGAGTCATTTTACTCATATATGGCCTCTTGAAAAAGGAGTGTGAAAAAACAGGTGCGTGAATTTTTTGGGAGGCGGAACAGACCCATATTCTCAAAAAGGGAATAGGTCGCCTTCTGGAAATCAACTCTCAAAAAGAAGAGCCCGAAAGTAGTACCCAGACTAACTGAGGTTATCAAAATCTTCAATGAGATTTGAGGGAACCGGAAAATGTGACAGGAACAACGGTATGTGATCCGCATTAAACAATGAACCACATGCCGGAAGCTTAACATATTTCGAATTTTGGTAGTAATATTCTGGAAAAAACAGCAGAAAAAAGATAGGGTATGCCTCATCTCCGTTAGGAGAAGGGAAAAGGCCATTCTGCAAGATCATACCAAGCATTTATCATCCGACAACTATGTCTGCTATAATTGCAACTTATTTCCTCTGCGCCCTGCTCCTCACCCTCTATGGTGTCAACACCCATATTCTGATTCAACTGTTCAAGCGGTCCTCGAGATGTGTCGAAGCTGACAAAAAGTATCTGGCTGAATTTTATCATCCCAACCCCGCCTGTACCCTCACCGCAGGTCTGGAGGATTTGCTGCCTGTAGTGACAACCCAGCTGCCCGTTTATAACGAGCTTAACGTGGTCGAGCGTCTCATTGATGCTGTTGCGGCTTTTCAGTACCCGCATGGTAAACATGAGATACAGGTGCTTGATGATTCAACTGACGAAGGTCGTCATCTTGTTGCAGAGAAGGTAAAGAGGCTCAGACAGAAAGGAATACAGATTCATCATATCACCCGTACTCACAGACAGGGATTCAAAGCGGGTGCCCTGCGAAATGGGCTTGTCAGTGCGAAAGGAGAGTTTATCGCTATCTTTGATGCCGATTTTATCCCGCAGCCTGATTTTTTACTTCGCGCAGTCCCTTTTTTCCAGGCAGAGCAGCGCCTGGCGCTGGTACAGGCACGTTGGGGACATACTAATGAGAACGAAAGTTGGGTGACCCGGCTGCAAGCAGTGGGCATCAACGGCCATTTCATGGTGGAACAGGCCGCTCGCAGTGCCAGCAAACTGTTCATGAATTTTAATGGGACAGCCGGGATCATTCGCAAAGAAGCTATCATCGATGCCGGTAACTGGCAGGGGGATACCTTAACTGAGGACATGGATCTCTCTTACCGCTTGCAGCTTTGCGGCTGGCGTTGCCGGTTCCTTGCTGATCTCATTGCACCTGCGGAAATCCCAAGTGATCTCAATGGCTTCAAAAACCAGCAATTTCGTTGGGCAAAAGGATCCACGCAGACCGCCATCAAGCTGATCCCCAGAATCCTGCGTTCTTCTGCCGTATCTTTTGCAAAATTTCAGGCCGTGATGCATATGACCCATTATCTCATCCATCCAATGATGTTGACTGTGGCAATATTAGCTCCGTTTCTCCTCCTGCAAAAAACCTCGTTTATGTCAGGGGTTCTTCCGCTTCTCTTCGGGTTACTGCTTCTCATCAGTTGTACCGGTCCTTCACGGATGTACCTGGTAGCAGAGAAATCTCTGGGACGAACCTACTGGAAAACCTTGCTTTTCCTGCCCTTGATGGTCTGTATGGGCTGCGGTCTTGCACTCAACAATTCCCGGGCAGTTTTTGAGGCGATAGTGGGGAAAACAAGTGAATTTGTCCGTACTCCCAAAAAAGGTAAAAATAGTCGGAAGATGTATACAGCACCAAAAAGCCCTCTGATTCTTCTTGAGATCCTCATTGGATTGTGGTGTCTTTTCGGTGTGACGCTCTATTTCAATTTCCAACACTACCTGATTGGCCATTTCATGCTTATCTATGCCATCGGTTTTCTCTCCATCGGTATAGTTTCCTGGCGACATGCCGTAAAAAAAGTAAGCGGTTGACATGTTTATTTTCTCCAGCCTTCTATGGCTGCTGGACATGCTTTTACTCGCCCAGACAGGCCCTGCAGGCCGCATGCCTCTGCTCTTCGTTTTTTGCTACCTGTTCGGCTTTTTGCTCATGATTCTGATGGTTCGCAGCTGCCCATCGCATTGGTCGCGGCAGCGAATCTATTCGTACGTATTTCTGTTTGGCATTTTAGGACGCCTGTTCTTTCTTACCTATCCGGTGAGCAATGATGTGTATCGATATATCTGGGAGGGATATATTCAAAACCACGGTTTTAATCCCTATCTGGCAGCACCTGACGATGCTTCCTTAGCAGGTCTTATCAATGGTGAGATGCGGGGTATCTGGGAGCAGGTCAATCACAAGAGTATGAGCGCTATTTATCCCCCGCTGGTAACGCTCTTTTTTCGAGGGCTATCGGCAATTTCACCAACTCCGGTGATGTTTAAATGTACCATGATTGCCGTTGACCTCGCTGTAATGGCGGCTCTTGCCCTCATTCTACAATTGAGAAAAGTACAGCCGGGCCGGTTGCTGCTGTATGGCGTCAATCCGTTTGTCCTGGTTTATGTTGCGGGGGAAGCCCATCTGGATGTCATCCAGGCTGCTTTCGTTGCTGCCGGGCTCTATTATCTGATCAGCCAGAGACCGGTGAAAGGTTTTTTGATGCTTGGTGCGGCGGTTGCGTCAAAATATCTGGCCATTGTCATCCTGCCATTTGTTGTGAAGCGGTCAAACCTCTACGCCTGGCCGGCACTGGCAGTGGCCGGGCTCAGCCTATTGCCCTTTGCCGGGGATATTCATGCGCTTTTCAGTTCGCTGTTTGTTTTTGGCGGCAGCATGCATTACAACGATGGCCTGGCAGAAATAGTACGATTTTTCATGGGGCAATGGACACCGCTGTTCCTGGGAGTTCTGTTCATGCTGGTGCTGACAATTATCTATCTGTTCGAACATGAAGATCTGCGCAGTGTATATCTGGCTGTCGGGGCGTTGCTGCTACTCCTGCCAACCCTGCATCCATGGTATCTGCTGCTGATGGCACCATTTATTGTGCTTTTTCCCTCAAGAGGGTGGTTGCTGCTGACGCTTGCAGTGATTGTAACAATGCCGGTATTGGCCAATGCCTATCGTACGGGGACTTTTATCGAGATCAGGTGGCTGAAGCTGATAGAGTATGGTCCTTTCTTTCTTTTGCTGATTTACGATGTTCTCTCTCGAAGGCCTGCTGCTGGTACACACCGATTTCCAGATGTTCAGTCGGTCTCCGTTGTTATACCGACGTTAAACGAGGCCCCACAAATAGAAGAGGTTATTGTCTCTGCTGCCATGCATCAGGAGGTCACTGAGATTATAATCGCAGATGGCGGTTCGGCTGACGGTACAAAGAACATTGCCATGTCTGCCGGAGGAGAGGTTCTCTCCTGCCAACCGGGTCGCGGCCACCAGATATTCGCCGGCATTGCCCGCAGTACGGGAGATGTCATAATCGTCCTCCATGCTGACACCATGCTCCGGAAAGGAGCTGTCGGCGCAATGGTTCAATGTTTGAACAGACACCCGTCTATTGCCGGTGGTGCTTTTGCCATGCGGTTTACCGGGCAATCTGCTCAATTAAAACTGATTGGCCGGCTGAACAATATTCGTGCGGAGTGGTTCGGTATCTCTTTTGGCGACCAGGCCCAGTTCTTTCGCCGGGCAGCTCTCGACAGAATAGGCGGTTTTCCTGAAATGATGCTGATGGAGGATGTTGAACTTTCATTGCGCATGAAAAAGTTCGGTCGTCCACTCTTTATCCGAAACGGCGTAAATGTCTCAAGACGGCGCTGGGATCAGAAGGGTTTTAAAAGCAATGTGCGGCTTATTATTACACTGTTTTTGAAATACCTTGTTGAACGTCGTTTTTATGGAGAACAGCGGGTGAGTACCGATTATTACACGAGATACTACGGCAAGAACAAATGATATACAGCTTTCATTGCCGTCAAATGTGGGCCGGCAGTCCAAAAAATTATCGGGTAGTCACTCTATGACACCCCTGGTGTGGCATACTCTCCTTCATCCAGTTTTTGCTCCAAGTATACAGAGAGACCCTCGTCAGTGCTTATTATACATTTTGTATGAAGACCTTTGAAAAACTTACCATTCTGGCAGATGCCGCAAAATATGATGCCTCCTGTTCTTCGAGCGGAAGCAATCGGAGAGGTGGTGGTGATGGTGTCGGTAATGCTGCAATGAGCGGAATCTGCCATAGCTGGTCCGCGGATGGCAGATGTATATCCTTACTGAAGATACTGATGAGCAACGACTGTGTCTTCGATTGCATCTATTGTCTCAGTCGACGCTCCAACAGTCAGCAGCGTGCAACGTTCACTCCCGAGGAGATTGCCGATCTCACCATTAATTTTTACCTGCGCAACTATATTGAGGGGTTATTCTTAAGCTCGGCAGTCTATGCATCTCCGGATAAAACCATGGCCGACATGGTCGAGGTTTGTCGACTGTTAAGAAAAAAACATGTTTTTAAAGGTTTTATTCATCTCAAGGTTATCCCCGGTTCCGCTGCCGATTTAGTCCAGCAAGCAGGATTTCTTGCCGATAGACTCAGCGTCAATATTGAATTTCCCTCAGAAGCATCGCTGAAACGGTTGGCGCCACAGAAATCAAAGGCGAGCATATTTGCTCCCATGAAGCAGATTGGTGACAATTTTTCCGGCTTCCAGCGAGAACGTGTAAAGAGCCGAAAAAGTCCCAGCTTTTGCCCCGGCGGACAGAGTACCCAGATGATTATCGGCGCATCAGGGGAAAGCGATTTCCAGACCCTTAATCTGACAGAAAATCTCTATCACAAAATGAGCTTGAAACGGGTCTATTATTCGGCCTATGTCGCTGTCAATGAGGGCCCCCATCTCCCCGCGCTATCAACAGCACCTCCACTCGTACGTGAACATCGATTGTATCAGGCCGACTGGCTCCTGAGGTTTTACGGATTTCAAGCAGGAGAAATACTTTCTTCCGGATTTCCTCACCTCGACGAGCGTCTTGACCCCAAGGCTGCCTGGGCGCTGCGTAATTTTGACCACTTTCCCGTCGATATCAACCGGGCAAGCTATGACGAGTTGCTTCGTATTCCCGGCATCGGAGTTCTTTCAGCCAGGCGTATCATTAAAACCCGAAGGGTTGCCGCCATACGGGAGCAGGATCTTAAAAAAATCGGTCTGGTGATGAAGAGAGCGAAATTTTTTATAACGATTAACGGCAGGTCTCCGGCAGATTCCTCACTTTCCCATGATCAGCTGGTTTTTGCCATGTGCAAAGCAGAGCCGCCGGGGACCAAAAAACTTCTTCAAAACAGTCGTCAGCTGCGGCTTTTTTAATATGGTTGCGGTTGTATACATACATGATGGGTCTTTTGAAGGGTTGCTTCACGCCGTTGCCGCAGCGATTAAAGATAAAAAACAAGTTACCGGTATTTATGCCGACAGTTTGTATTCCCCGCAGATTTTTGATACTCCCGTAAAAATTCAGACGGACCGGCAACAGGCTCACCGGCTCTTTGATTACCTCAAAAACCTGAGCTGTTCCGCATCCCGTTTTGCCTTGAATGGATATTTAAGTGATGACCGTGAAGTGGGAATACATCTCTATTGGATGGTAAGGGAATGTCTGGTACGCGGCGCACAGGCGACAGAATTGTACAGCCATGACTCTATCAGATACCTCGACAAGCTCTCACAAAAAGTCGGCAAAGAGGTCCATCGGTTCAAAGGACTTATCCGATTTAGAATTCTTGAGGATGGCCTGCAATACGCCCCTTTTGAACCGGATTACAATATCATTGGTTACTGTGCGCAGCATTTTACCAAGAGACTGAGAAATCGTCGGTGGATACTCCACGATATCCGTCGTAACCAGGCTCTATATTGGGATCGAGATTCTCTGCAAGGTATAGATATCGATGCTGACTTCACCAAGCACGTGCAGCTGCATGGTGAGATACCCAGCACCCGAATAAGCCCTGATGAACAATACTACCAGAGACTCTGGAAATCTTTCCATTCGACCATTGCCAATAAGGACAGGGAAAACACCGACCTCCAGCGTCAGTTTATGCCCCGGCGTTACTGGAAATATCTTATTGAAATGTAGGGGACTACAGGTTCGCGGTGATTTTTTCAGGAAGTCAAACAAGAGCGTATCGTCGCCAGATGGGTGCAGTTGTCGGGTGACGCGTTCAGTCATATTATTCAATAAACCTGCTCTGTATTTCTGCGGAGGGAACCATGCACGATTCCCTTTCGCCAAAGAGTCTGTACCTGTTTCGTGCGAAAATTCTATAAAAGGCGTCTCTGACTGCTGTTGGCAGGACCTTGAAAATTACGAAAAAATACCAGAATCCCGTGAGGTCTTTTACTATTTCAAGAACAGCATCGCTGCGTATATAACAGCTCCCATCTTTTATGAGGAGAACCGTATCAAGCTCTACAGCCGGGATTTGATACTGTGCCATGAGGACTTTGGCAGTATCACTTTGCATCGGTGTGAAGGCAAAAACTCCTTGGGGATCTCTTTTGATGATGAACAGAACACCACTATTGCAGAAATTACAGACCCCATCAAAGATAATGATGTGACGATTGTCCATCTCTCTCCTGAGATATTATGTGGCTAGCCCCATTTTTTCACCAACCGAGGTCGCCGTGCATGGGAGAAGCGACGCGATGGGCGATAGTCGACTATGCACATTGCTTCAGCGCCACTGCAGGCGCGCTGATATCGGTTGGCCTTTGGTGAACATTGTGTAAGTTTTAGGTATTTGATAACCCAGGTCGAAAACAACATGATATTAACAAGTTTTTAGAAATTGACACAATGTCCATGAGAAGTCCGGGCTAGAAGTCTTGTATATATGCCACAGCGCGCACGGGTGAGCCGTCAGCTTGTTGAAAGCTCAATGGAAAACAGGAAAATGCAAATTGATTGAGCGGCAGATCAGACAGGTTCGTCAAATTCTCTATGATAATCGTGTTGTTCTGCAACAGCGCTTTATGAATCTGGTAATCTTGAGTGTCGCCCGTATCAGCAGAAATAGTATCCAACCCGAACCCCTTTAATCCAAAGCTGTTTACCCATTGAGCGGCTTCTATCGATAACACTGGATAATTGGAAAAATAGTTCTCTGTGCCCCAGTATCGGCTCCACCCGGTGTGAAGTAAGAGAAACTCGATATCCATGATGGATTCGTGATACGGTTCCAGTTCTTTCACTCCAATCGTCTGGATCGCACAATGGTCAAAATTCAACATCAAAGCCGGTCCATAAAAATGCTCTATTGCCAGCATGTCGAGCGTGTTGTGATCTTTAATCAGATGGGCCGGGGCATCAATATGCGTTCCCGTGTGCGAGTAGAAGGTTATTATCTTTTCTAGAAATCCTGTTTCGTCAATAGAACATCCAGTGGTAATCACCGGTGGTTTCGTCCCGGGATAGACGGGCATGTTCGGTGAGATGGGGTGGGTCAGGTCGACGATTTTCATATTTTGGCCCTGGTTGTGGTTGTGTATTCCCCTGCTCCAGTTGGTCATCACCGGCAACGGTCAAAGATGATCAAAATGCGAAGCGGAGGCCTGCCATGAAGAATAACTGTTCACTGTCGGTGCCGGCTGCCTCGGCTATATTCTCAGTTTCACCGACGAGAAATTGATAGCGAATACCGACATACGGGGCGAATTGGCGTTTGATTTCATAGCGCAGGCGCAGATCGAGGGTGGCATCGGTCATGCCGGCGCCGAGATCCCGCCCGGGAATGTCCTGGGCGGCAAAGCCAAGTTCGGCACGGGGTTGCAGGGCCAGTCTCTGGGTTATCAGGATGTTGTATTCCGCTTCAAAGGCAAAGGTCACGTCACCGTCTTCCGAAATATACAATGAATTGTCCAGTTCGAATTTATAGGGAGCCAGACCCTGCAATGCAATCACCCCGGACCAGCGATCGTCATAATCGCCTGTGGTCCACTCGTTAGCGTACTGCGCACCGATCTGAAAGTTCCAGAACGGCGTGACCAGGCGGGAGTAGAGCAGGTCGGTTTCGGTCTCACCCTCGTCGGATCCGTCGAAAACCGCTTCGCCTTCGTTCTTCCACCAGAACTTGTTGAAATCGCCGCCGATCCATCCCTGAGCCTCCCAGCCAAGGTGGTCGGGCGTCTCGTCATCGCTGAAGCGGTATTCCAGTTGCTCGAACAGGGTAAAGATATAGAGACGATCATCCGGCACTGTCTCTGGAAAATGTGCGGGTGGTGGTCCGGACGAGTATTCAAGCACCTCCTCCAGGGTCATACCTTCAGGCAGTGGCGGCGTTTCGGGATCAGGGGGTGGTGTACCTTCGTGCTGCCGGGCGGATTCCTGGTGGCTGTGACGGTCCGCCGTGGTCGGCATATCCCGGCTGAATACAGGACTGGTCAACATAAGTGTCATAGCGATCATCGTTATGAGACAACGGTTACGCATCAGCATGGATCGGCCCTCCTTCCAGTGAGCGGACGACGGCAACAGTGCGGAACATGCCGGCCTCCATATGGTACAGCAGATGGCAGTGAAATGCCCACTGACCCGGGGCATCGACGGTGATATCAACGGTCAGCAGTTCGGACGGCTGAACGATGACGGTGTGCTTCCGGGGATTGTCGTCGAGGGTGCCGCCGGCGTAGAGGTCCATCCACATGCCATGCAGATGTATCGGGTGACTCATCATGGTATCGTTGATCATGTTGATCCGCAATCGTTCACCGTATTGAAAGCGGATCAGGTCGGACTGGGTTCTTTTCTTACCGTCAAACCCCCATATATATTTGTGCATGTTGCCGGTCAGATGCAGATCGAACTGGCGAGTGGGTGGGCGACGACCGTAGGGACGGTCCAGCGCGCGGAGCTGACTGTAGGTCAACACCCGCCAGCCGTCGTCGCCAAGACCCGCACCCGGATAATCCAGTCGGCGGTAAGCGGTTTGGCCCATGGTGATGCTGGCCGGGCCGTGCTTGTCCGGGCCGTGCTCGATGCTATCTGGCAGGTTGTCGATCGGCAGTTCCTTCCCGTTCCCGGTATATTGCGACATCTGCTGATGGCCGCCATCGTCAGCTTTGCCGGCCATGTCCATGCCTTCCATCTTGCCGTGCATCATCATCCCCATGTCGGCCATGGTCAGCATGGGCCGACGCCGCTGCCCGGGTATGGCTGCGGACATGCCATCGCGCGGAGCAAGCGTCCCACGGGCGTAGCCGCTCCGGTCCATGGTTTCGGCAAACAGGGTGTAGGCACGGTTGTCGGGAATTGTCACGACAACATCGTATGTCTCAGCAACGGCAATGCGCAGCTCATCGGTCTCTACCGGTTTGATGTTCTGTCCGTCGGCCTGTACGACGGTCATGGGCAGGCCGGGAATGCGAATATCGTAAAATGTCATGGTCGAGGCGTTGGCTATTCGCAGGCGAACCCGCTCGCCCGGCCGGGCCAGAAAGGTCGGGTTTTCGTGCGCCGCTTTGCCGTTCATCAGGTAGGTGTAGGTGGCGCCGGTGATATCGGCTATGTCCGTCGGGTCCATTCGCATCCTATCCCAGGCCAGCCTCTTCTTGATCACCTCACCCAGGGTCATGCCGGCGGCACGCATCTGGTCGTCGATGTTCGCCAGCGTCGGGCGCTGGAAGTTGAAATAGCCCTCCATAGTCTTGAGCTTCCATAGCACCCGATGGGGGTCCTCGAACGTCCAGTCCGACAGGACGATCGAATGCTCCGTGTCATAGGTGACCGGGTCCGGTTCGGCGGGTTCAACAATGAGTTGGCCGTAATGGCCGAGCTGTTCCTGCAGGCCGGTGTGACTGTGATACCAGTAGGTCCCGTTCTGCCGAACGGGAAAACGGTAGGTGAAACTTTCGCCGGCGGGGATGCCCGGAAAACTGATGCCCGGTACCCCGTCCATAGTAAAAGGCAGAAGGATACCGTGCCAATGGATTGAAGTCGAGTCCGACAGGCGGTTATGGACACGAATCAGCGCGGTCTTTCCTTCAGTCATACGGATAACCGGTCCCGGGATCGAGCCGTTAATTGTAATTGCCCGGCCCGGTCTGCCGCCGACCAGCAACTCGCGGCTTTCCAGGTACAAATCGATGCCGCCTGCAGCGGTAGCATTTAACTCGCCGGATTCGCCAGCCTGAGAAATGCCGGAACCTGCACCCCATGAAGGGCGAGTCAACAGCATGTAACTTGCCAGGGCCGCCGACCCGGTCGTGGCGAGAAAATCGCGACGCGTCATGTGGTCAGGCGGGGAGATACTGAATCGTTTTTTCATTGACCTCTCCTTGAAAAAAATCTGCAAGACTGTTGGAAAAATGAAATTTCAGCAAAATATATTACCCAGATGATAATCTGTATGCTAATACGGGGTTAGTATCGTTTCAAGACATGGAATGCATTACATTGACATGTTTCAAGTACTCGAAGATGTTTGTTGTCGTTTGATAGCAGTAATTTAAAACCTGACCGCTACATGGTTGATGGGTATTTGTATCCGATGTTGAATTATGTTGAAAAGTATGGAATAATATTTTGGAATTACAGACGTTTATTAACTTTTATTTAAAGATTTTCTTTATTCTTACCCCATTCTTTGTGCTCTCTGCATTTCTCTCCCTCACCCGAGATTTCCAGGATGTCGAGAAGAAACGTATTGCTGTAAAGGTGACGATTGCAGTGATGATCAGCTCTTTTGTGATCTATCTCTTTGGAAAATATATTTTTGAACTGTTCGGAATAACCCTGGACGCCTTCAGGATAGGTGCCGGCACTATTCTGTTTCTCTCAGCTCTCTCCATGTTATCGGGGAAGGGCGATACGGCAAGTCAGGGAAACAATCATGATATTGCCGTCGTTCCCCTGGCAATGCCTATGACTGTGGGGCCCGGAGTTATCGGTGTGCTCCTGGTCATGGGAGCCGAAGCCGGTTCCTATATGGAAAAACTCGTTATTGGAGCGGCTCTCTTTCTCGCCGTGGTGACCATGGGAGTAATCCTTTACCTTTCAGCAATAGTTAAGCGACTTATTGGTGAGGAGGGGTTGGTCATCCTGCCAAAGATTACAGGGCTCTTTGTCTCGGCAATTGCTGCGCAGATTATTTTTACCGGAATTCAGAATTTTCTAAAACTCAACTAGATAGATTCGGTTCACTTCAACTGGAGTTTTTTTTGCGTATTATTGATATGTTTTTCCATTATGATGTATCCACCCAGCAACATGAGACCCGCTTGGGTCCAGATGGGTCCAGTGAATAACCCCGCCTTGACCATTCCACTCATATTTGCCATAAAATTTGACGCGATCGCCCTGTCTTAAAGAATCCACCCTTGGTGCCAGATCAATATTATGTGCAACGAGCAGTGTTTGCCCGGAGTTCAATTTGACAATGAACCGTTGATGCCGACTTCCTTTTGTATCATCCGGCAACAGATTCAGCACAGTTCCCGATCCCTCGATCTGGAGGTTATTCGTACGATATTTAAAGGCGTTTGCGAATGCTTCATCATTGGTTATGCTTGACGGCGGTGAGGTCCCGGCATCACGAGGGATGGAGGAAGATGATGGAATATACTGCTGATATCCGAAATACGCGGCAAGCAGCAGGAGAAGAAGTACGATAAGCTTTTTCATCTTTTTTCTGACCCTGTAACGTTCAATTTCGAGTGACAGGCAGATCTCGGATTGCCGGCCGTCACTCAACTCGGAGGACAACGTAATTGTGCATACACTGTCTTCCGATTTGATTCAAGCCAATCATGAAACCAGTGCAAAGTACGAAATAAATCCCAACTGGAAACTCACTGGATTCTAGCCGGCGGTAAATACGCCACATTCTTGACAGGGCGAGAAATCTCAGTCACTATAATAGGCTAAAGTAAACTTCTTAACCGAAGACAGCATGGATGGTCTGCGGTGAATTAAAAAAATGAGATAACTATGCTAACTTTGCGGTTTCAACGTAAATGGTTTTTTTCGACTTCTGTCTGGCTGCTGTTTTTTGCTTTGGTCACCAATCTATCGGCAGCGGAGGATGTCACTGAGAGTGTAGTGAATAAAACGATAGTCGCATCCCTGCAGCCGGTAATAAAACTCTTTGGTCACAATGCCTGGTTGCAGGGGTTCGCAGCCATTCTGGTAACATTCACCATTGCCTCGCTGATCACCTGGATATTGTTTAAGATATTACGCAATGTCACCAGTAGAACGCAGTTTCAGATTGACGACCAGATAGTCGAACTTCTAAGACCTCCGGTTTATTACACCTTGCTGGTAAGTGGTATCTCATTCGGGCTTTCGGTCATGCCGATGTCCAGTTCGGTTCAACTCATTTCCACTCGATGCATTCAAAGTCTTGGAGCAGTCGTCTGGATATTTTTCTTTACCCGGCTGGCTTCGCTGGTTCTCATCCGGCTTGCATCTTTAAGCAATAAATTTTCTTTTATTCAGCTTCGAACCCTCACTCTTTTTGATAATGCGGCCAAAATACTGGTCTTCTCCGTCGGCATCTATGCGATTTTTGTTATCTGGAAGATAGATATGACTGCCTGGCTGGCTTCAGCAGGAATCGTTGGTATCGCTGTAGGTTTTGCGGCAAAGGATACTCTGTCTAATCTCTTTTCCGGGGTATTTATCCTCGCCGATGCGCCGTATAAAGTCGGAGATTATATCGTGCTCGATCAGAAGGAGAGGGGGAGGGTGACCCAAATCGGTTTACGGAGCTCCAGGATCCTCACCCGGGATGATGTGGAGATTACCATCCCTAATTCGATTATCGGTAACAGCACGATTTTTAACCAGTCCGGCGGACCCTCGGAAAAATTGCGGCTACGATTGAAAATCGGCGTTGCGTATGGCTCGGATGTTGATCAGGTCAGAACGGTCATGACGGACATTGCCCAGCAGGAACCGCTTGTCTGCACAAGCCCGGAGCCCATTGTGAGATTTATGGTTTTCGGTGCTTCAAGTCTTGATTTTGAACTGCGTTGCTGGGTATCACGCCCGGAACTCAGCGGCCGGGTGACCGATGAGTTAAATACAGCAATATATAAAGAATTTAATAGGTTAGGGATAGAAATTCCGTACACCAAACAGGATCTGTATATCAAAGGGCTACCGGAATCTTTCGGTGCCCTTGCCGTCACAAAGCAGTCAGAAACATCAGAGTAACAGAGGAGTGCCTTTAAAGATCATTTGTAACTCAATGGATTGCGATTTACCAACCAGCCTCAAAGGGGGGAGCGCCGGTTTGCCCGTTTCAGCAGTCCGAAATCATTGGTACAAGGGAGGTTTATGATGGAATTCATCAGTATGCAGAAACTTGTGTGGGTTGATACGGATATGACCATCGGTCATAGAAAAGGATTCTTTAACTACTGTGATGTGGATGACGCCTACGCCATGACCGCATTGTTGCGCTCTGAACAAGTGAACGTCGTCGGCGTAAGTTCCTCTCTTGGCAATACTGATGATATCGAGCTTTCAACGAAAATAGCCCGTCATTTTGTCCGAACCTATGGTCCAAACAGTGTGCCGGTTTATCGGGGGGCGCTGCGAAGCTTTCTGAGGATGATGCTAAGGTGGAAACAAATGAAGCTGTGAGAAACTGGCAGAAAACTCCTTTCCCTGGCTGGCAGGGTGGCAAACTATTTTTGGGACCAATGGCTTCAATCCATTTGATCTGGTAGCCGCCGGTTATATTATTCATCCTGAATATTATACCGGATACCAGTGGAACGCAGTCATTGAACATGGTCCGGATGATACCGATCCGGATAGATCAAAACCGTATCTTATCTGTAACGAAAAACTGGAGAGAGGGCGTAAGGTCAACTATTGTGTCAAAGTGGACAAAGCGTGCAAGAGATTTTTGCTGGATAGAATGTGTACCCACGACATGGCTGCCTTCGCTCTGGGATTCTCCCATATCAATGTGGTTGTGCCGTGTGTTGAGGAGGCGATGGAGTTTTACCAACGTGTGCTGGGGTTTGAGCAGGCGTTTGACAAGGATGGTACAAAGATGGATTATGATGATGTGGAGATGGAACCCTTTGCGCTCGATGCGGGGATTATGGACGGGAAAGTCAATGTGGACGTCCGGTTTCTCAAGCATCCCCAGGCTGAAATCTATCTGGAGCTAATGGCCTACACAATGCCGAAAGGTGATGCTCATCTCCCGAGACAGCCCAGAACCTTTGATATGGGAGGACCGCGTCATCTTGCTCTGGAGGTTTCGAATTGCAATGAAGTGTTTGAGTTTCTTCGTGGGCAGGAGGGTGTCACCATGATCAACCCGGACAAAAAATATCGACCGGTAAAACTGGATGGCTTTCCCATCACTTTTTTTTACTGGATTGACAAATACGGGATTCAGTGGGAGATGGAGGAGGGACGACGGGTAGGAGTCTCTCGGGGGATCGTCTGATGGCCTGTGCACAAAGCTCTTGAACTCTTTTTCGATAATCATCAGCGGCAAAGAGCCTCATAAATACCAATCGTTTAGAGGGGCTGGTCTTCTTTTTCTTTTATCAGTTGACCGTCGTTATCGAATATTTCCGGATACAGGTCCGCAGCACATCCCGGGCACAGGCCATGACTGAATTGTGCCTGGGTGTGCTGCTGGATGTATTGTTCTATCTGATTCCAGAAACCCTTATCGTCTCTGATGCTTTTACATTTGGCGCATATCGGGATAAATCCACGCAGGGTCTTGATTTCAGCAAGGGCAGACTGCAATTCCTTGATAAGAGCCTCCCGCTCCTCTGCAGAGGTTTCCACTAATCGATGGAGCGCCTGGAGATCCTGGACCTGTTTGGTCTCGTATTTCAGAAATTGTGGGGTTTCGCCTGATTGGGTGTCAGAGTTTTGCCCCGCAACCTTTTCAGACAAGGCAAGAATTGTCATGGTCTGGCTGAGGAACATGTTCTCGCCGTTGTTATGATAATATTCACCATAACAGAAAAATCCGGCAGTCGGCGCCAGATTGGCCAAAGGTGCCAGTTCGAGTTTGCTGTCTTCTCCTAACACCCATTTCCGGGAGAGACAGGAGTAGATGAAAATGACATCATTTTGCCTTTTTCGGAACTGATCGAATGTCGATCGTGCAGACTCGGTGACCAGCCCGGAATGACAGAATGCAAACCGCACTCTTTCACCCGTATAAAAAGGAGCCATGAATTCGAGAGAGCCATCCGGGAGCAACCTGTTGGCATGTCGAGCCAAATGAACGCCGGACCGTTCAACCACCAAAGGAAATTCTGCCGCAGAATGTGGGAGGCGCCCTCCCACATTTTCTCCAAGATAATGGGCATAGATATCTTTCGCCGGGCGGTTGTCAATGGTGTGGATACTTGTGCCGGTTGCATTGGTGATGATCATTTTCTTTCCCAGCGGTGCCCAGCTGAGGTTGTAATGATTGTTGACATTTAAGCAGTCACCAGAAAGAGATGCTGCCGCTGCACCCTTGTCGGTATAACCGTCCTGAGTAAAGACAAAAGTCTTTTGGGCAACTCCATTGTCACCCGCCTGTCCACCGGCAATCATCACCCTGGGACAGCTCTTCTGAAACCCAGCCAAAAGAGGCTCTCCGTTGACGGCACCGCCTTCTTTTATGCCGCACCCGAAAACTATTGCCAGTTTGATTCCAGGTTGGTAAACAGCTTCACCCAGCTGCAGCCCGGTGGAATAGAGATCTTCATTCTCATCAGCCAAAGCCGTGCGGACCTCGGTGTTTTCAAATTGTGTGAAATTGATGACTGTTGTTTTATCAAATGATTCACCGTCCATGATTTCGCCGGCGGTGGTCGTGCCGAGTATCTGCACTCCTGGGAAAATCCGGGTTATTTCGGCAAGTAAGGTCTGTATGTATTGTTCGCTGGGTTCGCCGCAGAACACCTGGATGAGAAGTCGTGTCGGAGGGATCGATGGCAGCCGTTCTTTTGCTTTTTGAAGATCGTTTATCGTTTTGTACTGAATATTGAAATTATACATTCTGTAGTTTCTCCGGTACTCATCTCATTCTGCATAAGTGAAACGTTGCAGTGGCAATTTGTGTAAAATGTGCGGAGTTGTGGGCGGGGGATATCGTCTTTTCTTCAGTCCCATGGCGATCCTCCGCTCCGTTGCTCCTTGCATAATTTTGCACCATTTGTCACCCGACATGACCCCTGACACATCTCAAAGGGGTAGTGAACTAAATGACAGACAACCTGGAACAGGGCACTAAAAATATGTTTCGAACTGAATGGTCAGCTCGTGCATCCCATCTATGTCGGTCAGCATTTGATTGATTCGATCATGAATGACGGGTTGCTGGTCTTCAGGGGCCTTTAAGGATATTCTTGCCCGACCATTTTTAACCGCCACAACAGCGTTTGGAAAATCAAAAAGTCTGGTGCTGACCAGGGCATTTATTGCCGAATCAATCAGAGCTGCTTTTGATTCTTCTGTCTCTTGAAAGGACTGCAGGTTAACCGCATTGGCAATAATGTCGACGGCCTCGTCTTCGGACAAGTGACCTATCCGGATCATCAGGTTATATGTTTCGGGATCCATGATATCTATGCCATAGAGAAACATGCCCCATTTCCGCCGTTCCTCGTCGTCTGTTTTGAGAATATAGCGTGCCTGTTCTTCAGGGATATTCTCACGATCCATCTCGTCGCTCACCCTTTTCTCGGTGTCGGCGATGATTCTCACCTTCAGTACATGTTTAATATTTTCGACAAAATGGTGGCCGACAAGGCCATGGTACACAATATTTCCAGTCAGAAACTGTTGCAGGATAGCGGATCGTATGGCAGCCTTGAATCGTTTCTTTCCATGGGGAAAACGATCTAGTATGGAAAAGGCATCATTGAGTCCTCGGACCAGTTTTATTTCCGGTAAATGGAATGTGTCGAGATTCTCGACGATCTGATCACGGGACAGACAGGAATAGCCAAGTTTTTTTGCGAGCTTTTCGGCTATGGATTTACCGTGATAGTAGCTCCCGCGGGAAATGGTAATGATCGGCATTATAACCCCCTTATCTATAATATGAGGAAAGTGACTGCGTGAGGAGATTGCCCCCGGCCTGGGTTAAAGGGAAAAAACATACTTTTACTGTTCATGACCAAGGTAGACAATTTTAGACCATATATCAATGCGCAATGCAAATGGAGCGTGCTTATCTTTCTTGACAACAGGCTCTATGGTGATGATAGGGATATGACATGATCGTCACACGCAGGGGTGATGGCTAACCCATTTCAGGAAAGGAGGAAAAGAATGTCGGAAAAGAAAGACAAAAAAGACAAAAAAGACAAAAAAGATAAGAAAGATAAAAAGAAAAAGGACTCCAAGAAGTGCTGCGGGGAATCAGACTGTAAGAAAAAAGGTGATAAAAAAAGTAAGAAGGACAAGAAAGGAAAGAAAGACAAAAAGAAGTAATCTTATGTAGTTAACCTGCCCGGCTGCGATGCTCCGTCTGCCGGGCTGGGTGCTGTCTTTTGGTTCGCTGTCCTGAGGGATGTCTCACCAGCCGAGGTTGCCGTGCATGGGAGAAGCAAAGCTCTGGGCCAGATAAGCGCAGACTTCGTAGTCGCCTATGCCATTGTTTCAGTACCCCTGCAGGCGCGGTGATATCGGTTGCCCCTTGGTGAACATTGTGTGCAAGTTCAAGGTATTTGATAACCCAGTCGAAAACATCATGGTATCAACACATTTTTAGAAATTGACACGATGTCCATGTGAAGCCCGGTCTAGGCAGCCTTTTGATCGAAGTAAGTGTTTTCCTCAACCTGACTTGCTTCTTTTGCTGCGAGATACTGATCAAAATTCATCATCATATCAGTTATCCCGTCAGGGCTGATCTCGACAATCCTGTTGGCCACGGTGGATACAAACTGATGATCATGGGAGGCAAAGAGAACCACCTCCGGAAAAGCCATCAGGCCGTTATTGAGTGAGGTAATCGACTCAAGATCGAGATGGTTGGTGGGTTCATCGAGAGTGAGAACGTTGGCGTGGGAAAGCATCATTTTGGAGAGCATGCATCGCACCCGCTCGCCACCGGATAGAACCGACGTCTTTTTGGTCGCCTCTTCCCCCGAAAAAAGCATTTTTCCCAAGAATCCGCGGATAAAGCTCTCATCTGTTTTAGGCGGGGCAAACTGTCGCAGCCAGCCGACCAGATCAAGTTGGTCATTATCGAAATACGAATTATTCTCTTTGGGAAAGTAGGCGCTTTTGATGGTGACCCCCCAGCGGATAGTGCCCTCATCCGGTTCAAGTTCTCCTGCGAGAATCTGAAACAGAGTTGTCTTGGCCAGGCTGTTAGGGCCGATAAACGCGATTTTGTCACCCTTGTTGACAGTGAGCGTGAGGTCTTTGAACATGGAGACCCCTTCAATTTCTTTACTGAGCCCGTCTATTTCTAAAATGATGTCACCACAGGGCCGTTCCGGTTTGAAGACGATATAGGGGTATTTCCTGGACGAGTTCGGCATATTGTCGATGGTGAGTTTGTCCAGCAGTTTTTTTCTTGATGTCGCCTGTTTTGCCTTGGAGGCATTGGAGCTGAACCGTCGGATAAACTCCTTGAGTTCTTCCGCTTTTGCTTTCGCCTTTTTGCTCTCGGTTTCCTTCTGGTGGAAATGGAGTTGGCTGGCCTCATACCAGAAGTCGTAGTTGCCGACATAGATCTGGATTTTACCAAAATCGATATCCGCCATATGGGTGCAGACCTGGTTGAGGAAGTGCCGGTCATGGGAGACGATGACAACGGTATTGTTAAAGCGGGAGAGAAATTCTTCGAGCCAGGTGATGGTCTTCAGGTCGAGCTGGTTGGTCGGTTCGTCCAGCAGCAGGATGTCAGGATTTCCGAACAGAGCCTGGGCGAGCAGTACCCGCACCTTGTCACTGCCGTCGAGCTCCTTCATCTTTTTCTGACGCATCTCTTCCGGAATACCGAGACCTTTGAGCAATACCGAGGCCTCCGCTTCTGCTTCGTAGCCGTTCATTTCACCGAACTTGACTTCAAGCTCTCCTGACAGGATGCCGTCTTCCTCGGTAAAATCTGCCTTGGCATAGAGGGCTTCCCTGGCAGCCATTATCTTGTAGAGCTTTTTATGCCCCATGATAACGGTATTAAAGACAGTGTATTCGTCGAAGGCGAACTGATCCTGGTTGAGCATTGCGACCCGCTGTCCGGGTGCTTTGAAAATTTCACCTCGATCGGCCTCAAGCTTACCGGCCAGAATTTTGAGAAAAGTCGATTTCCCAGCGCCGTTTGCGCCGATCAGTCCGTAACAATTGCCGGGGGTGAACTTAATATTGACGTCTTGAAAGATTATCCTCTTGCCGTAAGCAAGGGCAATGTTTGATGCGGTAATCATGGTTGTGTTCTCGCTAAAAGCCAAATGGAAACTTCCCATGGCGTAGAGTGTTCTGGGAAAAGAAGTGCAGGGCGGCAGGAGTTAATCTTCTGCAGGAATGGTGGTCTCTTTATCTTCGGCTGGAACTTCTTGCTTTTCCTGCTTACGAAGCTTTTTTTCTTCTTTTTTCTTCTTCTTTGCTAATTCTTTTTGTCGTTTTTCGTATGAATAGTTTGTTCTGGCCAAGACTCTCTCCTTCATATTGGGTTAGTGTTCGGCGGACAAATCACTGGAGTAGTTCCCATCCTGAAGCGGCCTTTGTATCTTGCTCTTCGTCGTTCTCAAAATTTACTCTTCGGAGATACGCACTCTTTATGAAAAAAAGGGTATAAACTCCGACTCAGACATCTCTTATATGTCTATGGGTAAACCTGTTAACCGGCTTGATTGAGAATAAAATGACTCATTTCAGGATGGAAACCAGCGTAAAAAAAAGCCCCCGCAAAATGCGGGGGCTTTTTGTGGTCGAACTTAGTTCTTACTGCTGAACAACATTCGCAGCAGCAGGACCTTTGGGACCATCAACAACCTCGAAGGTCACTCGCGCGCCTTCTTCAAGAGATTTGAAGCCCTGGGCCTGAATTGCGGAATGATGAACAAATACGTCGTTGCCCCCATCTTGCTCAATAAAACCAAAACCTTTCGAATCGTTAAACCACTTTACTGTTCCTTCAGCCATCTTGTACTACTCCTCTTTACTGGGTTCATATGGAACCCTTTTTTATATAGCCGAACCATCATGTTGATACTTCGACTGGAAGTCTGGTTATCCAGACAAATAAGACTTTTTTATCGTACAGGTTTGTTCGTTCCGAAATCAAAAGAACAAGCCTTACTGCGTCGGCTTTTTCCGCCACGGGCGGCTGGTGCCGGTTTTTTACCTCTCACTATTTGCCGTGAGACGTTTTCACTTCTTCGTTCAGATGCTTCCTGTTCCGCTCTGGTGAGAACAAAGGCAGGAGGGGTCGCCTCGCGGTCCATTTTCTTGCCGAGATTGCGTTCGATGAGAGAAATCATCTTGTTATCTTCATGATCGGCAAAGGTGAGGGCCTGACCGCTCCGCGTCGCTCTGCCGGTACGTCCGGTCCGGTGAGTATATGTTTCGGCGGTATCCGGCACATCGTAGTTGATGACATGAGAAATCCCATCAACATCGATACCGCGTGCAGCGATATCGGTGGCAACCAGGATTTTATACGTGCCATCACGGAAACCGTCCATGGCCTGCTGGCGTCTCTGCTGTGAGAGATTGCCCTGTATCGAAGCCGCACTGAAGCCGGCCTTTTCCAATACCAGTGCCAGGCTTTTTGCCTTGTATTTAGTGCGGGTGAAGACCAGTGTGCTCGTCATTTCCCGCTCCTCTATGATGTTTTTCAGCAAGGAGGTCTTTTTTGATTTGGCGACCTGATAGAGAACATGGGAAATGGTCGGAGCGGGCAGAGTATGGTTTATCTGTACGGTCACCGGATTGTAGAGAATCTCTTCTGCCAGGTGGCGGATTTCCTTGGGCATGGTCGCCGAAAAAACCAGGGATTGACGTTTTCTCGGCAATTGCTTGATTATCCGCTTAATGTCCGGCAGAAACCCCTTGTCGAACATATGATCGGCTTCATCTAAAACCAGTACCTCAACCGCTTTCAGGTTGAAAGCGTTGTCGTTCAGCAGGTCGAGCAGGCGACCGGGACAGGCGACGATAATTTCGACTCCGGATCTGATTGTTCGTATCTGTGGCTGTTTACCAACGCCGCCGTAAACCACAACACTGCGCAGGCCGGTCTGTTTGCCCATTTTGCCGATGTTGTCATGGATTTGCTCTGCCAATTCTCTGGTGGGAGCCACGATTAAAGCCCGTATTGTTTTGCGGGGACCATCCAGCAGTCGCTGCAAAAGGGGTAGTACAAAGGCGGCTGTCTTTCCGGTACCGGTCTGTGCCAGGCCGAGCATATCCTGGCCTGCAAGGATCGGTGGTATAGCTTCTATCTGGATTGGGGTGGGGTCGGTATAACCGCAGGCAGCAATGCCCGCGGTTATCTTAGGGTGAAACTGAAACTGGTTAAAACTCATTAATACTCCATAGTATTTCGTGTTGAGATGCCCAGAATACTTTCTGGCTTCTCGATCTGCGAATTTGTATGTATCCGCTTGTAATTGTTGTATTTCTTTGTGTAAGTTTGGGCTGGTGAGGGGAGTTTTGCTGCCCAATATCTGCACGTAGTTGTAATTTTTTATTACCTTAAACTGTGATCTCGGGCGAGTTCTGATTTTCAGAACTGAGCAGTGATGCTTGAATGGGTGCCAAAATCAGTTGGGGTCCTGAGTGAAAAAAATTTCCGACAAAAAAATTCATACTGTTTTAAGTAATCAGCATGTACTTCGACGGCAACGAACGACGCGTGGGAAACAACGAGGTTAACGAGGACTACCTGAAGGGGATGTGCTCCTACTTAATTTGATTCAATAGGCGACATTATACTTGGTTTTATAGAATATACAAGGAAATAAAAACGAAACGCAAAAAAATCGTAGCCGTCCCTCGTGCTTCCATCCTGCTTGGTAGCAGAGCACAAAATCTTTTCTCAGGATAATTATTTATCTGTAAAAATTTAGCTGTAAAAACAGAGAGCTGGCCTGACAGACCTGAAAACAGAGACTCGATCTCATCTGACAATCATCACCACAGCACATGGTCAGCCAATGATCTACGGTAAGAAACTGTCTCTCATTCGATTCGACAGAAAGTGAGCGACTTTTCAGTAGTATTATTTTCCTGAAGTGACGGTAGGCACACTTTGTGGTTCTCAGGAGCTCCGCGTAACAAGCAACGCTGGCAACATTTTAGTGTTGCCGGTTCTATTCTCAAATCTCATATTTTAGGTCACTAATGTTATTTTTTTGTGGCTGAACGTTTCTGGAACTAACATCTCTGACATATATCACAATCCGAGTATGTTTCGAGATCAGGCATCTCTTTTTGCAATAGTTTCTTAATAGATTGTATCTGATCTGGATGCAGGGACTGCTTTCGGTTTGCAAAATATAAAATATTTTTTATCGGTTTATAGCCCTTCCATAACAAGGTGATGTTGCCCGCCTGAATTTCCTTTGCACGTAGAAAGTCAGGTATAACTGCCAAACCGGGAGAGGTGGAGCTGGAGTAGTACAATAAGTGCAACAGACTGAAGTTTGAAAAGTGATTGAGTTTAGTTAATTCAGATTAGGCTTGCACTGAACGTCTTTGCTTATGGAAATATAGTTTTGATTTTTTGGCGAAGAACTGGTTAGGAATTTTAAGCTTATTAAACATCAAGGCATACTCTTCTATAGTCTTTTCAGAATTATACTAAGATACACTGTAAGCGTTGTAATTTGCTCAATGGTAAGATCACAAGAAATTTCGTTTGTAAATTCCTGGTGATATTTATGGTGCTGTTCATACATCTGTTTGCCTGCATCGGTTAGAACAATAAGCCATGACCGGCGGTCACTTTCATGAGGTTTGCGTTCGACAAGTCCTAATTTCTCAAGTTTGTCAACTCCAATAGTGAGAGTTCCTGTTGTCACTCCGAGTCGTTCTGCCAGTTCTTTCATCCTCATGTCTTTGTTGTGACCTATGATCTCAACTGTATGCATTTGAGCTGGAGATAAACCACTATCTTTGACAATTGAGTGTTCCCATGAAGCCATTTTGTCATAAAATTCAGCTAATTGATGAGAAAGAACTTCTGAGCCCATTTATTTTCACCTCTGTGAGTTTGATTAAGCAGATGCTTGATAAATTCCATATACAGAGAAGATCACAATTACTACCCCTGATAGTCTCATAACAAGCGATTCTACCCACTCCTTCTGAAGTGAATTTGCCATACTGGTTGCTTTGAATATCAAAAAAATCACACCTCCAACTGCAATTGCGGTTGAAATTGCATAGGTACCAAATACTAGAGTTGCTTTTAAAGCGTTCCCTGCATTTAGTGCATAACCATACATTATCGCCGCTGTTGGGCAAGGTACTATCATATTTACAAAACCAATGCCGAAAAGAGCAAAGGGCAACAGATGGGTATCTTTTGTCAACTTTTGAAGCTTGGAAAGGAAATCTCGATTACCACGGCTGTCATGACTATGAAAGTGTGTTTTGTACTCATGGTGCTCGTGTTTGTTCCCATGTCCATGATAATGTTCATCTTGCTCATCGTGTCCATGGTTATGCAATAGATGTGGATTGTATATCAGCAGCAAACCAAGAATAATCAGGATAACTGATGTTCCAATTTCCACCCATGTACCCATGTAAAGAGGTACAAATTTAGAAATTGCCCCAATAGTAGCGCCTAAAGCCAGACACGCCAAAGCAGTACCGCTAAGAAAAGCACAGGTAAGTAGTGCTACCCTGCTACCATTTTTCTCTCCGGTTACAAACGGAGCCAGTAACAACCAAGAATGCCCACATGGATTTATTCCATGAAGGAGGCCAAGTAGAAAGCTGGATTGAATTGCTGCTAAAAGTATCGTTTCGAGTTCCAATTGTTTTTCTCCTATAAAATTTAAAAAAATATTACAGGTGATAGTTCAATTGTCAAGTGTTTTGATTGTCAAGATACTTGACAATCAAAACACTTAATCAAAGAGCCGTCGAGTACGACATCGTGGTATTAAATTATTGACAGTCGCATTTGAATAGTTTAGGCTCACCGAAATTTAAAAAGGTAACCTAATAAAACGATCTCTGTTTTATAGGCTTATGGTTATTAACGTTACTAATGGAGCAAAAAATGTTATCACGATTTACGGTTATTGTCCTGTTATTTCTCATGTTATCGCCGACGTACGTTTCGGCCGGAGGTGAGGAAATTGTTGTTTATTCAGCACGCAAAGAACATCTGATTAAACCATTGTTTGACTTGTACACGGAAAAGACGGGTGTGAAAATCAAGTATATCACAGGCAAAGAAGGTGTCTTACTTGAACGTTTGAAGGCTGAAAGCAATAACACACCAGCTGATATGTTGATTACTGTTGATGCTGGAAATCTTTGGCATGCAGCGCAAGAAGGTGTTCTACAACCTGTGGACTCAGAAGTCCTCAATACGGCAATCCCTAGCAATCTGCGTGACCCGGGCGGCAATTGGTTTGGGTTGTCCGTGAGAGCGCGAACAATTGTTTATAATACTGAAAAAGTAAAACCATCTCAGCTGAGCAGCTATGAAGACCTTTCCGATGAGAAGTGGAAAAACAGACTCGTCCTTCGGACATCTAAAAAAGTTTACAACCAGTCCCTTGTTGCTTCACTTATTGCCGAACACGGTGAAGAGCAAACGTCCCAGATTGTTCAAGGTTGGGTGAATAATCTCGCTGCCGCACCATTTAGTAATGATACGAAAGCACTTGAAGCAGTCGCAGCAGGTATCGGGCAAGTGACAATAGTAAATACCTATTATTTCGGAAGACTTATGAACAAGAAACCTGAACTTCCTTTGGCTATTTTCTGGCCAAACCAGGAAACTGGTGGTGTTCATATGAATGTGTCCGGCGCTGGAATAACCAAACATGCTGACAACAGAGATGGAGCTGTTAAACTTCTTGAGTGGTTAGCAGGAGAAGAAGCTCAAGCCCAGTTTGCTGCTTTAAATATGGAATTCCCAGTCAATAAAGCCGTTGCACCAGACGCAGTTGTTGCTGCCTGGGGTACGTTTAAGGGTAGCCCCTTAAACGTGACTCTATATGGTAAGTACCAGACTGATGCAATCAAACTGATGGATAAAGACGGCTACAAGTAGTTTACAATTGAATGAAGGTCAAGATATCACAACATAAACTCAAGGACCCATGGCGTTATATCGTCTGGGTCCTTGCTGCTTTAGTCGTCATTCCACTTGCAATAATCTTCAGCTCTTTTCTGACTCCAGAAAAAGAGATATGGGAGCATCTTGCAAGTACACTCCTTCCTGAACTCCTCAATAATACTTTTATACTTGTTGTTGGGGTTGCCTGTTTTACATCTCTGCTTGGCGTTTCTCTTGGATGGTTTACGGGAGCCTGCGATTTTCCTGGACGCAGGTTGTTTTCATGGTCATTAGCGTTACCGATGGCATTGCCAGCCTATGTAATGGCATTCATTTTCCTCGGGTTGATGGATTTTTCGGGTCCGGTACAGAGCCTGTTAAGGACTGTTCCAGGATTCGAAAACAAAATGGTAGAAGTGAGATCGGCTCCTTTCGTGATCATCGTTATTGGTCTTACTCTTTATCCATATGTTTACCTCTTGAGTCGTGCTTCCTTTATGAACCAGGGTAGAGCAATACTTGAAGCGTCCAGGACTTTGGGCTATACCCCAACCCGTGCTTTCTTTAAAGTTGCATTACCTATATCCAGACCATGGATTGTCAGTGGGCTTGCTCTTGTGCTAATGGAGACTCTTGCAGATTTTGGTGCAGTGTCGATTTTCAATTACAATACCTTTACAACAGCTATTTACAAATCCTGGTTTGGCTTTTTTTCATTGAAAGCCGCAGCTCAGCTCTCGTCTCTGCTTGTGTTTTTTGCTCTGGCGCTTGTGATGGTTGAAGGGCTGTATCGGTCGCGTATGCGCTATTTTGATAGCTCGCGGGGAGGATCTGTCCCTGCTCGGTTAAAACTGAGTGGATGGAAAGCATGGTCAGTCACAATGTATTGCGCGTTTATCCTGACCGTTGCATTTGTTGCACCTTTTATTCAGCTTATTGTCTGGAGCCTGGAAGTCTTACAGTCCGGCGAACAGATAAGTTACTCTGCTTATATCAGCAAAACCCTTATTCTTGGCGCTTTAGCAGGTGTTTTAATCTGCTTCACCTCTGTGCTGCTTGCTTATGCCCGAAGACGGGACTCTTCGAAGCGGAATCGTTTGCTATGCCGTATAGCTACAATCGGCTACGCGCTTCCAGGTACTGTTCTGGCTGTTGGTATAGTCTTGCCAATTGTTTGGACAGATAACCTTGTTCAAAACGTTTTTTCATATCTCTTTAACATTCAGGTGGGGCCACTACTTCAGGGGACAGTCTTTGTGATGTTAATAGCGTATCTGGTAAGGTTTCTTGCCGTAGGTTTCGGTTCCGTGGATAGTGCAATGCAGAATATTAAGCCCAGCCTGGATGAAGCTGCTGCAATTCTGGGAAAAACCAGTGGAGAAACGCTCAGGACAGTTCACTTTCCTCTTCTTCAGAAAGGGTTACTTACAGCATTGGTTCTGACTTTAATAGACGTCATTAAGGAGATGCCCATAACCCTTATGACCCGACCATTCGGTTGGGATACTCTTGCTGTAAAGATCTATGAACTTACAAGTGAGGGTGAGTGGGTTAGAGCTGCATTACCGGGATTATACCTCGTCATCGCGGGCATGATCCCAGTTTTTCTATTGATTAAAAAAATGGAGCGGTAAAACTTGAAAACGGAAAATCCTCTGCTCATAATTAATGATGTCTATAAGGCTTTTGACAGGGATGAAGTTGTCAAAGGTGTTTCCCTTGAACTTGGCAAAGGCGAAATAGGCTGTCTTCTTGGTCCCAGCGGATGCGGCAAAACGACTTTACTTAGAATAATAGCAGGTTTTGAGACTATACATCGTGGTGAAGTAACTATTGCTGGTAACCTGGTTTCTTCAGATAGCATATTGGTTCCTCCAGAAAAAAGAAATATCGGTATGGTATTTCAGGACTATGCGCTCTTTCCCCACCTGTCTGTAAATGAGAACATAGCTTTTGGTATCAGTGGCAGTACTCGAAAAGAAAAACTCAATATTGTTGAACGCCTGCTTGACCTGGTTGGACTCAGAGACACGGGAAAAGTTTATCCACACGAATTATCCGGTGGGCAACAGCAACGTGTTGCCCTTGCCAGGGCACTTGCACCGGAACCGGTTCTTTTACTTCTTGATGAACCTTTCTCTAACCTTGACGTAACGTTACGAGAAAAGCTTACAGTTGAAGTAAGAGACATATTAAAGGAAGCCGGAATTACCGCTCTAATGGTTACGCACAACCAGTTTGAAGCATTCTCTGTTGCAGATACGATAGGTGTTATTTTTGATGGTTCTATTCGACAATGGGACAGTGCCTATAACATTTACCATAGCCCCAAAACATTGGAAGTAGCAACTTTTGTAGGGGATGGGGCTATCATCAGAGGTAAGGTCGTTGCAAAGAACAAGGTGTCCTGTGGTCTTGGTGCGTTGACCGGCAATCTAACTTTGCCTTGTGACTCGGGGTGTCACGTCGATCTTTTGATCAGACCGGATGATGTTTTACATGATGACCATTCTTCTGTAAGGGCACGCGTAATACACAAGTCATTTCGTGGACCAAATATTTTGTACAAGCTTGAATTACCGAGCCAAGAGACTTGCCTGGCGTTAGTAGCCAGTCATCATGACCACCAAATAGGGGAGATGATAGGTATAGTGGCGGAAGTAGAAAATCTCGTTGTGTTTTCTTCGACATCAACCTTATTCAACAAAGGTAACGGATTTGAGGTTTGAGAATGTGGTATCTGTTGTGACCCCGCCACAATAAAGGGGATACCACGTTAAGCAGCGTTCCTATTCTCTCATCATTTCATTTCATATTCAGCAGTTGACTTTATGGTTTTCTCTGTTAAATATCTTATCCGCTTTTTTGTCATGTAAAACTAAATGACCAGTCTCTTCGGTAGGTATTGTTGGCAGCTGACAGCAACGGTTTCAGTTCAGTTTCATTTGTAAAAAACCATTGTGCTGGACAAAGTCCGCCGATGACGTTAGAATTTGATAATCTATAACCCCTCAAAAACGAGGGAAAAATCGATGAAATCTTCATGGAGTTTTAGTTTGTTTACGGATACAGGTCATTTAACTCTAACAAAACAATTCGGTCTTTTGAGTTTTGCCTGTATCCTCACGCTTGGAACGCTTGCCAGCTATTTGATGTCTCACTTCTTCACGGAAAAAATTCTTGAACGTGATGCCACAGTCAGTAAAGAATTTGTCGAAAGTATCATCGAAGCGGATGGAACATGGTTTTCGTTTACTAGTGAACAAGTTAACGTTGAAAGCCCGATGTTGCAAAAGTTCTTCAAAAATGTTGCCACTATGCCAGATGTAGTGAGGGCAAATATTTATGGCAGGGACTATTCTATCATCTGGTCAAATTCCCCTGAAATAATGGGTAAACGCTTCGAAGACAATGAGGAACTTAAAGCGGCGCTGAATGGTGAAATGGTATACGAGTCAGGGATTATAGGCAGCAGTGCTAAGGACGAACATATACATCTGGGAAACAACTTAGAGGGTGTGAGGTTTATTGAAACTTATATCCCAATTTGGAATCTTTCTCATACAACCGTGTTGGGTGTTGTCGAGGTGTATAAACTTCCCCGCGCCTTGCAACAATCGATCGTCGAGGGGATACGACTCATTTGGATAAATGCGATGACAGGAGGTCTGCTTCTCTTTGTCTCTCTTTTCTGGATAGTCAAACGGGCCAGCCTGGTAATGGCAATGCAACAGGAGCGGCTCCTCGAAGCCAGGAGTTTCACTATGATCGGCAAAACAACTTCTGCTATAGCCCATGCAATGCGAAATCCTCTGGCATCCATTCGGGTTTGTGCTGAATTAACCCTCACAGACGATCTGGAAGGGGCCCGTGAATCAGCCATGGATATCATTAGTGAGACGGATCGGCTTGACCGCTGGGCCCGCGATCTTCTTCATTTCTCAACGATGAACAACGATGCCCCGGAAGAATTGGAAATAAACACAGTTGTCAGCTCTGTACTCAAGGAAAATGAATCGGCCTTGACTCATTCAGAAATTTCTCTTCGTTTGGATTTGGCGGAGGAGCAACTCGTTGTCAAGGCTCATAGTACCCCTCTGATCCAGGTGCTGAGTAATTTGATCATGAATGCTGTTGAAGCCATGGAGGGGAAAGGGGAACTTACCATTACCACAAGTCTCGACTCCGAAATTGGCAAGGTAATTGTCTGCATCAGAGACAACGGCCCGGGCCTCGCCAAGGAAGTCAAAGACCGGTTGTTCCGCCCCTTTACTACAACCAAACCGACAGGAACTGGACTTGGCCTCGCTTTGTCAAGACACCTTTTGGAGCACTATAACAGTACGCTGGACTTATATAATGAGAAAGATAAGGGAGTGACAGCTCAGGTTTGTTTACCTGTGTCGAAAAAGTGATAATGAGTTACGCAATTCTTATAATAGAGGACGAGGCAATCCTGGCAAAGAAGATTGCAAAATACCTTACTCAGAGGGGTTACGAGACCCAGGTGGCTGGCACTGGCCCCGATGGACTCGCTGCCTTGGCTACCTTTCGGCCAGAAGCTGTTCTGCTCGACTATAACCTTCCTGGGGGGCTTAACGGCCTTGAGGTCTTAAAGAGGATCATTGCCCATGATGCCAATATCAAAGTCATCATGTTTACCGGAGAAGGGAATATTCCCTTGGCCGTCGAGGCGATTAAGGCGGGTGCTTTTGACTATTTGAGCAAACCGATAATGCTGAGCGGACTCAAGATAGTCCTTGACCGCGCCATTGGAGAGGATCGCAGAGAAATTCAGCTCACCTATTTCCGAAGTAAAGCTCGAGGAGACATCGAACATATTATTGGTGCCAGCGAGGGGATCAAAACAGTTAAATCTCAGATAGCGAGAATCATCGATGCAGGTAAGCGAATAACCAGTGGCACCCCTCCTGCAGTCCTGATCACTGGGGAAACTGGTACAGGCAAGGAACTTGTCGCCAGGGCTCTTCATTTCGATGGTCCCAGGAGCAAGGACCCCTTTATTGAGGTGAATGTGGCTACCATCCCGGCTCACCTTGTCGAATCTGAACTGTTTGGCTATGAACGGGGAGCCTTTACAGGAGCCACGGAACGTAAAATTGGCCTCGTGGAAGCTGCCAGCGGAGGAACACTTTTTCTCGATGAAATTGGTGAACTTGATCAGGCTATCCAGGCAAAACTGCTAAAATTATTTGAAAATTTCGAGCTCCGTCGCCTTGGCAGTATTCGAAGCAAGAGAGTAAATCTACAGATAGTCTGTGCCACAAACCGCAACCTGGAAGAAATGGTTGCTCAAGGAAAGTTCCGGGAAGATCTTTATTTTCGCCTCAATACCTTTACCCTGCCGATCCCCCCGCTGCGGGGACGAGAAGGGGATATCTTTGTTCTCGCGTCTCACTTTGTATCTCTTTTTAATCGCAAGTATAACAAGTCTGAGTTGCGATTCAGCGACAGCCTTAAAGATGTACTGGAGGAGTATTACTGGCCTGGCAATGTGCGTGAACTGCGCAATATGATAGAGCAGGCAGTGCTGCTCTGTGATGGTAAAGAGTTATTGGAGAAACATTTCTGTTTTCCCAAAAATGAATGGCAAAAGAATGATCATACACAATTCCCGGCAAACTATCAAAATCGGCGTGCTGGTTATCCACCACCCAGATCTGATGCAAATCAGGTCGTCAGTGACCCAGCATTAGGTGGCACGCTTGAGGAGGTGGAGCGCGACCTTATCGAGAAGACACTCCGGGATGTTGACGGCAATGTTTCAAAAGGGGCAAGGCTCCTTGGCATCAGCCGAGATCAACTGCGCTATCGTATTGAAAAATACCATATACACAGCAAGGCCTGAACCTCCGGAATTCATCATCCCCCGCATAAATCCGCACACCTCTCAAATATTTGGGGATCTCCATCAGGGATTTGCCAGATTTTGTTGTCCCGAATCTCATCATGAGTATCTTTTATGCCTTGAGCTGTGGTGGTTCCGGAGTCATCCCGCGGTCGCTTGCCTGTCCTTTGTTTGCCACGCAAAGAAGTTAGCCCGAATTTCTCATGAACATTGTGTCAATGAGAAGGAGTCTACTGATATCTTAATACTATTGTCAAGTTTCTTGCAGTCCCAAAATGTACACAATGTTTACCAAAGGTCAACCAACCTGAAAGCATCTGCTTCGCCGCTCATCTCCAAAGCAACGGGCTGTTTACTGGCACGCATCGGCTCTACGTTCTCAGTATTCCAAAGTAAACAAGAGAGAGCAACTATTGTTACTCTCTCTTGTGTTATGGTTTCCTAGAGACCTTGTCCAACCAAAGAGCTCAGGTCGAATCGTCTCTAGTTAAAGATTAGGAGTGCTTATGTGTATATTAGCACCACGCACATCGACATCTTCAGAGTCGGACCCTCCAGCTGCGGAGGTTGCCGTGACCTGACGAACGGGAGCGTTTGGGGGTGCAGAACCTACGGGTGGGAGAGTATTGCCATTCTCGTCCGTAAAAGTTATGACAGGATTACCAAACCTGTCGCTCGACCTGGCGAGAATATCAATGGTATCCGTTTTGACATCTTGGACCGCCCGAGTAATTCTCACCTCGTCCACCAAGGTGACCGGTTGTCCATTGATATTAACATTGAACGGGGTAGCCGGAAGCGGGGTTGACAGCATTTGACGGAGATAGTAGCGTCCCGGATTTGCCGCATCTTCCAACATAGTGCGGGTTCCTGCTGCATTTGAAAGAGTAGCGGTGCCGCCACTGACTTCAATCAGCTGCCCAGGTATCGAAGTGACCCACAGGTCGGCTCTGGCGGCGGTGCCGGGGAGGTTACGTTCATAGGTTGCCCTCGTCACCGTGAATCCGAGGTCAGCGGCAAACTTGCCTTCTACCGTAAACTGATTGGTGGCCACCATGGTTCCATCAGGAAATACGACCGTAAATTCCAATTCCAGGTCGTCGGTAGCATCGGCTATCCCATCACCTGCGATCTGAGGACAGCCGGCTTCCGGAACCAATGCTCCCAAGGTCAGTGCATCGCCCAAAAAATCACCGTTCACATCAGTAAAAGCAGAGCCGTTCCCCCAAAAACACTGGACCGGACCGATAATTGTCCCGTCGAAGGTCGGGGGTTGTCCCAGAGAACCAACCGCTTCTGCATCTATATCAGGGATAGCTAAGGTGATTGGATCCTGTACAGCTTCAAACTCGAAAACACCGAAAGGTGAGATTACTGTATAGATTCCTGCTTGTGTAAGATTCCTCAAACGAATCCGCATCCCGTTGTTAATGGTCGCTGGTGGAAGAACCCCGCCCTGCACCTCGATACGCATCCGATAGCGGGAACCATCCGGCGTAGCATCTGGCTCAATATTGGCCTCGGTACGGTAATAGGTAAACTCCAGAATATTCCCCTCTACGAACCCAGCGAAAGGATCCTCGATCTCAAGTCCGGGACAGGCGGAAGCAAACTGGTCGACAGGATTGATGACATTGCAAGGTGATAATTGATTGAAAGGTATGTCCTGAACAAAACCTGGGAAACCGGTTGCCGGATCAACTGCTCCAATTGCAGTCAAATCGGCCCGGGCGATCTGCCCAAAACTCAGCAGTAAAATGGCTGCCATAATCAGTGTTGGTTTCATTTTTATGACCATCGATTTCTCCTTTTATTGAGTGTCTTGCTTGCGAAATCCCTAGAAGAGAAATAGCGGTTTCCAGGGTAATAACATGAAAATTAAGCAAATTTGCAGAGGCTGAAAAAATTTAAGCACTCCTAAAGATAATTAATATCTGAATTGATCGGCCAAGCCGTAGTCAATTCAGCCTGACTGGATGTTGTGAAACCAGTAAATAAAAACAAAAAAATATAAATATCGTTGAGTTATTTGCCTTTATTTTCTCCCATTTAATATAGTTGCTGTACCATCAAGGCCACTAATCTAGCCTTTTCCACTCACATCAACTCTCTGTAATTAGAACTGAGCATCTCAATCTGATTTATTGATTATCAGATAGAATTTGTTATTGGCTGGTTCCTGTACATTTAGTCCTAGCAATGAGCATGCCACTAAGTAGCACATTTGACTATTCGCTTAAAATATTGAAATTGTTCATTATTAATTCAGCCGGTCTTGTCTCGGGGTTTTCTCAGGCCAATAGGAGAAAAAAGTGGGGATGAGTCCCCACATTTTTTTGTCGCCCCACCCAAATCGGGGGAATATTCCCCAATGCACAGACCAGCGGGCGATGACATGGAGAGGTTTTTTTGAGCCTCTTACCAACGGCGTGCACAAGTTTTCACTGGTTGAAGCTACATGAGGGGATAGGTAGTTAGTTCAACACTGATGCTATAGGTCGCGTTTCACCAATAGCCGTTTCGGCATGTTAATCAGGAAAATCAATGTCTGTTGTGTCCATCAGTGGGATCGCTTTCTGATCCGGAGCTGCGAAAGGAATGTGTTTCCATGAAGGTTTGTTGAGGAAGACCGATGTGGGCCGTGTAGTTCATGTAAGGCGTTTCCCAAATGTGGGGATGAATCCCCATTTTTGGGGAATACATTGTTGGCAAGCTGAAAATATTAATCATAGTAATATCGGGAATATACAAAACAGCTCTTGTTGTTGAATCAACGATGAGCAATGAAAAAGAATTTGGTGTGTCAGGTGAAAAAATGTAAATATTTTAGATTATTACAAGTGGGTTTCTGTTTATCTTGTCTATGTGGTGCGCCAATTGCAAGGAATGTTGAAAAGTGGTCGTTTGTAGTACCCCGCAGTGACAAAGATAGGAGAGTGTTATGACTAAAAATATGAATTTAAGCAGAAGGACTTTTTTAAGGTGGGGGGTGTTAACAGGAACTGCGCTGGCGTTCGAGGGAAGCTTTATGCGCCATTTATCCTACGGCGCCCTTCCCGCACCTACCGGTTGTGATGCTGTAGAAGAAATGCCGGTCAGTCCCTTCATCATCAAACCATTTAGACAAACGCTGCCGATACCGAAGGCTCTAAAGCGAGGTTGGCAAACTAACCCTGAGGATCCAGGTCAGGATTGGTGGACGGTGAGAAAAGCACGGTTTCTGGGCCCCGATGATCCTATTACAGGTATCGCAGGCCCCGGTGTTGTAACGCCTGGCCCTGGTCCGGACCGGCAGGACACCTATGGACATAGAATTCCGGGAGAGGTTCTCCCAGATGGCCAAACCGTTGAGCTGGAACATGCAGGAGAACATCAGGTCTGGCCGAGTCCAAGGGGGCAGAACTTTGATCGATTAATAAACTGGCAGCGGGTTGAACCGCTCAGGTATCACATCAGACTGCAAGTGGCGGAGCACAGCTTTACCAACTCCAGGGTGAGACCAATTGATGCCCTTGGCAACCGTGTCACTCCGCCAGTCGAAGCAGGAGTGACGCCTGATGCTTTTAATCGATACACCTTACCGGCGAGCACCATTTACGGCTTCAATGGTACCTTTCCCGGTTCGATGATCAATGCCGAGATGGGAAAGCCTGTTGTCGTTCGGTTCGAGAATGATCTCGACCAGAACCCCCAAAATCTCGACCGTGGTGATTTCGGGGCACCCGACCTGGCTTTCCTGACCCATCTCCATAACGGTCATACAGCTCCTGAGAGCGATGGCAATCCCCACTATATGCAGATCAATGAGGGTGGTTATATGCCTGGAGACTGGTGCGACAACCTTTACCTGAACTACCCCGCAGGAGGTGACCCCAGCGAGACAATGTCCTTTCTCTGGTTCCACGACCACCGCATGCATCACACCGGAGCCAACGTCTATAAAGGTATGGTCGGACTTTACCCTGTATACGATCCCGGTATCCCCGACGGTGAAGGGGGCATCGTACCTGGTACAGGACTGGATACAGGTAATGAGAGCGACCCCGCGCCCAACCTGAGATTGCCAGGCATCAGGCGGGGCCGTCCGGGTCGGCCATTTAATGTCAAGTACGATATTCCCATGGCCCTCTTTGACGTTGCCCTGGATGACGGCATTACGCCGCATGGTGACCAACATATCGATCTGGCTGTTTGCGGAAACACCCGTCCCGACCAGTGGGGGAGATCCTTTTTCCAGCACTTTCCAAATGAAGGATTCGTGGGTGACCTCTTCACGGTAAACGGCGTCGCCTTTCCGCACCTTGATGTACACCAGCGGAGATATCGTTTCCGTTTCCTGGATGCCTCTGTTGCCCGTGTCTATGAGCTTTGTCTCATGACTTCTGCTAACGGTCCTGTGCCTATTGACCAGTTGCAGCCGGACGGCCCCCCCCGCCTGAAAGCAGGACAGTGGCAGATCCCTGACGGAGTGCAGTGGAGGCCTTTTACCCAGATAGCCTCGATGGGAGGCCTGCTGCCAACGCCGCAGTTCCGTAATTCCATGCAGATCTGGCCCGCAGACCGAAAAGAAGTTGTCATCGATTTCACCGATGTCCCGACAGGCACGGTGATCTACCTCACCAATATCATGGAGATGAACAGCGGAAGAAAGTACGAACATTCTCCCAGTCTGACTCCTGCCGAGACTGATTATAAGGTACCGTTGGTGAAGATCATCGTCGGTGGGCCTCCGCCAGAGGCGGATGAAAGCGTTATGCCGGTACCAGGTGACACTTTACGCCCGGCACCGGCTATTCCCGACACAGCTGGACTGGCTGCCCTGGCCGAATGGCAGTTCATCCTGGACAATGGTGGGGGAAGTGATGAAGAGAACAGGTGGGTGATTAACGATCTGCCTTTTGATCCCTTTACGCCCCAGGCAACCTTCATCAGAGACCAGCCTGTTCTGTGGACCAACATTAATGACGGCGGCGGCTGGGTTCACCCGATGCATATGCACCAGGAGGAGCATACCGTCATTACACGTGATGGGGACGAACTGACGCCAGATGACAACGGCAAGTCGGATGTGACCAACCTTGCTCCGGGAGAGACGGTGACGGTGTACCGGAATTTCAGGACCTTTACCGGTCGGTATGTGGCTCACTGTCATAACCTGGCACATGAAGATCACAATATGATGTTTGGCTGGGAAATCGTAGATACTGTATAATACCGTTATTAACGATCCATGGACTCCGGTGCACCAGTACCGGAGTCATCACCTGAAGCCCCCACTGTTTACGGGGCTTCCTCTGTTTACAAGGAAGCGTATGAAAACTAGACAACTGATTGGCCTTTGGTGGTTAGTCGTCTCCTTTGTTCTGACATCTCTTGTTTCCGGAACAAGTGTAGAAGCTACCTCCAAGGCACCGTATAAGCGCTCTATTGAGAATTATACCATACCGGACCTGACACTTTTGAATCAGGATGGACAAAAAGTGCGGTTGAAATCCATTCTTGATCCAGACAAACCCTTGATTATCGATTTTATCTTCACCACTTGCACCACCATCTGTCCCGTCCTTTCGGCCAACTTCCTGAATATGCAGAAAAAGCTTGGTGACGCTACGGAAAAGGTCCAACTCCTCTCGATTTCGATCGATCCGGAATACGACAGACCCGAGCGGATGCAGAAATATCTCCACATGTTCGGGGCCAAAGAAGGCTGGGATTTTCTCACCGGAAGCCGTGATGATATTTTCAAGGTTTTGCAAGCATTTGACGCCTCTATCGTGGACAAGATGTCCCATATTCCCCTTTATATCCTGCGCGCCCCGAAGAGTGACAAATGGGTTCGTATTAACGGCCTGATCGGCTCGGCCGATCTGATGAGCGAGCTAGGAGGGCTGCAGCAATGAAAGATTTACGGAATGCAATTACCAGCCGGCTTTTGCCCTTCCTGTTTCTGCTCGTTTTTTTTACCTTGACGGCTGCACACGCCAACGACCGGCCAATAATCGGAATTCCTCCTGCAGGCTTGTCAACGGAGGAAGCACTCCGCCTGGGGGAAGTGATGTACCGAAAAGGCATGTTGCCGTCAGGTGAGCCGATGGTAGGCTTTGTTCAGGGGGATATCGAGGTGAGCGGACCGATACTTACCTGCGCCAACTGTCATATGCGGAGCGGGCTCGGCTCCTATGAGGGCGGCGTTACCACCCTGCCGACCAACGGGGCCAAGCTCTATGCCCCTCTCGTTAATGGCTATGACCTGCCTAGTACCAGTATGGGGCTCAGGCCGCTCACCGCCCCCAGACCTGCCTACACCGATGACGATCTTGCCGGCGCCCTTTTGGCAGGAATCGATTCGGCAGGAAGAGAGATGAGCGCAACAATGCCGCACTATGTCCTTGACGACCGTGAGATCGAAATCCTCATCTTTTATCTGAAGAACCTCTCCTCAGCACACTCCCCCGGTGCAACCAGTGAGGTCCTGCGACTGGCCACCGTGGTGTCGGAAGGGGTGTCTCCCCTGGACAGGCAGTCGCTGCTCGAACCCCTGAATTCCTTTATTACCCGTTTTCCCAGAAAACTGATTCTCGATGTCTGGGAATTGAAAGGCCCCCAGGCGACCTGGACAGAACAGCTTGAAAAACAATATCAGCAACAACCTGTGTTTGCTCTTCTGAGTGGTATGGTGAAGGGGAGTTGGAGACCTGTCCACGAGTTCTGCGAGAAGAACTCGATCCCTTCCTTCTTTCCGATAACCGATCTGCCGGTTGTCTCAGATAATGATTGGTATACCCTCTATTTCTCCAAAGGATATTATCAGGAAGGGGAGGCCGCAGCAAAGTATCTGGCCCATATTGTTGAGCTTTCGCCTAAAAAAAAGATAGTTCAGGTTGCTAAGGAAAGTGAAGAGGGGAAGGCGCTAACCGAGGGCTTTGTCAATTCCTGGACGAAGCTTGGCAGTGCCCACCTAGTCAATGAGACGATCTCGGCAGACGAAATAATCGGTGAGAATTATTGGCAGAAACTCGCATCGAAGTACCCGGATGCAGTCATTCTCATTTGGCTGGGAACAGAAGATCTGAAGGGAATTGAGATACTGGGGGAAATCCCGGGAAAGCCAGACATGGTCTTCGTTTCTTCGACAATGATTAATGAAGCCCTCACTTCAATCCCGGATGAAATTCGAAAATTCACCTATATAACCTATCCGTACGGACTGCCTGAGGAAAGGGATAAAAACCGTATCAGTGTCGAACAGTTTTGGCGGGGCAGGAATATCCACCCCCCAAGCAAGGCGATCGCGGAGAAAGTCTTTTCAGGAACCGGTCTGTTTTCCTATGCCTTCAGCGGTCTGAAGGACAATCGCTATCGCGATTACTTCCTAGACCTCTTCGATATGATGGAGGATCAGATCGGTTATGGAGTGAGGTATCCCAGGATGAGTTTTGGCCCTGGGCAACGGTACGCCTCGAAGGGCTGTTATATTGTCAAGTTCAGCGAGCTTATAAAAAAGAGCGAGTGGATTATATATTAACAACCTCTGTACCAGGCTTATAGCACAATAAGCCTGGAGACAGTGCTACAGCGTAAGGGAAAAAGCTACGGGCGGCTGGGAGCCACGAAAGGTGCATTCAACCTACTTGTCGATGATATAGGTCTCGCTAGTTAATCGCAACCGAGGCTTCCTCCGTCGATCTCAGCATTTTTTGTCTCCAACCTGACTTTGCCTGGACAGATAGAGCAGGAGGTCGGTGCAGAGGGTCTCTTTGGCTTTTACTGGTTTTAGCTCGCGACGTAGATCCTTTTCTTTGATCGCCAGCGCGGTATCCTGCAAATAGTCACACGCACTGACTATGGTGGTCAACTACATAGTCTTCGTATGCACGGCAAATCTTTTACCTGCCGGGCTCCCCTGATTACCCTTTTTCGGTCAACCTTCTCGTTCCTGGTTATGCCTGAGTGGAGATCGATATGCATGTCATCCACAAGTAAAAATTGAAGACCCCGCAACACAGCCATGAACTTTGATTGTTTACACTCTTCCAGGTCCTTCTCGGTTGCCCAGTCACTGAAAAGATAGAATATGTCTATATCATCCAGGTCACGATAAATCTCTGTCTTCAAGCACCCCTGCGCATTAAATTTCAGTTCCGAGATACTCACGAGAGTTTGTAGTATTTCTTTTCGTTTACTCGGATTGCCATGTAATTTTAGAGTGGTTCTAATCATTAGGACCCTCCTTTGTCAGTAAAGTGGATAACAGTGGGGTGGTGGATATATTTCAATTTTATACTTCGATCATTGCTCATCGTTTCCTCGATCCAGAGTTGGGTACTTGCTACCAACCCTGCAATAAAGATGCCTTCATCCTGTATTATTTTGTTGATGATCAGGGCGGTGGCTGTAAATATGATGAATAACTAAAAAAATATGTTGTCGAGCTGGGGCGACGGGCTTAATCTTAGAGGAACTCAGAAGGAAAATCCTCTTTTGTTATTTAACGACCGCACACTTCTGGGGATTTTTCCCCATATCTGGGCAAGGTGATAATTGATCTGTCGTATTGATGCCATAAGAACGGTTTAAGTGAAGATCGTGAAGGAATTTATCCCGATGAATTTGCGGGGCAGCATTTATAATGAAGTGCGCATTCAGGCGATGTATGCCAAGGGCATAGAAAGTCTGTAACACGACTATCCGCAACACTTTACCGTCTGCCAAACAGAGCAATATCTTAAAACACCTTCACAGTTATCACAGTTATATAAGGTTGAAAGTGAACTCAGACTGCAACAAGAAAAATTTTTCAAACATTCAGTACGTAGGAATTTACTGCAATCATGAACTTTTCATATCCCGGGTTGATTTGTTCAAATATCCAAATGTCGGGTTTTTTGAGTTGGTATTTGAACCGAATGCGAGGCGATTGGCTCAAGGCCACCAGGATGTTGGAGGCATGGGAAGAAAAAGAGAGCAGGGGCCGGAAAGGCAAGGGGTCTTGCAGGGGTATAGCGGTCAATGAAGCAGCGTTTTCGATCGGCAAACCGTATTTTCTGGAACAAGTTTAAAAGCAATTTCTTGTCATTTCTCCTCACGCACTAAATTCCCACTAGTTGGGGAATATTTCCCATAATTGGGTGTTCCCCATATACTCGGATTTTAGAGAACCTGCACTTGCGAGTTTGGGCCACCTAAAACGGTAAGTATCTCCTCAATAATGAATTCTCTGTGATTGTAATGGGTAGCGTGATTTGTCTTTTATTAAATCATATCCGTATGATCAGAGATGTACAATGTCTGTTGTCAGTTGGCACAGTAAGTGCAGCGTAAATTGCAAATCATAATTTTTTCGACAATTTCTGGTGAGAATTTACTCACCGTAATTCACAACATTGAACCAGCAAGGATAGCAGTTCACAATTGGAAACGGAGAGAGGGACCGTTTTTCGGTTGGTTATTTGAAAAACAATTGCAGTGCAAATAGAGCGTTCTGCAAATCTTATAACGAAGCATAGAGGGGAGAGTGCACAAATGGCAAATTTTATAAAGTCAGACCTGGAGTTCATACTTGAGCAGATCATTATTTCCGAAAGAATCGCAGCAGGCGAGGATGTCAGTACACTTATTCCAAACACCGAGCTTGCTTTTGGTCTCAGATCGATCACCGGGAGGTTCAACAATCTCGTAGAGGGTCAGGATCAATTTGGTGCCGCTGATAATCTTTTTCCACGTTTATTGCCAACCGATTTACGCGATGCGGAAACTGTGTCAATCGATCCTGACGGTCCAGGCGGGCAGGCTGTTGGGGATCCTACTTCATATACACAAACCAGCGGTTTTGTCTTTGACTCGCAGCCACGTACCATCAGTAATCTTATTGCCGACCAAACCGAGAACAACCCGGCAGCGATTGCTGCCGCGGCGGGAACCGATGGCTCCGGGCTGGTAACTGGTACACGCACAGATGGATCGACCTTCGATACTTTTTTCATTCCGAATACTGCTCCCGATGAGGGGTTGTCGGCGCCGTTCAATCAGTGGATGACCTATTTCGGCCAGTTCTTTGATCACGGCCTCGATCTGGTTGGAAAAGGTGGTAGCGGCACCATATTTATGGAGCTGCAACCGGATGACCCGCTCTTTGATCCGACGAGCCCGACTAACTTTATGGTGGTCACCAGGGCAACCAATCAGCCCGGCCCTGATGGCGTTCTCGGCACTGCAGATGACATTCGAGAGCATAATAATTCCACCTCCCCCTTTGTTGATCAGAACCAGACCTACGGTTCGCATCCATCGCAACAGGTTTTCCTGCGCGCCTACGAGTTTGACGAAGCCGGAGACCCGGTGGCGACAGGTGGATTGATCAATAATCGTGACCTTGGAGTCGATGGCACTTTCGGAACCGGCGATGATGTCATGTTAGGTGGTATGGCCACCTGGGCTGTAATTAAGGCCCAGGCACGGGATATTCTTGGCATCGATCTCACGGACATGGATGTATTGAACATACCTCTGCTTGCTACCGATGATTTCGGAATGTTTGTAAGGGGGCCAAACGGTTTTCCACAGGTGGTTATGGAAAACCCTGATGGTACCACTTTTCTGATGGAGGGCAATCCTGCCGCGCCGGTAAATCTGGAAAATGCCGTCAGAACCGGACATGCCTTTCTTGATGACATCGCACACAATGCGTCACCGGTCAGCGGAGTCTCTCCCCTGACTCCTGATGCTGATATCGCTGCTGGCGGCCCTGTCGCGGCCGGTGAATACGACAACGAACTTTTGGACGCTCACTACATCTCAGGTGACGGGAGGGTGAATGAAAATATTGGATTGACAGCAGTTCATCATATTTTCCACTCTGAGCATAACCGTCTGGTTGATCATACAAAAAGTTTACTTTTGGAATCTGGCGATGTCAGTTTTCTTAATCAGTGGCTGTTGACACCTGTTGCGTCAATACCCGCCGACCCATCGACTCTTGACTGGAATGGCGAGCGTCTGTTCCAGGCTGCAAAATTCGGTACTGAGATGCAGTACCAGCATCTGGTTTTTGAGGAGTTCGCCCGTACTATCCAGCCGAATGTCGATGCCTTTCTTGATTTCGATGCTACGGTTGATCCGTCCATTACTGCCGAATTCGCTCACACAGTATACCGTTTTGGCCATTCCATGTTGAATGAGACCTTTGATCGATTCGACCCCAACTTCGGTTCCAGCGAGATTGGTCTGATCCAGGCCTTTCTCAATCCCCTGGAATTCGCAGCAAGCGGTGCCACTCCTGATGAAGCTGCAGGAGCTATTGCTCGTGGTTTAACCCGCGATGTCGGAAACGAGATTGACGAGTTTGTCACGGAGGCTCTTCGTAACAACCTGCTCGGTTTGCCGCTTGATCTGCCGGCCATCAATATCGCTCGTGGTCGCGATGTCGGTATTCCGACCCTGAATGCTGCAAGACGCACCTTCTTTGATGGTACCGGCGACGCTCAGCTCAGACCTTATACAAGCTGGGTTGATTTTATGGAAAATATCAAGCATCCGGAATCACTTATCAATTTCATCGCCGCCTACGGCACCCACGCGTCAATCACAGGCGCCACCACCATGGCAGCCAAGCGCGATGCAGCGACCCTGATCGTCCTCGGCGGCGCAGGAGAACCTGCAGATCGTCTTGACTTTCTTTACAGTTCCGGTGCGTATTCCAGCGGCACGAATGGGCTAACCATTACCGGCCTGGATGATGTGGATTTCTGGATCGGTGGCTTGGCTGAGCAAAAAATGCCCTTTGGCGGCATGCTTGGTTCCACCTTCAATTTTGTCTTCGAGACCCAACTGGAGGCCCTGCAGAACGGTGACCGGTTCTATTACCTACACCGACTTGCCGGCCAGAATTTCGTAGCGGAGCTTGAAAACAACTCCTTTTCTAAACTGGTTCAATTGAATACTGACGCAGGTCATCTCCCGGCGCTGATATTCACGACTCCGGGCCTGATCCTTGAGGTCGATCAGACACTGCAGTTCAATGCAAACGTGACCAATGATCCGGGGCCGGACGGTATCCTCTTTGACGATCCCCAGACAGTGGTCGATGAAAGTGCCGACAACATCGCCACTCCTAATGAGGATCCGCTCGGTGAAGATCCTTTAGTTCCACTTGTTATTCGCGACAATCCGGAGACCGCCGGCGCCGATGCCAATTATCTCCAGTACACCGGTGATGAGCATGTAGTGCTCGGAGGCACTGAAGGCGACGACATTCTTATTGGCAGCATCGGCGACGACTCGCTTTGGGGTGACGGTGGCAACGATATCCTCGAGGGTGGTTTTGGTAACGATATCATCGAAGGTGGCGAAGGTGATGATATCATCACCGACAAAGGTGGTGACGATGTCATCAAGGGCGGCGCCGGAAACGACGTTATCCAGGGTGGCAACGGCCTCAATCTGATCATCGCCGGCCCGGGCAAGGATTTTATCATCACCGGGGAGGACGAATCGAACACCTTCGCCGGCGAAGGCGACGACTTTATCCTGGGTTCCAGACTGGACGCCTTTCCAAACGGGAACGAAGGCAATGACTGGCTGGAAATTGGTCTGCAGGACGGTGCGGCAGGTGACAGTTTCGATCCCTTTAGTACCGATGCAGTAGTCGGCCATGACGTCTTCCTGGGCGGCGGCGGTTTTGACGAAGTGATTGGGGAAGGCGGCGACGACATCGTGGTCGGTAGCGAAGGCCCCGACAAATATGACGGTATGTCGGGCTTTGACTGGGTGACGTATAAGGACAGCCGTTTTGGTGTAACCGTCGATATGCTCAATAATGCCGCCAATGCGGCACCCCTGCCGACCTCGGTGGCGGCTGTGAGTGCCCGTTACGCCATGTTGGAGGGCTTGTCCGGGTCGGCTCAGGCCGATATTCTGCGCGGTGACGACTTCGATGCTGATCAGATAGCCCTGGCTGGGTTTACCGGCAGTACACTTACCAATTTCGACCTGATAGACGGTCTGCGCGTTTTTGTCGGTACGGCAGCCGCCGGAGCTGACGGTATCACAGGTACGGCTGACGACAGCTTCAATGCCGGTAACATCATTCTCGGCGGCGACGGCAGCGATATTATCGAGGGCCGTGGAGGCGATGACCTTATAGATGGCGATGCCTGGCTCAACGTGCGCATCAGTGTACGTGCGAACACCGACGGTACCGGTGCTGAAATTGCCAGTTACGACAGCATGATTCCGATGATCCCATTGATGCTCTCGGGTACCTATAATCCAGGCCAATTGGTCATCCAGCGTGAACTGCTGAGCGGCAATGGCGGTTTTGACACAGTGTTTTTCTCCGGAAATCTGGCTGATTACACAATCAGTACAGTGAGTGGAGTAACATCTGTTACCCAAAACATAGCGCTTGGTGGTGGTGGCGTGCCCACTGAAGGCACAGACCGTCTGACCAATATAGAGCGATTGCAGTTCAATGATCAGGCCGTGGTCCTTGCTCCAGGTTTAAATAACGAGGCCACCGGTCTCTTGGCCGTATCAGATACCACCCCTTCAGTCGGGCAGACTGTCACCGTAAACCTTGGCGCCGTGGCAGACGCAGACGGCATTTCCAACCCAATCAGTTATGTTTGGCAGGCTGAGGTTGAGGCGGGCTCCGGTGTCTTCGCAGACATCATAGGACCCCTTGGCGGGGCACCGAGTGTCTTTGGTCCGAGTTTTACGGTGACCGAAGATGTTGAGGGACTGGCACTGCGAGTGAAAGCTCATTATGTGGATGACGGAGGGGTGCAGGAGACTGTGTTCTCAAGTGCCACCGCAGCTGTGGCCCCAGGTATACCGGCGCCCGGACCGGAGCCGCTACTTACCGGACCACAGAACGGAATTGTCAGTCCCGGTGTTCATTTCATTGGCTCCGACCTGCAGTTCATCCTTGACCAGGTCAAGATTGCCGAGCAACACGTAGCAGGTGCGAATCTGCTGGACCTTATTGACAATGCCCGCAGTTCACAGGGGTTGCGTACAGTTGACGGCTCCTTCAATAACCTGGTGGTGGATCAGACGGAATTCGGTGCAGCCGACAACGTCTTTCCGCGACTGCTTGACCCGAATTTCATTGATGCCGAGAACGGCAGCACTTATCTGCAGACCACTGGCATAGTAACCGACTCCCAGCCTCGTGTAATCAGCAACCTGATCGTCGATCAGAGCGCTGACAATCCTGCAGCGGTGGCTGTTGCAGAGCAAACCGACGGTGCAGGTCTGGTGAGTGCCACCAAAGCCGACGGTACGCCCTTTGACACATTTTTTATTCCTAATACGGCACCCGATGAGGGCCTTTCCGCACCGTTCAATTCCTATATGACTTTCTTCGGCCAGTTTTTTGATCATGGCCTGGATCTGGTCGGGAAAGGTGGCAGCGGTACAGTTTTTATTCCGCTGCAACCTGACGATCCTCTATATGTTGATGGAAGTCCAACCAATTTCATGGTAATGACCCGGGCGACTAATCAACCTGGCCCGGACGGTGTCCTCGGCACAGCCGACGATATCCATGAGCAATCCAACTCCACCTCGCCGTTTGTCGACCAGAACCAGACCTATACATCACACCCATCACACCAGGTCTTCCTGCGAGCCTACGAGCTGGATGCAGGCGGTGCGCCACAGGCAACCGGTACATTGATTGTTAATCGTGACCTCGGTGCAGATGGCATCTTCGGTACCGCAGACGACACCGTTATCGGCGGTATGGCAACCTGGGGAGTAGTAAAGGCCCAGGCAAGAGATATCCTCGGCATCGAACTTGATGACATGGATGCCCTCAATCTGCCTCTTTTGGCAACAGATCCTTATGGTGCCTTCATTCGTGGACCCAACGGCTTCCCGCAGATAGTCACACCTGGCGGGCTGGTTGAAGGTGATCCGGCGAGTCCAGTTGATGCTTCTGCTGCGATCCGTGCAGGGCATGCCTTCCTGCTGGACATCGCTAATAGTGCGAGTCCCGTGGACGCACAGACCGGCGCTGCCCTGGTGGCAGATGCCGACACTGTAGCAGGCGGTGCGGTGGCTGCTGGTGAATACGATGACGAGTTGTTTGATGCCCACTATATAGCAGGTGACGGCAGGGTAAACGAGAATATCGCCCTGACCAGCGTGCATCATATTTTTCACTCCGAGCACAATCGTCTGGTCGAGCATACCAAGGAAGTGGTCCTCGACACCGCGGCTGGAGGGGATGTAAGCTTCCTCAACGAGTGGCTGTTGACGCCGGTAGTTACAGTTCCTGTCGATCTGACCACACTGGAGTGGAACGGTGAGAGGTTGTTTCAGACCGCAAAATTCGGTACCGAGATGCAATATCAACATCTGGTGTTTGAGGAATTTGGTCGGACTATCACCCCGGGTATCGATCCGTTCATCCCTAATCTACAAAATTACCAGACTGAGATCGATCCTTCGATCGTCGCAGAATTCGCCCATACAGTATACCGCTTTGGGCATTCCATGTTGACTGAGACAGTTGACCGTCTTGATGCGAATTTCGTCTCCAGCGAGATTGGCCTGATTCAGGCCTTCCTTAATCCCCTGGAATTTGCTGCTAGTGGACCAACACCTGATGAGGCGGCCGGTGCCATTACACGTGGTCTCACCCGGCAGGTCGGCAACGAGATCGACGAATTCGTCACCGATGCCCTGCGCAGCAATCTGCTGGGTCTGCCTCTTGATCTGGCCGCCATCAATCTGGCACGTGGCCGTGACACCGGCGTTCCGTCCCTGAATGCGGCACGAACGCAGTTCTTCGATATGACCGGTGATAGCAGCCTGAAACCATATGACAGCTGGTTTGAGTTTGTGCAGAACATTAAGCACCCGGAATCTCTTGTTAACTTTATTGCCGCCTATGGTACCCATAGCACGATCACGGATGCGACCACAGTGGCTGCAAAGCGAGATGCAGCCAGCCTTATCGTACTCGGTGGAGCAGGTGAACCTCTAGATCGTATTGACTTCCTGATGAGCCAGGGCGCCTGGGCAACCCAGGAGACCGGGCTTAATCTCATTGATTTCTGGGTTGGCGGTCTTGCAGAGGCGATAATGCCTTTCGGCGGCATGCTCGGTTCCACATTTAACTTCGTATTCGAGACCCAGATGGAGGCCTTGCAGAACGGTGATCGTTTCTATTATCTGGAGCGGACCGCGGGTCTGAATTTTGTCACAGAACTGGAGAACAACTCCTTTGCAAAAATGGTGATGAATCATACGGATGCCACCCACCTGCCGGCGCTAATCTTCCAAACCAACCTCATTCTTGAGGCGGACCAGTCAAGGCAGTTCAACCAGAGTGTGATCGCCGGACCTGACGGTGTCCTTGGCACCGCCGACGACCTGCCGGGCAATACTGATCCGGAAGGTGATAATCCGCTTGTTCCTTTGGTGATTCGGGATGATCCAGGTACTCCGGCTGTTGAAGTGAACTACCTCAGGTATACCGGTGACGAGCACGTCGTGCTCGGGGGAACCGATGGCGATGATACTCTCATTGGCAGCATCGGCGACGACACTATCTGGGGTGATGGTGGCAATGACCGCATCGAGGGCGGCGACGGCAACGACTCCATTCGGGGTGGTGCCGGTGATGACATCATCACCGACCTTGGCGGCGATGACAACATCCAGGGCGATGATGGTAACGACGTAATCCATGCCGGCAATGGAGTCTTTAATCTGGTCCTTGGTGGTTTTGGTAACGATTTTATCATTAATGGTGAAGACGGCGGGGAGGCCTTCGGCGGCCCCGGCAACGACTTTTTGCTCGGCAGTGACGGGGTTGAACAGAATTCGGGTAATGAAGGGGATGACTGGCTTGAGGGTGGTCTTCTGGATGGCAGTCCCGGAGACAACTTCGACCCGCTTGGCCAGGATTTGATTATTGGCAATGACGTCTATATCGGCAGCGGCCTGACCGACATCATGAACGGTGAGGGCGGTGATGACATTATGGTCGGCAGTAGTGGCCCGGGTGATAAATATCTCGGTGCCTCCGGTTTTGACTGGGCGACCTTCAAGGATGACACCTTCGGGGTCAGCATCGATCTCTCGATTCGTGCCTTTAATGTCGGACCTATCCCGATCGCACAAGGTATCGTCGCCCGTTTTTCTGAAGTGGAAGGGCTGTCCGGTTCCCAACAGAGCGATTACCTTCGTGGCAGTGACGACGATGCTGCACTGATCGCCAATGCAGGGGCGCAAGGGAGTGTGCTTACCAATTTTGAATTGATCGACGGTCTTCGCGACTTCGTTGCTGGGTTCGGCAACGGTGCTGATCGCATCCGAGGTACCGCTGACGATAGTTTCGGGGCCGGCAATATTATTCTCGGCGGCAACGGCAGCGATGCAATAGAGGGCCGGGGTGGCAACGATCTCATCGATGGCGATGCATGGCTCAACGTACGCATCAGCGTGCGGGCAAATGCTGACGGAACCGGCGCAGAGATAGACAGCTATGACAGCTTGGTACCTCTGGTGCCGTTGATGCTGAGTGGCACCTATAATCCCGGTCAGCTTGTTATCCAAAGAGAGATTCTGTCGGGCGATGGTGGTTTCAATTTTGATACTGCCGTTTATTCGGGCGTGCGTGCTAATTACGAAATTGATTTTGGAGCCAATGGTAGGGTCTTAATAAGGGACATTGGCACGCCCGGCAGGGATGGCATCGACGGTTTAGACCGGTTGACCAACATTGAGCGACTGCGTTTCTCCGATCAAACCATTGTCCTGGCTGCCGGTATAAATGCTGAACCTGACGGCCTGTTGACCATCAATGACGCTATCAGCGGTGCACCTGATTTCACCCCGGCAGTCGGTCAGGTACTGACAGTATCGTCAACAGACGTGACGGACAATGACAACTCCGGTGGCACTATTACGACTCCCTTTACTTATTACTGGCAGGTTGATCTCGGAACGGGAAGGGGTTTTCAGGATATAGTCGTTGCGACAGGAGTCGGAGACGAGACTGTGACCGGCACGAGCTTCACGGTGACCGAGGATCTTGCCGGATTTGCAATCCGTGTCCGTGGAATCTATGAAGACGCAAATGGGGTGCTGGAGGAAGTGCGCTCAACATCGACAGCACTGGTTCAAACGCCGATCTCTGGTACTGTAGGTGATGATGTTATTGTCGGGACAGGAGTTGGTGACACCATCTTCGGCTTAGATGGCAACGATTCCATTTTTGGCAGGGGCGGTGATGATAACCTCATAGGCGGTTTAGGCAATGATCTACTAAACGGTGGTCCTGGTTCAGATATTATCAGGGGTGGTCCTGGGGACGACATAATAAACGGTGGTTCGGAAGCCGACATAATGACAGGTGGATCGGGTAACGACACTTTTATCGTCGACAATGTCGGCGATGTGGTAATTGGTAATAGCGGCATTGACACTATTCGGACCACTCTTTCCAGTTATCAGTTGACGTTAGGGGTAGAGAACCTCGATTTCGTTGGGACAGGCGATTTTATAGGCACAGGCAACAGACTCGACAACGAGATTTCCGGCCGTGCTGGCAACGATACCTTGTTTGGTAGTGGTGGCAACGATAACCTGCTGGGTCGTTCAGGGGACGATATACTCGACGGTGGCTCGGGAACCGACGTAATGACAGGTGGATCGGGCAATGACACTTTCATTGTCGACAATGTCGGCGACGTGGTAGTTGGTAATAGTGGTATCGACACTGTGCAGACCACTCTTTCCAGTTATCAGTTGACAGTGGGGGTAGAGAACCTTGTTTTTACCGGGACAGGCGACTTTATAGGCACAGGCAACGGACTCGCCAACGAGATTTCCGGCCTCGCTGGCAACGATACCCTCACCGGTGGGGTCGGTAATGATCTACTATCTGGAGGTGCGGGTAATGATATGTTCGTCTTCGGACCTAACTTCGGGGACGATATGATTCAGGACTTCGATGCCGATCCGGCGGGAGGACAGGACCTGATGGATATCTCTGGTCTCGGGATTACCTCAGCCACATTCGCCGCTCAGGTAACAATTATTGATGTCGGGGTGGACACCTTGGTCGGGATCGGAGCAGATTCCATTACCATCGTTGGTGTCGACAACGCAGCAACTATTACCCAGGCGGATTTCATCCTGGCATAAACCTCTCATTGCCGCTATGTTAGACAGGAAATATAGGCGGTGTGGAGAGTTTCTCCACACCGCCTTGTTCTTTCAAATCCCGTTGACAAGAGAAGACGGTCAAGCTAACTTTTAAAGTATATCTAACTTACAGGACCTCTTCATGCGTGAATTTATCAGTCGTTTTAAGGTATTCTTTATATCTGCTGCAGGTTTCAGTTTCATCATCAATATGCTTCTGTTGGCTCCATCACTGTATATGCTGCAGGTATATGATCGGGTCTTATCGGGTCGAAGCGTTGAGACCCTGGTTATGATGACGCTGTTGCTGATAGTACTGCTCCTGATGATGGGTTGCCTTGAGATGGTCAGAACCAAGCTGCTGGTTGAGGCCAGCAGCGGCATTGACGACCAGATGGGAGCACATGTGCTCCGGCGAATGATCAATAACAGTGTTTCACTGGATCAGATTCCTTACATGAATGGGCTGAGAGATCTCCAGCTTATCAAACAGTTTTTAACCGGCAGCGGTATTCTTGCATTTTTTGATGCACCCTGGCTGCCGGCGTATATGGCGATTCTCTATCTGATGCACCCTATATACTTCGTGGTTGGAATACTCGGGGCAATCGCCATGTTGATTCTGGCCATTTTAAACGAACTGTCGACAAGAACTCCCCTTGAAGAGGCGGGGGTGCACGGGCGTCAGGCTTCACAGTACATTGAAATGTCGCTTCGCAACGGTGAGGTTGTCAATGCCATGGGTATGCATGAGGGGATCGTCTCCCGCTGGCGCAACCTCAATTCGAAAGTGTTGTCGCAGCAGAGGAAGGCAAGTCATCGCGCTGGGGCTATATCAGGGTCGACCAAGTTTCTGCGCCAGACCCTGCAGTCTGTCATGTTGGGGATTGGTGCTTACCTGGTCCTGCAGGATCAGTCGAGTGCAGGGATAATGATCGCCGCAACAATCATGTTCGGCAAGGCTATCGGCCCCATCGAGCATGCAATTGGCAGCTGGAAGGTTATGATTGAGGCACGAAGCGCCTATGGCCGTCTGGATGCATTCCTCAAGTCCCTGCCGGCAGATGTAGCCCATATGCAGTTGCCTCCTCCCGAAGGCCATATTTCGGTGGAACATGTCACCTTTGGCCTCAGAGCCACCAATAAAGTATTGCTCAAAGATATCTCTTTCGATCTTTTGCCGGGAGAGATACTCGGTTTAATCGGTCCGAGTGCTGCCGGGAAATCGTCCCTTGCCCGTTTGCTGGTGGGAGTATGGCGGCCACTTGCTGGCTTTGTGCGGATTGATGGCGCCGATCTTACTACCTGGAGAAGTGAAGATTTAGGTCAATATATCGGTTATCTTCCTCAAGATGTAGAGCTCTTTGCGGGCACGATCGCAGAAAACATTGCCCGCCTTGGGGTAATTGATTCCGAAGCGGTGGTGAAGGCAGCGACTCTTGCCGGAGTACATGATTTAGTCCTGCATCTGACAGATGGCTACGACACGCATATCGGTGAAGGCGGGGTGGTGTTATCCGGTGGTCAACGGCAGCGAATTGGTCTGGCCCGTGCACTTTACGGGTCTCCAAGATTTGTCGTGCTGGATGAACCCAATGCCAATCTCGACGCCGAAGGGGAAATTGCATTGAACAACGCCATTGCAGAGCTCAAAAGGTCTGGTGCGACCGTTGTTATCATTGCCCATAAAATAAGCCTCATGGCCTCTGTCGACAAATTACTGGTATTAAAAGATGGAATACAAGTAATGTATGGACCACGGGAAGAGATCCTGATTGCCATAAATCAATCGATGAAGGGGCAACCTCCGGCTGCCAACGCTATGAAAAACAAAGTTGCGACAGATAAGGAGGCCACCGTTGCCTGAACAGAAACCTCAAGCAGAGCAGGAGAAGCCTGAGATCACAGGGTCGGAAAATCAACTTGGCATCAGTATGCCTTCGAATTATTCTCCCTGGAAAATTATCATTATAGGCTTCCTGGTCATCTTCTTTTTTTCCGGCCTTACATCGGTGTGGTTGTCGATAGTCCCACTGCACGGTGCCGCTCTGGCACCCGGGGTCGTCGTTGTTAATTCCAAGCGCAAGACGGTTCAGCACCTTGAAGGTGGAATTATCCGTGAGATAATGGTGCGTGAAGGAGAGCTGGTTGTGGAGGGGCAGCCGCTCATAGTACTCGATAGCGACCAGACCCGGGCGACCGTGGCAATGTACGAGTTTCAGATTTTTGCCAAGACTGCCGTTATTGCGCGATTGAGGGCAGAAAAGGATGGTTTGCCCGCCATTCAATTCCCGGCATCATTGACTGAAAAAGTCGAGCTTCCGGAAGTGGCCGAGGTTATGGAGACCGAAATCAAACTTTTCAATGCGCGCCTTGATGCTTTTAACAGCCAGATTGAGCTATTCCATAACCAGATCAAACAGGTAAATGAAGAAAAAAAAGGTAATATCCAACAGTTGTCCTCCATCAAAAAAGAAATCGCAGCCATTAGCGAACAGTTAAGCGCCAATCGTGAATTATTGGCGGAAGGCTACGTTACCAAGACTGTGGTTCTTGAACTGGAGCGTTTACATGCGGAAAAAACAGGCTTGCAAAGTCAGCTGAGTGCCTCGATCGCCCATGGAAAACAGCGGGAGCTGGAATTTCAGCTCAAGATAATCAGCCTGAAGAGTGAGCGTATACAGGAAACGACCAACGAACTGAAGAATTCCATAGAAAAACGTTTTGAATTAAGGGATCGGTTGAAAATACCAAAAGACATACTTGATCGGCAAATTATTCGGGCGCCGATCACCGGTAAAGTGGTGGACCTGAAAGTTACTACTGTTGGCGGGACTATCGCGGGCCAGGATTCTCTTATGGATATAGTCCCTGTGGATGACAGTCTTATCGTAGAGGCCAAGGTTGGTGTCGATGATATCAGTGAGATACAGCTCGACCAGACTACCGAGATAACTTTTACAGCCTATAAGGCCAGCACGACCCCGACCATCAAAGGAAAGGTGACCTATATCGCTGCTGATCGACTCTTATCGAGAGCCCCGCTGGGTGAGACCCCTTATTATCTGGTGTATGTCACTCCCGACGCCCACTCGCTGAAAGCGGCGGGCAATATGAGTCTTTATCCAGGAATGGCCGCCCACGTGAGTATACAGACCAAAGCAAGAACCGCATTAGACTATTTCCTCAGTCCCCTGAAACTTCGTATTCGAAAGACCTTCAATGAACAATAATAAATCGTACATTATATGGATCATGGCCCTGGTTTGGGTGATGTTGCTGGTGCCGGTTTCCGGTGCCTTTGGTGGAGACCTTTGGTCAATGTTTGAACTTGCCAAAAAGAAGGATCCCGCCCTGCAAAAGGCTGAGGCAGAACTTCAGGAGGCCCTGGAAGATAAAAACATAACCCGTGCGCAGGTACTTCCCAGTATTGATGCAAACGCCGGGTCGAATCAATTCTGGCATAATGTGACCAATTCCGGGTCTTCTGATATAAGTGGAAATTTCACCGGATATAACTATTCCCTCATGTTGCGCCAGCCGATAATTAATGGACCATTGTGGGCCAGTCTGCGTTCTTCGGATGCCGGCGTCATGGCGGCCAGGGACCGGGTAATTGTTGTTAGCCAGGATTTAATGGTCAATGTCTCGGAGGCGTATTTTGACGTGTTGAAGGCACGTTCGGATGAAACGATAGCTGCCAAGGAAACTAAACTCCTCAACAAAATTTTGGCGCAGACAAGGTCGTTTCTGAAAAAAGGGACCGGAGATATAATTGCAGTTTACGAAGCTCAGGCAAGAGTAGACTCGTCGCAAGCCGAACTCATAAAGGCAGCAAACAATCGACTTGTTGCGGAACAACACCTGGCTATCATGACGGGGTTGAACAGTATACAGGAGCTGGCCGAGCTTTCAACCCTGGAGCCAAAGGGGCCAAACCCGCCTGAGCTTGAGGCGTGGCTGGAGGTTGCAAGCAAATCTCACCCCACCATCAAACAGGCCCGCAAAAATTTACAAATGGCAGAATATAACCTGATTGCCACCAAGCGTCAGCATTGGCCGACCCTTGACCTGTCTACAGGCTATACTGTCAATAAGGGCAGCGCTTTCTTGCCGGAAGTCGCCACCAAACAGTATCTTATTGGTGTCAATTTCTCGATGCCCATTTTCAGCGGCTTTGGAACCCAGGCAAAAGTCCGTAAGGCCCGGGCTGTTATTTCAAAGCAGGAAGCGGTGGTTAACGATTCCCTTGAACAGGTCCGGTTCAGGACTGCCTCTCTCTATCTGTCTGTGAAAAACAGCGTCTCTTTTATACAATCTCTTGAACAGCAAAAACAATCTGCAGAAATACAACTTAAAGCAACAAGAAAAGGGAACACCATAGGCACAAGAACTATAGTTGACCTGCTTAATGCTGAACAAAAATATGCAGCTGCCTTAAGAGACCTGAGTAATGCAGGATACGGCCATCTTCTTTTCAAATTGCTGTTGCAGGCCGCAGCAGGTGTTCTGGTCGAAGACGATCTTCGTCTTACAAATCATCAGTTGTCGATCAAGGAACAAGCTGAATGATCGTAGAATTGGCGCAGGATCCAACGCAGGGGAAATTGGAAAGTGAAACCGACGTCAATGTCCCCATCGGGGATGGTTGAAACCCCTCGCTTTTAGGCGAAGAGACGTTTGACAAAGAGGTCGTAGGCCATGAAGTTCACAGTTAGATTCAGGTTTGCGCAGCAAACAAATTGATATTCAGTCGGCTTCAGTCGATGGTCGTATATTTGCTGCGACACTTGCCATGGCTCATCTTCGAGCGGTACAGAACTGTTTCCGCCTCATCAGCATACTGGATCTTTGAGTTCGGAAATGTATTGCGGATGATCGTGCGAGAGATGTTCTCTCCCCTTCTCATCCTCAGTTTTGATCAGTACTTGGGAATGAACGCTAAATCCGGAATTGTGATACCACGTCATGATCATAGTAATGAATGCGATCGTTGATCGGCCCTTCCTTTTTCAGCATCTTCAACACATATGACCGGAAGAGATCGGCACAGCGTCGAATATTCACCTTGGCATGACATAGAAATAATCGCTGTCCGGAAATAAGCCGCCCGCCACCGAAGCATGAAGGTGTGAATGCCAAAGGGCATAGTCACCAAATGTCTGTATCCCCATGAAAATACCGGGAATCCTGTGCTGTTTGCCTAATACCGTTCATATATACTTTGTGATACTTTTGGATGTACACTGGCACAGTTTCTCAAGCAACTTTCTTTCATAGAAAAAGCACTTGCGAAGAATCTTTGATATACTGATAACATATTGCCAGTATGGAACAGGGAAAATGACCGCTTCTTTGAAATGATGGGCAAACTGAATCACCTTTTTGTTGTGGCACGAAGGACAGAACCAGCGACCACGGCATGAGAGTGTGAGTAGATATTCATGGTGACAGTCAGGGCAGCGGGCACAAGCGAACCATTCATGCAGGTCACCACTTTACCGGATAAACATTTGAATTTCATTTTGATATTGCCACATCTAAGGTCTGAATATTCTACCAGTGCTTCAAGTTGCCATGTCTACTTGTATACATAAGTTGGCCCTGATTTCTCATATACACCCTGATTTTCAATCCATGGCGGGTCTTCCCTGCTCATCCCAACCCCTTGCTCTATAGTATTCCAGCAAGAGTTGATCCATCTGTTCCGAGGTTATTTGTTGTGAGGTTTCAGGAAGCGTTTCTTTATAAAACCTCTTTGGCAGGTGATCTTCTTCCGGGGTTAACCCTTCCTGCAAATTAAACCTGCGGGTATCATCTGTTATGGCCCTGGCAATCTCGCACATCTCCTCTTCGCTGAGGACAAGCCCGGTTACCCCTGCGATGATGGTGGCGAGCTCTTCCCATTGATAGAGATCTCTAAAAAAGCGACACAAGACAAAGGTGTCGAAGATAGTCAGCCGGTCTTCCCATTTGACAAAAATAGCTGCTTTTCCCTCAATTTCTTCAGGATCAACCATCCCTGCAAGTTCCGGTTTGTAAAAAGTTGCCCGCAGGTGACATGCACCCCTTGCTGATGACCCATAGGCAAGGCCCATTCCTTTCAGTACACGCGGATCATACCCTGCCGGTTCCAGTCCTTTAACATGGATAGCCTGGTCCTCCATACCCCACTCCCTGGCCACTGCTTTTATACCCTGGGCGAGCAGGTCACCGATCCCGCGTCGAGCTGAGATATCTTCGAGTAACGCTGCGATTCGGGCAGTGTCACCATAGTCGATTTTGTAGTCGATTATGCCCTGTCTTCTGGCCTCAATGGTCAGGCCGGCGAGATTGCCGGCTGTTATGGTGTCCATTCCCAAGCGATCGCACAGGTCATTGAGATAGATAATATCCTCAATGTTTGGCACTTCGCAGAGACCGCCAAAGGCATAGATTGTTTCGTATTCGGGACCTTCAACGGTGAGCCCTGTATGAGGACCTTCCCTGACAGTCGATAACCGGCCGCAGGCAATGAAGCATTTTGCACAGGCACTGGCCTTAACATCGCAGCGCTCATGGAGTGCTGTGGCGTTAATATTCTCAGTGTGGCTAGATTTTCCTTTCTGCCAGTAACGCGTAGGAAAACCGCCGACATGATTCATGATATCGACCAGCATGGGGGTCCCCATTTTTTTATACGCCTTTACTCCGGCATCATCTCTTGAACGCTTCCCCATATCACGGTTAAACTCCTTCACCATCTCGGGGTCGGCCACCTCTTTTTTTCGATTTCCTCTAAAAGCTATGGCTTTAATCTTCTTGGAGCCCATTACTGTGCCGACTCCGGTCCTGCCCGCACTGCGCCAGTAATCATTTTCGATGACGGCAAAAGTCACCATCGATTCACCGGCCGGCCCGATACAGACAACACCACAATTACCGTTTCCACCTCGGTTCTCTTTGATCCAGTCTTTGATGTAGTCTTCTGTTTCGTAGGTATTTTTGCCCCAGAGGTTTTCGGCGGGATGGAAGACGACGGCATCCTCAAACACTTCAATCCAGACCGGAGTATCGGCTGCACCATGGAAGATAAATGCGTCAAAGCCGGTTGAGCTGAGGTGGTCTGCAACCTTGCCTCCGGCGTACGACTCCGAGAAATAACCGGTTTGCGGCGATTTGGTGTACACCCCGTAACGAGAGGATCCCCATATTGATGTCCCTGCTGTTGCCCCGTTGGCAAAGATAAGGTTGTTCTCGGGGCTTAACGGATCGACACCGGGAGGGTTATGACGAAGTAAGAGATGGGTTGCAAGTCCTTTGCCTCCCAGGTTTCGGCGCAACACGGTGTCACTGATAAACTGCATTTCAAATGATTTCTGAGAAACATTTATTCTCAGGGCCATGTTATAAAAACCATGCATATCAAGTATCTCCTGCCTGTAAAGTGGTTACCTACAATACCTTCCTGTAAATTGCTTCAGCATCCTGCAACGTAAGAGTTCGAGGGTTATTATCCAACAGACGGGTAACTTTCATCACACCTTCGGCGAGCCCTGGGATGTCTGCATCTTTTATCCCGAATTCGCTGAGATGCTTTGGTATTTGCAGATCATGCGCCAACTGCCGCAGTGAGTCGACGGCCAGCGTCGCAGCCTCTTTTTCACTCATACCGGTCAGGTCATGGCCAAAATGCTTACTGATGACTGCAAACTTGGACAGATTGCCACTCATGTTGAACTCCATGACCGGGGTAAGCATAATGGAATTGGCCACTCCATGGGGAATGTGGAATTCGGCCCCGATAGGGTAGGCGAATGCATGAACAGCGGTCACCCCGGCATTGGCAAAAGCCATTCCCGCAAGCAAACTTCCCTCCAGCATGTTTGTCCTGGCAGTGATGTCGCTGCCCACCTGGAAGGCTTGGCGAATATTGGTGTAAAGAAGTTCCATGGCCCTGCAGGCGAAGACATCGGTGAGGGAGTCACTATTCTTTGAAGTAAATGCCTCAACCGCATGGATAAGTGCGTCCATGCCGGTTGCCGCAGTGACATGGGGTGGCAGTCCAACCGTCAGTTCGGAGTCGAGTAACGCCACCGTTGGAAAAAGATACGGGCTGACAATACCCTTTTTCAACTTTTCATCATGATCGGATAAAATGGCAATGGGTGTTACTTCACTGCCGGTACCTGCCGTCGTTGGAATGATGATGGTGGGAAGGCCGGCTCTTTCGATCTGATCAATGCCGATGAACGAGCCGATCTCTGCCTCATTCGTTACGAGTACAGCAGCAACTTTGGCTATATCAATGGCTGACCCCCCACCGATTCCTATAACCAGATCCGTTGCTGTCGCTCTGAGCTGCTCGGCAGTATCCACGGCGAGCTGGAGTCGCGGATCCGGTTCAATCTGATCATAGATGGAATAAGTAATATTTGCAGCGGCAAGTGTTTCTTCAAGTTTTTTCACAAGCCCTGCGGCCACGATCCCGGGGTCGGTAACGATCATTACCTTTGATTTTTTCAAACGTATTATTTCGTTGGCTACGTCACCTAGTGTCCCTGGGCCTCTCACGATGCGGGAGGTCGTCTGAAATATTTTTCCCTTGCTCATTATTGATCTCCTTGCGCCTGCTGCAGTATCACTTAAACCGCCAGGTATTTTTTATGGATATGTTCTTCATTTTTAAACTGTTCGATGTCTCCCCTGTAGACAACATGCCCCTTGTCGAGCAGGATCACCCGGTCAGCGACCGCCATTGCAAACTTCAGATGTTGTTCAGCAAGAAGAATGGTGGTTTTGGCCTTTTTCAGGTTGAGAATCAGTTTTTTGAGTTCCCTGACAATCACCGGCGATAGGCCTTCGGTGGGTTCATCAAGAATCAGGACATCAGGGTTTCCCATGAGAGCCCTGGCAATGGTGAGCATCTGCTGCTCGCCACCGGAAAGGGTGCCGCCGTTGCGTTTTAGAAAATCACGTAAGGTCGGAAATTCATCGAGCACTGATTCCAGGTTCCACTGACCGTTCCGACCGGGAATTATGCCGAACTCCAGATTTTCTTTCACCGTGAACGGTCCCAGGATACGACGGTCTTCAGGAACGAAGCCAAGACCGGCCCTGGCCATTTTGTGTGGTTTAAAGCCGGTGCAGTCTTTGCCTTTAAAGCGGATCCGACCTTTTTTGGCAGGTGAAAGCCCCATTATTGAACGAAAGGTAGTGGTTTTGCCAACACCGTTGCGACCCATAAGACAAACCGTTTCTCCCGGTTGGATGTTCAGACTGACGTCAAAGAGTATATGGCTGCGCCCATAATAGGTGTTAAGCTTTTCGGCCTCCAGAATATGTTCCATTACAATTCTTCTCCCAGGTAGGCACTGACTACCTCACTGTTTTGTTGTATCTCCTCCGGGGTTCCCTCGGCCAGAAGTGATCCCTGCTGCAGGACCCTGACGATTTGCGCAATATCAAATACCATATCCATGTCATGTTCGATAAAGACCAGGGTGAGGTCAAATTTTTCACGGATATCCTTAATCATATTCCGGGTTCGATGTCGTTCCTCCGGAGACATGCCGGCAGTCGGTTCGTCAAGCAGGAGAATCGTTGGCTCAAGAGCCAGGGCGATGGCTATATCCAACAGCTTCTGGTCGCCATGAGACAGCTCAAACGCCAGACGATCCGCTTGTTTTTCAAGGCCAAGGGAGCAGAGGATTGCATACGCCGCATCTTGGGCCCGTTTAAAAACTGCAGCTGAACGCCAGAACTTGAGCGTTTGGTCCAGGTTGGAAAGAGTGGCGGCTTTGACGTTGTCGAGCACTGTTTCTTCAGGAAAAATAGAGGCAATTTGAAAGGCCCTGCCCATCCCCCGCTTCACAATCGTCTGCGGTGATCTCCCGACGATATCCTCGCCCTTAAAGAGTATTTTTCCGTTATCCGGCAATAAATGGCCGGTAATCTGATTAAACAATGTTGTTTTACCAGCTCCGTTCGGTCCGATGATCGCTGAAATTTCGCCGGGGTAAACCGAGAAACTTAAATCGTTGGTTACCCGCAAACCACCAAAGGCTTTGCTGACAGACTGGAGTTGTAATATTGGTTCCATATCAGATTGTTTCCTTTTCGGAACTACGAAATTTAGGCATCTTCTCCATCAGTTCACCGACAATTCCTTTTGGAAAAACAATCACCATCAGCAGGATTATCATGCCGATAATGAGTGACCAGTATTCGGTGTATGCCCCGACAATATCTTCGATCAGAATAATACTGATTGCCCCGATGAGTGGTCCGAAGAACTGGCTGATGCCGCCCAGTACGGACATGAGGATAACCTCGCCGGAGGTAGTCCAGAAAAACATATCCGTATGTGCTGAGTTGTCGACCCCGACCATAAGGGCACCCGCCAATGAGGCAAAAACTGAAGAGATGACATACACCCGCAACTGATTTCTCCGGACCCGACGGCCAAGAAATCGTACCCGGTCGGGATTTTGCCGGACACAGCGCAAGATCATGCCGAAGGGTGAATAGGCTACCCGTTTCAGAAACCAGATGGACAGGAGAACGAGGACCATAACGAAATAGTAATAGACAATTTTATTACTCAGTATTCCCGGCAAGATAAAACCCTGGATGCCGTCATCGCCTCCGGTGAACGTGTAGAGCTTGAACATGATTTGCCAGGCGAGTTGACCAAAGGCCAGGGTCAGCATGGTGAAGTAGACGCCCCCCACCCGAATAACCAGAAGACCGAGCAGGAAGGAGACAATGATGGCTATCATTACTGCTATGACCAGCGAGGGGAGATACCAGTTGCTTCCAAGATAATGAATAGTCAGGCCAATTGAGTACCCCCCAATACCGAAGTAGAGAGCCTGGCCAAAAGAGAGCATGCCGGTCACACCCCAAAGCATATTGAAAGATATGGCAAAGAGTGACCAGATCAAAATGTAGTTGGCCACATTCAGCTGATAGCTTGAAGTCATCAACAGGGGTACCAGACCGAAGACGAGGATTAAAAGAATCCAGAGCAAAGCTTCTTTGTTTTTCTGTAGTATCTTCATGTTATGCCTTCCTCACCTTTCGAGGAGCGAAGAGTCCCTCCGGTTTAAATATCAGGACAATGACCATAACCAGAAAGCTGAAAAGCGATGCCCATTTCGGTACGAAGGCCACAGCAAAGGCATTGACCTCCCCCAGCAGAATTGAACCGAGCCAGGCGCCCCAGAAATTTCCCATCCCTCCCATGACAACGACGATGAGTGAGTCAATGATAACCTCAATGCCGGCACCGGGAGTCACAGTGCGCAGAGGTGCCGCGAGTGCCCCTGTCATTCCTCCGAGCGCCGTGGCAATTCCAAAAACCATGGTCATCGTCAGCGGTACATTTACACCGAGAGCACCAAGCATTTCCCTGTCTACTGCAGTTGCCCTGGCGATTTTTCCTGGACGGGTTCGGTTGAGAATCCACCACGAGGCAATAACCACCACGACCCCAATACCAATAATGAGCAGATTGTAGGCGGGAATGAAAATATCTCCCATGACGACAGCTCCACTGAAGCCATCCGGTCGTGGAATTGATTTATATTCAGCGCCCCAGAGAAGCTTGACACCATCATCAATGATCAGAATCAAGCAGTAGGTCAGCAGGATCTGGAAACCGCCCTCATTGGCACGGCCATAGATACGACGAAGGAGCAGGAATTCAATAAGCATGCCCAGTAAACCTGCACCGATCCCTGCAGCAACAAGCGCCAGCCAGAAATTCATCTCCCAAACGCTGACAACCTGGTAGCCGAGATATGCACCGATCATATAGAACGATCCGTGTGCAAAGTTAAAAACATTCCCCACACCAAAAATCAGGGTTAAACCGCTGGCAACGAGAAAGAGCAGGGTTGCCATGGTCAAACCGCTAATTACCTGGGTAACAAAAAATGCGAAATCCATAAACGAGACTCCCTGGGCCTGGAAACTGAAGGAATGCCCACCCTTCAGTTTCCGGCCCCCCTTTAAGCTTGACTTGGATATCAGGTCAAAACCTCAATAACCAGTCGGGTTTAAGGCTATAGGTGCATCTACTTTTTGCGTTTTTCATCGATATATTCCCGGGGAGGAATAATGTCCTTGCCCTGGTAGATCTTCCAGTTACCAAGCATAACTTTTGCCGGTTGAAAATCGCTATTGGCCACGGTGGTCCCTATGGCCTGAACCTGGGTTATTTGGTGTGTTTCAGGGCGGATAACAGACGTGAATCCGTCGGGGTCCTCAGGAAGGCTGAGTTCCATTCCTTCAAAGGCTTTAACGAGTGCTTCGGTATCATCGGGATTGCCAACAGTTTCCACAGCTTTGGCTATGGCGTAAATTCCGGCGTATGCACCTTCAGCGGCGTAGGTTGGATATCTGCCGGTACGCTTTTTGAATTCGGCAACAAAATTTTTGTTTTTCTCAGTTTCCGGCCAGTTGTTATGATGGCGGGCGGAAAGGATAAGGCCTTCAGGAAGTTCTTTACCCATGGCGCTCATGAGTTCATAGTTGCCGCCAGCATCAGGATGAAAATAGGTTGTTTTGGTAAAAAGACCATATGCCTGGGCTTGTTTGACAAAGGCGACAGTGTCACCGCCCCAGAATCCTGAAATCAGGATGTCCGGCTTGTCTCTCAGGATCGAAGTAATATAAGCTGTGTAATCGGGTGCATATATTTTAGGCCAGTACTCACCAACTACTTCATAATCAACGCCAAAACGATCGAGGTTGTAGCGTATTTCGTCCCACTGGCTATGTCCGTAAGAATAATCAGGGCCGATAAAGGCGATTTTTTTCCACGGCTTGGTTGCGGCCAGTTCTTTTAAGTAAAGTGCCCCTGCAGCCATTGACTGGAAGGTATTATTTGAAACACGAAAATAGTAGGGCTGAAAGTTGTCGACCGTCAATCGTGTTGACGCATGATCCGTTCCGATGAAGATAACCTTCTGCTGTTTTGATACCTCGGTCACCGCCAGTCCAACTCCGGAGCTGACCACACCAAAAAGAAAATGAACCTTTTCGTCGGTGATATAACGATTGGCCACCCGCACCGCATAGGCGGGTTTGGCCTTGCTGTCGGTGAAATATGCCTCGATTTTATAGCCACCGGCAATACCTTGTGCATTGACTTCGTCAATTGCCATTTCTGCGGCTGCAACAGAATCCTTGCCATAGAGGCCTGCCCGGCCGGTCATGGGGTACATGGCACCAATTTTGATCACTTTTTCTTCTGCTGCCTGTGCGACAGGAATAATAATCAGCGATAAAGCAGCAATAACAAGACAACCCCAAGCGTGTTTTCTGGACATGTTCTCCTCCTTAACTTCTTTGTTGGTTGGAAAGTGACCTCTTTTTCGGACAACAGCCGAAAAAAGGTGTTTGTGCAGCGCTTTATTTGATCGATATCATTATAAATACCAGATTGGTACTAGCAGAAACCATGCCACCTGGCCGTTATGTTGTAACGGCTTGGAATTGATAGGAATATTTTTTGAAAGAGGGCATGGTCTACAAAATAAACGTTTGCATATTTGCAAAGAGGTCGATAAGTGAAGCGGGTGTTCTGGAAATAATATGATAAATATTAATTATATAAGATCTGTATTGCAGCATTGCAGATAGTTGCAATATTGCAATGACCCTAGTTCGATCGGGAGGTTTTTAGTAAATTGAATTTGGTCATTTTTCGCCAAAGGGTCGTCGGATGAATTTTCAGCATCCTGGCAGCCGTATTGATATTGTTGCTTTTTTCCAGCACTTTTTGCAGAAGCTGTGATTCATAGTTTTCAAGGGCTTCCTTTAACGGTGTCTGTTCTGCAATGATGTCGTTGTGCAGCGTGCAATACGTGCGTATTTCAGAGGGAAGATCAGTAGATACAAGGGATTCACCTTCACTGAGGATGATCATTCTTTCAATGGTGTTTATCAATTCTCTGACATTACCGGGATAGTCGTATTGCCTGAGAAGTTCAAGAACAACCGGTTCAATTTGTTTGTTGAGCTTTCTGGAATGGTTGATTCTTTCCAGGATACTCTCAGCTAAAGCAGGAATATCTTCCCGCCTTTCCCTCAGTGGCGGGATAAAAATTGGTACAACATTAAGCCGGTAGTACAGATCCTCACGAAAATTGCCATCGCGTATCTGTTCACTCAGGTTCTGGTTCGTGGCGGCTATGATATGCACATCAACAGTGGTAGATTTGGTCGAACCTATACGCTTAAACTGTTTTTCTTCAATGACTTCGAGAAGCTTGACCTGCATTTCAGGTTTCAGTTCTGCTATCTCATCGAAAAAAACCGTGCCCTGGTGCGCCGCCTCGATCAGTCCGGTCTTTCCGGTTGACAGGGCACCGGTAAAGGCGCCGCTCTCGTATCCAAAGAGTTCACTTTCCATAAGTGACTGGGGAATCGCACCACAATTGATTTTGACAAAGGGCTGTTCTTTTCGAGGACTCATCTTGTGGATGAGTTTTGCCAGCATGCTTTTTCCAACACCCGATTCACCGGTAATGAGAACAGATGCTTCCACTTTAGCGACTTTAATAGCCTTCTGTACCACCCGTATCATTGCCTGACTCTTTACAACCAGATCCTGCATCGCATGATCAACTTCTCTGTATTCCTGAAGCGACTGATAGAAAAAAGAACTCATCTTCCGCACCTCATCCAGCTGCATTTTAAGCTCATTGAGCTCAGAAATGTCCCGGACATTGGTTACGACAAAGGAAATTTGATTGTTTTCAGAGAAAATCGGGGTCCCGGTGACGATGACCTGCTTGCCACTCTTCACCTGCTGCATAAGTGTGATGGGTTTCTTCTTCTGCAAAACCTCAAGGGTGACGGAATGATCAAAGACCTGATCGGCAACCAGGGACTCCATATTTTTGCCGATGAGGTTCTCGCGTGAGAGGCCGGTTATCCGTTCGTAGGATTTATTCACGCGCAGTGTTGTTGCATTGCCGTCGGCCACGTAGATCCCATCATAGGATGACTCGAAAATTGCCTCAAGTTCTTTATGTATTTTTTGATAGTTATGGAGTTGGGCGACGATTTTTTCGTGCTCAGAGACATCCTGGAAGACGGAAATAACCCCAACAATTTTCCCCTCTGCGAATATTGGTGTCCGGTTGGCTATGATGGTTGCCTCAGGCAGGACAATTTTTTTGCCAATCTGTGGCTGGCCGGTCTTGATGATGGCCTCCATGTCTATCCAGGCAAAGGGGCGTATATCCTTGATGCTGGAGCCGACCAGATCAACGTCACCAAAATTAAAAATCCTTTTGGCGGCTTTGTTGTAAATTAATATGGTGCCTTCACAGTTGATAACCATGATGCCGTTATGGGACGCATCAAAACATAAAGAATGGAGATTTTTCGGGGTAAGCATGGCGATGGCTCCCTATTGAGGAAAATCTGTATAATCTTTTTCTGTTACAGCATTAACTTACCCTTTCATTCAATTCAATCACTAACCAGGGTTGTAGCCCGGATAAGCTCATTGACATTGTGTAATTTCGGGACTGCAAAAAACTTGACCATATCAAGATATTAACTGACTCATGCTCGTTGGCGCAAAGATCAAAAGAAATTCGGGTTAGAGAAGAGAAAGAAGATAGGCAACCCACGGAAGAACAACTACCAGTGAGCCCGTTGTGATTAGCCAGCATGAATTGGCCAGATCAAGGTCAAGATCGTAGATCGAGGCGGCAACGAGAGCCGTAAAGGCCACCGGCATGGAGGAGGCGATGAGCACAACTTTTAAGGGCAGTCCATCGTTGATCTCACCAAAGCCAAGCGCAACAGCTGTGCTTACGGCGATCAGTGGGACGGCAATGAACTTGATGAGGGAGATCAGGAAACCTTCGGCAAGGTAGTTGCCGACACTTGAAAAACGCATGCCAAGACCGATGGAGACAAGGAGAATAAAGGTCCCGCAGGGGACGAAAAAGCCATTTAAGGTTTCAAAAAAGGACGGTCGGGGAATTCCGGAGAGATTGAGAACCAAACCGCAGACAAAAGCGCCGAAGGCTGCCCGGACAAAAGGATCCCTGCTTATTTCCCTTGTTCTGTGCCAAAAGGTTGCCTTGTTTTCAGCCCCGCTGTAGTACCTGGCGATTGGAAAACCTATGGTATAGTAGACGATCTCCTCAAACATTTTGTATAGGGCCACCAGGCCGAAACCTGTTTCGCCGAGAAAGACAAAGGCGACGAGGGCACCGATGGAACCGATATTGGTAAATGAACCGCAACAGAAAAGAACACCTTTCTGCGGTCCGTTTTTCTTCATGAAGGTAGCGACAGCAAGGCCCAGAAGACCGCCCAGAAGTAAAGCTCCGGCACCTATCGCCGGAAGAAAAGCCACGCGGATATCCTCAAAGGATACTACCCAGACAGCGGCGACAAAAGAGACCGGCATAAAAAACAGCAGCCCTATTTTCTGCAGCAGTTTTCTGGTGGCGGGGATAGATGCTTCGTATTCAGAACCTTTTCTTTTCGCCCACAGCTGCCAGAGATAGCCACAAACCAGGCCGGTTATGATGAGCACCAGGGAAAAGAGGAGTTTTTGCATACGTCACTTGGGATGAGTGTTACCGAAAAAGGAGTGTGACGAAAAGTATCCGTTTCCGCCACACTCTCGAAAATATTATGCCTTATGCCTTGCCGAATTCTTTTTCTATCGCTTCAAGAACTTCGTCAGACATTTTATAACTGTGTTCTTCACCGGGGAAGACGCCTGATACTACCTCATCTTTATACTGTTTAAAAGTATTGAGCATAAGGGTACCGACATCCTGGTACTGTTTAGCAAAAGACGGGGTGAAGTTATCATACATGCCAAGCACGTCGGGAGTAACCAGAAGCTGACCAGAACAACCCGGGCCACCGCCGATACTGATGGTTGGTACCTTCAGCTTTCGGGTGACATAGGCGGAAAGTTTGGCCGGGACTGCTTCAAATATAATAGCGAAGACACCGGCCTCCTGGAGGGCAAGACATTCCGAGACGACCTTCCTTGCGGTTGCGACATCTTTTCCCTGTACTTTCAGGCCGCCAAGGGCCCCTACCGCCTGGGGATGAAGGCCCACGTGGCCGACACAGGCAATGCCCATTTCGACGACAGCCTTGGTCTTGGCAATATGGTTATGGGTAGCCTCAAATTTCACCGCATCCACCCCGGCTTCGGTAACGAAGCGGGCGGCATTTCTCATGGTCTCTTCAACTCCGTATTGAAACGATCCAAAGGGCATGTCGGCCACGACCATGGTACGATCGCAGGCGCGGGCCACGGTGCCGCAATGGAGGAGCATCATGTCCATGGTGGCGGTGAGGGTGTTGGGATGGCCATGGACCACCATCGCGCATGAATCGCCGACGAGGATCATGTCGATCCCGGCATCGTTGACTTTTTTGGCGGTGGGAAAGTCATAGGCGGTAAGCATGGTGATGGTCTGCTTATCATCCTTCATTTTTTGAATGGTTTTTACTGTATGTTTCACGATTATCTCCTCGGTGAAGGTAGTTACCCCATTTTCAGGGCCAGTTGTTGTTGATTGTTTTTGCTTTGCCGGCGGAGCAAAACAGTTTTATTTTCGATTGAACCGGTACTTTCATAGCCTCGATCGATTCCTGCATGAGGTGCACCAGCTCAGGTTTTGACGAGTTTTTAAAGTTCTTCGCCAGGGCTTTGATATACGCGTTGCGGATTTCAGTATTCACGTTAAACTTACAGACACCATATGTGATTGCCTGGGTTATCATTGTATCGGGCAGTCCCGAAGTACCATGCAGTACCAGAGGGATGGACACCTGTTGCGCAATGGCCCCAAGACGCGCAAAATCGAGCTTCGGCGGTCGGTAATACTTCCCGTGGACATTGCCGATACAGACCGCCAGAGCGGAGACGCCGGTCTTGTCAACAAAATCTGCGGCTTGATCGGCATCTGTCATTTGCGCCTCCCGGTCGGCCACTGTCCATCCGTCCTCTTCCCCGCTCAATTTGCCGAGTTCGGCTTCAACGGTGCCGCCGGTGGGGCCACTTTTTTGAACGATCGCCTGAGTGAAGGCAATATTATCCGGATAGCTGAGAGCGGAACCATCGGCCATGATCGAAGTGAGTCCGGCATCCAGCGCAAAAGCAATACCTTCGCTGGAACTGCAGTGATCCAGGTGCACCGCAACCGGAACTGTGCTCTTTTTTGCCAGTTCCAGGCACATGGCAATAAGACCGCTGCCGCCGATAGCAAGAGCCGACGGCAACATTTGCAGTATTGCCGGGCTGTCCATTTCCTCTGCTGCGGAGAGGACGGCTCTGGTTCCCTCCAGGTTGTAGATATTGAATCCACCAACGGCGTACTTGTTCTGCCGGGCGTGGGCGAGGAGCTTTCCCGTATCAATCAGCATCCTGGTACCCCCCCTGCAAAGCTTCCTGTTGCAGAGTACGCTGGATGCGTACCAGAGCATCATCATCACCGACATTACCGGGAAATATGATATAGGACATTCCCGGATAACGTGTTTCCGGTCCCAGCTGCCAGGCCGGCACGCCGGGCAGGGCCTGACCTATAACCATGGCCCGGTGAACCCCCAGCCCTTTGGTCGCAACATCGCTTGAGGTGATACCGCCTTTGGCCACCAGGTAGCGGGGCTGTACAGTTACCCGGTGAACAATGTCTATCAGACTGTCGCTGATCGTCTGGCCGATGGCAAGGCTTGCCGTTGCGTTCTCTCCGGTAATCAATTGCCTGCTGGTATAGATGGCTGTATCCCTGCCCGAGGCGAGCATGGCCGAGGCCTCTTCGGCGACGCGAGCTATTTCAGGCTTGTTGCGGACCGGGTCTAGCAATGTATCAACCCGTATCTCGATCGCTTTAATATTGGTACTGTTTAACAGAGCTGTCACCTGAAGGCTGGTCTTGTTTACGTAGGAGCCGATAACAAAAAGGCCGCCGTGGTTATTTGCGCTTGTCAGCTCACCCTTAGATAACAGCTCGGTCCGGTGATCAAGACCGGTTCGGGTGCGGACAAAGGAGGCGGCTGTCCGATAGAGAAATTCCTTACCGCTGTTTTCGACCTCGAGCAGAGCGGTGACCAGAACCTCCATATCACGATAGCTTACCGCATTGACAATGCAGGCACCACCGGGTTGGACGTCGGAAAGAATTTCGGCCACCCGGGGTGGTCCGCCGCACCGGAGATCATCAATGGTCACGGAAACTACTTCGGCGGCACTGATTGCACCTGCACTCTTTTCTTCCACCCAGTCCTTGAGATTTGAGCAATGAAAGCCGAAGGCGGTATCCTGAGCAAAAGAGGTCCGAGCCGCCGGAACGAGCCGTTCCCCTTCCTGTACATAATGGATGTCGTTGATGGTGTAACGGCCACCTTCCAGGAAAAAGGGCAGGATAAGGTACGGCAGTCTCCCCTTGCCCATCGCTGCAGCCATCGCATTCACCTCGGCAGGGAAATGACCGCGCAGGGTGGAATCACTCCGGCTGATGAGCACGGTGCGAATTCCGGTTTCATCGGACGCAAGCTTCAGGTTGGTACCGATTTCCCGCGCCAGTTCACAGGCGGCAGGTTCGGGCAGGCTTCTGCTGTTGGTGAGGATAAAGAAAGCGGGGTACCTGCCTGCCAGTTCATCCCGCAGGGCCTCTTTCGACCAGTGGGTCAGGACCGGAAGGTCTTTGGCCGTCTGGGTGCCGGTGGGGTCATCGTCGAGGATGACGATCTTATATTTCGAACCGGCGATTTCCTTTTGAATGGTCGGCAGAAGATCCACCGACCACTCCGGAACCAGGTCGCCAAGAACGGATATATCGAGAACAACTTGTTCTGACATGAAATATTCCTCTACTGCAAACCGAAGATGTTCTGTTCGACAAACTTCCATGTTTCCAGGTAGTCGCCTCTGGCCATCAGTGCTTCCAGTCTGGCTGTATCAATTCGATCAAGCATTTTCCATATTTTCAAGGTCATGCGGCTGTTGGCCTCAAACGTACCGCGAATATCCCAGCGGGTGGGTGAAGTGTCCGAGGTAAAATAGTCGTTATATTTATATCTCTTCAGGTAGTAGAGAAACTCGACATACTCGAGGAAGTGCTTGGTCCCGCAGAAATAATCCCAGTCCCATTTTCCGTCGTTATCGTTGATATGGACATAGTATTTAAAGGGGCTTGCTTCCAGTAGAGCAACTGCTTCCGCCGGGTTTTCATTGCCGTACATGGAATGACCGAAATCCAGGGTCACCCCCATTTCCGGCACTTTCATGTCGTTTAACAGGCAGAGGGCTTTGGCTGCCGTATCGACAAAGCAGTGTCCTCTGGTCTCACTTGGTTTGTATTCGATATAAAGAGGGATTTCCGGACGGTAAGAGCCTGCTTCGGAAAACGTCTCTATCAGGTGTTTCCAGGCAGCGGCGTAGTCGTACTGAAAGGAAAATTCATAGCCGTCGCCCAAAGGACAGCAGGTCACCTTGTCGCCACCGACTTCAGCGGCAAAATCCTTTGCATTCTTAATAAACTGCACCGCCTTGGTGCGGATGGCCGGGTCGGTAGAGGTGACGCCGCCATTGCGGAATTCCGGTTCCGCCTTCACATTGACGTTCACCGCCGCCACTTCCAGGCCGTACTTGTCAAGCGTTGCTTTGGTTTCGACTGCGTTCTTTACTTCATAGGGATAGACTATTTCCACCCCTTTATAGCCTTCAATCTCCGTCATCAGTTTAAACTTTTCATCGACACTGAGCGGAGCGTTATATTCGTGGAAGCGATCCTTTGTCTGAGACAGGAATCCCGTGATAATAGCAAGTTTTAACATATGAAAAATCTCCGGTTTATTTGTTTAAAGCCGGTTGAGTACCTTCCGGGCTCTTTAGTTTTAGAGTGTGCTCGTGCGGGTGAATTTTCCTTTTATTTTGGCAAGCCCTTTCTTGTACCATCCGAACTGGCTGCAAATAGTCCAGACAATGATGATAAAAAGTATCAGCGAGACAGGTCGTGTAAAAACCGGCATGAAGCTTCCCTGGGAGACCATCAAGGCCCGTCGCAGGTTTTCGTCGGCCATGGGGCCTAGGATGACGCCGATCACCAGAGGGGCAATTGGATACCCCATATTGGTCAGAAAATAGCAGATTATACCGACCGGCAGCATGAGATACAGGTTGAATATGTTCAGGCCGAGGGAATAGGAACCAATAATACAAAGTACGCCGATAATCGGCATGAACAGTTCCGTCGGGATATGTAAAACCTTTACAACCTGCCTGGCGAGGACCATTCCGGTCACCCACATGGCCATGGAGGCAAGAAGAAGAATGGCCGCCACTTCAAGGATGAAGGTGGGATGTTCAAAGGTGATCATCGGTCCCGGTGTTACGCCGTGGAGCATCAGGGCACCAAGAAGCATCGCCGCCGGGGGACTGCCGGGAATGCCGAGGTTGAGCAGCGGGATCATGGCACCGCCGACACAGGCATTGTTCGCCGTTTCGCTGGCCAGCAATCCTTTTAATTCTCCTTTGCCGAATGTTTCCGGGTGCTTTGAGGTGTTCTTTGCAGTTCCGTAGGAGACCCAGCCGGCGATATCTTCACCGATACCCGGAACGGCACCAATGCCGACACCAATGAGTGCGGATCTGGTGATTGCCGGAATATTGCGGATAACCGTCCCTATTTCTGGCAGGATACGCTGCAGTTTTTTGGCCCTGGCCATCTGGCCCTTGCTCCGCAGTACCTCGATTATCTGGGGGATGCCGAAAGCACCGATCAGAACCGGGACAACCTCTATGCCGCTGTCGAGTTCCGGAATACCAAAGGTGAAGCGCGGATAGAACTGAAGCTGGTCCCTGCCGATGCAGGCGAGAAACAGGCCAAGAAATCCTGCAATCCAGCCTTTAATAACCAGATCAGGTGCGGTGAGGGTCCCTGAGATAAGGATGCCGAAAAAGGCCAGAAGAAAAAACTCAAAGGAGGTGAATTCCAGGGCAAACCTGGAAATAATCGGCGAGATACTCACCACAAAGAGCATACTGATTATGGTTCCGATGGCCGAAGCTGTGGTGGTGAGGCCGATTGCCCGGCCACCTTCCCCTTTGCAGGCCAGGGGATACCCGTCGAGAGCTGTCGCTGCAGAGGCCGCGGTACCGGGAATGTTAATTAAAATAGAGGCATAGGAGCCGCCGTAGGTGCCGCCGACATAGATAGCCAGCAGGCAGATCATGGCCATGGGGGTCTCCATGCTGTAGGTCAGCGCGGTGAGCAGCGCCACTCCCAGAGTCGAGGTCAGCCCAGGCATAGCACCAAAGAGAATACCAAGGAAAACAGAGCCAAATAGAATAGCTAGTGAGACCGGGTCGGTAATCATGCCGACCACAATTTCTCCAAAGGTGCCAAGTCTTTCAATAAGCATCATGGAACGTAACTCCTCGTTATTCCGTTACGACCACAGCTCAGCGTACCAGATACTATCCAGCAGCTGTACTATCAGTCCTTCATGGGGCATTGGAACATATAAAAAATATTTGAAAATTATACCGATTGTCAGTGGCGCGACCAGGGCGAGAATGAGGCTGAGCCGGTACTTTCTGTTCAGTTCCTGCTGTCCCCGCACACTGGTTCCAGCCACAAGCCAGAGGGCAAGCAGAGAAAAGATTACCAGCCAGTCTGCGCTGAATTCGGTGATGCCTGCAAAGTTTTCATCGATCCCGAAAGCAAGAAAGAAGAAGAGGATCAGACTGCTGCAAACTGTAAATCGGAAAATCTTGAGCAGGTGGCCGTGGTCACCGAAATAGAACATGACAAATGACACCAGCAGGAAATAGATCGCTGCAAGGAAGAAATCGATATATGGAACCATCAGAAAAACAAAGGCGATGAGATTAAAAACAATAGCGTAAAATCGTACGATCTGAGGATGTCTTAAGAATTGGAGTAATTCTGAACCCATCAGAAACGAGAAGACGCTTTGCAAACCATCTTTGCCGGCGGCCCTGAAAGCTATAGTGATCAGAACAGATCCTAAAAAGGTCAGCATGCCACCAACCAGAAGGGGAAAAAGCGCCGGAGAGACAAACCAGACATTTTGCACTCCACCCCAGGAGTCTTTCATCGGCATTCGCAGAGCCTGGCTGATTATAAAAATTCCCAGGAGCACGATCAGCGACCCTGAGAAGATATCAGCTTTACGGAGTTTTTCCTGTTCCATCATGATGAGTATTCTCGTAAAACCTTCAAATAGTTAGATGGACAACCGGGCGCAAGTATATTGGGAATCGACTCAAACGCCCGGAAGAGACAGGCTGGTATTATTTTCGATACCAGCCGTACTTTTTTCAAAAATCACATTGTTTATGGCTTTGGAATTCCAAGGGTTTCAGGGTTGATTTTTGCTGCCCCCAATTCCCAGAGTGTCCAGGCAAAATTGGACTCAAGGGCATTGAATACCGCTTTAGACTCGGCACCTGTTTTACCGGAGAGCAGGTAATAGTTTTCTTTGGCCCAGGTTTTCACTTTGTCGGTTTCCATGGCCTTTTTGAAAGCGTCTACGAGCACAGCTTTTGCCTCGTCCGGAGTATCAGCAGGTACTGCGAAACCAATTGCCTGAGAGATCGGCAGATATTTGGAGAGACCGGGATAGGTATCAAAAGAAGAAGGGATCGAGCCAAGACCTTCCACCTCGAAGGCATCGGGAATCAGCATGCCGAGTGCACGGAGCTTGCCGCCGCGAAGAAGCTGCTGCTGCTCGGCAAGAGAGGTGACGACCACACTGACCTCTCCGGTCATTGCTGCATTCTGGGCGTCGTTAGAGCCCTTGTACGGTATAAAACTGAACTTTGCACCGGAACCGTTTTCAACCGCCAGCAGATTGAGGTGATGGATGGAGCCTGCGCCACTTGCGGACGCCTTGATGGTTCCCGGATTGGCTTTTGCTGCTTCAATCAGATCCTGCAGTGTCTTATAGGGAGTATCAGGTGTAACGGAAATAACGTCAGGGGATCCGCCGACGATAAAGGTATCCCAAACGTCAAATTTTTTGTCCCAGCCTCCTTGCACCCCCGCCGTAACGTTTGATTCGGATAGTCCGCAGAGGGTGTATCCGTCGTGCTTCATTTTATAGGCATGACTCATGCCAACAGAACCGGCAACGCCGCCTGTTTTGTTGATGACGTTAATATTTACGTCGAGAATCTTGGCCATTTCAGCAGAAATAATGCGATTGCAGGTATCGGTGCCGCCTCCTGCCCCCCAGACCACAACATTGGTTATGTTTCTGGCGGGAAAGGATTTTGCTGCAAAGGCCCCGGTTGTGAGGGCGAAAAAAACGATAAAACTGACGAGTAAGATCCTTTTCATTGTTTACATTCTCCTATGGTAGACGTTTAAGAGTGCATATTTTACTTGGAACAACTGGATCTGTTGTTCTGTCGAGCCCTTCAGTATCAACCTGTTATTCTCGTTTCACCTCCTTGTCGTGGTCAGTTGGCTTTTTCTGATGCTATGTTTTTAAGCTGAACTATGGTCGTTTTCAGATGGTCGCGCATAAGGTGTTCCGCCAATTCAGGATCATGATTGCAGACCGCATCAACGATCTTCATATGGTCCTTGATTGTCTCATTGGGTTCCCTGATCAATCCCTCGCTGGTAACATTCTGGTATGCCAGGGTTATGATATTCAGTGTCTGCAGGATAGTGGTCAGAAATTCTTTAGAGCCGATTTCGGAAATAAAAACATGAAACTGTTTATCCGCCTTGGCATAAGCCTGTAAGTCTGTGATGTCGTCGACATCAAGAAAGTCTTTGAAAATCAGCCGCAGGGCTTTGGCATCTTTTGCAGTGATATGTTTTGCTGCCCTGCGGGCGGATAGACCCTCGAGCACCTCACGGATTTCGAAGATAGATATCATCTCTTCAATAGTGAAAAGACGGACAAAAAACCCTCGACGCGGTTTAACCTCAATCAGTTTTTCGTGTTCCAGAAACTTCAAGGCGCTGATCAGCGGGGTCCGACTGATACCGAGTTCCTTGGCAAGTTTTTCCTGGGGGATCTTCTCGCCAGGCAACAGTTTTCTGTCTTCTATCAGCTTCTTCACTTCCTGATAGACTTTCTGGTCCAGGTTTTCGTAACCAATGCCAATATTATTCATGAAGTTCTTCCAATTTGAGAAAGGTGATCCATTAAACTGTATTTTGAATACAAAATTCATTATACAAAAACAGAGGATCTGTCAATCTTTTTTTCAGGGTTTGATCAGAGTGATTGTTGACAGGGGCAGCGGCAAAACTTCCTGTGAATGGGCAGGGGAGCACAGATCAGGGTGTCAAGAGTTGGATCAGAAGCTATCGGCCGAAAAGAAATCGATATGGAATACGCACTCACAGACAACGAGAGAAGACAATATTTCACCATTGAATATGGCACGAAGAAAGGTTTTTGGAGCCTTTTCCATCAAACAATGTACGATCATGGCTTGAATTCAGCGCCCTAAGGTTACCACAAATAGTACTGATTTATAGCAATCGGGATCTGATCTGACAGATTTTGCACATCGGTTTCAATCACATCTTGCATGTGCGTCTATGAGGGAGTTGATAGTGTTGTGGTACTGGGCATAAATGTCTTTTTAATAGCAACGCCGATTTTTTCCAGAGTATATGGTTTTCTGATATATGCTCCAGCGCCCAGCTGTTGGGCTTTCCTTACCCGACTTGTTTCTGAAAAACCGCTTGCGATAACCGCCTTTAACCCTGGTTGAAGGGCAGCCAGGCGTCTGTAAGTTTGCAAACCATCAATTCCGGGATCCATTATCATATCCAGAATAACCATATCCACCTCATGTTCCTTGATGTATTCAATCGCGGCTTCTCCCCCATCCACACTCGTGACCCGGTAATTCAGTTTTTGAAGATAGGCTGAGGCAATTAGGCGTTGATTTTCATGGTCATCAATGATCAGCAGCTGTTCGCCGTTTCCCTTGATGTGGTCAATTTTGAAGGATATCAGCTCGGTGCACAGTTCCTCGCGGGTCACCGGGAAAAAGATTCTGAAAACCGAGCCCCATCCTTCCCGGCTTTCCAGATCAATATAACTGTCATGATCCTTGACGGTACTCCAGACGACGGACATACCAAGGCCAGTGCCACTTCTTCCCATAGTCTTTTTGGTGTAGAAGGGTTCAAAGATTTTTGCCTTGTCAGCCTCAAAAATACCGATACCTTCATCTTCTATTTCGAGAACTACATAGTCTCCTTTGCATATCTCATCATACCCCTTCAACGGTTTATCCAAATAGACATTTTTCGTGGCAATGCGCAGGGTCCCTCCACTCAGCATGGCCTCCATTCCGTTGGAAACCAAATTCATAATGGTTTTTGAAATATGGACGGGAGAGCCTTTTATCCGCAACAGCGAGGGATCGAGATGAAGATCGACCTGGACATGCTGGTGAAATGACATCATTTTTTCATGCTCTGGGCTTGCAAGGTACCTTTCAATGATGGTGTTCAGCTCCAGCACCTCGGGCTGCATGACGTTGCGACGTGCCAGAGTAAGCAGGTCCTGGACGATTGCGGCAGCTTTTTCACCGGAATTTTTGATAATTTCAATTTTTGCCCGTAAAGGGTTTTCGGCGGACAACTCCATCAGTAAGAGTTCCGGATAACTTACTACCCCGGAAAGAACATTGTTGAGGTCATGGGCAACACTCCCGGCAAGTCTGCCGATTGCTTCCATTTTTTCAGAAGTCTTAAGCTGCTCCTGAAGACGCTTGTTCTCGATTTCTGCCGCTTTACGCTCTTCTATTTCACTTTTTAGCTGGGTGTTTATTTCTGCCAGTTCGTTGGTTCGCTGTGCAACCCTTTCCTCCAGGGAGTTTAATGCCGACTGCAATTCATTCTGCACCCGTTTGAGTTGCGATATATCAATAAAACTCTCCAGTAAATATTTTTTTTTGTTCCTGTAGAGTTCAACTACCGTTTTTATAATGTCTATGGATTGCCCATTCTTACCAATGAGAATACGTTCCGAATTATCGACCTGAAGACCGGAACCAGTCACTGGACAGTCGCCAACATCTGTTGGGCAGATGAATTTATGACACTGCCTGCCTTTCACTTCCTGCAGAGGTGCCCCTATCAGTTTCAGAGCAAATGGATTGGCATCCAGAATTTCATGTGATTCCGGATCAATGATAACAATGCCAGCGCTTGCTGCATTAAAAATTGCCTTGAGGTACTCTTCACTTTCTTTGTGGGCTTCCTTTTCCTGCTGTAACTGAAAGGTGCGCTGTTCAACCTGTGATTCGAGCTGACCGGCATATTCTTTTAAGGCATGATGGCTCTTTTCCTGCTCCTCAAGCATCTCGTTAAACTCTTCAGCAAGATGACCTATTTCGTCATGTGAATGTATTTCCACACGTTGTGAATAATCGTCTTTCTCTCTGCGAAGGTCCTGAACAACCCTCAGCAGACTAGAAATAGGGTTGGAAATCGAAGCGGAGATAACAATGGAAAAAACAACAAAAAAAATGACGCCAACACTACAAAAAAGAATTGTCTGCAGATAGGCTTGATTTGTCGTCATCAATATGTCTGACATTGACTGAACAAATGCGCTGGTCCCCTTGGATTCTATGATAATTATAAGATCTTCAAGATTTTGACGGGCCTGCTCGAATTTTCTTCCAGCTATAGGCTCCTGCTCCCAGTTTTCACTCAGAGTGGCATCTATCCAGGCTAAGCCGACTTCTTTTGCTGTGATATAATGACTTAATATTTTTTCATATCGGCCTGGATCCACGAAACCGCTACTCTCCAACCCTTTTATCGTCGCCAGTTGCGCGAAAAGAGTTTCCTCCAGTTGAGGCAAATCCTGGAGAATATCCCTTCGTGAGGCAATAGCCCCAGCGTAAAGCAGTTCCATCACATCATGCGTGGCCAGCTTGACATTCAGAGAGGATGCAGCGGCAGGGAAAGCCGTTTTATTGATAAGTTGTATTTTTTTATTGATATTGTATACATGCAGGACATTCCCGATGGCAACGAGGATCAGCAGGCACAACATCGCGCCTAAAGAAAGCCATAGGCGTGTTCGGATTGGGAAATTTTTCATCTAGTCTGTTCTCACCTGGAAACTTGGTATCCCTCTTTCACCCAGGCATTAAAACCGCCGTCCAGACGAAATATTGTCTTTATTCCCCTGGAGATGAGATATCTCCCGGCCGTCAGTGTCAGTTTTCCCTTGTGGTCGACGAGGACAACACTTTCCACTCCCATTAGTTCGGCATATCTTTCATGCAGCTCTTCCAGGTCTATGTTCTTCGCTCCGGCGATATGTCCTTTTTTAAAATGAGCTTTAGGCCGTATATCTATTATCTGAAATGATTTGGGGGCAACAGCAAGAACTTCTGAACTTATCAACGGCACGTCTTCTTCAGGGTACTGGACATTATGCTCAAGCTGCAGTCCGGATTTCGCCCAGCCGATGATTCCAGGCCTGTAGATTCGGACATCCCTGTAGCCCATTTCCACGGCCAGACCGGCCGCTTTGGGACTATACACTCATAAATGTCCCATACAGTAAAACACGAGCGGAATATCTCTGGGAAAAGGGAGATCTGCCAATTTCTCAAACTTGCCTATGGGATAGTTTATTGATCCCGGCAGATGCATGCTGTCATATATAATTTTGGGAAGAACATTTATCAGGGCAAAATCCCTCCCAGAGGCTATCATAGCCTGTAGCTCCTCAGTTGAAACATCTTGTGGATGCGCATGAATCGGGCGGCAATCTGCGTGTACGAGCAGTGGCAAAACCAGCGCTAGTGAAAGCAAGAGCTGGTATGTTTTTCTGTGCATTACTGAAAGTACTCCGTGTATTGGTGTGGTGACGTATCTTTTACAAATTGAGTATTAGAAATCATTCCCAAAAAGCCTAGCACAAAATTGCAAGATTTGTCAAAATGTATTGTGATAATAGGAGGACATGCGCCATCGTGACATCATTATCAGTTAGGGATTCGGTCTGGTTAGAAATCAAGGGTAGAGACCTGCTCGCAGATTGCAGGAGGAAATAAAAACACTTCCTTGCCTGATCACAATCGGTCAATAGGATGCAAATTATTGCTTTCCCATAGACGAAAAGGCGGCAAGAACACAGACGGCTGCTTTTGTCATTCGTTTCTTCATCGATAGCTCCTTTAAATCGATTTCTTTTAATGAGACTCTTTGTCCTGGGCCGGGTGGCCCGCCATTGCAAAATAGCTACAGATGAATGACTAGTGTGTATAGATCCGTTTACTATTATGAAACCATAAGATCTTGTTGGGGCAGGAAGATGTCAGGCGGAACGGCTTGGCAGGACGTGGCTGGAAGTCATGAGTCTTTTATCTTTTTAATGAAAAGGCTACGGCTGATATGAATCGGGTGCTTAACCGCCATAAATCCTGTAGTGTATCGGGATACATGGACCTGACCTAAGGTCACAGCGATAAAGTGGGAGATCATGAGGCAACAAAGCAAGATAAAAGCATTAGTAAGAGGCAGAGTCATTGGCGGACCCCTGCCTTTAATATGCCTGCCTATAGTGGCAAAAAGTAGAGACAGCCTTCTTGAGCAGGCGAGCGAGTTGATTGGTATGCAGCCGGACTTGCTGGAATGGCGAATCGATGAATACCAAAGAGTTACAGATATACCTGATTGTTTGTCGCTTTTGGGGGAGTTGCGGACGGTCATCGAAGATATCCCCCTGATTTTCACCTGTCGGATTGAAGCTGAAGGGGGCTTGCAGCAAATTAGTCAGGAACATCGCCTGCAGCTGATTATCGCAGCCATGGAATCGGGCGACGTAGATCTGGTCGATATAGAACTCTGTAATGATCAGGCTTTTATCGAGACAGTCAGAAAAAGTGCCGATGCCGACGGCGTCAAACTGATTTTATCCCACCACAATTTTTCAGAAACCCCAGACCAAGATTTTATCTACAATACCTTGGTCAAGGCGCAGGCAATGGGAGCCGATATTGCAAAGCTTGCAGCAATGCCCCAGAATTATGCAGATGTACTGACCCTGTTGAATGCAACCAACAGAGCACGAAACGAGGGTGTGGATGTACCGATGGTCACCATCTCCATGGGCAGGGAAGGGGAAGTTTCAAGAGTGGCAGGCGGACTCTTCGGTTCCGACATGACCTTTGCTGTCGGCAGCAAATCGTCTGCTCCCGGGCAGATTCCGATTGCTGGCCTAAAAGCTGGCATGGGACTGCTCTATCGCACTGAATGAGAAGATGGTCGTCGAAGCCAGTGGTTTTCACGCCAGCCGGCACCTCATCAATCTTGTCCAAAAAGACTGGGCGCTGATCCCAAAGGAGCCTGTCATGAAACCAATCGATCTCATAGAGCACCCCGAGGGTGGCCGATACCGCGAGGTCTTCAGATCCGGCAGAATTATTTCAACCCAAGACGGCACCCCCAGATCAGCCATCACCCATATATATTTTTCACTGAACCCCGGTGAAGTAAGTCGGTTTCACCGGGTATCATCTGATGAGATATGGAACCTTTACAAAGGGACAGGCCTCAACCTCTACACCTGGGACGGCACCAATGCGACACCCAAGTGCATTACCCTGTCTGCGAAGGCCAACTGTTTCTGTCATGTAATTCCGGCCGGTACCTGGCAGGCTGCGGAACCCATATCGGATATGGTCCTAGTCGGCTGCTCAGTCGCCCCCGGATTCGAGTTCAGAGACTTTGAACTTATTGATCCCGACTCAGACCCGGCTCAATTACTTACCTCAATTGACCAGGGCATGTCGAAATACATCATTGCCCAGCATTTTCGCTGAACAATGAATTGAATATAATTTGAGTGAGTAATACATTACCCGCTTGAGTCGTATGCCAACTGCGAATTGTGTGCTGGACACCAAGAGGTTTAAAGTCCAAGCCTTTATTTTTTATTTCAAACGGGAGACAGCAAATGGAGATACAATCAGTTTCGTGTGTATGTTTTTCGCCGACAGGGACTTCCAGGACAATCGTTACAACCATTGCACAGGGAATGCAGGTCGAAAAAATAGGGATGATCGACTGTACGAACCGTTTTCAGCGTGAAGGGAAATCCTTGGCTTTCAATGATGAGGTGGTCATTCTCGCCACCCCGGTTTACTACGGACGCATTCCCGAAGAGGTTGTTCCATTTTTGAAAACAATTATCGCCAACAATACACCTGTTGTACTCGTTGTGGTTTATGGAAACAGGGAATACGATGACGCTCTTCTGGAGCTTCATGATATCTCAGTGGCACAGGGATTCATCCCTGTTGCAGGAGGCGCCTTCGTTGCTGAGCATTCCTATTCCAACCCTGTTCGGCCGATTGCTCATGGCAGACCTGATCCGGTTGATATTGAGAAGGCGAAAGCCTTTGGTTTTAAAATCAGGGAGAAACTTGCAGCCATTGATTCCTTAAATGATATCGAAGTGATCAATTTTCCGGGAAATATTCCTTATATCGAGCCCAAGAATCTGCAGTTGATCAAGCAGGTTCGTGCCACCGTATCTTTTACTCCGGAGACAGATCCGGATAAATGTACCCGGTGCAACCTGTGTGTAGAAATCGTGTCCCACGAAAGCGATTGATCCAGACGATGTTTCAAAGATTGATAGATGGCAATGCATGATCTGTTCTGCATGTATTAAAAACTGCCCATCACAAGCCAAACAAATGACAGATCCTCATTTTAACGAGGCTATAGAACGATTACAAATGGCATGCCAGGAAAGGAAAGAACCTGAGATGTATCTATAGAAATAATATCTGCAGCGGGTATGGGCTAACCTTTGACACTCTGGCAGTTCGATGCGGCAACTACGAGATAGGGGATAACTGTTGAAATCCTTGAATTTGCAGTAAATGTGGTCCATGCTCAGGCTGAGCAGATTATCCGGAGAGTGAAGGTGCTGTTGCAGTTCAATGGACAGACTGTTCTGGTTGCCAAAGAGCTTAATGACCTTTGGACGAGAGCATGTAAAGAATATAATTATGTATATGGATACAAACCGTAAACGATTGGGCGAGTGTTTTTCTCCCGATAAAAGCGGGCCAAATAAATACCTGACTTTTTTGCTATGGATTATCAAGAAATATTTTCAGAAATAGCTATTGAAATACAAAATATGGATAACCATGGCGAAGTGGCTTCCTATATACCGGAACTGCGCAATGTCGATGCAGGTAAGATTGGGATTCATCTCGTCACAGTTGATAACAAAGGCTTCAGCCTGGGTCATTGTAACGAAAAGTTTTCTATTCAAAGTATATCAAAAGTTTTGTCTCTGACACTGGCCTTTAAACTGGATGACGAGAGGTTATGGGATCGGGTCGGAGTGGAGCCTTCAGGTTCGCCTTTCAACTCACTGGTTCAGCTGGAGTACGAAAAAGGTATCCCTCGCAACCCTTTTATAAACGCGGGAGCCTTGGTAATCAGCGATATTCTTGTCAGCCGCCTGAAAGAACCTAAACGGGAATTTATTGAATTCACCAGGAAAATTTCAGGAAATCCTTATATTGATTACAGCTCCAGAGTGGCAAAATCGGAAAAAACAACCGGTTACAGAAATGCTGCTCTCATTAACCTGATGAAGGCATATGGCAATATTGAAAATGATATAGACACTGTTTTGGATCTCTATTTTCATCTGTGCTCTGTTGAAATGTCCTGCAAAGAACTTGCTCAGGCATTTCTTTTTCTGGCCTCCGGTGGTGTGAATCCCACAACCAATGAAGAGGTAATCAGCGTCAGCAAATCAAAACGTATCAATGCGATAATGCAGCTTTGTGGTTTTTATGATGAAGCGGGAGAATTCTCTTTCAAAGTCGGGTTGCCGGGGAAAAGCGGCGTTGGAGGAGGAATAATCGCAATTCATCCCGGTAAATATAGTATTGCGGTCTGGAGCCCAAAATTGAATGAAAAAGGAAACTCATACAGGGGAGTAAAGATACTTGAGTATCTTACAACCAGAACACAGTCTTCAATATTCTGAGATGTCGACTGTGGCACACATTACATGGGAGTACAAATCTATGAAAAATCCAACCGGCAGAGAGATACAATACATCGGAGGTCTGTATGCGGGATGGTTTTCAGTACGACTTATTACAGCTGTACTGCTTGTTAGCTGTTTTAGCTTCTCCGCAGCAGGGGCCCAAGTTTCGGGGGAGGCTGCACTTTGGAATGCTCTCCGCTCGGGCGATCACTTTATTTTATTGCGTCACGCGCTCGCACCCGGGATGGGGGATCCGCCGCAATTTACGCTTGGGGAATGCGCCACACAACGGAACCTGTCTGATGAAGGGCGCAGGCAGGCTGAAGAAATAGGCAACCGCTTTCGCGTAAATGGTATTGACAGCGCACGGGTGTTTTCAAGTCAATGGTGTCGTTGCCTGGAAACGGCAAAATTGCTCTCACTTGCTCCTGTTCAGGAGTTGCCTGTCTTAAATTCCTTTTTTTTGCGATATGAGGATGGTGCGGTACAAACTGCAATACTTAAAGAATGGCTCGCCGGGCAGGATCTCAAACAACCGCTCGTGCTGGTAACCCATCAGGTTAATATCACCGCGCTCACGAATTTCTATCCAGGTTCGGGCGAATTAGTGGTGGTTAGAAGATCTGACGCCGGTGACCTTTCTGTTGCAGGTTCTATTGCTCCTGATCAATCGGTGCACCAAAAAGGAGGTAAATCAGCTTCTGGTTATCAACTTGAAAAAGATTCGTAGCCGTACCTTTCCACCAGTTTCTTCCAGTATTTTTTATATATCTCCTCTTTAATCACAGTCTCCGGTCTCTGTTTTCCTTCCCCATGGACAGACCGCTATACATACGCCACAGATCAGAGGGACAATGTTCGGCAGTTGGCCAAAGACATCCCGCACCTGATAGACGCATCGTTTGAGATCAATCGCTTCGGAACGGTTGGCATAATGGCTGTCGGTATTTACTCCAAGGATGGCTCCGGCGGGACAATGGTCCCTGCATTGATTGCATTTGCCGCACTTGTTTTTGAGAGGAGTATCCGGCGTAAGATCCGCATCGGTCAAGACTGTTACCAGCCTCAACCTGGGACCATATTCCGGATGAACAACCAAAAGACTTTTGCCCTGCCAGCCAATACCGGCAGCTATTGCTACCGCCTTGTGCGGGATGAACGATGTCCATCTCTGCGAATCGAGGATCATGCTTGCCGGAACAGGAACAGCCTTTGCACCGTGTGCCTGTAGCAGGTTGGTGGTTCGTATGGCGAGGTCGTCAAGCAGGGCATTGACCCGGCTGTAATGCGATGCATAGAGAGGGGTCGGTTGGTCGTCAACGCCGTCCATGATAGCGTCCGACAGACGAACGGCGATGCTTATCGCTCGAGGATAGTCGGCTAACAGGTCGGCCGGTTCTGTTGCATTACCTGAAAGCCTTGCCGTATCTGCCACCCGAATAATACTTGCGCCCCAATTCTCCAGTGTCGCTGTCAGGACTGTCTTATCTATTGTAGAAATTGTCATGTCCATGTGGTTGTCGTTATCTATGCGGATAAAATATGCAACGGTATCTTTTCCGATGTATTGACCAAAATCATATCGATAATAATGTAATAAAACTAATAACGAGTGGAGTGGGATTCAATTAATGAAAGTAATTATTCACAAAGGCCCTGCAATGATTGAAACCTGACAGGGCTTAAAAGGATGAAAGCCAATGTCAGTTGCCGCAGATATCGCTGTAGTTATAGTTGCTTTGCTTCATGTCTCCTTTATGGTGCTGGAGATATTTCTCTGGGATAAGCCGGCTGGCCTGAAGGCTTTCGGTCAAAGCCGTGAAGCAGCAAAAGCGACAAAGGTACTCGCCGCTAATCAGGGTTTGTATAATGGTTTTCTGGCTGCTGGATTAATCTGGGGGGTGATTCTTGGCTCTTCCGGCACAAATATCACTCTCTTTTTTCTAAGCTGTGTCATTGTTGCCGGTATTTTTGGCGCGGTGACCGCGAATGTAAAAATTCTATTTATCCAGGCTGGTCCTGGGCTGGCAGGGCTGGTCTTGGTTTTACTCTCACTGGGAGTAGAATAGTACCAGTGCTTGAAGGTGGAGTAAGGGGGCAACTATGCAGTATACATGGAAGTATGATCAGCAAGGTATTGATTGGGAGGAGCTGTCCAGCCTTTACAGGGTTGCTCCTCTTGGTGATAAAAAAGCAGGTGATCTTAAAAAGGCTTTTGCTAACAGCATGTATTCATGCTTTGTCTTTAAAGGTTCTCAACTGGTTGGTGTTGGGAGAGCACTCGCTGACGGTGTGGATTGTTCATATCTTTGCGATGTCGCTGTTCATCCCGACAGCCAGGGGGAGGGTCTCGGTAAAAGCATTATTAAAAAATTGACGAGCCTGTCTAAAGGCCACAAAAAAATAATCCTTTACGCGAACCCAGGCACCGAAGGGCTGTATAAAAAGTTAGGCTTTATGCGTATGAATACTGCCATGGCAATCTTTCAAGACCAGGCTCTTGCACTCAAGGCTGGTTTGGTCATCGATGGATGACCGGTACAAAACCGTATTTGGTACATGTAAAAATTATTAGTGGCTATTTATGAACATATTGAGGAGCTGAATATGAAATATACATTAGACCACATGGTTTTGAATATCGAAGATGACGAAAAAATGATCACGTTTTATTCAAAAATACTCCTGATGGTACCTGAACGATTGGAGGAATATCGTGCAGGGGCGGTACCTTTTCCGTCGGTACGACTGAATGCAGATACAATTATTGATCTTTTTCCCCGCAAAATGTGGCAAAAAGAGAGTGTGGACAACCAGGGACGTGGCCACCTGAATCATTTCTGCATTGTCTTAGGCAACAAGGAGTGGAGAGAGCTCAATGAGCGGCTTCTGGTCAATGGTGTCGTCATCGAGGAAGGTCCGGTTTCACGATGGGGTGCACACGGTAGCGGGACCTCAGTCTATTTTCGAGACCCGGAGGACAACCTTATTGAGGCCCGGTATTATGAAGAACAAGTCTCATCAGAAAAATGTCTCCTTGGTTCTTGAAGAATATTGACAGGAGTCGGCCACCTGCTTTTTAGATCTCGTCACATGAACGAAGATTTTTGGGGCCTATTGATACAATATCCAAAGGCGATTGTAATTGTAGGCTTTTGTTCATATATACTATGGGAGAAATACCAACACATTGATGAAGTATTATGCACTGTATGTCTGGTACTTTTCATCCACCGGCTGCAGGTCATTCCGGCATAAATTCACATTATGAGGAGGTTATATGAATGTAGTTGAGGCACTAATAGCACATCACACCACTCTCAGGCAGCTGTATCAACAGGCTGAAACCAACCCTGATCTTTTTGAAGAGTTTACCCATCACCTGGTTGTGCATCATACAATGGAGGAAAAATATTTTTATGATCTTCTGAAGGGTTTTGCACAGGCCGAACATGATTCACTTGAGGCAGTGAATGAGCATCATATCATAGAGATGATTCTCAAAGATGCAGAAGGCTTCCCAAGAGACCATGCGCACTTTCCGATAAAGGTTGAAGGCCTGGGAGAGTATACGACCCACCATCTGGATGAGGAGGAGGCAGAGATCTTTCCTTTAGCCCTGCAACTCTTTACCCCCGAAGATCTTGTTACACTTGGCGCATTATTCCAGGAAGCCAAGGACAAACTCTTGAATATTGCATTGCCGGAACTGCCCAAAGCGCTTTCAGCTCAATTTGCAGCTATGGACAAAGGGCACAGTGAACCGACGAGCTCCGTCGCGCCCTCCGGCGCTTCAACCACGGCGGTTGGCCTTGGCATCGGCAAGCTTTAAAACCTTTGGTACTATTGAATCATTCTGAAGTCACTATCGGGGAGGGACCGTGAATATGGATATCTTAAAACGTGAATTAGCACCAATACCAATGGAAGCGTGGACAGAAATTGATGAACAGGCAACCCGCAGCCTCAAAGCCATGCTCTCTGGCCGAAAGGTCTTAGACGTTGTCGGACCGATGGGAACAGATTTTCCAGGCGTACCGGAAGGGCGATTGGATTACCCCAAGAAACAACCGAAAAACGATCTTAAGTACGGTATTCGTAAGGTACATCACATTGTTGAAACCCGTGTACCCTTTGAACTGGATATCGGTGAGATGGATAATGTTGTCCGCGGAGCAAGAGATGTTGATCTCTCCGGGCTGGAGTCAGCTGCCAGAAAAATAGCTCTTTTTGAAGAAAAGGTTATTTATCATGGCTTGCCGGAAGCAAATATTTCAGGTTTACAACTCTGCGTCGGTGATGAGTGTCTGACAATCGGTTCAAAACCCGAAGAGCTGCTTGGAGGCATTGCAGATGGAGTAACCGCATTTACCAGTCGTTCGATAGAAGGGCCGTATAGCTTTATTGTCGGTCCTAAACTCTGGAGCAGAATGTCGGCCCATGTTCAGGGCTACCCAATAAAAATGCAGGCTGAGACAATTCTTGGCGGTCCAGTCCTGCTGAGTCCGTATCTGAGTGATGCCTTTGAAAATGAAGCGTACATGATCACTCAGCGTGGTGGAGATCTTGAGCTTATACTTGGTCAGGATCTTGCGATTGGCTATGAAAGCCATACCGCTGAGAAGGTAAGGCTCTATTTCACAGAGTCGTTTACCTTCCGGGTTCTCGAAACTCTGGCGGTACTCAATTTTACTGCCCGATAGTACCGAAGCCCCAATGATGATCTTGTTAAACCGATGAATGGCGTTCTCCAGGCTATAGAGAGCGCCATGACGAAACAAAATCCTTGAACGTCACTCACCTCAGTTGAAAGCAGGGCAGATGTAATGCGCATAACCACTCTTTTTTTGATCTCCTTGATCTGCACCTGTTCCCCGGCTTCTGCTGAAGATCTCGTTTCGCTTCGTCCATATGCACGGCAAATATCGTTCACCGGTTTTACCAGGCCGGTGCAAGAGTTGACTATAGCTGCTGAGGTCAGTGGAAAATACACTGCCGTTCTGGTCGATGTGGGGGACACTGTTGGTGACGACGGAGTGGTTGCAGAGATTGATGCTACCTTCGTACTGCTTGAGCTGGAGAAAAACAAAATAGCACAAAAACAGACAGAAACCCAACTTGTGCTTGCGAATAAAACTCTGGCACGCTTTAAAAACTTAATAGATAAAAAATCGACCCCTCAGGCAACCTACGATGATGCTGTTTTAAGTGCTGAAATACTGGAATTTAGCCTGAAAAGTTTACGAAACGAAGAGAGGCGGTTACGAGAGCTGATAAAACGGCATACCATTCATGCCCCTGTTGGCTGGAGCGTTATTGAGCGGAATGTTGAACCCGGTGAATACATTCGACAGGGAGAGCCTCTTTTCAGATTGGGTGATTTTCAAACCTTACTGGTACCCTTTCTTTTTACCTATGAGGAACTCAGCCTCCTACAGAACATGAAAGGACTGACCCTGTATTTTCCCGACCTGGATACTGAAGTAAAGGCTGAAATTTTTAGGGTTGCCCCTGATTTTGATGAGAACAGACGGAAAATCTCAGTGGATTTGACGGTCGCAAAAATGGCGATGGATTCCGGTGCTGTTCTTCGGGGAGGCTTGCGGGCTCGCCTGCGCATTGAGGGTAAAACCGAACAGAATTCCTACAGGGTTCCCCTCTCGGCACTCATCAGCCGATACGAGGCGCACTGGCTTCTTGCACCCGACGGGACGCAGCAAAAAGTGATCCTTCTTGGTACAACCGAGGACGGTAGAGATGCGATTGTTAACGGCGGTGACCTTCGTCCGGAAGATCTCTTTATCGCAGATCCTGCCGCCACAGCAAAAGATTCGCCCTGAAACGCGGCTGATGTGTCGCCATAAAAGATAAAATCGGATAGAGGGAGAGAACGCCATATCAATGCAACGGTTTGTCAGATTCACGCTCCGGCAGAAGGTTGTCCTGAACCTGCTTTTTGTTTTGCTGATGGTTATAGGGGCCTTCACACTTTTACGGATGCCGGTTGAGCGATTTCCGAACATTCAGTTCGGTAAGATGTACATAAATACATTTTTACCCGGTGCCTCTCCCGAAGATATTGAAACCCAGGTCACAAGCGAGATTGAGGAGGGGCTCGAGGACCTTGAGGAGGTTGAATATATCCGGTCCAGCAGCTACCGGGAGCGCTCCAACGTCGTCATTAAGTTTATTGATGACAGTGACTATGAAAAACGCTTCGATGATGTCCGTCTGAAGGTACTGTCAATTCTTGATGATCTGCCGGAAAGAACGGAACCGCCGGTTTTTAATTTTCTGGACGTCAATGACTGGTTTCCGACCATCAGCGTCAATGTTGCCGGAGATCATTCGAATGCAACCCTGACACAGGCTGCAGAGACCTTGAAAATTCAACTTGCCCAGGTGACTGGAGTCAGGGAGGTGAAGGTCTCCGGGGATTTTACCCGGGAGTTTCATATTCTCCTGTCCCAGGACAAACTCCGAAAAACCGGCACAACATTCCTTGATGTGGCTGATGTGCTGCCCAAAGACAATATCACATTTCCAGCAGGCCACACGGCAACAGAAAAAGGGGAATTTGTTGTCAGGGTGGATGAACAGTTCAGCAGCAGGGATGATGTGCTCTCGGCCATCATACGCAGAGACGGAGATGGATCGTTTGTTCGCCTGGAAGATATTATCGAGGCCGCCTATTTCTCCTATCAGGATCCCTTTATTATGGCCTCCGTCAATGGAGAGGATTGTGTCACCCTGCAGATATTAAAACATAAGGATGGCAACGCCCTCTTTATTGCAGACAATGTCAGGGAAATAATTGAAAATCTCCAGCCAGCCTATAGTGATCTTGGCATTTCGCTTGCTGTAACCCAGGATTCCAGTACAAAAATAGAAGATTCAATCAGGGTGCTTGGTGTCAACCTGCTACTGGGTATTCTGCTTGTCTGCACAATCATCTGGCTGTTCATGGGGTTCAGAAATGCCGCTCTGACAACCATTGGCATACCTTTTGCTTTTCTGGTGACCATGGTGCTTATGTACATTACGGGCAACTCCGTCAATGAAGTGTCTCTTTTTGCATTTGTTCTGGTCTCAGGCATTATAGTTGACGATGCGATTGTCGTTGTGGAGAATATCTACCGCCATCACCAGACAGGCAAGTCTGTTGTCGATGCCATAACCGATGGAACTGCAGAGGTTTTTCTGCCGGTACTCAGCGCCACCTTGACCACTGTTGTCGCATTTTTGCCCATGCTGATTATGACCGGGATGGTTGGCGATTTCTTTGCCATAATACCAAAAACAATTGCCTTTGCCCTGGTCGCATCACTGTTGGAATGCCTTCTTATTCTGCCCTGCCATTATCTGGATTTCGGACCACGTGCAGTGGCCGGCGGCTCTTCTTTACTTGACCAACAAATGATACAGGAGGAAAGCGCCACCTTGTCACTGCCAAAAGAAGGCCGGGCCATGGCTGTTGTGCGCACTATTTTTGATACCCTGATCGTCCTGGTTCTACGATTTCGCTTTACCTGTCTTTTCCTGCTGGCGACAGTTTTTATAGCGGCAATAGCAATATTTTACGCTTCAGTTCAAGGGAAAACAAACCTGGTCCGCATTGAATTTTTTCCGGATAACTACTCGCTTTACTACGTTGAAATTACCGGTCCACAAGGGACATCGCTTGAGCAAACCAATCTTCTGGTCAAAAAGATTGCCACTCGTCTTGAGGCAGATGGCAGCAGGCAGGTTGAATCCGCACTTGGTTTTGCCGGCTATTATATCAACGATGATTTCAGTCCCCGGTATGGGCGTAATCTTGGCTATGTGGCAGTCACTCTACCCTCCACCGCTGAAAGACGGTTTGAAGACTATCCGGAAAACGATGTGGTCGCCCATCTTGAAACGGTGAGAGATAAAGTCGGACCGCTGCTGCCTGCCGGCTTTGCTGTCGCCGTTCGTCCTGAAAAAGATGGTCCGCCGGCCGGTAAGGATCTTAACATCAGGATCCTGGGCCAGAGTGCCGCGAGTGTCTCGGCACTTGCAAAAGACATTGAGCAGTTTTTGGCAAATGATGATTCTATTTCTCCATGGTTACTTGATCTCCAGGACGATCAGGGCAGCGATGCCCGTGTTTTCCGTATTAAAATTGACCGGGAAAAGGTCGCGGAGTACGGATTTACCGTGGAAGCCGTTGCAGCACTTGCGGCATCGGCAATGGAGGGACTGGTTATTGGCGAGATGAAACTTGCGGAAGAGACCATTGATATTCGGCTGAAATTGGATAATGAGGAGATCATGCCGATGTTTTCAGCCATGGATATGGAGGTTGCCTATTCGCCCGAGGGAAGTGTACGGCTCAGTGACCTGTGCCAACCGATATTCAGCCTGGAGCCGGGCTATCTCAACCGCTATCAGGGTGAGCGCGCTATAACGCTTACTGCTGATTTTACGTCGGGCGCCCCAATCACAAGCCCGTTTGTTGTCAACAGGGTGGCGGAATATTACGCCGGAATCCGGACGAAATATTCCGGTGCGTCGCTCAATTTTTCAGGAGAGCATGAGTCCACCCAGAAATCATTTATTTCACTTGCCTATGCGTTCGTTATTGCAATAATTTTTATCTATCTTATTCTTGCAGCCCAGTTCAAGTCTTATTTACAGCCGCTCATCATCATCGCCGCCGTAATCTTTGCCCTCACCGGGGTTATCCTGGGAACGGTTTTTTCCAGAACAATTTTTACCGTCAACAGTTTTGTCGCGGTTATCGGGGTAACCGGTGTTGTGGTGAATGATTCCCTCGTTCTCGTTGAATTTATTAACAAATGCTATAAGAAAGGGCTGAAAAGACATGAGGCGCTTATGCGGGCTACTCATATCAGGCTGCGTCCGATACTCCTCACCACCCTGACGACCACCCTCGGATTGCTGCCGATGGCCCTTGGAATCCCTGAATATTCAGTAATCTGGGGGAGCATGGCAATGACCTTTGTGACCGGGCTGTGCACCGCCACCTTTCTTACTATTATAATAATTCCCCTGTTGTGGGATATTGTAACCGCAAAAAATTCCTGACAACTTCATTTACCTGTAGGCAAGCTTCTTTTTTGATAATGGTTACAATTTCCTGAAAATTGACGATAGAAGAGATGGCAGTAACCGTTCTGAACGGTGTAGCTGGCGCTTCTACCGAACTGACCCCTTCAGAGGACAAGTCCAGAGATGAATCGAATGGCATCAAATCTCTATTCCGCCGTATTCAAGACTATACATATCAAACCCGGCGAGGGTCGCGCTCTGGTCTGGTCGTTTAGCTATTTTTTCTCTCTCTTGTGCAGTTATTACATCATCCGCCCGATGCGGGATGAGATGGGAATACTCGGAGGTGTCGAAAACCTCCAATGGTTGTTTACCGGAACACTCGTGGTAATGACCGCGGTCATTCCCCTGTTCGGTTGGATAAGTTCACGCTTTCCGCGTCGTCGGTTTCTGCCGTACATCTATTTGTTTTTCATCGCCATGTTGCTGCTTTTTTATGGCCTGATGGGGGAATCAGGTCCATCAGCATATGTTGCCCGTGCATTTTTCATATGGGTCAGTGTCTTCAATCTCTTCGTGGTCTCGGTGTTCTGGAGTTTTATGGCGGATCTCTACAACAACGAACAGGCACGACGCCTTTTTGGGTGTATCGCCGCTGGCGGAACCGTAGGCGCTCTCATCGGTCCGGCCATAACCGCCATCCTGGTGCAACCTCTTGGATCACGCAATTTACTCCTTGTGTCTGCCATATTTCTGGTCTGGGCGATACTCTGTATCAACAGGCTCTCGACATGGTCTGATTCGAAAATGTCTAAGGAAAAAGAGCCCCTGGCGATCCATCAAGACACGCCTGTCAGCGGGGGGATCTGGGCCGGTATAATTATGGTGTGCCGCTCTCCATACCTGATAGGTATTTGTCTCCTTATCCTGCTCTATACGACCTTGTCGACTTTTCTGTATTTGATGCAGGCCCAGATTATTCGGGATGCATTTGTCGATTCAGCACAGCGAACCGCCGTCTTTGCAGCAATTGATCTTGCCGTCAATGGTTCGACCTTGGTGCTGCAGATATTTTTAACCGGTCGACTGGTTAAATGGTTTGGGCTGGCCGTTGTCCTGGCTATTATTCCGGTCCTGCTGGCCATTGGACTCACCCTCCTCAGCATCCTCCCGGTGCTGTCGGTATTGCTGTCTGTCCAGATAATCCGGCGCGCAGGGAACTATGCAGTGATGAAGCCAGCGCGTGAAATGCTGTATGTCGTGCTACGCCGGGAGGAAAAATATAAGGCAAAAAACGTTATAGATACAGTTATTTATCGAGCAGGTGATGCAGTAAGCTCCTGGGTATATGCCGGGATGCGGGTTGTCGGTATGAGTGTATCGGGAATAGCATTGATTGCGGTGCCTCTGTCGCTTCTTTGGGCTGTGGTTGCTTTTGGCCTGGGTCGGCAGCAGGCCAAAAAAGCTGGGAACGAATAACCTTTATCGAGGTGCGGAACATGAAAAATGAAATACATATCAGTCGACGCCGGTTGATAGGGCTGGCGGGAGTGTTGGCGGCTGGCTGGGTTTTACCGGCCGGTAGTTTTGCAGAATCAGGACAGATTCGCAAAGTGATTCCTCAAACAGGTGAGAAACTGCCGGCTATCGGGATGGGAACTTCCCGAACCTTCGATGCCATTGGAAATAATGAAGTATTCACCCGCCTGCAGCAGGTGACACAGACATTCTTTGATATGGGGGGTGGAATAATCGATTCTTCCCCGATGTATGGGTCGGCACAGGAGGTGATCGGAAGGATTCTGCCTGGAATTAAGGGGGGAAAAGAAATTTTTGCAGCAACCAAGGTCTGGATAGAGGGCAGGGATAACGGCATTGAACAGATGGAGAAATCAAGGTTGCAGTGGGGCGTGGAGCGCTTTGATCTGATGCAGATTCACAACCTGATCGACTGGGAAACGCATTTGGACACGCTGAAACAGATGAAGGCTGACGGAAAGATTCGCTATATCGGGATTACCACCTCACATGGCCGCTACCATAGCGAGCTGATCGCTCTCCTTAAAAAATATGATTTTGACTTTGTTCAGCTCTCTTATAATATAGGCAATCGTGATGTGGAATCACCCTTGTTAACCATCGCGGAAGAAAGGGGTATCGGAGTTATTGTCAATCGGCCCTACCAACGGGGCGATCTGTTTCGTCATGTTAAAGGAAAACCGCTGCCTCCCTGGGTAGAGGAGATTGACTGCACCAGCTGGGGGCAGTACTTTTTGAAATTTATTATCTCGCACCCGGCTGTAACCTGCGCAATACCTGCCACCAGTAAGGTAAAACATATGCAGGACAATATGCAGGCGGGCAGAGGCCGGCTGCCAACGACCAAACAGCGCAAAGAGATGATCAATTACTTCGAATCGCTCTAACCCGGAATTCTCATCAGCCAATCTGACCGCACCTGCTACGTCGCTGGAGCAATCTGTTACGACGAGGCATTACCTTGAAGGGGCTTTTTGTTGCATTTTTTTGATATCTCAAAATATTGTGTGGTCTCACACCGCAGTCTCAGGATTCTGGCTGCATGGGCATGGTACTGTGGAACCATTGTCCTGACGCTCAAAGGAGCGAGTCTTCTGGTGGAGGCCCATGCCCTCAAACCTGAGGAAGGTTGGCCATGGGGAGCGATCCTCATCGGACTTATTCTTGGAGTTTTTAAGGGGGAATCACTTTTTAAGAGGAGCTGTCTCAAGAACCTGGAAAGAATAAACACGCTGGTGCGGCCAAGAGTCTGGCAATTTTTCAGACCCCGATTCTTTATATTCATGGCTGTTATGATTCTACTGGGTGCCACATTGTCCGGGCTGGCCCATACGAACTACCCTTTCTTGATAGGTGTGGCTGTTGTTGATCTCAGCATCGCCATCGCCCTGTTATGGAGCAGTCGTATATTTTGGAAATAAACCAGCCAGGTATCTCGATTTCTGCAATATCATAGAGGATATTGATCAGCTGATTTAAAAGAGTGAACAGAGCTCACTTCCACTTAAATTCGGCTGTTGGGGGGGGATCAATTCGATGTTTGAGTTGCAGTCCTTTAAGAAAATTTCGTAGTATCTGATCTTTACAGCTACGATAATTCTTATGATCAGGTTTTCGAAAAAATGCACTCAGTTCAGACTTGCTCATGGGTAAATTTGCCAGGGACAAAATCTCCAGGATATCATCGTCTTTCATGTTGAGGGCTATTTTGAGTTTCCTCAGTATGATATTGTTATTTAAACGTTTCTCCGGTTTGGCTTGCACCCCCTCTTTCTTTCCTCTCTTCTCGTTGATCAATCCGTTGAGAAATGCAGCCAGATCCATATCGTTACACTCCTGATATGCGGGGTCATCATCTCTTTTTAACCAATCGCTGATCTGTGCCCGATTTACTCGATATTCGGCTAAACGAAAGATCGCAATCATTTTAGAATCGGCAAGGTTGAAGGTATAGCGGATACGACGCAGTATATCGTTATTGTTCATAATGAGTTCCATTATCTTTACTTGGTGGCAGAATCGGCCTGCCTGTCTGCCTGGGTTGGTTTCAAAAAAAAACAACCATATTACGATAAAGATGCTGTTGTTTAAAGACATCACTGCATCGGTCAATCATGTCCTACCTGTTCACTGTTCATTTTACAATTTGTTTTCCACGCACAAGCGTTTATAGTCTCTTTTGGTCTTCCTCATGTCGCCTCATTAAATAAAAAATAACATGTGGTTAGCTGTATTTAATCATCTGAACAGCTCGGTTAAAAACGAAATATCCTGTTACAGAAGAAAAACATTTAACTCGGGCATCAGAGTTTTATCTTCAAATTTCCTCAATGAAGCATTACAGTAACATAACGGTCTGTTGTATCAAACTTATCTCCACATCCCCACGTTCACAGTCAAACGATCATCCTGCAACAGACCAGCTTACTTTCAGAATGTAGTGCGTTCGTCAACCGCGGTATGGAATTACCTGAGAGCAAGAGGTATTGCTCAGATATTACCGGCAATGCCTTCTAAATCAGCAGGTCCACCACAAAACCTTAACCAGGGAGAATACCAATGTCTGAGAGTGTTTACAAAATTATCGAAATGGTCGGATCAAGTCCCGTGTCATGGGAAGAAGCTACCCAGAATGCTGTCAAATCAGCCGGCATGAGTCTGCGCGATCTGCGAATTGCAGAGGTTGTGAAACTTGATATGAAAGTTGAAGAAGAAAAAGCGACCGCTTTTAGAGCCCGTGTGAAACTTTCCTTCAAACTTCTTTCCGACTAAACTGTACCATCTTCATACTCCTCCGCTGCCAGGTATAAAGCGCTGGGAGGGGTGAACGGGGTCGGGTCGACTGTGGATGTTCCGGTTAGTGGGGGAAGGTCATACGTCGATTTTGGCCCCGTTTTGTTGAGGGGTATCTCATCGGATAAAAACACATTGCTTTGACAACGGTTCGACACTATATTTCGTAAATACATGGTATTAATACGTAAAAATTAATAGCCCACCCATTGTGTATGAAGATGTCTGGGTCCTTATGTTCCTCGCTTTTTATCTTCTTACCCCCTACCTATATCAGGGAGAGATATGAATGACAGTGGAGATCGATTTCTTCTTCTCTCCGGTGTGTTCGCCTTTTGGCAGCACTGCTCGTCGGTTGTGGCGAATTCTTACTGCATTATGATGCAGCTGCCAGGTTTGGGGCAGAGTCGGCCTATGCCTATATGGCCGACATCTCTGTCGACCGAATGACCGTGGGGCATTTTCTCGCAGTGTTGGGAGTACCGCTCTATATAGTTGGATGTTATCATGTATATCTGATGCTTAAACCGGCCAACAGGGTCCTGGCGTTGATTGTACTGCTTGTGGGGAGTTACGGCTTTGTTGTGGGTGGGGTGTGGATTGGTCCTCGTACGCTAATTTTAGCGGCATAACCAGCTGTCCGAAGATCGGCCATGTTGTCCGGGCAGCTGCTCTTGCAGAAAGCTGTCGGCAAAGTACTTTTTTCAGGTGGCCGGTGGGTGGTTTTACTGATCGCCTTGGCCGGTGCAGGATTTGAATTGACTCTCGGCGGTGTCTGCCCCCGGAGTTCCGGTGGTATTCCTCTCTGCTATCTATCTCTTGCTCTCTATGGTGTTATCGGGCTACTGTACAGGCTCATCGCAACCCCGGCACGTGGGAAGTAAGGCCGGATCGTTTTTAGTTCCTTCTTCTGAGCGAGAAAATAGAATGGATGACACCTTTACCCCGCCATATATCCTGCGAAATCAGCATCTTCAGACCATACTGGCGAGTTTGCGGCCCAGAAAATTTTTGCTTGGCAAAAGGGCCGATGATCTCCTTTTGGCTGCCACTGAGAGGATTCTTGATTGCGGTCATGGAGTTCGCCTTCTTGGCTCATTCAGTTGTCACCCTGAAAACAAGGAAAACATTGTTGTACTTATCCATGGGTGGGAGGGGAGTATGGACTCCACATACCTCCTCTCGGCGGCGGGTATGCTGTTTGATCACGGTTTCAATGTATTTCGTCTCAATCTACGCGACCACGGAAACAGCCATCATCTCAACCGGGAACTTTTCAACTCTACCCGCCTGGATGAAGTGGTCAACGGTGTCGCTGAGGTTTTTAGGCTTTTTCCCCACAAAAGACAGTTTCTGGCCGGTTTTTCCCTTGGTGGGAACTTTGCTCTGCGAGTTGGCCTCCAGGCCCCGTCTAAAGATATTTCTCTGGATAAAATTGTCGCGATCTGTCCGCTTATCAGTCCGATGAATACCACTGAAAATCTGGAGAAGAACCTGTTCGTCTATCACGCTTATTTTGTGAGGAAATGGAGGAATTCCCTCCGGAAAAAACTCAAGATATTTCCGGATCTGGGGTATGGAGATACAATCCTGGCACGTCGCAGTCTCAGCAGCATGAACGACTATTTTGTCCCCAACCACACTGGATATACTACGGCTGAAGGCTACCTGGACGGTTATGCCCTCAGCGGAGACCGATTGGCGGACCTTGATGTGGACACCCACATCGTTGCAGCACAGGATGATCCGATTACGCGGATAGCCGATATGGCGCTCGTTACCGCTCGCCCGCCATCTCTTTGTATTGAAGTAACGAGGTATGGCGGTCATTGTGGTTTCCTGAAAGATTATTCTCTCAAGAGCTGGGCGGATCAGCGGCTTGTAAGCCTCTTCAAAGAAAAACAAGCTGAAGATGTTCTTCCACTATCTGTACCACAGGAAATCAGGAGTAAGGTGAAAGTATCATAAAATGCCTAAGTAAAAAACATCTACATCGTCGCCATTACTACTGACCGCCGCCTCTTCTCCGGGCCTCCTCAATAATCCAGTAATTCTTTTGCAGGATGCCTGCGTTGGAGCCTGCCAGGGAGTTAGATTTTGCGGCGAGTGAGCTCGCCTGCTGATACTGCTGTTGCTCCAGTTTGACCTCTGCCAGTTGTGACCAGAGCATTGCATCTTTGGGTGCAGCTCGCAGCCCTCTCTCAAGGATTGCCGCGGCCAGTTCCGGTTTTCCCTGACGAGTCTGTTCCGCGGCCTGCCGGCTAAAGTCAGCTGCTATTGTGCTGGTCTGCTTTGGCGGAGGTGGTCTGATTGGCTCAACTTCCGGTATCGGCTGTTTCTTTACTTCCGGAACCGGAATTGGAGCCGGTGGCGGATACGGGGCAGGCTGTTGGGGAGGATAGGCAGCACAGCCCTGAAAGAGCAGGCCACTTACCAGCCATAAGGATAACAATTTACAAATTGCTCTCATTGAGTTTTTCATAGCTTATTCATGTGAAATTGTAGGTGGCCGATCGGATGATCGGTGATTTGCCATCGTTTTTTATCGAATGAGATTAAAAATGTTCTCCAGCCCTTTTTGCAGGGCTCGTTCCAGATTATTACCTCGCTGCCCACAATTTTCAACCTCAGGCAGCGGGTTGTTGCTAATAAAAGGGAGCAGGGTCTCCTGGGGTATACCACATTTTTGGCTATAGATCCGGCCTGATGGGATATCTGCGTAATACCAGTTGATAGTGTCGGGTGGTTGCGGCTGCAGAGGAGCCGTGTCTATTGCTGCCATTGTGGCCGCCCAGACTCCGAGAGCACCGGTTGCTCCGGTGAGACCGGTTGGCGTGTTGTCATCGCGTCCAACCCAGGCCACGGCAACATGCATGCCGCTGAAACCGGCGAACCAGGAGTCGCGAAGTTTATCGGTGGTGCCTGTTTTGCCCGCTACGGTGAGTCTTTTGGGCAAGAGACGTTGCAGAGAGTTGCCTGTACCCTCTGTCGTCACAGCCTGCAAGGCGGTGGTGAGGCAAAACACAGCGCCTGGATCCACTGTCTGCTGCACTGTCAGGGGATAGCGCTGCAAGGTGTTATTTTGCTGATCGGTCACCGCAAGGATGGCTCGCAGGGGGGTTTGGTAACCACCTGCGGCAATGGTCTGGTACATCTGTAAAACTTCGATGGGCGGCAGTTCAACTGCCCCCAGCAGCAGAGACGGATAAGAGCTGATTCTTTCCTTAATACCAAGTTTTGTCAGCATGTCGATGACAGCGTCCAAACCCAGATCCAGCCCCAGTTGTACTGTGGCAACATTATATGAATGTACCAATGCCTGCATCAGCGGCTGTGGGCCGTGAAAGATATGATCGTAGTTTTCAGGTTGCCAGTCTTCGCCTCCATCCGTGGGGACTTTTTGTGGGGTGTCATAGACCGTTGTCAGCAGGTTGTATGATTCAGGCCGGGATAAAGCAGTCAAAAAAACCGCCGGTTTAATCACCGAACCGATGGGCCGTTTCATGTCAAGTGCCCGGTTAAACCCGGTTTGCTGGGGAGTGCGATTACCGACCACAGCGACGATCTCGCCCTGGTCCACCGAAGCGATAACCAGTGCTCCCTGGAGTGTATTTTTATTTTCCTCCCCTCTGCGATTTTCAATGGCAGTGAGTTCTTTGGCAAGACTGTCTTCCGCATTTTGCTGGACGATCGGGTCAAGGGTGGTGAAAATTGACAATCCTTCGCTGCGTAAATCCTCATCTTTGTAGTCTCGTGCCAACTGTCTGCGCACCAATTGAAGAAATGCCGGATAGAGGGTGATACCGGAGGGAATTTCCCGGGTTACGTCAAGGGATTTGTTTTTGAGTTGATCGGTTTCGTCAAGGCTGATATACCCGGCTGCTGCGAGAATGTCCAAAACCTGGTTGCGCCGTGATGTTGCCCGCCCGGCATGATTTCTCGGGTTATAGTAGGACGCACCTTTGACGATTCCGACCAGCAGAGCAAGCTGCTCCGGCTCCAATTCAACAAGATCGCGACCGAAATAGAAACGGCTTGCCATGGCAAAGCCGTGGATTGCACGTTTTCCATCCTGCCCGAGATAGACTTCGTTCAGGTAGGCCTCAAGAATCTCGTCTTTACTGTAGTGGTATTCAAGCAGCAGAGCCATGATGGCCTCGTTGACTTTACGGATAAGGGTCCGTTCACTGCTGAGAAAGATATTTTTTACCAGCTGCTGGGTCAGGGTGCTGCCGCCCTGTATGGTTTTTCCCGCCCTCAAGTTAGCCAGGGCTGCTCTGATAATCGCGGTTGGTCGAATTCCCCAGTGAGAGTAGAATTTTCTGTCCTCAACCTGCAGCAGAGCCTTGATGAGCAGTTCCGGAGCATCTGACAGCTTTATCAGCAGCCGGTCTTCGTTATGGGTCGGATAAATCGATGCGTACTGGACCGGTTCCAGCCGTAACATGCTTACTGCCGCACCGTTGGCAGGGTCTGAAAGGGAGGTTATGGTCCTGTTGCCTATCGTCACCCTGACAAAGGTTTCAGGCTGCTCGAGATCGGGAAAAGGAAAACTGCGACTGTAAATGGTGACATCATTTCCCTGAATGCCATATTCACCTGGCTTGTCAGGGGTGTCCTGCCGGCTGTAGCTGAGCTGAACCAGTTCCTCTTCCAGTGCATCGACGGACACTGTTTTGCCGACATATAATTCTAGAGGACGGGCATAAATCCGGGCCGGCAGTTCCCAGCGTCTGCCTTCAAACCGTTTGGTTATCTGTTCGTCTAGCCGCAGTATATAAGGCGCTGTAAACAACAGACAAGAAGCTGCGGCAACGAGTAAAACAGTAATAAAGAGAGATGGTTTCTTCATGTATTCTGAGAAATTTCCAGGTTGGAAACTAGGTAAGTTGTTGTCTTGCCTTTAATTTAGCGTCGATCAGTTCTGTGTGCGTCAGGCGCAGAAGATTGGCGAGTTTGTGGGCAAAATGATCTTCATGGGCTTCCAGATAGGCATCAGTGTGGATGATGCGCCAGACAGCCTCCATCACTGCGATCTTCTCCTCATGGGTGAAGTTGGCATTGATATAGCGGGTAAACCGGAACAGGTCGATCGAATCATTACGTTCACGGTGGCCGGCAGTGATCAGTGCATCAATTTCCTGTCGGGGAACACCGCACTCTCTCGTAAGAGTTGAAACGACATGCTCCATTTCCTCATCGGAGCACTCCCCGTCCACATGAGCAGCCTCCAGCAGAAGTACACATAAGGCTATATGCGCATCCACGGCCTTGCCACCGCCTTTGTTATCTTGTTCCGTTTCATTGCCAAGGATTTTCTTTATCAGATCAAACATGAGATCACACAAGTTTTTATTTCGTGAAAGAACGTATACCTCTTAAGGAGGTACTAAAACAGAGTCCCGTTTGTCGGGATTCGTTGATAATTGATATAATACATCATTTGAGACGGCTTGCACCCATCCTGTTCACCACAATAACAATGGAGCCAATGAGATTGGCGGTAATTGGTTCACCCAACAGGGTGACACCAAGAAATACTCCGGAAATCGGCATGATGAAAACAAAGGAATGAAGTGCGGTAGCGCCGAATTTTGATCATGATATTCCAGGCGACTAAGCCAAACGATGCCGTAACAAATGTCTGATACAACATTGCCTTTATAATCGATGCGTCAATAAAGCGAACCATTTCGCCATCCCAGAGAAATCCATTCAGCAAAAACATCGGTGCAGCCATGGATATTGGGTAAAGGGTGACCTGGATCGGGTGAAATTCTGCAATTATCTTTTTAATATAGACAACATGACATCCCCAGATAAGGACTGCAAGGAGAATGAGCATATCCCCAAGCAAGGGGGCTCCCGTCAGGGCGATATTATCAAAAAACAACACCAGTACCCCGGTAAAACCAAGAACCAGCCCTGATACTTTTTTCAGGTTGATGGTGTCTCCCGGGATAAAATAATGGTAAAGCGCACCCCGGCGGTGGTGAAAATTCCCGGACCGGTCAGACTGATCTTTATAGCCACTGCATTAGCCCCGAACAGGGCGCACAGAAGCATTGTGAACAGCGATGCTCCGAGAGCAGCCCGTGGCCTGTGGCCGGAAGTGATGAGCCTGTATTGTCAGTTTCCAACGGACTGCCTGTTTTTTGACACCTGAACCTTTGGCATAGCAGCGTCACTGCATCAACAGAAATTGATTGCTGACATTTGCATATCTATTTGTTTCTACAACACTATTTCCTGACCAAAATCCATTACTAAAGACTTCTTACCGATCGCCTCCACCTGTTTTCTGAATTCGTTCGGATCTGCTTCAATCACCGGAAAAGTATTATAGTGCATGGGGATTGCCACACCTGGATTCGCCAGTTCCACGGCTTTCACTGCATCTGTTATGCCCATGGTAAAGTTATCGCCAATCGGCAGGAGCATGAAATCAAGCGGGGTCATCTCCCCGATGAGTTTCATATCGTAAAAGAGGCCGGTGTCGCCGGTATGATACAGCGTCTTGCCGTCGATGGTCAGGACAACACCTGCAGGTTCCCCGCTGTAGGTGTTGTCCGGTGTCATCGAACCATGGTGGGCTATGGTGAATTTCAACCTGCCGAAATCGAAAGTATGCGCACCGCCAATATGCATATTGTGAGCCCGAAAGCCCTTGTCAGTGCAGTAGTTGGCGAGCTCGTTGACACAGATAAAGAGTGGATCTGTCCGTTGTGCGATTTTGAATGCGTCACCAATATGATCCCCATGCCCGTGGGTCAGTACGATAAAATCGGCGGAAACATCAGTCGATTTAACCGGAGATGTCGGGTTGTCGTCAAGGAAGGGGTCAATCAGAAGAACATGGCCGCCATCGGTTGTGATCTGAAATGAAGAGTGGGAAAAGTATCTGAGTTTCATCTCTGCCTCCAGGTGTGGGTGAAAAAACGTTATGCCTCAAGTCCCCGGTCGATCCATCATAATTGATAACCGATTATTATAGAAAGCAAATAATGATGGCGTCGTAAAAACTGCTTGTCTCCGTTGATGTTATTTTCAGTAATACACAGCCGGCAGGAGAGAGGCAGGAGAATCTACGGCAGCAACAGAAATTCCTTGAAATGCCCCCGCATGCAGTGATTGGAAGCCATCGAGGCGGAGTAGGCCCCGGCGTTGATCAGAGCAATATATTTCTGCTTCGTCATATCAGGGAGGAGGATGTCTTCATACCAGACGTCGAGAGCTTCATTGATATGACCAGCTACATGATATGGGATGCCTGTATCCGACTGGCTGTAAGAGAGCGGGACAGGTTGAAAGGGCAATTTGTAATAGGCTGGCTCCGGCGCTATATTGAAACCGGCATCCACTCCAAGAAAAAGCGTTTCCCGTTTTTTTTCCACAAAGGTAATACCCAGCAGCAGGAGACCTGCGTCCTTGACCAGATAGTCACCCGGTTCCACCTCGACGACAAGATCGCGGGCAGTAAAATAATTGTTGATGATTTTCGCCCATTTCACGAGATCAAGTGGGCGGTCCGAGGGGAGATGAGGAACGCCGAGACCGCCGCCAATATTGACCCGTTGTACCGCTGGTGTCTGGTCAACAAACCACAGGCATTGTTCGACAACGGCCTGCCATTGTTCCAGTTGATCCGTGAGGTAACCACAGCCGGTGTGGAAATGAATCCTCCGGACTGTAAGCCCAAAAGAAGCCGCGACCGCAAGGGCTTCATGAAACTGTTCTTTATAAATTCCAAATTTGGTGGTGACGGGACCTGCATATTGGAGCAGTTTATTGCTCGCCCGACTGACTCCCACAGCCGGGTTGACGCGAAGACCTATCTCTGAGCCAGGTTTTCGTTTGCCCCATTCGCTTATTGCATGGAGTGAATCACCATTGAAAAGCAACCCGTCATAGCGTGCCAGCTGGTCAAGATCCTGTTGCGAAAGGCTGGTTGCAGTGAAGGAAATATCCTCAGGTGTAAAGCCGCAGCCAAGAGCGTGTTCGACTTCTGCGGGAGAGCAGCAATCTATTCCACACAATCCGCTTTGTTTGAGAAAGGTCAACAAGGGGGCAAAACGATTGGCCTTCATGGCGTAGAATACTCGATGCTGTGACTGGCCACCGATCGTCTCCAATGCGCTCTTCACCCGCGAAATATTTTCACTGACCCGTGTCGCAGAGTAGACAAATGCAGGAGTGCCGAATTGTTTTGCAAGGTGTGCTACGGTGTGTCCGGCAAAATGTAAATTGTTCTGCTGGTAGCAAAGATCGGATCTTCGCCACCAGTCAGGATGCTGTCTGGATGTCATGCGATATCAGCGGACAAGCCGTTTAGGCCGGGCATGATGATTGTGGGCTCTTCCGCTGCTTTTTTGTGACAGGTTGTTTCCAGCCTGCCGGTAATCCAGCCACGGCAGTTTATCGCTCCGCAGGAACAGGGGAACTGTTTGAAGAGATAGTCTTCAGTCTCAGCATAGTCCATATAGAGGTAGCTGTTCGCCTCAATATCCTGCAATGCCGTCACGGTCATTTTTTTCATGTTAACTGAAATATTCGGAGCACAGGAATGCAGGAAATAACCGGAAAAATAGGGATCGAAATTATGACTATTCCCGGACAACTGCAGGGTGTGTTGCCTGATATCCGGTACGGATTGTTTGGCAATCCTGGCCATTATCGTACCCTTTTCAAATGACCGGTAGGATATTACCCCCATACCTGTCGCTTGGTCTTTAAAAACAATAGAAAAATCTTCAGCACGAGGAAACAGTGGATCATCGCCTAGTTCAGGGGGATATAACATGTGGGGGAACTCCATATAAATAGAGATTGAGAAATATCCCAGCAACCCAAAGGACTGGATTGAGGAAGTTGAAAATCGACTATATAAACGAAAATTTCAAGAACACAATCGTTTTTTATCAAGAGATGAAACTAATTGCTGTTTTCGGGAAAAACAGTCCTGATAATAAAAGCCAGTTTAAATTATTTTGCTTTATTGTTTTGAAATTAATAGATAAAAATAAATTGTGGCGCCGCAGCTTTACATCGCAAGGCTCAGGAGCAGTATCGCTTTTTTAGCTCTCTGATATGCGCCGGCCCGATGCCGCAACATCCACCGATTATTTTGGCACCCATTTTGATCCAGCCGGCTGTTGCCTGAGCATATTCTTCAGGGGAAATAATGTCATTAAACTGCCAGTTCGGCATGACAAATCGTCCGGAATGGGCGTATACCCCTAGCGTCCCCGGCCAACATTTCGTTAAAGCCGTGAATGTTTCGTCTGTGTCGTCTACTTCGGTATGCATGATAAATGCGGCGGATCCACCTATCGGAGAAATGGCCTCGACCCCTTCAATGAGGCTGTCTTCGCGGTCCCAAAGCATTAAAGTGCCTGCATCATTACGTCTGCAGCTGAAACCGAGCCAGACCGGAAGCCCGGTACTGCAAGCAGCCTGTACAGCGAGCGAACCCTGTTGAACATCTCCTATCATTTCTACCAGAAGCAGATCGACTCCGGATTCAACAAGGATTTCGGCCTGTTCTGCGTACCAGGAGAATGCCTCGGTAAGTGGCGGATAGCTTTTCCTTGGATCGGCGCAAAAAGTGGTTGGTGAAATGGAACCGGCGATAGCCACATGATCGGTTGCAGCTTTTTCACGCGCGTGAACTGCCAGTTTGACAGCTTCGCAGTTGAGATGCCTGAACTGATCGGTTAATCCGGCTGGAAGAAGCATGTGCCTGGCGGTTGAGAAGGAATTTACGGTTATGACGTCAACTCCTGCATGGATATACTCTTCATGAACCTCCTGAACTTTATCCGGATGGGTGAGAATTGCCTCAGCAGACCATGCCTTGCTGTTCATAGGAACTCCCTTTTTCTCAAGTTCGGTTCCGGTGGCCCCATCGAGCAATATTGTCTGCCCCAGCCGGAGTTTCTTTTCAATAAAATGTATCTGTGTCATTTTCCACCAAGGTACTGTTTATAGCTATAATCTGGAATTGGCCCGATCATGTCAAATGTACTTATTGTCTCCAGTAAATAATGCTGGCGTCGTAAAAAGGCCGATCTCCTTCGCTGTAGGTTTTTGACAGACTCTCGACATACTGCATGGATAATCGCGACCCTGTCAAAAACGCTACGCCTTGTATATCAATTTTTATCTAGCCATCTTTGAGTCTTGAACTGACTTTTTACGAATTTATCAATAATGTTTAAAATTATAGAATGCAAACAATTCGGCAGAAATTGACAAGGGAGGGGTTATGCGAATTCCAATGATAAATGTCGGAAAGGGGGAATCATATCTTCGTACCGCGACCGGCACACTGCTGATAATTGTAGCAGCCCACACCTATTGGTGGCTGTTTATCCTGGGTGTTGGTCTAATCTTCACCGGCACCTTCTATTATTGTCCGGTCTGCCATCTGGTCGGCATCCAGAGCAAGGCAAGCCGGGAAAATTTTTACCTTTCATATTTGCCTCGGTATAACCGCCAGCCAGTGTCCATTTTCGATCGGGCCGGTAAATTAAGTTTTGCCAACGGCAGTTTTACCCAACATTTTTCAGAGACCACCTCTGTATACGATTTTGGCGCAGAGTTGCCCGATAACCTCGAAAGTTTTATTGAACGTGAAGCCCGTCACCGATTCACCGTCGAAATCGCCGGTACCGTTTTTCAGATTATGGTGCAAGGAATTCGGTCCATTGATGCTGTTGTCTGTTATGCCTCTGATATTACAGATGTTGTCAGTGCGAACAGGGAGATAATCAATACCCAGAAAGAAATTGTCTGCATCATGGGTGAAATAGGTGAAACCAGATCGAAGGAGACCGGCTACCACGTTCGAAGGGTTGCTGAGTACTCCAGACTGCTGGCAATCGGCAGTGGCCTGTCCACCGAGGAAGCGGAACTTATTCATATGGCATCTCCCATGCACGATATAGGTAAGGTCGGTATTCCGGACAGGATCCTGATCAAGCCGGGGAAGCTGACGGTGGAGGAGTTCGCAATAATGAAGACACATGCACGGATGGGCTATGATATGCTGAACCATTCCGAACGACCCATTCTCAAAGCTGCAGCAGTTATTGCTGAAGAACACCACGAAAAGTGGGATGGCACCGGCTATCCAAAAGGAATCGCCGGCAAGGCTATTCATCTGTATGGGCGAATCACCGCCGTAGCTGACGTGTTCGATGCGCTTGGCAGTGATCGGGTGTACAAAAAAGCATGGGCGCTGCCAGAGATAGTTGCGCATTTTCAGAAAGAAAAAGGTGCACACTTTGACCCGGATCTTGTCGATTTACTCCTTTTTAACCTGGAGGAGTTCAACAAAATCAGGAACAGATTCGATGATAACAAGTTAATAGAGTAGTTTCTGGGCGATACACTGGGAAATGATCAGTTGCTACAGGCAACTTCAATCGCTTCAGACAGTGCTTTCAGCACGTATGGCTTGGTCACGGCAGCACAGAAACCGTGATCTTTATAAAATGCCATGATCGGATCATTGGAGTAGCCACTGGAGACGATAACCCGTATTTCTGGGTTGATTTTAAGCAGCTCGACCATGGTCTCTTTACCGCCAAGCCCACCCGGAATAGTCAGATCGACGATGACCAGGTCGACAGGTTCAGCGGAGTCGAGGCTATCCAGATAGAGATGTATCGCCTCCCGGCCCTCGTTTGCAAGGACGACTGTGTGGCCAAGTTTTTGAAGCATCCTTTGCAGAACCATCTGCACCGATTTATCGTCATCCATCACCAGCACTGTAAGAGGGGTGGTTGTTGCCCTGATATCCTGTCTGGTTTCTTTTTTGTCTACCGGTCGGGATGTTGCCGGCAGGTAGATGGTGAATTCCGTTCCGTTCCCCAACTCAGAATTAACCAGAATATGACCATGGTGTCTGTTGATAATGGAATGGGTAATGGCAAGCCCCAAACCGCTGCCCTCCTGTTTGGTGGAGAAATAGGGGTCAAAAATTTTATCGAGCAGATCGGCATGGATGCCGATCCCATTGTCCTTAATACTGATTTTTACAAATCTGTTTGTTGGTTCGGGATGTGTAAACGGATGCTCTTTTGGGTTGACATTATCGCAGGATATAGTGATCTTTCCACCTTTTGGCATGGCATGGCGGGAGTTAAGAACAATGTTTTGAATGACCTGGCTGATCTGGCCTCGATCGACGACGGCATACCAGAGATCGTCGGGCAGCTGATATGTGCAGGATACATTGCCGCCATGCAGGACAAAGGCGGCTGAATCTATAATAATTTCAGCGAGCGATGTCGATTCCCTGATAGGCTCTCCACCTTTAGCAAAGGTGAGAAGCTGTTGTGTGAGATCTTTTGCCCTTATGGATGCTTTTTCAGCTGATATAAGCAAATCACGGGTTTTTGAGGATAAGTTTTCATCGAAAAGTGAGAGGTTGATATTGCCGAGGACTGCTGTGATTATATTATTGAAATCGTGGGCAATTCCCCCGGCGAGCAGTCCTGTTGATTCAAGTTTGTCAATTTTGAGCAGTTCCTTTTCCGTACGAATACGTTCGGTCACATTTTCAACAAGGGAAAGTGCCCCCGGCAGGTTTCCGGAGGAATCAAAGAGAGGAGTATTGAACCAGTCGCATTGGATGATTTTGCCATCTTTTCTGATGTTGTCATTGCGACTTCGCACACCGTTTTGGGCAGCAAGGAGTTTTTGCCATATCTTGTCGACAGAGGCGTGCATCGACTGCGGTAGAAAATTTTGTGCGGGGAGGCCGATTGCCTCCGCTGCCGTATAGCCAAAAATCCGCTCTGCTGCTTGGTTCCACTGGCTGACCTGGAAATCCTTATTCCAGAGAATGATTCCCATGGGAGATTGATCAACGATGGTCCGAAGTTGTTGTTCACTGGCCCGGAGGGCATTTTCCGCCGCATTTCGCTCGGCCATTTCATTTTTTAGCTCGAAGGTACGCTCCTCCACCAGATCTTCGAGGTGATTACGATAGACGGAGATATCTTCAAAATTTTGTCGAAGCTTCAAGGTCATCCTGTTGAAAATATCGCCGAGTTGTCCGATTTCATCCTTTGTCTTGATCGTCACCGCTGTGTCGAGTTTACCATTGAGGATATCCCGGGCTGAGTTCTTCAGCTGCTCAAGCGGGCGGGTGATACGATCCGACAGGAGAAGGGTGATAATTACCGACAGTACAACTGCAACGAGTGATACTACTATGGTAAACAGCTGCAGTTTACTCACGTGCCTCCGGGAATGGGCAAGTTCCTTGTCAACGAAAGCTCCCAGTTCTGTTGCGAGTTTTTTCTGGGAGTAGTGCATAAGCAGAATCATCTGCTGAAGGTTATCCTTTTCGTTGAGATAGAGGCTGAAGATATCCTGATATACCGAGACCATTTTGGTGATTCTATAGGCCTTTAGTCGTTGGCTGTTCTCTTTGGCTTGATTCAGAATTTTTTTTGCAAGTATGCCAATGTCCGTTACTGTTGTGAGGACGGTTCGGGCAGAATCCCTTGAACCGGAAAGAAGATACGTTTTTTCCTCCTGAAGCATTTGGCTTGTCAGCAGTGATATTTGGGCGGCTTTGTCACTTTCCAGGTCGGTTAATGCCCTTGTGTTGGAGAGCAACCGGTCCGATTCCTGAATCATTCGGCTCTGCATGGCCTCCATGTTCACCATTTGCCCGATGAAATCTGAAAAATTATCCTGGTAGCGCCGCAGATCAGCCAGAAGGTTTTCTACCTGCCCCTGCCGACTTTGCTCGGAACGTTTATGTACATCTCCGATGGTAGCTCGCAGTTCATTAAGGATAGTGTTTACTTTATGGGTGTAGCCGATTTCCTGAGTGGCATTGAATGTATATTCTTCGTGGGCCATGGCACTGAAAAGCCTGTGAACATCAAGAGCGAATGAAAAAATATCATTTTGACGGTTAACAGCCGAATGCATGCCCCACCAGCTGGCCAGAGCCACGGTGATAGTCAGAAAGAGGATGGAGCAGAAGGAAAGTCCTAGTTTCAGACGAAATGGCATATGTCCTCCCGGCGTGTCATGGGCTATTCCTCTTTTTTTCCACTTCAGCCTGCAGGTTTTCAAGAATTTCCGAACCTTGGTCGGGAAAGGCTATTATTTCGTTAAAGCTGTCCAGTCCTTTGTCAGCGATAGCCGAAGAGGTTGCCAGGTCGTAATTAAAAGCCCAGAAGGGCGAAGCTTCTTTCGCTCTGATGATCCGCTGTCTAAGGGGTGAGTAAAACTGTTTGGGAACCAGGCTGTTAGGGGCAAATGCACCTGATCCCTGGCTGAGACGTTGTTGCGGTTCAACTTCAGAAAAATAGTTGAGGATGGCTTTGGCAAACTGCTGCCCTTTTGAGCCTTTTGGCAGAACAAGTCCGTCCACCGACCCGAGGATGACCTTGGGGACATCTCTGTTGATTATGGGGAAGATGAAGAAATCGAAACCGCTCTCTTCGGCAAGCCCGCATTGTTCTTCAGCAAAAAGTTGAAAAGCCCAGGTACCCAAAAGAGTCATGGCAGCTTTTCCGGAACAGACCAGGTGGGCGGCTTCCGCCCAGTCCAGGTTGTTGGCGTTTTGGTTGAAGTATTCTTTTTGCAGCAGCGCGCCCCACATGGAATAGACCTTGCGGACTTCCTGGTCGGTGTAAGCGGCCCTGTTCGCCATCAGGTCCTGCCGATATGCTGGGCCCGCTGTCCTCAGGAGCAGGTAATCAAACCAGAACTGGGCCGGCCAGCGTTCCTTTGCTCCGAGTGCAAAGGGTATGATTCCACGACTTTTTAAATTTTCGGCCAGTTCAACCAGTTGCGGCCACGACCTAGGAGCGGAAATATCCTCTCGTTCAAAGAGCTGCTTGTTATAAAAAAAGACAACAAAATGCTCGGTTATCGGAAGTAAATACTTCTTGTTGTTATAGGTACTGGCTGCTTCGGCCACCGGCGTGGTAAAACGGTCTGTCAAAGGGGCTGCCCGCCAGATATCATCGATCGGCTCAAGTTTGTCCTGGTCTACGAGAGTCTGGGTTTTGGCACCAGCCCAATATGTGAACAGTTCGGGTGGATTGCCTTTGGCAAGTATCGCATGTATTGTGCTTTTGAATGCCTCGTGGTCGAGGGCCTGGGCAATGACCTGGTAATCGGGATCTTTGTTGTTGACGGCGTAAAGCATCTCCCCAAGTCCGCCACCCAGCGAGCCGGAAAAATAGTGATACAGACTTATCTTTTGTTTCAGCAGGGCAGAGGGTGAAGTATCAGGCGGCAGCTTCTCTTCAATCTGGGGACTGGTGAACAACAGAGCAAGAGCGAAAAAAACCAGGATGAGGCCAACCGATGACAGAGCTTTCTTCATCTGGTCCTCCGGTATAGGGAGCACCGGTGTATCTGGCCGGTTGTGAATGGCCCGGAGAGTTTCCGGTCAATGAGTACAGCGTATCCTATCATTTCACGGTGTCAGGAAAAAGCAGTTTTCAGCGAGTTGGATTGATGGGAATGTATTGTTTCATCTGTACCATAAGATTGAAATTGAAGAGCCGCAAGAAACATATATAATCAGCATCGAACCCTGGATTATGTGGCGCAGGGAATCGATTGATACTGTCCGCAGTATTTACCTGGAAAAAATGTTTGCGGACAAAAAAACCGTAACTCACTGGTGCTTTGTCGAAATAGATGGAATAATGTAACTGTCCAGCTATACCAAAATGTTTCTTGAAAAGAAGATTAATTGACGCGGAGTACAAATGAAAAAATTCATCATCGCGGGCATTGGTGAGCTCCTGTGGGATGTGCTGCCCGAAACAGAGGTCATTGGCGGCGCACCAGTAAATTTTGCCTATCATGTCACAGCCCTTGGGGCAAGAGGCATTCCCATCTCGACAATAGGGCGAGACGACCGGGGGGACAAGGCACTTGCAAAATTACAGAATCGTGGAGTGGATATCTCGGCTATTTCGATTTCTGATGAATATGCCACAGGGTATGTGACTGCAACATTGGATGAAGAAGGGAAGGCGAGCTATAGTTTCCCGGATGATGTAGCGTGGGATCATATACAGTTGAATGAATACACCGAAAATTTACGTAATGCACTTGATGCCGTCTGTTTCGGAACGCTTGCCCAGCGTTCTGCACACTCGTGCCGGGTAATCCATGGGTATCTCGACAGTCTGCGACCGGGGACAATCAAGGTTTTTGACATCAATCTCCGGCAGGATTTTTACTCCAGAAAGATCATTGAATCCTCACTTAAGCGAACTGATATCTTGAAGTTAAGTGAAGAGGAATTGCCTGTTCTCGCAAGGCTGCTCGAGCTGAAAGGATCGAGCGAGAAATGGCTTCCGGCGCTTATTCAGCGATACAGGCTCAGCTTGGCAATACTTTCAAGAGGTGACAGCGGCAGTCTTCTTTTGACACCGGACACTTCTTCAGAACATTCGGGGATTGTCACTCAGGTTAAGGATACAATTGGGGCTGGAGATTCATTTACAGCGGCAGCAACCATAGGTTATCTCCGTGGATTGTCTCTGGATGATATTAATGAGGAGGCAAACAGAATTGCCTCCTATGTCTGCTCGCAGCAGGGAGGTATGCCTCAGATACCTGATTTTTTCAAAGAATAAAACTTTCCGTGTTTGGAGGCGTTATGAACAAAAAATCTTTTCAGGACTATTATCCGGAGTCTCTCAGCCATTGTTACGGTTGCGGAACGAATAATCCACACGGTCTGCATATCAGCAGTTACTGGGACGGTGAAGAATCTCTCGCCATCTTTCATCCACAAGATTTTCACCTGGCCTTTCCCGGTTATGTTTATGGAGGGCTGATCGCATCTCTGGTCGACTGCCACTGCGTGGGGACTGCCGCTGCCGCCGCATACAGGGAAGAGGGGCGAGAACCGGGAAGCCAGCCGCCTTTCCGGTACGTAACCGGTTCCCTCCAGGTAGACTATCTCAAGCCAACTCCACTTGGCCCGCCCATAGAGATACGAGCGACTGTTGCAGAAATAAAAGGGAGAAAGACTGTCATTCTCGCTACGGTGTCGGTTGAGAACATTGTCACTGCCAAAGGACGGGTCGTCGCAGTTCAGATGCCGGACCGCCTCAGGGAGGAGGGAAGAGAATAACAACCGCAGGGATAAACGGCTGTTCGGCCCGGCACGGCTCAATATGCTTCAAGATCAACTTCCATGAAGTCGAACCATATCCCGTTGTGTTGTGCGTGATCCAGTTCGGTCTGCACGAGATCAACGTGTCGCTCTTCGATTTCGAGGAATTTTTCAAAAATGTTTTTAATTTCTCCCTCTGTTTTATTACATGCATCCCGGTAGAAGGCGGAAGTCTCTTTTTCAAGTTTGAGAGCGCTGCCCAGCACCAACTTGATATCCCCAAGCATGTGTTCCGGAATGTTGCTTTTCAGCTTTTCGATCTTTGTATTGAGCTGCTTTAAGGTCGGAAGTGGTGAAACCAGCCTGTTGATGTCGATGACCCCGTTGTTCTTGAGTTGCTCAAGACTGTAATATAGAAAATCAATATGTGACTGTTCATCATTAGCCAGTGCCTGAAAAATAGCTTTGCCCCGTTTATCATCCACTTTCTTTTCAGCCGAGCGATAGAGATCCCTGATCTTTTCTTCATACTGCAATGCCGTCGCGAAAATTTCATGTGATTTCATATGATTTCCTTGTACATTAGTCTGCATATTAATAGAGAATAATTGAAGCTGATATCCAATTTATATACAATAACGATAGCCACGGAAGGGTGGTTTGTCGATACAGCGCTTGCGGTCAACCATAAACCTGCTGAATGCTCGCCGCCAGATCATCGTAGAATTCGGTAACGGTGTCATACATGACGCTTGTACCAACGCTGAAGTGGAGGAGGATGTCGTTAAAACATTTCGGTAACTGCGGGTACAGTTTTGTCAGGTTGAAGACCCTGTCCCTGGAAAGCAGGGAAAGGTCGTTTATGTGCAGAGTTTCAACAATCCTTTCGCCCATATCAGGGTGTTGCATGACATCTATCGGCCGGAAATTTTTTCGACCGAGGATATAGAGCAGGATGTTGCCAAGGCCTATCAGGTCAAGGGCGAACGGGCGCTCCGGAAGATAAAAATCGTAATCAAAATCGATCCAGCGATAATGTCCATCCCGATCGATCAGAATGTGATCTCTTCTGATATCCCCGTGTTTGAAGCCATGGTGGTGAAGCAGGATAATTGCTTCCACCGATTTGAGGAATCGGCGGAGAATATCTTCCACATGTGTTGACATATAGGTGTCATGGTCGGTGTCAATGCGACCAATAGCAGTGTCGAGTCTTGTCCCCCTGATGATATCCAGAATCCGTACCAGGTTGCCGGCCTCGTCAAGGACAGAATACCCCTGCATAAACATTGCATTTCCATGCACCAGGTCTAGAACCCGCCCCTCTTTCTCCGGTCTGCGGTAACAGGTTACCTTCAGTTCCCCAAGAGTCAGAGTGAAATTTTCATGAAAAACCAGTTTAAGGATCTTCCTTTCCCCGGATTCCAGATCATAGACCTTAGGTACCCACTGCTTGGGTTGCTCATCAATGCCGAATCTGCCCTCCTTGGTATAGCCGACAACCAGGAAAAAACGGTTGTCGACATGGATGATATCACCATAATCAATCCTGGTAAAATCACTGGTGTCCCGGTAAATTTTCGGCTGCCTGCGGAGATTCCTTGTTGCATTATGGCTTTTAAGGCCGGGCAGGATATGGGTGGGGAATTGACTCCAGTCCACCATAGGCTCACCCCACTATCCAGGTTGTGAAGTCATTACAGTGTCTGGCAAGGGCGTTGGAAATAGAGCCGAACAGAAATTCCTCGGCTTTGGAGACACCGCGTTTGCCGGTGACAACCGTACCAAAATCTCCTTTTTTTCGTACTTCCAGAAGGGTTTCGCTGATTGTTTTTCCTTCGGCCATCTGGGTTGTGCAGTATATGGCTTCACGTTTGATGTCTGAACGAACCAGAATCTCCAGGCATCTGCCAAAGATACGTTCGGCTCTTACTATACGCTGGCTCTGGTATTCTTCAATTATTCCTCCCTTAAGATGGAAATCGGGCGGCGGTTCGGGGTAGATGTGTAACAGACAGATGGAAACTTTGTCGAAATCCCGGGCGATCTCACCGACATACTTGACGGCCCGGATTGAAGATTCCATTTCATCCACCGCAACAAGAATATTGTTCCAATCGGCCATAGCTATCCTCATTTTGAAGTTATATGGCGTTTTTCTGTTTTTTAAAAATCACAACGTAACCAGGTAAGCAAAAAAACTTTACAGCAACAAAGCATATACGCACCCTCCAAAACAGGGCATAAACCCCGATGTCGGATAAAAAATTATTATCTGTCCATCATGTTTGCTCAACTCCTGGTTTCCAGCATTCTAGCAGCTTTATCAGTTCCACCACGGTGTGGTGGGTGGGGACCTTCACTCCATGTTCTTCGGCATAACGGCAAATTGCACCGTTTTGGGCATCAATCTCGGTGGGCTGCTCATTGAGGATATCCTGCAACATGGAGGAAAGATTGTTGGCACTTTTCTCGCATGCGTCAAAAAGCAGCTCATAGAGGTCTGGGTAGACGAGTTCAATCGAGCAACTGTTTGCCACAGCCCTGCCCTCGTCAAGGAGCCGTTTCATCAGGGTGATGGATTCCATCTTTGATGTAAGCGAGCCATTTGGAACCTGAAGAATGGCGGAAACCGGATTGATGGCTGAGTAGGTAATCACTTTGCACCAGAGCCGGCCGATTATCCTTTTGACCATCTGGGTCTCAATTCCGCATCGGTTGAAAACATGATTGATGTTTTCCAGCCGTTTGGAAAATGATCCGTCCAGCTCACCGATATAGGTTCTGGCAACTCCGCCCTGCCTCACCCGGGCGTCGCTGAGTGCCGTGCCGGACATAAAGGTAATGCCCAGAATAATGTGCTCTTTCGGGACAATTTTGGAGGCGACTTCCAGGTTGCCGAGACCCGTCTGCATGCAGAGGAGAGGACAGGAGTCGTTTATCAGATGGGCGATGTCCTTTACTCCGGCCAATGTAGCCTGGGATTTTACCAGCAGCAGAACGAGATCAGCTTCAGTGAGAGGGTCGGCTGAGGGCAGAGCCCGTACCGGATATGACTGCGCATCCTCCGGGTGTTCATCATCATCGCCAATAAGACCTATCCCTTTTTCCTGCAAAGCCCCCAGGGTTTTTCGATCAATATCGATGAGGGTTATTTCGTTGTCACCTTTGACGAGAAAATATCCAAAAAGCCTGCCGATTGCACCACCGCCGACAATCACAATTCTCATAGACCGCCTCCGTATCTCATGATGTAAAAATTCCGCTTCCAGATGGCAAAGTGCATTATCCTTACTGTTGATACAGTTATCATTTCAACAGCAAGAGACAATGGAAAAAGAGGAGAGGGCTCCGCATTTATTACAGGTCGTTTCCTAAAAACACATTATTGTTCCACTACTGTTCAGATGGCAGGATATGGGTTGGGCTGCCCTGGAAAATTTCTGCAGCTTCAGCCTCGGTTTCCGACAAGGTGGGATGCGGATGAATGGTCAGGGCAAGATCCTCCGCCAGAACGCCCATTTCTATGGCAAGGGCGGCCTCACTAATCAATGCCTCGGCGTTGCGTCCGGTAATGCCGACGCCGAGAATTCGCCCGGTTTGCGGCTCTGTCAGCAGCTTGGTGAAGCCGTCGGTCAATCCCATAGTCTGTGCCCTGCCTGAATATTTCCACGGGAATTTCTGGACAGTGTACGAAATGTTTTCTGCGTTTGCCTGCTGTTCTGTGAGACCACACCAGCTGAGTTGCGGATCGGTGTAAACCACTGCCGGGATTGCCCGCGCATCAAAACTGGAATTTTGCCCTCCGATCACTTCAGCGGCGACTCTTCCTTCCCGGGTGGCTTTATGGGCCAGCATCACCCCGCCCGCAACGTCACCGACAGCAAAGAGGTGTCCATCGGTCGTCTGCTGCTGGTCATTGACCGGGATAAAACCTCGGCTGTCGAGGACTATTTCGGTATTTTCCAGTGCAAGTTCATCGCTGTTGGGGGTTCGGCCGATGGCAACAAGAACGCGATCAAACCGGTGCTGTTCGACTTCTCCGCCCTGTTGAAAACGGACGTCAACCCCGGATTCATTTTCTTCCAGACGGTCCACCTGCACTGTAAACATGATGTCAGAAAACAATGTAGACAGTCGCTTTTGCATGGGCTGGACCAGATCGTCATCAACCTGCGGGAGCAATCGGTCTTCACGTTCCACAAGGGTGACCCGGCTGCCAAGTGTCGCATAGATCGAGCCCAGCTCCAGACCGACATATCCACCGCCGATCACCAGCAGCTTTTCAGGAATATCGGGGAGGGTCAAGGCGGCAGCCGAATCCATGATTCGGCCTCCAGGGGAAAATGAAACTCCCGGCAGCGCCAGTGGCCGCGAGCCGGTTGCGATAATACCATATCTGTACCGTATACGACTGAATTCAGCACCTTCCAGTCGTACTGTGTCGGAGGTCTCAAATCGGGCAGTGCCCTGGACCAGTAAGATCCCCCGGCGATCGGCAAGCGTGACCAGTCCATCGGCCATGGAGTTGACCACCTGATCTTTCCAGCCCCGAATGGCTGTCAGATCAAGTTCTGGCTCGGCGAAGTTGACACCCATCCGTTTAGCCCGCCTGGCATCAAGGATCAGCTCGGTAAGGTGGAGGTACGTTTTAGAAGGGATACAACCCTGATGCAGGCAGAGCCCGCCGGGACGAGCAATCGGATCCACTATGATCACGTCAAGTCCCAGATCCGCAGCTCGGAACGCAGCACCATATCCTCCGGGGCCACCGCCGATGACCAGCACGTCGGTGCTCATTTCCATGTCGCCCATTACCATATTGGTCTCCAAAGCTATGGTGTCTTTTTCTTAAAAATCAAAATATGTTGCACCCCAGGGGCACTTTTTAAGGGCGCACAGCGGAGCAGATACGCACCCTGCAAAACAGGGCCTAAACTCCGACTTCGGATGAAGAGCTTTTATGACTCCATCAGATCATGGTGATGAGTAACTCCTCCGGATCCTCCAGGGCATCAATCACCAGCCGTAGAAATCGAATGGCATCGGCACCATCGACCACCCGGTGATCAAAAGAGAGGACGATCGGCATGATCAGCCGGGGGACTAACTCATGTCTGCCGCGTTCGTCAGAGAGAACTGCCGGCTGCATCCTGCCCTGTCCAAGACCGAGGATGGCCACTTCGGGATGGTTGATAATCGCGGAAAATCGGCTGCCGCCGAGGGCACCGGCGTTGGTGATGGTAAAGGTGCCACCCTGCATTTCTTCACGATTGTGGGTACCCGTTCGGACTCTGGTTATTGCACCATCCACTTCAACAGCCAGCTCTTTTATGCTTTTGCGATCGACATCCCTGATTACCGGGACCATCAGACCGCTCTCAGAGTCCACAGCTATGCCGATATTGAAAAAGTGTTTGACGATGATTTCCTGCGCAGCAAGGTCAAGGCTGGCGTTGAAATACGGATAGTTTTTCAACGCAGTGGCGACCGCCTTCATGGCAAAAATGGTCATGGTCAATCGGCCGCCGGCAGCCTCGATCTCTTTTTTATGCTTTTGTCGAAAGGCCTCGAGCTTGGTGATATCTACATCGTCCTGGCACTGAACGTGGGGGATCTGTTTCCAGGAGCTGGTCATCTGGTTTGCGGTCGCACGCCTGATGGATCGAAATGGCAGCCTTTCAACATCTCCCCATTTCGTGAAATCGGGCAGACCGCTCAGTTCAGCGGGCGGCTCGGAGACGGGAGTGTCTGTGTGAGCTGTGGTTTTCCGCGCTGCCGCTTCGGGAGGCGCCATCCCTTCAGCATGAGCCAAAACATCCTCTTTTGTGACCAGGCCGCCTGAACCGGTTGGGGCTACCAGATACAGATCTACTTCCAGTTCTCTTGCCAGCCTTCTGGTGGAGGGGGACGCGGGAACCGGTCTTCGGCCCTTCTGCCCTGGTGTCGATTCCTTTTCGGCAGGCTTTGCTGCCGTGTCCGGCTGAGCAATTTTTTCTTTTGGGGCCACAGGTTGGGCAGTCTCCGGAGAAACGGCGGTTTCAAAGGACATCAGCACATCCCCGACAACAGCCATATCCCCGACCTTCACCAGGATTTCACCCACGGTTCCGGTATAGGGGGAGGGGATCTCCACGGCGGCCTTGTCGGTCTCGATTTCCATGATAACATCACCTTCCCGGATATCCTGGCCAGGAGTTACGGGGAGGGCGAGTATTTCCGCTTCATGAACGCCTTCTCCGAGATCCGGTAAACGAAAAGATGTTGCCATAGTTACTCCGTAGCTAATTTTTGAAAGTTTTACGGGCGGCTGCTGTTATTCTTTTAACACTGGGAAGATAGCTTTTTTCCCGACTGAAATAGGGGACGAACAGGTCAAAGCCGGTGACTCTTATTATCGGGGCCTCCAGATAGTAAAACCCGCCCTCCATGAGCCTTGTCACAATTTCGGCGCCCGGACCGTAACTCCGTGGTGCTTCATGGACAACCACGGCCCGGCCGGTTTTTTTCACCGAGGCGACCATGAGGCTTTCATCCAGCGGAGAAAGGGTGAGCAGGTCAATCACTTCGGCCTCAAGCCGGTCTTCTTTTCGGAGTTCTTCTGCGGCTTCAAGTGCCGGGCGCAGCATGGCGCCGTAGGTGATAATGGTCAGGTCGTTGCCCGCCCGGACAATATTGCTCTTTCCGATGGGAAAGGTTTCCTCTTCCTCGGGGACCTCTTCTCGAAAAGCGCGATACAGGGCTTTTGCCTCATAAAAGATCACAGGGTCGGGGTCACGGATGGCGCTGACCAGCAGCGCTCTGGCGTTGCGGGGCCCGGAGGGGATGACCATTTTCAGCCCGGGGGTATGAGCCCAGTATGCTTCGCGGCTTTCGGAGTGATGTTCTAAAGCCCGAACCCCGCCTCCATAGGGGGCGCGCATGACCATCGGTACGCTGAGTCGTCCCTGGGTACGCCAGCGCATACGGGCTGCATGGTTCTCCAGCTGATGAAAGTTCTGGTAAGAAAAACCAGAGAACTGTATTTCGCAGACCGCCTTCAACCCGTAGATGGCCATACCTATCGCCATGCCGACGATGGCTGATTCCGCCAATGGGGTGTCGATGACCCTCTTGTTGCCGAACTGATCTATCAGGCGGTCCGTCACTCTGAATACTCCGCCGTCCCGGCCGATATCCTGGCCGAGAAGGATAACAGAGTCATCTTTTTCCATTTCCTGCCGCAGGGCCATGTTAAGGGCTTCAACCATCGTCATTTTAACCATGATGGTCCTCCCCGTCGCCACTTTGTAGTTCGTTGATCAGTTCTTCTTTTTGCATCTGGAGGTGGGGTGGTAATTCGGCGTAGAGGTGGTTGAACATATCAAGGGGAGCCCCGAGTTCTTTCATCTGCAGCTCGACCCTGTCAATTGCGGTCTGAATCTGTTTTTGTGTTTCTTCTTCCAGAGCGGTCAGGTCACTCTCCGAGAGAATATTTTTTTTCTGTAAGTACTGCTGATAGCGAGGCAGAGGGTCTTTTTTCTTCCAGAGCTCTACTTCCTTTTCTGACCGGTATTTTTTGGGATCGTCGGCGGTTGTATGCATCATTATCCGGTAAGTCACACATTCAATGAAAGTCGGGCCGCCCCCGCTTCGAGCCCGTTCCACCGCTTCGGCCGTTGCTGCATAGACCGACAGAATGTCGTTGCCGTCAACCTGGATGCCGGGCATACCGTAGGCCAGGGCTTTTTGAGCCAGCGTTTCGGAATGGGTCTGCCTGGATAGCGGAACAGAGATTGCCCACTGGTTGTTCTGGCAGACGAAGATCACGGGACTTTGATAGACGCCAGCACAGTTCAACCCCTCATGGAAATCACCCTCGGAAGTAGCGCCGTCGCCAAAAAAAGTCATCACTACTTCGTCGGTTTTTCGGTATTGTATAGCCATGCCAAGACCGACGGCATGGAGAATCTGGGAAGCCACCGGCACGGCCATAGGCAGGTCCCGCTGGTTTTCAGGCAGAAGAGTGCCCTCGTTATAGCCGTTATAATAGAGCAGAACGCTTTCCATTGATCGACCGCGCATGATTTCCGCTGCCGTTTCACGAAAGGCAGGCACCAGCCAGTCGCTTTCACCAAGGAGAGTTACAGCGCCGATCTGTGATGCTTCCTGACCTTTTATTGGGGGGAAAGTGCCGATGCGGCCCTGGCGCTGGAGATCGAGCATTCGCTCATCAAATCTGCGACCAAGCAATACGGCACGATACATCCTGAGATGTGTTTCGTTCGATATATCCGGCTCCAGTTCGCTATCGAGTTGGCTGTTTTCATCCAGAATGGAGAGGTAATCAATCTCGTTTGCAAGAGTAAGACGTTTTCGACCCATATGAAGATTCCTTTAGTGACGTGGAAATGGTTTTTTATAAAAAATCATTACGTGAAGGAACTTGTCCCTCAAGGGTGTACTGAAAGGAATCCCCCACTTTTCAGCGGAGTTGGAGCACCTTTGAGAGAAGCCAAACAACTCGAAACATACTAAGAACTCTTCTTGTTAGTATATCCATGGTGTCAGGAATTTCAATCGCGGACAGGTGATGACTCATCGAGTTTGTCTTCTTTAGTCCCGATTTCCAGCGAGTCGAGGTTGCGGTGTATGCGAGACACCAAGCAAACTGCCATGGTTGATTCTGCAATTTATTTTGGCAAGGCTGCAGACATCGCAGACCACCCGCTCCCCTTAGATGGGAATTAATTGTAAAGGTCGCGTTTCGTCTCTGCCCGGTATGGAAAGGATTATTCAAATTGTGACTTGAAAGTTGCGAACTCCGCCTGCAGATTCTGCATTTCCCGTCGCAGGTCATCAATCTGTTCCTGGAGTTTAGCAGAGCGGTCAACCACGATACCGGCTGCAGGCTGGGAAGAGGTTTCGGCAACAGTGTCCTGTGGCTGTCCACTTAAAAGATGTGCATATCTGGACTCTTTCCGACCTGGTTGACGAGGCATCTTGCAGATCAGCTCCATATCTTCGAGGTTGGCAATGGTTTTTTGAACCTCATCAAGGTTGGAAAAAGCATAGAGGCGTTCGGTACGATTGCGGATTTCACCAACAGTCTGTGGGCCGCGCAGAAGAAGGGTACAGATTATTGCCTGTTCTCTGGAAACCAGTTTTAGATCTTGTGCGAAGGTCTGCTCATATTTCGCAACCCGGCCAATGCTGCTCTGTCTGACCAGTTTTCGTTCTCGCAGACCGTTTATTGCGTATATAACGGTTTCTTCGTCATAGCTGACAACCGGATTCCGGTTGGATTTCTGGTTGCAGCCATTGAGTAATCCATTGAGCGAAAGAGGGTAGTAGTCCGGTGTTGCCATTTCCTTTTCCATCAGGCAACCTAGCACCCGGACTTCATCGTCGGTAAGTAAGATATCCATACATTCTGCCTGTTTTTTATGCACCCCTCCAAAAAAGGGTGCAGATAAAAGATGCGCTATGTTGAGATCAGGAAGTAAAAAAACGACTGATACGGGTTATAATATTTGACGGCATTTCAAAAACATTGATCAATATTTCCCGATGCATGTTCCCTTTAGTTTTTCCCAATCGAAAATCCGAATAAAACTTCTTGCCGCAGGTGGGACAGGCCATGAGCATCCCACCGATATTATTTGGAAATCGTAGTTTTTGTCCACATTTTGGACACTTTTTTATAGTGTAATCAGTCATGAGGTAATGCTATTGCAAGATATTTACTCTTTCTGAGGGTGATTGTTAATCATTCCAATCTTTTCAGCATGGCGAGGGTGGACAGCCGGGATTAAAACTTCAGGCTACCTCATCTTCAACCATGCCAGCAGCGGGTCCATCCATTCCCGGTAGGGCTGGTAAATCAGCCCATGTCCTGTGCCAAGGTTGAGCACGATCTCCTGGAATTGCCCTAAACCCGTCGATCGTTGAAAATAGGGTGCCGGAGTAATTGACAACGTATCGGCATAATCATGGATTGAGAGAACATTTCCATAGAGTTTCAAGTCTTCATCTATCAGACATTTTTCAAAAAGCCCTGACAAAAAGAGATAGTTTATCTCTTTTTCCTTAAGCATGTTCGAGACGTATGCACTGATGATGCCGCCCTTGGAGGCACCGACTACTATGATGTTACCCGGTGGAACTCTGTTTGCCAGGAGTTTTTTTATTTGGGATGAAATTTTCTCGGCATAGGGCTTGATCTGGGTGCCCTTCTGCCTTGCCTCACTTATGACCGTGAATCCCTCCTCAGAGAGTTTTTCCAGGATGCGTTCATATTCATAGTATCCATGTTCCTCACTTTTAGGCCGGATGCCGGCCTCCTCGATAATCAGGCCATGCAAATAAAAGAGGTAGTATTTCGAACAGTCGGGATTTTCGGGTACGTCTTGAAGGATATTGGTTTTCATTGCCTCTCTCTTCAGCTCCTTTTTATAGTGATTTACTCTTTTCAATATGTATACGCATATTTTTATAAAGCCGGGAACGGGCATATTAAAAAAACGAATGGATTCTTTTCTTCACCACGGATTGTATCACAAAACCCCTGTATTTGTTTATAGAGATGGGGTGAAGAGTACATCTGATATTCGAGGAATGAATCGGAAAGTGAAAAACTCCTCGTCTGGCAGCCGTGAAATCCGGGTTAGTTCGAGGACAATTGTTTTTGAACTAACTTGAAATAGATCCCATCTCGATTTTTGATCAATTGATCATGATGCCCTTCTTCAACTATCTCTCCCCGGTCAAGAAGAATGACTCGATCGCTGTCTTTGACCGTGGACAGGCGATGGGCAATAATGAGGACAGTTCGGCCTTTCATCAGATTATTCAAAGCTTTCTGCACCAGATCTTCGCTTTCGGCGTCCAGGGCGCTGGTTGCTTCATCAAGGATTAAAATGCGAGGATTCTTGAGCATTGCCCTGGCGATAGCAACCCTTTGCTTTTGCCCTCCTGAAAGCTGTACCCCCCGCTCCCCAACAAGAGTTTCGTATTTGGCAGGAAATTCTTCTATAAACTTGTCGGCAAAAGCCAGCTCAGCAGCCTGCTTTATCTCGTCCAGGGAGGCATCCGGCTTGCCGTAGGCAATGTTTTCCCGAATCGAAGTGGACATCAATACAGGTTCCTGTGAAACTGTTCCGATCTGACATCGGAGCCAGCTCGCCGATAGATCTTTAATGTTTGTTTCATCAATAAAAATTTTCCCTTTGTCAGGATCATAGAGTCTCTGGATCAGTGCAGCAATTGTTGACTTACCGCTCCCGGATCTTCCCACCAGGGCAATTGATTCCCCTTCTTTGATGATGAGGTTGAGCTTTTTAAATACGTGATAGTCAGATCTGGTCGGGTAGGAAAACTGAATATCACGCAGAGTGATCTCTCCTTTTATACGGCCAGTTGTGATTCCCTGTTCATTTGACATTGATGGGGTTCGATCCAGTATCTGGAAGATTCTGGTACTTGCTCCTGCAGCATTCATGAAATCCGTCCATAGCCCTCCCAGGGAACTCACAGATATCGCAACTGTCATGGTATAGAGAATAAAGGCCGAAAGGGTTCCAATTGAGAGTTCTCCCTGGACAACCATCCTGCCCCCAAGCCATAGAATCATGACTATTGCAGATGAACCGAGCAAGGAAACAGCTCCGGTAAAGTTCGCAACCAGTCTTATTTTTTTCTCCGCAATATCCAGTGCTTTGTCTAATGCCGTGAGAAATCGATTACTTTCAAGAGGTTCTGCTGCAAAAGACCGAACGGTGCGAATAGTACTTAACGACTCATCGGCGACGGCACTGGCATCACCAAGAGAATCTTGAACTTTGCGGGAAATTTTTCGGACCTTCCCGCCGAATCTGGCTACCATCCAGGCCAGGGGCGGCAGAAAAATAAAGAGAAGGATAGCTAATTTCCAGGCTGTATAGAGCAGGAGAATCAGGCCTCCAACGGCCCCTGCTATATTCCTTAAAATCATCGATATGTTGACACTGAGAGTGTTTTGTAAAACAGTCGAGTCCGAGTTGATTCTACTCATTAAATCGCCTGTTTTCTGATCGTCAAAAAAACCTATTTCCTGTTGCAGTAATGTATCGAAGAGCCTGGAGCGGATTCTTTTTACAGTACGTTCGCCGGCTAAGGTAAAAAGATAGTAGCGAAAAGATGTGGCAATTGATTGGATTGCCAGGAAGAGAAGCATGACTATTCCCATCTGGTTGATCAGAGCCAGGTTTTTGGTCGATACGGCCTCATCCATGGTAATCCGCACTGCCTGGGGAAAAGCCAGAAGGACCAGGGAGCCCACGGCTAAAAAGAGCGTGCCCCAAATCAGCAGTTTACGCTCGGGGGAGGCGAATTTTATAAGTTGTTTTAATTCTGATTTGTTAATGGGGGTTTTCATAAATATGCCAGGGGTCGATTTTAGCTCAATTGCTTTTTCCTCTACCCACAATAGCCATTTATTTCCTTGTTGGTATGTCC
>JBARUU010000022.1:0-16025 GCA_049645925.1 Desulforhopalus sp.
CTTTTTCTTCAGGTGCCTTATCAATATCGCTGAAGTCAGTAAAAGCGGCCTGACCTTTGGTAGATAAGACACGTGTAATTGCAGCGGTCAGTGTGGTTTTACCATGGTCGATATGTCCTACGGTACCTACGTTGACGTGCGGTTTAGTCCTTTCAAATTTTTTCTTTGACATAATGGTTCCTCAATATGCTTGGACTTAGATCCCTCTAATTTTTTTAATAATTGTCTCTGCTCGTTGAGCAGGTACCACATCGTATTCCAAAAATTGCATGGTGAAATTGGCTCTGCCTTGGGTTGCCGACCTGAGAGACGTTGAATAGCCAAACATTTCAGCCAGCGGTACATGCCCTTTTAAAATCTGCAGATTCGCTTCTGCGTCAACACCAACAACCTTTCCTCTTTTGCTATTTAAGTCAGCAATTACATCTCCGATGTATTCTTCCGGAGTGATTACTTCCAACTTCATGATCGGCTCAAGAAGCTTTGGCTCTGCGTCTGAAGTTGCTCTTCTAATAGCCATTGCGGCTGCTATTCCAAAGGCCATTTCAGTTGATTCTTCTTCGTGATATGAACCGCCGACAAGATTCACTCTTATATCTGTCAGCGGGTATCCCACTAATGGTCCAGAGTCTAGGCTGTCGATGATTCCTTTTTTAATTGATCCTAAAAATTGATCTGGAATCAACTCCTTATCAATACAGCTCACAAAATCGACACCACTTCCACGTTCAAGTGGTTCGATGTTTATAATGACATGCCCGAACTGACCTTTGGCGCCTGTCATCTGGTCAAACTTCGCCTCAGCCTTTTGACTGATATTTATGGTCTCTTTGTAGGCTACCTGAGGTTTCCCAACCTTTGCTGAAACCTTAAATTCATTAAGCAGCCTGTCTACAATTATCTCCAGGTGAAGCTCACCCATGCCTGAGATGATCGTCTGACCTGAATCCGCATCCATCGTTACCGTGAAGGAAGGATCCTCCATGGCGACTTTCGCTAACGTTTCAGTGAGTTTCTTTTCTTCAGCCTTACTTTTGGGCTCAATAGCAACACCAATCACAGGATCGGGAAAATCCATGCTTTCGAGTATTATTGTATCGCCCTTTTCACATAAGGTGTCGCCAGTAGTGGTGAATTTTAATCCAACAATTGCACCTATATCTCCGGCTGAGATTTCCTGCACTTCTTCACGCTTATTCGCATGTAATTTCATCAACTTCGATATCTTTTCCTGTTTCTTTTTAACAGGATTATATACCTTGTCGCCTACGGCAATTGAACCGGAATAGACTCTGATGAACGCAAGATTCTCAACAAAAGAATCACTCATCAGCTTAAAAACCAACCCGGCAAGCTTTTCCTTGGGGTCTGACTTCCGGCTGATTATTTCGCCATTTGGCCCCTCACCTTCAACACTTTTGACGTCGAGAGGCGAAGGGAGAAAGTTTATAACACTATCGAGCAGCGGCTGTACACCTTTGTTTTTAAAGGCGCTTCCACAAAGAACAGGGACGAGGTCAAGAGACAACGTCGCTTTTCTGAGTGCTCTGTACATCTCAGGCGCAGATACTGGTGAATCATCTAAGTATTTTTCCATGATCCCCTCATCGAAGTCGGCCAACTTCTCGAGGAGCATCATACGTGCGGCCGTGAACTTTTCTATATATTCGGCAGGAACTTCTCTTATCGTTACTTCCTGTCCAAGAGACTGCTCTTCAAAAACGAGCATCCTCCCTTCTACAAGGTCGATGATCCCTTCGAATTCAGCTTCTTTTCCTACAGGTAACTGAATTGGCAAGGGGTTTGCACCGAGCCTGTCTGCTATCATCGAGACGCAACGGTCAAAGTTGGCCCCGATCCTATCCATCTTATTGACAAACGCTATCCGCGGAATGTGATACTTATCAGCCTGTCTCCATACAGTTTCAGACTGTGGCTCAACCCCGCCGACGGAACAAAATACAGCGACTGCGCCGTCTAAAACCCGCAGTGACCGTTCAACCTCAACAGTAAAGTCGACATGGCCAGGAGTGTCTATTATATTAATTTTCTTATCTTTCCAGTAGCAAGTGGTTGCAGCGGAGGTGATTGTAATCCCCCTCTCCTGTTCCTGCTCCATCCAGTCCATGACAGCCGTGCCATCATGAACCTCACCTAACTTGTAGGAACGCCCTGTATAGAAGAGTATTCTCTCAGTCGTCGTGGTCTTGCCTGCGTCAATATGGGCCATAATGCCGATATTGCGCACATCCGATAAGTCTTTTTGGGCTGCCATAACAATCGCTTAGCTCTTAAAATAGTATTTCCTCGCCAGCCTCTTGTTGCGGCAACCTGCTACAAGGTCTTCAGTTACCAGCGGTAATGAGCAAATGCCTTATTCGCTTCTGCCATACGATGGGTATCATCTCTTTTCTTCACGGCTGCCCCACGGTTGTTGTAGGCATCCATCAACTCTGCCGCTAATTTTTCAGACATTGATTTCCCAGACCTGGCTTTTGAGAAATTAATAATCCAGCGAATGGCAAGGGCATTTCTCCGAGTCTGGCGAACCTCCATAGGAACCTGATAAGTAGCACCACCCACTCGACGTGACTTAACCTCCACACGCGGCCGCACCTTCTCCATCGCTTCCTCAAAAACCGTCAAAGGATCAGCATCCTTGACACGCTCTTCCACTATATCCATCGCACCGTAAAAAATCCTCTGGGCGAGACTCTTTTTTCCTCTTTCCATCAATCCATTGGTGAACTTAGACACCAACACACTGTTAAAGCGTGTATCCGGATCAATTGCGCGCTTCTCTATAGTTCTTCTTCGTGACATTTTTTAACCTCGTATCAAGCAGTAACCAATCAAGCTGGTCTCTTAGCACCGTATTTAGAACGACCCTGACGCCGATTGGAAACACCCAATGTATCAAGCGTACCACGGATAATATGATAACGTACACCGGGAAGATCCTTCACCCTGCCGCCTCGAATCATCACCACCGAGTGCTCCTGAAGATTGTGTCCAATACCCGGAATGTAGGAAGTTACCTCGATGCCGTTTGTTAACCTTACTCTGGCAACTTTTCTAAGAGCGGAGTTCGGCTTCTTAGGCGTAGTTGTATACACTCTCACACACACGCCGCGCTTCTGGGGGGATCCCTTTAAAGCTGGGGTATTGGTCTTTTTAACAGACTTCTTACGGCCCAATCTTACGAGTTGGTTAATAGTTGGCATTACGTTAACTGCTCCTGTTTACATACCCATTTATAGTATTCCAGCTCATCATTGCTGAACTGGGCACTCATTTTAAAACACGAAAGTGGTGATAATTACCCTAACGGCACTTGAGTGTCAAGAAAAAAAACACTATGCGCCATCTTTCCTATCGTTTCCCGGTTAACCCTGTACCCGCGGAAATCAATCGGCCCATAATGACGTTTTCTTTCAATCCGGCCAGCTCGTCTACCTTACCGGCTACTGCCGCATTGGTAAGCACCTTTGTTGTTTCCTGGAAGGATGCCGCAGATATAAAACTTTCAGTAGAAAGAGATGCCTTGGTAACTCCAAGCAGCAATGGCTCTGCCACAGCAGGCATCTTACCTTCTGCCATAAGTTTGTCTCTTTCCTCCTCAAATCTCCACCATTCCACCTGTTCGCCGATCATGAAGGAAGAATCGCCAGAAGAGGTTATCAAAACTCTCTTGAGCATCTGACGGACTATGACTTCAATATGCTTGTCATTAATCTTCACCCCCTGCAGTCGGTAGACCTCCTGGATTTCATTCACCAGGAATTTGGCGAGCTCTTTGACACCAAGCACAGACAGAATATCATTTGGAACAATAGTCCCTTCCATCAGTGGCTCGCCCGCCTGCACATAATCGCCCTCATGCACAATAATGTGCTTCGCTTTTGGAACAAGGTATTCCTGTGGTTCACCATATTCCGGGGTAACAACCACTCTACGCTTGCCTTTCAGTTCCTTGCCGAAACTGACCTTGCCATCTATCTTGGCAATAATTGCAGGATCTTTAGGTTTGCGTACTTCGAACAACTCAGCGACCCGTGGAAGACCACCTGTGATATCTTTGGTCTTTGTCGTTTCTCGGGGTATCTTACCGACAATTGTCCCTGGCTGGATAACATCTCCCTCATTGACAGAAATAATAGAACCAACAGGCAGACTATATCTTGCGTAGATATCTGAATCTGCCATCTTCACGGTTTTACCTTTCTCGTTCTTAACGGTAATACGTGGACTCAGCTGTGCGCCACCGGCTGTATGAATAATTACCAGGGAGGAGCGACCTGTTACAGCATCAACTTTCTCCTGCATGGTAATACCTTCGATAACATCACCGTATTTAATCGTCCCGCCAACTTCAGCGACAATCGGTATGGTATAGGCATCCCAATCAGCAAGAATAGTATCCCTTGTGATTGTCTCAGCTTCCTTGACCAGAAGTTGCGCACCATAGTTTACTTTGAATCTTTCACGTTCTCGACCAAGTTCGTCTTTAATAGATATCACTGCATTGCGATTCATGACGATCTCGGTTCCCTCTGCATTGGTTACCGAATGTAAATTCGAGAAGGAAACAGTTCCACCTATATTGGTTTTCAACTCGGCCTGTTCTACAGATCGGCTTGCTGTACCCCCCACATGGAAGGTACGCATTGTCAACTGGGTTCCAGGCTCGCCGATTGATTGTGCGGCGATAACTCCAATGGCTTCCCCTTTATTAACCATGTGGCCACGTCCAAGATCACGCCCATAACATGCTGCGCACACACCTCTTTTCGACCGACAGCTTAGCACCGATCGGATAGCAACCCTGTCGATACCCGAAGTTGTGATTCTCTCAACGATGTCTTCGGTAATCTCTTCACCGGCCTCAACAATAACAGCTTCGGAAAAAGGGTCCTCAAGGTCGTCAAGGGCAACGCGTCCAAGTATCCTGTCTCCGAGAGGAACTATTATTTCCCCTCCGTCCATTAAAGGCTCGGCAATAATTCCATCAAGTGTGAAACAGTCGGCTTCAACAATAGTTGCCTCCTGGGCAACATCGACCAGTCTTCTGGTAAGATACCCGGAGTTTGCGGTTTTAAGCGCTGTATCAGCCAACCCTTTACGGGCACCGTGAGTGGAAATAAAATATTCAAGAACCCCAAGCCCTTCGCGGAAGTTCGCCTTAATCGGAGTTTCAATGATCGCCCCACTGGGCTTGGCCATCAAGCCACGCATCCCTGCCAACTGGCGAATTTGATCTCTCGATCCACGAGCACCGGAATCAGCCATAATAAAAATCGAGTTAAAACTTGGAGTTTCAATGAGCTTGCCATCTTTATCCCGAACATACTCGACCTTAATCTCATCCATCATGGCGTTGGCCACATCTTCGGTCACCTTCGACCAAATATCGACAACCTTATTATATTTTTCACCGGAAGTAATCAAACCGTCGGTATATTGCTGATCGACATCAAAAACGTCATTTTCGGCTTTTTCAACATAATTTTCTTTTTCGAGTGGGATTTTCATATCGTTGATACAGATAGATATCCCGGCACGTGTCGCATATTCGTATCCGGTATCCTTCAACCTGTCGGCAAGAATCACCGTATCCTTGGTGCCTGCATGACGGTAGGTGTGGTCAATGAGTTTAGCCAGTGCCTTTTTGGTCAACACCTTGTTTACTTCTTCAAATTTAACAGAAGCGGGTAAGAGTTCACCGAGCAGGATACGTCCCATGGTAGTGTCTACCATCTCACCATCTTTTCGCACCTTCACCTTCGCCTGAAGATGGATTTCTCCATAATCATAGGCAATGATGGCTTCTTCCACATTACTGAAAACCTTGCCTTCCCCAGCAACGTTAAGTCGTTCCCGGCTCATATAATAGAGTCCGAGCACTATATCCTGAGAAGGAATTATTACCGGTTCACCGTTTGCCGGCGAGAGAATATTGTTGGTGGACATCATGAGAACCCTGGCTTCCACCTGGGCCTCAACGGACAGCGGCACATGAACCGCCATCTGGTCACCGTCAAAGTCGGCATTAAAGGCCATGCAAACCAATGGATGCAACTGAATGGCCTTTCCCTCGATAAGAACGGCCTCAAATGCCTGCATGCCAAGTCTATGCAGGGTTGGAGCGCGATTGAGAATAACAGGATATTCGGTTACAACCTCGTCGAGAACGTCCCAGACTTCTTTCACCTCTTTTTCCACCATTTTTCTGGCACTTTTTATGGTGGTAACAAATCCTTTTCGCTCAAGTTTATTGTAAATAAACGGCTTAAACAGCTCCAGCGCCATTTTCTTTGGGATACCACACTGATGAAGGCGAAGATGTGGCCCAACCACAATGACCGAACGACCAGAGTAATCCACACGTTTACCAAGAAGGTTCTGACGAAAACGACCTTGTTTTCCCTTCAGCATATCGGAAAGGGATTTGAGCGGACGCTTATTGCCACCGGTGATTATTCGGCCACGTCGGCCATTGTCAAAAAGGACATCAACGGCTTCCTGCAGCATTCTTTTTTCATTTCGAATGATGATATCCGGCGCATCAAGTTCCAGCAGTCGCTTCAGACGGTTATTTCTATTGATAACTCTCCGATACAGATCATTCAAATCAGAAGTAGCGAAGCGTCCTCCCTCAAGGGGTACCAACGGGCGAAGATCCGGGGGCAACACAGGAATAACCTCGAGAATCATCCACTCAGGCTTATTACCGGAATCACGGAAAGCCTCTATAACAAACAATCTCTTGCCAAGTTTTTGACGCTTGGTCTGAGAATTTGTTGAAAGCATCTCTTCACGCAACTGTTTGGACAACGCGACCAGATCCTGAGCAGCAAGAAGTTCTCGAATTGCCTCGGCACCAATCCCAACGGTAAACTGAGCAGCGTACTCCTCCCTGGCCTGCCGATATTTTTCTTCAGTGAGAAGTGTTCCAACTGGAAGTGCTTCAGCCTCAGAGCTCACCACGGCGTATTGCTCAAAATAAAGGATCTTCTCAAGCTGTTTCAGCGTCATGTCCAGAACTGCACCGATTTTACTGGGCAAGCTCTTCAAAAACCAGATATGGGCTACCGGTGCTGCGAGTTTAATATGTCCAAGGCGCTCACGGCGCACCTTCGATTGAATAACTTCAACACCACATTTTTCGCAGACAACTCCCCGGTGCTTCATGCGCTTATATTTACCGCAGTTGCACTCGAAATCTTTTACCGGTCCGAAAATTTTGGCACAGAACAACCCGTCTCTTTCGGGTTTGAAGGTCCTGTAATTAATGGTCTCGGGCTTCTTCACTTCACCGTGAGACCAATCCATGATCTTCTCAGGAGAAGCCAGAGATATTTTTACGCTTTCAAATTTTACTGGAGCTTTCGGTTTTTGAAAAAAATTGAATAACTCTTCCACGAAATCACCTCTCCCTTATATTAAAGGATTTCCTAAGTTTCGCCTTGATCAGTGTAAATCCTGACACAACACAGTCAAACGTGCCCAATGGTCCAAGGCATCCACCAGTCGACTTTCGTCTTTTCCTTTATTCTTCGATAAGTTCCATATTCAAACAGAGAGCCTGCAGTTCTTTGACAAGAACATTAAAAGATTCAGGTAATCCTGTTGTCAGAAAGTTATTTCCTTTTACAATCCGTTCATACATTGAGGTACGGCCCTCGACATCATCTGATTTTGCGGTCAAAAATTCTTTCAGCGTATAGGCAGCACCATAGGCTTCCATGGCCCAGACTTCCATCTCACCGAGTCTCTGACCACCAAACTGCGCCTTACCACCAAGCGGTTGTTGAGTGACAAGAGAATATGGCCCGGTGGACCTGGCGTGAATTTTGTTATCAACCAGGTGATGCAGCTTCAACATGTACATGACCCCAACAGTCACTTTATTAGAAAAAGGCTCACCGGTAAGACCGTCGAACAGCTGAACTTGTCCAACCTCATCAATGCCGCTTTCAACGAGGAGTTTTCGTAAAGCATCTTCAGGGGCACCGTCAAAAACCGGTGTGGCCATATGAATCCCGGCATAATGTCTTCTTGCCCATTCGATGATTTCAAGATCTGTTTTATCTTCGGTAAGTGCCTGAAGTTCAGTCTCTGAATAGACGGCCTTCATTTTTTTTCTGATTTCCGACACTGCCTCCTGACGAGCAAGAATTTCCAGCTGCTCTCCTAGTTTTTTAGCTGCAAAACCCAAATGCACTTCGAGTACCTGCCCGACATTCATACGCGACGGTACACCAAGGGGGTTGAGCACGATATCGACAGTAGTTCCATCATCGAAAAACGGCATATCTTCTTCAGGTAACAACCTTGACACAACACCTTTATTCCCGTGGCGACCGGCCATTTTGTCACCCACCGAGAGTTTGCGTTTGGTAGCGACATAGACCTTAACCATCTTGACGACTCCCGGAGGAAGGTCATCTCCTTTTTTCAACCGTTCGATAATACCATCGTATCTTTCTGTAATGAGCCGTGATTGTTTTCCGTACCGCTCATATACTGTATCAATCTGCTCGATGTATTTTGCCTTTTCAGAGAAATCCAGATCCCTTAGCTTATCGAAACCTATAATTTCCGCATGCTCAGCGGCAATTTTTTTACCAAGTTTGACAATGATTTCTCCATGTTTGTCTAAAATGTCCGTCTTGGCGGTACGACCCTCAAGAATCTTGCCGACTTCTCGACAAATTCCCCGCTTAAGACTACGCAATTCGTCAAGTTTATCCTGATTGAGTTTATCAATCTCCAGATCCTCAATCAACAAGGAGCGTTCATCTTTATCCACACCTTTACGGGAGAATACTTTTGCATCAATGACGACACCGCTCACGCCTGGTGGAACTCTCAGTGATGAATCTTTAACATCCTGGGCTTTTTCACCAAAAATTGCCCGAAGAAGTTTCTCCTCAGGAGACAGGACGGTTTCTCCCTTCGGCGTAACCTTACCGACCAGCGTATCTCCTGCCTTTATCTCAGCACCTATTCTTACAATACCGGAATCATCGAGATTTCTGAGAGTTTCTTCACTTACGTTAGGGATATCTCTGGTAATTTCTTCTTTTCCCAGTTTCGTGTCCCTGGCCATTGTCTCAAAAACCTCGATATGGACGGAGGTAAAAGTATCGGCCTTCAGTAAACGCTCATTGATAAGAATTGAATCCTCGAAATTAAACCCTCGCCAAGGCATGAAGGCGATGGTCACATTCTTACCGATGGCCAGTTCACCGGCTTCACAGGAAGGCCCGTCGGCGAGAACAAATCCTTTTTGTACCCTGGTACCCGGCAGAACAATAGGTCGTTGGTTAAAACAGGTGTTTTGATTGGATTTTTTATTTTTCTCAAGTCTGTATACAGCAACACCGGTATCAAAACCGTCCGTTCCAGGTTCATCATATCTCACAACTATACGGTTGGAATCAGACTCCTCGACCACACCGTCTCCGGCACTGAGAAGACAGGCACCGGAATCCCGGGCCACATACCTCTCCATTCCTGTTCCAATTAACGGTGCTGAGGTAACAAGCAGGGGGACAGCCTGACGCTGCATGTTTGATCCCATCAAAGCACGGTTCGCATCATCGTTTTCAAGAAACGGTACCAGTGAAGCGGCAACGCTTATCATCTGGTTAGGAGCAATATCCATATAGGTAACACTTTCAGCTGAAGTGGTAATTACCTCGCCATCCTCTCGAACTATCAAGTTGTCAGGGACCAGACGCTTCTCGCTGTCCGACTCAATAAGGGCAGGAGCGATAAACTGATTCTGTTCCTGCAGGGCACTCAGGTACTTAACGTCATCAAGAATGATTCTGTTGTCAACTTTTCTGTATGGGGTTTCTATAAATCCATAAGGATTGATTCTTGCGAAAGTCGCAAGCGAAACAATCAAACCGATATTCGGTCCCTCAGGAGTTTCAACCGGACAGATACGACCATAATGCGTAGGGTGAACGTCTCGGACTTCAAAACCGGCCCTTTCCCTTGATAAGCCCCCCGGTCCAAGAGCACTCAATCGTCGTTTATGAGTAACCTCGGATAATGGATTTGTCTGATCCATAAACTGCGACAGCTGGCTGGTTCCAAAGAACTCCTTAATAGCCGCTGAAATAGGTTTTGGATTGACAAGATCGTGAGGCATCAGCGTTTCAACGTCTTGAAGAGTCATTCTTTCTTTAATGGCTCTCTCCATCCGAACGAGTCCCATACGATATTGATTTTCAACGAGTTCACCTACTGTTCGAACCCGCCTGTTTCCGAGATGATCAATATCATCGACCCCACCCTGGGTATCTTTCAAGCGAACCAGATGCCGGACAGAAAATATAATATCCTCTTTAGTAAGGGCTCTGTTGGAGATATCTATATCCAGATGAAGCTTGGCATTGATTTTATAACGGCCAACCTCGGAAAGATCATAGAGGTCTTGATTAAAAAACAGATTATGGAAAAACGACTCAGCAATTTCCCGGGTTGGGGGACTGGAGGGTCGTAGCCTGCGGTAAATCTCTATGAGAGCTTCTTCAGTCGTCTTGGCCTTATCAAGCGCTAAGGTTTTACTAAAAGATGGTGAATATTTAACTCCGTCTATATGAAGAATTTTAAACTCATGCACACCTTCAGTTTCAAGTGTCTCCAGTAGAGTTTCTGTGAGTTCGGTATTAGATAGAGCGATTACCTCTTCGGTTTCCTTATTGACTATTGTCTTGGCGAGCACTTCACCAAATAAAGATTCCCGAGAAACCTGCAAATGGGTTATACCGGCTGCATCCAGTTTTTTACAAAGTACTTTAGATACTTTTTTTCCTTTTCTTCCGATTATCTCCCCATCGACGGGACTTACTATATCAAATTCCAGCCTCTGACCTTTTACCAGCTCAGAATCAAAACTGATTTTATAATTTTCTCCGTCACGTATGACATCCGAAATAGGGTAAAACTCCTCAAGCAGCTCCTCACTGGACAACCCCAGTGCTTTCAACAGAGTAGTGACCGGGAATTTTCGCCTTCGGTCTATACGAACGTGGAGAATATCCTTAATATCAAATTCGAGGTCAATCCATGAACCTCTGACCGGAATAATCCGAGCAGAATAAAGCAATTTTCCGCTGGAATGGCTTTTACCGTTATCATGGGTATAAAAGAGACCTGGCGAGCGTTGTAACTGAGACACAATGACTCTTTCAGTCCCGTTAATTACAAAAACCCCATCACCTGTCATAAGAGGCAAGGAACCGAGAAAAACCTCCTGCTCTTTGATATCACGAATGGACTGCACTCCCGTCTCTTCGTCTACATCGAAGGTAATCAATCGAACAACAATCTTTAGCGGGATTTCATAGGTCATACCCCTCTGCAGGCATTCGTGAATGGTATACTTAGGTTCTCCGAATTTATATCGCACAAATTCAAGAGAACAGACACCATTAAAGTCATTGATTGGAAACACATTCTGTAGAATGCCCTGCAATCCAAAATCATCTCTTTCGTCAGGATCGCAATCCATCTGTAGGAACTTCTCATAAGAGAGGCGCTGCATTGATATCAGATGGGGGGGCTCCAAGATGGTGGCAGCCGTGGCAAAGTTCTTTCTCACTCTTTCCATAATTTTCCTCGAAATTGCCTATGAATCTATCTATATGATTTGAATTTACTGCTCAGACACGCCATTCTGCAGACTACTAAATAGGCTGGGTGGGTCCTGGAATGATGTCACTGCAATCAGAAAGCTTTTGTAAAGTTTGAAAATCGATCTTGAGAATATCGCCTGGAAAAAGATAAGCATTGTTTACAAGCATAGTATCATCCCTTGTATGAAATTTTCATTTAAACGACAACACAGTAGCGAACCTGAAGCAGAACCACCTGATATCTTATCTGTTATCAAAAAAACTCCAAACCGTTCGTGTCTTAAAACGGAAAATCGACTTAAGATGGAGCGTCTTAAAAAATTAACCGAAGGTATATGGCTGCTATTCCTAAGATTTAATTAAAAGAGCCACAAAGAGTTAGGTGAAAAACACTGTTAATTGATAGACATTATCTATAAAGCACAACACGCCACGATGCAAAAAGCTCGTAGCGTGTTGATAGCAAGCTGTGATTGCCCATGAAGAACAACCTAGCTGAAAGATCAATTACTTAATCTCAACAGTCGCTCCAACAGCTTCAATCTTTGCTTTGATATCATCTGCATCTTCTTTTGTCGTGGCTTCCTTCAAAGGAGCAGGCGCAGATTCTACAAGAGTCTTCGCTTCTTTCAGCCCGAGACCAGTCACCGCACGAACTTCTTTAATGACCTTTATTTTTTCACTTCCGACACTTGCGAGAATAACGTCAAATTCAGTTTTTTCCTCAGCAGGTGCATCGGCTGCAGCAGCACCGCCTGCTGCAGCTACTGCAACAGGTGCCGCAGCAGAAACACCAAATTTCTCCTCGAACTCCTTGATGAGTTCGGAAAGTTCGAGAACTGACATATTAGCGATAAAATCGATTACATCTTCTTTAGTGACAGCCATGATTTGTTTCCTTTTTGTGTGTTAAAAAATAATATTTTATTTAAAATTCTTAATTGCCCGCGGCTTCTTTCTGATCTTTGATGGCTTGCAATGCATAGACAAAGGTACGGGGCACACCTGTGAGCACCTGAACAAGGCCTGTAGGCACATTGTTCCAGGTGGACAACAGTTGTCCAAGCAACACTTCCTTGGAAGGAAGCTTGGAAAGAGCAAGGAGCTCATCCACTCCGATTTTTTCCCCATCAAGAGCTGCGCAACGAATTATGAACTTCTTATGATCATCTGCAAATTTTGTAACCACCTTGGCAGGTGCAACTGGATCTGCATATCCCATAACAACCGCGGTTGTACCAGTGAAATCATCACTTAACGCGGCATTGCCAGTATCCGTAACTGCTCTTTTCAGGAGAGTATTTTTGGCTACACGGATTTCCGAATCACAGTTTTTTAATTCAATACGAATTTTCTGGAAATCGGAAACCTTTAAACCACAATAGTCAGCGACAACCGTAAACTTGGCTCGGTTGAACGAATCGTTCAATTCCGAGACAACTGCTAACTTTTCATCACGATTCAAAGCACTCCTCCTAGGTTAATGTGAACATTGTTCGAAACAGCAGTTACAAATTACTCAAGACTGGCAGAGATAAAATTTCTTTTCAGAATAATTATTAGTCTGTCTTTTTTCGTCTCGGCAGGTCGTGATCCACACACGATTAAACATATTGTACCCGCTGTCTTCGACCGAATATACTGCCACCCATCATGGTAGAAAGCTGGCATTATAAAATAATTTTATTATTTGACCATTGCTCTTACATCTAATGGATCAAGTTTTACACCCGGTCCCATAGTTGAAGAGATTGTTATGGAGCGAAGATAAACGCCCTTACTCGTAGATGGCTTGAGCTGGATGAGTCGTTGCACAAATGCTACAAGATTTTCGCTGAGCTTTTCTTTGCCAAAGGATACTTTTCCAATTCCGGCATGGACGATTCCTGCCTTATCAACTCTAAAGTCAACCTTTCCTGCTTTGATATCTTTGACAATATTGCCGACATCCATGGTAACAGTACCAAGTTTAGCGTTTGGCATGAGGTTACGTGGTCCAAGAATTCGTCCTATTTTCCCAACAACGCCCATCATATCAGGAGTGGCAACTGTTTTATCGAATTCAAGCCAGCCATCTTTAATTTTATCAACTAAATCATCACCGCCGACATAGTCAGCTCCTGCCTCAAGGGCTTCAGCTTCCTTGGGTCCTTTGGCAAAAACCAAAACCCTGGTTACCTTTCCGGTGCCGTGGGGCAATGTTACTGACGAACGAATCATCTGGTCAGCGTGCCGAGGATCAACACCTAACTTCATGGCAACATCAAAAGTTTCATCAAACTTAGCATAGGTGGATTTCAGCACTAATTCGATGCCTTCTTCCATACCTTTCAAAATTGTTTTATCAATTCCTTCAGCGATATTATTATATTTCTTTCCGTGCTTCGGCATAGCAGCCTCCTACTTGTATAGGACCATTTAAGTCCTAACAGCAGTATCTAATAATTAATCTTACTTAATCGACTACAGTAATCCCTGCACTGCGCGCAGTACCCTCGATGATGCGCATGGCACTTTCAACATCGTAGGCATTAAGATCAGGCATCTTCAATTCTGCAATTTCCCGAATTTTATCACGCCCAATTTCTGCGACACGCTCAGCTTTGGGATTACCCGACCCTTTGCTCAGACCTGCAGCCTTCAGCAACAGAACAGATGCAGGAGGTGTCTTCGTAATGTAGCTGAATGAACGATCCTGATAGACGGTGATAACAACAGGAACAATGGTGTCACCCATTGACTGTGTTTTGGCATTGAAGTTTTTGCAAAACTCCATAATATTTACGCCGTGTTGTCCAAGTGCGGGACCTACAGGCGGTGAGGGGTTGGCTTTCCCAGCTGGAATTTGCAGCTTGATGAAAGCCGTTTCTTTTTTGGCCATTATTTCACTCCACTAACTATTTTTCAAATACTTCCAGGTTTATCGAATATACGTATACTGCACCAGGAAGTTGCACCAACTCTTATACTATTAAGTATTCGTAACCTGGACAAATTCCAACTCCACCGGCGTCTCTCTCCCAAAAATCGAAACCATAACCCGAACACGGCCCTTTTCTGGAAAAACCTCATCCACAACGCCCTGAAAATTGGCAAACGGACCATCCACGACCCGAACAACCTCGCCGATATCAAACACGACTTTGGGCCTTGGGCGCTCGGATCCATCCTGAATGCGACCTATAATCTTGCCGGCATCAGCATCAGACAGTGGTATAGGATCTCGATCATCACCTACGAACCCAACCACGCGAGGCATGTTGTCATGGATTGTATGCCAGGTCTCATCATTGAGATCCATGCTGACCAGCATATAGCCAGGGAAAAAACGGCGCGAGGAAGTTTTGCGTGACCCCTTGATCATCTCGACAACCTGCTCGGTGGGAACGAGAATCTCCCCAAAGAATTCTTCTAACCCGTCTTTACGAATTCTTTCTTCAAGCGTTGCCTTTACTTTGTCTTCAAATCCCGAATGGACCTGGAGTATGTACCATTGTCTTGCCATGTGATCCAGTAATTAGATGTTATTGAGATACCAGATTACAGTATCAGATCAACCTGCTATATAAATACAAGAGCGTTTTCTTTCAGATCATCGTAAAAAGGAAGCAACAACCTTGCCAAGAAGCAGATCTACTGAACCAAGGTAGATTGATATGACAATCGTCAAAACCACCACGACACCTGTAAGCCCAAGGGTCATTTTTTTATCCGGCCAGACAATTTTTAAAAACTCTACCTTTACCTCTTCAATAAATTTCTTGATTTGAGCGGGTGAGTAAGGTGAAGGCTTCTCAGACTTCACAGCATTATTTTTTTTTGATTTTATGTTCGCTGCCACAGCAACTCCCTCCATGCCGTTACATCACTCACTCTACTCAAAGAACCGAGTAATTTTCTGAATTACACTCACCGCATCAAACAAATATGGCAGGCCAGGAGGGACTCGAACCCCCAACATCCGGATTTGGAGTCCGGCGCTCTACCAATTAGAGCTACTGGCCTGCAAAATGTTACTATTTTGTTTCTTTATGCGGAGTATGAGCCCGACAAAATGGACAATATTTGTTAAATTCCAGTTTGTTGGGAGTGTTCTTTTTATTTTTTGTCGTCGTGTAATTTCGACGCTTGCATGTACCACATGCAAGAGTAACGGTATCTCTCATTGACTCTTCCTATATGAAAAATCACCCTAATCCCATTTTAAATGGAATCAGGGCAATATCATTAAACATTCAGATCAGGCTATAATTTCACTGATGACACCGGCACCAACAGTACGTCCACCCTCGCGGATAGCAAAACGCAGACCAACATCCATGGCGATCGGGGTGATCAATTCCACCGCGGCGCTGATGTTGTCGCCCGGCA
>JBARUU010000023.1:0-1668 GCA_049645925.1 Desulforhopalus sp.
TAGCCAAGGTCGAGGAGTTGGCGCAGGACCTCCGCCTTGTTTTTGGTGTCCTGCCATTCGGCCCAGGCCATCACCGCTTTTGGGGGTGGGGTATATTTTTTTTCGAGTTTCTTTTGTTCCACATCCAATACTTCCTTGGCTGTTTGCCAATTTTTCATGTTGATGGCCGAAGGGTCGTTGTTATATTCCCGCAGGTTACGGGTGACCGCATTTGCAAGAATCTTCAGCTCGGCCTGCTCCTGGGGTTCGCACTTCTCAAGTAATTGTGTTAATTCCATCGGTCGTGATTTTGGGCAGAATTATTGGATTCTGTTGTGCCTGACCGTTACATAGTCTTCTCCGGTCTTTGCCAACACCGCGTGCTTTCCTGTGAAGTTCTGCCAGCGATGTATATTCACATCGCAATACACCGGATCAAGCTCCATTCCATTGCAAAGCCTGCCTGTCTGCTCACAGGCAATCATCGTACTGCCGGATCCTATAAAGGGATCCAGAACAGAATTATCGGTAAGAGTTGAATTGACAATTGCCCGCCGTGGAATCTCGACAGGTTTGGTTGTTGGGTGGTCTTCATTTTTAACCGGTTTATCGACCTTCCAGACGGAGGTAACATCATCAGCCCCCGAGGCAACAACCTCATAGGCAGGAACCTTGAGAACGCAAAAATTAATCCCGTCGCTCATGGTTATGAGGAAATTGTTGTCCTCTGTAGCAACAGACACCCCCGGAAGATCTTCGATAACCGTGTTTTTATTTCTTCCTCCGCACCATTTATGCGCAGCCCCGGACTTCCACCCATAGAGAATCGGTTCATGACGCATGTGATAATCCATCCTGCCGAGCACCAGGTTGTTCTTGACCCACACCAGACAGGTCTTAACAAGCCACCCGGAATCGATAAGGCTCTTCCTGAAGTTGATTCCTTCATTGTCTGAATGACAGACATAGATGGGGCATCCTGGGGAAACGACCTGCGCTGCAGCGGTGAAAGCATCCAATAGAAACGTATAGAACTTTTCCGATGACATATTGTCGTTCCTGATTTTCAAACCTTCTTTGGTACCACCCCGGTAATCGACATTATATGGAGGATCGGTGAAAATCATATCTGCCTTCTTGCCGGCCATCAGACGAAACAAATCATCTCCCTTTGTCGAATCACCACACATCAGCCTGTGCTGACCCAGCAGCCAGATATCACCTTCTTGCGACACAGGGTTTTCAAGCGGATCCGGGATATCGTCCGGGTCTGTTTTCCCATCTGATATGACTGTCGGCAGCAAATGATTGATTTCGTTTTCATCAAAACCAATGAGCTCTAAATCAAAATCGAAGTCCCTGAGTGCTGCGAGCTCTATCCGCAGCAACTCTTTATCCCACCCGGCCTGTTCGGCCAGTTTATTGTCCGCCAGCACATAGGCTCTCTTTTGCGCATCACTCATCCCAAAGAGCTCTATGACAGGCACGGACTCCATGCCAAGCTGTATGGCCGCCCGAAGTCTTCCATTGCCGGCAATAACGATATTCTCACCATCGATCAAAAGAGGATTGGTCCAGCCAAACTCGGTAATTGCGGCAGCCAGTTGCTGAACTTGTTTGTCGCTATGGGTCCTGGCGTTGTTTTTGTAGGGGGTGAGACTGGAAACCTTCCTATACTCAATCTGCATA
>JBARUU010000024.1:0-49462 GCA_049645925.1 Desulforhopalus sp.
AATGGATTTGTTGGAGGACTGTTTTGGGGCAGAAGGTTAATCCACTCGGACTAAGACTGAATATTACCCGGACTTGGGATTCAATCTGGTATGCTGATAAGGAATATTCCACTTATCTGATTGAAGACCAAAAAATTAAAAAGTTTCTCAAAAAGCGACTCCAGCATGCTGGACTGTCCAAGGTTAAGATTGAACGGACAGGTGAGCAGGTGCGAATCAAGCTGTTTACTGCCAGACCAGGGATAGTCATTGGCAAGAAAGGCGCTGAAATTGAGATCCTCAAAAAAGAGCTAGAAAGACTCATTTCCCGTAAAGTGACACTGGATATTCAGGAAGTTCGACGACCTGAAGCTGATGCGCAGCTTGTTGCTGAAAATATTGCACAGCAGCTTATTCGGCGCATCGCATTTCGCCGGGCAATGAAAAAAGCGGTAAGCTCTGCACTGCGATTCGGTGTACAAGGCATTAAGATTTCTTGTTCCGGTCGACTGGGCGGGGCAGAGATGTCGCGATGCGAATGGGTTCGTGAAGGTAGAGTTCCTCTTCACACTCTGCGAGCCGATGTCGATTACGCTTTAGCTGAAGCCAATACTACCTATGGTATTATAGGAGTAAAGGTGTGGATATTCAATGGCGAAGTGCTAAGCGACACTGATGTCGGGACTGTGCAGTAAGCATGTGATTCAAGGGATTCCATAAATTATTTGGAGTAAAAGATGTTAAGTCCTAAAAAGGTTAAGCATAGAAAAGTTTTCAAAGGAAGATCCAGAGGAGTTGCCTCCCGCGGTTCTTCTATTGCCTTCGGTGATTATGCACTTAAGGCAACAATATGTGGCTTTATGTCAGCACAGCAGATCGAAGCTGCACGTATAACAATCAACAGGACAATGAAACGTGGTGGAAAGGTATGGATTCGTGTTTTTCCTGATAAACCACTCACTTCAAAACCTGCTGAAACTCGTATGGGTAAAGGTAAGGGAAGTCCAGATTCATGGGTCGCTAAAGTGAAGCCCGGTACGATTCTTTATGAAATTACCGGGGTGAGCGAGGAGCTTGCGATTAAGGCATTGACTCTCGCTGGAAACAAATTGCCCTTTTCGACCAAGGTCGTAACAAAGAGAGGTACGTTATGAAATCGGAAGAAATCCGTAAGATGTCTACAGAAGATCTTGACAAAAATTTAAAGAATCTTCGTGAAGAATTGGGAAATCTCTCTTTTCAACATCGTATACGACCTCTCGAAGATACATCTCGACTGAAGAAAATTAGAAAAGAAATTGCTAGAATCGAGACCATAAAAAAACAAGTTGTTAACTGAACAATCGTTAGGAAATTTAGTAAGATATGGCTGGGTTCTAAAAAACATCACTAATTGACTAAATTATGAGTGAAATAAATAAATCGAGAAAGACAAGGACTGGTTCTGTTGTCAGCAACAGAATGGAAAAGAGTGTTGTCGTTCGGGTAGAGCGCAAGGTTCGCCATAAACTTTATGGCAAATTTATGAAAACCAGTGTCAAGTATTTGGCAGATGATCCTGAGAACCGTTGCAATATCGGAGACACCGTTCTTATTGAAGAATGTCGACCGCTCAGTAAAAGAAAAAGATGGCGGGTAAAGACAATACTGGAACAGGCGGTGTGATACCGACCTCAAGTGGTGAGTCGATAGAAACGACTTGTTTCGGATGAGATATCAGGTGAAATTATGATACAGACAGAAACAGTACTCAATGTTGCTGACAATTCAGGTGCCAAGAAAGTTCTCTGTATAAGAGTTCTGGGTGGCACTGGAAAACGATACGCAACGATAGGCGATGTAATTGTTGTCGCAGTGAAAGAAGCTATCCCCAATGCCAAAGTGAAAAAAGGCGATGTCATGAAAGCCGTTATTGTACGTACCGCTAAGGAAATGAAGCGTATGGACGATACCTGGGTCAAGTTTGATGACAACGCAGCTGTAATGCTGGCGACCTCGGGTGAACCAGTAGGCACTCGTATTTTTGGACCGGTCGCTCGAGAATTAAGAAACCAAGGGTTCATGAAAATTATATCTTTGGCCCCCGAGGCACTGTAAGCTCCCTTGCATGCATTGGGAAAAGATACATTGATTGAATAAAGGTAGAGCAATGAGACAGGGTAGAACATACCTGAAGAAAGATGATCAGGTTGAAGTAATTGCCGGTAAAGATAAGGGCAGAGTTGGAAAAGTACTTCGGGTCCTTCGCGAAAAAGATAAGGCCGTTGTCGAGCGTATTAATATGATTAAGCGCCATACTAAGCCACAAGAAATGAATCAGCAGGGCCAGATTGTGGAAAAAGAATCACCAATCCACGTTTCCAATCTTCAGCTCATCTGTCCTGAGTGCACCAAAACCGGTCGCATAGGAAAGAAGGTCCTCGATGATGGCAACAAGGTACGCTATTGCAAGAGTTGTGGCGAGTCCATCGAGAGTAAATCATAGATTATCAAACACGGTACGCTAGGAGTTATACATGGGTGCGCTTAAAGATATGTATATAAATGAGTGTGTTCCTGCACTCAAAGAGGAGTTTGGCTATAAAAATGCCATGCAGATTCCTCAGATTAAAAAAATCGTTCTCAATATGGGATTGGGCGAAGCGGTTCAAAATCCTAAGATTGTTGAAGGAGCAGCTGAAGAACTGAGCAGAATTGCCGGTCAAAAAGCTATCATTACCAAGGCAAAGAAATCTATCGCTACCTTTAAACTGCGCGAGGGGATGCCGATTGGTTGTTGTGTTACTCTGCGTGGTGATAAAATGTATGACTTCTTCAGCAAGTTAGTAAATATTGCTTTGCCGCGAGTGCGTGACTTTAGAGGTTTGTCACCCAAAGGTTTTGACAGGCGGGGTAACTATTCCATGGGAGTTACCGAGCAAATTATTTTTCCAGAAATTGATTACGATAAAATTGATAAAATCAAGGGGTTGAACATTACTATAGTAACCTCTGCACATACAGATAAAGAAGGACTTTCTCTGCTTAAGATGTTGGGAATGCCTTTTAAGAAATAAACATTTTCATTTTCAGAAAATCATTTTAATAGAGATAATTTGGAGGTCGGTTTGGCTAAGAAATCCATAATCGCAAAAGCACAACGCAAGCCTAAATTTGGAGTGCGAAAGTATAACAGGTGTCCACTCTGTGGTCGTCCAAGAGCGTTCATCAGAAAATTTGGTGTTTGTCGAATTTGCTTCCGTAAACTGGCTTCCGGTGGTGAAATTACAGGTGTCACCAAGTCCAGCTGGTAGATGTTATTCTCTATCGCTGCTTGAACCCGTTTACAATTTTGAAAAATAAGGAGTGTTCGCTATGTCAATGAGCGATCCCCTGGCAGACATGCTGACCAGGATAAGAAATGCAGTAATGGCGAAGTTTGATTCTGTTGAGATGCCAACCTCCACTGTCAAAGTTGATGTTGCGAAGGTGCTTAAGGCGGAGGGCTTCATTACAAATTATAAGGTTATCCCTGGTAAAGTTCAGGGAGTGCTGAAAATTGATTTGAAATACGGACCGGCAAATGAGTGCGTGATCACCGGAATTAAAAGAATAAGTAAGCCTGGGCTTCGAAAATATGCCAAGGCTGACGCTATTCCGAAGGTGTTGAACGGTCTCGGGGTCGCCATTATATCCACCTCTAAAGGTGTAGTGACTGATAAAACAGCCAGAGCACTGAACGCAGGTGGAGAGATCATTTGTGAGGTCTGGTAGACCCGCGGATAACGGAGGAAATTATGTCTCGTATTGGTAAACAACCAATTCCGGTACCCGCAGGGGTGAAAGTTGACCTGAAGGGTCAGCATCTTACAGTTACCGGAAGTAAGGGTACTTTAAAACGTGAAATCATCCAGGATATTGAAGTCCAGATCCAGGATAATATAATCCAGGTCAATAATCGTGTCGAAAGCACAAAAGTAAATGCTTTCAGGGGTCTTACCCGAAGTTTGATCAACAACATGATTATTGGAGTAGTGGATGGATTCAAGAAAATCCTGATTATTGAAGGTGTCGGCTATAAAGCTAACGTCAGCGGTTCCACGCTTACTCTCAATGTCGGATATTCTAATCCTGTGAATTTTAAACTTCCTAAGGAAGTTTCGGCTACTGTTGAAGGAAACACCAAGATAGTAGTTGAATGCATAGATAAAGAATTGCTTGGACTTGTCGCTTCAAAGATACGTCAGGTGCGAAAGCCTGAACCTTATAAAGGTAAAGGCATTCGATACGAAGACGAACATATCGTTAGGAAAGTTGGCAAAGCAGGCGCTAAATAATTTGTACGGTCGAACTGGCCAATAATTAACTGAATGGTAAATTGCAATGGCAAAGACGAACCCCAAGACCATAGCTAGGGCCAAACGTGTCAGCAGGATTAGGAAGAAGATCTCCGGCACCAGCGAGCGTCCAAGGCTGAGGGTCTTTAAGAGTAACAAACATATGTATGCTCAAATCATCGACGATACGGCCGGACATACTTTAATATCCATGTCCACCGTTGATAAAGAGTTTGAGAAGGGTGACGAAAAGGGAAAGACTGCTGTGGCAAAAAAGGTTGGCATCATGCTTGCTACTCGCGCCAAGGCTGCCGGTATTAGCAAAGTGATCTTTGATCGTGGTGGATGTGTTTATCACGGCAGAGTCAGGTCTCTTTCCGAGGGTGCTCGGGAAGGTGGTCTTGAATTTTAATGATTTTTATTATAACGGGGGTGCCCCTTGTCTGATTTCAAACGTTCCAAAAGTGCTGCCACTGAGGAGCTGATCGAGAAGATTGTTTTTATTAACCGAGTTGCCAAAGTTGTTAAAGGTGGCCGTAGATTTAGTTTCAGTGCCATAATTGTCGTCGGCGACGGAAATGGCAAAGTCGGATACGGCCTTGGCAAGGCAAATCAGGTTCCTGAAGCGATTCGAAAGGGTGTTGAGAAAGCGCGGAAAAGCATGTTTTCCGTGTCTCTTACCGAAAATTCCATACCGCATCAGGTTGTTGGGAGATTTGGAGCTGGCAAAGTGTTGTTGAAACCTGCTTCGGCCGGTACCGGGCTCATTGCCGGCGGTCCGGTTCGAGCAGTCCTCGAAGCTGCCGGTGTGTCAAATATTCTCACAAAATGTTTAGGATCTCACAATCCACACAATATGGTTAAGGCCACACTGGCTGGATTGCAGGAACTACGCTCTGCGCAAAGCATTGCCGATTTACGTGGGAAAACCGTAGAAGAAATAACTGCTTAATTACAACTCTGGCTCTGTCGGTAGAGTATCCGACACCCCTTTGTTGTGTAATATTTGATTAAAAGAAGGTAGTCAAATGGCCGAGACAATTACATTTACTCTGGTTAAGAGTGGCATTGGGAGTACAAAAAGAATCCATGCTACATTAACAGGGCTGGGGCTCACCAAAATGAATAAGACTATAACGAGAAAAGATACTCCCGAAATTAGGGGAATGCTTAGAAAGGTATCTCATCTTGTTCGGATGGAGGAGATATAAGCATGTTGACTTTAGCGAATCTTTCTCCCAAAGCCGGCTCGACTAAACAGCCTAAACGTGTTGGTAGAGGTCCCGGTAGTGGGCATGGAAAAACTGCAGGAAGGGGGCATAAAGGTTTTAAGTCCCGATCCGGTTCAGGAATCAAACCTGGTTTTGAGGGTGGTCAGATGCCTTTGCAGCGTCGAATCCCAAAACGTGGGTTTAATAATATTTTCAAAAAGGAATATGCCCTTGTCTCTCTGAGTCAGCTCAGTGGACTTGGTGGTAATGAAACCATTACCGTTGATACACTGGTTGCTGCTGGTATTGTCAAAAAGGGCATGTTGGTCAAAGTTCTTGCCAATGGCGAAGTGACTGGCGCTGTCAAAATACAAGTAGATAAGATAAGTAAAGCTGCACAAAGCAAAATTGAATCAGCAGGTGGTACAGTAATTACCAACGACCAGAAAGAAGCTTAATGCGCTTTTATCTCTCAAGTTCCACAAGCTGGATTATCTAATTGGCCCATGAGGGATCTCTGTTGAGGGTCTCTCTTGGCTGCATGACGGCTTTGTTGCTTAAGAGATCCGAGAAAATTTTATATAGTAGCATCGCTAATAGGTATTGATAATGAGTGGATTGCAGAGTGCTGCAAATATACCGGAGTTGCGTCGGCGTGTGTTATTCACGCTTATCATGCTTGCTGTTTACAGGATGGGTGTGCAGATCCCAACGCCTGGGATAAACGGTGAGGCACTGACTGCCTTTTTTACCCAGAATGCTGGAACCTTGTTCGGCATGTTTAACATGTTTTCCGGGGGAGCATTGGAGAATTTTTCCATCTTTGCCCTCGGCATTATGCCCTATATCAGTGCCTCGATTATCATTCAATTATTAACAGTGGTAATTCCACAACTTGAGGCACTCAAAAAGGAAGGTCCGGCTGGGAACAGAAAAATCACTCAGTACACCCGGTATGGGACTGTCTTCTTGAGCATCATACAAGGGACATTTATTGCAGTCGGGCTTGAGGGGATGACTGGTCCGGGTGGAGAAGCAATTGTTCTCGCACCTGGAGTCGAGTTCAAACTCATGACCATGCTGACACTTACCTCAGGAACTGCTTTTATAATGTGGCTTGGGGAACAAATGACAGAGAGAGGGATAGGAAATGGTATTTCTCTGATTATTTTTGCCGGTATTGTTGCACGTGGACCTGCAGCAGTTGTCAACTCGATCCAATTGGTCAAGGCTGGCGAGATATCACTTTTCTTTGTACCTTTTCTTGTATTGTTCATGTTTGGTGTCATTGCTACAATTGTGTTTTTTGAGACTTCTCAAAGAAGAATACCAATCCAATATGCAAAGCGAGTGGTTGGAAGAAAAGTATATGGTGGTCAGAGTTCACATTTGCCACTGAAGATCAATATATCCGGTGTCATTCCACCAATTTTTGCCTCATCAATCATGATGTTTCCGGCAACCATTGGGAGTTTCATCCAAATTGATTGGGTGCAGCGAGTTTCTGCAGCTATGTCTCCCGGCACAGTATATTATTATGTCTGCTATATCGGAATGATTGTCTTCTTCTGTTTCTTTTACACGGCAGTAACTTTTAAGCCTGAAGATGTAGCGGAAAATTTAAAGAAAAATGGCGGTTTTGTTCCAGGTATTCGACCTGGTAAAAAAACTGCCGAGTTCATCGACAAAGTTTTGACACGACTGACAGTTGTTGGCGCTATTTATCTGAGTACAGTCTGTGTGTTACCGACTATTCTGATAGCACAATTTAACATCCCTTTCTTTTTTGGGGGCACAGCATTATTGATTGTCGTCGGTGTTGGTATTGATACTATTTCTCAGATAGAGTCCCACCTGCATATGAGAAACTATGAAGGTTTTATGAAACAGGGTAGAATCAAGGGACGCAGGTAAGCAGAGTGACCGTAGCTGATGAAAGGAGTGGCAGCAGAAGTATCATCGTAAAAACAGTTGATGAAATTCAGCTGATGCATGAAGCAAATCAGATTGTTGCTGAAACTTTGATGATGCTTCAAAAAGTTGTTGATGTTGGAATCACTACCTGGGAGCTGGATAGACTTGCCGAGGAGCTGTGTCTTAGAAAAAAGGCAAAGCCTGCCTTTAAAGGGTATAGAGGTTTTCCAGGGAGTCTGTGCGTTTCAGTTAATGAAGAGGTTGTGCACGGGATTCCGTCCAGGAAGAAGAAACTCAAGAAAGGCGATATAATCTCCATTGATTTTGGGGTGTTGTTCAAAGGATATTATGGAGACTCAGCGGTAACGCTTCCAGTCGGCAAAATACCTGACGATGTGCAAAGATTGTTGATGACAACGAAGACGTGTCTGGATAAAGGAATTGAACAGGTCGTTGTTGGCAACAGAATTGGAGACATTTCAAAAGCAATACAAGATTATGTTGAAGGGAACGAGTTTTCTGTTGTCAGACAATTTGTTGGACACGGTATAGGCAGTCAACTGCATGAAGCTCCAGAAATCCCTAATTTTTATCAGGGAGAACGAACCGCAAGGTTATTGCCAGGGATGGTATTGGCTATTGAACCAATGGTCAATATGGGTACGCATAAAGTTAAAGTACTGAGAGATGGATGGACGGTCATTACCAGTGACAAGAAACCATCTGCTCATTTTGAACATTCCATTGCAGTAACTGAAAATGGGCCGCTCGTTCTGAGTTCTCGGGAAAAGTAGCGGTTCGATAAAATATTTCTTCTCTTTTATTAAAGGTTGTATTATACTACCCCGTTTTTAACTGAACTTTGAAATTTCAGGATACTCCATGTCAAAAGAAGAAGCAATTGAAGTAGAAGGCACCATTATAGAACCGTTACCTAATGCGATGTTTCGTGTTGAGCTGGATAACGGGCATAAGGTGCTTGCCCATATTTCCGGAAAAATGCGAATGCATTTTATTAAAATTTTGCCTGGAGATCGGGTGACAATAGAACTCTCCCCATATGATCTGAACAGGGGACGAGTTACGTTTCGGGCAAAGAATGCCAAAAAGAAAAAATAGAGAGTTTGTTTATCATGAAAGTTCGCGCGTCTGTAAAAAAAATGTGCAGTGATTGTAAGATCTTCAAGCGCAACGGTATCGTTCGCGTTTCCTGTAAGATAAAAAAACATAAACAGAGGCAGGGATAAACAGGTATTGCCGCTTTTAATTACCTACTTCTTTTAAGGAGATGTACCTTGGCACGTATAGCAGGAATTGACCTTCCAAAAAATAAACATATGGATCGGGCGTTAACTTACATACATGGTATTGGGTTGACCTCTGCTCGAAAAATTCTTGAGAAAGTAGATCTTCCCTTCACTATGAATAGTGACGATCTGGACGGTGATGATGTAAACCGGATCCGGAAAGTACTCGAAGATGAGTATATCGTTGAGGGGGATCGGAGACGAGAAGTGTCCATGGATATCAAGAGATTGACAGACCTGGGATGTTACCGTGGACGTCGTCATCGCATGGGTTTACCTTGTCGTGGGCAGAAGACCAAGACCAATGCGCGTACCCGAAAAGGACCGCGTAGAGGTGCGGGCCGTCGGAAATAATTGAACTCAATACAGGTGTAAGTTATGGCTGTCGCTAAAAAAAGAAAAATAAAAAAGAATATACCTGAGGGTATTGTTTTTATTTATTCTACTTTCAATAATACTATTGTTACTATTTCTGACAAACAGGGGAACGTGGTTTCCTGGTGTAGTGCAGGCGTTCTTGGTTTTAAAGGTTCGCGGAAGAGCACTCCGTTTGCCGCACAAAATGCGTTGGCAGATGCTGCAAAAAAAGCAACAGATGTAGGAATGCGTAAAGTAGAAGTCAAGGTGAAAGGTCCAGGGCCGGGGAGAGAAGCAGCATTACGTGCTCTCATCAATACCGGATTGGAAGTAAGTCGTATTTTTGACGTTACTCCTATCCCCCACAATGGATGTAAACCTCCCAAACGCCGTAGAGTATAACGGCAATATTGAACTGTTACAGAATTTAACCTCGCTTAAATGAGCGGGACTCTTTTTAGTGCTCCCTTGAGGGGTATAAGAACCTAGACGAAATATTTTGTAATCAAAAAATAATTTCTAAGGTACTAAAGAAAATGGAGGCCTAAGTTGGCTAGAAATATTGGTGCTGCATGCCGTCGATGCAGAAGAGAAAATTTAAAATTGTACCTCAAAGGCGACCGTTGCTACTCTGATAAATGTTCTTTTGAAAGGAGAGCTTTTGGGCCAGGTCAGCATGGGCAAGCTCGATTTAAAAAACAGTCAGACTATGCCATTCAGCTACGAGAAAAGCAGAAAGTTAAGGCCATGTACGGTATGCTTGAAGCTCAGTTCCGTCTGAACTTTGAAAAAGCAGACAGCCAGAAAGGAGTGACCGGTGAAAACCTGCTTATTCTCATTGAGCGACGTTTAGATAATACTATATTTCGCATCGGCTTCGCCTCTTCAAGAAAACAGGCACGACAGCTTGTACGTCATAACCATATCCAGATAAATGGTAAAAAGGTTAATATTCCTTCATTCCTTGTATCTCCTGGTGACGTCATCACTCTGAAGGAAAAAAGTCGTGCAAACACCGTAATCAATGAAAATATTGAAGCAGTAGTCAGACGTGGAGTTCCGAGTTGGCTGGAATTGGAAAAAGACAACTATAAAGCCACGGTTAAAGCTCTTCCGAACAGAGAAGAATTGACCATGCCAATTCAGGAACAGCTGATCGTAGAACTTTACTCCAAGTAATTTTGGTTAAAGAGACGGGTTCTGCGATTATTTCAGTCGCTGAACCTGTTCCTACGACAACCACTCTTTGTTATACACAGAAGAATCTCATTAGGCTTATACTACTAAGGTAGTAGAAACGCAGAGAAGGAAATCTATGACTCAAGTTGCCGAGGAAAAAATACCGTTTCACAGAAACTGGCACGAGCTGATAAAACCTGAGAAGTTAGAGGTTGACAGAGAAAAATATACCGACGTATACGGGAAATTTATATGTCAGCCCCTTGAAAGAGGGTTCGCAACGACGATTGGGAACACTTTGCGTCGAATCCTGCTGTCTTCCATTCAGGGTGCTGCAATAACCTCTGTAAAAATAGATGGTGCTTTGCACGAGTTTACCTCCATGAAAGATATCATGGAAGACGTCAGTGAGATTATTCTCAATCTGAAACAGGTGCGACTTAAGCTTCATTCCCCGGACTCTCAGAAGGTCACTATTGAAAAGAGCGGACCTGGAGTTGTCACAGCCGGTGATATTATAGAATCCGGATATGTTGAAGTGATGAACAAGGAGCAGGTCATCTGCACACTTACCGGAACGACTTCGTTTCATGCAGAGATGACAGTCGAGTGGGGTAAAGGGTATCAGCCTGCTGAAAAAATGGATAAAGAACACCTCTCAATCGGTCAGATACCAATTGATGCGATCTTTACACCTATAAAAAAGATTCAGTACAACACCTCTCAGGCCCGTGTTGGACAGCAGACCGATTACGACAAACTGATTATCGAAATTGAAACTGACGGCAGTCTGAGGCCTGAGAACGCGCTGGCATACGCAGCTAAAATTCTCAAAGAGCAACTGACCATTTTTATCAATTTCGACGAGGAAGATGCTGAGCCGGAAATTCTTGAAGATGCCAGTAAAGATGCTGAGCCTTTGAATCCGTTTCTTGACAAACCCGTCGAGGACCTCGAACTTTCAGTACGCTCTGCGAATTGTCTTAAGAATGCTGATATTAATTATATCGGTGATCTCGCACAAAAGACTGATCAAGAGATGCTGAAAACTAAGAACTTCGGACGAAAGTCACTGAATGAGATAAAAGCTCTCCTGTCAGAAATGGATCTGACACTTGGAATGAAATTTGAGAGCTGGATCCCTCCGCATCAGCGCGCAGAGCGAGAAGAAGGGTAGTTTATATACTAGCCGAAATTACTTACAACCAATAGAAAGTTACCATATCAGGTTTTGGGCAGTAGCTGAGGATATAGAGATGAGACATAAATTAACGGGCAGAAGATTAGGACGTACCACTTCACACAGGATGGCAATGTTCAGGAATATGGTCACCTCTCTGTTTGAGCATGAACGTATTGTCACTACCGCTGAAAAAGCAAAAGAACTCCGACCAATCGCTGAAAAGATGATTACTTTGGGAAAGAAAGGAGACCTGCACGCACGAAGACAGGCGCTTTCTTTTATTCGGAGTAAAGCTGTTGTTGATAAGCTGTTTACTGAAATTAAGGATAAATTTGCTGATCGCAAAGGTGGCTATACCCGCATTCTTAAAACAGGAATCAGAAAGGGCGATGCTGCTGGTATGGCTATCATTGAACTCGTTGGGTATGAAGAGGTTATTGAGACTCCTGAAGCTGAAAGTTAAATAAACTCTAAAGTATTTTATAGCTGGCTGGGGCATCTGTTCCAGCCAGCTTTTTTTTTGGTTTCATATTGTTAGCGGAGGTGAAATCTTGGATAATTCGTCAAAAAAATTTCCTGATGGGATGCGTCCTCTGGGTGATTCCGAATTTCATTTTTCTTGCCATCCAGGTGTTTCGTGTTTCACCGGTTGTTGCCGAAATGTCGATATGACTCTCTACCCATACGATATAATTCGGCTGAAACAAGCCCTTGGAATTGATTCTGAGGAATTCCTGCGAAATTACGTAATTGTTATCAAAGGGGAGAATCCTTATTTTCCGACAGTAAAGCTTAAACTGAAAGACGATGAAAAGAAGGCTTGTCCTTTTTTAAACAATGACGGTTGCTTCGTCTATAATGACCGACCATCAGCATGTAGAACGTATCCTCTTGAAAGAGCTGTTGATAGGTCCAGAGTTAGTGGGATCGCGGATGAATATTATTTTTTGACTAATCACCCATACTGCCTTGGCCATAAAGAAGAAAATTCTTGGTCGGTAAACAGCTGGATCAGAAATCAGAAGCTTATAGATTATAACAGCATGAATGAGTTATGGGCTGAACTGGATACTATTTTCAGCCAGAACCCATGGAAAGGAGAAGGAGCTGCAGGTGAAAAGCAGCAACTAGCCTTTATGGTTTGCTACAATATAGACGGCTTTAGGCGTTTTGCAGATGAACATATGCTCCTCAAACAATTCAGGCTGGAAAAAGAGTTTAGAAAACGCATAAAAAAAGAAGATGGTGAATTGCTTAAATTCGGTTTTGCTTGGCTCAAGCTCATTCTTACCGGTAAAAGTTCATTGTTGAGAAAATAAGATATACCCTGTCATTTTTGTAAGCATAAGTTGCAAAACTACTAAACTCATGGTACACAAGGGCGTTGCCCTGTTTACACAGTAGACTATTGTTGGTCTGCAATTCAATCCCGATAATGGGATAAGGGCCTTTACGAGATTGGTCGTTACTAAGAACCATATGTAAAACATATCTCTAAGGCAAACTAAAACACACATCTTCGCTCACAACTGGTGTCGTGCACGATTAAAATTGTTCACGATTACAGAAGGTGGAGGAACAACCAGAAACGGAGAAAATTATGGCGAGTGCTACAGTAAAAGACATGCTGAAGGCTGGTGTTCATTTCGGTCACCAAACCAGACGATGGAATCCCAAAATGAAGCCCTATATCTATGGGCCTCGTAATGGAATCTATATCATCAACCTGGATGTAACGAAACGACTTTTTGATAAAGCCTGTGATTTCATTACAGAAGAAGTTAAAAAAGGTGGTTCTGTCCTTTTCGTAGGAACCAAGCGACAGGCCCAGGCTATTATCAACGATGAGGCAAAGCGTGCCGGCATGCATTATGTCGATCATCGATGGCTCGGTGGGATGCTCACAAATTTCCAGACCATTAAAAACAGTATTGATCGGCTGAAATCCATTGAATCGATGCAGGCAGATGGATCTATCAATCGATTCCCGAAAAAAGAGATTCTCCTAATGGAAAAAGAGCGAATCAAGCTCGAACGTAATGTCGGGGGGATCAAAGATATGCGCACTTTACCTTCGGTTATGTTCGTCGTCGATCCGCGAAAGGAAACTATCGCAGTAAGTGAAGCCAAAAAACTTGGTATTCCGGTGGTCGCAATGGCCGATACAAACTGTGACCCTGATAACATCGATTTCGTCATTCCTGGTAATGATGATGCCATCAGATCAATTCGTCTTATCAGTCTTCATGTTGCTGAGGCGGTACTGACTGGCCAGGCTCTCCGCGACGGTGAAGATGCTTCCGAGGAAGCAATCGCTGCTTCTATGGGGGAGATTGAGGGTGAGATCGAAGGTGGTGCTGCTGAAGCAGAGGCATAATCTTTCCTGAGCTTGTCTTGTTGGGCTCTGGAAAGGCAAGCGTTGTTGATTGAAAGGGGCTGTCTTGGGACCGCCCCTTTTTCGTAGGTTGAGCTCTTGGACTATTTATCCGTACAACTACTTACGTAGTACGGTTAACAAAAATATTATTCAAAGAAAGACAAAGGAGATTTACCATGGCAATTACAAGTAAGATGGTAAAAGATCTTAGAGATAAAACCCAAGCCGGCATGATGGACTGTAAAAAGGCTCTTGAAAAAACCGATGGCGATATGGAAAAAGCCGTTGATTTGCTTCGCCAGAAAGGATTAGCCGTCGCAGCGAAAAGAGCTGGTCGTGCCACGAGCGAGGGGGTTATTGAAACTTACATCCATGCAGGTGGCAAACTCGGTGTAATGGTTGAGCTCGGTTGCGAAACTGATTTTGTAGCCAAGAATGATGACTTTAGGGAATTCGCTCGTGATATCGCAATGCATATTGCCGCCGCCAGTCCTGTGTCTATAACCAGGGAAGAGGTTCCAGCAGAGGTAGTCGCTCGGGAAAAAGAGATCTATGTACAGCAGGCTCTCGATTCAGGAAAACCAGAGGCAATTGTTGAAAAAATGGTGAGCGGCAAGATTGAAAAATTTCTTGCAGAAATTGTTCTTCTTGAACAAAAATTTGTTAAAAATCCCGATCTCTCCATTCAGGATCTTTTGAACGAGCTTGTCGGCAGAATCGGCGAAAATATCTCAGTCAAGAGATTTGCCCGTTTTCAGATAGGTGTTGAATAACCATATCTCCGCTCCGCAGGTGGAGGGGGTGCGACCACCTGCCTAGAGAAACCAGCCTTCGTCTCGAAAAATTTCTTTCTAAGGAACATACTATGACCGAAAAGTTACAGTACAAGAGGATGCTGCTCAAACTCAGTGGCGAGGCGCTCATGGGTACCGATGCCTACGGCATTAATACTACAGTTCTTGAGTTTGTTGCCGCTGAAGTGAAAGAAGTGGTTGAAGCTGGTGCTGAGCTTGGCCTGGTTATAGGTGCCGGAAACATTTTCAGGGGTGTTGCCGGAGCCAGTAAGGGTATGGATCGTACTACAGCTGATAATATGGGTATGCTGGCAACTGTTATGAATAGTTTGGCAATGCAGGATGCCCTTGAAAGAGCTGGAGTCATCACCAGAGTGATGTCTGCAATTCCCATGCAGTCTGTTTCAGAACCCTATATCAGACGAAGGGCGACCCGACATCTTGAAAAGGGCAGGGTTGTGATCTTTGCTGCCGGCACCGGAAATCCGTATTTCACGACTGATTCTGCAGGGGTTCTCAGGGCACTCGAAATTGATGCTGATGTCGTTATTAAAGCAACCAAGGTAGATGGGGTGTATGATATGGATCCTGTTATCCATGCCGAGGCTGTTAAATTTGACCGGCTGACATATGATGATGTGCTTCGAAAGGGGCTTCGGGTGATGGACGCAGCCGGGATTGCTCTTGCCAAAGAAGACAGGCTGCCTATTATGGTTTTGAACATGAGTGTAGCCGGGAATATTAAACGTGCTGCCATGGGTGAAAATGTCGGTACACTGATTACGTCATAAGTTTGGCGTCCGTAGATGGTAAGAAAGGCTGGACTCTTTTTGTGAGTATCCCCTTGGAAGATTTTGCTTGCCTGAGGGGAACAAGCACCTGGCACTGGATATGTTTTCTTGTAAAAACAGGGAAATAAACAGTAAAGTACTCATCGAGCAACTGATCTGAAAGTAGAGGTGAAATCATGAATGAAGTGATCCTGGAATCGTCTGATAAGATGGAAAAAAGTGTCGAAGCTTTTAAAAAAGAACTTGCCAAGGTGCGTACTGGCAGGGCTTCTCTCGCGATTCTTGATGGTATTTCGGTTGATGCATATGGCAGTTCAATGCCGCTTAATCAGGTCGGTACAATCACCATCCCAGAAAGTAGAATGATTGTCATTCAACCATGGGACCCTCAGATGCTGGCGGCCATAGAAAAGGCTATTCTCAAATCCGATATTGGTCTGAACCCAATAGGAGATGGTAAGGTTATTCGGTTGAATATCCCGCAATTGACCGAAGAACGTCGAAAAGAATTAGTGAAGTCGGTCAAGAAAATCGCTGAGGAATTTCGTGTGGCAATCCGTAATATCCGAAGAGACGCTATTGAAACCTTGAAAAAACAGAAAAAAGACAAGGAAATCTCAGAGGACGAACTGTTTAAATTCCAGGACGAGGTACAGAGCGAAACGGATCTTTATATTAATCAAATCGATGAAGTTACAGCGAATAAAGAAAAAGAAGTAATGGAGGTCTGACACCCTTCAAGGGGAATTCGTCGCTTTCGTAGATCATTTTGAAGTCTACGCTTATCTCTTGTTTGTTGTGAAAAAAACAATCTATAAGGCACTCTTTCCCCTTATTATTGAATGTGCTCTCACTTTGTACACCATATTATCATGGGTCTGGTATGTTGTCTGGCAACCCCAAAATTGATTTACATCGCCTTCCCCGTCACGTCGCCATCATCATGGACGGAAATGGCAGGTGGGCCCAGAAAAGAAAACAACCCAGATTGTTCGGTCATAAGGCCGGGGCTGAATCGGTTCGGAGTATTGTGGAAACATGTCGGGAGATTGGTATAGAGTTTCTGACCCTCTATGCGTTTTCTTCCGAAAACTGGCGCCGTCCTGCTCAGGAAGTAACCGGATTGATGACCATCCTGAAGAAGTACCTGGAGTCGGAACTGCCCAGGATGCAAAAAAATGAGATCCGTCTCATGTCTATTGGTGACCGGCAGCGCTTACCCGAAGCGGTTAGGGAATCATTACAAAAAGGAATCGAGTTAACCGCCGGCAACTCTAAACTCACTCTGAATCTTGCTCTGAATTACGGCGGCCGGGACGAAATAGTTCGGGCAGTACGTAATATCAGTACACTCTGCGCAGAAGGGACCATGGATCCCGGGCAGATCTCCGATGAGACAATAGCTAAAAATCTTGATACTTCCCAAATACCGGATCCCGATCTTTTGATACGTACAGGAGGCGAAGCGAGATTGTCCAATTTTCTCCTGTGGCAACTCTCCTACTCCGAAATTTATTTTACTGAAATTATGTGGCCTGATTTTCGAAAAGAGGTGTTTTTGCTGGCACTCTCAGAATATCAGTCTCGTGAGAGACGGTTCGGGCGTACAGGCGAACAACTGCACTCTGAGTAGATTATGGAACGGATTGTCCCTGGGCTGTTAATTGCTGGATTGTGGCTTCTCCTGCTTCTTAAAGGGTCGTTACTGCTTTTTTGTGTTGTTCTCGTGCTGATTGTGCTGGTGGCCGCCGATGAGTATGTAAAAATGGCCGACACGCGGCAGACGACCTTTGTTGAACGCTGGTTTCTCAATCTTATTATTACCACCCCGGTGATTGCGACCTGCCTGTACCCTCATGCGATAGTAATTCTTCCGGCAGCCCTCGGTTCGTTTCTGGTCCTTACCTGCTATGTACTGTATCGTTATAAAGACATACTGGACAGCTACAATCTTTTCTGCCGTTTGGTTTTCGGAATTCTCTACGTCGGCGTGCTTGGCGCGCATCTGGTTCTCCTGCGATTTCTGCCGGAAGGCGGCAGTTGGCTGATAATCGCTTCTGCTGTTACGGCGTGTTCCGATACCGGAGCATATTTTGTTGGCAGAGCCTTTGGTAAAAACAAACTGTGCCCCAATATAAGTCCCAATAAAACAATCGAGGGCGCTGCCGGGGGCATTCTACTCGGCCTCGCAGGAGCCGTTGCTTTTGCCGTGCTGCTACTGCCGGCATTTAACTGGTTATTTCTTGTTGGGGCTGCTCTGATTCTGGCTGTCGCTGGGATTGTTGGTGATCTCACCGAATCGATAATCAAACGAGGCACGGCCACCAAGGATTCCGGAAGCTGTCTTGCCGGTCATGGTGGAATATTGGACAGGGTCGATTCACTGCTGCTGGTTTGCCCAATTCTTTATTATCTTCTCGTCTTTCCGGTGATATAATGCGCTGTATTTCTCTGTTGGGCTCGACCGGTTCCATCGGCGTTAATGTGCTTGATGTTATCCGACAGTTTCCTGAACGATACAGGGTCGTTGCCATGGCTGCCGGGACTAATGTACAAAGACTGGCTGAACAGGTAAAAGAATTCTCCCCTGAGTTAGTTTCTGTTTTCGATGAACAGAGTGTTCGTGTCCTGCGCACTCTTTTACCCGCCGAGTATCACCAAAGGATTGTCCACGGACCTGAAGGAAATATCCTTGTAGCGGCCTTTTCAACCGCTGACATGACTCTTTCCGCAATTGTCGGGGCGGCTGGACTACTGCCAACTCTTGCGGCCATTGAAGCCGGTAAGGATATTGGTCTTGCCAACAAGGAGACGCTGGTCATGGCAGGCAGGATAGTCATGACGGCTGTACTTGAAAAAGGGGTGAAGCTCCTTCCCGTTGATTCGGAACATTCCGCAATTTTTCAAGCACTTGAAGCCGGCCGAAGAAAAGATTTGAGAAAAATCATCCTCACTGCCTCTGGAGGACCGTTCCGGGGCTTGAGCCGACAACAGTTACTGCATGTCACCAAAGAGCAGGCGCTTGATCATCCCAACTGGAATATGGGCAGGAAAATTTCCATCGACTCTGCAACTCTGATGAATAAAGGACTGGAGGTTATAGAGGCGAGGTGGCTTTTTGATGTGGAGAGTGAAAAGATCGAAGTAGTCGTGCATCCTCAATCGATAATCCATTCTCTGGTAGAATATATGGATGGTTCAGTTCTTGCTCAGCTCGGGATACCTGATATGCGAATTCCCATATCCTATGCTCTCTCTTACCCTGCAAGGCTCCCTCTTGGGCTCCGGCCGCTTAACCTTTCCAAGTGTGGGACCTTGGATTTTCTGGAACCCGACCATCTGAGTTTTCCTGCGTTGAACCTCGCTTTTACAGCTCTTGAGAGTGGTGGTGTCTTACCGGCTGTGCTCAATAGTGCAAATGAAATTGCTGTTCAGGCATTTCTGGACTCCAAGATTACTTTTCCACAAATAGCGGAGACAGTTGCCCGAACAATGGATATTGTACAAGAGGGCAGTGAAGAAATTCTGGATGATATTCTTGGTGCAGATAGTTCTTCCAGGCGAGAAGCCCTCACGATTATTAAAAATCTTAGTTGATTCAAAAAGTTGAATGTTTTTCAGTAGCCCGATGTGGAGGCGCTATACTTATTAACCAACGTTTCCAAGTGCCGGCAACGTTTACCCTATAATTTATTTGTTATGACTACGCTATTTTCCTTTATCCTGGTTCTTGGTCTGCTTATCTTTGTCCACGAATTAGGACATTTTCTCTTTGCCAAATTATTCGGTGTTCGTGTTCTGAAGTTTTCCCTGGGATTTGGTCCAAGAGTTGTCGGCAAGGTCATCGGTGAAACCGAATACGTCATTTCTGCATTTCCGCTTGGCGGATTCGTCAAGATGTTCGGGGAGAACCCTGATGAACAGCAGATAGCAAGTGAGGACAGAAGTGTTTCCTTTGCCCACAAACCTGTGTGGCAGAGGTTTCTGGTCGTCTTTGCCGGACCTCTTTTCAACCTTCTCTTTGCGATTTTTCTTTTTTTCATGGTGTTCACCTTTGTTGGTATTCCCACCGCAGTTGACACCACCCGGGTAGGAAAGGTGAATGAAAACTCTCCTGCTGCCCTTGGGGAATTGCAGGTGAACGACGTTATTCTGCAAATCAACGACAGAGAAACCATTGGTTGGCTGGATGTATTGGAGGGAGTCAAAAACAGTGAAGGAAAACCTATCAGTGTGGTTGTTCAGCGTGGGACCGAAAGGTTAAACTTAGAGATCGTGCCGGCTATTGATTCAGTCAAAAATGTTTTTGGGGAAGAAGTCGAGAAGCGGTTTATGATTGGAATTATGAAAGCTGATGAGCTCACCTATGAAAAAAGCTCTCTTTTCGGTGCCTTAAAGAGTGCCTGTCTCCAGACCTGGATGTACATTACACTGACAGTCATGGGATTTATAAAAATTATCCAGCAGGTGGTTCCCGCTTCAGAAATAGGGGGGCCTATTCTTATCGCGCAGATTGCTGGCGAGCAGATGAAGGCCGGATGGTTGAACCTTATCTATTTCATGAGTCTGCTCAGCGTCAACCTTGGTATTTTGAATCTTTTACCAATCCCTGTACTCGATGGCGGGCATTTGGTCTTTCTGACTATTGAGGGATTGCGGCGAAAGCCGATGAATGAACGGGCACAGATCGTTGCTCAACAGGTTGGCATCGGCCTTCTCGGCACATTGATGATTTTTGTTTTCTATAATGATATTGTCAGGTTGTTTCATTGATGAATAGTAAACAGCTCTTAATACTCTCAATAGATACTGCGACCCCCTGTAGTGCTGTTGCCCTAACCTGTGGAACCAGAATGAACGGCAGAGTGCTGGCTTCTCTCAGTCTCACCGGTAACGTGACACATTCAAGACGATTGTTTTCAGCTATAGATCATCTTATGAAAAAGGCCGAGGTCGGCTGGTCGTCGATTTCCGGAATTGGCGTGAGTCTCGGACCTGGCAGTTTCACAGGCCTTAGAATTGGCATGTCCACCGCAAAGGGATTGGCGGCAGCGGCGGGGAAAGCCCTGCTTGGTGTCTCCACTCTAGATTCCCTGGCCGCCAGATGTGTCTCTTCACGACTCATCTGTTCCGTTCTCGATGCACGGAAAAAAGAAGTTTATTCGTCATTTTACCGGTGTAACACGGATGGATTGACAGAGCGGGTCAGTGACATGACCGTCATGGCGCCTGAAAAACTTGCCGCCACAATTGCCGAACCGGTTGTAATGGTTGGTGATGGGGTCATGGCCTATGGCGACCTTTTCAAAGGGGTGCTTAAGGAAAAGGTTATCTTTGCTCCAGCCCAGCTGCATGAGCCATCTGCCTCGTCTCTTGGTATGTTGGCAGGCGAGATGCTCGAATCAGGTGAGCAACTCGAGGTAGCAGGTGCGGTTCCGGTCTATATTCGAAGCTCGGATGCGGAACTCAGTCTCCTGCAGAAAAAGAATCTCGTTACGGGAAGACATCCCGTCGGTCAATGATTTTAAGACGAAGCACTCGACAGATTCAGGTCGGTAATATCGCTGTAGGTGGGGACAGCCCCATTAGCGTACAGTCAATGACCAATACCGACACCAAGGATGTGGAACAGACTGTTGCGCAGGTTTCTCGTCTGCAGGCTGCAGGATGTGATATCGTAAGGGTCGCTGTGTTAGACCCCGAGGCGGCTGCAGCAATTCGAACCATTCGGGATAAAATCTCCATTCCGCTTATTGCAGATATTCACTTTGATTACCGACTGGCTGTCGCAGCCATGGAACATGGAGCTGACGGCATTCGGATTAATCCGGGCAATCTCGGCGGGGAAGAAAAAATTGTCCGAGTTGTTGCTGCGGCGAAAATGCATGGTGTACCCATTCGGGTTGGAGTGAACAGCGGATCCATCGAAAAGGATCTCCTGAAAAAGCATGGATATCCAACTCCTGAGAAGACGGAAGCCTTGATCGAAAGTGCCATGCGGAACGTCAGATTGATTGAAAAGCATGGCTATCATGAAATTAAGATTTCCATCAAATCATCTGACGTACTGACCACGATCAACAGCTACCAACTCCTCTCAAAAACCACCGACTACCCCTTACATCTGGGTGTAACCGAAGCAGGTGGGCTGATTGCCGGAACCGTCAAGTCAAGTGTTGCCCTTGGTATCCTGCTGAGCAAAGGCATTGGCGATACCTTCCGGATATCTCTTACCCGGGATCCGGTTGAGGAGATCCGCGTCGGTTTTGAGCTGTTGCGTTCTCTGAAAATACGAGAGAGAGGACCGGAACTGATTTCCTGTCCCACCTGTGGGCGTACCCGGATAGATCTCTTTGGCCTGGCGGAAGAAGTAGAACGATTCGTCCAGACAATGGAGAGTCCGCTGAAGGTGGCCGTCATGGGATGTGTTGTCAACGGGCCAGGTGAGGCGAGACAGGCCGATATCGGTGTCGCCGGTGGGAACGGTGTCGGCATTATATTCAAAAAAGGCGAAATTTGGAGAAAAGTCCATGAAGATGATCTGTTGGAGGTCTTTATGGCTGAGCTGAGAAAAATGGAAGAAGAGGGGCAAAAATGGCGTAAATCTGCTAAAAGTTAGTCTGTAATCCTGCTGTTCTTCCTGTTATCCGTTAATGGCAAATTCATTTTTATAAGATTAATCCTGCATCCACAGAAAAGAGAAATGCGTTATTCACAAACACTGTTGCCAACTCTAAAAGAAACTCCGGCTGAAGCCGAAGTTGTCAGTCATCGACTTATGTTGAGGGCGGGATTTATCCGTAAACTTACTGCAGGTATCTATACGTATCTGCCAATAGGACTCGCCGCAATCCGTAAAGTTGAAAATATTGTGCGGGAGGAAATGAACCTTGCGGGGGCTCAGGAGTTACTGATGCCGATGGTGCAGCCAGCCGACCTGTGGGTTGAAACCGGTCGATATGAAAAATACGGACCCGAGTTGCTCAGATTCCGTGATCGCCATGAGCGAGAATCCTGTCTTGGACCGACTCACGAGGAAGTCATCACCGATATAGCCCGCAAGGAGCTGCATTCTTACAGAAATCTGCCAATTAATCTGTACCAGATACAGACCAAGTTCCGGGATGAGATTCGACCGCGGTTCGGGCTGATGAGAGGCCGGGAGTTCGTGATGAAAGATGCCTATTCTTTTGACCTAAGCGATGAAGCGGCAGGGATCTCCTATACCAAGATGTATGAGGCCTATAAACGGATATTCACCCGTTGCGGGCTGTCATTTCGTGCTGTTCAGGCTGATTCCGGGGCTATCGGCGGAAGTTTTTCCCATGAGTTTATGGTGCTCGCTGAAACCGGGGAAGACACCATCGTGGTCTGCAAAGAGTGTGAGTATGCAGCAAATATGGAAAAAGCGGTGGTGAACCTTGTCGCACAGGAACAGGTCGACGCACCGCGGGAAATAAAAAAGGTCGAAACTCCCGGTAAACGAAAAGTGGGTGCGGTCTGCGAATTTTTGGGAATTGAGCCGAACCAGCTGGTAAAAACCCTGGTGTTCAAGGCAGATGACAAGCCGGTTGCAGTGCTTGTCCGTGGTGACCGGGAGGTTGAAAAAGTGAAGCTGAAAAACCTGCTCGGGGTTGCCGATGTGGAGATGGCAGGTGATGAGGAGGTCTTTAAAGCAACTGGAGTTCCCACTGGATATCTGGGCCCGGTCGGCGCGACAATCCGGTTGGTGGCCGATCAGGAAGTCGCGGCTATGCAGAATTTTTACGTCGGGGGCAACGAGAAAAACTATCATCTGAAAAATGTCAATTATGGACGTGATTTTCAGGTGGAAGCAGTGGGGGATCTGCGGCAGATCACAACCGCTGATCCCTGCCCTGAATGTGGCGGGCAGCTTGAAACGACTGAAGGTATCGAAGTCGGACACGTTTTTAAATTGGGCACAGGCTACTCAGAATCAATGAATGCGACTTTCCAGGATAAGGATGGGCAGGAAAAATACTTTGTCATGGGGTGTTACGGCATTGGTGTCAGTCGCATCGTCGCCGCAGCAATCGAACAGAACCATGATGAGAACGGTATTATTTTTCCCGTCCCTCTTGCACCGTTTACGGTGATAATCGTCAACCTCGGTATACATGATGAGAAAATTAACGGAGCTGCTGAAAAACTTTACCGGGATTTACAGGCGGCAGGGCTGGAGGTGTTGCTTGATGATCGGGATGAACGACCGGGGTTTAAATTCAAAGATGCCGATCTGCTGGGAATTCCTTATCGTGTTACAGTAGGAAAAAATTACGCGAGTAACGGAACGATGGAAATCAAGCACCGTAAAGACGGCACGATAACAGAGATGACACCGGAAGAGACTATCAGGAGTCTGCAGACAACAATTCTTGCTGAACTCGGTAAATAAACGAAAAGTTGTCCATGACCAATCCAGCGACAGTAAACCCTAACGGGCTGAAAATTCTTGCGTCCAACTATCTGCACGGTGTGGACCTTTCCCGTATTGATGAGGCATGGGATATCATTACCCGGATTCATAAGGGGCAGCGGCATTTTTCCGGGGAACTGTATGTCATCCATCTGCTGGAGGTCGCGTCGATGCTGGCCTCCATGCACCTTGATCTGGACACGATCCTGGCCGGTTTACTCCACGGAGTTTTAAAAGAAGGGGTGACCGTTGGCGAGCTTACCGAGAAATTCGGTAAGGATGTTGCCGGTATCGTTGAGGGATCAACAAAGATAACCAGTGTTCGATATAACAGCAAACTGGCCAGCCAGGCAGAAAATCTACGGAAAATGCTGCTGGCTATAGCCACTGATATTCGAGTATTGCTGGTAAAACTGATTGACAGACTCCTCGATTTATTCCTGCTGGACATGGTTGATCGGGAGCAACAGATCGATATTGCTAAAGAAACAATGGACGTTTATGCTCCACTGGCAAGTCGTCTTGGGATTGACTGGCTCAAACGCGAGCTTGAGGATCATGCGTTTAAATTTTTATATCCGGAAGAACATTATGAGCTAAGCCACACTTTGGAAAGTTCGCTGGATGAGCGTCAGAAATATGTTGATGAGGTTATCAACATCCTGCATGAAAAGCTGGCAGAAAACGGTATTTCACCACTTCGTATTATCGGTCGTCCCAAACATCTCTATTCCATTTATAAGAAGCTGATTGCCCAGAATATTCCTCTTGAGCGCGTCTATGATAAAGTTGCTTTTCGGATTATAGTCGACACCGTCAACGAGTGTTACGAAGCGCTTGGTACCATTCATGCAAACTGGTCACCGGTGCCCGGCAGGATTAAGGATTTCATCTCTGTTCCCAAGGCAAACAATTACCAGTCAATGCACACAACGGTCGTCGGCCCCCGCGATCATTTTATCGAGATTCAGATTCGAACCGACCAGATGGATAGAGTCGCCCAGGAAGGGGTTGCTGCGCACTGGGCGTATAAAGAAGGGCAAAAGGTCAATAAAAACGATGCAAAACTTTTTCGTGAGCTGAAAAAACTTGTTACTTCTCTGCAGGAGGTTGAGGATCCGAGAGAATTTCTTGATAGCCTTGTTGGAGAATTGTACGATCCTGAAATCTATGCACTTTCACCAAGAGGCGAGGTCAAGGAATTCCCCACGGGGAGTTGCCCCATCGATTTTGCCTACTCAATCCACACCGAGGTGGGTGATCATTGTGTTTCTGCAAAGGTCAATGGCCGGCAGGTGCCGCTCAAGTACCAACTGAAAACCGGTGATATTGTAGAGATCGTCACCTCTCCCACCCAGGTGCCCAGAAGGGGCTGGCTCAATCTGGTGAAAACCAGCCGGGCAAGAACCAGAATACGCTCCTGGCTGAGACGCGAGGAAAGAGAAAAGGCACTGAAACTCGGCCGGGAAATCTGCGAAAGAGAGATCAGAAAATATAATACGTCGCTTAAGAAAATTATCAAAAGCGGTCATATCCGTTTGATACTCAAGCAATTGCGCTGTAATTCCCTTGATGATCTGCTTGTCAAAGTCGGCAGCGGGACGATCACTGTCCAGAATCTGATCAAAGGCCTCCTGCCTGCCGAGTTGCGCAAAGACGGCGAACAGCCTGCTGTCGACCTGCCACCGGAAGATCTGGCGAGCCTGATGATAGGCCAGCACGTAAGTGAGGGTGAAAAAGATAAAACCGGTGTAAGGATTGACGGCATTGACGGTATGCTGGTGAAGGTGAGTCAGTGTTGCCGGCCACTTCCCGGGGACCCGATAGTTGGATTTATCACTATGGGGCGCGGTGTTTCCGTGCACAAAGCGAATTGCCACAACCTCTTGAGTTCCGATCCCAAAAGGTGGATCGATGTGTCCTGGTCAGGCATTGCGGAAAAAACGTACAAGGTCAGTATCCACGTCAGTGCGGAAAACAAGCGGGGCATCTTTTCTGAAATCAGCGGGGCAATTAACCTCGATAATGCAAACATTGTAGATATTTCTGCCCACACCACTGCGACTGATCAGGCCGATATGACCATCTCTCTGGAGGTCGAAAACCTTGAACACCTCAACGTCTTGATCCAACATCTCCGGCAGTTACCGGCGGTTATCAACGTTCGTAGGCTATAGTTCTCTGCGCAGGGTGAGGTGGCTGAATGAAAATTGTATGCGATGTTTGCGGTAACAAGAGGGGGACGTCGAGTGTACTCTGTCCGTTTTGCGGGAGCAGGATGGATATGTCTGTGGTCGGTAAACACTCGGGGTTTGTGCATAAAACAGTTAATCTTGAGGCGGGGCGGCCGGTGGTGGAAATTGCGCTTCACCGGATGAATGAGATAATTGAGGATTCCGTCAGGAGAGACGTCAATGTCCTCACTTTGATCCATGGCTACGGATCGAGCGGAAAAGGTGGGGCTATTCGGTCGGAATGCAGAAAAATGCTCGATTTTCTCAAAAGCAAAGGACAAATCAGCGAGTACATTACTGGCGAGGATTTCAGCAAAAGATCCGGTCTGGTTCGATCACTTCTCCGGCGATACCCTCAGCTTGGAGCAGATAAACACCTGAACAAGGGGAACCGGGGGATAACCCTGGTGATACTTTCGCATGGATTTTTGGCTCTCTCAACATTGATTTCAACAAATCTATTTAACGCGACTTTTTTGTCGTAAATGTGGTGAAAATTAAAACTTCTAAGGAGGAGTTTCTGATGAAAAAATATTTTGTATCTGCAGTACTTGGATTCTGTATTGCGCTTCCAGCAGTATCCCAGGCTGCCCCACCGGAAAGTTTTGAAGAAAAACTCAGCTACAGCATGGGTTTTGAGGTGGGAAATTATTTTAAGGGGGCTGGTGGAGATATTCAGAAGGATTTTCTGATCACCGGCATAGAAGATGCCTATAATGGTGCAGAGCCGGTGTTGTCCCGTGAGGAAATGGTAGCTGTCCAGAAAGAGTTTGCCCAAAAAATGCAGGCTATGCAGCAGGTCAAGCTAAACGAAATGAAAGAAAAGAATTTAGCGGCTGGGGTTGCATTTCTTGAAGAGAACAAGAAAAAAGAAGGTGTTGTTGTAACCGAAAGTGGGCTGCAGTACAAGGTTCTCAAAGAGGGTAAGGGGGAGAAAGCCAAAGCGACCGACACTGTGAAGGTCGAATATGTAGGAACCTTGATCGACGGTACTGAATTTGACAGCACTGCTCAACATGGTGAACCTGCAGAGTTTCAAGTTGATCAGGTTATTAAGGGATGGGGGGAAGCACTCCAGTTAATGAATGTGGGAACCAAGCTGCATCTGGTTATCCCCTCAGAGCTGGCTTACGGTGAAGGTGGAGCTGCACCGAAAATTCAACCAAATTCTGCGCTTATCTTTGATGTGGAGCTGATCTCAATCGAGAAATAACACCGATTGCATGACGTTTAGACCTAAAAAGGCCGTTGGGGGATATCCCAAACGGCCTTTTTTGCACCTTTCTGGTCAGCGATCATTTTTAATGAGGAGGTAAATCCCTGCCAGCGAGAAGATGATATGCATGGAGGCAGCGGCAATGACCGGTGAGATATACCCTGCAACTGCCAGTGATTGCAATGCCCCCCATATCCCCCATGCGAAAAAGGCGAGGCCGCAGCTTACCGGAATGGCAACCGAGAGATCCCGCCCCCATTTTCGGTAGGAATAGAGCAGAATGGGCAACCCGAGCAGCAGCAGAGGTATTCCAAGGAAAATATAAGAGATACGACCGAGAAATCTGGTCGATGCTGCTCGTTTCTCATGTTCTACATCAGCCTCGTCGATCTCCTGGTAAAGATCTGTTAGAGACTGCTCTGCAGATTTGTTGACAGGGATGAGGAAATCCTCAGGTCGTTCCGGCAGCTTGACCTTGTGGCTCACAAAGTTAGTAATTTTATAATCGTTATCGCCTCCCTGCTGCTGGATCTGTCCAATACTTAAAACCCAATTGTCATCCTCTTCGTGCCATTTTGCATAGGCGGCAGTCGTCAATGTCTCAATATTATATGTATCATCCCAGCGGGAATAGGAAAAATCGGTAAACATATAGTCTTTGGGATCTGGCCAGCCGAAAGAGTAAAAACCGTTTTGTCCTTTATAGTAATATCGGTTGTTTCGTAAAATACCCAGGGGGACTTTGCCCTTAAGCTGCTCATACCAGATGTTGTTGGTCCTGGCGATGGTTGCAGGCAACAGCCACTGGGCGGCGGCGATAAAGAGCATGGTAAAGAACACAGAACCCAGGATCAAGGGTCTGATGATAAGGCGAAGCGGAATTCCACCAGCCTTCAGGGCTGTGAGTTCGTTGGTGTGGTTGAGAATACCAAGAGAGATTACTCCGGAAAGGAGAATGAACACCGGCCCCAGTTGATCGACCACAAAGGGAATGGACAGAAAAAAATACTCAAGAGCCAGTGAGATCGGCTTTCCGGCATTGTTGAAGTCGTCGATTTTTTCAAAAAAATCAATGAGCAGATAAATAGCAGCAAACCCTGCATTGACGGTGAAGAAATATTTAAAAAAAAGGCTGAGGATGTAACGGTTAAGCAGATTCACGTAAAAACTCCAATTACCGGATAAAACGATGGCAAATGAAAAATCCTGCAGCAACCATGGTTATTCCCAGGATGTTGCTCAACAGAAGATAAGTGATGGCATGCAGTGGTTCGCCCGCCTTAAAAAATTGCTCGGTTTCTCGTGCAAAGGTGGAAAAAGTGGTAAATCCGCCGAGAAAACCGGTAAAGAGAAACAGCCTGAATTCATTACTGATGTGAATACGGTCAAAATAACTCCAGAAAAAACCAATCATCAGGCAGCCGATCAAATTTGCGCTCAAGGTTCCGAGGGGGAAATTCATGGGGGTCAATTTTTCAGCACAAACCGCAACAGTGTATCTGGCGATTGACCCAATACCGCCACCTACTGCAATGGCTAATATTTTTACCATGGATGATGTCCTCTGTTGAAAGTGTTTATTAACGAGAATAGATCGTTCAGATGTAGGTAACATTATCGGTTCCGTGCGTCAAGAATGGCCTTTACCGATGCGAAGGGGAAATACCAGGTCCTTGCAATTTCCTTGATCAGTATGGTATATTCGCAGATTGTCACGACGTTGCCAAGGCCCGGAACTATAAGGATTATTTTTTCTTTGGTAGCGTTAAACTCTCTTGTTCGTGTGCATTCCGGGAAATTGAACAAGAGTTTTTTCAACAGGAGATAGCTGGCTTTTGGGTGTAATTGGTGACTCTCACTCCCTTTCTGATAAAATAACAGACAGGGGCGGGAAACAGTTATTACAATATGGACTACAGTTGTTCAATCGCTTGTTAGAACGCCCCACCTGGGTAGAGAGATTGACAGAGTTCGTATATCACAAATGCCGCTGCTACCGTATATGGCACGTAAACAAAAGAAAAACGATCCTAATATATTATGTAAGCAGACCTACAAGAATACTGCAAGGGATCGTTTACATGCCTTTTGGAAAGTTTTTGAAAAAGAAGATGAAGTCCTTGTCATTATTAACGCCGACCCTGATGCCCTGGCAACCGCGATGGCCGTCAAAAGGCTCCTTCGTTATAAAGTAAAAAGTGTTACCATCGTTCACCCCAATGAGATCCGGCGTCTCAACAATCAGGCGATGGTCAAGAGATTGAGAATACCCTTAGAGCGGCTCAAAGACATCAAACTGGACCATTTCAGCAAGAAGGTTATGGTTGACTCACAGCCGAATCATCTGCCATGTTTCGAGAAAATCAAGATACACGCAATCATAGATCATCATCCAATCAGTGGTGATTTTGACAGTAATTTTATTGATATCCGGCCAGAATACGGTGCCACCGCCTCAATGGCCGTCGAATATCTGCGGGCAGCCGGAATGAAACCCTCTGTTGCTCTGGCCACTGCGCTGTTTTATGGAATAAAAGTGGATACCCAGGATTTTGAGCAGAAATCGGTCCTGGCCGATGGGATCTCTTTTCGTTACCTTTTTAACATTGCCAACCGGGATCTTGTACGAAAGTTTGAGTTGACCGATTTGCGTCGATCCGAGCTCAAGTACTTTTCTATCGCACTGGCAGAATTGAAATATTCCAAAGGGCGTTATTTTACGCATCTTGGCCGGGTCAGGAGTCCTGATGTGCTTGTTATTGTTGCTGATTTTCTTAATCATGTCGGTGAAATCGATTGGGTCTTTGTCTCCGGAATTCATGGGGAAAAGCTGGTCGTCATCTTTCGATGTGATGGCTATCGTAAAAGCGCGGGAAAGCTGGCTGACAGAATATTTGGTTCTCTGGGGTCCGCTGGTGGGCACAAAGGAGCCGCCAGGGCTGAAGTGCCCCTAAAAAACCTCAATCTGGGCGATAAGGATTTCACCTCTGATACCCTCAAGCGCTTCATCATGCACCATATCTAACCCATTTTTCTCATGAGTATCGTATCGAAACTGGCCGCCCCCCCCCCTGATCCCAGGACCATACAACATTTGTAATTAAATGAAATTTCGACAAAATGCTCACCAATGGTGCCCGCAGGAGATAAGCGTAGACTTCGAATGGTCTTGGGGTGCAGTCCATACGGTGCTGCTTTCCACAGTGTATTGTCAATAAACATAGTATATTATGGTTTATCGATATACACTTCAAATCCGAAACCGCCTGAACTGATAAGATATTCGGGCTGATATTGTTTTTGCCTGGATTGTTCTCTCCGGGGTTGCGTAGAGTTCTCCTATCTTTTACCTTATAAGAATGTACTCGGGCGAAAATGTTGAGGGATTTGTGACTTTTCCCTCCATTTTTATGCTGGATTTTACTTCTTGAGGTGCCCTATGCTGAAACCTTCTACGCTGGCAATGATCCTGGCTGGTGGCCGTGTCGATGAATTGAATGTTCTGACCTATTATCGTCCCAAATCGGCAGTTCCGTTTGGCGGTGTCGGTCGGGTCATTGATTTCTCTCTCAGTAATCTGTTGAATTCAGGAATCGAGCAGGTTGCTCTCCTGAGTCAATACCATAGCTACTCTCTCATTAACCATATTGGAACGGGTGCCGCATGGGATATGATCGGACGCTATCGTCATGCATCCATACTTCCTCCTTTTCTCGGCTCTGAGGCGACTGACTGGTACAGAGGTCCAGCAGACGCCATCTATAAGAATCTTGACTATGTCCGTTACCACTGCCCTGAAGAGATCCTGATCCTGTCCGGCGACCATATCTATAAAATGGATTATCAGGACCTGATTGACTACCACACTGCAAAGGATGCCGACCTGACGATAGCGTTTACCAGAGTTCCAAAAGACGAGGCCAACAGGTTCGGGATAGCCAGACTGGACGATGAAGATGGCTCCCGCGGCGGGAGAGTAGCCAAATACTGGGAGAAACCAGCAAACCCTGAAGCAGACTGGGCATCAATGACCGTGCTTTGCTTCAAGCCGGAAGTACTGTATCGAGTCCTGGAAAAGAATCAGGAGAGTGATTCATATCACTTTGGAAAAGATATTATCCCCACGCTGCTTGAGCAAAATTTCAAGGTATATGGTTACAAGTTCTGCGGCTACTGGGGCTATACCCGAACCATCAACGAGTATTGGCAGTCGAACATGGATATGCTTGGGCCTGACCCTCTCATTGATCTGGAAAAATGGATGTTTCGAACGAACCTGGAGCACCGGCACATCCGTGACAATGAGCCGGCATTAATTGGGGAACAGGCAGTGGTGCACAACAGCATGGTATATAACGGCTGTAAGATTGGTGGAACAGTGAGGAATTCGATTCTTTTCCCGGGTGTGCATGTGAAAAAAGGTGCAATTGTTGAGAATTCAGTGATTTTTTTCAGCAATATCATAGGTGAGAACTGCAGGTTGAATAAGATCGTTTCCGATGTAAATAATAACTATGGCAGAAAAGTGGTTGTAGGGCCGGAGCAGTGTAATGAAAAAACACCGGTCACGATGATCGGTTGGAATAATAAGATTCCCGATGGGACTGTAATAGGGGAGGGGGCCACAGTTTACCCTCAGGTCCCGGTAAGGAACTGGCCTGCAGGTGTGGATCCGGGGGAGGTGTTGCGATGAGACGTTCAAAAGAAGCATTAGTACTTATTCTTGCAGGTGGCGTTGGAAGTCGCCTGAATATTCTGGTACAGAAGCGTGCCAAACCGGCCGTGCCTTTCGGAGGCATTTATCGTATCATTGATTTCAGCCTCAGTAACGTTATGAACTCCGGGTTAAAAAAAGTAGGGGTGCTGACTCAATATAAGCCGCTTTCGCTGATGCATCATCTGGGAACAGGGGAGGCCTGGGATTTTACCGGGAGAAGCAGGGGGGTGACAATTCTGCCGCCACGAACCGGGGAGAAGGAGTCGGATTGGTATCAGGGAACGGCCGATGCGGTTCGCAGAAATCTTGATTTCCTGGAGTCCAATCCTGCAGAAGAAGTAGTTATCCTTTCCGGCGATCATATCTACCATATGGATTTTGATGCGATGATTGAATACCACCGCTCAAAAAGTGCCGATGTGACCGTAGGTATGATGGTTGTGCCGAAAAGCGAGATTCATCAATTCGGTGCCGGTATTGTCGATAAAAACGACAGAATTATTGAGTGGGAGGAAAAACCACAGAAACCCCGGACCAATCTGGCATCAATGGGAATTTATATTTTTGATTACAAATACCTTCTCAACACGCTTATCCGTGATAGATCAGAAGTCGATTTCGGTATGCATATTCTGCCCCGGGCCATCGCTGAGGATGATGTTTTTGCGTATCCATTCTATGGGTATTGGCGTGATGTCGGGACGATTCAGGCCTATTGGGAGGCCAATATGGATGTGTTAAAGAAAGAAAGCGGCATCTCTCCCCAAAGATGGCAGATCAGGACCAACATCGAAACGGAAGGACGAATTGCTGACCGTGCTCCGGCTCGGTTTGGGGCAGGTTGCCACCTGGAGAACTGCATGATCTCCGCCGGTAGCAATATCCAGGGATCGGTGATCAACTCGGTGCTGGCACCGGGAGTTGTCGTCGAGGAAGGTGCAATGATTAAAAACTCCATTTTGTTTGAAGACTGTATCATCAGAAAAGGCGCGGTTGTCGATCTTGCTATTCTTGATAAAAGAGTCCAGGTCGGTGCAAACGCCATGGTTGGTTTCGGCGACAATTATACCCTCGTCAATCATCTCAAACCGAATCATCTCTACACCGGAATTTCCATGATCGGCAAAGGCGCAATGGTTCCTGCCGGCCAGAAGATCGGAAGAAATTGTGTGATTAACAGTAATGTGACAGAAGCTGTATATCCAGGACAGACGATTGAGGACGGCGAATCGCTGTTTGCCGATGGCGAGGTTTCATAAAACGAGAGAACCGGAAGCCTGAAATAAAACTCAATATCCGGAGATCTTTATTTTAGAGACTGAAAAAGATTGCGATTTGGACAAACTTGAGTATTATTCCGCCTGATTTACATTGTCCCAACAGCCCTCGTAGCTCAGGGGATAGAGCACAGGATTCCTAATCCTGGTGTCGCGCGTTCGATTCGCGCCGAGGGTACCAATGCCAAGAAGGAGTTAGCCAGTGATTGAAACTGGTTAGCTCCTTTTTTTTGAGATTTGCTCCACTTGATGTGGCAGTGGAGCAAAAATGGAACAAAAAAATGCTGGGGGCTATGGTAGTCTATAATTTCCCAGCTTGTAAAAAGAGAATATTGTTCTCAAGATGGACGTGCTTATGGAGGTCATTCTCAAACTCTTCCAGTTTCTTGTAAGTGATAATATAGGTGTTGCACGCATCCTCAGGTGTTGCATACTCATTTGAGAGATGTCTAATCTTATGGATTGCCGCTCCTATGTCATCATGCTCACGAACAAGTTCTTCTAGTGATTTATGAATAACTTTAACATCATCGACAGATAATTGTGTGCCGGTTTTTCTGTTCCTGTCAGCACTTTTTAAGGCCGGAAACAACACATCTTCCTCTTCTTTTAAGTGGGTTGACATGTCACTGGTTATCTTGTCAAAGATTGAAGAGATCTCAAGCAGCTCAGGATGACGGTTACCATGGACTTGAGCAATTTTCCGAGTATAGGATTTAATCAACTCAATATTCTCGTTTAGATAACCGTGGTGGACGTTTATTATGTAGTCAATGAGGAAAGGCAACTCCCATGAGGCGTAGTCTTGATCCCGCTCAATCTGCTTATTTTTTACCGTTTCAAGGTCGCTGAGTATAGCTCGGAGGTCGAGCCCTCTTTCATTGCAAATTTCAGTAAGCACGACCTTGCCACCGCAGCAGAAATCTATCCCAAATTTTTCAAATACCTTTGATGTTCTATAATCCTCAGCAACTATCTCACCGATTGTTTTGTTAGATTCTTGCATTTTTTTCACCTCGTTAACCAAATGTAAAAGATCATAACTTTGTATTCCACTGTCCCTGGAATGGCGATAGCTATATCTGGTTTCATATGTCCTCCATTTAAATCCTCTGTGCCAACTATTCTTCTATAATCAAACGTTTTCGGTATGTTGAAATGAGAAGTCGAGATGATGAGAATAATTTATCTCAATTTCTCATTATTCAACAAAACTATCATAGCATTATGTCAGCAGTGTTCATTTGTGTTCACCGTGTGGTGCTCCACCTTTTATTATCCCATGTATTCCTTCGGCAAAGTGAGTAAAATGAACATACGCTTCAACGTATTCTCGTCCTTTTTTTATACTTTCATCAGCTCGTTTTTTTGAGGAGATTACTGTGTCAAACCGGCTGGAAAGTCCGTCGTTAAGAGCGTTGCCTAGAACCATAGTTAACTTTTCAGCAGATCCGTTTTCTATGGCCTGATCTGCTAAAGCAACAGCCGGGTCAACAGTTGTTCCTGATTTTAATCCTGAATACGGGGCGCCTTCACCAGCTCTGTGGATACGCACCAGCGTTTCAAAAAAGTACGTATCGGCCAAACCTTGAGCCTCTTCCCCCAGGCCCCTTACCTTTAAGGTATGTCCAAAGGCTGCCTTTATTTCTTCTTCTTCGCTACTTGATACCCACTTTAATACTGGAGTAACATCTCCAGTGATCAAAGCATTGCGTGCATCTGCAACCACTGGTCCATCAAGAGTGTCGCAATGAGCTAAAACATTGCTGGCACTTGTTATTACAAACACTGATATTACTGCAACGATTAGAATCTCTTTGATTGTCTTGTGTTTGTTATTCATAGCAGCGACCTCCTTTCTAATCACCTTACTCCTTTGTAATACATTCAGCCGGACACGACGCGATAGCCTCATCTACACAATCATCTCCAGCGTCCGCATCTTCATTCACGTATGCCTTTCCTTCATCATCATCAAATGAAAAGACTGAAGGACATAATTCTACACACGCTTCACAGCCAATACATTCATCCTGGTCAATTTTTACTTTTTCAGACATCGCAGACTCCTTTTGGGGATTCTATTGGAAATTAATGTCATTGTTCCGGTACCTTGATTTGATGGTCGCTTAATCAAATTGGGGGTGCTATTGTAACCAGTATCCTCATCTTGGTTGTTGCCCTTACACCATGTGGCTCTCTTATTTGAGAGATGAGGATATCACCTTTTTTTGCTGGTAGTTCAGATTCATCCTCCCCGAGGAAAAATCCATCTCCTTCCAGTACCTGAATGGAAAGCTGTCCGTCCAGATCGTGGGAGTGGACAGGAAAGGTTACTCCTTCATCAAGATTGAAGTTTACAATTTTGAAATCTGGTGAATCTTCCACGAGAAAAAATCGTTTCATTGCTCCTGGTGTAAATTCATTCGTGTCGTTGAGTTTCAATATTTTCATGATACTACCCCTGTATACTTTGTTTAGGTTATAGGCTGTTCAACGACCTGATATTGAACAGCCCATTCTTGAAAATAGTTTCGGCTACGATACCTGCTCTAGTGTAACGAACTGGCCGCTTGCACTTTTTTTATAAGACCAGCCGGTAAGAAGTCCTGCGACAAAATATGCCAGCGTGAATACGCCAACAAAAAAGACGGTGTCGCCAATCATTCTCAGCCATCGCAGAGTCTCAAGTAATGGTAGCTGGAGAAATTCTGCGCTTCGGGCATACCAAAGACCGTGCTCAATACTAACCCACGTTTGTGCCAACCCTATTGGTAACAGGCTCAGTCCTATCATGAGAGCAAGCCCCCCATTCATTGACCAGAAGGCTATCGCAAGCGGTTTCTCATTCCATACTCCCTCAGGGTACAATCGTCTCAGGACCAGCAGGACGAGCCCAAGGGAAAGCAGGCCATAGACACCAAATAGTGCGGCGTGAGCGTGAACCGGTGTTGTATTGAGTCCCTGCATGTAATAAAGAGCGATTGGCGGATTGATGAGAAATCCAAATATTCCAGCTCCGACCAGGTTCCAGAAAGCAACGCCCATAAAAAACCGGATAGGCCACTTGTATTTTTCCATCCAATCAACCGCATGTGATTTTTGGTATGTCTCCCACGCTTCGTACCCAATGAGTGCCAGTGGTACTACTTCAAGAGCGGAAAACGTTGCTCCTATAGCCGTTATTGAGATAGGGGTTCCACTAAAGTACAGGTGGTGAAAGGTCCCGGGGATTCCGCCAAACAGATAAATTGCTGATGAAAAGAGGACCGCTCTGGTCGCACTTAACGCCCTGATTAACCCAAGTTGTGTAAAGATGAATGCCAGCGCAACCGTTGCAAAAACCTCAAAGAAACCTTCAACCCAGAGATGAACTACCCACCATCTCCAGTACTCCATGATGGTTAAATGTGTTTTGGCGCCATAAAAAAAACCTGCTCCATAGAACAGCCCAATGGCGGTCGATGCCCCGGCAAATAGCAAAACGAGTTGTCTCCGATGCCCTTTCTCTTTGAGTGCAGGCCACAATCCTCGCAGCATCAGCACCAACCAGAGTACAAGGCCGACGAACAGCAGAATCTGCCAGAATCTGCCAAGGTCAATATATTCATATCCCTGGTGTCCAAAGATAAAGCTGTTATCGAGACTAAAATACTGCTTTACGGAAAGCCATTCACCGGCAAGTGAACCGGTCACAACAAGGAGTAAAGCTCCAAAAAGTACATTTACCCCAAGCCTTTGAAAGCGCGGTTCTCTCCCGCCAACTGCAGGGGCAAGAAACAGACCTGTTGCTAAAAATGCTGTGGCGATCCAGAAAACCGCCAACTGAATATGCCAGGTTCTGGCAACAGAATATGGCAGGTATTCTGACAGTGGAAAACCGTAGAATCCATTTCCTTCAACGGTAAAATGAGCCAACACTCCGCCAAGAAGAGACTGGACAACAAATAAGGCAATTACTGTTAATGCGTATTTCCCTGAGGCACGCATGGATGGAGTGAGTGTGATTTTGTCCATTGGATCTGAGATTGCTGGCGTCGGCAATTCTTCTTCTTTATCGGTAAAGACCTTGTACCAGACCAGTGCTCCGATCCCGGCGAGCAGGATGATTACGGAGACGATAGACCATACTAAATTAGCTGTAGTGGGGGTATTGTCTATCAACGGCTCATGCGGCCAGTTGTTGGTATACGTTGAAGACATTTCAGGACGTTCTGTCGATGCAGCCCAGGATGTCCAGAAAAAGAAAGAAGCCAGCGCCTGCCTTCTCTCAAGATCGGGGATAGCGGATTTATGCAGAGCATAAGATTCCCTAAGATCAGCAAACTCTGGATCATCGTTAAACAACCCAATATAATGTGCCCCTGTCTGAGCTATTGCCTCTGCTCGCTCTGGTGAGATCGTCACCTCTTCGTTTTCAGCATTATAGGTATTGGTCCTCATCTCCTGCTTTAGATGAGTTTTTACGACCGCTCTGTCAATTTGATCGAGAGTTTCAAATGATTGCTGGAATATCTTTTGGCTGAGTATTTCCTGGAGAGCGGTGGCTTCCTTATGGAGCCAGTCAGCTGACCAGTCAGGAGCCTGGTATGCACCGTGCCCCCAGATCGAGCCAACCTGCTGACCTCCAATAGACTGCCAAACCAACTGGCCTTTAAGGATATCATCCTTGCCGAGCAAAAAAGCGCCCTCTGTGGTTTGAACCTGAAGGGGTATGGGAGGAACCTTGCGGTAAAGTTCTTTACCAAACCAGCCCAGGATAAACATGGTAATAAAAATTACTGCCCCAAGGAGCATCCATAGTCGTTTTGTGTTTTCCATTACCTGCCTCCTGTTTATTGTTGTCGAAGAAAGATGTCTTTCTTACTTATTGCAAAGCAACAGGCGTGCCATTTGAATTAATATGCAATATCAATATTTTGACATTTGTGTTTATAAAAATACAACACAATGATGTTGCGTTATTTACAACATCGTTGTAAAAATGAATACATGGATAAGCTCAATGCTCTTGCAGCAATCGCACTAGATCTTACTGCCGAAATGAGTGCCGAAGATCGCTATGATCGTTTACTGGGAGCACTGCGCCGAGCCATTCCGTACGATGCTGCAACGCTCTTGCGAGTCGAGAAGAACAAACTGATCCCCCTTGCCTCTAGAGGACTGACCCCAGATGCCCTGGGACGTGTCTATGAACGTAAGGAGCATCCGCGTCTTGACATTATTTGTGGTTCCAAAGAACCTGTATTGTTCTCTAAGGACAGCCATCTTCCCGATCCCTTTGATGGTATGCTGATCATGGATCCAAAGGGGCTGCAACATATACATGCCTGCCTCGGCTGCCCTCTTTATGTAAAAGAAAAACTGGTGGGAATTTTAACGGCTGACTCTCTTGATGTTGGTGCTTTTGACCGTCTCCCTAAGAAGTACCTGGAAACGGTCGCATTGATGGCTGGGGCACAGATGCAAATGGCAGATCTGCTAAAAGCACTGGAGCAACAGGCTGAGCGACAGGGACAGATAGCTTCTGACCTCATGCAGGATGTATCTCTACAAAGAGGCTGGGATATTCTTGGCCAGAGCCCGGCCATTAAAAAATTACGCAAAGATATTGAACTGGTTGCGAAATCAGATTTCACTATTTTAGTACTTGGTGAGACGGGAACTGGTAAGGAGCTCGTTGCCAGAGCGATACATCGCTACTCGAATCGCCGTGACAGGGCGATGCTGTATCTGAATTGTGCTGCACTTCCTGACTCCCTCGCTGAGAGTGAGCTGTTTGGTCATGTTAAAGGTTCTTTTACCGGTGCAAATCATGACCGGGCAGGAAAGTTTGAACTGGCCGATGAAGGTACTTTGTTTCTCGATGAGATCGGTGAGCTCTCGCTTGAAATTCAGGCCAAGATATTGCGGGTAATTCAAGAGGGCGAAATTCAGCGAATCGGGTCAGAAAAAATGTTACACGCTGATGTCCGGGTGCTCGCTGCAACCAACAGAAACCTGGAAGCAGAAGTTAGTACAGGGAAATTCAGGGCTGATTTATATCACCGACTCAATGTTTATCCAATAACAGTTCCACCGTTACGTGAACGAAAAGAAGATATCGGTATTCTAGCGGGATTTTTCATTGACAGAGTTCAGAGAAGACTAGGGCTTCAGGAAACTCGCATAAATGAAGAAGCGTTGCGTCTCCTTTCAAGGTACGACTGGCCAGGCAATGTGCGTGAACTGGAAAATATCATCTCAAGAGCAGTCTTAAAAGCATCTCAACAGCACCAACCTGATGAGTTTATTCAAATCAAACCGGAACATCTTGCTGGTGACCTTGGGGCAGCGATGTATGTGCATCCAGCCCAAACGTCAAATTCTGCCAAGACAATTCAAGGTAAAATTTCTATTCGAGAAGAAGTGAAATTATTTCAGATAAAATTGATTCAAGCAGCTCTAGAGAAGAATAACGGGAACTGGTCAGCAGCTGCCCGCAGTCTGGACACGAATCGCAGCAATCTTCATAATCTTGCAACTCGATTGGGAATACGAAAGACTAACAGGAAGTCATAACCAATCTGATGATACTTTCTTTTCATTTGAATCCCAATTGCCAGCTGCAATTGTAGGGACAATCGCCATCATCCCTTTTTCAATCCTATGCATTTCCCGATTTAAAACTTCTTTCAAATAGTGAAAAAGGTCAAGCTCGGTAGGTTGTTCCGGTGAATGTTTTGGAGCAGGGTGTTCTTCAGATGCTTGACTGCGGCTGATAATAAAACAGACTGCGGAGTCAGCACTGCCAGACGAATTACCTCTATCGCCATCCTGCTGGTATTTTTTTCATTACTCCTAGTTACCCTTTCGATCCATATTTGGGATGTTTCTATGTGGAACATTATTTTGCTCAATCAACTCTCCGCTCATCTAACCGTCAATATTACCTGGCGATTAAGATCACAATTCAATTCTATTATCTTCAGGATCGAAGCATAAAATACTCTTGATCCCCAAATCTCCTTTATCGGGGTTGGACTGACCCTCGATTCCATCAAGTAAGTGTCCATGTTTTGAATATCATCTACCTGAAAACACACTGTAATACCTTTGCCACTACAGCTCTTGATTGATGCTCTCTCCTTGTTTACAATATCTAATATTGCCGAACTTCAAGAGGCCGAAGATATTAAAAAAAACGGTAGATTGTCTTGTTAATTCCGCTTTAGCAAAGGGGGGGAACAGATAACATTACTATTGTTATTGCTCAATATGCCGGGCCATAAACTCTCAGCTAAAACCAAAATTCCGGATATCGTCGATTCTTTGAAATATTGTTGACCATAAGAGCAACTACAAGCATTACAATTGCTCCCAGGGCAGCCGGTACCACTACATAGAGGTAGCCGAGACCGTGTACGCTATCACCGCCGATAACCGCGATCAGTGCCGTCGCGCCACCCGGCGGATGGAGGGTTTTGGTGAGATGCATTACGGCAATAGCAGTAGAGACGGCCACGGCAGCAGCCAGCCAGGGTTGTCCTCCCAGCCATTGAAAGGCAGTTACCCCGACAACGGCGGAAAGAATATGCCCTCCAAGCAGATTCCTCGGCTGGGCTAGGGGGCTGCGAATAGCACCATAGATGAGTACTGCCGAAGCACCAAACGAGCCGATGATCATCATCAAACCCGTGTCGTCAAATATTTTATAGTGAATGAGGGAAACTGCAGCGAGGCCTAAAAAACTGCCCAACCAGGACCAGAGGACCTCAGTCAAACCAACCTGTGGAGGACTTTGGCCACCACCCTTCATTTTATTAAGGTAGTTCATTTTTCGACCTCTTTCCTAAGGTGTCAAAGGAGTGTGCCAGGTCAGTACGTGTGACCATACCGATCGGCCGCCCATCATCATCGACAATTGGCAGGCGATTGATTTGGTGTTTGGCAAAAAGAGCGGATATTGTACCGATGGTCATCTCTGAACCGGCAGTTATCGGCGGCTTTGTCATGATGTCACCAACGGTCTTGTCGTGTAATCTTCGTATCATACAGCTTTTGCTATTCAGGCAATGAGTGGCTAATTGCATAAAGGATGGTGTCGCACCAAACCCCATTTCTTTAAGGAAATCTTTTTCGGAAACAACACCAACGACCTTTCCGTTGCTATCGACGACAGGGCCGCCCGAAATCTGTTTTTCCGCCAGCAGGTCAGCCGCCCCGACAAGAGCCATCCCCTGATCAACAAAAATCACGGTTTTGGTCATTATTTTATCAGCTGTAAGGCTATTTAGGAGCCGTTTTATTGCCAATGCATAGGCTGACTGATACACCTCTTTGAAGTCACCAGGAGTGATATCGATATAGCCTTCGATGCGTTTCATCGCCTCAATTACATCATATTCGGAAATATCCACAGGGATGAAGTCGGCACTGTGTCTTTCTTTCATTTGTTCCGCTCCTTTATGGTGTCACAAGATGATCCAGGCCAAAAGAGACCAATTGCCTTCTTTCATTCAGGGCTTTTGAAGTGGTATCTGTATATAACAGTAAATACATTATCTCTCATAAAATAATTGACTTATGTCAGTTGCGAATATTATTTGACAATTCTGCGGTTGCCTACAGTCATTTTGCAGCCATAATTAACAGGAGAACAACTCATGCCGATACCCGGAAATCTCTTGACTACGGCAATGGCGGTAATGCCGCAAACAAACTCCCCGGGGCATTCATCTTTGCGGCAATCCAGATTGGGATTTCCTTCTCACCCTGGATATGGATATCCTCTCCTTAGATATCTATACCAATGCGGAAATATTTTCTGCCTGCACCAGCTCAATCAAGAAATTTCTTGACCGGGGCGGGGTGTTGGTCTGGGGTATCATGCCGACCGGCTACGAGATATTTGCCAAAGAAAGCCTCGGCTTTCTTGTCATGAAACTGGAAAACATCTGGCAGCATTTTGGCAAAAAGGGCATCGATATTGAGCAGATAATCGCCCAGAGTATGCTGTCTCCGGCGACATGCTGCCTGGTCAATCCGGATAAGGGACGAACTGTAGAAAATGTTTTCTCGATGACCAACCACCTGTCGCGTATGCTCCAGAAAAAATACAAAATTCCCTGAAAAAATTTACCCCGCCAATTATTAGTACAACGCTCAACTATCCCCACCGATTGCCTGATACAACGCTGTGCTATCGATAAGACGTCGAGCCTGAGCGTCGATCAGGTTGAGCTGGGTCTGCTGTACCTGTTGCTGTGCAATGAGCAACTGGACATAACTGGCTGCACCGAGTTCGTACCGGCGCTGGACAGAATGAAAGGATTCCTGTGCGGCAGCATCTGCAGCGGTGAGTGCTGCAAGTCTTTGGGCATTGTTTTCCAACGCCCTGAGCACATCGGCCACATTGCGCAGCGCTTCGAGGACGACACTTTGGTAATTCGCCGCCGCTGCATCGAAGCCAGCCAGGGCCGCACGTTTTTCCGCCGGTAAGCCAGGATTAAAAAGAGGTTGGGTTAATTGGCCGACCAGGCTCCAGACTGTCGAACTGCCGCTAAATAATGTATCAGTTGTCAGGGCCAGCAAACCAAGGTCGGCGCTGAGGTTGACTTGCGGATAGAGTTTGGCGATTGCCACGCCGTATTCAGCATTAGCAACATGCAGCAAGGCCTCGGCGGCCTGAATATCCGGGCGGCTGTGTACCAGTTCGGAGGGTACGATGAGCGGTAGATCCACGGGCAGGGTGAACTCCGCCAGGGTGAAAGAAGGAAGACCTCCCGCACCTGGTGCCCGGCCGGCGAGCACGGCAAGAAGGTGTCCGCTCTGTTGCAGCTGACTAGACAGGAGTGGAATAGTGGCACGAGTTTGTTCCACCGCGGTTTGCAAGGCCGACACTTCATCTGCAGCCACCTGGCCGAGACGGACCCGCTCTTTGGTCAGTTCCAGCTGTTCTTCCTGGGCGTGGAGGATGCCCTTTGTAGCCTGTATTTGCCCGTAAATATTTGCCTGGGTAACGGCGGTGGTGACGATATTGGCCACCAGGGTTAACCTGGCACCTGCGAGTTGATAGTGCTGATAATCCACGCGGGCGGCCAGTGCTTCCAGGGTGCGCCGATTGCCGCCGGCCAGATCTGGAGTGTAACTGATGTTCACTCCGGCATTGTAGAGACTGAATTCTCGGGCATCACCGGTCAGCCCTGATGAGCTTGGGCTAAATCGTTGTTGCTGGGCACCGAGGTTGGCATCAACCTGAGGATAAAGGCTTGAGGCGGCCCGCGCTGCGTAAAGTTCTTGTGCCTGGCGCAAGGTAGCCTGTGCTCGAGTTAGGGTGGGGCTGGCCTGGAGTGCATCTTGGACTATGGTATCCAATCTGGCAGAACCAAGCTCTTGCCACCATTGCGGGTTGACCCGGCTGCCATGGAGAAAATGCTGTGAGCCGCCCAGAGCTATAGGGGCATTGGCCGTTTTTTCCGGTTGCGGCGTTGTGGTGTAGTCCGCAACCTTGGGCCCGGCCGGGCTGATGAAATCAGGACCTACGGTGCATCCCGGTAGCAGCCCAATCGCCATGATGAAGGCGATACGAGCATAAATATTTGCGTGTCTCATTGTCGTCCCACGGTATCTATGAGTTATCATCTGAAGTCTCGCCCTTCGCCGGCTTCCTCGTAAGTCAACCCATCGCGGATAAGATAGATTCGCTTAAAAGTGGGAATGATTTTTTCGTCATGGGTGACAACAATAATCGCGGTTTCGAATTTGCGTGCCATGTCGTTGAGCATCCGAATCACCGCCAGCGCCCGTTCGCTGTCAAGTGGCGCAGTGGGTTCGTCGGCTAGAATCACCGGCGGGCGATTAACCAGTCCTCTGGCTATAGCCACCCGCTGCTGCTCTCCACCGGAAAGTTGTGCGGGCATGGCCTTTGCCCGGGACTCCACATCGAGTGACTGCAGCAGTTTGAGCGCCCGCTTACGCGCTTCGCTGTTTTTTACGCCGGCCAGCATCGGCAGTAAAGCGACATTATCGGTTACATCAAGAAAAGGGATAAGATACGGGGCCTGGAAGACAAAGCCGATTTTGTCGCGGCGAAGAGCCCGCAAATCGCGCACCTTCCAGCCATCGTCGTAAATTGTCTCAATGCCGAGAATCATCTTTCCGGAGGTCGGCTCGATCACTGCACCTAAACACTTGAGCAGGGTGCTCTTACCGGATCCGGAGGGCCCGACCAGGCCGACTACCTCGCCCGGTGCCACCTGCATGTTCACGCCTTTCAAGGCATCGACTGCGGTATCTCCCTCGCCATAACGTTTTTTTAATCCTTCGATATGAATGCCTTTGCCGGTCATGTCAGCCTCCAATGGCCTCTGCCGGATCGACCTTGAGGGCAGCACGAATGGCAATAAGACTTGCGAGTATGCATATCAAGACTACGGCACCAAATCCCATTACTGAGTCGAACGGCTCAAGCAAAACATGCTTCGGAAAGATCGGTGCCATCAGCAAGGTGGCGGAGATCTTGCCCACGATAAAGCCTATAATTCCAAGGGCGATGGCCTGTCGCATGATCAGGCCAGCGATAGTCCGATTCCTGGTGCCGATCAGTTTAAGCACTGCGATTTCGCGGATCTTGCCAAGTGTCAGGGTATAGATGATAAAAGCAACAATGGCCGCACTGACAATGGAAAGGATCACCAGGAACATGCCGATTTGTTTGGCCGACGTGGCGATTAACTTACCGATAAGGATATCCTCCATCTGGTCCCGTGTATAGACGGTCAGACGCTTCCATCGACGGATCGAATCCGCCACATCTGCCGCGTTATAACCCGTTTCAAGCTGCACCAGAACTGCATTGACGAATAGGTTGGTACTTTGCGAAGCAATGACCGAATCGAGTAGGCCCGGGACCTGCGGCCGATTGAAAGCCGGATTTTCAGCGGTGCGGCGGCGCTGCTGCCGGATGGCATCGTTGTCTTTCAGAAACTGGGCCTCCTGGGCGTCTTTTAATGGAATAAAGACCATAGGATCACCACCGGAAGAGACCATCCGCCGGGTCAGGCCAACCACGGTATAATGATTGCGCCGAATCTGGAGATTATCACCGAGCTTGAAGTGGGTGGCGATATCTGCCACCGCCTCATAATGGCCACGGGTGATCTGTCGTCCGGCGACAAGATATGGTGGCCAGCCGGGGGTACCTGGTGCACCGGCGGTGATACCGGTAACCAACGTGCGGACATCGCGCTCTCCATGGCGTACCTGCATGGTGAGATACGTGACGTTCGCCGCTCGAATGACTCCCGGTATACCGCGAATGGATCGCCAGACATCGTCATAGATGCTCGATGGTTCTGCATAGGGTCCGAGGGTATCTTTTTGCACTACCCAGAGATCGGCCCCGCTGTTATCGAGCAATGCCTTGCCGTCATCTACCATACCTCGATAGATACCCGCCATGGACAGTGTCACCCCAATCAGCAGGCCAAGGCCCAACCCGGTAAAAACAAACTTACCCCAGGCGTGCATGATGTCTCGACCGGCCAGGCTGATCATGATGATACTCCGGAAATATGCTCAACAACATCGACGCTGCTGTGTGAAGTCAGGGCTTTTGCGCTATAGACCACAATTTTGTCACCGACTTTGAGCCCCTCAGTAACCTGCACATGACCATCCAGATCTGCAGTACCTAAAGTGACCGGAGTGAAGTGTGGATGGTCATTGATGATCCGCCAGACACCTATTTTGCCATCAATACGCTGGATGGCGGCATTAGGGATAGCCGGTCCAGCGGGAAGTGGTGCCAGAGCGACCGTCACCTCGGCCAGTTCACCGACGGGTGGCAATGGTTTGGGGACCAGATCAAACACCACCTTGGCGAGCATTTCTTCAGTTACTACGTCAGCCAATGGCTCCACTCGCAGTACGTGACCGGTCAATGCACCAGCCTGGGTGCGTAATACAATTTGCGCGGGGAGTTCAGCGGCCAGTCCGCGTGCATGGATTTGATCAAAACGTACATTAACCCAGAGGTTCTTCGGGTCGATCACCTCCACGACCGCCTGCCCGGCAACGACTGTGGTTCCCGGATCTGAGTTACGCGCGGTTACCAGACCTGCTGCCGGGGTAACAAAATCCAAATTTTTCAGTTGTGCTTGTAATGCTACCCCTTCGGCTTGAACGCGAACCGCTTCCTGCCGGGCAGCTTTAAGGCTCGCCTCAGCGATCTGATGTTCCTGCTTTTTTGTGGCAACAATCTCCTCACTGGTTGAACGTGCTGCCAGCAATTGTTCATACCGCTGTACCTGGGATTTGGCGAAAATCTGACGTGCCTGAGACTCAACCAACTGTGCCTTGGAACGTTGTATCGCGGCATCCTGGGCTTTTATCCTTTCATTGAGATCAACCGGATCCAATGCACCAAGAACCTGGCCGGCCTCGACACTATCGTTGACCTGCACTGTCAATCGTTTGATCCGCCCGGCAAAGATCGGGCCTATCATGTACGTGTACCTGGACTCGACAGTGCCGATACCAAAGAGAGCAGGAGATATAGAGCGATTCTCTACAGTAGCCACCGTTACCGGCACCGGGGCGAGCGGCCCTGAACGGAGCGCGACATAGACAAAGAGTGCGAAAAGGGGCAAAAGCACCACCAGCAGAGCAAGGGTACGTCCCTGGACGGATAAATATTTCATTGCGCTCTCCTGATACCACGGCGGTAAATGGTAAACACTCCTGGCGCGTGTTTCCGAATATGACCCACATTACCGGCCAAAAGTGATTGCATGATCAGCCCTTGAATAGTGCCAATGAAGAGAATGGCCGCCTCCGTGGGGTCAAGGTCAGGATCCAGTTCGTCGATCGCCTTTCCTTCTTCGATCAGCCGCTGCAGTTGTTCGCTATATTGTTTAATGAGTTCCTGGACCATATCCTTGGCGGCTGTCTTTTCGGCACGTTGCAGCTCCCCAAACAGTAGACGGGGAACGCCCGGGTACTTGACGACAAAACCCACATGGGCCATAAACATGGCCTCAAGTGCAGCAAGAGGCGATGTTGCCCCCTGTCTAGCCTTGTCCAACCTGGCTATCAGCATGGTGGAAACCCAGGTCATCACCGCCTGGGTTATTGCAGCCTTGTTGGGAAAATGTCGAAACAGGGCACCCTGGGTCAGGCCCATCCGGGTGGCAATAGCAGCTGTGGTGATATCGGTTGGATTCTGTTCTGCTGCCAACTCGATCACGGTTGCAACTGTTACCTCGCGACGCTCATCGGCCGGAAGATGCTTAACAATGGTACTCATAGAGCCTCCATTAAAGATAGTAATTACTTACTATCTTTAATGGTATGAAGATTTCTTGTTTTGTCAAGATTATTATTCTGAGCATATGGATAAGGTAAAACTACTGGGCAAACAAAAAAAGGAGCCGGGTAATACGATCTTCACTGCATGATCTATTGGAAGAAGTGAAGATATGGATTGAGCAGAAAGTTTATGTTCCTGACAATCCGGGAAAAGGCATTTCACATTAGCTGTCGGATAAGTTGGAATTCTCAGATTATTATCTGTTAGATCGAGTCATGTTTTCTTCATCTTGCTTGCCTTGGAAGGGGCAAAGATCCAAAGTATAACGGGTGCCTTTTAGCTGACCGGTTTTTGAGAAGATTTGGCTGTTATCATACGCGAAATTTCCCCAATCATCTTTTTGCCAAATCCATTTTATTCGTGGCATGATCTATAAAGACGTATTTTTTAGATCATGAGACACTATTAAGAGCAGTTGGAATCAAGGACTGATACATTCACAAAAAAGCAATGGATTATACGGATGATAATCTCATTGCTTTTTTGTTGTTCTGCCATTTTAAGCGCCCAAAACACCAACATAAATCAGAATTGTTTTTGTAATTTCTGCAGTGCCTGCTCGGCTGCAATGGTGATAGGTTCCGCACTTGGCTCAGAAGAGATATCCGGGTTACACGCAGAGGTAAAGGTTGTCAGCTCCGGAATTGTTTTACCGCCAAGGATAAAGGCGGAGACAGCATCAATTTCTCTTGCCGGTGCGATCGAATGACTGACTATCTGGCCCCCGATCAGCTTTTGGTTTTCTTTATCAAAAATCAGCTTAAGTTTCCATGGCTTCATACCAGGAATCATGCCATGTTTGCTTCTTGAGTCGACCACAGCACAAACAGTTTCAAAGCCTTCCCTGGCTGCACTCTCCTCGCTCAGACCGGTAGCTGTGATGGTCATATCAAACATCCTGCAGCCACCGGCATCGAGTACTCCGGGGAATTCGATGGCATAGCCTGCCAGCCGTTTAGCTGCCAGCCGTCCCTGTACAACTGCTGGTCCACGCAACTGTCCGGGGGTAGGTTTTCTTGTGATGAAATTTATTTTCTCAACACAATCCCCGCCAGCAAGGATATGCGGATCTGACGTTTCCTGAAACGAATTCACTTTGATGCCGAACTGGCCCATTTCCAGTCCGATATCTTTTGCAAGTCCAATATTAGGTCGAACTCCAACGGTCATAAATACCATATCCGCATCAAGGGTTTTTCCTGATGCCAATTGAACCCCGACAACGTTTCCGTTTTGGCCTATCAGTTTTTTAACTTTTTCTCCGGTCTGTATATTCAGCCCTTTTTCTTCGAGATACTCCCTGACAGAATCCGCCATGTCCTTGTCCAGCATGAGTGGGAGCGGCCGGTCCATCAATTCAATTACAGAGATGTTGTATGAATTTGAATTGGTCTCCGCCAAAAGCGAAGCAATCTCCATGCTGATGAATCCGGCACCAATAAATACTATATTTCTAACATCTTCATCAGTAATAGAAGCTCTTATCTTTTCTGCATCGGCAAGCCCCCGCAAAGTCATGACTCCTTTCAGGTCATTTCCTTCGATGGGCGGAATAAACGAGCTGGATCCTGTAGCCAGGTAGAGTTTGTCATATGGAAATTCGTTGCCTTTGGACGAGAAAACGGTTTTATGAGCAGCATCCACCTTAATAACTTCATCGTGGACAACATGTATCCCCATTCCCTGAAGCATTGTATCAGGGACAACAATTGATTCACTGCTAGCCAGACCGGCTATTACGTGTGGCAAGGCTCACCTGACAATAAAAAATTCTTCCTTGCGAATAACGGTAACATCCAGATCCGGCATCAGTTTCTTCGACA
>JBARUU010000025.1:0-96990 GCA_049645925.1 Desulforhopalus sp.
TGCCGCTGCCTGTGCTTTTGCCTCCTGGGCAACGATACCGACATCATGCCCGTTTACAATCAGCTCACCTGCTGACAGGGAACCTGTTACAGCAGTCCCGCTGATAGGCGCGCCATTTGGTGCGGAGACAACCGTTCCATCGGAACTGAGATCGGCAGCCAGGGCACTTTTAATGTTAAAAGAAATGGTTTGATTGGTACCGGCGTTGGCACCAACCTGGAAGGTGGCATCTTTCAGACTGCCATCAATAACCTTACGACCGTTGAACTCGGTCGTTTCGGCAATACGGTCAAGCTCGGCCTTCAGCTGGGTAACCTCATCATTAAGCGAGGCACGATCAGAGGCGCTGTTTGTATCGTTTGCAGACTGGACAGCAAGCTCACGCATACGTTGCAGGATGTTGGTACTTTCCTGCAGAGCACCTTCAGCAGTTTGAGCAAGGGAAATACCGTCGTTGGCGTTACGGGCAGCCTGATTCAGACCACGAATCTGGGAGGTCATACGATCGGAAATCGCCAGACCGGCTGCATCGTCTTTAGCAGAGTTAATACGCAGACCAGAAGACAAACGCTCCATGGAATTTGCTAAAGAACCTTGAGATTTACCCAGGTTACGCTGGGCGTTAAGGGACATTACATTTGTATTAATTGTAATTGCCATGTTTTCATTCCTCCGTGAATGAGAGTGTTAATTCGGGCATCCTTGCCCTTTTTAATAAAACAACATGCTTATGTAGTCGTACTGTGTGCTGCAAATATCTTATCTGTTGTTGCACCTCCTTATAAATTTTCAGTTTTTTCTTAATACCTACCAGCTTGTCATAGAAATAACGGAAAATCAAAATATCTTTCCTCATTCTCTTGTCGGCTGGTCGGTTCATAGTCTTTAGTAAAAAACTCACGTTTTCTAATTATTTATTTTTTATCTATAATTTTATAAAGATAAGGCATCAATCACACCCGGTCATTGTCCTTTCATGGCAGAACCGGGTGAAGATCAATTAGAAAAATTATCCCTGCAGGAGCGAGAGCGCCAACTGTGGCGTCTGGTTGGCCTGGGCCAGGATAGAAACACCAGCCTGCTGCAGAATATTGTTTTTAGTCATGGCCGAGGTCTCCATGGCGATATCCGCATCTAGTATCCTGGATCGTGCTGCCGAAAGATTTTCCGACACATTGTTCAAATTACTGATCGTTGACTCAAAGCGGTTCTGCACCGCACCAAGACCACCGCGAATTGTGTCAATGTCTTCGAGTGCTGCATCGACACTGGCAATGGCAATCCAGGCATTTTCCCGGGTATCGACACTGAGAAGATCAATAGTCGTCGTCGTTGAACCGGCAGCAGTCAACCCGGCATCCACAAGACCTTGCGCTGTACCTGTGAAAATAATATCTGCTGCACTGTCAAGGGAGATTGAGCCGTAGTGAGTATCTGCAGAACCACTGGTGAATCCATTACCAGCAACACCATTCAGCGTCTCTGTGATGGTCATGTTTGTGCCATCGTCTATTGTTTTGGCGATGTCGATGTTGCCGGTATCTGCATTGACAGTGGCAGTATAAGTGCCATTTGCGGTGATCGCAGCAGCAACTTCAAAACTTGTTACCTGGCCATCTTTATTGCCATCGACATTGGCGTCAAAACTTATTGTCGTATCTGTCGTCCCATCATTAAGCACTACCTGATAGGTGTTGGTCGTGTTTGTCAGACCGGCTTTAGCGCTCCCTGTACCACTGATTGCAATACCTGCTGAACTGTCACTGGCAAGATCGTATGTACCACGTGTTATGGCTACTGCGGTCAAAGAAGTATCTTCACCAGCTGCTGCATTGGTGAAAGAACTCGCTCCGATTGTCAGACTCGCTCCGGCAAGGCTGCCGCCGGCAGTAAAAGTCAGGTCGGTACCATCTGTTGTTACTGCAATACCGGCAGCACCAAACTGGGTTGCAATTGCAGCCGTAATTTTATCGACTTGAGTTTGATTATCCAAATCGATATCCGAGGCGGCATCATCTGCAGCTATCGTGATAGTTTTGGTAGTTCCATTTACGGTGAGATCAAAGCTGAAGGTTGCTGTGGTACCAACATCATCAGCATCTTTATTAATGATATGATTTGTTCCACCCAGAGCTGATGTCACTACGGTATTATCGGCAGTAGCAGTCACACCGGCTCCTGCATTATTGATTGCTGCAGCAATCGCTGTAGCATCACCGGTAGCAGAAGTTATTTCAAAACCGTTAATGTTCAATTCACCGGATGTTATGGCAGCATCCTGTGTTACTGCTGCGTTATTAACTGTCGCAGCGGTACTCACCGTGATATCGGTAAATTCAAGAGACTGGGCGTTCGCAGCAGTTGCGGTGACAGAAGAATCCGCTGCAGTAATGGCTGCTGCCAGTGCTTTCGCTTCCTGGGCAACTATCCCTACATCATTCCCGTTCACTATAAGCTCACCTGCTGACAAAGAACCAGTAACATCAGTGCCGGTAACAGGTGTACCATTCGGTGCAGCAACAACAGTTCCATCAGAGCTGAGATCTGCAGCCAGAGCACTATCAATTGAAAAAGAGATGGTTTGGTTGACTCCGGCATTAGCCCCAACCTGAAAGGTGGCGTTTTTCATGGTGCCGTCTATGACCTTTCGCCCGTTAAACTCTGAAGTTTTAGCTATTCGATCGATCTCCGCCTTCAATTGACTAATCTCTTCATTGAGCGAGGCTCTATCTGAGGCGCTGTTGGTATCGTTTGCCGACTGCACGGCCAATTCCCGCATGCGCTGGAGAATATTGGTACTTTCCTGCAAAGCGCCTTCTGCGGTCTGGGCCATGGAAATACCGTCATTGGCATTACGCGATGCCTGATTAAGCCCTCTTATCTGTGCAGTCATCCTGTCGGAGATGGCGAGACCGGCTGCATCGTCTTTTGCACTATTGATACGAAGACCAGAAGAAAGCCGCTCCATAGACTGGGACAAATCGTTTTGGCTTTTTCCGAGGTTTCTCTGGGCATTCAGAGATGAGATATTGGTATTTATTGTAAGTGCCATTGTTTTTGGTCCTCCATGGGATACTTTTCGGCTTCGATGCCGGGTTTTGTAGCAATACAAATTGTTGAAAATCCAAAGTAGATGTCCAGTCTGCTACTCTTATCGGTGAAGGAACCTGAAACTTAAGCAAGAAAGTCGCGAATCTAAAATTTGGAACCTTGTGCAACAATTTTTATGAAAAATGAGAAAAATATCTAAAGATTATTGCGGCTACTTTTTCATCCTCTTATTTTCCAGCCAAAATGTAATCAGGATCAGGATTATTAAAGAATTCCAATTTCATATGATGGGTTCTTGCTGGCTGTGTCGTTTAGTGCTAAAATATTCCCATAATCTGACGATAAATGTATGTTGAACTATGTTATTTTTTACTTTGATCTTTTAATTCAGGAACCATATGAGCTCTGACATCGATATCCTGCAGAATATACCAAAGGGTAAACCCGTACGAATTTTCCTGCCGCTTGTTGGCAGACCTGATAAAGTCAGAGCCCAGTGTGTGTACCAGGAAACCGATCCTCCTAAATTCTCCCTCATTTTCAAACCGGGCATCCTCCCTGCAGATGACCTGGATATCCAGCAGCCATGCATCATCAGTATTGACATGGGTGGGCCGACAATTTCTCTTGAGGCAATGATCAAGAAAATTGCCAATCGGCAGACCTTGCAGATGGTAGTTCGGAAATCCATCAGTCACGAGCAGATGCGGGAATTTTTTCGGGTCGACGCAGTAACGAGTGTTATCTCAAAATCGTTTCATGCCGAACTCTTCAGTGACAATAACCAGCCGTGGTCAACAAAGGGACAGACAATCGATATCAGTGGCAGCGGTATTCTCGCAATTTTTGATCAAAAACCCCAGGATGATCAACAGGTGAGGCTGGAAGTTACCATCCCTTCCATAGAAGCGGAGACGATCAAAATTCTTGCCCATCAGGTGCGTGTTCAAGAGCTACACGACGGACGGTTTGAGGTGGCGTATCATTTTGATGATATTACCACGGAAGACAGGGATAAAATTATTGGCTGTTGTCTTGTGATTCAACGGAAAATGCTCCGGCTGAAAGTCCAGGTCAAAGACAGCTGATCCATTGTTCCAGAAGCCAGATATCTGTAAAGATTTAACTGTTTAATCGCCATGTCCAACGATATTATATCCATCGTCAACGCTATCCCGGATCGCCAACCGTCAACCGTCACATTGACGGATTCGGCCGGTAAAAGAATACAGTTGTCGTGTGTCTTTAAAGAGGCCCAGTCCCCGACCTTCTTTCTGCTTTTTCCTGCTGGTTCCATTCCTGAAAATATTGAAAAGGATTGGCGGTGTATTTTCTTCAGTCGGGACACAAACGATGAATCTGTTACCTTTGCAGCGCAAATAACCGATCTCCCAAACAACCGTGTTATTGAGCTGATGGCAAAAAATACTATCAGACCAGAGGATCTCCGTGAATATTTCCGGGTTAATTTAAAAACCCAAATGGCTGTTTTTTATGATCCCGAGGAAACCGATGCAGAAGCACAACCACTGGAGCTCGAGGGTATGACTGTAGATATATCCCAAACCGGAGTTTTAACCATCCTCTCTGACGAATGCAAAATCACAGAACCGGTGATGCTCGAACTCAACCTGCCAAACCCAGCCGAAACTGTTATTTGCTCCGGGAGTGTCGTCCGATCCAAAAGAATACGTAAAGACCGTTGGTTGACTGCTTTTCATTTCGACAATATCTCCTCAAAATCAAGAGAGATCATTGCCAAAAACTGTTTTGCTGAACAGCGGCGTCAACTGAGGGAGAATATCCAGACAGCTGGTTAACAAGATTCTCGAAGGTATTGCCCTCATTAACTTTTTGCCTACTTCGACCGATATATACCAATGGAACCCATTGCCCCTCTCACCTCGATATCACCGATCAGCTCTTCGACCTCACAGGGCAGAGGGCAGGGTCAGGGACAACAGACGCCATCGCAGGGACAACTTTTAAAGGCCGTCGTCCTTGAGGCAGAGGGCAGTAACCGGTTTGCGCTGGATATCGGTGGTACCAGACAATCAGTCAAGTCAGCGGCAACTCTCTCACCCGGACAATCCCTCCGATTACAGGTGGTAAGGACCGAACCGCAGATCGAATTCAAAATTGTCTCGTCCCCCTTCAATCAGTTTCAAGGGCATTCTTTGACCCTCCTTGGCAGGAATATAGACCTGGCGAGTCTCTTCCAGGGAATGCAGCAGCACTCTCCCCCACCTCTTGAAACTGTTTCTCCTGCCAGCAGGGCAACGCTGGAAAGTTTTTATTCACTCCAGCAAACCGGCATCGAAGGCAAAAGCGGCGGTGTCATTCTGAAGCAACTCATTGATAGTCTTGGGCTGAACCTTGAGCAATTGCTGGCAAGAGGCGATAAAAACAGCGCAGTACAAACGCTGAAATCTGCCCTTTTGGAAATCGCCCATAGCTTTCAAACAGCAAGCAGTATCGGAGAGACGACGAATAAAATACTCACCACTCTCGAACTCTTTCAGCTCGCGCAACTACAGGTCAGCACTGGTACACAGCTTATCTTCCCGCTTCCTCTTCCCTTTATTGAACAAGGGTATCTGATCATTGAGCAGGATGATACCGAATCACAGACAAGCACCCAAGGTTCCGGGGAAAGCCGTTTTTCCCTGCACCTGACTGTATCCGAGCTCGGCAATCTGCAAATCGATTTTTTACAGAATATGGAAGGTTTGTTCATCAGATTTCGAGCAGGCAGCAAAGAAAAAGCAGATTTCATCCAAAGATTCAGTACGGACCTTCAAAAGGCCATTACTGATGTTCCTCTGATCAGCCTGTCATTTTCAGGAGATGCTCCCGATCCAATCCAGGATCTGGTCCGTCAACTCATTCCGGAGGGAAAATCGATGCTTGATACCAAGGTCTGACATGGCCCAACAAAAATCTGCAGATACGGCCATTGCCATCCTCTACGATGAAAACGAGTCTGTTGCACCAAAGGTAATAGCCAGCGGCAAAGGTTTAATTGCAGAGAAAATCATCGCAACCGCAAAAGAGGCAGGTATCCATATTCAGGAGGATGCCAATCTTGTCGAACTCTTGTCAAAGGTACCAATTGGCGACGAGATACCGGTAGAACTTTACCAGACGGTTGCCGAAGTCCTCGCCTTTGTGTATCAGATCAATGAAAAATTCAAATCGAAGACGAACATGGAGCGAGAGTAACAGAGAAAAAAAGAGGGTTGCAGCAAGATTATGCTGCAACCCTCTTTTTTTAATGGCGGAGCGGACGGGACTCGAACCCGCGACCTCCGGCGTGACAGGCCGGCATTCTAACCAGCTGAACTACCGCTCCAAAACCTACTAAACTTTGATTTTGTCTTACTGCTTTGTTGTGGTGGGCGACACAGGGCTTGAACCTGTGACCCTCGGCTTGTAAGGCCGATGCTCTCCCAGCTGAGCTAGTCGCCCCAAAGCAAAGCAAGAGCCGTTTTTCTATCAAGAACGACAGGATATGTCAAGTAAAGAGTCTCCCTCAGCATAAAAGAGTGGGATTCCCTACATCCTTCCACGAAAAGGCATTTGCTTCTTCATGAAACGAAAAGGGAACCGATTGTAAACCGATTCCCTTTCTTATGGTTTGGCGGAGCGGACGGGACTCGAACCCGCGACCTCCGGCGTGACAGGCCGGCATTCTAACCAGCTGAACTACCGCTCCAAAACCTCTATTTTTCTTTTGTTTTGCTGTTTGGTTGTGGTGGGCGACACAGGGCTTGAACCTGTGACCCTCGGCTTGTAAGGCCGATGCTCTCCCAGCTGAGCTAGTCGCCCCCGTCTCAACCAATGGTGAAGGACTATTTACCAACTTCACCCTACTACGTCAAGCAAAAACATCAGTTATGCAATAGATCCTGTCTGATATAATTTTTATGTTATATTTCGGAAAGATAGTAATCCTGACAGGTGCCGGTTAAGTCAGAATATGGATCTTCGTTAATTCTTAAAAAGATTTTCCCCTTCTTCTAATACTAACGCATGGCTCAGGACTTCATCCATATGATTAACGACATCAATCGTGAGTGACTTTCTTATCTTAATGGGTACATCGTTCAGATCACGTTCGTTTGCTTTGGGGATAAGCACATGGGTAATATTGCCACGCTTGGCGGCAAGAAGTTTCTCCGTCAACCCACCGATCGGCAATACCCTGCCACGGAGGGTAATTTCCCCTGTCATTGCCATCTGGTGTTTTACCGGAACCTTGATAAGTGCCGATACCAGTGTAGTGGCAATGGTGATACCGGCGGAGGGGCCGTCCTTTGGAATGGCACCTTCGGGGACATGGATATGGATATCCAGCTTCTGGTAAAAATCTTCTTCCAATCCGAGCACTTTTGCCCGGGACCTTACGTAACTGAGGGCGGCTTGAGCTGATTCCTGCATGACATCACCGAGTTTACCGGTGATAATCAGTTTCCCCGCGCCAGTCATAAGGGTAGCCTCAATCTGAAGCAATTCTCCTCCCACTTCGGTCCAGGCAAGGCCGGTTGTTAGCCCTATCTCATCATTTTCCTCGGCCAGTCCGTAGCGATACCTTGGTGTTCCCAGGAACTTCAGTACCGATTGAGCGCTGACACGATATTTTTTGTTCTTAGTATTTTTTTTGAGTCGTTCCCGGGCAATTTTCCGATTGAGAGAGGCGATGATCCTCTCAAGATTTCTCACCCCTGCTTCCCTGGTATAGCGCCTGATAATCTCCAGAATGGCACCATCGGTCAGCTGGATATCCCCCGGACTGAAACCGTTTTGCTCAAGCTGCTTGGGAATGAGATACCCTACACCGATTTTCAGTTTATCTTCTTCGGTATATCCACTGATCTGTATAATCTCCATTCTGTCCTGAAGCGGAACAGGAATACCGTGTAGATTATTTGCTGTGGTAATAAAAAAAACTTCAGATAAATCATAATCAATATCGAGATAATGATCATTGAAGGCCACATTCTGTTCTGGATCCAGCACCTCTAGCAATGCTGAAGAAGGGTCGCCCCGAAAATCCATGGACATTTTATCCACTTCGTCAAGACAGAATACAGGATTTGAGACACCTACTTTTTGCATCGACTGAATGATCTTACCGGGCATGGCACCTATGTAAGTTCTCCTGTGTCCACGAATTTCCGCCTCATCCCGCACTCCGCCAAGCGAGAGCCGGGCAAACTTTCTGCCCATTGCACGGGCGATGGATTTACAGATAGATGTTTTACCGACGCCGGGAGGGCCAACCAAACAGAGAATAGGTCCTTTTATTTTCTTTACCTGGGATTGAACTGCCAGATACTCAAGGATGCGTTCTTTGGGCTTTGCCAGTCCGTAATGATCCTCATCAAGGATTTTTTCAGCCTTGTTGATATCAATTTTTGATTTATCTTTCTTGTCCCAGGGCAAACTGACAATGCAGTCAATATAGTTTCGTACAACTGTCGTTTCAGCCGACATAGGCGGCATGCTACGCAGTTTCTTGAACTCTTTCATGGCCTTATCTTTGGCCAGAGCAGGCATTTTCTTGTTTTTGATCGACTCTTCGAGTTCTCCCATCTCGTCGAGCCCATCTTCATTCTGCCCTATTTCATTCTGAATTTCCCGAACCTTCTCACCCAGGTAATAATCTCTCTGGGTCTTGCCCATCCGCATTTTCACCTTGGCATTGATCTTCTTTTCAAGTTCCACCAACTCGATTTCGCGATCAAGAACCTCAAGAACCTTTGCCATCCTGGCAGAAAGTGGTTCCAATTCAAGAATAATCTGCTTTTCATCACTCTTAAGCGGGAGATGAGCACAGATGACATTCAGCAGTTTTAGTGGGTTATCAATAATCTTGACTGAGCTTATTATTTCTTTGGCAATTTTTTTATTGCTGGCGGCATATGATTCAAAAAATTTACGGAGCTCTCTCTCGTAGGCAGTTAACTCTGCGGTTGGTTCGGTAAGATCTACACGTTCTTCAACTTCAGCTTGGAGAAAGTTATCGTTTGGCACATAAGAAACGATCTTCGCCCGCGTTTTTCCCTCAACCAGAGCTTTTATGGTCCCATCAGGGAGCCGAAGCAACTGCATAACCGCCGCGAGTGTACCGCACGTGTAAAGGTCATCACTGACAGGATCGTCAACGGTTGGCTTCTGTTGCGTTACCAGAAGAATATCCGTCTTCTTTTCCATAGCATCTTCAAGTGCCTGAATGGATTTTTTCCTGCCGACAACCAGGGGAGCAACCATATGGGGAAAGATGACAATATCCCGAAGTGGCATCAAGGGGTAAAGTTTCGTCACAAAATCTCCTTTCGAATGCACGTTACTATTGGAACCAACCCCGAAATCAGGGGAACGATTCGGGGTATTAAAATAGAGTACTTGTTCACGCCGTTTTCAGATTTTCGTCGGCGCTGTTGTGATACAAAATCACCGGATAATCTCCCTGCGTGATCACCTGCTCATTAATCACACATTCCTGCACTCCTAATTTCGAAGGCAGATCGTACATCACATCTAACATTGCCTCTTCCATTACTGAACGAAGACCACGGGCACCGGACTTTCGCTTCAAAGCCTTTCGGGCAATTGCGGACAGGGCTCCTTCGGTAAAACTGAGACTGATACCGTCAAATTCAAACAGTTTCTGATACTGTTTGGTCAAAGCATTTTTCGGTTCTTTTAGTATGCGAATGAGGTCTTCCTCCACCAGTTCTTCCATGGTGGCTATTACCGGTAACCGTCCTACCATTTCCGGTATGAGTCCAAACTTAAGGAGGTCTTCAGGCTGGACCATTTTCAGCAGTTCACCGATTTTCTTCTTTTCATCCCCGGTGACCTTTGCGCCAAAGCCTATTGATTTAGCACCCTGACGTCTGCTGACTACTGCATCAAGTCCGACAAAGGCACCGCCGCAGATAAAAAGAATGTTGGTGGTATCGATCTGAACAAGCTCCTGCTGGGGATGCTTTCTGCCACCCTTCGGTGGAATCGAAGCATTAGTCCCTTCGATGATTTTAAGCAGAGCCTGCTGAACCCCTTCACCCGAGACATCTCGTGTCAAAGATGGGCTATCCGACTTTCTGGCAATTTTATCAATCTCATCGATGTAAATAATACCCCGCTGGGCTTTTTCAACATCATAATCTGCGGCCTGAAGCAAGCTTACAAGAATATTCTCAACATCCTCACCGACATACCCGGCCTCGGTAAGTGTTGTTGCATCGGCCATGCTGAATGGTACGTTTAATATTCTGGCAAGAGTCTGGGCGACAAGGGTTTTGCCTGATCCGGTTGGGCCAACCAGAATAATGTTGGATTTTTGCAGTTCCACAGTATCATCCAGGGGCGCATCGATACGTTTGTAATGGTTGTGGACTGCGACCGAAAGAACCTTTTTGGCATAATCCTGACCGATCACATACTCGTCGAGGTGCGCATTGATCTCTTTTGGCTTTAGAGAAATCTTAATTTCCTCTTCAGCCTCGTCAGCTCCAGCACCGTCCTTGTCATGAACTATTTCATTACAGAGTTCAATACACTCATCGCAGATAAAAACGTCTGGACCGGCAATAAGTTTTCCGACTTCCTCCTGATCCTTACCACAAAAGGAACAGATGCAGTCGGGTCCATTGTTGTTCAGATCATCCATACTATTTATCCTCAGCTAGTTCTTCCCTTTTGGTGAGTACCTTGTCAATGATACCATATTCCTGGGCTTCACCGGCACTCATAAAATAATCCCGCTCGGTATCGGCGGCGATTTTGTCAAGTGAACGTTTGGTGTGGTGGGCAAGAAGACGGTTCAGGTCATCTTTCATCCGCAATATCTCCTTTGCCTGAATATCAATATCCGTCGCCTGTCCCTGAAACCCACCCATCGGCTGATGGATCATTATCCTCGCATTCGGCAGGGAGTACCTCTTGCCATCGGTTCCTGCGGCAAGCAAAAAAGCACCCATTGACGCAGCCTGCCCCATACAGAGGGTGGCAATATCACACTTCACATATTGCATGGTATCATAGATTGACATACCGGCGGTAACAGAACCACCTGGGGAGTTGACATAAAAAGTGATATCTTTTTCGGGGTCCTCGGCTTCGAGAAAAAGCAACTGAGCGACAATGACATTCGCGACATCATCATTGACTCCGGAACCAAGGAAGATGATACGTTCTTTCAAAAGGCGTGAGTAAATATCATACGCCCGCTCCCCCCGGGGACTCTGTTCCACTACCATCGGCACAAGATTCATGCGTCACTCTCCTTAAAACGGTTCGACTGCAAAAGGCTTCGAGCCCTATGCAGTCGTTATAGTTTGCAAGCTATCAAAGCATATTCAGCAGGGCTCCCCACTGAATATGCTCATTATAATTCCTTTCCCGGCGTGCGCAACCTACCCTATCAGCTTTTTGCAGCAGCACTTTCTTCAATTTCTTCTTCAGGCTTCACAGCGGGAACAAACACCGCCTTTTCACGAAGAAACGCCAGAATTTTCTCATTCAGCAATTCATTCATCAGGGGCAGGAGATCGTCGCGATTCTGGAAAAATTCCTTCACCTTGGCAACCGACATATTGTACATATCGCCAATGCGCTTCAGCCCTCTCTCCATATCCTCTTCTTCAACCTTGATCTCTTCAACTTCGGCAATTTTCTTTAAAATAAAATCGCCTTTAACTCTTTTCCCAGCCATCTCAGCATTCTGTTCTGCCAGCTTTTCCCGGCTGAGACCGGCCGCCTCAAGGCTCATCCCGCTCTGCTCAAACTGTTGCTCAGTCTGCTTGATCATCTGCTCGATTTCAAATGCAACCAAGCGCTTCGGAACTTCGAAATCATGCGCTTCGAGCAGCTTTTGCATAATTTTATCGGTGATGTCGCCTTCGGCCCTCTCCTCACGCTGCTTTAGGATACGCTCTTTTATTGATGTTTTCAAATCGTCCAGAGTCTTGAATTCCTCTCCGGCATCTTTGGCAAATTCGTCATCCAGCTCAGCAAGTACTCGCTCTTTGATGTCTTTTACTGTGATACGAAATTCAACCTTTTTTCCTTTAAGAATCGGGTTTGGATGGGATTCCGGAAAATCAACTTCCTGGACACCTTCCTCATCTTTATTCATACCGAGTAATTTTTCTTCAAACTCCGCACCCATATTTCCTGAACCGACATCAACAGAGTAATTGTCGTTTTTAACCTGAGGCATTGGTTCGCCCTCATGGTAACCCTGGAAATCGACAATCACCACATCGTCATTCTGGATTGCTCGGTCAGTCACCGAACGAAGAGCGGCCATTTTTTTCTGCATTTCTGCAAGCTCGAGTTGAATCTCTTCATCGGTGACAAGGATTTCCTCTTTTTCGACTTCCAGTCCTTTATATTCGGCCAGCTCGAACTCAGGGCGCACATCAACTTCTGCTATAAAAGTAAACGTTCCGTCATCGTTGTATTTTACATCCTGGATCTCAGGATGAACAATGGGATCGATCCCCTGTTTCTCTATGGCATCGAAATACGTGTCCTGGACCAGTTTTTCTCCTGTCTCCGCTTCGACCTGAGCCTTATAATATTTTATGATGACTGAACGAGGCACTTTTCCTCGGCGAAACCCTTTCATCTTCGTTTCTTTCTTCAGCTTATCATATGCCTCATTCAGTTTTGGCTGAACAATGTCTTCAGGTAGTGTGACTGTTATTTTTCTTGTGAGAGCATTGATCTCTTCAACATTTATTTCCATCGAGTCCCATCCTTTCATTTTGAAATTATCATAAACACCTGAATCCACTCATCTCAGCCAAAACACCTCACCAGAAATGAATGTGGTGAGGATGACTGCCGACTTAACGGCACTGGATTTCAGTGGGTTTTTCCGCCACAGGTGAGGTGTGCAGCATATCTTTTACCCCTCAAGGGGTATGCATTTCTTTAGGCAGATTGTTTTCTTACAAAAAACAATCTGTGAGGTACTAATAACACACTCGCGGCATAGCGCGAGATCGTTTATACATCAGTAAGTTTGGTGCGAGAGGGGGGAGTCGAACCCCCACACCGTAAGGCGCCAGATCCTAAGTCTGGTGCGTCTACCAGTTCCGCCACCCTCGCAGCCAGGTTTTCTATATTGCCCTATGCCAATTGCAATACTGTGTGTAGCAAGCTAAAGAACCAAACAGCAGCCCCAATGAAATCAAACTCACCAAACCGCTATTAATTAATTCACATAAACACTGCAGTCAAGGCTGCACTTGATATTGCACCATTAAAAATCCAACAATTTTCTTTCCATCTGCAAAAAAAAGAAATATACAGGGATGTTTCTTCGCCAATGGGCTAATCCCAAAAACCGGGTTTATCGGTGTTCGAACAAAAAAAGTTGCTATAAATACCATCTTGCACGTATGGTTACCAGTTATTTTTAAGGATTGGGTGCTTTTTCCAATGTTTTCCATGCAACTCGTTCTGTTTTTTCGATAATCTTGCGTAAAAGTCAGACAATGGCTATTGTTGTGGCTGTAAATGAACGGTTGTTTGTTACGAAAATTATTACTCTTTAATCTCTTACGAGGCCTAAATGACAAAGACTAAATTATTCACTGGTTGTTTACTTTCACTGGTTCTTGCTTCCGGCACCAACGCTCTGGCTGTTCCTGATTCAGGTCAGGATAACCGGATTGAGTGGAATCTGCAGCAGAGCTGGCCTACGGCCGGAAACGCTTTGGATATGGCGCACTCACTTGATGGAAAATTTGTCTATATCCTGAATGACAAACAGGCAGTCCAGGTTTTTAATACCCAGGGACAACTGCAGGGTTCCATACCGGTGGAGGATGGTGTCAGTTCCATTGATATCGCGCCTCAGGGTGAAAAGCTCTACCTAATAAATAATAAAAACCAGACCTTCAGCTCAATCGGAGTCTCCTTTATTGTTGATATCGATATTAGCGGATCACCTTTTGAGGGGCCTGTCGATGCCCCAGTGACCATTGCGCTGTTCACGGATTTTGAGTGACCGTATTGCGGCAAAATATTGCCGCTTCTCGAGCAGGTGCTCGAAAGAAATCCACAGACTGTCAAGTTAGTCTTTAAAAACATGCCCCTCAAATTTCACAAGATGGCTCAACCTGCCGCGCGCGCAGCGTTTGCGGCACGAGAACAGGGGAAATTCTGGGAATTTCACGACAGGTTGTTTGCTGAGAAGAAGTTGAGCAATGAAGGCATAATGAAGATCGCCCAAGACCTCAACCTGGATATCCCACGCTTTCAACAGGACATGGCGTCCTCCAAAGTTCAGACTTTCATCAATAAAGATCTGAGAGATGCCCAGCAAGCCGGGGTGACCGGAACACCAACTGCCTTTATCAATGGCCGCCTCCCGAAACAACGGAGTCTGGATGGTTTTCAGGCAATAATTGATGATGAACTCCGTAAGCTTGGTAAAAAGTAAGAACTGTATGAACGGTAATTTTATTGATCAGGAACTCGCTTTTACCGATAACAATCATGCCTGCGCCCTCTACGGTGATCTCAACAAAAACCTGCACAGCCTCGAGAAAAGTACTGGTGTAACCATTAGTACCAGGGGTACAACGCTCAGGATCACCGGCGCAGCTCATGAAGTGGAACTAATAACCACTCTGCTCAATCAGCTTTATGAACTCATAGGTAAAGGGTACCCGGTATACAGTTCTGATTTTGCTTTCGGCCTCAGAATTCTTGAATCTACGCCAAAAGCAAGACTCGATAAAATTTTCCTTGATAAGGTCTATGTTACCACTCAAAACCGGGTAGTATCGCCGAAGACCAGAAATCAGAAAACTTATATTGACGCAATTCGCAGCAATGATATCGTTTTTGGGATCGGACCGGCCGGAACCGGCAAAACATATCTCGCTGTTGCGATGGCAGTTTCAGCACTTACCAGCGGCCAGGTTCGCTCAATCATCCTTGCCAGGCCCGCTGTAGAAGCCGGCGAAAAACTCGGTTTCCTTCCTGGTGACCTGGCCCAGAAAGTTAATCCATACCTGAGGCCCCTCCACGATGCCCTAAACGACATGCTTGGCCCTGACAAAGCGATCGACATGATTGAGCAGGACATTATAGAGATTGCGCCTTTAGCTTTCATGCGGGGACGTACACTGAGCAATGCATTTATTATTCTCGACGAAGCACAGAACACAACGAGAGAGCAGATGAAAATGTTCCTGACCAGAATCGGCTTTGATTCGCGGGCTGTAGTTACCGGGGATACGACCCAGGTCGATCTGCCGGTAAAGACCCATTCAGGATTAGTACAGGCAAGAAAAATACTTGCAGGTATTGATGGCATTAAATTTTGCTCGTTTTCAAAAGCCGATGTCGTTCGTCATCCGCTGGTGCAGGAGATTATTAACGCCTACGAAAAACAGTAAAGGATATCTCGTGCCGACCGATCTAACTATTCAACACCAGGCTGCCGGATATTCCATCAACAGCAAAAGGCTTAAAAAACTTTCAAACTGGCTGCTCGGCCAGTGTGGGGTGAAGGAGTATAATGTCAGCCTCCTGCTGACCGGTGATCAGGAAATTACCAGCCTCAACGCGCAATACAGAAATAAAAACCAGCCGACCAATGTACTGTCCTTTCCCTTTGCTGATGGAGCTGATGCATCCATTGCCTCACTACCCGTCAAGGAACTTGGAGATATCGTCATCTCCGTAGAGACAGCCCTGCGGGAGTCTATTGAATATGGTCAAACATTGCATGATCGCATGAGCTGGCTGGTTATCCATGGCATGCTCCACCTTTTGGGTTACGATCATGAACGCTCTAAGAAAGCTGAGAGGGAAATGTTCGACAGAGAAATTAAATTGCAAAGCAAGCTCAATACTTACAGGAGATCGGGAATGACCAAACTTGCCATCAACGTAGATCACGTTGCAACCATCAGACAGGCACGGGGAATCCTGGAACCCGATCCGGTCGCTGCTGCTGCTATCTGTGAGCTGGCCGGAGCTTCTGGCATCGTGGTACACCTGCGCGAAGACCGCCGTCACATTCAGGATCGTGATGTCTATCTGCTTCGGCAAACTGTAAAAACCAAGCTTAATCTTGAAATGGGTGCCAACAAGGACATTGTTAAAATCGCTCTGGATATCAAACCGGACCTGATCACCCTGGTACCGGAAAAACGTCAGGAACTGACTACAGAAGGTGGCCTTGATGTCCTCTCACAGAAAGGGAAAATTGCCAAAGTCATTGAAAAAATGACTGCGGCATCCATACCTGTCTCCATTTTTGCCGATCCTGACCTCCATCAGTTGGCTGCTGCCAAGGAGGTTGGAGCCACCCTGGTCGAGCTTCATACAGGAAGGTACTGTGATGTTATTGGTGAAAGCAATCGCAACCATGAGTACCAGTTACTGCTGGATGCTGCTGCCGCCGCCGCAGAAATGGGGCTGAGAGTCTGCGCCGGTCATGGGTTAAACTATCAGAACACTGCGCCTATTGCTGCCATGGAGGCAATAGAGGAGCTTTCCATTGGCCACGCGATCATTGCCAGAGCTGTTTTTTCTGGAATGGATCAGGCAGTTAAAGAGATGCTGGCCATAATCAGGCAGGCCGACAGCACACTGTGAATTTCAGTAAAGCCATTTACGCTTTATTGTAACGCGTAATTGACATGCTGTTCTGGATTGACAATGATCAACCCGATATGGTAAAAGCAACCAACTTGCCTGGATGGTGGAACTGGTAGACACCCGAGACTTAAAATCTCGTGGGCCTTGCGCCCGTGCGAGTTCGACTCTCGCTCTAGGCACCAGATTAAAAAAGGGTTTGCGATTGCTTATCGCAAACCCTTTTTTTCTTTGGCTCGATAAACTTTGCTCAGTGGAGTCGTTTATGGAAAACTACCGGGGAGTAAAATTTCGGTACCACCAGTCCACAACAACTTTTTCCTTCGATCAACGTCTTTCACGCCTCAATCAATGGGCATATCTCTTTTCACAACTTGGACTGGCTCCAGTTCATGATGACGGTGCCTATGGCAATCATTCCTACAGAACCGGCGATAGCTCTTTTATGATCACGAAATCGGCAATGATACCTGCAGAAACCTTACAGCCTGATGATTTCTGTCATGTTATCGGTTTTGATGAAAAAACAACTGCCTTTATCACTGAAGGAATTGCCATACCTTCTTCAGAAAGTTTTCTCCACAATGCAATCTATCAATCTCAGCCGCATATACATGCCATTCTTCACGGTCATTGCTCTCTGCTCAACATCCACGCAAAAGCCCTCAATATACCAACAACTAAAAATTTTCAGGATTATGGTACCCAGGAACTTGCTGAGTCAGCACTTGAAGTAATTAATCAGAAAACCGTCTTTTTTATATTAAAGAATCATGGTCTTGTCGCCCTGGGAGAAGATATTGACAGTGCTGGTAAAATGACACTTCAATACTATTCCAAACTCATAGCTCTATTGCAGAATAATTAATTTACATATGCCCCATCGTCCAACATAAATCAGACCAAGATATTATTTTTCTTCTCGTTCATTTTCTTCCACACAAATAACCTTCCGTTTTTGTTTTTAATAATTCTACGTTATCCGTATATATACCTATATATTTTTTGGTATTCTCACCCATTTACTCTTTATGTATTTCATCTATAATTATCTATGCTATTTTAATACGTTGATATTTACTTTGCACTAAGGAGAGTACCGCATGTCAAACGACTTCAGTAACCTGAGAGATTATAAAGAATCGCTCACTCAAACTTCCGAAAAAGTTATAGATTTAAAAAAAAGTACAAGTATAAAAACCAACACGCGAATATGCTTTGTGATCACTAAAAATAAAAACAATTCCTGGATTGATGATCTGCATGCCCAGGCAGAACTCAACCAGGTAAAACGAGTATACAACTGATACTGGATATAATTATTTCCTGATCATCATTTAACTTCATAAAAAGTCATCGGCTGGTTTAGTCCACCACGACCATGACTGCAGGAAGATTTCGTTCATTACACAAAAACCCACATTGTAGTACTTAAAAACCGGAACCTAGCTCACAATACACTTATTAAGCAAAAGAGTTCGCTTCTTGTAAAATGACACTCTTTTTCTTGAAACTTCTAAGCCAAGGCATTCACCAATCAACAAAATCCATAGAAGAATCACGTCTTCCCTGTCATCTGCCGGTCTCAGGTTCTCACATCATAGAGCATTATCAATATAGTCAAGCCAGACGCGACACCCTGTATCTTTTTCTCTCCGGTCGGCTATCTCATCTATACATTTCCATACAGCAAACAATTTTTTCAAATCATAATCATAATTAAGGGCTAGAGTTTAATTTCCATTTCCCATAGCCCATAGGTAAAACAGGTTCGACGTGTTCTTTTCAGCACTCGTTGGATGAAGATATTAATAACAAAAACGTATCGTAAATATTGTCGCCTTAATTGCACAACCCGGACAAATATAATAATAAAATATGTGCCCTTTAGGAAATTGGCTATGGTATGCATCCCATTACTTTTAATAAAATGCATTTCTTTCAATTTTACATTCCACATAAAACAACCACAATGTAACATACTACCTTGTGGCTATTATCTTTCAGTATTGGTTTTGTTTTTTTAAGATTACAGTGACGACGATTCGTGCATTTTAGGTGTTTAAGACAACCTCATATCCCAGTATAATTATCCTCAGTGCGCGACTGCAGAACGGTTGGTAATGACACCTTAACTGCTTTGACATTACACCTCAGTCGAATCGCCTAAAATAAAAAACAAGCTGGATAACATCTGCGAGGTACCAATGTTGATAGATATACCTGAATATCGATTCCAGGCTTTAATGCAGGATCCTCAGCCCATACCAAGTCCACGCGAATTCAATGAGGAAATTACTCAAAAAGTGCATAGCTTCCACCGGCAACTCCCCGGTTATAAAACCACCCGGCTCGTGTCACTTAAGGAATTGGCTCAATTTTGGAACATTGGCGACATTTTCGTTAAAGACGAATCCACTCGTTTCGATCTGAAGGCATTCAAGGTCCTTGGAGGCAGTTATGCTGTCGCCCGCCTCATCTGCCAAAAACTCGATGTAAGCATGGGCGATACGGACTACGAATTCCTTACCAGCGCAAAGGTACGCAGACAGATAGGCCGCCTGACATTCACCACAGCGACAGATGGCAACCACGGGCGTGGAGTTGCATGGGCCGCAGAACAACTCGGTCAGGAAGCAATAATATTTATGCCGAAAGGTACTGCTCAGTCACGCATAGACAACATCGCTTCCCACGGCGCCCAGGTCAAAGTTACCGACTTAAATTACGACAATACCGTCCACTTTGCTGCTGAAATGGCCGACAAGAATGGCTGGCTCCTTATTCAGGATACGGCTTGGGAACAGTATGAAGAGATACCGCTCTGGATAATGCAGGGATATATGACCATGTGCAAAGAAGCCTTGGAACAGATGGATACTGCTGCGGCAAACCTTACCCATGTCTTTGTCCAGGCCGGGGTCGGGGCATTGCCCGGAGCCGTAGTTGGATATTTCCTCAATAAATTTCCGTCAAAACCACCGCGCTTTATCATCATGGAGCCTAATAATGCAGCGTGTATTTTCGAGTCCGCCAAAGTAGGTGACGGAAAACCCCATGCGGTGACCGGTGATTTAGAAACAATCATGGCCGGCCTTGCCTGCGGAGAACCAAACATACTCGCCTGGAAAATTCTCAGGGATTTCTCTAGCTGCTTTATACGCTGTGACAACTATGTGGCTGCGAACGGTATGCGTATCCTGGCAAACCCGGTTAAAGGAGATTGCGCGATAGAAGCTGGTGAATCGGGTGCGGTAGGTATAGGTCTGCTCGATCTGCTTGCCAGCCATCGAGCATTCAGAGACCTTAAAGAAAAGTTACAAATAGGACCGAACTCAACACTGCTGTTCTTCAATACTGAGGGGGCTACTGATCCTGTCAGTTACCGAAAAATCCTATGGTATGGTAAATACCCTGCCCTCACGCCATCCTTCTAAATGTCTTCAGAAGGTGGACCCATCAGAAGGCTCCTGTGCAGGGATGCCTGGTATCAAGCTGATCAGAACAAGGTACTAGAATGCACTCTTGACGACACCGCCATCCGCCCGGAGGGCTGCACCTGTGGTTGCTGAGGACAGGGGGCTCGAGAGAGTCGCTACAAGATAGGCAATCTCATCTGGAGATGTAAAACGTTTAATGAGAGAAGTAGGACGAACTGTTGAGAAAAAATCTTTTTCAAATTCTTCAAATGTCGTACCCTCTTTATTCGCAAGTTCTTCAACGAAGTCCCCCACTCCTCGCGATTTGGTCGGCCCCGGCAAGACGCAGTTCACGGTGATCTCTGTTCCCGCCACATGCTCTGCCAATCCTCGGGAAACTGCGAGTTGAGCTGTTTTCGTCATGCCATAGTGGATCATTTCAGAAGGAATCTGGATACCACTTTCACTCGAGATAAAGATAATCCGACCCCAATTTCGCTTCTTCATTTCCGGAAGATAGAGTCTGCACAAACGTACTCCACTCAATACATTGACTTCAAAAAATCGTCTCCAGTCTTCATCTGCTATATCTTCAAATTGCGCGGGTTCATAGATTCCAATATTATTGATCAGAATTTCAACGCCAGAATGCTTTTCAAACAGCTCCTGCGCAGCCTCCTCCCTGGATAAGTCGCCGGCAAAGCCAATAAATTTTCCTGTGGCTGATGTTGATGCAGCAAGGTTGGCAATCGCTTTTTCTACAGCTTCCTGCGAGCGTCCATTTATGATGACATTCGAGCCTTCCGCAGACAGAGCTTTTGCGATAGCGAAACCTATACCGGCAGTGCTTCCCGTGACCAACGCAAGTTTACCATTTAACTGCAAATCCATGTTATCCCCTCCGTTGTCTGTTTATCTTGAAAGAATGATAGCGAAAAAGGCATTGTATCGCCTTCTGGAGATTACAGTACTCATAATAATCAAGCTGGCAATCGCCGAATTGTCGATATAGGGGGGAATAAAAAAGGTCCTTTTACAACCTATCATCTGAATCGACGTGGACGGACCACGAACCAGCTGGCAATGACGACAATCCCAAAAGCGGTATAGCTCACTGTAAAGACCCAGGAGGGGGCTTGATAGTATAAAAGGGTTTCAAGCAGGTGAGAAACAAAAGACCCTGCATACACGCCCCCACCTGCGCGTGCCCGAAGAGCGTTCTCCCAGATCGTGAGCGGGCATATTAAACCCAACCATGACTGAAGAGTCACCACACAAATAGCTGCGAGGTGAGCTATCCGAAGCCATGGATTGCGAACCCAGGTCCATCTACGGGTTTTGCCGATAAATATAAGCAATAGACCAAATATAACAAAGGCCACGAACAACAGATGCAGTACAAGGATACCATCTGCGGCGAGGCGATAGATCATTGAAATATTCATATAGATCAATGGCAAAATTTACCACGTTTTACCGCAGCATTGGCTACCTTAAAACAAATATAATTTCGTCTCCAGCACCTGGTTTACAAGTTATAAAACAAACTTTCTGAATGCTTGGATCAGGTCGTGCCGGTCAGGGCGGCTATGAAAGTTCAGGCCCGAAGAAATTAGGAAATACGATGGAACCAATTTGGATTATATTGGCCGATTCTCTTCCAGTAGAGTTTTTGCAAGCTCCCTTCCTGCCTCAAATGATTCCTGCAGATAATCATTACGGTTTTCGATCTCCCCTTTGCGATCAACACCTCTGCAGAGCACAGTTTTCCATAGTCCGGCACTGAGGACATCAAAGAAATATTTTACAGTGAGGATTGCCCCATCAAAAAGTTTCTTCCCGCTTGTTGCCCCAACCGAAATAAAGAGTCCCTTGCGGGTTTCCGGAGACTTTCCAAAAACCTGGTTCTCAATCCAGTACTTTCGCACCCACAAGGACTGACATCGATCCATAAATATTTTTGTGTGTGCACTTACCGAGTAAAAAAATATCGGCGAGGCGAGCATAATGCCTGTACTGGCTTCGACTTTGGCAAGAATCTCTGGAAAATCATCACGAATAGCGCATTCGCCGTTTTTAATACAGGCGTATATTTCCAGACATGGTGATATTTTATAGTCACGTAAAAACACTTCCTCCACCTGGGCACCTTCCTGTCGAGCGCCGGCCACAGCCTGTTTCAATAGGGCAGAACTGTTGCCATCACGCCGGGGACTGCCATAAATCGCGATAATCTTAACCATTCAAGCTCCTTTTCAATGGTGAAAAAGGTTTTTCCTTCAAAAAAAATCCATGAAAATGGAAACCATTCAAAAATCACTAAAAATTATACAGGCACCCCTGTCAAGAGATGTTTGCCTGGCAAAAGAGGAAGAGTGCAACGCGCTTGACCGTTTTGTTCTGGAGCAACAGGTGATTAAATAAGGACAGTTCGAGTACAACTATTTATTGTGACTCGGTGCCCCCCTTATATCGACAGGGCGAGAAATGTTCCTCCGTTTATCTTTGTAAGCTCTCGCATCAGGATACCAAAACGACCGGTTGTGTACCTGGATAGAAAACCTACCCCATGAATCTTAGCCAGACGCTGCCCATTTTGCTGAAACCTGTTCATATTTGTAATCGAGGCGATAACCGGATCAAAGGAGGAACCGGTATAGTCATCGCCGAAAACGTAGATTGCTGTCGACTGACCGGGTTTTGCGTATAGCCTTAATGCTGCCTTTATTCCTTCCACAGGGCTGCTGTTAGACGCATCCTGCCAACTGCCAAAAACCCTCATCACACTTTTGCGCCGTTGCGGTGTATCCGGAATCCACCGACCGCTATAACCTGCAATCAGTGCTTTGCCATTGTCGTTTAATATCTGAAAACCTTTCACTTGCGGATGAATACTCAAAACATTCAGAATCTCTCTGGAAACTCGATCCCAGATGGCCTGCATACTGCCGGATGTATCGATAATAAAAATGACATAATCACTGTCAACCGGTATACCGCCCACCTCCTCATCACGGGTTGTATTGGTGGTCGACGGGGCAATCGATATCCGCTGCAACGTCGATTGCACCAGAGCAAGCCCTTCAAGATCGCCCGCCAAAGTATTTTCTTCACTTCTTTTTTGAGCAAGGTTCTGGGAAAGGGCTTCCACGGCACGCGCTAACTCCCCGCTTTCAGAAAGCGAATCTTCGTTTTTCCTCTTTTGCAGATCAATTTTTCTTACAAGACTCTCTATGTTATTTTCTATAGTAATAAGATCTCCGAGAAGTCGTTCTACTTCAGCCACAGTTGATTGCCTGGTATCGTCACCGATATTGGAAATCAGCACCAGGAGCACTACCGCACCAAAACCGCAGGAAATAATATCCAGAAAGGAGAGGTTGGAAATATTAAACTCTTTCTTCTTAATTCTCATGGCCAGTTCACCGCAGGACTGATGACCAAGCCTCCTGACTGTGCCGCCCAGGCCCAGTATTCATTAATCGCATCCGGATCGCCTTCAAGGGGCAGTAAAATTACATTGACCTTCAGGCCCCGGGGACTGCTGTCCTTTATCGATTGCCGAAACAGCTTTACCCTGCATTCCCCGGAAATGGTCGAAGATTTCCCCAAGAGAGAACTGCAGCCGGCAAAAGGATTAAGACTTGCGTAACGGGATTCACCTACAGTTGGCAGACCATCGGTAATCACATACAGATCGGTCGCGCCAAGACGGGAGACAACCTGTAAACCTTTTTGCAGATTCGTGGCTCCTTCAGGGACGATACTGTCCAACTCCTTAAACACTGCATTCAGAACTGTTGGAGTATCTGTCCGCATCCAGTTGGATTTACCAAGCGATTGGGTCGAAGCATTGTACGAGATCACTGCAAGCTGACTTGTCTTTGGTGCACGGGCAAGAAGCCAGCGCACGACCTTTTTCGTTCGACGCCATTTAGGGCCGCTTTTCTTTCCATCAGCAGAACCATTTTTTCTTTTGATTATATTCAGCAGTTTCTCATCAGTCATGGAACCACTGCTGTCAATAAGCACGGCAATACGACGGCCCATAACTCTCAGGCCCATCAAATAGTTCTCTTCCCCACCCCGATCATTCTGTACGAGATCTTCTTTTTGAGCTATGGGTCTCGTGGAAATATCACTTTTTAAGGTGGCTACCTGTTTTTTTTTCCGGATAAGACTGAGCTCTGTTTTTGAGAAAGACTGCTGAAGTTCGGCAAGTTTCATTTTAAGGCTGGCAACATTCTCCTCTTCGGATTGCGAGATGTTCAAGAGTTCAGAAAGGGTCTGCTGCAGTTCCTTCTGCTGCACAAGAAGTTCTTGCACATCTGCTGTCAGGAGATCGGTTTCAACCGGAGCGCTATCCGCATTATGCTTGACCAGCATGAACACCAACACCACGGCTCCCAGTCCGCAGGACATAATGTCAAGAAATGCAAGATTGAAACCTTCTGATTTCCGGTGCCTTCTCACGCATTCACCGATTATTTAATGCGGGCGAGGAGATATTTATCACAGTACGCCTGAATATCGACGACCAGACCATCCTGAAGTCGTTGCAGCTGATGAAAGAGAAACATCAGAAAGATACTGATCAACAGCGCAACGAGTGTAGAGTTAAAAGCCACGCCGAGACTGTTGGTCATTCCGGCAATATCACCGGCGAGCGCTTTATCGGCAAGCGACAGGGCTTCACCGATCCCACGGACAGTACCAATAAAGCCAATTGACGGGATGGCCCAGATAAGATACCGGATCATCGAATTCTCAGCATCCTGACGAACGGAAAGAGCCTCAACGCTGCTTTCAATGGCATCCGATAGATTTTGTACATTCCTCGTTCCGGCATATCGCCACAGGGCGGTACGCAGAGTCTGAACAAGTGGTGCCGAACTGCGATCTGCAGAAAGCTCGCTATCGAGTTTATCAATTATCTTTTCCGGCAAGAGATGATCCGCTTCAGTCTCCTCAGCCAGTTCGTTGGTTGTTTCGTCAATGAGATCAACCGTAAAAAGATAATTGTTTCTTAAGATAATACGGCATTTGCTCAAAATGAGGAAACTTCCCCAAATCATCAGAATAAAACAGATTTCCTGTTCGTAATCCTTGAGAACAATCACCAGTTCACGAGGGGTTGAGCTCCCGGCCTGCCTTGCCGCCTCAAGCACAAGCTCGGCTTCCGGACGAATATAACCAATGTAGATGAGATGGACGACGATGATAGAACCAATCAATACAATGAAACTCTTTATAATATCTGACATATCAAATATCCACAGGAAAGGATGTCGGAGAATTGAGGCTGATTGCCGGCAGTACCGCATACACCGTCACTGCCGTAATAAAAAGAACAACCAGTACCACCAACCACAACAAAGGCTTTTTATTGAGCAGCACGAACAATTTATTCATTATCACCCCCGTAAAGATATCGTCCTATACGAAAACCAACATCGTCACGTCCTTTACTCAGTCCCTCCCTGAATGCCGGGCGCAGGGCAGTAAGAGTACCGGACCGAAAATTGGCACCTTTGATCACATATGCGGCCCCCCGCTGCTGGCCCATCGGATTGCTGACTACTGCAGACGTCGGTGGAGGGACTATTGAATAGACGTTATGAACCCACTCACTGACATTTCCCGCCATATCATAAAGACCTGATGGTTCTCTGTTAAAGCTACCTGCAGGGGCCACCCCTGCAATCCCGTCATTATAATTAGGAACATAGAACCTCACCCGCCCTTTCGCACTTTCATCAGCTATGTTTGCCGTTCCGGGAGGAATAACAGTATCATTTCCCCAGGTGAATATAGTCTGCCTTGTTTTCCCTGACTTGCGTGCCAGCCACTCCCACTCACCTTCGCTAAGGAGACGATAGCCATCGCTGGACACATCAAAACCTGTGACTATTCCCTTCGAGGTTTTATAAAATGGACGAATTTTTTCTTTATCACTCAACCAGTTACAGTAGGCTGCCGCCTCTTGCCAACTGATAGACGTGACAGGGGCAGTTGGGACACCGCGGCCTTTTTGCGGATCATATCGTGTAAATTGCCTATTGGTTATTTCAAAAAAACTCGCATAAAAAGGCTTCGTCAGCCGGATCTTTTGCTCAAATTCATTCGCACGCTGACCTTTTTCAGATCGGGGAGCGCCCATGGTAAGGCTGTCTTGAACGACGAAAAGCTTTAGTGTAACACCTTCTTTATTGGTAAACTCCCGAGGTGCTTCCTGCAGTCGCGCCTGGTATTCGGTAAGCAATGTAGCAGAGACTTTTTGAACCGTCCCCCCTTTCGGTTGTACTGTTTTAGTGACAGTACGATAGCCGGTTTTTCTGAGGACTATTTTGTGAGCCAGTGCAGGAAGATCGACGTTGACAGGACTCATACCGTAGTCCTTGTTTCCAATGAACACAGCCGCAGGAGGCGATGATACTATCGCAACCTTTCCGGTTTCCGGTTTTAACCGAAATAAGAGCTTCTTTTCTTCACCTGCTGCAAGCAATACGGTCTCGGTTTTCGGATAGTACCCTGCCTTCATATAGGTCAGTCGATGTTCAACAGATGCATCGAGCATCACAACTCCTGCAGCCTCAGTACCATTGACAAGCAGTTTCCCGCCAGGCGGCATCAAATCGAGCACAACTTTTGCTTTTTTACGTTCGAGTCGGTAGTTGCGTTTCACCTCAGGATTTGTCCGGGTGATCGCCAGCTGCTCTGTCGTATCAATATAGTTTTCAGCTGCGAGTCTGATTGTATGATGACCTCCACCTTGTTCAAGCTGCAGAGGTGTCAACCCAACCTCCTTTTCATCAAGAAAGACTGACGAACCTGAAGGTATTGAGGAAATAAAAAATACACCGGCAACAGGCTGCAGATTAATCTGCAGCTGTGTCAGCTCCCCTCGCTCAATTTCGAGCTCCACCTCTTGTAGCTGAAAAAATGGATTATCCACAGCTACTTTGTAGGCCCCGGCCTCAAGTTCAATATCCAGCTTTTCTGCAATAGCTGCATCGCGATTATTTATTCGCCAGGCTGTCTGGGATAAGTCGACACTCACTTCTGAAAGATCAATACGAAGACGTCCGGGTAATTCGAACAATTCAACTGGAAGAACTTTACCCAAATGTGTAGAACCAAGAGGCACCGATGCAGCCTTGAAACCGGGGGCAGTGGCTGTAACAACCGATGTTCCGACGAGGGAATAGACAGTATTGCCAATGCTGAACCCCAGGCCCTTGGTAACATTTATCACCGCAGACCCCTTTGCTTCCTCCGGTATAATCTCAATTCGGGTACCACGCGATACAACAAACAACAGAGTAACAAGCAAGAGACAGGTCGTCACAACCGAACCTGTAACAAGGTACAGGAGTTTCTGTCGCCCTCTTGCCTTATCAAGTTTCGTCTTAAATTGGCTCATCGCTCATTACGCGCACACTGATTTTTTTTTCATCATAGGGGATAAAGAGATGAACAAGTTTTGATTTAAAACCATCGCGAGCCCCTTCCAAGATGTATTTACCGGGCTTCAACTGTATTGTTTTTTGATAAAAAACACCGGCCTTACCTACACCGCGAACGGATACGTATGTTTTATTATCAGAATTGACAGTTACAGGAATAAGACGATTGAGTTTGTCGATCAATTCTCTCAACTGTCCTGTCTTGTTTTTTATTGTGAAGCTCACCCCTGAGAGTACCTCAGCCTGCGCCAAAGTCTTTTCCGCCAGAATACGAAAATCAGTATTGGTAAGACGATACGGATCACTGAAATACTGGCTAAAATCCGACAGGAGCAAGAAAATCTGATCTGCCTGCCTCAGCCCTTCTGCCACCTCCTTATTTTCAGGGGCATCCTGAGCGGCCCTGGCAAAATTTTTCCGCGCTTGGTCCCAGTCGTCTCTTTGTATTGCCAATTCCGCCTGTCTCACTGCCTGCTGCACTCGAAGAGATGTTTCCATTTCCACAAGCCGCCTGGAAAGCATCCGAAGTTCTGTCCGCTCGGAATCAACTTTACCGGCTTCCTGATAATGGTACCTGGCTTTTTGGGTCTGTCTCTTTTCAAGAGCCGCAAAGCCTGAAGAGATATGGGCATCGAATGTCTGTGCTTTAATTTGCTCTGCAACTGTCTTCAATCGATCAGCGACGCCTTCACGGTCCGGTGCAATATCGAGGGCTTTCTGTAGAGCTTCGTGTTCTTTTTGAAGATTATTTTCGGTGCGGGCGATTTCTGCCTGACTTAAAAAAGGGAGAAGACTCGGAAGTTTTTCGTTTTTTTGCTGTAGCAGTATAGCCTCTTGAGATTGCGGCGCGACCATCAGGGCCTTGTCTATATGGATTTTCGCCTCTCGATACAGATCATCGTTAAAAAAGGAGGTGGCTTTCTCCAGGTTTTCTGTCAAGACACGGTCCGCTTCTCCTAAAACCCTCTCTGTTTTGCTCTTGAGTAGCTGGAGGGTATCCACTGCATCGGTATATTCTCCGTTGGCAAAACTCAACATCATCTTTTTCTTCAGCTCCCTGATGTCAAAAAACAGATCCCGGCCCCAGGACTCAACATTGGTTGACTTCAGACCTGGCTCCAGTACAGTTTCATACTGCTGCAGCATTTCTTTAAATTCCCCACGGATTTTCATTTTATCACTCAGAGCCAAATCCTCTTTTTCAGAGACTGTTACCTGAACGCTGTTTATGGTGGGGAAAACAAAATAAATAAAGCCAAACATCACAAGACCGCAGAAAGCGGTGACAGTGAGTAAACTGATCGCGATAGACCTACTGCGTCTGGCACTCCGTAGACGGGCTTTCTCAAGTTTCTCTTCAATCACGTTATGTTCCGCAGTTCACCCTATGACCGGGAATACGTTGAGATTAATTTTCAAATACCCTCAAGACTCTATATCTGTACATCCGGTGTCATTTCTTCTGCATAAATTTTTTGTAGAAAATTACGCCATTGCATAAATTGCTGTTTGGCATCACCGGTCAGCTCAAGGCTCTCTTTCTCAAATGCAATGACCTGAGGCGCCATTTCCATATCAACAGACTGGCCAAGCTCATTCAGCGATTCACGATGGACCTTTGCCTCATTGCTGGTCTTAAAACTCTCTGTAATCAAGGAAGCTCCGGCTACACCACCAAGAATGGCTCCCGTGGCACCGGCAGCACTGCCTCCGGTTGAATTCGATCTCGACCCTGCCACTGCCGATAGAACTGCCAGGCCTACAAGCAACACACCGCCTACCGCCTGACCGATGGATCTTCGGCTTGCGGCTCGCTCAGCCTTGGTCTCAAGGAGACTCTGCTCCTGCCACATCAGATAGCTTTCATTCATCTGCTCCGAGAACGAGGCGTAGTTGTCCTGCAGGCCATCAACAAAAAGCTGGTCTCGAACTCGAATTGCCTGTACACGCCGCAACATTGGATCATCGTCACTGGGTTTGCTCACCAAAGTGAATTTTCCATCTTCGTTTTGCATATATGGCATGAAGGTTTCTTCCGAAAAATTGGCTCCAAACCTGAGATCTGCTAAATATTGCAGATTCTCCAGTTCTTTCGATTCATGGTTACGGAGCTCAGCAACAATGGCTGCGGCGGCCTCTTCAAAGAGAGGGTCGTATGGGTCCTTGCCCTCATTTCTAAGATTTTCATGAAAGGATTCGGAAACTTCATGCTCAAAATATTCGTCGAGCCACCTTCTGCCACTGATATCAACTACCTCTATCTCTACCTTTACCTCTTCACCATTGGACTCCTCGATTCGACCAAGAATATATACTTCTCCTGTTGCAGTTTTATCAGGGGTTACCCGGATTGCGCCGAATTGCCCTGTCGCTTCAAGTTTTTCCTTGAGCTTATAGGCAAAACGATTAGCCTCGGCCCTTCGCAGTTCGGGCCAGATATTTTCATCATCATAGTCGTCCTGATCCTCGGGTAAACCCGGATCGAAAACAGGTATAATTACATCGAGTTGGGGGTGACTTACCACCTGCTCATTTATTTCAGGCTTCAGGAGCAAGGACGAAGGCAGAGGGCCTACAGTTGAAGATGTTCGACTTCCGGTAGCACATCCTGACAGCAGAAATGCGAATAAAACGAAGACGGTGACTGTTTTTTTTAAAAACATGTTCGTTCTCTGTTATTTTTGAGGAGCTAATCCTTTGTATTTTCTGTACTCATTCCATAACTGTTTACTTTTCACCGGGTCTGCCTCATTTTCAGCCGCGTATCGTATTTGTGCAGCGAGAGCATCATCATTCTCAGCAGACGGAATATCAGCTGGAAGTTTCCCGTTTGCCCTTATCGCATTTCGATTAGATAGCGTTCCAGACTCATCTGCATTCCCAGAACGCTGAACCCCTCCGGGCTCCGCAGCCTCTATCTCTTCGGCGGAAGGTTTTTTGGGGGGAGATTCTGTGCCTGTCATCGCGGTGCTTGCAACCGATTGGCCGGTTGACGCTCCTCCTGAATCGCTATCTGTACCTCCGACGCCATTCGAGGTTTCACCACCATCGTCCCCTCCTGCAGCACCTCCTCCGCCATCACCTGATGCTGATCCCGCCGACTCTGTCATTTTCTTGAGGGCCTGGCACATTTCGAACTTGTTCAGTGATTCAAAGAAGGCCTTGTCCATAAGACGAAGCCGTTCTTCCCTCGTCAGGGTTGAATCCTCCGCATAGTCAATAGTCACATCGGTACAGTCGATTGATTCATTCAAACCAACCTCAGCATACGTGACTGACAGGAAGATAAAATAGTGACAAATGTATCCCCAGAAAACCATGTGAAGAATGACTTTTGAGCTTTCCAACAGATTTCTCCATTTTTAAGACACATGAGAATAATCGCCTCTGCTGTTCCTGTGTACGGGTCAAAGCCACATCAAAAGATCGACAGGACATCTGGAGCGAAACATTAAAAAAGCTTACGGATACGTTCGTACCCCTCTTTCAGCTCATCTGCGACAAGTCCCAGAGCAGTGCGTGTACTTTGAGCAGTTTTACTGACTTCATCCGCAACCGGCTTATATTGAGCCTGCAAAGAGGTCCATCTCTTATCGAGATCCTCAAAAGCCTCCTGAGCCTCTAACTTACCAAGGTGGGCTTTAACGTTGATTTCGTCGCGCAGTTGTTCGATAGATGCTTTCAGTTCCTCAAATCTGTTTGTATCTTTATCCATTTGTTTCTCCATCAATTACTGTTCTTATTTTTTGAGAAAGCTCCGACAGGTTGAATGGTTTCTGCAGGAAAGCATTACACCCTTTCTGCAAAATTTCTGTTGCCTGCCCGTTAATAGAATAACCACTGGACAGAATTACAGGAACAGCAGGGTATAATTCTCGCAGTTGATCAAAGGTCATCCCACCATCCATTCCCGGCATAATCATATCCAGGATAACAAGGTCAATCTCATCACCTCTTCTTTTCATGTATTCAACCGCAAGGCCCCCACCTCCTGCAACAATCACCTTGTAGCCGAGCTTCTCAAGCAAAGCCTGGCCTACATCAAGAATTAATTCTTCGTCATCAATGAGAAGAATTGTTTCAACCCCTCTACTTATCTCCGATTTTACAGGAGTCCAGTGATAAGGTTCTTTGTCTGATAAAGGCAAATATATATTAAAAGTTGCCCCATGACCAACTTTGCTGAAAACGTTAATGGTACCTCCGTGGTTTTTGATAATTCCATATGCCGAAGCCAGTCCTAATCCTGTTCCACGGCCTCTTTCTTTAGTTGTGAAGAAAGGATTGAATACCTGCTGTCGGGTGGCTTCATCCATTCCTGTACCAGAATCTGCAACCGAAACTTTTGCATAGCGACCAGGCAGCGGGCAGGGATTACAGACCTCATCAACAGATTCATCCAGATATAGAGCTGAGCTCTCCAGATATAACTCCCCGCCATCTGGCATAGCCTGCCATGCATTGAGATACAAGTTGAGCAGCACCTGCTCGATTTGTTGCTTGTCAACATCTGCCACCAGAGGCGTTTTCGTCATTTTTTTGTGAATCTGAATTTCTTTTCTTGTACGATTAAACATGGTTGAACTGTTCGTAACCAGTTCATTCAGGTCCGTTGGTTTAGGATCATATTTACCTCCAAGGGCAGTACCGAGCAGTTGGGTGGTGAGACTGGAGGCGCTCAGGACGTGCTTCTCTATCGCCATGACATGTTCCATATTCGGATCGGACGAATTAACATTAAGGCTTATCAAAGAGGCACGCCCCTGGATACCCATTAACAGATTATTGAAATCATGGGCTATACCGCCGGCCAACGTCCCTATAGCCTCAAGTTTTTGATTTTCATAGAATCGCTGGAGAAGGACATTATTCTCTTTTTCTGCTCGTTTTTCGTTCTCGATATCAGTAAGCACACCCCGAAAACCAACAAGTCTTTTCCCATCAACAATTGGGCGAATGGAACTTCTTACCCAATGTGGTTTCCCATATCTGTCAAGAAGGCGATATTCACCAGGCTTCAAGTCCCCCGTTATGACTTTTGGAAACAGAGCCTGAACCATTGACTGGTCATCGGAGTATATTAATTCTGAGAAATTGGTGCCAATAAGTTTTTTCGGCGTATGCCCGAGGACTGTGTCAATAACCGGACTTATGTAACTGACAATACCACTCGAATCGAGTTCAAATATTACATCGTTTATATCTTCGGTCAGTCGCCGATATTTCTCATGTGACGCCTTCAATTCTTTTGTTCGTTCCTCAACCAGCGTTTCCAGACGATATTTATGGTGAGCTAATTCCTGACCTGTTAACTCGAGTCTCCGATAAGAATGCAACAGCGCAGTGTTGGCAATATTTATACGCCGTGCAAGAGCGTGCACGGCGAGGATAAAGACAACACCCATGAGTCCTGCCTGTTGAAAAGTTTTGTCAGACTCGGTCAAAAGTGCAGCAACCAACGGGGTGGCTGAAGGAATTGTGAAACAGCTAAAGGCCAGAAATGATGGCGACAGCGTCAGGATAGCTCCACCACTCATCCCGCAGATGATTGCGATCAGGTAGAATTTATGGAGATCCGAGGCAGAAGCGTATAAATACAATGATGCATATCCCCACGCAGCACCCTGTAACAAAATTAAGGTCAGAAAAATAAGATAAATCGTACTGGATTTTAGCGATTGCTCCGATTTCTGCATGCACCAGAAGCAGAAAACAAAGCGAAAACCGGATGCGCCAATAATCAGCCATAACCAGAATTGTTGAGATGATGGGAGAGCAAGATAGGTAAGGAGAGCGATGCTGAGATTTACAAGAATAGCGGTTTTAGAATTTTGGAGCAACAGACGCGTCTGCTCGTGTGAAATAAATTCTTTGTCCTGTTCAGCCTGTATTGTATGAGTTTTTCCGTCCATTGGGTAAGTGAAGCTTAGTTTGAGAAAAACTATCCGATCACCTCTGTAGTGCGTTAGTCCTGATTTCCATAATTATATGTTTCTATTGCGTCATAAACAGTCCGTTCTTGTTCCTTGTCGTTTGACATTTTTTTTCACACTATTTTGTATATTTAAATACATTATAGGAGTGACATTTCTCACTGTAAAGACGAAACCTGACTTGCTCTGATGATTGTTTTCCAGGGATGAGTTTCAGGAGGAGACGTGAACCTTCTTGGGATGTGTATTTGATAAAGCCCTGGTGAAGATGTGTAAAAAGGGAGCATTTATATACCCACAAACTACAAAGCAGGGCCATATGACCCTGCTTTGTAGTTTGTGGGCGACAGTGGACTATTATTTTTTATTCATCCTCGCACCCAGGCCGGCAATCGTAGCTAAACCAAAGCCGAACAGGAGCATGGTTGCCGGCTCAGGAACTGGAAAGACGGTGGAGAACTGGTCAACACCCCATCCATCGTTTACTTTGCTTGTCGTCCAGCTGACATTGTTCAACCACCCTTCGTTCGGGTCCATTGAGATGCCGACAATCCATTTAGATGCGTTCGGAAGACTGGAGTATAGTGTGTACGATGTACCACTTGCATCTATAATAGTATCAGCCCCGACATCGGAGGGGTCCAGCATGGTAAAGAACAATTTATGTACTTGCACCGACAATTCTAACTTCACTTCAGTAATGTCACCTGAGTCAAAATATTTTCCACCTGTTATATCACCGCGACCATAATTACTTGGGTACGCTGCATCACCTTGTATTTGGAAAGTCGGCCCCTGAACTCCAGGATCATTTTGTGCTGTTGCCCCTGGGCCCCTTTCCCCTCCAGCGGTAAATGTTCCAAAGCCCCCCCCGCCACTCCCATCAACTGTTGTTGCATGAGTGGAATACCAGCCGGAAGTTTCCGTATCAAATTTTTCAAGAACCCTTGCAGATCCCCCGTGATCACCAATCCATGTATGTATGGAAGTGTCTCCGTATTCATAAGCCGCAATAGAAAGAGCAGATGCATTTCCTGCAAGGAGCCCAACACCCACTATAGCTAACAGAGTGCAATTAAATATGTATTTATTCATTTGATATCTCTCCTGCTCGAGTATCATGCACTGGTTATATGTATTCACAGGGTAATTATGCAAAAAACATTCCTCAGTTACGGACACTCTCATAACACAAACAATATCATAATATTGAAATGTCACATTCCCGCATCACTACGTTTTTAACGTCTTCCCCTCCTTGTTTTTCCGGATTTCCGAAATATTTGTTCCGTTAAGTCGACCTAAGACACTCGAACCCCTCACAAGACAATACAAAAAGAAAGTATGAGGTTCTTCTCGCTGGCACGGGAGAGAAGATTAAAAGTACTTCGTTTCAATCCAATTACTCATTGTTGAGGGCCTTGCTTCATTTGGGTATCTGTGTGTACAATAGATATGGCATATGAGATGGATCTTGATAATCGATTTCAATATTGGAGCCGCCTATGCAACTCAACGAATTTCATCCAAAGACTATCATTGAACCTTTTCGTATCCGATCAGTTGAACCAATCTCTTTTTCCTCCTTGGCTGCCAGGAAACTTGCGCTGGCGAAGGCAGGCTACAATCCTTTTTTACTGCCCGCATGTGATGTACTAATCGACCTGCTCACCGATAGTGGCACAGGTGCCATGTCTTCACGACAATGGGCCGGCATGATCGCCAGTGATGAATCATACGCAGGGGCCAGTTCTTTTTTTCGGTTTGAGACCGCAGTAAAAGATATCACAGGTTTTCGTCATGTGATACCGACTCACCAGGGCAGAGCCGCAGAACATATCCTCTTTAGCAATATTGCCAAACAAGACGACATCATCCCCAACAATACCCACTTTGACACCACCCGCGCCCATGTAGAAAATCAGGGTGCCCAGGCAAAAGATCTTATTTCCCCTGAAGGTCTTGATCTTGAAATAATTCTCCCGTTTAAAGGCAATATAGATCTCACTGCATTGCGGTCCTTAATAGAAAACAAAGGGATAAAACAAATCCCGGCAATTATGCTCACAGTGACAAATAACTCCGGTGGCGGTCAACCTGTTTCCATGGCTAACATACGCGGGGTCAATGAGATCGCCAGGACACATGGAATCCCTTTCTACCTTGATGCATGCCGGTTTGCCGAAAACGCCTGGTTCATTAAAACCAGAGAAAGAGAATATACCGATACGGCTATCATTGACATTGCCAGGGAGATGTTCAGTTATGCCGACGGATGCACTATGAGTGCCAAAAAAGATGGAATGGCTAACATCGGCGGCTTTCTTGCCTTAAACGATGATGAACTTGCCAACCGATGCCGCAGCATGGAAATTTTGACTGAAGGTTTCCCCACCTACGGTGGTATGGCAGGATATGATATGGAGGCTATCGCCTGTGGCCTGTATGAAGCTCTTGACGAAGACTATCTGCATTACCGTATTCGTTCCATCGAATATCTCGGTGAAAAACTTATACAAGCCGGAATACCGATCGTACAGCCCACCGGTGGTCATGCTCTCTATATAAACGCCCGGGCTATGCTCCCGCATATTGCACCATTGCAATACCCGGCCTGGAGCCTGCAAAACGGCCTGTACCTTCTCGGTGGCATCCGAGGAGTTGAAATTGGTACCGTAATGTTCGGCCTGCAACCGGATGGTACCGAGAAACCAGCAGTCCATGACCTGGTCCGCCTCGCATTTCCCCGCCGGGTTTATACGCAGAGCCATGTGGATTATATAGCTGAAATCGTCATCAATCTTTTCGAACAACGTCATTTGCTCACCGGCTACCGTATCATAGAACAAACACCGGTGTTACGACATTTTACTGCCAAACTCGAACCTGTTTGAACAGCAAGACAGAAAAGTTTGACATACATTACCCTCTCTAACCTGTCGTTTTGGGTTCATGCGCAATGTCAGCTGCTTTAAACAAAAAATGCGGCAAACCGATAACATGTGACAGGTAAATCTAAAGGCACGTTGTAGGATTGGAGATAATTATGGAAACAGAGCTCACCATGGAACGAAAAATTTTTCTCAAAAAAGATTTCCACAGAGGATTTAGTCAATTCTGCGGGCTCCAGGCGACAAAAATAGAGAAGGGTATTTTTGAATCAAAGATTCCAATAGGAGAAAATCACAGAACCCAGGATGGGTTTATCCATGCCGGCTTAATTGCCACCATGTCTGACCATACAGCCGGCTATGCAGCTTTTTCCCTCGTCTCTGATAATATCAGAATTTTGACAATTGAGTTTAAAATTAACTTCTTAAGACCTGCCTATGGCAACGAATTGCGATGTCTGTCGGAGGTAATAAACCAGGGAAAGCAAATCATAGTGGCGCAATCCACCGTACTTGACATCAGAGATACGCATGAAAAAATGGTTTCAAGAAGTACTATCACGTTAATGGCGGTAAATGTTGAAAACATGGCGAAATGAAAGCGACAGACAGCAACGATGCTTTAAACTATTCGCGAGGAATATCACGACGTGCTTCGCCGGCAAGACATTTGTACAATTCTCCTTTCTGATCATCACCAAGGTCCATAAATTGAGCAGCGAACGTATCGTCTTGCGCTCGAACGACTTTTGCTGAAATTGTAAATGACACTGCAGTTTTCCGGCCTTGATGAAACCGGAGGAAAAGCGAAATATTCATGTCAGCTGCCGGAGGTATTGTCGCTGCCTGCACCGAACAGCCGCTTATTGAAATATCTCTAATCTGCCCTTCTCCCTCTTTTTGATTTATGCTGTATCTGACCAGTTGTCGATGTAACTGAAAACGGAGACCATTGCGTCTGGCCGAATGAGTAAGCTTATTTTCAGCCTCCTGAAGCGTGGCAACATAGGCGGGTGAATAGCTTTGAAAGAGAGCTGTGGCCCTGACGGCCTGTTTGAAAAGAAGACTCTTTTTTCCAAGGACCCGGACTACCTGGCCAACCTGATGGGCGATAAGGTAGTCCATGATCTTCCGCATTGTTGAAACACCATTCAGATGACCAATGGAACAGAGCGAAAGATCTGTTACGACATCGAAGCCAGGTTTAAGATCGGCAACACAAAACCGGACATCGGTATAAATCTTTGCCAGAACACTTTTACCTGGGTCAGATGAGATAGTTATGTAGAGCCTGTTTCTTTTTACATCAGCCGTTACTTTTGATCTCTGTTTACCTGCCATTCATCTCTTCCAAAATGATGTGTCCCCATGCGTTACTGCAAAGTATCACAACTACACATTCTAGCAGCAACATTTGGTGAATGTCAAAAGTATCTGTCTGCTTGTAAACAATGGGACCTAAACCTGTCAATACGACCAATCTAAAATAAAACAGCCACTCAGGGAAAAATCTCCAAGTGGCCGTTATTACTGGAGCCAGCAAGCGGAATCGAACCGCTGGCCTGCGCTTTACGAGAGCGCCGCTCTACCAACTGAGCTATGCTGGCAATGTTGACAAACAGCAACGGAAAGTCAGTGTTTCGGGCTTCCGTCAAATTTCAGTACGCCTTTATATCAGGTAATCATTGAAAGTTCAACTATTATGAAATATAAGCAATTCATCAATTTGAAATTGAAGTTGTCACAATGAGCCATTGTATATTAAGGTATGACACACTCCAAGAAAAGGGCGAAATGGTTCGAAAAAACGGCACAATTCTGAAAAAATGAACATCGTTTTGTATTTTATAGCTCTTTCCATTATCCTGTCTGGTTGTACTGGTGATAATCAGACTGCCGTTACGCTTCTGGAATGTACCGACTGCCATTCGATAGAAACCGACACCAACCATCAACAATCCTGCATATCCTGTCATAAAGGCAACAATCAGGCAAGCGACCCCAAAAGCGCCCACGAAGGTTATTTGCGTTTCCCAGCCCACCCCGATCATTTTACCGAAGCATGTGGCAGTTGCCATCAAGACATTACAGACCGGATAAATGATTCTCTACACTTTACGCTCAAAAACAGCACCAATCTTTTCAGAAAAGCATTCGGTGCTGAAATAGGCCTGACAAGCTTTCTTGAAACTCCCCAAAAAAGTCTTCCGCAAACCGAGCTTGAGCTGGCTGACGACCTGCTTCGACGGAGATGCTTTCGCTGTCATCCCTACGATCCCGGTGATAATTATCCTTCCGTTTTCCATGGCACCGGCTGTGCAGCCTGCCATATGTCTTTCAGTGAAGGAAAAGCCGACGCCCACAGTTTTACCAAACCAGGAGATGCCCAGTGTCTCTCCTGCCATTATGGGAATTATGTCGGCTTCGACTATTATGGTCGTTTTGAACACGATCACAATGCTGAATACAGAACTCCGTATACAACAAAAAACGATCATTTCCGACCATATGGTGTTGAGTATCACCAGTTAAAACCGGATATTCACCAGACGAGGGGCATGCTCTGCATAGACTGTCATTCAGGCCGGGAGCTTATGGGTACAGGTGGCGAGAAACCCTCCTGCAGGAAATGTCACAGCCATAAAGAACTGCAGGTATCCTTACCGGCTCTGGTTAAGGACCGCAAGGGAACATACATACTCCATGGCCGTGATGGCAAAGAGCACATCATACCGCTCATGCAGCATCCCGCCCATGAGGGACAAAGAGAAAGTATCACATGTCAGGTTTGCCATGCCCAGTGGACCTTCAACGATTTCGGCAAACATTTTCTCAGATCCGACACCGACGATTTTGATGCCTGGTCAAATCTATCTGTTCAGGGAAGTTTCGAAATTGAAACCATCATAGAAAATAATGTCGATTTTGATAAAACAGAGCTCCCGCCGCAGATGACCGATAAATTGACTGGAGATCTGGAAAAAGGCCTCTGGTACAAGGGTCTTACCATGCGCCGCTGGGAAACAATTATGCTAGGCCGCGACGACAACGGAGCTATTACCACCATTCGTCCGGTGCTTGACTCTTTTCTCTCATGGATTGACGAGGAAGAAACTGTCAGATTTGACTCGGTATCATCGAAGGCCCCCACTATGGGGTTGCGGGCATACGTTCCCCATACCACTGGCCCGGCTGGTTTATTTTACCAGGAGCGGATTGAACAGTTTCTCAGCAGGGAGCGCGCCGCCGCTTCAGAGACAACCCACCCGTCTGATTCGATGCAATTTCTTCAGCGACAAAAGAAATAATCATGGCCATTTTGACACCGCATTCATCCAGGGCCCAAAACACAAAAATCTTGTTGTGCGGCATTATTCTCTCGACAATACTCTGCTTTTTTTTGGTATCCATCGCCGAGTCATCGGGCAGAAGGCCGCGTACCCAAAATTCTTATGTTATCAACAACAAAAGGTACTATCCAATTCCGTCTGCTGAGGGGTATAGTGAAAAAGGGATCGCCTCCTGGTATGGTGGAAAATTCCACGGCAGAAAGACATCCAACGGCGAAATCTACAATATGTATTCGATGACCGCTGCCCATAAAACCCTGCCGATGAATACCATGTTATTGGTGAAAAACCTTGAGAACGGTAAAGAAATCGCTGTCCGGGTCAATGATCGCGGTCCCTTTGTGCGAGGACGAATTGTTGATTTAAGCTATAAAGGAGCCAAAGCGATCGGGATCGACAGAAAAGGGATCGCCAGAGTGCATATCATCGCACTTGGTGAGGAAGCTGTGATAAAATATGGTGAACTCCCAGCTCTACTCTACAGGGATCTGTCAGCAGGAGAATTTTACGTTCAGATCGGGGCCTTCGCCCAGGAGAACAATGCTGCCAGATTACAAAAACGTTTCACTGATGCGGGTCATACAGCAGTCATAAAGAAAAACTCAGGGTCAGATTCAATACTCCACATGGTCCAGGTATATGTCGGAGACACATTACAGGATGCCAAACGATCCGAGAAAGCCTTGCTGGATCGCGGCTATGTCGGTGCTTTTATCATTGCCAGATGATCTTTGGGCAAACAACATTCCGACGCCTCATACCGGACGAGCACCAGAGCTTACCCGAAAGATGTATGGTTAACCTTCTGCATTAACTCTTCGAGGAGGGTGTGATCCTTCACACCGGGGTGTACTTCTACCCCTGAATTGATATCCACCGCAAACGGACGAACCGCCTTGATAGCGCTGACAATGTTTTCAGGCGACAGACCACCGGCAAGCAGAACTGGTCGATGCAGTTTCAATTGCCGTATTATCGACCAGTCAAAAACTCTGCCGGTTCCACCACGCTCCCCCTCTACATAAGTATCCAGAAGGAATGCATCAACACATTCATTATACGGAGTAAAATCTCCTGGGCGACTCTCAGCGCCTACTCGAAATGCCTTAATAATCCCTGAGGATGGGAGTTGCTGTCGCAGCTGCCTGCAATATTCTACCGATTCGTGGCCATGAAGCTGCATGGCCGAGAGTCCCGCCTCAGCGGTGGCAACAACCTCTTGTGTCGGTGCATTGACAAAAACGCCGACCCGGGTAACAAGAGGAGGAAGTTGCCGTATTATCTGTGCGGCTTTTTCAGAGGTGATGCACCGTGAACTTTTGGTATAGAAAATAAATCCGAGAGCATCAACACCGCAGCGTACAGCAACCAGAGCATCTTCCAGGCGAGTAGTACCGCACATCTTTACCCGGATTCTGTTGTGTGCAATTCTTGTCATAGGATTATAGCCTTATGGACGCAAAGACTTGAGGAGAGTGCTGCCCGCTCCGGCCCGCATCAATGTTTCACCAACAAGAGCGGCAGTAATCCCTTCATCCCGCAACCGTTTAAAATCATCGATGGTTTTCAATCCTGATTCGCTGACCACGGGAATGTCATCAGGAATGAGTTTCTTTAATCTGAAGGTCGTTTCAAGATCCATCGAAAAATCTTTCAGGTTACGATTGTTAATACCGATGAGTGCACTCCCCGCTTCCATCGCCAGGTCAGTTTCCCGCTCATTATGCACCTCGACCAGCACATCCATACCATATTCCGCGGCGCAGGCGTGATAGTCACGCAACTGCGGAAGGTCAAGAATAGCGGCGATCAGTAATACAGCATCAGCGCCGTGTGCACGGGCTTCCTCAATCTGCAACTCATCTATAATAAAATCTTTTCTCAAGACAGGCAGGGAAACAGCTTCCCGAACCTGCATCATATACAGGAGCGACCCTTGAAAAAAATCAACGTCCGTGAGAACAGACACCGCCTGTGCACCATTTTGCTGATAGTTAACAGCGATGTCAACCGGATGAAAATCCTGGCAGATAACTCCTTTGGACGGAGATGCCTTTTTCACCTCGGCTATTATCGAAACTCCGGGGAAATCGGTGAGTGTACGCCGAAAACCGCGCGGAGATGCAACGGACTTGTCTCTGAATTCAGCCGGCAGCTGAATGCCGTGTTTTCGCAGCTCAGCAAGCTCAATCTTCTTTTTTGCAACTATAGTATCTAAAATCATGGTCATAAATCACCACACCATCGGTTATTCTTTTGCAGCAGAGTTGGAAAAGTTCACTAATTGATCAAGTTTTTCAAGCGCTGCACCTGAAGCGACAACTTCTCGCGCCTTGGTAATACCATCAAATATGTTGTCAGCTCTTCCAGCAGCATGCAGGGCGGCTCCGGCATTCAAAAGAATCATATCGTGCCTTGCACCCGGCTCACCTCCAAGTACCGATCGAACCTGTTCCGCCGATTCACCTGCCGTTTCTCCACCACGAATATCCTCAACAGTTGCTCGACTCAGACCGACATCCTCAGGTTCTATAGTGTAGGTTGTCACCTTGCCATCGAAACCATCTGCGATATGCGAAGTGCCGGTTACGGTCAATTCGTCCATATTGCCCTCACCCCAGACCACAAGGGTTCGCTTCATACCAAGTCGGACCAGCACCTCAGCAAGGGTTTTTGTCAGATCCTTTGCAAATACCCCCGTGAGTTGCACATTTGCTCGGGCCGGGTTGGTCATTGGGCCAAGAATGTTAAAAATGGAACGGATACCGATTTCACGACGTGGTCCAATCGCGTATTTCATCGCCCCATGGAGCATGGGGGCGAAAAGAAAGCCGATCCCAACAGAACGGACGCAGGAGGCCACCATCTCAGCAGACAGGCTGAGGTCGACACCAAGAGCTTCAAGGACATCAGCACTACCGCAGGTAGATGATACTGCTCTGTTACCATGTTTGGCTACGGGAACACCGGCAGCTGCGACAACAAAAGCTGTAGTCGTCGATACGTTAAAAGTCCCGGAGCCATCTCCACCAGTTCCGACTATATCCATTAAGACGTCACCACCAGACGTATCAACGCCTGAGTCGACAAAGGTTGCTTTCTCACGCATTACCCGAACGGCACCAACAATTTCATCAATAGTTTCGCCCTTCATTCTCAGTCCAGTTATAAAAGAACCTATCTGGGCATCGGTCGTATTGCCGTCCATAATATCATTCATGACAGAAACCATTTCCGTTTCGTCCAGATCCTGACCGGTAACAACTTTGTTTATTGCCTGTTTAATATTCATATTTTTTCAAAAAGTGTTTTTCAACAGAACATTTAAGGTCGCAACATTTCCAGATAATCGACCGCCAGAAAATTTTTCAAAAGGGTTATTCCCGCAGGGGTCATGATTGATTCCGGGTGAAATTGGACCCCCTCTACAGGAAGGTCTTTGTGACGTAGTCCCATCAGTTCCTGCTCGTCTGAGCGACAGGTCACCTCCAGGCAGTCGGGAAAATCGTCTTCCTCAACAACCAGGGAATGGTACCGCATTCCGTCGAAAGGATTCGGCAGCCCGGTAAAAACTCCTTTGCCATCATGTTCCATAGGACTGGTCTTACCGTGCATTATCCGACCGGCCCGACCAACCGTGCCGCCAAAGGCCTCACCTATTGCCTGATGTCCAAGACAGACACCGAGAATGGGGATTTTTCCGGCAAAAAATTGTATCGCCTCAATGGAGATTCCAGCTTCTTTAGGAGTGCAGGGGCCGGGCGAGATCAACAGTCGATCCGGCTGCAGAGCATCAATTTCCCCGACTGTGATTTTATCGTTGCGAAAAACTTTGATATCTTCAGTTCGCCCTTCCTTCAATCCATTCGCCGCCACAGTCTGGACAATGTTGTAGGTAAAGGAATCGTAATTATCTATTATAACTAACATTTTCTAAAATCCCTTCTCTGCAAGTTCAACAGCACGACGTAGGCCCAATGATTTATTCACCGTTTCCTCAAACTCTTTTTCCGGTACAGAATCAGAGACAATCCCCGCCCCGGCCTGAATCCATAAATCCTTTCCTCTCATGACAAATGTCCTGATGGTAATACAGAAATCCATGTTGCCGGAAAAACCAAAATATCCAACAGCTCCGGCGTAGGGCCCACGTTTCTCAAGCTCAAGTTCGTCGATAATCTGCATTGCCCTGATCTTCGGAGCTCCACTGACTGTGCCCGCGGGAAAACACGCGGCCATCACATCAAACTGATCTTTGCCTTCAGCCAGCTCACCATGTACTCCAGAGACAATATGCATCACATGGCTATATCGTTCAATGACCAGCAGGTCCTGGACCTTGACATGTCCACCTTGAGCAACCCTCCCCACATCATTGCGTCCGAGATCAACAAGCATGAGATGTTCCGCCGTCTCTTTCGGATCCGCCAGCAACTCCTGTTCCAGGGCCAGATCCTCCTTGGCGGTCTTGCCCCGTTTTCTTGTACCGGCTATAGGCCTCAACTCAATGTTCAGACCATCCTTTCTTACAAGAATCTCCGGAGATGATCCAATTTGAATGACATCACCGAGCTGGAGGTAAAACAGGTACGGGCTTGGATTTATGTGACGAAGCGCCCGATATAGTACCATTGGACTTAGGTTGGTTTGAGTATGAAATCGCTGGGACAGCACAACCTGAATAATATCACCTGCCCGAATATATTCTTTGGCCTTTTCCACCATAGTTTCAAACTGATCTTTGGCCATATTCGAGGAAAAATCATGAGTAACAGCGCCATCGTTATTACTCGCTTCAAAGAACTCCCCTGGAACCGGACGTTTGATTTTTGCTATCACTCCATTAATCAATTCAATCGCTTGATCATAGAGAAGGTCCCCATCATTGCTGTCTACCTGCACCCAGCAGACAATGGTCACAGTCTGCTTGAAACTGTCATGCACCAGTACAATTTTAGGCACCATAAAGGAAGAATCAGGGAAATCCATCGCCGGACGGCTGTCGGGGAGGTCTTCCATGAACCTGACCATATCATAGCCAAGAAAGCCGACGGCTCCGCCACAAAATCTTGGGAGATGATCGTATTCCGCGGCACCAAGATCATCTATAAGCGATTTCAGGGCATCCAGGGGATCTGAGGTGAAATTTCTGTTCTCTTTGATACCATCTTTTATTTCAGTCAAGCTGATGTCATCTGCTTTTGATGTGAAAGTCACCAGAGGATCGTAACCGATGAAAGAAAAGCGACCCCATTTTTCACCGCCCTCCACACTCTCAAAGAGAAAAACATGGCTGTTCCCCTCAGCGATTTTTGAAAAGAGGGTTAACGGAGTATCAAGATCCGCAACTATTTCCCTGCAGACCGGGATCAGCCGGGCTCCGGCCCTATCACTCTTAAATTTTTCTCTGTCCGGTAGAAACATTTCAGTTGGTATTGTAAAATTTGAGTAAAAAATCTTTTGCTGCCTGTCACAAACCTATAAAAACTTCAAACTGGGGATAGTATTAGAAAACTTATCGGCTGTGTGAATTGCAACATACCAGTTGACAGCGGGTCTTGTCCACCCTCTTGCCGACAGGAAGAACAAAAAAAGAGCCATGAAATCATATGATTTCATGGCTCTTTACAACCCAGGTCATCCGTTTAGGAACGGTCGGTCAGAGTGATATCACGCAGCACTGGTCATCTTATTCACACGCTTGGTGAGGCGGGAAATTTTACGGGATGCATTCCTCTTGTGAATAGTGCCCTTGCTTGCAGTCCTGGCGATAACTGAAGTAGCTTCTTTCAAAGCATCCTTTGCAGCATCTGCTGTTCCGGCAACTACAGCTTCATCAAGTTTGCGGATGATTGACTTCATTTTTGTTTTGTTCATTTTATTGCGCAAACGGCTTGCCTGAGCTTGACGGTTTCTCTTTTCAGCGGATTTGTGATTTGCCACGTAGGTACTCCTCCTGTAATTATCGTATCTCTTCGAATAAACGAGTTGAATATATTTTTAATACATCAGTAACCATCAACGCTGAGAGGCGCATCGATCCTGAATATACCATAGTCTGAAGAACGTAATTTATAATGCAATAAAAGATGCTTGTCAACAGATATCATCACTATATCCTGCTCAATTTAAGCCTGGCACTTTGCTGCACAACATTGACACACTCCATGTTCTTGCGATATGCTTTACTCTCAAAAGAAAGAGCAGGAATGAACATTACTCGTCTGGCTTGACCAGAAAAATCACGCACACACTTAGGCCGTATCCATGGGTTTTCCGAAAGTATTATTTAGAATTATTGAAAATCGCAGTTGCCCGCTTTATGAATTCAGTGACGACTTTACCCTCTCCGGTATAGCCATCCCACTGACAAGCGGCACAGAAAATAGTCTCATCACAACATCGATTATCACCTACCCCGCAGGGAAAAAAGTTTGTAAAACTCTGAACAGTGATCTTTCAAAATTTATTATCCAGTACGAAAGGGGCGACAAGGTGCCGATCTGTATGATCAACTGCAGTGGTTGCACCGGCTCCATACGGCTTGAGCACAACAAGGAAGACAAGCTTCAAAAACTCGGAAAAGATACGCTTACTGACGAACTTGGCTCAATCATGCACCTGCTGAGCAGTTTTCCCTTCTTTAAGAATATCGACAAAAAAAACCTTGATACGGTCATCAGTTACTTCAGACTCAACAAATATAAACCCGGTGATATCGTTATTCGAAAAGGCGACCCCGGCGGCAGGTTCTATATAATAGTCTCAGGCTGTGTACACGTATTAAACGATGCAGGTATCATAATATCCACCCTTGACACCGGCGAAGTATTTGGTGAGATGAGTCTTATCTGCAATGACATTGTCAATGCAACCATCCAGGTAAAAGAGCCAAGCTCGATTCTGTATATCGACCAATCTAATTTTCATAAAATTCTCGATATCTATCCAGCCATTCAGCTCTATTTCTCTCGACTGATGGCCGATCGACTGAACAAATCCAATAAAATCCGCGCGGAAGATCTCACATCAGGAATCATCGGTAATCTTTCAGAAATTCCACCGGAAGCCCTCTTCCAGACCCTGAACATGAACAACAAGACTGGGATACTGACCATATCCGACCTCAGTAAAGGTACGGCTCGATTTTCCTTTCGACAGGGCGCACTTATCAAGGCAAAATACGACGAGCATGCCGACGACATGGCTTTTTATCAAATTCTAAAAGAAAAATCCGGACGATTCCGGTTTACGCCAGGTATTGCGCAGGAAGATTTCAGCACCCCGGAAATCGGCTTTTTCATGAAACTGCTGATGGAGGGAATGCGCCGGTTGGACGAGGGCAGAGAGCAGAAAATAAATTAGTACTTCACGGATTATTATTTTTTACTTTTTACAAAAATACAATCCGTCTCAAAGGGGACTAAAAAGAGTATCACCTTGAAGGGTACCGGGACCCTATTCCAATTTCCCTAAATAATTAAAGGTGGAGAGTTTGCTGTATCGACCGGAATTGTGTAACCGCTCAGCCAGTTCCTGAAGTTCCCTTTTCGAACAGGTCCCTCCTGAGATATCGACCACGACATACTTCAGTCCCATCTCTTTCATTTCATCCAGATATGGCAGGAGCGAAAAAGGTCTTTCAGGAAAGGTCTGAGTAAATCCTTCCTTTTTTCTGACGACATAGGGTTCGTCTCTGGGGCTGAGGATCTGCCGCTCATACAGAAGATGATCAGGGGCCAGCCTTGCGGTATAGAGGGCCGGTGCACCATACACAGTCACACCGACCGGAATGGTTCTTGGTCCCCTGTCGGACCCTGAAATGGTCCCACCGCCCCTGCAGCCACCGAGAAGAGCCTGAAGTGCCGTGCGATCCAGCTCGATACCAGCCTGTGCGGCCTCAATGCCTTTATCACTTGCCATGGCCATGGCCTGACTGTTGAGTAAATTAGCGGTATAGTCGACAAAAAGATGGGCTTTTTCACCTCTAAAGAATAATTGTTGGCTGAGATGAGCAAGTTGAAAACTGCGATAACCGGTTCGCAGAAGTAGTTTTATCTGTTTCTGAAATCTGGGAAGATCGTTTTCCATTATCAGCGGCGGAAGAGCCCAGGTGACCAGTCGTGCCTTTTTCCCCAGCGCCCCTTTTATTTTGCCGGCCTGAGCTACCGTTTGTTTATTAAAACTGAGCAGATATCGATCCGGGGAAAAAGGCAATTCGCCCAGAAGCAGTTTCATCGAATCAGTTTTCAACCACCAATCGATCCCTATTTTCTTTCGTGTGGAGCGCGGGTGATATGGCCTTTTGCCTGCTGTACTTTTACTGCCAGCGTGAGAAGACTCCAAGGCGTCACCGGTTTCACACACCAGGCTGACAATCCGGCTGATGGTTGCAGCCATTTGCTTTCTTTTCCCGGCAAGTTCCCTGCCAACCAGCTCTGTTTTCAGACCATTCTCACGAAAGCCCCCGGGCAAGGTACCACCATCAACTTTATACACTTCCACATGGCCTTTGTTGTCAGCCTGAAAGGATGCAGGCAGCTCTATGGAGACCTTGCTGCCAATGTCGGCACTCTCTTGCTGTAATCCAAGAACAAAGAGTGATTTCAACCGAAAGGCTGCCCTCTCCCCGGATGGTTCGACATGCAACCGGAGCCTGTCCCCAACGGCCAGGGGCGCTTTTGTTGTAAATCGGCAGGTAACCTGATCCCCAACCGTCCGGCTCACACTGAACCGGCCGAGATGAATGCCCATGTTTCCGGAATGATGTGGAGTTATCGCTTCAGATGGTTGAGGTGAAAAAAAATAGCCACTGGACGTTTTTCTGCTCATTGCCTGATCCGCCAAGGCCTTAGCCTCAACCAGCACCTTCTCCCTGTCGTTTGCACCGACATCGAGAACCTTTCTGTAGGCACTGACTATGGAGTGGACATAATGTGCTGAACGCAGACGCCCCTCAATCTTCAATGACGAAATCCCAGCTTCCTCCAAGAGTTGTACGGCGTCAAGACCCGTCAGGTCGTTCATGGAGAAGAGATATCGGCTCGATTCACTCTTTTTGCCGGTGCTTTTTAATCCCCGCGTCCCGCCCCCTCCTTTACCGCCGGCACCATAGGCTCGACGACACGGCTGGACACAACGACCACGCAGGCCACTCTTTCCTCCGAGATAGGACGAAAAGAGACAGAGCCCTGAGTAGGAAAAACACATGGCACCATGAATGAAAATCTCAAGTTCAGTATCTCCCCGCCTCCCACTGATAGCCAAGATCTCCTTAAGTGTCAGCTCTCTGGCCAGAACAACCCTTTCACAGCCGAGTTCCGCCTGATAACGAACCCCGTCTGAGTTATGAGCGGTCATAAGGGTTGACCCGTGCAATTTCAAATGGGGAAAATACTGTTGCACCAACCGGATCAGACCAAGATCCTGAACGATAAGCGCGTCCGGACCGAGCTCCTGAAGCAGGGCCAGGTTTTCAATGACCAGTGGAAGCTCCTTTTCAAGAATCAGGCTGTTTGCGGCAATATAGAGTTTTTTGTTCAGCGTGTGGCAATGACGGATCATGGCACCTATCTCTTCAATGCGCAGATCCCTGGCCAGGTTTCGAGCGTTGAATCCAGGTGCCCCGACATAAATGGCATCGGCACCGCCATCGAGAGCCGCACCGAAGGTTTCAATGGTTCCCGCAGGAGCAAGCAGTTCCATGACAGCCATCAGCTTTCGATAACCACTTCGCCACTCGGACCTTCCGCATCAAGCAGAACCGAGATGCGTTCATCTGATAAAATAGTGGCCTGCATACCGGTAAAGTCTGGTTGGATGGGAAGTTCCCGCCCCCCTCTGTCAACCAGGGCGGCAAGCTGAATGGAGGTTGGACGGCCATAATCCATAATGGCATCCATAGCGGCCCGTATGGTTCGTCCGGTAAAAATGACGTCATCAACCAGAACGAGATTGGTATTATCCACATCAAAAGGAATATCGGTGGTTTTTACTATCGGATTCTGACTCATCAGACTCCAGTCATCCCGGTACAAATTGATATCGAGAGATCCAAAAGGAACAGCCAGGCCATTGTGATTCTGAATGTATGAATGAATTCGACGGGCTACATAGACCCCACAGGTATAAATCCCGACAATTGCCAGGGCGTCGCCACCATGATTTTTTTCTATGATCTGCAGGGATATTCTCTGAATGGCCAGGTCGATATCCAGTGCCGACATGATAATTCTTTTTTTCACCCTTCTCCCTCCACCCTTTTCCAGAAAAATTCTATTCCTCTCTCGTCTACTCTATTGATTGCTTCAGGGAAGGCATCACACTCAAGGGCAAACACCTTGTCGGCAATAGTGTCGCTGTCATCATCATAGGAAATTTCGACGCACTTTTGCAGGACAATGGGACCTTCGTCATATTTTTCATTGGCAAAATGGACCGTACAACCACTGATGGTACAACCCCGTGACCTAACTGCATCATGCACATGGTGACCATAAAACCCATCGCCACAAAAACTGGGAATGAGGGAGGGATGAATGTTAATGACCGCCCGGGCAAGTTCCGGTGGTGGTGTATAGAGTTTCAAATAACCGGCAAGACAGACGATATCAATATCATACCCATCCAGGATCTGGTTTGTCCTGTCATTGCTGTCGGCATAAAAAGCAGGATAACCGTACTTCTCCGCTTTCTTTAGCCCCAGTGCGCCTGAGACATTGGAGACAACCACCTGGATCTCTGCGGCAAGACTTCCATTTTGGATACGTTCATGGAAGTTATCGAGGGTGCGGCCACTCCCCGACAACAATACGGCCATTTTCAGCATTATTTATTCTCCGGCAAAATAGCTGTTGGTCTCAATATCAACTTTCTCCAGCCAATGTGAGATAGCGGTATCATAGACTGAAGTGAGGGCGAATACCTTTCGCATCAACCTAAAACGTGTTTTCAGGGTAGTGTTGCCCAGTTGCTGTATTTCTTCAATTACCTGAGGATAATCTGCAGGGTCAACAATAACCGTCACATCGTGGAAATTTTTGGCCGCTGCACGCAACATGGTCGGCCCGCCGATATCGATGTTTTCAATGGCATCGGCCAGACTGCAATTTGGATCGGCGATCGTCTTTTCAAAAGCATAGAGATTTACGGCAATGAGATCAATATTTTTCAAACCATGCGCTGCACATTGCTGTTGATGGTCACTGTTTGACCTCTGATTGAGAATACCGCCGTGAACTTTAGGGTGCAGGGTTTTAACCCTGCCATCAAGCATCTCTGGAAAACCTGTAAAATCAGACACATCCACAACAGACAGTCCGGCGTCACGCAGTCTTTTTGCTGTGCCGCCGGTTGAGAGCAGATCAATTCCCAGCCCGGCCAGCTCTTTCGCAAAACCCTCAATACCTGCCTTGTCAGTCAGGCTGATCAATGCTCTTTCAATTTTATTCATTGATTACTCCTGTTCATCTTTTCTTGTAAAAGATTTGATTTTTCGTCGATCGCGCTTGCTCGGTTTCTGTGCAGGAGCCGTGAATCCGGCATTGGCCATCCGCCGAAGGTCCCGTTGCTGTTCCCGAGCTTTCAAACTCTCGTCCGATTCGATATATAAGAGTCGCGCTTCTTTTGCCGGCCGCCTGAATTTCGCCAGGGCCAAAACCGTAATATGAAACTGATTAAAACCAATTGTAATGAGCAATTGATCGCCCACCAAAACATTCCTTGCAGCTTTTACCCGGTTGCCGTTTACATGGACCTTGCCTCCGTTTATTGCCTTGCCGGCCATAGACCGTGTCTTAAAAAATCGGGCAGCCCATAACCATTTGTCCAACCTGACCGCTTCTGTATTTGCGTCCATATCAGTATGACACTCTCTTCAACAACACCCAACAAACAGGATCCTTGAAATCCCTTTGATGGATATAATTACGAATAAGAAAACCTGCAGAATACACCGATTAACCGAGAAACGCATGAAAAATTAAAATCCACAGTACCGGAGATGAAAAGAGTATTGTCGAAGAGAGCCAAAAAGAGTAAGTAAACAATCGCCTCATTGCAATCCGCAATTACACCATGGAAAAGAGAATTGTTGGGACTCCATGTTTAGTTTATTCATTACAATCGCAGCCAGCAAGATTACTTGAGCGAGCCTATGCATATCCAGACGGTTGGCCTGAAAGGTCTGAAAACTCCGGTCCGAGTTAAGGAAAAAACCGGTAACCTCCAAAATACCATTGCCACTATTTCCATGCGGGCGCGTCTTTCGGAGAAGAACCGGGACAACTGTGTTGAGACCTTTACCTCCATCCTCAATGAATACCTTGGAGAACTCTCCGTAACCAGCTTTTCATCAATTTTGACGAAACTTCAGCAAGAATTGCAGGCCAAAAGCGTCCGCCTCGAGATGACCTTTCCCTATTTCATCGACAAAAAGGCACCGGTGAGTGACACCCACAGTCTCATGGAGTACGCATGCGGGTTCTCCGGCGGCATAGGCGATGACGAAGGGTTTATTCTCTCAGTTTCCGTACCGGTGACAACCCTTTGCCCCTGTTCTAAAGAGATCAGTGCAGGCGGTGCCCATAACCAGCGCGCGGAAGTCACCCTGAATGTCAAGTTCGACAACTTTATATGGGTAGAAGACTTAATAGCGATGATAGAGCAGTCTGCTTCCTGCGAACTATACGCACTTCTCAAGCGACCTGATGAAAAATATGTTACGGAAAAAGCCTTCAATAACCCGATGTTCGTTGAAGATGTCGTCAGAAAAGTAGCAGTTCTGGCACTGGCCGATCCAAACATCACCTGGTTTTCTGCAGGGGTGGAGAGTTTCGAGTCGATCCATAAGCACAGTGCCTACGCCTACGTGGACAGTGACGAGATCAGGTAATATCTGTCGCTAAAACGTTTCCAAATTTTTCCAGCGCCCGCGCCATCCTTTTTACACCCTCTTCTATTGTTTTCGAATCAACACATGAAAAATTGAGCCTGAAGGCAGAGGTGTTTGTCCTGTTGGTATAGAATGGATCTCCCGGTACAAAGACCACTTTCTCCTTCACCGCTTCTTCGAAAAGTTCCATGGAGTCGATACCTTCCGGCAAACGTCCCCATAAAAACATGCCACCCTCCGGCCTGGTAAAAGTGATGGCCGCGGGGAAATGTCGGGAAAGAGCATCCTGCATGGCCCGGCATTGCGTTCCATACGCATCGATAATCTTCTCAATATGATTGTCCAGATCATTCTCCTCCAGAAATTCATACAAGATCTTCTGGGAGAAGCTGGAAGTATGTAGATCTGCTGCCTGTTTGGCGATAATAAGTTTTTCGCTTATCCATGCAGGAGCAGCGATCCACCCAAGACGAAAGCCGGGGGCAACAACCTTGGAGAACGAACCGAGCAGAACAGTTTGATCCGGCAGATAATGTGCGAATGATTTCGTAGCCTGACCGGAAAATCGCAATTCACCATATGGGTCATCCTCTACCAGGATAAACCGGTTCCGCCGTGCTATGGCCGCTACCTTCTCTCTGTTCGCATCGCTGTATGTTATTCCCGAGGGATTCTGAAATGTCGGGACAGTGTAGAGCATTTTTGCCCCACTGCCGTCGCTCGCCTGTCTGAGCAGCTGGGTGTCCATCCCGTCATCTCCTACAGCAACAGGCACGAATTGCACCCTAAAAAGAGAGAGCGACTGGATGGTTCCAAGATAACCGGGCTCCTCAATGAGAACCCTGTCACCATCATCTAACAGCACTTTCCCCAGGAGATCAATTCCCTGCTGTGAACCATTTATGATGATGATGTGTTCAGCAGGTATTGAAAGCCCCTGCTTTGCCAGATATCTCGCACTGATCTGCTCACGCAGCTCTATATCGCCTTCAGAGTTGCTGTACTGCAGTACGCCTGCACCATACCGGGCGAAAACCTTTTCAGACGCACTCTGTATTTCTCTTACCGGAAAAAAAGAGGCATTCGGCAGTCCTCCGGCAAACGAAATGACGCTGGGCTCAAGGGACACCTTCAGAATTTCCCGGATAAACGATCGTGGTATCCCCTGCATTCGATTTGCAAAAATGTTTTTCATATCCTGTTATTGCTGACCTCATCGTGTTCTTTCTTCTCTTGAAAAACTCACAAAAACATTAAACGGACAATGTCACTTGAGCCTTAAGGTGTTGATGGAAAAGAAATTCCCATCAAGGGGTATGATTCTTTACCAGGCCATCATCTCTTTGAATTGCCGAATCCGGTAAAACGACGTCGAAAAGAACCGGACTCCTTTTCACCATCCAGCATTCTTCGAAGCATCTGCTGCTCCTTTTGAGCGAACCTTACTTCCTGGGCCAGTGCTTCTTTCTCTCCCGGGGTTGCGTCGTCATATTTTTTTATCAGCTCATCAAGTTTTTGCTGAGCTCTATAGAGGTCCAGGGCCAGAGATCGTATCGACATTTCCTACTCCAGGTTTTCCATTGACGGTTTGGTTGATTCCATACGAACTAACCCACATTTCTCATCAGTTCAGGCGGGTCATGTTCAAATTTTTAGAATCATCAGCAATGTACTGAATGTGCTGCATTGGAATGAACTTAGCCAAATTGACGCAACGTTTATGAGAAATACGGGCTAAAGGGCAGCGTGAACCGGATAGCACAACGCGGAGTCTCAGTCAATTTTCTGCAGTATCTCTTTCTTCAGAACAGCTGCCTTTACAATGCGAAACACTTCGCGTTGATGGTTATGAAGCCTGGTTTTGACATACTGAAACACTGTTCTCCGCAGGTCCCCTTCATCAACCGGGTAGTGCCGGACAAAAGAGTCTATCTCTTCTCCGTTCCAGTTCGGCTCCCATACCATCCCTGCCTGGAGACATGACTGCTGATCACCAATTGCTTCATTGATAATGACATCGCGCAACCTTTCAATTTCCCTATGCAGCTTATTCTCTTTAACCTTGGAACCTTTGCGATCGGCAAGAAAATCGAAGATTTCCTCTATGGCATCCTCACGCATAACCTTTGCCAGGTATTTAACCTGTCTCTTGAGTGCACCAGCCTTCAGTCCTCTACAGCGAACGACCTCATCCTTTACCCTTTGCCCGACCGGGAGTTTTGTTAGGTCTCTATCGGACAACAGCGCCAGTTCCGCCGCTGCACCTTCTTCGTCTTTAAAACGTCTTTTCTGTGCAGATTTACTGATTCGTTCCGTCATTTTTACCTGTTATTCATAATTGATGGCGTCACAAAAACTCTTCATCCGAAGTCGGAACTTATACCCTGTTTGGCAGGGTGCTTATCTGCTTCGTTGTTGTAAAATTCACTATCACTACCTCGTACCCCCGTACACCGAAATAATGGTAAATTTTACCCGTCTTGACGAATTCTTTTTACTTGACCATCTCCCATTTGAGGTTTTTACGAGTTTGTCTTAATTAACCAACTTGATCAGAGAAGGATCGTATCCTTCCGGTGGCATGAATCCTAATAGGGTACAGAGCGTAGCCGCAACATTTGACAGTCCCGGATTGTCAACTCCAGTCAAAGCAAAGCCGTTTGCACCACTGTAATCCTTAATTATAAAGGGCACTGGGTTGAGGGTGTGGGCAACCATAGGTGTTATCTTTCCATTTTTCTCAGTCCACATGCAGTCGGCATTCCCGTGATCGGCAGTTACAACAACGATACCACCGGCCTTCTGCACCGCCCTTAACACACGCCTCAGGCATAAATCGGCTGTTTCAACTGCGATTCGAATTGCAGGGACCACTCCGGTGTGGCCGACCATGTCACCATTTGGATAATTAAGGCGAATGAATTTATACGTGCCACTTTCTACCGCATCAATGACCTTGTCGGTGATTTCGCCTGCCTTCATCCATGGCTTAAGGTCGAACGCTATTTTATCCGATTCAATTTCTTCATATTTTTCATATTGTTCATCAATATAGCCCGACCTGTTACCATTCCAAAAATAGGTAACGTGACCGAATTTCTGGGTCTCCGATATCGTATAGGAGGTAATTTTATTGTGGCAGAAATATTCTCCAAGAGTGTTGTCGATGACTGGAGGCTCAACTAGATAATTTTTGGGAATCAAGGCATCTCCATCATACTGCATCAGGCCGGCAAAAAATATCCGGGGCACCCGAAGCCTGGCGAATTCCATAAAATCCGGTTCTTCAAATGCTCTGGAAATCTCGATCGCCCTATCACCACGAAAGTTGAAAAACACCACACCATCGCCGTCTTCAATGGTACCGATTGGACCTTTATCATCAATCACCACAAAGCTTGGCATATACTGATCAGTCATTTCAGGGTCTTCTGCGTAATAAGCCTGTACCGCTTCGGGCGCACTGGTAAAGTAACGTCCGACACCGAGCACATGTGCCTTCCATCCATTTTCAACTACCTGCCAGTCGGCGCCGTACCGATCCATTGTCGTCACCATCCGCCCTCCCCCCGAGGCTATTCGGTAATCGCGACCCTTTTCCGAGAGAGCTTCGAGTTTCTGCTCAAGCGGCAAAAGATACGTCAAAGCACTTTTTTGTTCAACATCCCGACCGTCCAGGAGGGTGTGCACTCTGACCCTTTCTATATTGTCGGCCACGCACCGGTCCAGCATCGTGAACAGCTGATCAATATGACTGTGTACATTTCCATCAGAAAGAAGCCCGATAAAGTGCAGAGTTCCCCCGGCAAGGACATTGTTTTTTAGTTTCTGCCAGGCGCTTCCGTTAAAAACAGAACCGGAACCAAGGGCCTCATTGACTAGTTTAGCACCTTGAGAGAACACCCTGCCTGCCCCAAGTGCATTATGCCCAACCTCAGAATTGCCCATGTCGCTATCCGAAGGCAGGCCCACCGCCTTTCCATGTGCATTGAGCTTTGTCATGAGCGGTTCCTTAAAAAGTAAATCCAGCACGGGGGTATTGGCGACAAATACCCCATCCCTTTCATCCCTGGAACCGATCCCCATTCCGTCCATGATAATTGTAACCACCGGGCCGTCGAAGTTCTTATAACCGGCAAGAGGTGGTAATAGCAGCTTTGTCATTTTGAATCCTTTAAGGGAATTATAAGTATAAAAAGATTATTTTTTTAAAACGGAATCTGAGAAAATTTGGTATAGTCGAGTGAATATAGCGAATATGTTAGGATTCCATAACAAAGGTTTTGCCTGATCGCCTTTAACCCGAAAACCATTATAATGTAAACCCTCTCAATGGAAGATCAACTCTCTTTGTCGAACATCCGGCTTACAGTCAGCCCTCAGGCCTTGCCTCTCTTTACCACTGTTTTACAGTCAGGCATAGAGGTAATGGTACGTCAAGGTGAGACACTGGGTAAATTTTTAAGCGACTTTCCTGGATTCACAGCCGATTATCTCGCGAATACCGTGCAAACCATATTCCTCAACGGTACCGCAGTCGATGATCTGACGCTCCCCCTCACCGGAAGCAATCCGGTTCTTGCCCTTTCTGCGGCGATGCCCGGTCTGGCTGGCGCTATTTTTCGAAAAAACAGTTTTCATTCCGCATTACGAACTGAAACCAATGCAGTACGTTCTGCTTCCATGCAACAACATTGTTGTACGGTTATTTTGAAGTTATTTAACAGTATCGCAAGAGACCGAGGACAGGAGTTGCTGCGCGCAGGTGTCTGCATACAGTCGGATTCCCTTGGAACCTTTTTCATTAAAAGGCCGCACCTGAGAGAGTATTTAAATAACATCAGATTAGGTGATAGAGATCTGGAATATACTGAGTTCCTCGCGGTTCTCTCTGAATTGGCTCAGGTAAAACTCCACATTGACGCTATCAATGGTTGAAATGAAGATGACAAAAGACATGCTTGGTCGCAGCGGTTTAATTTCAGTCGACGAGGCACTTAATATCCTTCAGATGCATCTGAAAGGAGTAAGAACCGCTGCCGAACACATTCCCCTGACAGAGGCCTTTGATCGGGTACTCGCCGAACCTGTCGTTTCCCCGGAAGATTTACCCGCACAGGCAAGGTCGACAATGGATGGCTATGCCGTGCGTGCTGCAGATACCTTTGGGGCAAGCGAATCAATGCCCTGCTACCTGAATATCACCGGTGAAGTACAAATGGGTGCGGCACCCAGGGGTGAGGTTAAAAAAGGCTGTTGCTATAAAATCCCTACCGGTGGTCTTCTGCCCGTGGGTGCAGACAGTGTTGTAATGTTCGAACATAGTGTTCCTGTAGACGAAACCATGATCGAAATCATCAAAGGTGTCGGGGGAGGAACGAATCTCATTCAAAAAGGTGAAGATATCGGGAACGGTGTGCAGGCCCTGCCGGCCGGTCATCGACTTCGCCCACAGGACATCGGCCTTCTGGCTGGGTTGGGTATCGCTGAAGTGGCGGTAACAAAAAAAGTCAGGGTTGGTATTTTTTCCACCGGTGACGAGATCATTCCCCATACCGAGATCCCTCAGCCCGGACAGATACGCAACATTAACAGTCTGGCTCTCGCCGGGTTCACTCTTCGTGCGGGCGCCACCTACCATGATTACGGCATCGTCTCCGATCGGGAAGAAATTTTCCTGCCAGCCATTCAAAAAGCCGTCATTGAAAATGACATCGTCCTCTTTTCCGGCGGCAGCTCCGTCGGAGCCAGAGACCTGGGCGAGCAGGTTATCAAAGCGCTTGGTCCTCCGGGTGTCCTGGTTCATGGTGTTACCTTGAAGCCAGGCAAACCTGTTTTAATTGGACAGAGTGGTACAACTCCTATTTTTGGCCTGCCGGGTCACCCCGTCTCCGCTCTGGTCTGCTTTGATTTTTTTGTAAAACCCGCCATACTGCAACTCTCCGGTTGTACAAAAATAACGGGAACTCCAGCCCCGTATGTGATGGCCACTGTAACCCGCAATATTAATTCCGCAGCTGGAAGACGTGATGTGGTGCGTGTGAAAATTACCAAAGAAAATGAAACCTGGCTAGCTGTGCCCGTTCTCGGTAAATCTGGTTCAATATCAACCCTTTCTCACTCGGATGGCTACTTTCTCATCGATGAGGACAGTCAGGGAGTCACTGAAAAATCAGTCATAAAGGTATATCTCTTCCAATGAGCAAACGAAATGTTTACTTAACCAATAAACCACTCTCTGAAGCTAAAGAGCTATGGCAGAGAGTTCTCGAGCAACATGGATTTTATTCCAGGGATACTGTGGAAACGATCGAGGTTGATGACAGTCTCGGTAAAATTACTGCCGAACCGATTTTTGCCCTGAGATCATCCCCGTCCTATAATGCCGCGGCCATGGACGGTATCGCCGTGCGTTTTCACGATCTCACCGGAGCCAGTGAGGCACATCCCCTTCGTCTCGAAGGGAACAGATTTCTCCCCGTTAATACTGGGAACGCTATCCCAGATGGTTTTAACGCGGTTGTCATGATCGAAGATGTTCACTACCTCAGCGATAAAGAGGTCGAACTGCATATGCCGGCAACTCCCTGGCAGCATATTCGAACCATCGGCGAAGATATTGTGGCAACCGAGCTCATCCTCCCTGAAGGGCATACTATCAGGGCCATCGACCAGGGTGCCATGCTCGCGACCGGAGTCACTGAAATCAAAGTCCAGCGGCCACCGAGGGCCCATGTCATCCCAACAGGCAGTGAACTCATCCAACCCAACCAAAAACCAAAAGCCGGACAGATTATTGAATTTAATTCCCGTATTCTCGCCGGATATCTGACGGAATGGGGAGCCGACGCCAGTCGTGGTTTACCGGTTGTTGACAATCCCGATCTTTTAAAAAGAGCACTCCTTGCTGCAGCTGATGAAAACGATCTCGTTATCCTCAACGCCGGAGCCTCTGCTGGAACTCGGGATTATAGCGCCAAGGTGCTTGCAGAAGTAGGGGAGGTCATTGTACATGGCGTAGCCATTAAACCTGGAAAACCTGTCATTCTGGCCATGATAGGTGATACGCCGGTAGTTGGATTGCCGGGATACCCGGTATCAGCTCTGTTGACCATGCGAATTTTTGTCCGGGAAATGCTCTCACTCTTTCTTTGCCAGGGGGTACCTGAATCTCATTATGTCGAGGCCACACTCTCCAGACCCTTGCATTCGGCAATGGGTGTTGATCAATTCGTACGAATCACTCTTGGCCGGGTAGGTAAAAACTTGATGGCCACCCCTTCCGGCAAAGGTGCCGGGGCGGTGATGTCTCTTGTTCGAGCAGATGGATTACTAACCATACCCTCCGGTAGTGAAGGAATCGGGGCAGGTGAGAAAGTCAATGTGGAGCTTTTAAGGTCGCAGAACGAAGTCGACGCCACTCTCGTTTGTATTGGCAGTCATGACAATATCCTTGACCTGCTCGCCAATCACCTGCATAAAAAAAGGCCTATTATTCGTATCTCATCGGCACATGTCGGCTCCATGGGCGGCATAATGGCCATAAAACGTGGCGAGGCCCATATTGCCGGCACCCATCTCTTCGACGAAGAGACCGGAGAGTACAACATAAGTTTTGTTAAGCGGTTTCTAAAAAACATTCCCCTGCAGCTGATTAACCTCTGTTACCGGGAACAGGGACTCATTGTTGCCAGGGGTAACCCTAAAAACATTCAGAATTTTAGAGATATTGCAAAAAAGAAACACACTTTTATCAACAGACAGAATGGCGCCGGTACCCGTTTGCTGACCGACAAGGTTCTGGCGGACGAAGGAATAGATACCTCCGAGATCTTTGGGTACGACCATGAAGAGTATACCCATATGAGTGTTGCAGCGTCAGTTGCCAATGGCAGCGTTGATGCCGGACTTGGTATTCGAGCCGCCGCCAATGCTCTTGAGCTGGATTTTGTACCTATCGCCGAGGAGCGATATGATCTCATCGTACCCGGCCTGCACAAGAAAGACAGCAAGGTCGTTAATGTCATTGAACTCATTCGATCAGATGGTGCCTTTCACAAGGCCATCCTCGCTCTTGGCGGCTACGACCTTCGTCATTGCGGCAACATCATGTACGAACAGTAGAAAAACTTACAGCAGGGTTTGATCTCATTGACCTTACAAGCGTTACATTTATTATCTGTTTACATTTTATAAAATTCATTCAAACGAGGAGAACATGATGGCTGACAAAATTTTTCGTGTGAACATGACGGATTTCAGTACCTCAATAGAAGATGTCCCTGCCGATTGGGCCGCTCATGGCGGACGTGGCCTCACCTCAACGATTGTCGCAGCAGAGGTGGAACCCACTTGTCATCCCCTTGGAGCAAACAACAAAATTGTCTTCGCACCCGGCCTCCTTTCCGGTACAGTTGCCGCCAATTCCGGGCGACTTTCCATCGGGGCTAAAAGCCCTCTAACCGGAACTATCAAAGAGTCCAATGCCGGAGGTACCGCCGCGCAACTCCTTGCCCGAGCCGGCTGTAAAGCATTGATTATCGAAGGACTTCCAGAAGAAGATAAATGGTACAGCCTGGCTCTCACGCCGGATGGTGTGGTTATAAATGAGGAGACCGAGCTCATTGGTAAGGGCAATTTCGAGGTTCTGGAAACTCTTTCCAAAAGAATAGAGGGCAAGCCCGGAATAATCACCATTGGACAGGCCGGTGAAATGAAACTTGCCAGTGCCAATATCTCCATCAAGGATCCGGATGGCGGTATACGGTCGAACGGCCGGGGTGGGCTCGGGGCAGTATTGGGATCGAAAAAAATCAAGTTTATCACCATTGACCCTAAAGATGGGAAAGTTACTGTTGCCGATCCTGAAAAATTTAAAACTGCCAATCGAACCTTTGCAAAAGCTCTGGTCGACCATCCGGTAAGCCAGGCACTTGGCCAGTACGGTACCAACGTTCTGGTAAATATCATTAATGAATCAGGTGGGCTGCCGACAAAAAACTTCACCCAGGGGCAGTTCGAGGGACATGAATCCATTTCCGGGGAGACCATGCACGATACCATCGAGCAACGTGGCGGCAAGGTCAAACATAACTGCCATCCCGGTTGTGTTATTCAATGCTCGCAGGTCTACAATGACGCCAATGGGAACAAAATGACCTCGGGCTTTGAGTATGAATCTATCTGGGCAATGGGAGCAGACTGTTGCGTCGACGATCTCGATAAAATTGCCGAAGCCGACCAGATTATGGACGATATCGGCATTGATTCCATAGAAACCTCTGTTGCCATGGGAGTGGCCATGGAAGCAGGCGTTCTTCCCTTTGGTGATGGCGCAGGCATCTGCAGAATCCTAAAGGAAGAAGTTGCCAACGGAACCGGACTTGGTCGAATCATCGGCAACGGGGCAGGATCTGTCGGTCGTGCCTACGGTGTTACTCGTGTGCCGGTAGTAAAAAATCAGGCTATTCCTGCCTACGATCCACGCGCAATTAAAGGTATCGGCATCACCTATGCAACCTCGACCCAGGGCGCTGATCATACAATGGGCTACACCATCGCAACAAATATCCTCAATGTAGGCGGCAAAGTCGATCCACTGACCAAAGAGGGCCAGGTGGAGCTGTCTCGAAATCTGCAAATTGCAACAGCTGCAATCGACTCGACCGGCATGTGTCTGTTTATTGCTTTTGCAGCCCTGGATGACGAGAAATGTCTGCCGGCTCTTATTGACCTTATCAATGCCCGGTTCGATCTGTCACTTACCGGAGATGATGTCGTTAATCTCGGTAAATATATCCTCAAAACCGAAAAAGCATTCAACACGGCCGCAGGTTTCACATCTGTCGATGACCGACTGCCGGAATTCTTCTACACCGAGAAATTACCACCGCATAATGTTGTGTTTGATTTCAGCGGTGAGGAAATTGATACTTTCTGGAATTTTTAAATAAAGTCCCCATGAAGATAACTGTTAAACTCTTTGCTTACTTTCGTGATAATCGATTTAAAGTTGAGCAAAGAGAGATAAATGAAGGCACAACGGTTGGTGATATCGTTGACTCGTTGAATATTGATCGCGAGGAGGTAGGAGTGCTGATGATGAACTCACGGCATACTGAGTTCGACGTATTGCCTGTCGAAAACGATGTACTCGCCATTTTTCCTGTGATCGGAGGTGGGTGATCCGCCACCCATTCTTTTTATGTGATGTACAAAGAAAAAAGGTCTGATTGCCTGAGGCATTCAGACCTTTTTGGGTTGCTGAAAATGATTGTGATTTAAGTAGAGGTACAGCGTGCGTTTTGGGAGATTCGCTTATAAAAGGGATTGCCAAAAAGGCAATGCGCTGAGTCTACTTCTGAACGTGATGAACCACAGGGGGTGATCGAGGAAACTGCTGTTTACAACAACTACATATTTTTTCCGCCGGAACCCGTAACCGTTCTAACAAATAACGCTTTAAATTGTTTTCTATCGAAAGTTTATCAAGAGCCTTTTCCATACATAAAAGCCACATATCTCTGTCTCTTTCGTTAATATCCAGAAGAGCATGCAGTTCTGTAAGATTTACCGAACCATACTTTTCTACATACAATGGCGGACCGCCAAGCCAACCACAAAGGAAAAGGGTAAGATTCTCTCGTGTTGGCTCCATGTTATCCGGATGCATGTTTCTTATTTTTCGAGCTTCAGGTGCACTGGCCATTATGTCATAAAAGCAGCTGACAAGGTTTCTAACTCCCTCAATTCCACCCAGCAAATCGAAAATATCTTGACCACTCATTTCCTTTTCCTGCATTTGTCTCCTCTGAAAGAAATTAATCATATTATGCAGTTTGCAGTTTGCAGTTTGCAGTTTCAGATATCATACATTATTCCTTTAAATTCTCACTACATATTTGATTGATTAGTGTACCCTGCTCTACCAGCCAGAATTAAAAAACACAGAATAACATCGACCCAAAAACGATATTTTTTAGCTTTAAAAAACACCGAAAAATATCAGCATATATAATATAAATTATTGTTGTAATTTTTTTATATTTTCAGGAAGATTTCTTTTTTATACATGCAATAGAGCAGCCCCCATATGAAGGTAATTTTCCCAATAATTGAAAAAAGTTCGATTGCTTCTCCATGAAAAGTTGTTGACCAGCTTAGCATATTTGTGATCAGAATATTAATATTTACAAAACGGACGAACAGGAAAATAAAAATAGAATTCATGCCAATAACACGGAAGTAGAATGACCATCTTTTCCACAATAACACATCAATTAGCATGAAGAACAGCGCCATCAATAAAAAACTGATCCCTCCTGTAAGCAGTACAAAACTACCCGTCCAACATTTTTTGATGATGGGGTAAAAAGGACTGATGGCAATTGCGATAATGATTAAAACAAGCCCGGCTGTTGACATCAGTCCGATTTTCTCCCACTCTGTAAACTGTTTCACCCGCAAGATATTGCCGGCAAAAGTCCCCATTAAAGTAATACCTGTGGCAGAAACAATACAAAGCAACCCTTCAGGGTCATACGTCCCGGCAAAAAGCTCGCCCGGTAACAACAAGCGGTCGACAAACCCATTGATGCTGCCTTGAGGAGTCAGTACTCCAGCACCAAATCCCGGTACAGGTACTAAAAGCTGCAAAAATGCCACTGCTGACAAAATCGCCAAAAGCCAGAGTACCCTGCTTTTAAGGGAGGAAGTATACATGATGATCATTGAAGCAATGAAATAGGCCACGCCAATTTGCCCAAGGACACTGGCAAAACGGATATCTGCCAGGTCACCTTGTAGCCCCTTGTTGTAAATGATCCCCAAAAGGACCAGAAGGACCATGCGCTTAAAAACCTTTGTAACCATTGGCTTCCGTGGAAGGCCTTTCTCAAGCTTTGATACAATGGCGTAAGGTATAGCCACGCCCGAGAGGAACATGAACAGTGGGAAAATCAGGTCGTATAGATGAAAACCGATCCATTCCGCATGATCCATTTGAAGCGTGATCCATTCTGCCCCGGTAATTTTACCTATATAAGCGAACAGTTCGCCGCCCCCGGTAATCCAAAACATGTCAAATCCACGCAGCGTATCCAGGGAAAATAGCCGTTCATTCTTTGCTTTCTTTATATTTTGAGGTTCCCCTTGTATCTGTTCTAAAATTTTCATATCAGAAAGTTACTGTCTTAACCCACAATGTGAAATAATTTTACACAACAAAATACTACCGGGTTAGTAGAATAATTTTTCTACATCCAATGATATTTGGACTGCCATCAGCGGTAACTTTCGGCAGAGGCTCGGGCTGACGCCGAAATCTAGCTTTTTGGCACATCTCTAATGTTGGATCAAAATACTTCATTTTGATTCGGGCATTTTCGGTGATGAATTGCTAATTAACTTTTGGTTTCATCCCGTTTCGTGCTGACTCCCGCGCCTAGAACTCAGTGCACAAATTTCACTATCAGAAATACATCGGTTCAGGCACTAGCCAAGTATATTCAACACAACCTCAGCCATGCTAAGCCAACTTCAGTGCTTTGGAATGTACATGAACTCAAAACGATCTTAAAGTGCTTTGGGTCTTATCTGGCGCCAATGTTTCGCACAGATAACCAGCATTATGGTTATCCATCACCGAGGTGTTTTTCAATTTTCCTCGTAGCAGGAAACGCTATTCTACCTGTCTATTGTTGAAGGCGTGATATAATAGCGATTGATGTAGGCAGTGCATGACTTTCTTTACAGTGCAGTCATAAGTTTCGCCGCCAGACAACCTTATCATGTCATGTCTTTCGTCAATTCTCCCCTCTATGTACTCGCTTGCCGGATGAACCTAAAAAACAGTATTATTTATCTTATCAAACGTCAGGTACTTAATAAAAAATAAAGTTCAATACAAAAACATATAATATCTATTAGAGGTGTTATTAAATTTATAAATTTAAATTTTTGAATTTATTACTATATATAAGGCTAATTATAAAATTATTCTGCCAATCATTATTTTATTTATGCGATGTCAGGTTCTATTGCTCTATATAAATCGACCCAGTTTACCAGAAGACATTCTGACATATCATAAACGACCGGTTCCTCACACCCTGCGAATCTCCTCGGATCCATCTTAGTGGCTACAATACCGCCTTTTCTCTCCGGCACGATCAATTTCAAGTACCTGCGAACTAATACCAATCATTCCGAGACTTTTTACGATATACGCAATATTTTTACGCTAAACATAGCAGGTATACTTATGACACTATCATATACAATAAAACTAAATCTTATTGTTATAACTATTTGTTACTTGACAGATCCTGATGCAATTTTTACATTTATCAGGATACCACATAGTGGTAAGCATTACTCCGTACCTTAAAGAGCAGGAAGAACCTCTGCTGGCGTACCACCAAGTTAAGATTTTCCAGGGTCATGAGCGAACTGAACTATGTTTGGATGTTCCTCTGAACAATTTTACTGGTACCATTCAAACTACAATCTATAACCTGCGGAGTCCCCCACTCTTTTGGTTATGACTACCGGGCCAAACTGATTTTTTTTCATTTTGCACTGCACGGTAGAGCTCCTCCCTTTTTTCAGGACGCTATATGCACTGGAAAATCTCAAAAAGGAGGGTGAAAAAATGGCTAACGAACAACGCAAGAGTGATATTATCACTACAAGACGACAGGTCCTGAAAACTGGACTTTTGGCTGGTGCCGGACTGCTGGTACCGTGGCGCTTTTTACCTGCAAAAGCCTTTGCTGCTCCCGCTAAATGGGGATTGAGCGACCCGGTGCTACAACCTAAATTTGTCAACCCTGTGCCAGACGCCCTGGCACCGAGCTTCCATTTCGAGCCTAGCAGGATAACTGGTCAATATCATATTGTTGCCGCCAGGACCAGACAATGGACAGGTCTCATTAATCCACGAAACGGCAGTAAAAGGAAGACCTGGGTGTGGGGCTACGGGAGTCTGACAGGCCAGGGCGTTACCTGGCCTGGACGTACTTTCGAAGTAAAGAACGTTAAGGCGGGAGGGCCCAAGGAAACAACCGTTAACTGGTACAACTGGATGGGATGGCAAAGAAAACATCTGCTCCCACTGGACACCAACCTGCACTGGTGCTATAGCCTGCATGGCTACCAGCAATACACTATCAAAAATGCCGGAGTGCCGATTATAACCCATCTGCACGGCGGCCATAGCGATTACCAGTTTGATGGCAACCCTGAATTCTTTTATGGGCCAAGAAGAGGTCGGCGCAGGGTTGTAGGCCCCCAGTGGGCCAATGTCCCTGGAGGGTTTACCTCTAAATTTCGGTACGATAACGACGTTCAGGCGGGTAATCTCTGGTATCATGACCATGCCCTCGGTATTACCAGGTTGAATGTCTATGCCGGAATGGCCGGCTTCTATTTTGTACGTGACAGGATGGACACCGGTGACTCGTCGAACCCGTTACGTCTTCCCGCCTGGCCATATGAAAAAGCCTATGCCATTCAGGATAGAATGTTCAAGGCCAACGGCAGGCTCTTTTATCCTGCATTCCCAGGCGAACCGTTCTATGACGACTTCATAGATGCCAATGTCTACCTCCCTCCTGAGCTCTTCCCAGGTGGCGGACCAACCGCACTTGCCGAATTCTTTGGTGACCATATGGTGGTCAACGGCATGATCTGGCCTTTTGAGAAAGTGGAACCTCGAAACTACCGACTACACCTGCTCAACGGAACTGACAGCCGTTTCATGGGGATACAACTGATCGAAGTGCCGGCAGGGGCGACTGACCTGACCAAAGAGATTCGTCAAATCCCGTTTACAGTTGTGGGCAGTGATCAGGGACTGGCCTCCAGTGCAACCGAAGTGAAGACCTTGCTGTCCGAGCCCGGATCACGGTACGACATTATAGTTAATTTTGGCGCAGTCACTCCCGGTAATCGCGTTATCATGAAAAACATCGCCGGTGACGCACCATTTGGCGGAGATTTTCTGGGGCCAAATGAAATCAGGGATTTTTCTGAAACCGATCGTATAATGGCCTTTGATGTAGTACTGCCTCGAAGTGCAGTGACCGATATGTTCAAAGCGGCTGCCTTTAATAAGGTTCAGCTCGATCAAACTCCCGCCATCACTGTCAACACCGGGGTTCATCGAAAGCGGAAGGTGGCCCTTTTTGAAGGCAGGGATGAGTTTGGTCGGCTGCAGCCTCTGCTGGGAACTGCCGAAAAGGCGACAGATTATCTCGGCAATCCCATCAACTGGCCTGATAATCCGGTCTACTCCTCTGTCGGTCTTACGGGCCCCATGGAAGGCTCGGTCGCCTGGCACAGCCCCACTACCGAAAATCCCGCCCTGGGCCATACCGAGATCTGGGAAGTCTGGAATCTCACCGGCGATGCTCATCCGGTGCATCTCCATCTGGTGAGTTTCAAGATTTTGGGCCGCCAGGAGATTATCTTTGACACGAACGCGGATGAAGATGGTTTCATTCCAGACGACAGAAAACCGGCTGATGACGGCATATATCTTGTGTCACAGCCGACTGTGCAGCATAACTCTGTTGCCGGTGATCCACACACCTATGGGATGGGTTTTAAAATTGTTCATCCTCCGAACCCGAAACTCGCATATGGGAGTGATATACCAAAACCGGAGGAATATTTCGAGGACGCCCCAAAGGATATGGTGACCGCCCTGCCGGGCCAGATCACCCGTATCAAAATGACCTTTGACAAACCGGGTCGCTATGTCTGGCACTGCCATATCCTCTCCCACGAGGATCATGAGATGATGCGTGTCCTGCATGTCGGTGCGGGAGCCTGACAACTTAGCCCAGAAAGGCAATGATACATTGTGGCAACAGATTTCGGATATGAAAATTGCATTGCCGCAAGAAAGCGGGAAATCATAAGGTTTCCCGCTTTCTTTTTTAGAAGAGAACCGATATCCTGGATGCGTCTGTCTGACTGTCAGCCGCCTCATGCCCTGACCTGTTCGCTAGTGCGATGTGCGTCAGTGTGTTGTAAACGAACCTTGTAAAAATTTTCTCCCATCAATAACCAGCTATAGCCACCCACATGAAAATAAGAAGACTCACTCCTGAAGAATACCCAAAAGCATTAGCTTTATTAAAGCAGGCATTTCCCAACAGTACCTATGAAGTTCGATTGTTTGAAAACCTTCATAAAAATGAAAGACCGCTGCATGAATGGATTTGTATTCATCGGAACAAAGCCACCGCATATATCGCTTACTCCAATGCGTACCTTGGAGAGGAAGTCTGTGGCCTGCACCTGGCCCCACTGGCAGTAGCACCACAGATGCAAAATCAGGGAATAGGCTCAGAGCTGCTCAGCTTTTCCTTACGACAAAAGGAAATCAGGGAGAGCCCGATTTTTGTCCTCGGTGACCCTTATTTTTACAGGAAATTTGGTTTTAAACCCAGTGCAAAGATTCTCTGTCCCTTTGATAAAAAGAACGAGCATTTCCTCAGCATTCATCAGGATAGACAAGAGAGCTTCACTATAGGATATGAACCGGAGTTTTTTACTGGTGGCTGAAAAACAAACACTATGTTGCTTCTTTTTTTTTCAGGCTGGAAACTATTTCGCAAGCTGCCCCACCTGTTCATGGCGAAAACAGGAGACGAGATGATCATTCACCATGCCGATTGACTGCATGAGTGCATAGCAGATGGTCGGACCGACAAAGCTGAAACCCCGTTTTTTTAAATCCCTACTCATTAGTTCGGATGTTTTTGTCTGCGCCGGCAGCTGCGAATTTAATGTCCATTTATTCTGCCGGGGGAGACCATCAACATACCGCCAGAGAAAAGAATCCAGTGAGCCGAACTCCTCGGTAATTTTCAGAACACCCTGGGCATTTTTTATAGCGGATTGAATCTTGAGACGATTTCGTACTATGCCCGGGTCGGCCAGTAAACGAGTCTGGTCTGTTTCGGAATAGTGTGCGACTTTGACTGGATCGAAACCGTCGAAGGCCTTTCGGTAATTCTCTCTTTTTTTGAGAATGGTAAGCCAGCTCAATCCCGCTTGGGCCCCTTCAAGAATGAGCATCTCGAAGAGCCTGCGTTCATCGTGTACGGGAACACCCCAATCCTGATCATGATAAGCAATATAGAGGGCGTCATCGCCGCACCACTCACATCTCTTCTTCATGAATAGTTCCTTTTCTAAAGATGTGGCTGCCGAGTATGTACTACATACTGAAATCTGAAAATCAATACGGCAGCCCCGCGTCATCCGGGGCTGCCGTAACAGATATTATCGCCGATACGGCATGGATGAGGAAAACTTCTACATTAAACCGCTGAAAAAATCATTTCCCTTGTCGTCAACCAGGATAAAGGCAGGAAAGTCGACAACCTCAATCTGCCACACAGCCTCCATCCCCAGTTCAGGATAATCGATACATTCGACCTTTTTAATGTTTTCCTCAGCAAGAATTGCAGCAGGCCCACCTATTGACCCCAGATAAAAACCACCATGCTTTTTACAGGCATCAGTGACCTGTTGTGATCTATTACCTTTAGCGATCATCACCATCGAACCGCCATGGGACTGGAGCAGATCAACATAGCTATCCATACGACCGGCAGTGGTTGGTCCGAAAGAACCCGAAGGCTTACCGGCTGGAGTTTTGGCCGGCCCCGCATAATAAATCGGGTGCTTCTGTAAATACGCGGGCAGCGAGGCTCCGCTATCGAGGATCTCCTTGAATTTGGCGTGGGCGATATCACGCCCGACGACGATTGTTCCGGAGAGAAGCAGGGAGGTGCCAACAGGATGCTTGGTCAGCTCCGCCAGCACGTCCTTCATTGGTCGATTCAGATCCAGCCGTACTCCATGATCATGTTTGGCACGATATTTTTCCGGTATCAATCGACCTGGAGCACCATCAAGTTCCTCGACCCACAATCCTTCTTTATTAATTTTTGCCTTCATATTTCTATCAGCCGAACAGGAGACCCCCATTCCGACGGGGCAGGAAGCGCCATGGCGGGGCAGACGGATGACACGAATATCATGGGTAAAATATTTGCCGCCGAACTGCGCGCCAATACCAAGCTCCTGCGCAGCTTTCTGCAGCTTCTCCTCAAGTTCGACATCTCGAAAGGCCTGCCCATGGTCATTGCCTGAAGTCGGGAGTTCGTCATAATATTTAGCGGAGGCCAGTTTGACCGTTTTCAGGTTGGTTTCAGCGCTGGTTCCCCCGATAACAAAGGCTAAATGGTAAGGCGGACAGGCAGCTGTCCCGAGAGTTTTCATCTTTGCCACCAGGAAAGCTTCCAGAGTTTCTGGATTCAGGAGGGCTTTGGTTTCCTGGAAGAGATAGGTCTTGTTTGCACTCCCTCCCCCTTTAGCGATAAAAAGAAATTTGTATTCCGAACCCGGAGTTGCATAGAGATCGATTTGGGCCGGCAGATTTGTTCCCGTGTTCTTTTCCTGGTACATGTCGAGTGCTACTGTCTGCGAATAACGCAGGTTTTCTTCTGTATAGGTCTGAAAAACCCCCTTGGATAGAGCTTCAGCGTCATTGGCTCCGGTCCAGACATTTTCGCCCTTCTTCCCCATGATGATCGCCGTTCCGGTATCCTGGCATAACGGCAGCTCAAATTGAGCAGCGACCTCAGCATTTTTCAGAAAAGCCAGAGCTACGCCTTTTTCATTTGCTGACGACTCCGGGTCATCGAGAACCTTTGCCACTTGCTCGTTATGAGCCGAACGCAACATGAAGGAGACATTTTTCATTGCCGTTCTTGCCAGTGTTGTCAAAGCTTCCGGGGCGATTTTCAGGATATCCAGATCGCTGAATCGTTGGGTACTCACCAAGGTTTCAGATCCTTCGATCTTTTGATACTTCGTCTCATCCTTGCCCAATGGAAAGGGGTCCTGATAGGTAAAGTCAACCATGTTAAAAACTCCTCACTTCATCTTTATTAATAGACAGAGGCCGCCACGAAACAGTACATTCCGACCAAAATCATCAGGAGGGATATGGAATTCGGCACGTAGGGGCGAAATCCAGTTCTCTCATAAAAACATTCTACATCTATGAACGTAATCAGGTACTATAAAAAACCGAGAACAGTTTACTGTATCCTGCTTTAAAGGCAAAGGATTTCCCCGCGGACTAAAAGAAGACACTGGCGACTACCCGACGGCCATCAAAATTGTTGTCACATGTTTTTTATTGATATTAACACCGTACATGCAGCAGGAAATGAATGACGAATCTCCCATTTCCTATTGGCATTATGCGAAAAACCTGTTTTTTACCATCGACAGAGATATAGTTCCTGTGGAATTGTAAAGACACCACGAAACACTCTTTTTATTGATGTATTGATTGGTCCAGGTAAAAATGAGGTAAAACTGCCAAAAACCGGATTGGCAGTTTTCTTTGACAACAAACACACCGTACATGCCGGATATCCGAGGTACAACCATGCAGACAATTCATGTACTCGTTGAAGGACGTGTCCAGGGCGTCTGTTTCAGGGACTACACCTGTCAGAAGGCTCTTTCGTTGAAGCTGAAGGGCTGGGTGCGCAACTTGCCCAACGGCTCCGTTGAAATAGTCATGAGCGGCACTGATGAGGGTTTATCGTTGATGCTCGAATGGCTTAGCCAGGGATCACCGCGATCAAGGGTTGATAATATCAAAACCCGGGACGCCTCATCCAGGGAACTCTTTACAACTTTTGACGTTCGGTACTAATATTCATGTCCCTTGCAATAAATAATTTTTAGGGGAATTTAGAGCGTTAGACTGTTTTTCGATAACGCTGCATGACTGGATAATCCAATCAGGCTCTGCACAGGAGTTCTTCGTCTTTCCTGTACAGAACCACGCCTGACAGCTTTGTACGACTGCACTGTCATAGCTAAAAAGGCAACTCTTCTTACTCTACAGTAACAGGCTGTTTCCCATGACGGCATTTATCGCCGGCAATATCATCTTTAAACAGTGTAAAACCACGTTCCATTGCACAGAAATCACCGCACATGGTGCATGTGGCTTCGTTATCAGGCTTTCTGCTGTCACGCACCTCGCTCATCTTTTCCGGAAACATTGACAGCTTGAAGTATTCCTCAAAATCACTGTCTCGTCTGGCCAGAGCCACTCTTTTTTCAAGATCCCTTCTTTCCGGGTATTTGGCGATATCACCTATTCGCGCCGCAAGCCGCGTCGCCCTGACTCCTTCCCGCACATCTTCTTCGTTGGGAAGCGCCAAATGCTCAGCCGGAGTAATATAGCAGATGAGGTCGGCACCATGCCAGGCTGACTGAGCTGCGCCGATGGCTGCGGTAATATGATCGTACCCTGCTCCGGAATCTGCAGGGAGTGGCCCCAGCACATAATAAGGAGCCTCACCACTCATTCTTTTTTCCAGCATGATATTGCCGGCGATTTCGTCAAGGGGGACATGTCCCGGTCCCTCAACCATCATCTGGCACCCCATCTCCCGCCCGAGTTCAGCCAGCTCGCAGTTGATTATCATCTCCGCCATCTGCGCCCTGTCGTGACTGTCATGAATGGCACCGGCCCGAATACCATTGCCAAGCGAAAGAACCGCGTCATATTTTTTCATCAAGGCACAGACACGATCAAACTGCTCGTACAATGGGTTTTCCCGTTTGTGGTATTCCATCCAGGAGACCATAAAGGTTCCACCTTTTGATACAAGTCCGCCATAACGAAATCCCTGCTTACGTAATCTTTCAACGGAGAATTGGTTAATGCCGCAATGTATAGCCATAAAAGACAGGCCATCGGCCAGCTGTCGTTCAATAAGCTCAAACAGATACTCCGGATCGAGCTTGTTCGGATTATGATACTTTCTGCTCGCCTCTGCAAAAGCCTGATAGAGAGGAACATTACCTACAGGCAGGCCGCAGCCTGCCAGAACTGTCCGGCGAATAGCGTCAAGGTCACCGCCGGTCGACAGCTCCATCAGGGTATCGGCCCGCTCATATTCAGCGATTTTCGCCTTGCGTAACTCCAGGGCAACATCGGAGATATCAGAGGATGTGCCAATAGAGGCATTGACCTTTGTCCGTAATCCTTTTCCTATACCGCATATTTTCTGATTCGGTCTGTTTGGATTACAGGGGATAACTATATGACCCGCCGCGACACCTTTTCTTATCGTCTCCACTGCCATTTTTTCATCCATTGCAACCTGTGCCATCTGGCCGCTCGTGACCCCTTCCCTTGCCAATTCAATCTGTGTTTTCATTGCTCTTTTTCTCCGTTTTTAAAAGTCCTGTCATGGGGCAAAAAAAAAGTCCGTGCCATGGCTCTCACCAATGCACGGACTTATACGGACAAGAAAGTCTTTTCCCCCAGGCAGGTCTTCTGACTTGCGGATCACCCTCAGACTGCACCTTCCCGCTCCTGATATGGAGCAGTGGCATAAACGCAGTCGTCGTTCCCGCTTACAGCGCTGGCCCAACGTTACGGATTTTCACCGTATTCCCTTTTCACCCCCGGAACTCGCCCCGACGGCACCTGACGGATATTTTTTGAACTGCAAAAAAGATACTAACGAAGATAATAAAAAAAGTAAATTGCAGAATTATATTTTACCAAACCGACTGATGACTGCAGTTGCAAGATGGTATATATTATTGACAGTTAAGGATATCAAACACCCCTAAAGGATTTTTTTGTCTCTTCTTGATTGGGACAAGCGGTTTGGTTATAGATGGCAGTGGTATACCATAACAGCTTTCTGAACCTGTTATATTTATGAGGGCTTTTCAGGAGAAAGGCTCTAAAAAGACAAGCTCTCAGCAATTTTCTTTATGTTTCCGGAATCAACTCTTTCATCAGCCCCTCATGCGCCAGGAGTGTACATGATGCTGGACGCCAAATCGTCCGTTGTGTATGTGGGCAAGGCGAAGGACCTGTTCAAGCGACTCTCTTCCTATGCCCATTTTTCCGGAGCCGAATATAATAAGACCGCAGTGATGCTCGGTAAAGTTCGAAAGGTCGACACAATCATCACCAACACCGAAAAAGAGGCGCTCATCCTGGAAGCCTCCCTGATAAAAAAACACAAACCCAAATATAATATCATCCTCCGTGACGATAAGAATTACCCATATATCAAAGTTACTGTTCAGGAAGAGTGGCCACGGGTTTTTATGGCCAGGAGAAAAAACCGTGACAAGGCCCGTTATTTCGGCCCATACTCTTCTTCCGGTGCCATGTGGTCAACCCTGCGACTTATATCTTCACTCTTTCCCTTACGTAATTGCAAGGGCAGTAAGCTGAAAAAGCGAAACCGTCCCTGCCTCAACAGACAGATAGGCAAATGTCTGGCCCCCTGTGCTGGAAATGCGGACCGCACTCTGTACATGGAACATGTGGGTAAAATTATCATGTTGCTGGAAGGACGAAATCGCGATCTAGTCGGCACCCTCAAAGATCAGATGATGACTGCTTCGGCAGATCTCGACTTTGAAAAAGCCGCGGCTATCAGGGACCAGATTACAGCCTTGACCCGAACCCTTGAGAAACAGGTTATCTCTGCAAGTCATAGTAAAGATCAGGATGTCTTTGGTTTTGCCAGAAAAGACACTGCGGTAACCATCGCTATCCTCTTTATCAGAAACGGCCTGATTAATGGCAGTCGCACCTTCTTCCTAAGCGACCCGTACGGTGAGGACGGGACTATTCTCTCCCAGGCACTCTGTCAGTTTTACGAAGCTGACAGCCTCATCCCAACAGAAATTCTTCTGCCCTTCGAACCATCCGATCTGCATCTGCACGAGGAATATTTGCGCGACAGCGCCGGGCACCATATCCATGTCAAGATACCTCAGCGTGGAAACAATCAGCAGCTTGTCGCCATGGCGAATACAAATGCCCTGCAGCTTTTTGAAGAAAAAGAGAAAAAGAAACAGTCCTGGCAACATCTCTCAGAGACGATGGAGAAAACCCTCGGCCTGAACCGTCGTCCAAATCGGATTGAATGCCTCGATATTTCGAATACAAGCGGCAAACAGGCAGTTGGCGCTCTGGTCTGTTTTTCGGGAGGCGAACCTGATAAGGGAAACTTTCGGCATTACAAGATCAGGACAGTTGAGGGACCGAACGATTATGCAATGATGAAGGAAGTCCTTGAACGAAGGCTTCGGCGCGGTATGGAGGAGGACAGTCTGCCTGATCTGTTTGTTGTCGACGGCGGGAAAGGACAACTTGGTATGGCCCTTTCCGTAGCTGGTGAACTAGGGGTTATTGATGAAATTGATTGGATCGGTATAGCCAAAGAACGGCAGGACGAGGGAGAAAAACTTTACAAACCGCAGAGGAAAAACCCTGTTGTTCTTCCCGCTCACAATCCAATTCTTCTCTACCTCATGCGTATTCGTGATGAATCACACCGTTACGGTGTCACCTTTCACCGCAAATTGAGAAACAAGGCCACGCTTGCCTCCGACCTTGACAAAATTCCCGGCATCGGACTCCAAAAAAAGAAACAGCTATTACGGCATATGGGCAGCCTGAAACGTATCAAGGCAGCAACTCTTTCCGAACTTATGGAAGTGAAAGGAATTGGCAGGGAACTTGCCAAAGAGATATTTAGTTCTTTTCAGGTGGAAAAATAATGAAAAACGCAACGAACACAGGTGAACTGACAAAAACCGGAAAATGTTTGAATGTCTCTCATGTATGTATTGATTTCTGTTTAAAGAGATACAAGTAGACTACCAACCCGCTTTCAAGGCACGACCACAGTGTTGCACTGAGCTTTTTATAGCCCGTGGTTATTTCCCGCACTCTTTTGTCGTTAATTTGCTATTTACGGTAAACATGTACCTTTTTATTCCGACAGCTTACCGACAGACAATACAATCCGTCTTCCTGGCAGTGCAATTCTTCACTACAGCCGATAAAGATACTGCCGGAACATTTTTATGTATCCTGTTACCGACAAAGCCGCCCTCACTCTTTTTTTTAGTAATTTTTTACCGATAAAATCTCTCACACATTTTCTTCTATTATATTTAACGTAATATTTCAAATATTTACCCAACACACAGATCTTCCTGCAATTGGCACGAGTCCTGCATTTTTCTTTAACAACTCATATCGGAAAATGAACCACCCGGATGATTCTCTACCTAAAACAGCTTTTACCAGGCTGTAGTTTCTGTAAAAACAGGACAAGGAGAGCAGAGAGGGATGTAAATGATGCATTGTTACACAATACAAACATTCGCTGTTAGAGGGACACGATCATGGGAAAAAGCAGAAGCCATCGCGATGACAGAATTAAATACCATAAATGTGAAGTATGTCTGAAAGATATTCCTATTGAATATTATTTCACAACTGGAGACGCAATAACCTGCAACGGGTGCAATATGGAATATCTTCTGCTCTCCAGAAGCCCACTGGAACTCGCAATACAAACGACAAACTATCGAGACATGGACCACTACGAAATATATTAATCAAACATTACTCATTTCAGCTTTTCCCACACCGGTTCCAATTAGACTTTCAGTAAGTCGGAACCGGTTTTTTTTTATTCATCCCACCCCCACTCAACGCTTGCAGACCGTATAGAGTTCTTTCAAAGAATATTGACACATACCGCCCTATATTATACGTATATATTATCATATACGTATAACTTACTACAGGGAGTGTATTATGGCAAAGAAGGTGACAATCAGTATCCCCGATATGCTACATGAAAAAATGGAGAAATGGCGGGAATCATTTAACCTCTCAAAAATGTTTCAGGAAGCGATAACTGAGGCCATTCAAAAAAAAGAAGAATTCCAGAAACGTATTCGTGAAGACATTGATCTCAGCCAGATAATAGAACGGTTACGACGGGAAAAAATACAATCAGAAGGCAATTCTTTCGATTCTGGAAAAAACGATGGTATCCAATGGGCAAAGACTGCTCATTACGATGACCTTCAGTACGCTCTGCATTGGAGTGATCTGGAGAATGCGACGAAAGATCCACTTCTTGGTGACTATTTTTCCCAAACATACAACTCAAATCGTCTTCTTATCTCAAACACGTATTACAAAGGGGAATACTTCCTCAACTATCTGAATGGCTGGAAACAGGGAGTTGAACAATTCTGGGCCGAAGTTCGTGAAAAGTTGTAGCTCTGCGCCTGATAAGCAGAAAGATAATCAGTACATTCTCAAGGTCCCTTTTATGAACTCAAAAAATACTATCCTGGGCATTGATGTCGGTTCGGTGGCAGCCGGATATGTACAGATAAATATGGAAGGTCAGATTTTACATAAAGGATATGCATTTCACCACGGTGATATTCGCGACACGCTTATCAAACTTTTAGCTGAACTGGACTTGGCACGAATTGGTTATCTGGTTACGACCTTGTCAACACCCTATTGGGTTTGCGCCCAGAGACGATACAATAATGACATCTCAGTCATCACAGCAGCAAAAAAATATCATAAGGAAATGGGCGCACTGCTCACTGTTGGTGGAGAAAAATTCAGTCTGGCCACCTTCAATACGTACGGTCAGTACCAGGGCAGTGTCACCAACACATCATGCGCTGCCGGAACTGGAAGTTTTCTCGATCAGCAGGCGGGCCGATTACATCTTCGCGGCATTGAACATTTAACAGATATTGCATGCAACTGCAGTGGACCCTCCCCGCAGATTGCCACAAGATGCGCTGTTTTCGCCAAAACCGATCTCATTCATGCCCAGCAGGAAGGATACCAGCTCAGCGAGATCAGTAACGGCCTGTGCCGGGGGTTGGCAAAAAATATAGTCGACACCCTTTTCTCTTCAACCGACATCCCCAAAGGAGAGCTGATTTTTTGCGGTGGTGTTGGAAAAAACAAAGCCGTTGCCGGCCACATTGAGGAGCTGACCGGTTTGCCCATGACCATTCCACAGGACGGGCATCTGTACGGTGCCCTAGGGGCCTGCCTATCTCTTTTCACAGAACTTGCTGAGGACAAAAGTACCAAAAACATAGAAATACCAATCAATCTTAAAAATACAGATGATATTTTCAACAGTAATCTCAGCCAGGGTAAACAATACTATTACCCACCACTGCAGCTGACACGTTCTGATTACCCTGACTTCAAAGGCCTTGAGCAGTTCACTGCCAGACTATCTGAAAACGATCCATATGTTGAGATTGACCTTTACCATGACCTTGTACAAGAACAACAGATTCAAGCATATCTCGGTATCGATATCGGCTCAACTAGTACAAAAGCAGTGCTGATGGATGATCAATGTCGGGTTATCACCGGTTTTTATACCAGAACCGCCGGCAGACCCCTCATCGCGCTGCAGAATATTTTCTTTGCCATCGATGCAGTGCAATTAAGAAAAAAAATCCAATTCAACATAGAACAATGCGGCACCACCGGCTCCGGCAGGAAATTTATTGGGAAACTGGTTGGGGCTGACAGTATCATTGATGAAATCACAGCGCATGCCCGTGCCGCCTGCGAACTCAATCCGGCTGTAGATACTATCATTGAAATAGGCGGACAGGATGCAAAATTTACGACCTTGAAAGACGGCCGTGTTACCTTTTCAACCATGAACAATGTCTGTGCCGCCGGTACCGGATCTTTTATTGAGGAGCAGGCCGCAAAACTCGGCTGCCCGGTTGAAGAGTATTCGGCAAGAGCCGAAAACATTCGAGCACCAATGACCAGTGACAGGTGTACCGTTTTCATGGAACGGGACATGAATCACTTTTTAAGTGAAGGGTATGCAATCAACGAGGTATTGGCTTCTGCACTCCATTCGGTCACAGAAAACTATCTTCTGAAAGTCGCAACGGAGAAAAACATTGGGAAAACCATTTTCTTTCAGGGTGCAACAGCCAGGAATAAAGCATTGGTAGCTGCCTTTGAGCATCGCCTGAACAGGCCTCTCCTCGTTTCAAAATTCTGCCATCTTACCGGTGCACTTGGTACCGCCCTGATACTTCGTGATGAAAATCAATCTGCCACATCCTTTGCCGGGTTGGATCTATATAAGAAATCGATCCCCATTACCAGCGAGGTCTGCGAGTTATGCACCAATCATTGCAAGATCAGCGTTGCTGAAGTTAAAGGCCAATCAGTCGCCTACGGATTTCTTTGCGGACGCGATTATGACAGTCACACCTATGTACGCAGGAAGTCCGGTGCGATAGACTTACTTCAGGCAAGGAAACGGCTCAGCCGCTTCCAACCTGTGACCAGGCAAAGTGACCTTGTCATTGGACTTCCTGCCGCTGCCCATCTGGTTGATGATCTGCACCGCTGGAAAAAATTCTTTGATTTACTTGGTCTTGTGACATGCACCAGTGAAAAATTCAGCGGCGCAGCAGTCAAGGCAGGGAAAAAGCTCAGTCAGGCGGAATTTTGCGCGCCCATCAGCTCCATGTACGGCCATGCAAGGTGGTTACTAGATCATGCCGATTATATATTCATGCCTCTTTATCTGGAAAACAAAGCCAAGGACGCACGACGTCAGTACTGTTATTACACCCAGTTTCTTCCAGCCCTTACCACCGGAATCAAAGAGGAAGAAAAGAGACGATTTCTCAGGCCGGTGATTAGGTATCTCTACACCTCCTTTCATACCAAAATGCAGTTGTACCGGATGCTGCAAGGAATCGCACCGGGTAAATGGAACTTTTTCGAAGTCGCCTCAGCGTACGACCGTGCTGTCTTGTTTGACGAGGCTTACCGTGACAATCTTAAAAACTTGTACTCGAGGCGCACTCAAGAGAAAACAGGAACAGACATCAGTGTGGTTTTTCTTGGCCGCCCGTACACCCTGCTCTCCCCATCGCTGAACGGCAACATTCCAAAGCTATTCTACAACCTGGGTATCGACACCTATTACCAGGACATGTTGCGTTACGATCCTAAAGATGTCGCGACACTATCTCCCCTGCTGGATGAAATTCACTGGGAGCACGCCGCTAAAATCCTTGAGGCTGCCGAAATCGTTGCAACGACAAGAAATGTTTATCCTGTCTTTGTCACCTCCTTTAAGTGCTCTCCCGATTCTTTTGTCGCTGAATATTTTAAATCGATCATGGATCGTCATGGCAAGCCATACCTTATTCTTGAACTGGATGAGCATGATTCGAGCGTCGGTTATGAAACCAGAATTGAAGCCTCAATACGCGCTTTTAGAAACCACAGGGGGCAAAAACCCAGAACCCTGCCAATAGATTACCTCAATATTAACCCCAGCTACACAACAAGTCTTCAGAGAAAACATGTCCTCTTTCCCAACTGGGACCGAATTACCTGCAGTCTGCTCACCGCCGCCCTGCAACGTGAGGGATACGATGCCCATATGCTAACAGAAACCGACCAGACAATCCGTGAAAGCCTGAAACACAATACGGGTCAATGCATTCCGCTGAATGTCATAGCCCAAGGATGTATAGAATATATCCGGAAGAACAGGCTTAATCCGGCCGACTGTGTTCTCTGGCTCAACAAATCAACTCTTGCCTGCAACATCAGGCTCTATCCTCACCATATCAAGCAGATCCTCATTGAACAGGGGGGTGGATTGGAGAGTGTTGCAATCTATCAAGGAGCGCTTTCTTTCTCGGACATCTCCCTGCGAGCTGCTAAAAACGGATACTTCGCCTATATGATTGGGGGGATGTTACGAAAGGTTGCCTGCAAAATCAGACCATACGAGGTTGAAAAAGGTGAAACTGACAGAACTCTGAAGAAAAGCATCACGATGCTTATTGATGCTTTTTCCGGTAAGCGATCAATCGAAAAGTGCCTGGACGAGATTATTTCTCATTTTGAATGGATCGAAACCATCGTTGCACCCAGGCCGAAAGTCGCAATTTTCGGCGATCTCTATTCCCGGGACAACCGGGTGATGAACCAGGACCTGACCCGCTTCATCGAGGCGAACGGCGGCGAAGTTGTCACCACCCCATACAGCGAATATGCCAAGATGATTGCCGGAAGTTATTTCCGTAAATGGTTCAACGAGGGAAAATACATTGATCTGCTTACCAGTAAAGCCCTGTTGACGGCAATGACTGCCATGGAAAAAAATTTCATGAAGATATTCAACAGAATCCTCGATCAGCCGGAACATCCATATGATGACGATCCTGCCAAGATCCTCGCCAGATACAATATCGCTCCGGAGAACACTGGTGAGTCCATGGATAATATTCTCAAAATTCATTACCTTAAAAAATTCTATCCGGAGGTCTCTCTGTTGGTCCAGGCAAGTCCGGCACTGTGTTGCGCTTCACTCATCACCGAAGCTATGAAGGCAAAAATTGAAAAAGAAACGGGTGTCCCTGTCGTCTCCGTCACCTATGACGGAACCGGAGGATTCAAAAACGACATAATCCTCCCTTATCTTAAATACCCTCGCAGCTTTGAAAAGCATGGGAGCAAGCAATTTACGACACATTGTACCCGTTAAAATATCGTCGTCCCCTTTTTTCTGCCTGTCCATCACCGGACAACTTGCGGTCTTTCATTGACCGGTAAATTGTCCATTAATCAGACCACCTTGACTCAATCGTCAGTAAGTACGATTAGTAATAGAGATACCTTTCTCTTTTACAATACAATACAGCAGGGGGGACAGTATGAACTTTCTCGACGAGCTTTATCTGGAAAAGCAGATGTCCGGCACATCAACGGGGACAATATGGCTCACCGGCAAAGGAAAAAAAAAGCTTATCGCGTCTTCACCTGTTGATGGCACAACTTTAGCGCATGTCACTAAGGCCACTGTAAAAAATTATACACACGTCCTTGAGCAGGCACAGAAAGCATTCCCCATCTGGCGTTCCGTTCCGGCCCCGAAACGCGGTGAAATAGTCCGGCAAATCGGTATGCGTCTGCGAGATTTCAAACTTCCACTCGGCACCCTCATTGCCTACGAAACCGGCAAACCCCTTCAAGAAGGTCTTGGCGAAGTCCAGGAAGTCATTGACATCTGCGACTATTGTGTCGGTCAATCGCGGATGCTCTATGGTATGACGACAGTGTCTGAACGACCAGACCATCGGCTTTTTGAGCAGTATCATCCTCTGGGCATCGTCGCCATCATTACCGCTTTTAATTTCCCCATGGCGGTTTGGGGATGGAATGCGATGATCGCTGCCATATGCGGCGATGTCACTCTCTGGAAACCCTCCTCCAGGGTACCAATGTCCTCCATAGCACTGCAAAAAATCATTGCCAGGGTCCTCGACCAGCATGACTTGCCTGAAGGCATCTTCTCCCTGATCATTGGGGATCGCAATACCATTGGAGAAAAAATTTTAACCGACAGGAGAATTCCTCTCGTCTCGTTCACCGGATCGGTAACCGCCGGTAAAATTGCCGCACAAAAAGTCGGTCAAAGACTTGGTAAGACTATTCTGGAACTTGGCGGGAACAACAGTGTCATCCTCACCGAACACGCCGACCTCAAACTCGCGATACCAGCTGTTGTTTTTGGGGCAGTCGGGACAAGCGGACAACGCTGCACCACCACTCGGCGCCTGTTTATCCATGAATCACGTTATGAAGAAGTCAAAGATCACCTCTGCCGGGCTTATGCCAGCCTTAAGATAGGCAATCCTCTTCTCGAAGCAAACCACATGGGACCGCTCATTGATAAAAACGCAGTAAAAACATTTCAAAAGGCAGTAGCGACCATTACCAAACAGGGCGGCAGCATTCTTTTTGGCGGCGATGTTTTGAAAGGAGAAGAATACGGCTCGCAATGCTATGTAGAGCCGACCATTGCGGAAGTAGGAAATGATGTGCCGGTAGTCCGTGAGGAAACCTTTGCACCGATCTTGTATATCATCAGATATGATGGTGCTGTAGAGAACGCAATTACATTGAACAATGAGGTCGACCAGGGTCTTTCTTCCGCAATTTTCAGCACCGACCTTCAGCAAATTGAACTATTCCTGTCTTCCAGGGGGTCCGATTGTGGTATTGCCAACGTGAATATAGGCACTTCCGGAGCAGAGATAGGAGGTGCGTTCGGCGGAGAAAAGGATACCGGCGGGGGTCGGGAATGTGGCTCAGATGTATGGAAAAGTTACATGCGCAGACAGACCGTTACCGTTAACTACGGCTCAGAGCTGCCGCTTGCCCAGGGTATCAAGTTTGAAATCGAATAAAGGCAATAAATTATGATAGCAGCCGGAGATGTCAAAAAAACCATCGGCAGATACCTCCTCGCCGATGGGATGGATATCATCGTCGACCTCAAAAAATCCAAGGGGAGCTGGCTTGTCGACCATCGTAACGGCGACAGATATCTGGATTGTTTTGCCATGTTTGCATCCATGGCGGTGGGATTTAACCATGACAGTCTCCTGGAGATGAAGGATACTTTTGGCGGTTTGGCTATCCAAAAAACCGCTAATTCCGACTCCTACTCCGAGCCGATGGCCGAATTTGTGCAGACTTTCCACAAATATGCAATGCCGTCTCACCTGCCACATCTCTTCTTAATAGAGGGCGGTGCCCTGGCTGTCGAAAATGCGCTCAAGGCCGCCTTTGACTGGAAAGTGAAAAAAAACTTTGCCCGGGGCGCAAAAAAAGAAATCGGTTCGAAAATAATTCATTTTCGACAGGCCTTTCACGGTCGTTCCGGATACACTCTCTCCCTGACCAATACAGCCGACCCCCGAAAAACAAGGTATTTTCCTAAATTCGGCTGGCCGAGAATCATCAATCCGAAACTCACCTTCCCTCTCACCGCAGAGACCCTTGCTGCAGTAGAAAGAATCGAACAACAGGCCATCGCTGATATAAAAAAGTACATAACCGAAGAAAGTAACGATATTGCAGGATTAATCATCGAACCGATTCAGGGTGAAGGGGGTGACAACCATTTTCGGAATGTTTTTCTTAAAAGTCTGCGGGCTATCTGTGACGAGCACGAAATACTGCTGATATTTGATGAGGTACAGACCGGAGTCGGCCTCACCGGAAAATTTTGGGCATATCAACATTTTGATGCGCCTCCGGATATTATCAGTTTTGGCAAAAAGACACAGGTTTGCGGAATTATTGCATCGAGCAGACTCGACGAAGCCGAGAGCAGTGTCTTTACCGAATCGAGCCGAATCAATTCAACCTTCGGTGGCAATCTCATCGACATGGTTCGTTGTACCGCCATTTTAAAAATTATTGACCGGGACAATCTTGTCAATAATGCTTGCGACCGTGGCCAGGAACTGCTACAGGGATTGGAGGATTTGAGTAACGAATTTCCAGACCTTATAAGTAATAGTAGAGGTCGAGGGCTCATGTGTGCTTTCGATCTGCGAGATGGTCCTTCCCGTGATAGTTTTCGAAGAAAATTACTTTCGGAAAAACTTCTCGTTGTCGGCTGCGGTGAAAAAAGCATCAGGTTCAGACCACACCTTATTATTAACAAGGAAGAGATTCAGCTGATCCTCCGAATCATCAGAAAGGTAGCAGCACATCACTAACACGATCGCCTGCCACTGTTAATTTTCTTTCTACCTATTATTAAACAGACATGAATATGACAACTGAGATCACCGACTACATGGGGCTGCGCGAACAATTCAGCGATGAAGAAAAACTTGTCCAGCAAACCGCCAGAGAGTTTGTCAATAAAGAAGTAATCCCCATTATTGACAGTTATGCACAACAAGAAAAATTTCCGGAGCATCTCATCAAATCCATGGGTACTCTTGGTTTTCTCGGTCCAACATTGCCGGAAGAATTCAACTGTGCTGGTCTCTCGAATGTTGCCTACGGTATTTTAATGTACGAACTGGAGCGGGGAGATTCTGCGATCCGCAGTTTTGCTTCGGTCCAGGGATCTCTTGTCATGTACCCGATCTTTGCCTACGGCAGCGAGGAACAGAAAAAATACTGGCTGCCCAAGATGGCGGCAGGTGAAGCCATTGGCTGCTTTGGTCTTACCGAGCCGGATTTCGGTTCCAATCCTTCCGGTATGCGGACAAGAGCCACTCGCAATGATGATGGGACCTGGACGCTGAACGGATCCAAAATGTGGATTACCAACGGCAGCATCGCCGATGTCGCCGTTGTCTGGGCAGGAACGGAAGACGGCGTCCGCGGATTCCTGGTGGAAAAGGACACGCCAGGTTTTACCACGGTTCGGATGAAGGGCAAATGGAGCCTGCGGGCGTCGGTTACCTCCGAACTCATTCTGGAAAATGTAGTTGTTGATGAACAAAAGAGTCTGTTGCCTGCGGGGAAGGGGTTGAAAGCGCCTCTCAGCTGTCTGACCCAGGCCCGCTTTGGAATTGCCTGGGGAGCGCTCGGTGCAGCCGACAACTGCTACCAGACGGCACTGGAATATGCACTGCAAAGAATTCAGTTTGACAAGCCTATCGCAAGCTTCCAGCTGCAACAGAAAAAACTGGCTGAAATGGTGACCGAACTTACAAAGGGGCAACTGCTGGCTCTGCAATTAGGCAGGCTGAAGGATCGAGGTACCTTCACTCCTGCTCAGGTCTCGATGGCAAAGATGAATAATGTAAAGATCGCCATGGATATCGCCAGAGCAGCACGAACGATGCTGGGAGCCAACGGCATCATGGGAGAATACCCTATTATGCGCCATGCAAACAACCTCGAATCGGTTTATACCTACGAGGGCACCCATGATATGCACACTCTGATCATCGGGGAACACGTGACAGGAATCGCAGCCTATCGTTAATCTTCATAGTATGCAGTGACGCAGAAATGCGTTTTCTTTTTCTTAGTAAAAAACAAGTAATAACAGAAATTCCGTCACAGGCGTGTATTGAAATCCGTCCTGCTTTTTCAGTTGGGTGAATTCGCATCCCGCAGGGCGGAGATTCCACCGTGCAGGGCGATAACGGCGGTGTCAACCTTGAGAATCCTCTCGCCAATGGTACAGGAGCAAAACCCCTGCTCCTGGAATTTTTTCACCTCAAAATCTACCCACCCTCCTTCCGGCCCTACGGCTAAAGCAATGCGACCTTTGTTCTCAACGACTTTCGCCAGCCGTTGACCTCCTGTTGGATGGGCGAGGAGGAGCTGGTGATATTTTTCACTGTGAACCGGCAAAAAATCCTCAACAAATGTCTTAAATTGACGATGAATCTGAATATCAGGCAAACGGGTGTCCACTGCCTGTTCCAGTCCATGCAGGAGATGTACACGATATTCTTGCGGGTGAAGGATGCCCGCCTCCCAGAAACTTTTTTCAACACGATGAGCATTGACCAGGTGAATTGTTCCCACTCCAAGAGTGGTAACCTGGCTCAAAATACGCTTCAACATTATTGGACGTGGCAGGGCGAGGATCAGATCAAGACAAGCAACAGATCTCGGGCCCTCACTGAGATCCAGGTCCAGATCAACGGAAAAAGGATATTTTTTCTTCATTGCAGAAATGGTTCCAGTTCCCATTTCTCCATTTATCACCCCAACACGCACCCGGTCTCCAACTTCAGCCCGCAACACTTTCACTATATGTTTGGCTCTATCTTCTGTGAGTGTTAATCGGCAATCGGCATCTACTTCGTCAACCTCGGCCAGTATAATGTTCATCTTCTCATCCGATTCCGTCCCAGACGGAATATTTTTCTGGATTACTATTTGAATTTCTTGCATTTACCTCAGAAAGTCCTTTAAGGTGAATAAACAACCATAAGGATTCTACAACATGTTCGTACTCTATAATATTCTGCACCTGGTCTTTCTACCGGTTTTTCTGCCGTTCATCATCCTCTTTGTTCTTTTCACTCCAAAATACAGAGACCGCTTTCCCGCACGCCTTGGCATTGGACTCGGGCAGCAAATCCCAATGCCTTTGCAATCCGGTCAAACATCCGTACCTAAAACTATATGGCTCCACGCTCTTTCAGTGGGAGAAGTCACCTCCACCGTCCCCTTAATTACAGGTTTACGGAAATCATATCCCGACAGCAGAATTATTGTCTCGGTAACAACACGCACCGGTAAAAGAACAGCAGAAAACCTACTTTCATCACTTGCTGATCATATTATTGACGGTCCTTTTGATCTGCTGCCGGTTGTATCCCGCTTTATGCACTATATCCAACCTGATCTTTTTATTCTGGTTGAAACCGATTTCTGGCCCAACACTCTGCTGTATCTTAATAAGAATAAAATTCCAACAATCCTTGTAAACGGTCGGGTTTCGCAAAAGTCCATGGAAGGCTACCAGAGGCTGCGCTTCTTTTTCTATCCCATGTTTCAGAGTTTTTCATTTCTCTGTATGCAAACGAAACGGGATAGAGACAAAATGGAAAAAATGGGACTGCCCGGGGAAAAATTAAAGACGCTTGGAAACCTGAAATTTGATACCTTTACAGCAGAACAGCCGCCCTCACTTCCTACATCTGCTGATTTACTTCCTGGAAATCGTCTCCTCCTTATCTGTGGCTCGACACATCCCGGTGAAGAAAAAATACTCATCGAAAGTTACTGCCAGGTACGAAAAAAACACCCGGAAATTTTTATGATCATCGCCCCCAGAGACACCAAAAGGTCTGTCGAAATTCAAGTACTGGCCGCAGCTCATGGCTTGACCGTCGCACTGCGATCAGACAAAAGTTCTGCATCGGCCGACATTTTTATCCTCGACACTATTGGTGAACTGGTTCATTTTTATTCCCTTTCCGACATTGGCTTTGTCGGCGGGAGTCTGGTCAATAAAGGCGGCCATAACCCTATAGAACCAGCTACCTTCGGTATCCCCGTTATTTTTGGCCCAAACATGCAGGATTTTAGTGAGATCGCTGACGCCCTGATCGCCACAGGTGGAGCAACGGTAGTGTCTGATCATCAGCAATTATCCGAAATCGTCACCCTATTACTTGAATCACCAGAATTAAGAACCCAGCAGGGTCATGCTGCACAACAATACGTTGCGAGACAGCGCGGTGTGATAGACAAACATCTGGAACTCATTGGTCCGCTTTTGTGAAAAATCCAGCATCCTCTATCTCTGACCACCTCCTGGTCATCATTTCTCTGGCTTTTATTGCTGGTATAGCAGTCTCTCCATTGTTAAGACTCTCAAAAACCGAACATACTCTTTTTTGTACAGTTCTCTTTTTCTCACTGTTTCTTCTTTTCCTGTTCTTTTATCTCAAGAAACGGCAAACGCTTCTTTACCTCCTGATCCCGATCTGCTTTGGCATAGGCTGCTACCATAGCTTAATGCAGATGCAAGTCCCCGGCGACAAAAGTCATATATACAACAGAGTTCTTGAGAAGACGGATCTGGTTCTCATCGGTACCATGTCCACAATGGCTGGCTTTGACGGACGGACCAGTCAGGTAATAATTGAGGCGAAGAGCATTCGCATGAAAGAGCATCAAGAGTTCCTTCCTGCAAAAGGTAAAATACTGTTGCGCCTGCAGGGGCTCTGGCCGGAGGAGTTGTATCCGGGGGATACAGTTGCCATTCGGACAGACCTAAAACGACCGGATAGTTTCAGAACACCCGGTGTTTTTGACTATGCGCAGTATTTAGCTAGAAAAAACATATGGATAACCGGTTTCGTCCGTTCCCCGCTCTTCTTGCATAGAATTGAGGAGAACCAGTCCACTCTGCATTCCCTGCGTTATATGCCTGAAAGGCTGAGGACCCGAATAGGCAAACAGATTGACAGGTCGGTTCCTGATGAAATTAAAGGTATTTACAGAGCTGTATTGATTGGTGATCGCAGTAATATAGAAGAGAGCACCCTCGAAATTTTCAAAGGGAGCGGAACTATGCATATCCTGGCAATATCGGGTCTGCATATGGCAGTTATAGGCACCTTTTTATACACCGTCTTCTTCTGGCTCTTCAGTCGATCTGAAAAACTTCTCCTTCGTTTCACCATCAAGAAATGGGCGGCTTTTTGCAGTCTGCCGACACTCATCGGCTATGGCCTGCTGGCGGGAATGAACACCCCGGTTTATCGTGCGGTAATCATGAGCTCCCTTGTCATCGTTTCCATCTGCTCCAATCGACAAAAATCTCCGGGAGCTCTTCTGGCTTTTGCGGCTATACTCATTTTGTCAGTTGCACCCCTGCAGCTGTTCACCACATCATTTCTGCTCTCTTTCTCAGCAATTATAGGCATTTTTTTCATATTACCGGTTTTAAAGAGATTGCTTCATACCTCTGATAGCTTACCATCCCGCCCTGCTCTGAAAGAGAAAATTCTGAATTGGATACTGGCGGGTCTACTGGTTTCTCTGGTTGCAAATCTCGCTACTGCTCCCATCGCCCTCTACTCTTTTAATCGGTTATCCACAGTTGGTCTTTTCGCCAACCTTATTATTGAACCACTGATCTGTTTTTGGAGCCTTACCGCCGGTTTTCTCTCGCTTCCATTTATGTTCATACAGCCTGAATTCAGCACCTTTCTGCTTCAAATTGGTGCCCTGGGTCTCAAGGTTGCAATGTATGCAGCCACATTTTTTTCATCTTTTACATTCTCGTCTATCTGGCTGCCTACACCTCCCCTTTGGCTCATACTGATCTATTTCGTCAGCCTCGGGCTCGTCGTCTTTTTTTACCGGGCAAAGACGTGGTGGTCAATACTGCCTGTGTTTTCTCTTTCAGTATGTCTTTATTCCTTTTTCCATCCGCCCCCTGAATTTCCGGCAGAAGATAAAAGACCGTTTCGTATCTCTTATATTGATGTCGGCCAGGGAACATCCACTCTCATAGATTACCCGTCAGGTTTTCGTTTGCTTATTGATGGCGGAGGCTCTTCATTTGCTGCAAAAAGTGTAGGGGTACGTGTTATTGCACCTTTTCTATGGAAAAGAGGGATACGGAAAATTGACGCTATCGCCATCACCCATCCCGACGCAGATCACTACAACGGCCTTGATTTTATCGTCGAACACTTTTCACCAAATATTTTATGGGTCAGGGATAGAGAAAACCGCAATGACTCATTCGAAAAAATAATAAAACAAGCGGAGAAGCTGGGAATTCCTGTTTCAGTCCCGGATAAAGGCCAGCACTTATCAAAAAGCTACGGTTCGCTGAAGTGTATTGCAAACAGTTACCGTTGGCCGGAGATTGCAGACATCCAGGATTCAAGGGATAAAGGCAACAGCGGACTTATCCTCAGAGCCGACTTTCGAAACCTTTCCGCACTCTTCCCAGGCGATATTGGAAAAAGTGTCGAGCGGGAGCTTGTGAAAAATGGGGCCGACCTGAAAGCTGATTTCCTGCTTGCGTCGCACCATGGATCATCCACTTCAAACTCAACAGAGTTTCTGGCTGCTGTTGCCCCAAAGTATCTGATGGTGTCCGCAGGAAGATCATCAAAAGGCTATTTCCCCCATGATCATTTGGCGCAAGAATGTGATGAGCGGCAAATCTACCTCATGACGACTGCCGCTCAGGGAACCCTTGAAATTGTGGCCAATAAGGAAGGATATCAAATATACGGTTATAAAAAATCGAATGCCAATCCGCTCTCTTCCTACAAACCAGTGCTGCTTGACCAAAAGGTCATCACACCTCGGTGAAATCCGATGGTGCTTTCTTTAAGTACTTGAGGAATTTTGCCTTTTCCACCGCATTAGAATAGGCGTCATCCGGACTGATCATCTTTTTCTCCAGAAGAATCATTATCGCATCGTCAAGAGTCTGCATCCCATATTTTTTACCTGTCTGCATGGTTGAAAGGATTTGGAAAGTTTTTGCATCCCTGATGAGATTTCGAACAGCTGGCGTAGCGATAAGTATTTCCAGAGCCGCACATCGGCCTTTAATATCAATTCGCTTGAACAGTGTTTGCGAAACGACAGCTTTCAAGGCATCGGCAAGGGTCGAGCGGACCTGGCCCTGCTGGTTGGCTGGGAAGATTTCAATAATACGATCAACCGTTTTCATAGCATTAATGGTATGCAGGGTGCCAAACACCAAATGACCTGTCATTGCTGCTTCCATTGCCAGAGAGATGGTCTCAAGATCACGCATCTCCCCCACCATGATAATATCAGGATCCTCACGCAGCGCACCCCGAAGAGCCGCGGAAAAACTATGGGTGTGGGTCCCTACCTCACGGTGATTGACGATACACTTCTGGCTCTTGTGTACAAATTCGATAGGATCTTCAATTGTGAGTATGTGATCCTTTCGAGACTTGTTACATTCATCAACTACAGCGGCCAGGGTAGTGGATTTTCCCGATCCGGTTGGTCCGGTGACCAGCACCAACCCTTTAGGCAGATGCGCCAGTCGCGAGATAACCGGTGGCAGACCGAGCTGCTCGACAGTCATAATCTCGCTTGGAATTTCGCGAAAGACTGAGCCTATCCCGTATTTCTGTTGAAAATAGTTACAGCGGTAGCGGGCAAGGCCAGGGATTTCGTAGCCAAAATCGATGTCGCCAGTCTCCTCGAAAACTTTTATTTTTTCTTCCGGACAGATCTCGTAAAGCATGGCTCTGAGGTCGTCATTCTCCAATTTCTTGAATTTCACTCGCTCCATATCACCGCGAATACGGAGCAGTGGCTGCTGCCCTGACACCATATGCAGATCGGATGCCCCTTCATCATTCATTAATTTGAAAAAACCATCTATCTGAGCCATATATCTCTCCGAATATCAGTTAAGCATGTAAAACGTATTTATTGAATTGTGATTATATCTTTATTGTTTCTTTGAGGTAATTGACCACATCGTCGGCATCGTCTAATATCTTGATCAACAAGAGATCTTCTGAACTGATGTTGCCGTTCTTAACAAGCTTATCTTTTATCCAGTCAACAAGTCCAGTCCAAAATTCACTGCCAACCAAAACGATGGGAAAAGATTTAACTCTTTCCGTCTGAATGAGCGTCAAGGCCTCAAAAAGCTCATCAAGGGAGCCAAATCCACCTGGCATACAGATAAAGCCGGTGGAATACTTCATAAGCATCACTTTTCTTACAAAAAAATATTTGAAATTCAAAGGGAAATTCGTGTAAGGGTTAGGCTCCTCTTCATGAGGAAGATCAATATTCAAGCCGACCGACACTCCACCAGCTTCTGCAGCCCCTTTATTTGCCGCTTCCATTATGCCGGGGCCGCCACCGGTAATCACGCAATAGCCGGCTTTTGCCAGACCTGCTGCAATCTTTTCTGAAAGATGGTAATATTTATGACCTACAGGGGTTCGAGCTGAGCCATAGATAGTCACCGCCGGAAGCTCAATTGCAGACATCGCATCAAAACCATCGACAAACTCAGACATTATTCTGAACATTCGCCATGAATCTCCAGTAACACTGTTATCCAGAACGTATTTAGGCTCTTTTATTTTTCGATTCTTTTTGGTGTTTCTCATACATCAACCTTCTTTTTCTTTATTTTCTACCGCTTTTCAGAGCACCCTTCTTTGCCCTAGCATAAAGGTCTTTTCGAACATTCTCACGAGTCAAGACTTTTTCGAACCAGCTCCTGGCTCTCTTATGCTCACCTTCACACATGAAACTTTCTCCCAAAAAAATCTGTGATTCAATTTTGCAACTTTTATTTTTCAGACAGCGATACAGGTTTTCACGTGCCTCAAGAGGCAAACCACATCCCAATAACACCTCAGCCAGATGTAACAGGTAACGCAGATTGGATGGTTCCAGTTCTACACTTTTCCTACAGAGGGACAGCGCAATTTCATTGCCTTCTCCCTCTATAAAATAAAGTCGACCGAGCAGATCCAGAGCCCTGTCGTCAAATTCATCAAATTGTAATGCCCGCTGCAAGGCTTCTATAGCTTTTTTGTTGTTTTGCAGACCGTGATAGGCCTCGCCGAGATAATATTGAACCCGGCCTGCCCTCGGTGCCTTTTCGTTGTCAGAAAACCATGCGAGAAGATGAGTCAGGCCCTCTCTATATTTGCCAATTTCACATGAAAGTATACCAAGCTGTAATCTGAGATCATTGAAAAGCACAAGGCCACCTTCCTCATCACTATAGCACTGCAGGGCCTTTTCCAAATAGACCAAGGCTTCCTTTTTACGGTTACGTGCCTGTTCCCCCAACCCAAGGTTGTACAACGCCATAAAATTAACATTGTCGATGGCCAGACCAGTCTCAAAACTCTCCATTGCCGGGGAAAGTTTATTCATCAACGCTAAGGCTACTCCCAGGCTGTTGTGGAGGTTGATATTCAGCTTATCACACCTTAAGCCTCTTTTGTATTCCTTGACGGCCTTTGCCAGGTCACCATCACCGAAATAAATATCACCACTGATATTTAAGCTCACGCTATCAAAAAGTGCAGCACTTGATTTCCCATAAAATGCGGCATGAAGAATTGCTTTACGACAATTCAACACCATCTCCGATTTTTTGAAATTACAATAGGGATAGCTGCTCACCCCTGCTGATACATGGATGTCTTCTGCAGAGTTACAGACCAGGCTGAGGATTTCACTTGCCCATTTTAGCGCTTCATCTGCTTTTGCCTGATCAAGATAAACAAAGAGATCATCTCCGTCAGGTACAATAACACCGCGGTCAATATGTGTTGGAATCAGCTGGCTGGCAGCATGGTCTCTGTTGTCACTTCGAAACTGAACAAGACAAAAATTATCAGAATGTATCCAACGTCTGCTCAGCCTGCGAATGACATTTCGGTCAGGTGGGGATAGAGGATGATTCTCCGGATGGGCAAGCACATCAAAATCACAAAAACTAAACGGTCCCCTTTTGGCGGCATGCCGAAGTGCAGTCCACGCTTCATCCAACAACCGTCTCCCATGAGCGTGTTGATCATGATCTTCGCCAGTAACCCTTGATAAACTGGAACCGATATGGACCTTGTAACACCCTTCTCGTTTGAGATAGGCGACGAGAGCACCTTCGATTTCGGGTTGTTCCTCGTCGCTGGTCTGCTGCAGGACCAGAGCAAAGGTTGACTGCCCGAGATAGTGCAACACCGAGTCTTTCTTTACAAAATTAAGAAGAACACTCACGTATTTCAACGAGTGACGCAGAACAGATTGTGCAGAAACTCTTCTGGGAAGCAATTCAACCAGAATAAGACGAAGCCCCTCCGTTGATCCATATACGTCAAGCAAATAATATAAATTGGCTAAATTGAGCAATCCTGTCTGGCTGTCCACACGAGCCTGTTTCAAAAGAAGAAATTCCCTTTCGATTGCTCTTTTTTTCTCTACTAACCAATCTTCACTCACTCTTTTCAGAAAAAGAGGGTCTGATCCGGTAATGATTGCAATGCTTTTGGTCCCATTCTTGAGAGAAAAAGGAAGCATCAAACAGTCCTCATGAATACCGTAGGGCAAATGCCCTTCCAGCACTATCTTAAAGAGATTTATTAGCGAAGATTGAGAAGCTTCACCCGCAAATGAAACACTAGCTTGCTCTTCTGTAAGAGCAAAAATAACCTGTTTGGAAGGAGGAAGACGTTTCTGCAGGATCTCTGCATAACTGCTAGAAAATCTAGAAAAATCTTCAGTGGTAAGATGTCTGTTATCGGATAAAATAGGAAATGGTTCAATCACTGTTCACCACCAGATCGAAAAAACTCAATTAACAAAGAAACAAGTTCCGGAATTTCACGATCCTGGACAGTTCGCACGTCAATGAGAAAACGTTCATTCTCAATTCGCCCTATCAGGGGAAGCGGTAATTTTCTTAATCGTTTTTCAAAGGTACTGACTTTCATATTTAGCGGTGCAATGTCTATCGCCCAACTGTCAATACCAAACTCCGGAAGCGCACCACCGCCAGCCCGGGAAATTGTAGCAACAATTTTTAGTTTACATTGGCCCTCAATGTGTTTTTTCAGGCGACGCTGAATTCTCCGAGCCCTTTTTTGCAAATCATCAGATGAAATGGTCAACATGGAAAGGGTGGGAATGTTTTTTAATGCAGCATGAGTATCAAAATATTCCCGAAGAACACTTTCAAGAGAAGAAAGAGTGAACTTATCAATCCGAAGCGCTCTGTTCAGTTGATTTCGTTTTATCTTTTCTATGACACTTTTTTTCCCTACAATAATTCCAGCCTGCGGTCCACCCAGCAGCTTGTCACCACTAAAGGTAACAACATCAACACCGGCCCTGACAATTTGCTGCACAGTTGGTTCTTTAGGAAATCCAAACTGTGACAGATCAATGAGACTTCCGCTTCCAAGATCTTCCATGGTTGTCAGGCCCTTCTTCTGTGCGAGTGCAACCAAATCCTCTGCTGAAACCTCAGAAGTAAAGCCGACGATTTTAAAGTTAGATGCATGTACCCTTAAAAGCAGAGCCGTTTCTTCGGATATGGCTTTTTCATAATCATAAAGATGGGTTCGGTTGGTAGCCCCCACTTCTTTTAACGTGGCTCCACTTTTAGCCATAATCTCAGGAATACGAAACGAACCTCCTATTTCAACAAGCTGACCTCGTGAAACAATGACCTCCTTGTTTTTAGCAAGTGTATCAAGAGCTATAAAAACGGCTGCAGCATTATTGTTGACGACTATAGCAGCCTCGGCACCGGTCAATTCACAAATAATTTCTTCAACTAAACTATACCGACTTCCTCGCTTGCCGGATTCAAGATTGAATTCCAGGTTCGAATAATATCCTCCGGCCAGAGTTAGATTGTCGGTAGTTTTTTTTGAAACTACTGATCGGCCAAGGTTCGTATGGATAACAATGCCAGTACCGTTGATCACTCTTCTCAAATTATGAGCGAGTTTTTCTGCAATTCGTTTCTTGAACAGAGCTTTCCACTCCTCAGGCGAGATTTCTCTGCATTGCTGATCCTCTCGAAGTATTTTCTCCCTCTCGCGGTCAATTAAACTTTGCACAACAGTTTTAATAATCTGAATCGGTGCAACCAAATCAGGATCATTAATGAGCAATCCTATACATTCATCTACCTTAGGTAGGCTTCTAAGCAGCTTGGTTCTATTATCCATTTTTTTTAAAAGAGACAGAGTGAAAGGGAGATAGTTCGATTTCGGCAGTAATTTTAGTGCACATACACTTTTAAAATGTGATTTGCATACTCATTTATCACAATCATAAGAATATAATAGCGCATAATACAAGAACGCCGTACTAATTTTTATTATTTGATTTTTCCCCTTGACGTCACGTGGTCAATCAAGTAGTTTGCCGCGGTCTTTGAGGAACACGACAGGGGTGGTTGGCGTAACCGTCTTTTCCTCAGTATCGGGTTGCATCAAAGGCGAAAATAATAAAGAAAAGCATTGACCAGAGATTTTGGTTGTGTTACTTTAGCCTGCTCGTCGCGGAACTTGTACCGCGCGGTTTTTTGTTTTGCCAAAGAGCCGGAGCACGATCCTTGAA
>JBARUU010000026.1:0-371685 GCA_049645925.1 Desulforhopalus sp.
ATGGTGCCGGAGGTCGGAATCGAACCGACACGGAGTTGCCCCCGCTGGATTTTGAGTCCAGTGCGTCTACCAGTTTCACCACTCCGGCGTAAGGGTTGTTTATACCCCACTTTTCAGATTACCGTCAAGGGGAAAAGGTGCTAAACCCTCCACTATCTTGCGGTTTCAAGGAATACTGAGCGCAGCTTATAACCATAGACCGTTCCCGACCAGAGGGCGAGAACAAGGGAAATATAGATGAGCAGGGTGCCGATTTCATGCTGGTAGGGAACCGGCAGCACATGCAGAGGGAAAATGAGAAACCCCAGCCCGAAGTACTGGAAATTGCTTTTCACCTTGCCGACCGAGCCGGCGGCGACAACCTTGCCGGTGGTTGCCGCAAGCCCTCTCAGGCCGGTGACGATAATCTCTCTGCAGACGATGAGCAGACAGACCCATGCGGCAATTTTACCTAAAGGAATGAGCATGACCAGGGCGGTTGTGACCAGTACCTTATCGGCCAGCGGGTCCATCAGTTTGCCGAGGACCGTCTCTATATTGTAACGCCGTGCCACCCAGCCGTCGACAAAATCAGTCAGCCCCGCAACGGTAAAAACGATAAAACTCCAGAGTTCCACCGTCATGGTCTGCTCTATGGAGAACAAGACGATGAGCACCGGGATGAGTGCAAACCGAAACCCCGTCAATAGGTTGGGAACTGAAACGAGATTATTCATCCCATTACCTGATTACCTGCAAACAGAATATTACCATGTTGCTTTATATACCTTGTATTGCTTGAGAACTTTTTTTATGTAGTGCTGAGTCTCGGGAAACTCCGGAACTCCGCCGGTACGCGTCACCGCTCCCGGACCGGCATTATAGGCTGCAAGGGACAGAACCAGATCTTCATCGAAGCTGTCGAGGAGGCTGCGGAAATACCGAGTGCCGCCATCGATATTTTCCCACGGATCAAAGGGGTTGGCCACCTGCAACTCACGGGCTGTTTCCGGCATGAGCTGCATAAGCCCCTGGGCACCACATCTCGAGACCGCCTTATAGTCAAAATCCGATTCAGTATGAATTATCGCCTTTATGAGCGAAGGATCGACATTATAGCGTGTAGCGATCTTTCGTATTTCCCCGTCATATCGGGCAGGATCAGTGCCACGGACATGACGGATCATGTTCGCCCAGGTGCCGTTTTTCTTCTCCAATACGAACGGCTTGCAGTCGGCGCCATTCTGCACATTGGTGAAGTTCATTGCACCCGACCTGTCACGGCAGAGATACATTGATGCCTGCAGGGTACTGGCGGTAAAAAGCAGAAAATAAACAGCCAGAACAACATATTGGGTGACCATCACACAGGTCGGGCAGATCGGGCAGGTCGCGTGTAACCGACCACGGCTGAAGATAGTACTCCATCCGTGGTCGATTGCAAATGGCCTGACGGGAGACGGTTCGCTGTCCAGCAAGATATCGTTCCGGGTTCCTGCCATTTATTTCTTTCGTTTTTCCCAGTCAGCAAGAAATTGTTCCATCCCGATATCGGTCAGCGGGTGTTTCGCCAGCTGCATGATCACCTTCAGCGGGATGGTGGCGATATCCGCCCCGAGAAGTGCTGAATCCATAACGTGCTGTGGATTTCTGACACTGGCCACGATAATCTCACTCTGATAGCCGTAGTTGTCATAGACGGTCACGATATCACTGATCAAATCCATGCTGGGGGTACCGATATCGTCCAGACGACCGACAAAGGGGCTGACAAAGGTGGCACCGGCCTTGGCTGCCAAAAGTGCCTGGGCAGAGGAAAAGACCAGGGTGACGTTGGTTTTGATGCCTTCGGCGGTAAGTCTTTTCACCGCTTTCAGCCCTTCTACGATCATCGGGACCTTGATGACGATATTATCGGAGATCTTTGCCAGTTCTTTGGCCTCGGCCATCATACCTTCAACATCAAGGCTGACAACCTCGGCACTGACCGGGCCATCGACCACTTTACAGATTTCCGCGAGGATCTCTTCAAACTGTCTGTCTTCCTTGGCAACAAGTGACGGATTGGTGGTAACACCGTCAACCATGCCTATCTCAACACCTCTTTTTATTTCGTCGAGATTGGCTGTATCGATAAAAAACTTCATTTGCGCTCTCCTTGTTTGGTTCTGAATGTATTGCAGCACTCTTTGCTGCAAAAATAATGCTTTTCACCCTGGTGTTCATACTCAACGGCCTGTTGCCTTGGTACGAGTTTTTTACAGACGGGGTCTTCTTCCAGGGTGTCACTCACCGGCATTTCCTTCATAGGTTTTTTCTGCCGGCCACGTACAGCCGGTGGCTTATTGAAGCCTCCTGTTATCAGCCGATAGGCCAGATAAATCAGGATGGCGATGATAATTATCCGTAAAGGGCTCAATATAGTTCCACTGTAATGGTGTAATTTTTTCTTCCACCCGCTACAACAAGCATCTCATTTTTCTGCCGTTTTAGCAAGATCGGTTATTCGTTCCATTCTTCGCGAATGATTTCCTGTTTTCTGCCCGCCGCCGCAGCCATTCGCTCACGCAGACGACGTTCCATATCAGTAATGGTCTCATCACTGAGCGTGTCCCTGAAGTCCGGTTCCAGTTCGACAAAGGGTACCAAGACGAAAAGCCGGTCACCGATGCGCGGATGGGGCAGTATCAGCTCCGGACTATCCATGATGATATCGCCGCAATAGAGCAGGTCAAGGTCCAGACTTCTGTCCTGGTAACCAAAGATCTTTTCGCTTCTGGTCCGGCCAAACGAGGCTTCAACCCCAAGCAGGACTTTCAGCAGCTCAAGCGGCGGCAGCGATACCCGCAGGCGACCGACCGCGTTGGTAAACCAGCGCTGGCTGGTCATATCGACAGGTGCGGTCATATAGGGGCTGGACAATCCGTCCAATACAATACCGTCGACATCACCCAGAGCCCGCCATGCTCCCTGTAGAAGAGTCTTGCCGTCGCCGATATTAGAGCCCAGGCCGATAAATGCCTTCATTCCGTTTTCTTGTGACAATGCTGACAATCCCCTCGCATCCCTCATGGAGGTATAGGTGCCTAAACCACATTAATGCCTTATAAAGGAAACAATAATCTATTCATAAGGCATTAAAGATCCTGCAATCCAAGCACATCGAACATGGAATAGACCCCGTTCTCTTTATCGACAATCCAGGCAGCAGCGGTGGCGGCACCTTTTGCAAAATGATCACGGCTGTGCGCCCTGTGCACCAGCTCTATCCTCTCTCCCGGCCCGGCAAAGTAGACAGTATGCTCCCCGACGATATCGGCCGCCCTGATGGTCTGGATACCGATTTCCTTCGGCTTTCTCTCTCCGATTATGCCGCTGCGCTCAAGAACAACCACATCATCGAGGTTTCGATGCACCCCTTCGGCGGCCATTTCGGCGAGTTTAAGTGCCGTACCGCTCGGGGCATCCTTCTTCTTATTGTGGTGCGCCTCGATAATTTCGATATCGTAATCATCTCCCAGGATGGCTGCCGTTTTCTTGGCCAGCTTGAAGAGGACGTTGACGCAGATCGACATATTGGGAGCCTGGACGCAGGGAAACCTTTTCGCGAGGTCTTTCAGTTCCGCCAGGTTTCCAGCGGAAAGGCCGGTGGTGCCGATAACCATGGACTTCTTATACCTTGCTGCGGTCCGGGCAAACTCCATGGTCGCCTTATGGAAGGTGAAATCGATGATCACATCCCCTTTTTCGATAACCGACTCAAGCCCTTCGGCTATAACAACACCATTTTCGGAACCAAGCGCCAACAGCCCGGCATCCTTGCCAATGGCCGAACTGCCGCTTGCCTCGAAGGCCGCGGCGTATTCCAGTTTGGGGTGGGCATTGACCATATGGGCCACTCGCTGGCCCATCCTGCCGGCTGCCCCGGCTATTATCACTTTTATCATGGCCATCTCCAAATTCTGATTTTTACGACGTTTGCTAGAGGAGGTCGAGTGCGGCCAGGGCCGCTTTCAGTTTTTCAAGACTCACAGAATCGATAGGAGCCAGCGGCAGACGGGGCAGGCCGCTCTGAATTTTGCCCATCAGCTCCAGCGCTTTTTTGGCGGGAACCGGATTGGGATTACAGAACATCAGCTTCATCAGGTCGAACATCCGGTGATTCAGTTCGTTGGCTTTTTTCAGATCACCTTCCAGCGCGGCCTCCATCATCCCCGCCATACCCTTAGGGTAAACATTGGAAATGACAGAAATAACACCTTTTCCACCAACAAGAGCAGTCGGCATGGAGGTAAAGTCATCCCCGGACAGGACTATAAAATCGCCGGGACAACGACGGATAACATCGGTACACTGCTCGAGGCTGCCGCTGGCCTCTTTAATACCGATAATATTGTCGATCTCCGCCAACCGGGCAACGGTGTCCGGCAGCATGTTAACAACTGTCCTTCCCGGTACATTATAGAGGAACATCGGGATATCGACCTTCTCGGCGATCTCCTTGAAATGGAGGTACATCCCTTCCTGATTCGGCTTGTTGTAATAGGGGACAACCGACAGGACCGCATCCGCTCCGCTTTCCTTGGCACTTTCCGTCAGCTCTATGGCCTCAAGGGTATTGTTACCGCCGGTACCTGCAACGACAGGAATTCGGCCCTTGACCGTTTTCACGGTGAGATCAATTACCCTTTTGTGCTCGGCAAAGCTGATCGTTGCAGATTCACCGGTCGTTCCGCAGGGTACAATTCCGTGACTGCCATTATTAATCTGAAATTCGATGAGATCAACCAGCCCCTGTTCGTCCAACTGGCCATCGATAAAAGGGGTTACAAGTGCAACAAGCGCTCCATGAAATTTTTCCATGACTCCTCCTAGTTATTCACAATTGTTCTACTGCACGGTCGATCAGAGCAGCGCTTCAGCGGTCAGGTTTCCTGTACAAATCAGTCGTGTGGGCCCCTGCAGATAGACGTCGTTCGCCACCGGCCCATCCTGTAAATCAAACAATATCGTCAACGTATCTCCACCTGTGGTAATAACCTCCACAGGAGAATCCATGCCTTTCTGCATGGAAGCAAACAGAGCAGAAGCCACGGCGCCTGTGCCGCAGGCCATTGTCTCATCCTCAACACCGCGCTCATAGGTACGTACTTTGATCCTGGCTTTGTCCAATATGCTGACGAAGTTGGCATTCGCCCCTTTCGGCTCAAACAACTGATGAAAACGGACATTCCGCCCCCATTTTTTAACCGGGACATCATCGTCATTAACAAAGATGACCACATGGGGCACACCGGTATTCACATAGGCCACCGGACGTTCTTCATCTCCGAGCGTCAAAGAAATATCGAGCCGAAAATCGAATGGCGTGGGCATTTTAACGCGGTAGACGTCATCGCCCTCAACGACTTCCACTTCAACGATACCGGCTAAGGTTTCGAGCATCATTTTTCTGCCGGCAATTTTGTGGCAATATGCAAATCGCGCGGCGCATCTTGCCCCGTTACCGCACATTTCGGCAACGGAACCGTCCGCATTATAAAAACTCCAGCCAAAGTCCGCTTTTGTCGAATCTTCTATTAAAATAAGGCCATCCGCCCCGACGGAAAACATCCGTCGACATATTTTACGGGCAAAGTCGGGCTGTTCGTCAAGAGGGATAGCCGAGGTCCGGTTGTCGATTATCACAAAATCGTTCCCGGTACCACTCATTTTCTCAAAGGCGATGGGAAAGGTGATTGCCATCAATTACGCTCCTTATATCTATATTGTACCTTGTATATCAAAATAACAGAACCCTCCAACCGCGTCCATGTCGGTTAGAGGGCATTGTTTACGCCACGAAATGGATTGGATGCGGTTAGGAAGCTTTCCAACAATGCCCTTTCGCCAAACTCATCGTTATGCCTGACAACTTACTCTTCTCGGACAATCTCCTAATATCTCGATGTGGCTTCTTCCGATTGAGCACTTTCGTTTGGCGGTGTTTCCCGGTCGATGGCAGTGACAGCGTAATAATACTGCTCACTTTCGCTGGCCCCTGCATCAACAAAGAGCGTGTACTCCGGCTCTACCAGGCCGACCATCTCAAAGTCTTTTCTGTTAGCGGCCCGACGGTAAACCCGGTAGCCGCCAAGGTCGTCAGCATCACTTCTTTCCCAGAACACTTTGGTGCCGACACCGGTCTTCACCACCGTGACCCCCGTCGGTGCAAATGGCGAAACCAGGTCAACCGGCGTGGCTGCTACACCCCTGCTGATTTGACCGCTGACGAATTCGCCGTTAATGACCATTATACTCTGAACGGTGTAAAAATACTCAGAGCCGTTCCGCACCTGATTGTCCGCATATTGCGTTGCGGTCACCGGTTCACCGAGCTGCTCAAAATTCTTGCCGTCACTGCTCCGCCGCACCTGATACTTCATATCCATCTCAAATGCAACAGCACTTCCGTCCTTAAAGGTAGTCACCGGCTGCCATTTGAGGACAACCTGCTGATCCCCCGGCGTCGCCGTCACACCCGTCGGAGCTGCTGCCGGTTGAAACCAGACGAAGGTGACAATATTGGAGTCTGCACTGTCCGCCCACCAGCTGGTACGGGAACGCACCTTGAAAAAGTATTTATAGCCGGATCGCAGGAGCGTGGACTCATAGCCTGTCGTTCTTCTCACCTTCCCGTCAACCGGAGAGCCACCGGCTATCTCCATCGGTTCGCCGAATGGAATGGGACAACTGGGACAATAATCGTCAAGCGATATCTCCGCCATATACAGGTCAAATGAGGAAATATCGTCGAGCGTCGTTCCTTTCAATGTCTCAACGGGATACGACCAGGTGAGCTGTACACCCTTATCGTCAAGTTTATACAGCAGATCGCTGATTGCAACAGGCACGACATGTGCCGGCGGAACCGGTGCGTTCTTGTAGCCGCATCCACCCGCCAAAACCAGGAACGCACCAAGAAAGACTACTCCCGCTGCCCGCCTGAACCATCCCATTTTCATTATTATGCGAGCCCCAGCTGCTTCTCAGCTGCAAGAACTGCTTCTTCCACCCGCTGCAAACCGGTACCTCCTGTTGATATCCTGCTATTTACCGAACCCTCAACACTCAGGACTTCATAGACATCCTTGGTGATCACCTCGGAAAAATCACTGAGCTCGGCGAGAGTCAGATCGGGCAGCTCGCGCCCTTGTTCCAGACAGTAGGCAACGGCCCGGCCGACGATGCCGTGAGCCTCCCTGAAAGGTACATTCTTTAGAACAAGATAATCGGCAAGATCTGTGGCCGTCATGCATCCCGTTTTGGTCGCCTCAACCATCCGTTCGGTTTTAAAGTTCATATTTTCAAGAAGTTCCGCCATAATCGACAGAGACGCTGTCACGGTATCCACGGTATCGAAAACCGGTTCTTTATCTTCCTGAAGATCACGGTTGTAGGTCAGCGGCAGTCCCTTCACCAGGGTGATAAGGGTCATTAAACTGCCCACTACCCGGCCGCTTTTCCCTCGTATCAACTCTGGGATATCAGGATTTTTCTTCTGCGGCATGATCGAGGAACCGGTACAGAACTTGTCGGAGATAGTAACAAAATCAAACTCCTGACTGGACCAGAGCACCAGCTCTTCAGACAATCTGGAGAGATGGAGCTGGATCATGGTACAGGTGCTGGTGAATTCTATGGCATAATCCCGATCCCCGGAAGTGTCCATGGAGTTGGCGGTGACTCCGTCAAACCCAAGGGCCGCTGCCACCTGCTCACGATCAATCGGCAGACCGGTGCCGGCCATGGCCGCACAGCCGAGCGGCGAGAGATTGAGCCGCTTGCGACAGTCAACTATCCGTGACCGGTCCCGGCTGAACATCTCGTAATAGGCCAGCATATGATGGGCTATCTGCACCGGTTGTGCCCGTTGCATATGGGTATAGCCCGGCATGATGTGGCCGAGATATTTCCTGGCCAACAGAACAAAAGCCTTACGGATATCGTCGAGCAGCTGGATGAGCGCATCACACTGGTCCCGCAGATACATCTTGAAGTCGAGCGCCACCTGATCGTTTCTCGACCGGGCACTATGCAGCTTTGCGCCGGCCGGTCCAATTCGCTCCACCAGGGATTTCTCGATATTCATATGAATATCCTCAAGCTCGCGCCGGAACCGAAACGTCCCCTGATCTATTTCCTGCTCAATTGCCGTAAGGCCGTCAGTTATTGCCGCCAGCTCTTCTCTGGTGAGAATACCCTGGCCTGCCAGCATGGCAGCGTGGGCCTTACTGCCGGCGATATCATATTTATAGAGCCGGGAATCATAATGGATAGAGGCACTAAAGGTCTCAACAGAGGCGGCGGTTCCTTCGCTGAAACGCCCTCCCCACATTTTTCCCGATCCGCTCTTTTTGGACTCAGTCATAGTTGTTACTCTCGTAAAAAGCACATTCGAACCACTCGGAATGGCGTGGAAAAATTATTTTCCCTATTTTTCAAATCGGTCCTGTAATGCATTAATCTTCAAACGCAGCCCATTGAGCCGGATAAAGCCTGTGGCATCACCCTGGTCATAGACCTGATCTTCTTCGAAAGTGGCAAATGTTTCCTGATAGAGAGACTGATCCGATTTACGCCCCACGGGGATACAGTTGCCTTTATAGAGTTTCAACCGAACGGTACCGTTAACGGTCTTCTGGGTCGCATCCATGGTTACCTGCAACAGCTCGCGTTCCGGAGAGAACCAGAAACCGTTGTAGATCAGTTCGGCATACCGCGGGATAAGGGAATCGCGGATACGCATGACCTCACGGTCAAGGGTAATGGTTTCCAGGTCGCGATGCGCTGTCCTGAGAACGGTTCCGCCGGGGGTCTCGTAGACGCCGTGTGACTTCATACCGACAAAGCGGTTTTCCACCAGATCAAGGCGACCGATACCATTGGCACCGCCAAGTTTATTGAGCATGGTAAACAGTTCCAGGGGCGCCATCTCTTTACCGTCGAGGGCTACCGGATCACCGTTTTTAAATTCGATTTCCAGATAGGTGGCAACGTCGGGAGCTTTTTCCGGCGAGACGGTGAACTTGAACATATCCTCGTCCGGCTCATTCCATGGATCTTCCAGGATTCCACCTTCATAGCTGATATGCAGCAGATTCTCATCACAGCTGTAGGGGTTTTTCTTGGTTACCGGAACCGGAATATTATGATCTTTTGCGAACTCCACCAGCTTCTGGCGGGAATTCAGATCCCAGGTTCTCCAGGGAGCAATGATTTTCAGATTCGGAGCCAGACCGATATACCCGAGCTCAAAACGTACCTGATCGTTACCTTTGCCGGTTGCACCGTGGCTGACCGCATCGGCACCCTCTGCAAGGGCGATGCGAACCTGTTCTTTCGAGATCAAAGGTCTGGCCAGCGAGGTACCGAGAAGATAGGAACCCTCATAGATGGCGTTAGCCCGAAAGGCCGGGAAAATATAGTCTTCGACGAACTCTTTTTTCAGATCGGAGACTATGACCTTTTCAGCACCGGTGGCGAGGCCCTTTTTCTTTACGGCTTCCCAGTCCTCTTCCTGCCCTATATCGGCGGAATAGGCAATTACGGAGCACTTATACTCCTCAGCCAGCCACTTCAAAATAACAGACGTATCTAGCCCGCCGGAGTAGGCGAGCACTATTTTATTGACACTCATATCACAACCTCAATAATGATGGCGTCGTAAAAACTCTCCATCTGCTTCGTTGTGCGCCCGCAGGAAGTGCCCCTGGGGTACAATCTTTCTATCATTACGACGTACCCCAGTACGCCGAAATAATAGAAAAATCTTACGCCTCGCATATGAATTTTTTTACTTAGCCATCCACGATAATAGTTTATTAATATTGAAACACCTCACGGTGTTTTTTGAAAATGATTAACGAATCGCTAACCTATCAGCCCTTCTAGAAGGGCCTTATGGAGATGCATCTTGTTTTCAGCCTGATCAAAGGCTACACACTGGCCCGATTCCAGCACCTCACCGGTTATCTCCTCCTCCCTGTGGGCCGGGAGACAGTGCAGGACAATGCACTCCGCAGGCGCCTTGGCCAGCAGTTCACTGTTCAACTGATAACTGGAGAAAACGCGCAACCTTTCTTCCTGCTCCTCTTCCATACCCATGGAGGCCCAGACGTCGACATTTATGACATCGGCACTCCGTACCGCTTCCTGCGGATCACGGATCAGGGTTATTGGTTTAGTGGCTACCTTCTGACTTGCAGCCAGGATGTCACTGTCCGGCTCGTAGCCCTCCGGGCAGGCGAGAGTCAGTGCAAAACCGATAGTTGCTGCGGCCTGAATCCAGGAATTAGCCATGTTGTTGCCATCACCGACCCAGGCAATATGCAGATTTTCGATCGCTCCCTTTTTTTCGATAACGGTCATCATGTCGCTGAGCACCTGGCAGGGATGATGCACATCGGTCAGGGCGTTTATTACCGGAACCGTTGCATAATCGGCGAGTTCCTCGACCACCTCCTGACCAAAGGTCCTGACCACCATGCCATCGACATAACGGGACATAACCCGTGACATATCTTTAAGCGGCTCCGATCTCGCCAGCTGCGTGTCGCGACCGGACAGGAAAATAACCTGCCCCCCCAGACCATACATGGCCGACTCAAAGGAGACGCGGGTCCTGGTGGAGGGTTTTTCAAAGATAAGACCGATGGTCTTGCCGTCCAGCTGGCGATGTATCTTTCCGGATTTTTGCTCTTTTTTCAGTTCTATTGCCCGGTCGATAAAACCGATCAGCTCTGCTTTCGTAAATTCCTGTAATGACCTTAAATGCTTCGGCACCCTGTTCACCTCAAAACAAAAGGGGGGAAAGTTCCCGCCGGTTACCTCCCCACAGCTTCGCTTTTCTATCATTTTCTGGGGAGAAAGGAGTTATCATTACATAAAAGAGCCGTTATTTGCAAAACATTTCCCCCTGAAAGCACCAACAGCACTCCTTTTTGCCCATCGCACCGGTGCGTTACAATTCAGCCAGCACCTCGCCGAGCGCTGTCACAAGTCTGTCGATCTCCTCTTTCGTCACAATGAGAGGAGGGACAAACCTGAGGGCTACGTTGCCGGCAAAGTTCATAAGGAAACCCCTATCGAACATTGCATTGACGATGTCCGTCCCGAACGAGACTCCCTCTTCGGTGAGGACGGCTCCGACAATCAACCCCATTCCGCGAACAGAGCTGATAATGGCCGGGAATCGCCGGGCCAGCCTGTTCAGTTCGCTCTGAAAATATTCCCCCCTGTTTTTTACCCCTGTCAGAAAACCGTCGGCCAGCATAATTTTCAGGGTGGCCACCGCTGCGGCGGAGGCCACCGGATTGCCGCCGAAGGTCGAAGCATGGGTGCCCGGGATAAATGGTGCAGCAATCTTGGCGCTGGTCATCATGGCGCCTATTGGCAACCCGTTCCCCAGGGCCTTGGCCATAGTGAGAATGTCCGGCTCAACGCCCAGCTGTTCATAGGCAAACAGGGTGCCTGTCCTGCCCACACCGGTCTGGATTTCATCAAAAATCAGCAGCAGTCCGTGTTTTTCGCAGAGCGCCTTGATTCCCGTCAGATACTCTTTTGCCAGGGGCCGAACCCCACCTTCTCCCTGCAATGGTTCACAGAGAATTGCACAGGTGGAACCGTCAACCATCTCTTCCAGGGCCTGGAAATCACCAAAGGGCGCATGGATAAAGCCCTCGGGAAGTGGCTCGAACCCTTTATGGAACTTCGGCTGCCCGGTTGCCGCTACGGTGGCCAGGGTCCTGCCATGGAAGGAGCCGGAGAGACTGATTATCTTATATCGCCCCTCAGCCGAGTAAATACGGGCCAGCTTCATTGCAGCCTCGTTGGCCTCGGCGCCGCTGTTGCAGAAGAAAATTTTTTCCCCAAAAGAGTTGCCGATGATCATTTCAGCAAGTTCAATCTGGGGCTCGGTGTAGTAGAGATTAGACACATGAACCAGCTTGCCTGCCTGGCGACCGATCGCCTCGGTTATTGCCGGATGCCCGTGACCAAGGCCACAGACAGCGATACCTGCCATAAAGTCCAGGTATTCCTTCCCGTCAGCATCGGTCAGTCGACAGCCGGATCCCTTCACCATGGCGGCGGGGTATCTGGCATAGGTGCCCATGATGACCTTATCGCCCCTCTCTTTTATCTGTTTGTTGCTACTCATAATTGATATTCCTGCAAAATTCCCATTTGAGATGGCTAAATAAAAATCATCATATGCGAGGCGCACAAGATTTCTTTCGGTTCGGCGTACTAGAGTACGTTGCAATGATAGAAATTTTGAAGCAACGAAGCAGATGATGTTTTCACAACGCCATCAATATATCTCCGTGCCCACACCTTCCTTAGTAAACATCTCGAGCAGGATCGAGTTTTCAACCCGCCCGTCAACGATATAGGTTTTACCGACTCCGCGCCGCAGGGCATCCTCACAGCAGCGCACTTTCGGGATCATGCCGCCGGCAATAGTTCCGTCATCAATCAGCCTTTCCAGATCCCGGCGCGGCAGGGTGGTGATCAATTCACCGTTCTTATCGTTTACTCCGGGAACATCTGTCAAAAGCATCAGCTTTTCTGCCGACAGGGCGCCGGCAATTGCTCCGGCAACCAGATCGGCATTGATATTGAATGCCTGACCATCATCTCCGACACCCACCGGAGCGATCACCGGTATAAAATCTTTCAGGTAGAGGCTTTCGAGAACACCGGTGTTAACCTCTGTCACTTGCCCGACCCGCCCGAGATCAATCAGTTCCGGAGGTGCATCCTGGAGCTGATCTGCGCCTTTTTTACTGCTCACCCTGAGCTTTTCGGCACAGACCAGATCACCGTCACGGCCTGAAAGACCGACAGCCTTGCCGCCGCAATGATTTATCAGCCCGACAATCTCCTTGTTCACCTTCCCGACAAGAACCATCTCCACCACATCCATGGTTTCCCCATCGGTCACCCGCATGCCCTGAACATAGCTTGGCTTTATACCGAGACGATCGAGCAGTCTGTTGATCTGGGGACCGCCACCATGCACGATGACCGGGTTGATGCCGATCTGCTTGAGCAAAATAACATTCAGGGCAAACTGTTTTTTAAGATGTTCATCAACCATGGCATGGCCACCGTATTTAATGACAATGGTTTTATGCCTGAATTCCTGCATATACGGAAGAGCTTCAAGAAGTACTTTCGCCTTTTCAATACTCTCCTCAACATTTCTTACCATAGGGGTGTTTTCGATCCTTCGATCGATCCTTATAATGTTCTATAAAATCAGTGAGGTAAATTGACGGATTGGGGTAATGGCACAAGGTGTTATTCTAATTGCTCGCATAATGTAAGTAAAGCACTCTTTGTTGTAGTGCACGCATACCATGACTTTACATTTACAGACCTATACGCTACGATGGGCTCGGTACAGTCACAGGTCTGAGCATATCATTTTAACGAGTTTCAATCCTGAAACGGCTATTTTACCCTATACATCTGTATTCATTAAATTTTAATCCTCGGAACACCACGTGTAGACCAATGATTAAATGTCCAAAAGACTCGATTTTAGTGCAAAATTTGTCGCTTCAGAGAGAGAACTCAGTCTGGAGAGTCCTGATGGATTTCATCAATAAATCTTCCGTCATATTCAGGAGTTGTTTTACTTTTTTCCTTTTCTTCGTTGTCCCGGCATCCGGTTATGCAAGCGAAGACCCGATTCATATCGAAGCAGATCGCATGACCTCCACCGAGCGGACGAGTTCGGTGGTTTTCACCGGAGAGGTTGATGCCAAACAGGGGGACGTACGAATCCGTACCGATGAAATGACCGTCTATTACACCCAAAAAGATACGGAAAAAAAGAACCTGGAAGGCGAAAACTCGGCATCACAGCAGGTTGAGAAGCTTATATGCGTTGGCAATGTAGAGATTACCAGGGGAGAATGGCTTGGGACCTCTAAAAAAATGATCTACCTCTCCAAGGAGAGACAGGTTATACTTACTGAAGATGCCAAAGCATGGCAGGGCCAGAATATGGTCAGCGGAGAAAAGATCATCTACTATCTCGACGAAGGCAGATCGGAAGTAGTTGGTGGCAGACCGGCAGCCACAGCCGGCGATGCCGGGGAAGGTGAGAAAAAACCTTCACGGGTGAATATGACCATCCTCCAAAAATGATGGCGTCGTAAAAACTCCGATCTACTTCGTTGTAGGTTTTTTACGAGTGCATCAGATATAAGGGCAGGTAGGGGACAAGCAGACGGGTCACGATGTCGGTACTTGAAACACAAAATATTGTTAAACGATACGGCTCCAGAACGGTGGTTGACGGTGTCAGTCTCCAGGTGCAAACAGGCGCAGTAGTAGGCCTGCTTGGCCCGAACGGTGCAGGCAAGACGACGACATTTTATTCCATTGCCGGTTTTATTCGACCGGACAAAGGAAATATTATATATGCAGGAGAGGCAATTACCAATCTGCCCATCCACAAAAGAGCTTTAAAAGGAATCTCCTACCTGGCACAGGAACCATCGGTATTTAAAAAATTGACAGTTGAGGAGAATGTTCGCATCATCCTTGAACCTCTGGGACTATCGAAGAACGAGATTAAATATCGTATCGATGAATTGATGGCCGATCTCAACATTGAATATCTCAGACACAATAAGGGTCATGCCTTATCAGGCGGGGAGCGGCGAAGGGTTGAAATCATGCGTGCTCTATCGACCCGGCCGAAATTCATTCTGCTCGATGAACCCTTTGCCGGTATCGACCCGCTGGCGGTTCACGATCTGCAGAAAATAATTTTTAATCTGAAAGAGAAGGGGCTTGGAATACTCATCTCAGACCACAATGTAAGAGAAACTTTGCAGGTTTGTGACTTTGCCTATATTATGAATGCTGGACAGGTTCTCACAAGTGGAGTTGCAGACGATATTATTGAGAGTGAAGTAGCAAGAAAAATGTACTTAGGTGAAAACTTTCACATGTAATTCTCTATGGCATTAGAACTCAGACAACAACTCAAGCTTACGCAGAAACTGGTTATGACGCAACAGCTGCGTCAAGCCATTAAACTTCTTCAGTTGAACAGGCTTGAACTCTCTGACGCCCTGCAGGCTGAAATAGAGCAAAACCCGGCTCTTGAGGAAGATTATTCAAGACCGGAAACAGCCGAAAACCCGATGTCACTTTCTTCAACTGTTGAAGAAAACGGCCGCGGCATAGAGTCAGATGTAACAGAAAACATCAAGGTCGACGGCACCCTGGGTGAGACCAACTGGGAAGACTACTCTAATAATTTCGACTCCAACTTTTCTTTTGCTCACGAAACACCTCCCGCCGATGCACCTTCCCAGTTTGAATTCATTTCGGAAAAACCTGGGTTGACGGCCTACCTGCAATGGCAGCTCGCCCATTGTGAGCTCGACGAAAAAGAATGGGAAATTGCCCGGTTCTTCGTCGGCAACCTGAACCGATACGGTTTTCTCGAAGTCGATCTGAATAAAGTTATTGAAGAAACCGGCTGCGAGCAGGACGATGCGGAATATATTCTGGAGGTGCTCCAAGAGCTTGACCCGCCGGGAATCGGGGCAAGAAACGTCAGCGAATCCCTCTATATCCAGCTTGAGCGATTAGGAAAAAAAGACAGTCTCGCTGCTGAAATAGTACGGGACCATCTGCCTCTTCTTGAGACCAGAAACTATAAAGCGCTTTCCCGGGCTACCGGCCGAAAAAAACCGGAAATTGAAAGAGCCATCAACTATATTGTCGCCGAACTGACCCCATTTCCCGGATTGTCTTATGGCACCGACGAAACCAATTATGTGGTTCCCGATGTCTATGTCCGGAAAATTGACGGTGAATATGTCATTCGACTCAATGACGACGACCTGCCGCAGTTGAAACTCTCCTCGTTGTATCAGGATCTGCTGAAAAATGACAAAGACCTGGAGAAAGAATCGCGCCAGTATATTAACGAAAAGCTGAAGAATGCCGACTGGTTTATAAAATCCCTTTATCAGCGGCAACGAACCATCGTCAAGGTCATGGAATCTATCCTGCGATTCCAGTTAGACTTTTTCGAGCGGGGGGCGCAGTACCTGAAACCGCTCATCTTAAAAGATGTCGCCGATGATATCGAGATGCATGAGTCAACAGTCAGCCGCGTCACTTCCAATAAATACGTCCACACCCCTCTCGGAATTTACGAGCTGAAATACTTCTTCTCAACGGCCATTCCCCGGGAGGGTCAGGATGCCATGGCATCGGAGTCGATTAAGACCATTATCAGAAAGATGATCCAGGAGGAAGACAGGAACTCGCCTCTCAGTGATAACGCCATCTCTGAAAAACTGGCCGAACGCAATATCAAAATCGCCCGGCGGACTGTTGCCAAGTATCGGGAACAACTCAAGATCCTTCCTGTAAAACACCGGCGTCACGCTAAATAACCGGTCATGAGTGTTCTTGAGCGGGTTTTCTTTTTCCATCGCGAAATTCTTAAAGGCAACTTCCCGAACTCCCGGACCCTCGCCGATCAGTTTGAAACTTCTATTGCGACTTCAAAACGAGATATAAACTATCTCCGCGACAGACTTCTTGCCCCGCTCGTCTTCAATCCGCAGAAAAACGGCTTTTACTATCAGGATGGTTTTCACCTTCCCTTTGAAGAGAGTCCCCGCATCATTTTTCTCCTGGCAATGCTCAGCAAACTGGCCGATGAAGCCGGTCTTGGTGAACTCGAAGAGGTCAGACAACTGGAGCAACGGCTCTCCACCATGATTTCGCCTGATTACGGAACGGTTATCGACTCACTTCATTGCCTGTGGATTGAGATCGAATCGATTGATCACCGAACCTTTGAGATTATTATCGAGGCCGTCGTCAAAAAGAAGCTGCTCGCTCTGCAGTACAGATCAATCGGGGGAAAGTCAATCGACCGAACAGCTGCCCCGCTGCAGATCATCAACTATCAGGGCCGCTGGTACTGCTATGCATACTGTTACCTGCGACAGGAGAACAGGCTTTTTCATATTGGCCGGGTGCAGAGCGCCGAAATTATCTGCCGGAATATTCCGGATGATATCTCACTTGACCGAAGCCTGCTGGGGCAGTCGTTTGGAATTTTTCAGGGAAAACCCCGGTATACGGCTGAAATTCTATTCACCTCCATTGCTGCTGAACTTGTAAGAAACCAGCGTTGGCACAAGGATCAGGAAACAGCAGTGGTAGACGAGGGAGTAGTGCTGCGGCTGCCCGTCAGCGACGACCGTGAGTTGATCATGAAAATCCTTCAGTATGGAGCCATGGCCCAGGTCCTTTCTCCCCCCGAACTTGTTGCACGCCTCCAGGATGAAATTGTCTCAATGGCTGAAAACTATCGATCCGGAGCGAAGAGTTTTGCCTGATCGCCTTCAACAACAAGCCTTGCCGAAAAAGAGAAATCAATCCGGACAAAAAAGAGTAAAACTGACAGCGAAAATATGTTAGTATTTGACCTTATTGAAGATATAGCAAAGGTGTTAGTTTTTTTTCATTCACGATGAACTCGTAACGATCAGCGCGAAGTTCTTAAATGGCCAGGCGTAGTATCATTGTGTTTGGCTGGATCGGACTTTTTACGACGCCATCAGACATCAATTATGTAATGGGGGAATGAATCCAATGAAGTACGCATTTATCGCATTAATTGTCTGCTATCTTGTTATTTACGGTTGTAGTCCCGATAACTCTGATCAAAGCACGGAAAACCACGAGGAACAACAACATACTACTGAGGCCGGACAACAGCCGGTTGCCGTACCGGAACCGACTGAAACAACACCGGTAGAAGCCGAAGCAACTCAACAGGTTGAAGATGTCCAGCCGACTGTCGAAGAACAACCTGTTGCGGAAGAACCTGCCAAAGAGCTGGTCATGCAGCAGGAAACGGTTCCCGAAGAGCAGCAACCGGTAAAGGTCGCAGAGTCCGAACAAATCGTCATGCCTTGCGGCCGGACAATGGACCGTGCAGATATCCCGAAAAATGCTCCCTGTCTTGAACCACAGGACAAGCAGGTAGCAGTCCCGGCAACTGATACAGATGCAGATCTCACTATCGCCATGCAGAAAATGGTGGAATCAACCAACGACATGGTCCTGGCAACCAAAGAGCTGGTCATCGCCACTCAGAAAATGCTCAATGCCGGCAAAGATGTAGCTGTTGAGGTTGTCGATACAGGGAAAGAAATTGTTAAAACTCAGGAAGAGGCACAACCCGATGACCAAGTGATTGAAGGTGAAGATGCAGGGGAAGCCTCGGAAAAAGATGTCATTGAAACAATGCAGGACGTGATTTCAGCAGCCAAAGAGGTTATTGACGCAACCAACAAAGCAATATCTAAAGCCCTCGAAGAAAAAAAGCAGTAAAGTAATCTCTTTTCGGCCCATAGCTGTTGTCTCTCTTGTTCAGCTATGGGCTTTTTTTTTGCAAGGCCCAATCCTTTTCCTTATCGTATCCGGCCAAATAAAGTTATCATTGCCAAATAACAACAGGGCTATTACAATTTAACGACTCAGAAATGACCGTCTTGTTCTTCTTCTCAGAAAAGGGTGGCAGAACAATATTCAGAAAATCGTTTTGTAAAGGAACGTATCCCCCGTATTTCTGTGGGGGTAGCTTATCTCTATCAACCGGATCGTTCATGTTCATGCGCCGTATTCCAGCATCATCCTTTTTGCTACTCATCTGTTGTGCTTTCTTCCTGTCTTCCTGTTCAAATCTGGTAACATCTTTTATTCGGCCTGCCATTGGCAATATCCAGCAACAGACCGACATTGACCTGGTCTGTGAAGGATCACCGGCCTATCTGCTGATGATCGACAGCATGCTTGTCTCGTCTCCTGAAAATCGCAATCTGCTCCTGTCGGGAACACAATCATTCAGTGCCTATGCGACAGCGTTGGAGGAATGCGGCGGTGTCGACGACAAAAGAATCACCCCCATTGCCGAAAAAGCTAAACTCTATGGAACCAGGCTGCTCCGTCATTACCTCCCGCAGGGAACCGGAACGGATTATGAGGCATTGGACCATGAATTGGCCAAGCTCGATAAAAGTGATGTTCCATACGTTTTTTGGGGTACTTTTGGCTGGCTGACCTGGGTGCAAAACATGAAAGATTCCCCGGAAGCAATTGCCGATATAGTCATTATCGAGAAGATCATGGCCAGACTTCTGGAAATAGACGAATCCTACCAGGGTGGTTCGATCCATCTCTTTTTCGGGGGATATCACGCTGCCAAACCGGCTATGTTCGGCGGCAGGCCGGACCTCAGTAAATTTCATTTTGAGAAAGCGCTGCAACTGTCCAATCGCCGATTCCTCCTGACCCAGACGACCTATGCCGAAACCCTGGCCAGAGCAACACTCGATGAGGACCTGCACGACAAACTGCTCAAAGAGGTCATTGCCTTCCCGCTGGACAGTGCTCCGGAATTCGGTCTCAGCAATCAAATCGCCGTCAACAGAGCAAAACGACTGCTTGAGGAGAACTATTTCGGTGAATAAACAATCACCTTTTCACCCTCTTCCCTACGATTCACATGGAGAAACCATGCAACGTTTAGCGTCCCTTACTCTGACAATTCTTGTTCTCCTTTTGTTAAGCTCCAACCTCCTGTATGCGGCCCCTAAATATCTGTTCAAAGTCGCCACCCTCGCCCCGGCGGGTTCGGTCTGGATTGAACAATTTGAGAAATTTGCCAAGGAGGTCGGCGATAACACAGGTGGAGAGGTAGGGTTTCGCATGTACCCCGGCGGTGTCATGGGAGACGACCAGGCCATGTACCGAAAGCTGCGGGTAGGCCAGCTGCACGGAGGTGGGTTTACAATGACCGGCATTTCCCCTGTCGTTCCCGATTTCAGGGTAATGGCGATTCCCTTTTTTTTCGATTCCTACAATGAGGTCGATTATGTGACGGAAGGGCTGATGCCGACCTTCAAAGAACGGTTTCGTGATAAAGGTCTTGAATTTATAGCCATAACCGAAGTCGGCTTTATTTACGCCATGTCAACCCAGCCTATTTCCACTTTTGATACCCTCAGAAATTCGAAAAACTGGAGCCCCTCCGGCGATCCGGTATCCGAGGTATATCTTTCCGCCCTCGGTATCTCACCCGTGCAACTGTCAATCCCTGATGTACTGTCTTCCCTGCAGAGTGGTCTCGTCGAGACAGTTTATAATTCCCTCTACGGCTCCATAGTCCTGCAGTGGTTCACCAAGGCCCGCTATGTAGCCGACGTCCCCTATGGTTATGCCTACGGTGTTTTTGCTCTTAACGGCGCCAAGTTTGCCAAACTTCCCGAAACTCACAGGACGGCAATCGAGAAGGCAGCCCGCGTCCATTTCCCGATCCTGCTCGAAAAAACCAGGGCCAGCAACAGTCAATCCCGCCTGGTGCTGGCGACACGAGGCGGTGAATTCCTCAAAATAGATAAAGAGACAAGGCAAATCTTAAAGGATAAAAGTGATCAGGCGGTAGATTCCCTGATTCCTGGTTCGTTTTCAAAAAGTATTTACGACCAGGCCATTGGATTACGTTCGGAATTCCGCAACAAAACAACCGCGGAGATAACTCGTTGATTGAAACCGGTACACTCTTTCAGACGCATCCGCTGCTGCGCCTGCTCGACAAAGGCGAAAAAGGAATCCTCTGCCTGCTGCTCGGGACGATGATCGTTCTTGCCTGCGTTCAGATTGTCCTGCGTACATTTTTTGCAAGCGGCCTGTTCTGGGCTGATCCACTCCTGCGTTACCTGGTGCTCTGGTGCGGACTGCTTGGTGCAGTTTCCGCTACCAGCCAGGGGAAGCATATCGCTCTGGATATTACCGGGAACCACCTGCCAAAATGGATTGAGCCCTGGATTACCCTTATAACCTATCTGTTCTGCACCCTTGCCGCCGGGGGACTGACCTGGGCCGGGTGGCGTTTTCTCCAGAGTGAAATCGAGTTCGGAGGTCCTGGTCCGCTGTCATTGCCGCTCTGGTTCTGGAACAGTATTTTTCCAGTAGCCTTCGGCCTCATTACCCTGAAATACCTTCTCCTGCTCTGGATGCAGCTTCGATCGTTTTTCATCGCGAATTGCCAGGTGCCAGGAAACCAACGATGAACGCCCTGAAGCTTCTGATACTCTGCCTGGCTCTGTTCAGGTCGCCGCTTTTTCTGGTCATCGGCGCCCTGGCCCTGCTCTCTTTCTACTCAGCGGATATTGACGTCTCGGTGGTTATCATCGAGATGTCCCGACTTGCCGACACTCCTCTTTTAGTCTCCCTGCCTCTCTTTATTTTTGCCGGTATCCTTCTGTCGGAAAGCAACGCACCCAGTCGCATGCTCCGTTTTTCCCGGATTTTCCTCGGCTGGCTCCCGGGTGGTCTGGCAGTCATCACCCTCACCCTCTGCGCCGTTTTCACCGCTTTCACCGGAGCCTCAGGGGTGACCATATTTGCTCTCGGCGGCCTGTTGCTGCCGGCTCTTTTGAAAGATGGCTACGGAGACCGTTTTTCCATGGGCCTTATCACCTCTTCAGGCAGCCTCGGCCTGCTCTTTCCGCCCAGCCTGCCACTCATCCTCTATGGCGTCATCGCCGAATCGAGGATCGATCATCTCTTTTTGGCAGGTATTCTACCCGGCTTTCTGATGCTCCTGCTCCTGATGGGATATGCCGTATTAAAAAGCCCGCCCCGGGACACCAGGCCGCATTACAGCAGAGGAGAAATCCTTGACGGCCTGCGTGAGATTGGCTGGGAACTTCCCTTGCCTGTCATTTTGCTCGGAGGTATCTATGGTGGGATTTTCGTGCCCGGAGAAGCCGCTGCCGTCACGGCCTTCTATGTTTTGATTGTCGAGGTCGGTATTCACCGGGACGTGTCACTCAGGCAGTTACCGACCATCATGAGCAAGTCCATGGTGCTGTTTGGCGGGATACTGGTGATCCTCGCCGCCTCTATGGCCTCAACCAACTACCTGATCGACCAACAGGTTCCCTCCCGGCTTTTTGATTTTATTCAAAGCTATATCGACAATAAATACACATTTTTATTGCTGCTCAACGTCTTTCTACTTATCGTCGGGGCGATGCTCGACATCTTCTCCGCCCTGGTATTGATCGTGCCCTTAATATTGCCGATAGCTGAGGGCTACGGGATCGACCCCATTCATCTGGGCATTATTTTTCTCACGAATTTACAGATCGGTTACTGTACCCCTCCGGTTGGCCTGAATCTTTTTCTCGCCTCCTATCGTTTTGAGCGACCGGTAACAGAACTTTATCGTGCCACCCTGCCGTTTCTTGGCCTCTTGCTGATTACCCTTCTGATTATCACCTATTTTCCCTGGCTGAGCAGTGCACTGATCGCGTATCTGGGATGAACGGTGAACCAGCACCCTGCAAAACAGGGCATAAACCCCGACCTTGCAATAATCCGTAAGGTACTAATGGCTTGGCCTGGACGGCATTGTCGAATTGAGCGTCTCCGGTGAAGCCACGCACAGAAACGGCGAAGTTTTTTGGTGATCGTAGTCAAATTGAAATGCACCGCTCTCGAAAAGCTCCAGGCAGACATCAACGACCTCGGCATCGAATAAGGTCCCCCGATGTTTTCTAAGTTCGTCGAGGGCTGTCTCAATACCCTGGGCAGGACGATAGGGTCTGAAGGAGCTCGTCGCCTCAGTGACATCGGCTACGGCCAGAATTTTTGATTCAAGAAGCATCTGGTCACCTCGCAGACCCAGCGGATAGCCGGATCCGTCCAGCCGCTCATGATGTTGAAATACTATTTGGGCGCAGGGCCAGGGAAAAGGGATGTTTTTCAGAATTTCAAAACTGATCTCAGGATGTATTTTTATCACCTCCTTTTCGGCATCAAGGAGATGTCCCGTTCTATTTAAGATCGAAACTGGGGTCCGTATTTTTCCGACATCATGGAGTATCCCGGCAATACGGATTCCTTCGACAATTTCTTCTGACAGCCCCATCTTCACTGCAATTGCGCAGGCCAGCTGGGCCACCCGCTGCTGATGTCCGGCGGTGTACGGATCCCTTATTTCCGCCATCAGGGCCATGCTGTAGATACTGCCTTGAAGCATTTCCTGAAGTTCAATCGTTTTCCTTTCCACCATCCCTTCCAGCAGTACATTTTGCGAGAGCAACTGGGTTTTCATCTCCTCCAGCGCAATATGGGTCTGTACCCTTGCCTTCAATTCCGCCGCGTGGAATGGCTTGGTGATGTAATCGACCGCCCCCATTTCAAAGGCTTTGGTCTTGTCAACGGTTTCACTCCTGGCGGTAAGAAATATCAGGGGAATCGACTGAGTATCCGGATTCTCCTTTAATCTTGTGCACACTTCATAGCCATCCATCTCCGGCATCATGATATCAAGCAGGATAAGATTGGGGCGGTATTTTGCAGCATAACGAAGGGCGTTCTCTCCTGTTTTGGCTATCCCCAGCCGATACTTTTCTTTGAGTGTGCTTACTAATAAATCTATATTTGTCGCATTGTCGTCCACGATAAGAACGAGGGGTTGAGATCTACTCATCACTGTACCTCCACAGCATCACGGAGCTGCTGAATAGTCTTGAGAGCCTGGTCGTAATCGTACCGGCGTATCTGAATATCCAGGGTTTTGATTAATGACGGGTCAACGTTTTTTCGACCGGCAAGCTTCTTTCTCGTTTCAGCAGTCATCGCTTGAATTTCCACAGGATCAGCTCTCCCTATCGCTTCAATCAAGGCAAGCAGCAGGCCGGAACCGCCCTCTGCATCGGTATTGGCAGCTTCAGTAACATCGTTTTCCTCTTTGCCTGCCAGTGGTTGAATCATAGCAAGAAATCGCTCCAACTCCTCCTGGAGCCTGGTTGTCAGCGTATCCCTGACATCTGCAGTTTGTTGCTGCCGGCAGGCACGTTCCACTGCTTCGGCAGCCTGTTGCAGATCGCGAGCCCCTATATTAGCGGCACTTCCCTTGAGACGATGGGCAAGGTGGAGAAGGGAATTATTGTCGTTATTTTCTTTCGCATCCTGAATAATTTCGACCGTATTGCTATTATTATGGAAAAACCCCTCCAGAATCTCACTATAAATCTGCCAGTCAAGACCGGTCGACTCCAATACTGCGGTGACATCAATTCCCGGGAGCTGAAAAGGCATTGAATATTTTTTCCCATGTTCTTGATTCTTGCCACCTTGGACCTCTTTTGTCAATGTGTCTCCTGCAACCGATTCCGGGAGTGCGGCAAGGTCTTTGAAATCAATGGTATTATTCGCGACAACCCTTTTCCTGTTACGCAGAAGACGCCAGAGAGTATAAAAAAAACGGTCCTGGTTGATAGGTTTTGCAACATATCCATCCATTCCTGCCTCAAGACATTTTTCCTCATCACCCTTCATTGCATGGGCGGTCATTGCAATAATCGGCAGGGTGTCACAGCCGGGGAGGCTCCGGATCTTTTGTGTTGCCTGATACCCGTTCATCTTTGGCATCTGTATATCCATCAGTACCCCGTCAAAGAGCTCCTTTGTTACTGCCGCAACGGCTTCTTCACCGTTTCCTACGACTTTAGCCAGGATTCCGGCACCTCTCAGGATGGCCATCGCCACTTGCTGATTGGTGTAATTGTCCTCTGCCACCAGAATTCTGTACCCCTTCAAATGTTTCTTATATATGGATGCTCTGGTGGTAAAATCAGTTCTTGCTCCACCCTTTCGCGAACCTTCTTTGCCAAAGGCGTCCATAATCGCATCAAACAGGGTTGACTGAAAAATCGGCTTCGTCAGGAAACCGTTTGTCCCGGCCTGTTCGGCCTCCGACCGGTGCACCTCTTTCGCGAAAGCTGTCATGATGATAATCGGCAGGGTGAGGTGCAGTTCTTCACGAATCTTCCTGGACGTCTCAATGCCATTCATGCCGGGCATTTTCCAATCCATCAGCACCAGTTCCACCGGATCCTTGTCATCCGGTGTGGTCTGCAGTCGTTCGATCGCATCGAATCCGGAATCCATTGTCTCTACCTGAAAATCCAGGGAGGAGAGAATCTTTGTCATAATGGTCCGGTTGTCCGCACAATCATCTACAACGAGAACATTCATTCCGCTGATATCGGGCGGAATATCAAACATCGAAGCTATCGGCGTTGCCGCCCGCACCAGTCGTACCGTAAAGGAGAATGTGCTGCCCTGGCCAAGCATGCTGTCCACCTCAATGGACCCATGCATCAATGACACGAAATTTTTACAGATGCTCAGCCCCAGACCGGTGCCTTCATGGGTCCTGGTTGAGGAAGAGTCCCCTTGGGTAAAAGGTTCAAAAATACGCGGCAGGTAATCAGGCGAAATTCCGGTTCCGTTGTCTTTGACCGAGAAGGCAAGCATCACCTGATCGGCCGTCAACCCCTTATCGGTATCAGTTACATCCCGGACACTTACCAGAATAATACCTCCCGGGCCGGTAAACTTGAGCGCATTGTCAATCAAGTTCGTCAAGATCTGCTGCAGGCGAAGAGAATCACCGAGGAGAATTCGGGGAGTATCGCTGTCGATATCAACCAGCAGTTCGATTCCTTTTTCTGCCGCCTGGTTAATGAAGACATCCATCACCCGGTCAAACATTTCATCGAGTCTGAACACTCGATCCTTCAGTTCCAGTTGCCCCGCTTCAATTTTGGAATAATCAAGAATATCATTAATAATGCCGAGAAGGGTGTACGAGGAATTCTGGACAATCTGCAGATAGTGCTCCACCTCCGTTGAGACGGTCTCCGCCAGGGCCAGATCTGTCGCAGCTATAATGCCGTTCATAGGGGTACGGACCTCATGGCTCATATTGGCAAGAAACTGGCTTTTCGCCAGGGTCGCAGCCTCAGCCTGCTCCTTGGCAAACTCCAGTTCCTGGTCCATCTTTTTGTGCAGCTCCATCTCTCTGGTCAGTGAGAGATGTGATGACTTCAGTCTGCGATTGAGTTTTAAGACCAGTCCGGTAAAGGCGAGATGTGTACAGAATACAATACAGCCAAAGATAACCCATGCCCCGTAATCACGCAGAATGTTGCTCAGCGTGACTCTGCCCAGATCTTTATAAGGTCCCAGGTGTAACACTTTCATGAGTTCCATGACCGGCTGGTAATTCAGCGGTATTGTCCAGCCGGCACAGCCGGCAGCCCGGGCGGCAGGCGAGCCAGCATTCATCTGGAGCAACGCCACGGCAACCTTTTCCGCCAATTCATCCGGGGTCTCTTTGGTCTTTGCCATGGGCCAGTCGGGATATTCTCTGGTGGTAATGAGATATGGGCTCTCCTGTTCTCGATCATGCAGGCGGGGGAAAGCGAAAAAATCCTGTAGATTGATTCTGCCTTCGGCTTGCAGTTCCTCGAGGGTATTGGTGCGTACCGCTCCAACATCGACAAGGCCGTCCCGGACGGCATAGACAACCTCATCATGGGTCTTTCCGTAGACTACCTCCTGCAAATCCTCGAAGGGGTCGATGTCGTTTTCCTTGAGCTCCCGCCAAGCCATCTGCCAGCCGCCAAGGGAATCGCCGGAGACCCCCATAAGCGATTTTCCTTTTAGATCAGAAAGTTTTCTGATATCGGTCCGGTCTGAACGGCTGAAGATAACGCTGCCATAGGTGGAATAGACCCGGCCCAATCGCATTTCTTTCAGTGTCGCGATTCTGTTGATACCGTATCCCTGCTCCAGTTCCACATACAGCGATGAATTGGCCAGGATAAAATCCACCGCACCGTTTTCAACACTTGAGATAATGCGGTCATGGGTCAAGGGAAGGATGGCAAAGGAATATCCAGGAATCTGGCGGGTAAGATACTCTGCCGTGGGCGACCATTTTTTAAGGCATTGGTCTGCTCCGCGCTCTGCAAGAACGCCGATCCTGATCGAAACATCTGTTGCGTATATTCTTTTGACAACCGTTATCTGCAACAGCAAAACTGAGCAAATCAGGAGACCTTTAATTCCCAACCCCGGTATTCGTTTTATTTTCATCTCTTGCGCCTTCACCAGATCCCCCCTGCCTCCCTTCCCACAGCAGCGGTTAGATAAACTTCAAGAAAACATATCAGCCCGCATTTCTCATGAACATTGTGTCAATGAGCAGGAGTCAGCTGATATCTTGATAAATTGTCAAGTTTCTTGCCGTCCCGAAAGGTACACAATGTTCATGAGAAATGCGGGTTCGTTGCCTGTTATCGAGCCCTCGCACTATTAACACCGGAAAAGAAAAACTCCAGATACTGATACAGCGCATTTAAAACTATTTCCGGCTGGCCATGGAAACTTTCAAGCACCCAGAGGGCGGATCCAAGACCGGTCAGGTAGTGGGGATTATACTGTCCGTCATAACAGCCCAGAACCCCTTTAATGAGGTAACGCCCAAACCGGCTGCGGTCATCTTCCTTCTCCAGAGAACCTTTGACCATATTCAGAACCGGTACAGGATCGTACCGAGAAAAAACCTTGAAAAAATCATAAAAGCGGGGAAGAGCCGTCGCGGTAAAATTTGAAACCGGCCGGAGATTTTCGTGTTTGTCCGAAAACATCTGCGACCACATCGTCAGCATATGGTCATATTCCCGAGGCTCAAAAAGATGACGACACCTCTCAATGGTATAGAGGGTAATGGTATGGTGCAGGGCCACAATCCCGGTTCCACTTACCGCTTTTTTCAGTTCACCAAGATACACCTCCCGGTAGGCACTTAGTGCAGTGTACTGCAATTCGGGAGTCCGCTGAAAACGCCCCTTACAAAAATAATCCGCCAGCAAGACCAGTGCAGGCCATGGGTCCTGGTCATGCCGATGAATCAGTTCCAGCAGGATAAAAGCAGTACAGGAGACAGAGTGGCCAAGGGATTGATTGAGAAAACCGCTGCCAAGAAGCAGCAATCTACCTGCCAGCTGTGCCGGCTCCGCTCCTTTCGAATAGGCTGCCATGGTCAATGCCGTTTGGTAAACGTCCTGTCCGGCAACTGCCTTTTCAATATCGGAAAAGACTCCTGACGAGGAAATCGTAACAGGTTCCGCCAGGGGCGGTAATTTCTCTCTTCGAGTGTATTCCTGCACTTCGACCCGCAGCAGTGAGGCGATGTCGGAAGGTTCCAGGAAAACGACAAGCTCGCGGTTGATCGCATACATTTTAGCGAGGTGGGGATTAATAAAGGGAGGGTTGAGAACCTTATGAACTACCGGGAAGAGAGCATCATGGATAGCCATGGGATCGGCCTGACTATCACTGAGGAGCGATTCAAGGATTGTCTTTGCTTTGGGCTGGTCCGAATGTTCAATGGCAGCAATGAGATCACTGTGCATCTTCATCTCCTGATCAGGCTGAGATTGCTGGATGTTCAGCAGTCAGACAGTGCAAACGAGCTGACAGCTCTCTTTCGGTAATCCTACATCTCCCACAATTGCCGGTCAAGAATGGCTTGGCTTTTGGGCCCGCTATTTCACCTGGTAACAAGTGGGGCCCAAATGACCGGTTATTCCAGTCTCAAAACCCCAACATAGGGAAGATGCCTGTATCCCTGAGCATAATCAAGACCATAGCCAACGGCAAATTCATCTGGAATATCCACACCACAGAAGTCGATTTGCACATCGGCCACCCTGGCGGCCGGCTTGTTGAGAAACGTGCATGTTGCAAGAGACCGTGGATTTCGATTCTTCATCATCCTGACCACCTTGCTGAAGGTTCTTCCGGTATCTACAATATCTTCCACCAGCAGAACATCCCGGCCCTCAATGGACGAATCGAGATCCATAACGACTTTTACATCTCCACTGCTCACCGTGCCATCCCCATAACTTGAGACGGTCATGAAATCCACCACCAGAGGGATTGTGATCTGACGCACCAGATCGGCCATGAAAATAAAAGAGCCACGCAGGAGACCGATAACCATCAGTTCCCTGTCAAGCTGCCCGTAGTGACCGTTGATTTCCGCACCTAGCCGCCGCACTATTTCTCTCACTTCATCCTCGGAGACGAGCGTTTTTGTAATTACATGACCTTCCACAACATTTCCTTATTTTTTATACTTGTTATTTTTAGCCGGATTACACGTTCGATGATTTACTTGCTCAAGCAGCAGATGAAATAGCTATACCTCAGGACGCGAATATCCGCCAGACAATTGGGAGTCTTTTCGAAATTTCCAATTATGCGGACAACATCAGTTGCTAACAACCTGGGGCGAAACCAACAGTAGATGGCATGCTCTTTGCTAAGTATTGGATGACAACAGATATATTGTCGCATTCATATAAAACGACCTCTCACAAGGAGATACAATATGCAATCCATTGCCCTCTTCCCATGCTCATACACCAATGAGGCCCGGATTATTGGTGAATTATCAAACTCACTCCATCTGCGGGTGTATACCGATGATATGCTTTTCTCGGATATTCTTGAACAATTCGGCATCCCGGTTGAGCAGTTAAAGAGAATACTCTATGGGGTAACACCGGAACCGAAGCGCACAAGGCTTGAGAAGGAAAAGCATATCCATCTGGCCATATGTTCGCTGGAAGCCAGAAGAAGCGCCGCTCCGGGTGGATTCATTTACTACGGATTACACACCTCGCTTCTTAATGCAGAAAGCCACAGAGTTCTCAAGGTTTTGGTCTTTGATGAAGAACAAGGACGGATACAGAGGGCCATGGAACAGGAAGGATTTTCACAGGATGTGGCCAGAGATTATATCAAGCAACATGACCAAAAAGTATCGGGTTGGACACAATTCCTGTTTAATGAAGAGGCGTATGCACAATCACTTCATGATCTTCTAATATCATGTAAAAACAAAAATCTACTTGATATAACTACCCAAATAATTCGCCGATTCCATGATTTCAAGAGATGCGTCAGCCAGACGCGAAAGGTTTGCACCCTCCCGGTCTCTGATTTACGGTTATCGGAGTGTAAAAGAAACTGGTTAGAATTATTCTAACCGAGAGACAGACCCTGACACAGCCGAAATAGTTAATTTATCCCTGCAATATTATTAATAATCAAGAGGTTGCGACACATGCCAACGATTGCCAAAGATGTTCTCTCAAAACGAATTATCGCATATGAACTGGTTGCTTTTGTCGCAGTAATTGCCTTGATATGGCTTGATGAACTCATTGATCTTCCCTATGTCCTGCTGGGAGCTGAAGCCACTCTGGTGAATTGGCGGGAATCAATATTTGAAACGGTGATCATCATTGCCCTTGGTCTGATAATTGTCCGGAATACAGGAATATTGTTCGGAAGATTGAAATATCTGGAAGGGTTCCTGGCAATCTGCTCGTCTTGTAAAAAAATCCGGGATGAGCATGGAAAATGGCAGCAGCTGGAGACTTATATCCGCGACAGGTCCGAAGCCAGATTCAGCCATGGGATCTGCCCTCATTGTGCAGAAAAACTCTATCCTGAGGTTTTTAAGAATATCAGTACGCTCAAGACCGCAAATCGGCTTTGAGTTCGTTGCAAACACGTGGCCAAACCGTGTAATGAAGTATTGCAGCGTGGGAACAATTTGCTCTCCGGAGAACCATTTTTACCCCATGATTCTCAGCATATACCACACTGAAGTACCTTCAGGCGGCGTCAGCCCGGGGGGAAATTTTCGGGCTAACTCCTGACACTCACAATTGGTATTTTGGCATATTTGAATAATTTTTCAGCAGTTGAACCAAAAAGAGTGGTGGGAAAATTGCTTTTCCCCTTTTTGCCCATTACCACAAGATCAACCTGTTCTTCCTCAATTGTCTTGAGAATTTCCTCAAAAGGCACACCAACGCGAACGAGAATACGTGCGCCTTCCATCCCTTCCGCAGGCTGCAGGCTGTCCACATCCTCCATCTTTTTTTGGCGGTCTGTCCGCACCCTTTCCAGATAACTATCAAGGTTGATTTTGTCGGGATAGTAATAATTCGCTGCCTTAAGGGTGTCGATGTCTCTTTGATTTATGACATTCAACAACACAATCTGAGCACCGAATTTCTTGGCAAATGTCTTGGAATACTCGACCGTCTCTTCTGAATATTTTGACAAATCCACACAAACCAATATCTTTCCAATCTCCTTCATGTCGATCTCCTTGTCTTTATCTGAAAGCTCTTTGCGCTGACTCCTTGTCCACAGGCTTCCTCCCCTCATAACTACAGCAACATCAATGGAATAAATATAGCAATTCCCTTACCAAGAACAATGTTTACACGCCAGAAATTACCAGATTCCTGTCCAATCCCTTGTTGACCTCCAACATCCTGTTCTTCCCGGAATACGAGATTACCATGGAGGTTTTGTGAAAAATAATGTATTGAAGGCGTATTTTTTTTAATAAAAACGCAAGAAACAACCAACAATTTGAGCAATAAGTAAAGATTGGAGAAAGAGATGGACACCCTTCAGAAGAAGTACGGAATTTGGACGGCAACCGCCATGGTTATCGGCATCGTGATAGGATCCGGTGTCTTTTTTAAGGCGGATGACGTACTGGTGGCATCGGGCGGAAACTTATCAACCGCGCTTCTTGCATGGCTCATAGGTGGATCAATTATGATCATTACCGCATATGTCTTTGCTCAGATTGCCACCCGCATTCAGAAGGTAAACGGGGTCGTCGACTACTTTGAGGAGGCCTATGGCTGGCGGGCAGGCTATCTCGTTGCCTGGTTCATGACCTTTGTCTACTATCCGACCCTCGTGGCCGTTCTTGCCTGGGTTTCCGCGAACTATTCCATCAAGTTGCTTGGTTTTGAGAACGGCGTTTGGCTGCTCTCGGCAATTTACCTTCTCTTCTTTTTTCTCCTGAACTGCTGGTCTCCAGTGCTTGCCGGAAGATGGCAGGTGTCGGCGACGGTTGTCAAGTTGATCCCTCTTGGTTTGGTTGCTGTTATCGGTATTTTCAGCGGACTGATAAGCGGCCAGACCCTGCAAAGTTTTGCGGACACGGCCCATACCGTCTCCAGCGGCGGCGGTCTGGCAGTTGCAACCCTTGCCACCGCCTTTGCCTACGAAGGCTGGATTATTGCAACCTGCATCAACGCCGAGTTAAAAGATGCCAAACGTACCCTGCCGAAGGCACTCCTGTTTGGCGCCTCGGCGGTGGTTGTCATCTATATGCTTTATTATCTGGGTATTTCCGGGGTGCTCTCAAACGACGAGATCATCAGTGCAGGGGATAATGCTCCGGTCCGGGTTCTCTCCATTATTTTCGGAAAATTGGGTGGAACCCTGCTGACGGTCTTTGTCATCATCTCATGTCTGGGCACTTTGAACGGATTGATCATGGGTTCCACCAGAGGGATGTATTCCATCGCCTCCCGCGGTCTGGGCCCAAAAGCTGAGTTTTTCTGCAGAGTCAATCACAGCACCAACAGTACTGTCAATTCCGCTCTGCTTGGATTTGCGCTGTCCGCTTTCTGGCTGATGGTCTGGTATGGGAATTTTTCCGGTTGGTGGGGACAGTTTATGGATATATCCGAATTGCCGATTGCATTCCTCTATGTAATCTACATTTCCCTTTATCTCTGGGTGATACGAACCTTCACCGATCTCGGGAAGTTCAGCAGATATATTGCTCCTGTCCTCGCCGGTGCCGGATCACTCTATATTATCTGGGGTGCGATCCAAAAGGATATGTTTCTGCATTTTCTCCTTCTGACACTTTTGATCCTCGGTCTGGGATTGCCGTTCATGCGAAAAACAAGTAAATAAAACCGCCAATGATACAAGCTAGCCCTTGTGTGCTGTAACGACATACCGTACAGGGGTGTGGGGCGTTACAGCATTAAAGGGAAAACAGGTGATGAGGGTAAGCGCTCCGATCCTTTCGTTATCCAGATACAACTCCTCTGCACGGACAGCCCCGGTATTTTCGACAACAAAAACCTCCTTTCCGGCAGGTCCCTCAAGAGAGAGCCGGTCACCCACCCGCAGGTCTTTTAAGAAGGTAAAACTTGTGTCCCGGTGTCCTGCGAGAATACAGTGTCCATCCTCACCCGGAGCACTGCTCCGGCTGAGATGACCGGGTCCAAATGCCAGAACTTCCCCGCTGTCCCCCTCAAGGATAATGAGATCAATACCCAGCCGATCGTTTTGTAACCTTCCGACGGGCCAGGTGTCTGCCCAGGGCCATGGTTTGACGATGTGGCCGCCCGTAAGGGAGTGCTGCCATGCCCGATGGAGCAAATACTGGGCCAACACGGCCTTGGCGGGAATCCAGAAGCCGGCACAAAGCGAGGCCAGTCCGGACACAGCCAGCACCATAAACGCTATTTTCGAAGGGTAAGCCATTCTTTCCTCCTGCTGATACGGATGACACCAGCCATTGCGAAAAGAGACACACCAACCAGCACTCGCAGCGTGGCGGGAGTTGCCGTCCGGGGTCCTCCGCCGAAGACCGCGGCTGCCTGCCAGCCCTGGGGCAGATGGGTTTTCACAACCGCTTGCATTTCACCTTCCTCTTTTGGCCTGCTGACCTGGGTGTCGACGGCAACAAGACTTGTGTAGTTGCTCACCAGGTGGTGCTCCATGGCAGTTTTCAGGATTTCTTCACGTACTGCATCGCGATCACCGCCCAAGGCAAGGGATTCCATCTGGGATCGGATTTTTTTCCTGGCCCAGAGGGAGCCAATTCCCTCCCGCGTACCGTAGGTCGAGGTATCGACCAGTGTTTCCCACGGCCTGCCAAGTCTGGTGCCGGTGAGGCGCAGGGTTGTATTTTCCCAGCCGGTCCTGACCGTAAGGACCAGTGGTTCACCTTTATACAAGTCCGGAATAGGGGAAGGATATCCCTCAATCCCGGTATCACTGTCGGCCAGTTCAAGACGCAGGTCGGCAATGACAGGATGTTCAAGTTTTTCAAACAAATTCATCATTTTCTCTTTTACTTCGGTGTCTTTTCCGATATAAGAAAACGTTCCCCGCCCCATAACGGCCGCCCGGCTCATGAAGTAGGAGTTAGGCGCAGAGCCTATACCGACAGTAAAAAGCCGCGAATCACCCAGTCGTCGACCGATAACTTTCAATAACTCATCCTCGTTGCCCACAGCCCCATCGGTGAGAAAGACCACCTGCCGAAAACGTTCATGACGACTTGAGCCATCAAGAGCCAGCAGCAGAGCAGATTTCATCTCTGTGCCCCCGTTGGCCTGTATCCGGTCGATGTAGAGACCTGCCTTGTCCAAATGGCGTTGATCGGCGGGTTTGGCCTCGCTAAAAAGAGCCTGGGCGGAATTACTGAAAACGATAATATTGAAGTGATCCGATGAACGGAGTTTGGTAAGGGCCAGCGAGATGGCTGCTTTGGCCTGCATGATAGAGGTTCCGGCCATCGACCCCGACACATCCAGAACAAAGATCATTTCGCGGGGGACCGGGCTTTCTGCGACGACCTGCGGCGGCATGAGCATCAGCAGCATATACTGGTTGTCCCCGAGTGTTTCGGCAAAAAGGGCTGCCCGGGCCTTCGCCGCATCCCGCGGTTGCCACTCAAGCACAAAATCCCGGTCCGCTTTCACTTTGTTCGTCAGCCTGATATTGTAATGGCCCGCATTGATTTCTTCCGTTTCAATTCCATGATAAAGGGACTCAAGACGAGAGAGTTCCATTCCCGCAGCCAGATCGATTGTCAACTCTACAGGGATGGTTGTCGTTCCCCCCAAATCAACAGGAGGTGTTATCTGTGAAGCGTCAGGAACCTGATCGGTATCTGCAGCCCATCCGGAGGACGTCATTCGTACCTGCCGGTCAATCAGGCCGACCGAAACTGCCGAATCCGCCGACTCTGACAGAGGGTGTCCCGGAACATATCTTGGTCCGACAACCATTGGAAAACGCAACGAAAAGATATTGTCTGTGAAACGAACGATCTGCTGATATTCGATCTCGACACTCACCTTTTCCCCGGGACCGATGTTTGCCACCCTGGTGGTAAATATATTTGGTCTGTTCTGCACCAGAAGCGAACTCTTCCTTCCTTCTTCCTTCGCTTTATCATGGATTTTTTGCGCCGCGTCCTTTTCCATAATCTGCCCTTCCAGCACTCTCTCCCCAATTCGTAGCCGCAGATGATCGACGCTGCTCTCCTCTGGCAGCGGAAAGACATAGACCGCCTCCACCCAGTTTGTATCACTATTCACGAAGAGCTGTTCAACCTTCACTCTTGCAGTGATTCCACTCACCTTCATCTTTACTTTCTGTGACAAAAGAGGGGCTGCGTGCATTTGCCCATTCTCCATTGCAACCAGCAACTCACCCCTTCGCACATTTTCCGGCCGAAGTCCTTGTTCCTCTCCGGTCATCGCCGCTGCGCCATCCCACAGAACGCCGAACACAAGCACGGTGACAAGTGCAGTGACATAGGCCAGCAGGAGCAGGTTACCCGGATCGCGCAACTCGCTTGACTCTTTCCTGGTCGTTTCATCCTGGTACTCTTCCATTTCCAATTCCTCCGTTGAGCATTAATGGTTTTTTGGCTGATCTCAGTAAATCAGAGGAAAGTGACGGAGCACTGAACAGATTGTGACAGGACGGATCCAGAAAATGATCAATTGTGACGGAGTGTAAAGATCCGGTGGCCAAAAGGAGGTGAGTTGGGTATTCTTTCACCTGGCATCAAGAAGTGAATCACCTCCTTTTATGTAGTTCACAATATTCCGGGAACCCATGATCTACACTATCGCCCTTGTTGAAGACGACAATCTGCTTCGAGCGAACTATACCAAAGCTCTGCAGCGTGACGGGTATGTGGTCAACAGCTACAGAAGCCGCCCTGAGGCGCTTGATGCATTCAGGAGCAGGCTGCCCGATCTGGCCATTCTCGACGTCATGCTGCAGGATGAAATGGAAGGAGGCTTTGATCTATGCAGGGAATTGCGTCAGCAGTCACCGACAATTCCTATTATTTTCCTGACCGCGCGGGATTCGGACCTGGACCGGGTAAGCGGCCTGCGTCTCGGAGCATGGGATTATCTGACCAAGAACACCACCACCCTTGATTTCCTGCCGGTCCGCATATCCGCCCTCTTCAAAATTGTTGAATCCCTCAAAAAGAACCAGGCGGCTGACACCGACCGCTTTTTTTCAACAGGACATTTGAAAATTCACCAGGAGCGAAAGCAGGTGTTCTGGAAAGACAGGTTGATTGATCTGACCCTGACGGAATTCTGGTTGCTGCACTCACTGGCCAGAATCCCCGGTCACGTCAAGTCTCACGATCAGCTGATGGAAGCGGCCAACGTGGTGGTCACCAATAACGCAATCACCGCTCATATTCGTCGCATTCGTGATAAATTTCGTGATGTTGACCCTGCCTTCGACTCCATTCGAACCGAGTATGGCATGGGCTATCGCTGGCTGGCTGACTAGACCATGCGGATCTCCCTGCGGTTCAAGCTCGCTCTCATCTCCCTGCTCCTGCTATTCATTCCTCTGACAGGTTTTCGTTTCAGCGAACTTATCAAGGAGGACCTCCTGGAAAGCCGCAGGGAAACCATGCTCTTTTCCGCCCGGGCTGTCGCCTCCGCCCTCTCAGGACGGACCGGGCTCTTTGACCGGGAGCTTTTTCATTCCCTGGATCCCAGCCGCGACCTGTATCTGTATCAGCTCTCCAATCCAATGCGTATCAACGGCAAGACCGACGACTGGCAACCGCAGCTTGAGGAGGCGGACGTGTTCGGAGAGGAGCACCTGCTTTTTTCAACCGAACCGTACCGCCATGAATCCTTGCATTACCGGCATCTTACAGGGGTACGAGGCGAATATCTCTATGCCGTTTTTCTGGTTACCGATGACACAATAGTCTACCAGCAATCCAATTCTATGCGCCTGGACCGGTCCGATCACCTGCAGATCGGGATAGAAGATCCCCGGGGCAACCTCCACCACTACCAGCTCACCACCAGCCGGCCCGGATGGGTCAATGCGGCTCTGATGTCCGAAGATGCAGAAAAGAGAAGCCCTGACAGGATAGAACCGAAAATTCAAGGGATGTGGGTCGAGTCACCGGTCGGATATATTCTTGAACTGAGGATGCCAAGGGATATGGTCGGTCAGAAACTCGCCTTTGCCATCGCCGATGTCGATGATCCCAATGATCGCACAACCACGGCTCTGGTCGGGACCGCCGCCACTGAAGAGCAGGAAGAACTCGGCTGGCTGCTCTCACCGTCGGGGGCCATTGAAGAGATTCTGAAATCCCTTGACCGTCCCCATTCACGGGTAATGATTGTCGACGCCAATCGCAGGGTTCGGGCAAGTTTCGGCAATCTTGCCGGGGTAAAATCCGTTATCGCCCCCGACAGATCAGTACTCACTACAGTCAGTTCGCACATCTACCGTTTCCTGGCACCTTTGTACCGGTTTTTCACCCGGTCCTTTGCCACAGAGTTCAGCCAGCCGGCAGCACAGCCTTCTACTCTCGATATCAAAGGGGTAAAAGAGGCACTGCTCGGAGTAGAGAGTGTCACCAGTTATGCCATCAACAACAGCCAAGTTGAAATTATGGCCGCCATTGCCCCTTTAGAGGAGCAAGATTCTATCATTGGCGCAGTCGTGGTGGAGCAGACAACCAATTCGATCCTGGCCCTTCAGAACAAGATGATCGAGGAATCTCTCACCCTCACTATTATCGTCTTCAGCTTTGGTGGAATCGGTCTTCTTTTCTTTGCCTCCCGTATCTCTTCACGGATTCGGCGCCTGGGCAGCCAGGCCGCATCAGCCATCAGCGACAGCGGACAGATCAGGGCAACCATCAAGCCAATCGCCTCCCGTGACGAGATCGGCGACCTTTCCCGAACATTGACCACCATGCTCAACCAACTGAAAATGCAGACGGAATATCGCGAAAAAATGGCCGATAACCTTGAGCATGAGATGCGTACCCCCCTGGCCGGTATCTCCGCGTCACTCAAGAATATGGCAAGAGAGATGGAGGATCCGCCGCAGCATCTCATTGAATATTTAAACTGGGCCCTGGAAGACGTTGCCAGACTGGAAGCCCTGTTGACCGCGGTACGTGACGCCACCAGTCTTCAGGAAGCCCTGGGCCATGACATTAAAGAGAATTTCCTGCTTGATACGGCAATTGACATGTGGCTTACCCATAGCTGGCGCCAGGCCTTTTTAGAGACGGAGTTCGTCTTTCACAGACCGGCTGATCCGGTCACTCTCCATGGCGATCCGGCCCGCATCCGGCAATTGCTGGATAAACTCGTCGAAAACGCCATCTCTTTTCACATACCGAAAACCCCCATTGAGATTTCCCTGGCTCAAAATAACGGCACCATTACCCTGACAGTTGCCAATCAGGGACCGACCATTCCGGACGAACTGCACAACCAGATCTTCAATTCCATGGTTTCTTATCGGCAACAAAAGGGTTCGGGACCGCATCTTGGGCTTGGACTGTACATTGTTCGCACCATTATTGAGCATCATCAGGGGACGGTGAGCGTTAATTCAACCAGCGACGGTAAAGGCACCGTTTTCACCCTGACAATCTAGGAGTCCGCACGATGCCGGATCTCCACTATTGTTAGATCATCATTGACCTGTGCATTTCCTCGCCAGGTATGTACCTGGTCCCCCCCGGCAAAGGGAGGCCAGCCTCCTGCCCTCACCCACATTCCTGCAGATTGTCATAACCATACAACTCCCGGGCATCATTTTCCGCTTCGATACCTGTCGATCAAGGGTTCATCTCATACTGGTCTTTGAGGGGAGAAACATAGGTTTCCCAGACACGGCTGAACCTTTTTTGGTCGACCACCGGGCGTTTCACCATCCGCTTGCAAATTTTCTGCTGCAGGAAGGTTGTGCTTCCTTTGGTATAAAGCTGCAGTGCATATTTGGAAAAATCACGAATCATTATATCAAAAATCTGATCGATCAGGGCGTCGTCGATTCCCAGAACTTTCGCGTTTTCGAGAATCAGCTGACCGTACACCACCAAGGTAAAGAGCTCGCCTAGGTTGAGCAGGAAATCGAAATCCTTGATCTGTTCTTTGCTCGGTTTACCCACCACCAAGAAAAACTTCAGCAGCCGGATCTGTTTCTTAAAAACCTTGATGTTGGGAAGATTAACCCCGGCATACACCTTGCGATAGTCATGAAAGCGTGTTTTTCCGAGTCCCTTCGTCACGCCCTGGTTAAAGAGGAAATCATCGTTTACTGGCGAGGTCATTCGGGGCGGATCCTGATACTTACCGGGTTTGAAAAAATAGTTGGCCATGAATTTTATTATCAGCGCCATATTGACATGGACAGTTCCCTCAAGTTTTGGCAAAGCGCGGATATCCCTTGCCGCCATCTCAAAATACATATCTTTTTCGAACCCTTTGGCGGCAATGACATCCCACAGCGCATTGATCACCTCTTCACCCTGGGTAGTGACCTTCATTTTGACCATGGGCGTAAACAGCAGGTAACGACGGTCATCCGGGCCGGCCACCCGCATATAGTCGATGGCGCGCACAGCAAAGAGCTTCATCGCGGCAAGGCGCGCATAGGCGTCAACGAACAGTTGTTGCACATGGATAAAATCGGTCACATAATGATCAAAGAGGCGGCGGGACGAGGCGTGATTAAGGGCTTCATAAAAGGCGTGGGTACAGATACCGATAGAGGCCCATCCCAGGTTAAATTTGCCTACGTTGACGGTATTGAGTGCCATATCCCAGGCATCGCGGCCCTTGGCCAGGATATCCTCTTCCTGAATCGGGTATTCGTTCAGACGATATTCAGCTACATAGTTTTGGGAGTTGATGACATTTTTTACCAGTTCGTAATTATCGTGCTTGGAATTCACAACAAAAAACACATACTCTCCCGAATCGGCAAACTTGCCGAATGTTGCCACCAGTGCCGCCTCATTGGCGTTGCCGATATAATATTTACTGCCGCTTGCGTGATAACTGCCGTCCCCGTGCGGAACCAGATCCATATCACTGGCATAGATATCCGCACCGTGTTCTTTTTCCGACAAACCAAAGGCAAAGATTTCGCCATCTTGCAGGAGCTCTGCGGTACGGGTCCTGACCTTCTCATTGTCGCTCATCCAGATCGGCCCCAAACCAAGAATAGTCACCTGCCAGGTATACCAGTAACTCAGGCCATAGAAGCCGAGGATCTCATTAATCGCACAATTTCTGAAGGTATCCCAGCGGCAGTCGTCTGTTCCGTATTCGGCTGAGGTGAGAAAGGTCGCAAACAGTTTTTCTTTTTTTGAGAATTCCAGAAAATCACTATACCAAACCCGTTCGTGGTCATCGTCTTTGAGTTTTGCCTTACCTTTTTGTTCAAAAAAATCAATCGTTTTCCTGACCAAACCCCGGGAGGATTCATCCAGATGGTCATAGGATTCGGTTTTCGGGTTTAACAGGAGTTTTCGTGTGGCTACAACAACCTGGTCCTCTGCTCCCGTGCCTTGTTGCATAGTATCTTCGTTGGTCAATAGCATTGTGCCGTCCTCTTTCCCATGTTTTGATTCCATTCGCTGGTCATCGTTTGCTCGAATATCCCAGAAACCATCCCGCATGTTAACACCTGTTAACATGCGGGGTAAAAAAAACCAGATAACCAGTTACTTTCGAATACCGTTCAAAAGCCGCTGATACATCCGCTGATACTTCGCTTTCATCTCACCGGGGGAATCTGATACTTTTTTTGAAACATACATACCGAAAAACCCATTGCAGGTGGTGAGCAGCAACATGGCGACTTCTTCGGGATCGTCATCTTGGAGCGTACCGTCCAGCATACAGTCTCTGACCCGATCCACCATAAATTTCCGACTGACGGTGGCATCTTTGAGTAATGCACCCTTGACCCGGTGTTCAACAGTATGATCCATGGTCAGAAAAAGTATTTCGTAGTATTTTTTCTGCTCGGTAGCAAAGGCGAAAAAACGTTCTGCCGCCATATTCAGTCGCTCAATTGCACTCTTGCCCGCTAAAGCCGCCTGCAGATAAGAGTCGAAGGTACGAAATCCTTCCCGCAGCACCTGGTGATGCAGTGCTTCCTTGTTCTCATAGTGGCGATAAATCGCAGTCGGTGAAATTCCCGAATTCTCTGCAACTTTGCGCATACTCATACCCTTATACCCCTCCAGCAGATATATATCGCAGGCGGCGGACAGGATGATTTCTTTGGTATCACTCATGTTAACAGCTGTTAACATAGCTGGAAAACTTTCACAATATTTTTTTTGGAACCAACATAAAAAGCACCACCTACAGGGGTATTGCAATAAGTCAGGTTATTTTTAGGAGGTGCGGCCAGTGGGATATTGGTCGAGGGTCAAAGAGCAGAACCTGGAAATTCTCTGGTACCGAGAGTTTTGAAAAACATCTTGGTATCGGGACTCTCGCCCTGGCGTCGACTGTATTCCGGCGGACTCTCCTCAACAAAGCCTAATTGGAGAAAAAGTGCCTGCAGGCGCGGGTTCTTTGTTAAAGAAATAAAACGGTCGTAGCCACTCTCCGCCATTTTTTCCATAAAAGCATTCACTGTGTAAACCCCCACCCGCTGGTTGCGAAATCGTGTGGAAATTGCCAATGCCCCCAACTCCACAGTTCTCTCGTCAATCACCTTCTGTTCCAGACAACCAACCACGATACTATCAATTGCCGTCACAAAAAATCGCTGCCGGTTGCGGCTCAGATACTCCTTACTCCGGGGTTTCAGAAAACCGGCCCGTTTATACATGGTCAGAATTCGGTATACGATGGCCACATCCTGATCAGTTTGCACCTGACGGAATTCCTCGATGAAGTTATCGGCAATCATCGTGCCGGTCCCTTCTACGGTAAACAGCTCGTGCTTGATAGTGTTCTTTCCTGCGGGAAGGATATGAATACGATCACATTGTCCCGCTTCAATCTTTTCACAGACCCGGTTCATGGTGTCTCTGAAGTTCACATTGGCAATGAAATCACCAAAATCCGCCATTCCTTCCCTGACCCTTCCGGTGGTAAGGGTATTGATCTTATTGCCATTATTATCGATGAGATAGCGACGTTCGAGAAAAATTAGTTTATAGACGGTATCCGGATGGGCCAGAACCGCCTCGTAAAAATCGACTTCCGGAGCAACTCTGATAATGCTCGTTGCGGGAAGCCGCTTTTCCAGTTTGCGTAAAAGTTTCTGGTTAGCAAATCGATTTGGAAGATTATGAAAAAGGGTGGTCGCGACCTCTTTTCTCACTAAAAACTTGATATCGGCAACGATCTCATTGAAGTGGTCGCGCAGGATTCCTTCCCGACAGGCAATGCACACCGTTCGGCCGACCAGATTTTTTACATATTCATTGAGATAAAGCTGTACCATGGTCAAGCGAAGAGACGGTTATATGTGGTTGGATTGTAAATTATTCATTGTGCTTACCTTTGCAGACAAGGCTATCACGTTCCCACTTCTCTCGCAATATTTTCAAGAATCTTAAGCTGCTGTTCAGCGAGAACCGAAAACGGCCTTAGGAACAACATTTGTGGTTTTTCTTGAACAGATTTATCGATGTATTAGTTTATCTGATATCCTATAGATATTAGGCTGAAGAGGCCGCCCTGAGCTTATCGGTTACGTCTATTCCATTACGAGAAATCCATGGAGCAGTATCTGGCGGCAATTTTTATAAAAGGTTCCTGCTCATTCAAAAAAAGGAAATGGTGGTGCGAAGGTGCTTACAAAATGTAATTTGCCTGGAAGAGGGTGGAATGACCAGAGAATACATTACAGATAAATACCCCCCGAAGATGGAAAATCTCCTCCTGATTCTGACAGAAATTCAGGAGAAATCTCCCGAGCACTATCTTCGTGAAGAAGATATGGTCTGGCTGGCAGAATATCTGAATACTACGCTCAGTTCGGTATATGGTGTCGTTCACTACTATTCCATGTTCAGCAGCCGACCAAGGGGTCGCTATGTCACCCGGGTCTGCCGGTCGCCGGTCTGCACTATGATGGAGGATAAGGCAAAAACACTTTTTGAAGGTCTTGAAACCCTGTTGGGTATTGAGGAGGGACAGGTGACCCCGGACGGTCTGTTCTCCATAGAGAGGGTGGAATGCCTCGGGCAATGTGAAAAAGCTCCGGCCATGATGATCAATGAAGAGATATATGGACATCTGGATCATGAAAAAATGGTGAGGATTATTGATGGACTCCGAAGAAAACTACTAAAGTAGCTATGATACCGTCATGAAAGGAAAAGAGTATCGAATTGCTCTAAAAAATGTCGGCAGGATCGACCCAACAAGCCTTGCCGAATATGAGGCAGCAGGCGGCATTGCCACATTGCAGCGCAGCCTGCAACTCTCTCCGGAGAAGATCATTGATGAAATGACCAGCGCCAAGCTGCGCGGCCGGGGTGGTGCCGGTTTTTCGGCCGGACTCAAAGAACGTTACACCAGTGAATCACCGACTGATCGTTCCAACCACCGATACATCGTCTGCAATGCCGACGAAGGCGAACCTGGAACCTTCAAGGACAGGGTGATCATGGAAAATGATCCGCATCTGCTCATTGAGGGCATCATTATTGCTGCCTATGCAATTGGAGCCGGTCGCGGTTTCATCTATATCAGGGGGGAATATTATCTTTGTATCAAGCGGATAAAAAAGGCCGTTCATTCCTTCTATCAGAAAGGCTATCTCGGCGAAAATATTCTCGGCAGCAATTTTTCTCTGGAGCTTTCGGTCAAGCTCGGGGCAGGTTCCTATCTCTGCGGTGAGGAACTGACACTGCTCGAATCGCTTGAGGGCAAACGGGGGTATCCGAGGATAAAACCGCCATTTCCTGCCGAACATGGGCTGTGGGGGGCACCCACTCTTATCAACAATGTGGAGACTTTTGCCCATATCCCCTACATCATTGAAAAAGGTGCCGCGCACTATCTCACTCTTGGCACAAAAGACTCGCCGGGGACAAAGATCTTTACCTTGAGCGGAGATATCAATCGACCAGGATATTGCGAAACCGAATTGGGCATTACTTTGCGTGAACTCATCGAAGAATTCGGCCAGGGGATGAGAGGGAGTAAAAAATTCAAGGCCGCTCTGCTCGGAGGGGCGGCGGGTACCTTTGTTGACTCAACGGTCCTCGATACACCCATGACCTATGATGACCTCAAAAAAAGAGGTGCAGTGCTTGGTTCTGGCGCCGTAATGGTGCTGGCTGAGGATCGTTCGATCTACGGGATGACCGTCTCCATCCTGGAATTTTTCAGGCATGAATCCTGCGGGAAATGCGTTCCCTGCCGGGTTGGGACCCGGCTCCTGACAGACATGATTGCCGAAGTTCGGGAGAAGAAAACAGCACGACAGAAAATGCTTGGCAGGATGGTTGATGAAGCGCACTTTATGGCCGATGCGTCGCTTTGTCCCCTGGGTCAGTCGCCGATCCTGCCACTAGAGAGCTTGGCGCGATATTTTAAAAAGGATTTTTGATGAACAGGCAAAGATATGCAACCACACGCGACTATCACAATTGACGGCACAACAGTCCAGGCCGCCGTTGGTGCAAACCTCCTCCAGGTCGCCCGTGAAAACGGCTTTGACATTCCCGGGCTCTGTTATCATAAAAAACTCTCACCCACCGGGGCATGCCGATTATGCATGGTCAAAGTGGCCGGGATCAAGGGGTTGGTGATGTCCTGCACCCTGCAGGTGGCGGAGGGGTTGAAGATAACCGCCTTCGATGAGGACCTTGAGCTGGCACGGAAACAAACGCTGGAATATCTCCTTTGCGAGCATAATGAAGAGCGTGACGGGACCTATCATGACGAGTTCAGGGACCTTGTTATGCGCTATGACCTGGATGATCTGAAAAAGCGAAGTTATCCAAAGATTATCGACCAGCTGGGATATGGTCGGGACGACTCGTCCCCCGTACTCAGCTACGATGCCGCAAAGTGCATCAAATGTTTCCGTTGCATCAAGGCGTGCGCCGAAGTTCAGGGTAAAAATGTCCTCTCTTTTTCGGATCGGGGTGTGACATCGCATATCGTTGCCGGCCTGAATCACTGGGCCTCGTCTGAATGTGACGGCTGCGGAGAGTGTATCCAGCTTTGTCCCACCGGAGCACTGGTTGAAAAGCCGCATCGGCAGGAAATCGATCTTGCCAAAATCGAGAAGCGAGTACAGACAACCTGCCCATACTGCGGGGTCGGCTGCCAGCTGGAACTTCTGGTCCAGGATGACCGAATAGTGCGCAGCAACGGAGTGGAAGGTGTTTCACCAAATGACGGCAGGCTTTGTGTTAAAGGCCGTTTCGGCTATGATTTTGTCCACCACAAGGATCGTCTCACCACCCCGCTAATAAAAAAGAATGGCAAGTTTGTCAGGGCAAGCTGGGATGAGGCACTGGCGCTCATCGCCGACCGCTTTACCTCGATCAAGGCTGCCCATGGTTCTCAGGCCCTTGCCGGATATGCCTCGGCAAAATGCACCAACGAGGAGAACTATATCTTTCAGAAATTTATCAGAATAGCCTTCGGTAACAATAATGTAGACTACTGCACCAGGCTCTGCCATGCCTCCACCGTAACCGCCATGCTCAGATCCATCGGCAATGGTGCAGGCAGTAACTCCATCGAAGATTTTGCCAAGACAGACTGTCTGTTCATCACCGGAAATAATATCATCGACACCCATCCGGTAACCGCCACCTTTGTCAAAAACGGCAGGGCAAAGGGCCAGAAGATCATTGTCTGCGACCCGAAATGGACCCCCATGGTAAAATATGCCGATATCTGGCTGCAGCCGAGACTGGGCACCGATGTGGCACTGCTCAACGGAATGATTCGAGTCATTCTGCAGGAAGGTCTCATCGATGAAAATTTTATTGCTGCCCGGGTGGAAGGTGGGATGCAGGATCTCTCACTGCTGCAACAGTGTGTTGATCCTTATACCCCGCAAGAGGTTGAGAAAATCACTGCTGTTCCCCAGGATAAAATGGCGGCTGCGGCCAGGCTCTACGCCGGTGCCGCCACCGCCATCATCGCCACCGGCATGGGCATGAGCCAGCAGGTTGTCGGCACCAATAACGTTTATGCGCTGATCAATATGATGCTCATCTGCGGCCAGATCGGCAAAATGCACGCAGGCATCAATCCGCCGAGAGGCCAGAACAATGTTCAGGGCGCAACGGACGTGGGGTGTTCACCGCTCTTTTATCCCGGTTATCTGCCGATCAGCGATCAGGTGAATCGAAAGAGGATCGCCGCACTATGGGGGGTGGAAGAGGGGGATCTTTGCAGCCAGCCTGGATTGACGACCGTCGAGATCATGCACGGCGCGTATAAGGGACACATCAGGGGCATGTATATCATGGGGGAAAACCCCATGATCACCGACCCTGACCTGAATCATACCCAAAAGGCCATTGAGCGGCTCGATTTTCTGGTCGTTCAGGACATCTTCCCGACAGAGACCACCCAGTACGCCGATGTGATTTTGCCGGCAACCTCCTTTGCCGAGAAAGATGGCAGTTTTGTCAACAGTGATCGACGGGTGGCACGGGTTCGCAGGGCCGTTTCTCCCCCCGGTGAAGCATGGCAGGACTGGCAAATCATCATCCGGATAGCAGAACAGATGAAATACCATATCGGTTCATACAGGGACAGTGCCGCGATCTTTGATGAAATCGCCCAGGCGGCTCCCATGATGAGCGGTATCACCCACAAACGAATGGGGAACAAGGGAGTACAGTGGCCCTGTCCTACAAAAGATCATCCCGGCACCTCCACGCTTTTTCTGGATCGCTTCAATACCGCAACCGGCAGAGCAAGGCTGCATCCAGTACCCTTTGTCCTCCAATCGGAGCAAACCAGTGCAAAATACCCCTTTATCCTCAACTCGGGACGCCTCCTCTATCAATATCATTCGGCAACCATGTCGCGGAGAAACAGCTCCCTCAACGACTTTGTCAATGGTGCCTACCTGCTGATAAATGAGAACGATGCAGAAAAAATTGGTTTGCAGGAAGGTGACGCTGTCCGGGTGACCTCCGCACGGGGTGAACTCAGGACGGTTGTCAAAAGGAGTCGGGAGGTCGCCGAGGGTGAACTCTTTATGCCCTGGCATTTTTCAGAAGCACAGGTCAACAGACTGACCCGGGGCGAACTCGACCCTGACTCAAAAATTGCCCCGTTTAAGTATTCAGCGTGTCGCGTTGACAGGATTTGACGGTTGGCGGGAAGTAAGCGTTCTGTACCATTTCCCCATTATTGTTTACTTGTCCATCGTTTTTATGGCAGCAATCCAAAATCTTGCGAAGACTTGATATTGCAGTAATATGGTCAGAGTTTCGCGCTTTGATTTTCTCAAAAAGCAACAATGACAAGCTCAATTCTGATGTAAGGAAAATATCATGGACACAGAAAGTGCTAGAACCATTTTTGCCGGGGATCAGTATGCCGCTCTTACCGGTATCGAAATAGTCGAGGCTGCAACAGGCTACTGCAAGGCCCGTCTGACTATTATGGACAAGCACCTCAATGCCGCAAACGTTGTCCAGGGGGGCGCTATCTTCACCCTTGCCGATCTGGCATTTGCCGTGGCATCCAACAGCCATGGCCAGCTGGCCCTGGCGATCAATGTCAATATCTCCTTTTTGAGCAGTGCATCATCAGGTACCCTCTACGCTACGGCAACAGAACTAACCGAACCAAAACGGTTAGGTGCCTATGATGTTCTGGTTACCGACGAACAGGACAAGATAATCGCCAGATTTAATGGGATGGTTTATCGAAAAAAGTAATAATCACCTGGCTAGACTGAATTTCTCATAAACATTGCGTCGATTCTCATACATCAACCGACTGCCAAGCTTTTTGGAAGGATTTTCAACTGACTTGAAATCGCCACATTGTTCACCAGAAGTCAGCCAATCTTACGATGTCTGCAACGTTGCCAAAGCGAGCTGCATAGTCAACCATGGCAGTCTGCTTGGCGTCTCGCATAGCCGCAACCTCGACTGTGAGCAATCCTGGTTAATTACCCCAAATTAAAATCATTTAAGAACTCGTCTTCTATTTTTCCCAACGCAGCAATACATACCCCGCCAGGGCACTGATAAAGGAACCGATCATTATGCCAATCTTGGCATATTCAAGATGGGTCGCATCGGTAAAAGACAGGTTGGAGATAAAAAGGGACATGGTAAATCCAATACCTCCGAGTAAGCCTGCACCAAGAACCTGCGTCCAGGTCGTTCCCTGGATCAGCTCTGTTTTCAAAATTTTCGCAATACCAAAGGTGAAAAAAAAGATCCCCAGTGGCTTGCCCAGCACGAGGCCAACTGCAATGCCAAGGGTGATGGGATCGGTAAGGGCCTCCATGGGCTCCAGTCCGGTCAGTGGAACACCGGCATTGGCGATGGCGAAAAGCGGTAAAACGAGATACCCGACCCAAGAAGACAGAGCATGTTCAAGCTGCTGAAGTGGCGGCTCCACTTCGCTGCATGCCAGATTGATCTCCTGGACGGCGTTCAGGTGACTCCTGTTAACGAGAATGCTTTCTCCACAGGTCCCACCCCGGCACTGGATCTCGTCCAGTCTGGTACTGACCATCCGGAGAAAAATGTCGGTATCATATTTCCCGGATGCGGGAATGAACATAGCGGTGATAACCCCGGCAGCGGTCGGATGCAGTCCCGCTCTGGCAACAGCAAACCAGAGGACAATACAAAGCGAGATATAGGCAAGCCAGTGACGAACACCGAAATAATTCAGTCCCAAGAGCCCAAAGGTAATGATCGCGGCGACGAGGAGCGCTGTCAAATTGAGAGATGGGGTATAAAACAAAGCAATCACCACTATCGCTCCAAGATCGTCAACAATGGCAAAGGCAGTAAGAAATAATCGGATACCAAAGGGTACCCTTTTTCCAAGAGTGGAAAGGACTGCAAGAGAAAAGGCAATATCGGTGGCCATGGGAATACCCCATCCTCCGCTTCCCCCTGTTCCCATATTAAAAAAGAGGTAGATAGCAGCCGGACAAATCATCCCCCCTACCGCCGCAGCAACCGGCAATGCGGCCCGCCTGGGATCAGAGAGTCCCCCGACCAGCAGTTCTCTTTTGATCTCAAGACCGACAGTGAGGAAAAAGACGGTCATCAATCCGTCGTTAATCCAGTGGACAAGTGAATGGCTGAAGGTGCTCCCGGCAAAAGATACGGACAATTCCTGATGCCAGAAGTGGTCATATCCTGCTGCGTTGACGTTTGACCAGATAAAGGCGATTACAGCTGCCCCAAAGAGCAAAAAACCCGACTGGGAAATTTTGGCAAAAAAATACTGAAAGGCAGTCGTCTCCATAATTTTTGAGACAACCTGGACCGGACTTATGAGATTCTGAATAATCGATTTCCCCTTGGTTTCTGATCCCATAGCTTCTATTTATTGTATTTTTTTATTTCGCAGCATCACCACTCTGTTTCTCTACCACCCATTATATTTGACAACAAAACCATGAGACTACTATTGTGGCACCATGAGTCAAAAGCAAAGGCAAACTTCCCTTACAACACAAAAAATATACCTGTTCAGAGAAGAAGGGTGGTTACCTGTGTACCACCGCCCCCCACCTCTCACATGAAACATTACGTCTTTGTAATGTTTGTGAAAGACTCCTGTAATGTTGTGTGAATATACTGCAAAATCAATGTAATCATCTATAAAAACAAGATAATTTTCAGCAAGGTTGAGGAACTAATCATGTTTGATAAAAGAGAGCAGGTCATCCCCAATGCAGTTCTTTCTTCAGATCTGGCGAAATCTCCGCAAGTAGCCGATGTATATAACTCAATCCAGAGAATCAACGAGACCGTAAAACAGAGTTCCAGCTGGATATCACCGCTTAAATACGAACTCTCCAAGGTTATTGTTGGCCAGGAACACCTTATCGAGCGTTTGCTGATCGGCCTGCTCTCAGGGGGACATATCCTCCTTGAAGGACTCCCCGGCCTGGCGAAAACCCTGGCCGTAAAAACCCTGGCGAAAGCAATCCAGACTGACTTCAGACGAATCCAGTTCACGCCGGATATGCTGCCCGCCGACATTATTGGTACGCAGATTTATAATCCACAGCAGACAACCTTTGAGGTAAAAAAGGGTCCGATTTTCTCCTCTCTTGTTCTGGCCGATGAGATCAATCGTGCTCCCGCCAAGGTGCAGTCGGCACTGCTGGAAGCCATGCAGGAAAAACAGGTCACCATCGGTGACCTGAGTTTTCAGTTGCCGGAGCTCTTCCTGGTTCTCGCCACCCAAAACCCCATCGAACAGGAAGGCACCTATCCGCTGCCGGAGGCCCAGGTTGACCGTTTCATGCTGAAGGTCGTCGTCGGATATCCAAGCAGAGCGGAAGAGAGGAGTATTCTAGACAGTTTCGATCAGACCGACTCGGAGATCCTTGTGACCCCGGTTATCGATCCCCGGGATATTCTGGCCGCCAGAAAAGTCATCAATACCATATATATGGATGACAAAATCAAGGACTACATCGTTTCCCTGGTCTACGCCACCCGTGAGCCACAGAGCTTTCAACTTGAGTTGAAGGAATATATTGAGACCGGTGCTTCTCCGAGGGCCACTATCAATCTGAAAGCAGTATCCCGCTGTCTTGCTTTTCTTGCCGGCAGGGGCTATGTGACACCTGATGATGTCAAGGCATCGGTGCTGGATGTCATGCGGCACAGGCTTCGCATAAGCTATGAGGCTGAAGCCGAAGGGATCAGCAGCGAAGATATTATCAGAAAAATCCTCGACACGGTTCCGGTCCCCTGATCTCCTCAAAATAGCCATGGAAACATTTTTAACACGGGAGATCCTTAATAAGGTCCGACAGATCGAAGTCCGGACCAGCCGATTGGTCAACGACAGCTTCGCCGGAAATTACCAGTCTGTTTTTAAAGGACGGGGCATGAATTTTGACGAAGTCCGCGAATACGTTCCGGGCGACGATATTCGGGCCATCGACTGGAATGTCACAGCCCGCACGGGAATCCCTCATATCAAGAAATTCACCGAAGAGCGGGAACTGACTATCATGCTGATGATTGATATCAGCGGCTCCGGTGATTTTGGTTCCGCAACCGGTTCCAAACGAGAGATGATGGCGGAGCTTGGTTCAGTGCTGGCTTTTTCGGCGGTTAGAAACAACGATAAGGTCGGGTTGATCCTCTTTACTGATTTTGTCGAGCTCTATATCCCACCCAAGAAAGGGCGTAGCCATATCCTGCGGATCATCCGTGAAATCCTTTTTTTTAAGCCAAAAGGCAGAAAAACCGACCTCAAGGTGGTCCTCGATTTCACCAATCGGGTCATAAAAAGAAAATGCGTGGCCTTTCTCATATCCGATTTCTGCCTGCCAAACAATTTCGATGAAGGTCTGCGGGAACTGCAACCGAAACTGCAGATAACCAACAGGCGGCACGACTTGATTGCAATGATCGTTTCAGATCCACGGGAGTTCGAACTCCCCGATGTCGGCTGGATAACCCTTGAAGATGCCGAAAGTGGAGAACAGATAGATTTGAACACCTCTGATATATCTGTCAGGGAACGGTACAGTGCAATGGCTGCAGGCAGACATAAAACGGTGCAAAAGGCCCTTCGCTCAGCTGGAATAGACCTCCTTGATCTCTTTACCGACACCTCCTATCTTCCCGCATTGCTCAGCTTTTTCAGTACACGAATCGGGAGGGCGTCATGATCCGGCGGGCATTTATCATCATTTTGCTGTTTCTCTTTATCCTGTCCTTCTGCAGTTATGCAGAGAGCAGCGGTGATGCTCCCCTACAACTGCTCAACCCCGATCAAAAGAACGACAAGATATCGAAAAACCAGGTTATTGGCAATAAAAACGAATTCTTGCGAGATATACGCGGCCCTGTTCCACTCAAAGAACAGCCGCCCTATCTGTTGATTGCCGGGGGCGTGGTCCTTGCGCTGCTCCTCCTGGCTGCACTCTATTGGTATCTGAAAAAAAGAGGCGTGCCGACGCTGCCGGTGATTCCTCCCTGGGAGCAAGCACTGCTGGACCTGGCCAGGGCCAGAAAGCTGTTGAGTGCTGAACGTGGCCTCCTCTATATGGACCGGGTAAGCCAGATATTACGGAAATATATCGAGTCCCGGTTTGCTATCCGGTCGACCAGGCAAACCACGCGGGAATTTCTTCAAAGCCTGACGGAGGTCGGTGGCAGCTCACCGTTACAAACCTATAAGGCAGAACTGCAAAACTGTTTAGAACAGGCAGATATGGCTAAATTTGCCCATCATCTTTCGGAGCGGGCCAGTCTTGAAGAAATGGAGGTTGCGGTTACCACTTTTATTGAGAGAACCAAGCCGGTTGAACCGCCAAAGTCAGCGAATCCATTAAAACCATCGAAGCGATCTCTACGATCAAAGCGAGCAATGCGAGGCCGGTCATGAGATTTCTTCACCCCGAACTGCTCTGGCTGCTGACTTTACTACCCCTTCTGGCCTTTCTCTATGGCCGGGCTGGCGGTGCTCCTGCCCTTCTCTTCTCAACAACATCCCTTGTATCATCTCTTGCCGGGGCCCGAAAGACACGCATGGGCACCGTGCATTTTCTGCTGCGTCTGGTTGTGCTTTGCCTCTTGATTCTCGCTCTCGCCAGGCCACAGTGGGGAAGCAGCACAACCGAAATCGAGGCCAGCGGTATTGATATCCTCCTTGCAGTAGATGTTTCCGGCTCTATGGAAGCGATGGACTTCACCCTCGGCGGCAGACCTGCCAGCCGGCTTGAGGTGGTTAAAAAAGTGGTTGATCAATTCATCGAACAGCGCCCGAATGACCGAATCGGTCTCCTCGCTTTTGCCGGCCGTCCCTACCTGGTCAGCCCTCTGACTCTAGATCACAACTGGTTAAGAAAGAGACTGGAATCACTGCAGATAGGAATGATCGAGGACGGAACGGCTATCGGTTCTGCTGTCGGCAGCGGAACCAACCGGCTGCGGGACAGAAAATCCAAATCGCGTATCTTAATCCTGCTCACCGATGGAATGAATAATGCCGGCAGGATCCCCCCGCTCATTGCTGCAGAAGCCGCTGAAACCCTGGATATAAAGGTGTATACCATCGGTGCCGGTACCCGGGGCGAAGCACCGATGCCCGTTACCGATAATTTTGGTCGCCGAAGAATTATCCAGGCCAGGGTTGATATCGATGAAGAGACGCTGGCTAAGGTGGCAGAGAAGACCGGTGCCATATATTTCAGGGCAACAGATACCGCATCGCTTTCCAAAATCTATGATGAGATAAACAAAATGGAGACGACGACGAGAACCATAAAAAAAATTGAGGCCTACAGGGAACTGTTTCTGTATTTTGTCATAGCTGCGCTGCTCCTGCTGAGCCTGGAAATATTTCAATCGCGGAAAAAACTGCCTTAAGAGAGAAAATTATGGATTTTGCACAACCGCAGTGGTTATTCATCGGCGTTATTGCCTGTGTCAGTCTGTTTTTCCTCTTCCGTTATATGGAAAAAAGGCGGCGTACGGCCCTTGGCAAATTTACCGCCACCCAGCTCATTGGCCGGCTGACCCGCAACATCTCAGGGAACAGGAGACGATATAAAAACATGCTGCTCCTGCTCGCAGTCTTCCTGTGTTTTAGCGCACTCGCCCGTCCGCAGTATGGATTTCAGTGGGTAGATGTACAGCGCAAAGGCATCGACCTTCTTTTTGCCCTTGATACCTCGAAAAGCATGCTGGCAGAAGATATTAGGCCAAACCGACTTAAAAGAGCTCATCTGGCAATACTTGATTTTGTCCAACAGTTAGAAGGTGATCGGGTAGGTCTCATACCTTTTGCCGGTTCAGCCTATGTCATGTGCCCCCTGACTCTTGACTATGCAGCCTTTGAGGATTCTCTTTCGGCCATAACAACCGATCTTATTCCCCGGGGCGGCACCAATATGGCAGCGGTGATCGAGAAGGCGGTAGATACCCTTAGTAATGCAGCAAATCATAAAATCCTCATAATTCTCACCGACGGTGAAAATCTGGAGGGGGATGCCGTCAAAGCTGCAGAGAACGCGGCCACTGCAGGGTTGACAATCTATACCGTTGGTGTCGGCACCAGTCAGGGTGAACTCATCCCGATAGCAAATGACCACGGCAAGGGCTTTGTAAAGGATAACAAGGGGAATTTTGTCACTTCCAGACTGGACGAGAAAACACTCTCCACACTCGCCTCAAAAAGCGGCGGTCTCTATGTCCCCCTTGGATCGGGTGGTGAAGGACTGGAGACTATCTATCAGCAAAAGCTGGCTCTTATCCCTAAAGACGAACTTGCTGAACGCAGACATAAAGTGCCGCTGGAAAGGTTCGAATGGCCACTTGCAGCAGCGGTTCTTCTCCTGGCACTTGAGCTTCTGGTCGGCGAGACAAGAAAGACCGGCCCCCTACCATTTTTCAGAACTATGCGCAGAACAATCGGCCGGGGGAGAAAGATAACCGGGCTGTCTGCCATCCTGTTTCTCCTCAGCCTCAATATCGGCACCAAAGCATATAGTTCCGAAGGGGAAGAAGCTTTTCTCCAGGGTGACTACCTGCAGGCGTCTGAATACTACCGCAGCAGGCTTGAAAAATCCCCCGACGACCCAGAGCTGCAATACAATTATGGAACAGCAGCCTATAAGAACAATATGTATGACGACGCTGTTGACGCCTTTTCCAAAGCACTGAAAAGTGACAATGTAGAACTCCAGGAAAAGGCGTACTACAACAGGGGGAACAGCCAATATCAAAAGGGTGTCGAGATACAACAAGCTGACCCGAAGGAAACGATCAGTCAATGGCAACAGGCCCTCAGTTCCCTGCAATCGGCACTGGAACTCAACCCTGAAGATGCTGATGCCAGACACAACCATACGGTCATTACCAAGCGGTTGGAAGAGCTTCAGCAACAACAGCAGCAGAATGAAGAAAACCAGCAGGATCAAAAGAAAGAGAACGATCCGAAGGACCAGGAGCAGGACACAAACCAGCAGCAGGATCAAAAAAAGCAACAAACCAATGAGAATCAGTCAGGGGAGCAACCGGCCGGCAGCCAGGAAGGGCAGGGAGAAGAGCAGCAACAGCCAGAGCCCTCCAGGAAAAGCAACAATGAAGCAAACGCACCGACGCCTGCAGATAGATCCCAGGAAGAAATGAAAAATGAGGATGCGCTGCGACAGCAACTTGGTAAAATGACCAGAGAGGAAGCGGAGAGACTGCTCAATGGTCTGAAAAATGAGGAAGGCGAACTGAATTTCGTTCCATCCGGTCGTTCAGGCAACGATAATAATATAGACAAAGACTGGTAATGCGACAACAAGTAACAACCCTGCGAATTATACTCTACCTCACCATCCTCGGCCTGCTTTTCCCGGGTCCCGGCACCTTGCTGGCCTCTGCAGAGTTTTCGGTGGATGCCTCGCTCAGCCATCAATCATTTCCTCAGGGTAAGGCGGCGAGACTGACCATCAACGTTACCGGCACCAGTAAAAATGCCACAATCGAATTACCGGAAATCGACAATGTCCGCCTGCATAATCAGGGCAGGTCGAGTCAGATCAGCGTGGTCAACGGCGATGTCTCTTCCTCGGTTTCTCATAGCTATCTTGTCCAGGCTCTTCAACCCGGATCATATACCATCCCGCCGATTAAGGTGTCGGCTGGTGGTAACTCCTTTTTGACAAAGCCAATACATTTTGAAGTAACCCAGCCCGGGCAGCATCGCAGCGATGACTCCGACCCAGCTGATCAGACAGTAACCGAGGTTGCCTTTATCCGTATTTCAGAAACAGGCAGCCATTATTCCGGAGAGATTGTTCCAGTCACACTGAAAGCCTATTTCAGTCAGGCATACAGGGCCGATATTAACTCGCTGCCGACCCTTCAGGGTGATGGAGTGGTAATGTCCCAGTTGCAGGAGAAACCGGATCAAACAGAGGAATCGGTCAATGGCAAAAGGTATCATGTCCTCACCTGGAACACCAGTTTATCTGGAATAAAAGTTGGTGAACATCCAATACGTTTCTCCCTCGATGCCACCCTGCTGATCCCCCAAAAACGGCGATCCCTGTCTCCTTTTGGTGGCAGCAGCTTTTTTGATGACCCCTTTTTTAACAATTCCTTTTTCGGCCACCATCAGCGAAAACCCATTGTCTCCGTCAGCCCCGAGATTATCTTTAAGGTCCTGCCCCTGCCAACAGAAAATCAACCGGATAACTTCACCGGCGCAATCGGCGATTTTGATCTGAAAGTTGTGGCAACGCCTTTAAATGTAGAGCCTGGGGAACCAATTACCCTTACCGTTGAAATATCCGGCACGGGTAATTTTGATAGGGTGGACGCTCCGGTTTTTCCGGAGAGTCCCGAGTGGAAAACATACTCCCCCACCTCGAACTTGAGGGGACATGGGAACAGGTATTCAGACACCAAGAGTTTTGAACAAGCCATCGTTGCCAAGAGCGGTACGGTGAACGAAATTCCTGCACTCTCTTTCAGCTATTTCGACCCCCAGAGAAAAAGATTTATCACCAAAAACAGTAAACCAATCCCTATCCATCTGAAAATACCAGCCAACCCAATGGTTGTGTCATCAGTTCAGCCCATTGCACCGCCGCAGGAACAGTTGTCCGTCCGGGCCGCACCTGCAACAACAATGGAGGGACTGGCTCCGATCCACCTGGAGACCGGAAACTATCACGCACGTATCGTTCCACTGTTTAAGAACCTGTGGTTGGTTATGGTCTGCGGAATCTGTGTTCTGTTTCTGCTGGCCCTTTTTATACTCATGATACGGCAGAGAAATATCGATAAACATCCTGAGATTCAGTTGAATAAACAAAGGAAACTGCTTCTTGAAAATGACCTGAAAAAAGTTAAACAGGCCCAGGCAGCCGGAGATGGTCTCGCTTTTCTTTCCTGCTGCAGGACAGCCATTCAGAATCAGCTCGGACTTCGCTGGAACATCGAACCGGCCGCGATCAGCCTGGCAGATATCGAAAACCGGCTGAATGGGAATTCCGAACTCATTGCTCTGTTCAGCGCCGCTGAAGAAGCCGCCTACGGAGGGGCGACACTCACTACCCAAAAAATGCAGAACTACTACATTACTCTGAAAACCGAGCTTGAGGGACTATTATGAAATATCCAGGTCTTCGTTTCTTATTGCCCATACTGTTGGTCGGCCTGCTCCTTTCAGCGACAGCAGGTAATGCAGATACGGCTGTGGAAAAACTCTTCCGGGAAGGTAACGAGGCGTACAGCCGCGGCGATTATGCCCAGGCCATCTCAAAATACGAACAGATAACAGCGACAGCGGGATATTCACCATCTGTGCTCTATAACCTCGCCAACAGCTACGCCATGTCAGGAAAAACAGGTCGAGCCATACTCAATTATGAGCGGGCCTTAAGGCTTTCACCCTCGGATTCGGACATTGCCGGTAATCTCCAACTGGTAAAAAAAGAAAATGGTCTCTTTCCCAAGGAATCGTCAGGTGCAGAGCGATTCTTTGGGCTTTTAAGTCTTAATCAGTGGACGGCCCTGCTCCCGGTTTCGCTGCTTTTATTTACCGGTTTTATGATTGCTGCCAGGAAATACCGATTTTCCAGACAACTTAGCATCGGGGTGGGGACAGGCTGTCTCCTGCTTTTATGTCTGGCAACCACCGGAACGCTGTTTAGATATCAATTTTTCAACCCTTCGGTGGTGGTTTCGCCGGAGGTGAAATTGTTCATATCCCCGTTCGAATCATCTGCCCCCATAGGGGCACTACAGGAAGGTCGACTTGTCTATCCACAAAAAAATCACGGCAATTTCACCTATGTTACCGATGAGACAGACCGAAAAGGCTGGATTCCTTCCTCACTGATCGAATCTGTCTGCCCACCAGAGAAGGCCGGGTCCTGAAAAAGGCCCCCGGGACCGGTAAAATTCAAAATCAAACCTTGAACGTATTGACCATCTGATTAAGCTGCTCGGCGAGAGCCGCCAGCTCCTCTGAACTCGTATTGACTTCTGAGCACCCCTTCGAGATATCGCCTGAAGACCTTGTGACATCATTTATATCTCTTGCAATCTCACTGGAGACCTGGGAACTCTGTGCCACATTCTCATTTACTTCCGTCAGGCCGACAGATGCCTGAGAAACATTGCTGACTATCTCACTGGTGGTAGCCGACTGCTCCTCAACAGCTGAGGCAATAGTTGCCACAATTGCGTTAATTTCATTTACAACCTCTGAGACGTCGTTAATCTCACTCACCGTACCCTCGGTGTTGGTCTGAATGCCCTCAACTCGATCCTTAATCTCTCCTGAGGCCTCTGCTGTCTGCCGGGCAAGCTCTTTAATTTCACCGGCAACAACGGCAAACCCTTTACCGGCATCTCCTGCCCGTGCAGCCTCAATCGTCGCGTTCAGCGCCAGAAGATCTACCTGACTCGAAATTTCCGTTATGGTCTCGACAACTTTACCTATTTCCCTGGCAGCCCGGCCTAACTCGCCGACCTGTGATGAAGCGCTCTGGGTCTTGGCAACGGCAGAACCAGTTATATCCCTCGCTTTTTCAGTATTTTCAGCAATTTCATTGATTGTAGACGACATCTGCTCGGTGGCTGCAGCAACCATACTGACATTGGTTGATGCTTCCTCCATTGCCGCAGCAACCGACTGCATGTTCGCGCTCATCTGCTCACTTGCTGCGGCAACACTGTTGGCGGTGTCGGATGTCTGCGCAGCATTGGTGGCCATCTGTTTGGAAACGGTTGTCAGAGACTGGGATGAATTGTAAAGAGTACCAGCGTTTTCCGCAACATCCCTAATAATATTCTGCACTTTTCCGACAAATTGATTAAACCAGCCTGCCATTTCCTCGGTTTCATCACCCGAATTATCTATTATGCGTTTGGTCAAATCGCCCTCACCTTCGGCAATATCCTTCAACATTGCAATCATGGTGTGGATAGGTTTAACAATTCCAATAGATACTATCGGATAGGTTAGACCAATAGCCAACAAAATGAGACCGATAACGACTCCCCCCTGCCAGTAGATCTGTGTCCGAATTGCGGCACTGATTGCTTCTTTCTTGACGGCAATAGCTTTATCGACATCGTCGGTATACATACCGGTCACGATAGCCATGTTCCATTCCCTGAAATGTTTCACGTAGCTCAATTTTGGCTGCGGTTCTTTTTCCCCCAGTTTCGACCACTTGTACTCGTCAAAACCATCTCCCTTCCCGCGGGCGATATCTATCTGCGAGACAATGAACTGCTTGCCGTCCGGATCCTTAAAAAAGTTAGCTGCTTTACCGACGAGGCTCTCTTTCGGGTGCTGCAGCATCTTCGCTGTAGCCGTATCCAGGGTATAAAAATAATCAGCACCATCCTTGCCATATCGAAGGGTGTTGATCTCATTTAAGGCTTTCGCTTTCAGATCCGTCCCCGTAGACTTCTGAGATTCTTTATAATTATACTGGGCAATGTTGTATGCGGCAGCAACGAGATAGGTCAACATTGCCTTTTTTTCTTCCATTATGGCATTCCGATACCCTGAAACTTCTTCTTCTCCTCTATCTATAAGGGAATAGGAGGATATGGTGACAGAAACTATACCGAGTATCAACAGGCTGCAGATAACCAGGCCATTAATTTTACTATTAATTGAAGCTCTTATTTTCATTCCCATCTCCTCACTTCTCAATTCTAAAGTCTAAATTGGAACATCTGGTATCAGTCGTTCTGAACCTGTCGATAATTATCTGACCCTGCTCAGTGCCACCTCGCAGAAAAGGCGCGTAACCTGGTTTTTTTCTCATGCCACGTTGTATCAAAGATACCCGGAAAAGTCCAACCGGCTGCCAATTATAATTGGTGAGGACAATAAGAAATCACCGGTGTCGTTATGGTAGTTGTATATCCGCAGAATGCACGAAGGGAACAGCCTGGAGCTCTTTTTGTTTCGCACCCTGAAACAGAGATTCACAAAAAAGAAAGGCGAAACTCGGTAAGTTCTGCTGCTGCCTCATCAATACTTTCGGAAGAGAGGTCGAGTTGATATCGGTAGCTGCTCATGCTCTTGCCGTATCGTTTATCATAATACTCGACAAGCAGGATATGGACCAGCTCCTGTAACTCGCCATTTCTGAGTAACAGGCACATCTTCTCCACCAGGCTATTTCCCATTTTCTGTTTGAGGGATTTCAAGATAGTCTCGATCTGATCCTGCATCACCGAATTCGTCACTGGATAATCTTCGATGATTCGTCTGATTCTGGTCTCAAGACTGCAGTGCACGTTGACCAGAATAGCAGCCTGCATGGCCTTCGCCAATGGCTGTGGGATAAAAACTCTGCCAATCTTGCGACTTTCACCTTCGATGAAATACGGCTCTTTCCCAAGAATACCGATGGCTTGCGCCAACCTGCTTTCAAAAGTTCTCTGGTTGCTCGGTTTCCGGTCCAGACCACCGAACAAAGAACTGCGGTGTCCGGCAAGATCTTCGAGGTCGATTGCAGGCTCAAGTTTTTGGAGAATACGTGTTTTACCCGTACCGGTCAGTCCGTGAATTACAATCAGTTTCGGCTGGAAGTTCTCCAGACAATCAAGAACATTCTGTCGGAATTTCTTATATCCCCCTTCGAGCTGAAAGGCCTGATATCCTGATTGAGCCAATAAATTGACAACTGACAGGGATCGCATGCCTCCTCTGGCACAGAAGACAGTGATTTTCTTTGACTGAAAGGGGAGGAAGGCACTGAGCAGATCAGATAATTTTTTTTCAACATAATCGAAGCCCTGGGTGATCGCCCGCTCATGCCCCCCATGACGGTAAAGGGTCCCTATAACAGTACGTTCATCTTCGTCGAAGAGTGGGATGCTCACCGCCCCCGGAATGGTGCCTGAACAAAACTCTGCACCGGAACGCACATCGATTATCTGATGACCGTCTGATACAGCTTCATCGAGTTGTATAAGCCGGGATGATTTCTTCAGTATCGCAGAGCGTGACACATCTCTTTGTATTATCACGAAATTTCCTTTTCCAGCCTGCATTGCCTTACTCCTGAAAACCGTCCCAAAGAAAGTTGGGAAAGCCCTTGTGGAATAATCATTTACTTACCACCAAGGCACCTACCCCCGCAATGCACGGGGACTAAAAAAAGTACCCCCTTGAGGGGTGTGAGCCTCAACTCACATATCTCCCTTGCGGTTGGTTACCCCCCTAAAAACATACTGAGCTATAAATTCCCCGCCAGATACTGCACAATAGATACAGCACTGAGAGTTGCGGTTTCGGCACGGAGTATCCTGTGGCCTAGGCTCACGGTACGCCACCCGGCATGACGCGCCTGCTCAATTTCCTCCGGCGTGAACCCACCTTCCGGACCAAGCATGAGAGCAATGGAACTGACCGCACCAATATCGGAAATATCATGAAGATGAGTCTTTTTCTCCTCTTCCCAGAAGAGAAGCCGCAATATACTGTTATCATCAGTTTTTTGAGTCATTCTCTCAGAGTAGGTTGCGGGAGTATCTATTTTCATCGATTGAAGCCGCAGACACTGTTTACAGGCCGCAAGCCCGATTCGCTGCCACCTTTCGTGTTTTTTCCGACTCTGGGCCGGATCAAGTTTTCCCTGGCACCTGGAGCTCTGAAAGGGAAACATTCCGGCTACTCCCAGTTCGGTACATTTCTGAACCACAGTGTCCATTTTCTCCCCTTTCAGGATTCCCTGCCACACCCAGACCGATTTGCCGATATCCGGTGCTCTTGTCACCACGCCTTCTATTTTTGCCTCCACCCGACGTCCGACCGATGAAATGACCGCATGGTACACCGCCCCCAGGCCATCAAGGAGCTCAACGATATCTCCGGTCTTTAACCGCAGAACTTTCGATATATGTCGAGACTCCTCCTCGGACAGCAGGACCTTGTCTCCGTTTCGTAATTCCGGGTCGAAAAAAAAGCGTCGCATTGAAATCTCTATCCTATCATTATATTGTACTCAGCCCCTCGACATATATCAGCCCAACCAGTCTAAGAGCTCTTTGAAATTGACAATTTCTCTTTCATTCCGTATGTATGAGGAAACAGCACCTTATCACAACTCCTATATACCCATTGAGCCGAGAAAAAACCATGTCGATTGAACGAAGAGAACAGAAACGATTCACTCTCAACCTTCAAGCCAGAATATCATACAGACATGCCGAAGACCAATCCCCGGTGATTGATACGATGGCAGCCAATATCAGTTCGGGAGGGGCTTTTTTAAAGACCGACAATCTTTTCCCCATGGCTACCAAGGTACAAATCGAATTTTATATAAGTATCGAAGACCTGAAAAGACTGCGCTTCATCCTCTCCATGGAAAGCCTGAAACAGCTCAGCGGCAAAAATATCTGGGTAGTTGCCAATGGCATCGTTATCCGCCAGGAGGAAGACGGAGTGGGGATCATTTTTGATACCGATTACCAGCTCACCCCAATGAAGCCACCAAACACCCTGGCTTCCTAATACCAACCAGCCCTATACCTGTTCAGGTCATAACTTTTCAAAGCGCAGCGCGGCCCACTCCTCGCGACTCTGCTGCCCTGCTAGCCGGAAACCTTTTGCGGTAAAAACGGTTACTATATTTGCCACCTGCTCTCCCGCCAGAATGCCGCAGAGAATCAGTGTTCCAGCCTCAGCTGTCAAGCGAGACAGGTCGTCTGACATGCTGATCAAAACGTCATGAACAATATTGGCCACCACTATTTCATACGGGGCTTCCAGTGCTGAGAGGGGAGTGAGGCCTATCTGCATCCGGTTTTGCAACGAGTTCCTGCGTACATTTTCTTCTGCTGCCAGAACTGCATCCGGATCGTTATCTATTCCAAGGACCTTTTCCGCTCCAAAAAGCAGGGCCGCCATACCGAGAATGCCCGTTCCGGTCCCCACATCAAGAAGCCGCACGCCGGAACGTCCAGCCAGAGTCTCCCGAATAAACCCCAAGGAGAGGCTGGTAGTGGCGTGGTGACCGGTTCCGAAAGCCATACCCGGGTCCATGGTAATGACGGCTTCTCCCGCAGCTGGCAGGTATTCCTCCCATGTCGGGGCAATGACCATACCCGGTACAATGGTAAAAGGTTTGAAATGTTCCTTCCAGTTTTTCCCCCAGTCTTCTTCGTCGATCATCAGAGAGGAAAGAGTTGGGATGGGAACATTAAAAATTCCTGCCAACTCTGCAAGATATGTTGAAATCCGGCCCAGAATGTCAGCTACCTCATTTTGATTGGGATTTGCTTTTTCCAGGTAGCCGTTCACCGTTCCGTATGAAAGCTCATCTCTGGCACCCGTCTCCACGCCGATCTCCATCACCCCAATCAAAAAATCACTGATCGACTCCACCAGAAGAGGATCTGTCGTAATTGTTATCTTTAACCACCTGTTATCGCTCATGTACCCTCTTGTGTCTTTCTCTGCTTTCTGTCCTGCGTTTCGCAACCCCAAATAGCTGGCAGTAACAGTTTTTCATATGACAAACAACTCAATTCACACTATTGTATCGAGGAATTGACAAAATATCTCTTCAAACTGCGGAGAGCCGTTTATTGTCTCACCAGGCCCGATAATCGGGAGAAGTACCTTTCGCAGATTATTTTTATTCATTACGATTAAACAGATAATCTGCAGGGCACTCAATAACTGCAATCAAAGGTCTGCATTGCATCCGAATATAAATTATTCCGACCATTTTCTTGCCTGTCCTGACTGTGATGTGTTGCTGTCCCGGACAGATGCCCCTGCCGGACATTCCATCATCTGCCCCCGATGCGGCAAGACAATAAGCAGGAGAACCAGTGATTCAATCATAAAAGTTTTGGCCCTCAGTATTGCCGGCTTACTCCTGTATCTCCCGGCCATTCTCCTGCCTCTTATGACAATGAAATCATTTGGTTTCAGCGACTCAGCCAATATCATCGCCTCAGTCATTAATTTTTACCGGAGTGGTTATTACTTTGTCTCATTCATGGTACTTCTATCGGCAGTGGTCTTTCCCTTGGCCCTCCTCACCTCTGTCTTTCTTATTTCCGTCCACCTCTCCCTGCAAAGATATCCTTCGTGGCTGGCCCCTGTATTTCGAACATATCTGCACCTCGAAGAGTGGGCAATGGTCGAAGTGTATCTACTGGGTATCATGGTCACTGTTATAAAAATGAATAAAAGTACGGAAATATACTATCAGACCGGGCTTTTCTGTTTTACAGGTCTGGTCCTGCTCACTCTCGCCATTGCAACGGCTATTGATCACGATGAGTTCTGGCAGGCCATTGAACAAAAAGGCAACAGTAATCAACCGGAATCTACAGCCAACCGCTACCTCGAAGATGATGCGTATGTCACTGCTCAACAAAAAGATTTGATCCTCTGCCACATCTGCCATAAGCTCTCACCGGCTGAGCTTGAAGGGGAGGGATGCCCGCGTTGCGGACAGACACTGCATTCCAGGAAACCTTCAACTATTTCGAGAACCTGGGCCCTCATTATTACTTCGGCAATTTTTCTTGCTCCGGCCAATCTGCTGCCGATTATGCAGGTAAATTTTCTGGGTATACCCGATCGATCAACAATTCTGGATGGGATAATTTATTTTTTTCAGCACGGTTCCTATCTCATTGGCTTGATTATTTTTACGGCATCCGTTCTGGTACCCGTTTTTAAAATAATCGGCCTGGCTATTCTGCTTCTCTCAAAGCGCCCAAGCAGCATGAAATTGCTCAGGCAGAAGGCCAGAATGTTCAGGTTTATCGCTTTTATCGGCAGATGGTCAATGCTGGATATCTTTGTCATCGCCCTGCTCTCTGTTCTCGTAAACTTCGGCTTTTTTACCTCAGTATATGTCGCACCGGCAGCCACCTATTTCTGTATTGTCGTTGCATCTACCATGTTTGCGGTCCTTACCTTTGATCCGCGTATCATATGGGATACATGCAGCCCCGGACAGGAAGTGGCCCCCGGCAACGCATCCCAAACCACTATTGGAAAAAACCATGACGGTCAAACCTGATGTTGTGAAAAATCGTGGTATTTCGATTATATGGACGCTACCTATTATTGCGTTGATCATCTGCGGCTGGTTGGTCTACAACAGCTATAAAGATGCCGGGGTTGAAATAACCATCTCTTTTGGTGATGCATCCGGTATAATCCCCGGGAAAACCCGGATCATGGCCAGGGGTATTCCGGTCGGTCTCGTTGAAAAGGTCCTTCCAGACCTGGACAACCAACAGGTAAAGACCATCGTAAGAATGGAAAAAGATGTTGTCGAAAATCTTGTTGAAGATACTTTGTTCTGGGTGGTCCGCCCACAATTATCGGCCAATTCTATCCAGGGTCTCGAAACCATCTTCTCGGGAAGCTATATAAGCATTCAGATCGGCACCTCAACCAAGCCACGACGCGATTTCAGGGGGCTTTCTTCCGCTCCACCCGTCTCTCCGGAGACCCCGGGGCTCCACCTGCAGCTAACAGCCGAAAAGCTTGGTTCCATACAGATGGGAACCGGACTCTATTACCGTAACATTCAGATCGGCGAGGTTCAAAACCACCAGTTGGTCGGAGACAAAAGCGTCCTTATCGATCTCTTCATTGAACCCGAATTTGCTCATCTGGTCAGGGAAGGCAGTCGTTTCTGCAATGTCAGCGGCATTCAGGTCAGCGGAAAACTGCCTAATCTGAAACTACAGGTCGAATCTCTGGCATCACTTTTAAGAGGAGGTATTCTCCTCCACACTCCAACTCAGTTCCAGGACAGCCCTGCCGCCGAAAACGGCCATATCTTTACGCTGTATCCCGATTTTGAGGCGGCGAACTATGGTATCCCGATGACGTTAACTCTGTCCTCGGGTGAAGACATCGTTGAGAAATCAACCAAGGTGATGTATCGCGGTCTTGAAGCAGGATTCGTCAAAGAAATTCAGATCAACGACGACGAACAAAGAACAGTAACGGCCCATATCCTTCTTGACCCCAGGGCGGAGCTCATCCTCCGTGAGACCACCAAATTCTGGCTGGTCAAACCAGAAATTTCATCGGCGGGAATCCATAACCTCAATCTGTTATTTTCCGGCGCCCATATTACTTTTCAACCGGGAAGCGGAGCATTCAAGAATCAGTTTAATATTCTCCCGGAACCGCCACCACAAACTCCACTGAGAAAAGGGAAAACCTTCGTCCTTACTTCCAATGCCCCAAATGACCTCTCTGCTCAATCTCCAGTCTATTTTAAAAACATCAAGGTCGGAGAAATAGTCGATATTAAACTGGAAAAATCTGCAGAAACAATTCATACAACCTTTTTCATCTATCAAAAGTATCTCAACCTGCTCAGTACCAAAAGCGTCTTCTATTTGCATTCCGGAATTGAAATTGGGGCAAGCATAGACCAAGGGTTGAAGGTTTCGACCGGACCTCTGGCAAACCTCCTCTATGGCGGAGTGAGTTTTACTACCCCGGATAAACTGAAAAAACAGAAAAATTTCCCCCCTGAAGAGGGTTTTCAGTTTCGACTATATAGCAGTCATAAAGACGCCAAAGCCAATGACCCTTCTCTGGTTCCTGCGGGAAAGCACTTTGTAATTATGTCTGAAGATGCGCAATCAGTTTCTATCGGTGCTCCGATTCTGCATAAGAATATCACCATCGGAGAAATTGAAGGCTTTCGACTGACTCCCGACCAGCAGGGTGTTTTGATCGAGTGCTTTGTGTACAACGAATTCAAGAATCTCATTCACCGGAGGACGAGGTTCTATAATTCGAGCGGTATCCATCTTTCGGGGGGCCTGGACGGCATCGACCTGCAGGCCGGATCACTTCGTTCCATTCTTGCAGGCGGTATCGGTTGCGTCAATGTCTCAGACGGGGAGCCACTTTCTCCCGCCACACCCTATCCACTCTATGCCAATCTGCAGGAAGCCCTGCAGGCAGACGAGATTGAGTTAGCAGTAATTCTCAAAGAGAACAAAGGCTTGAAGGAAGGATCACCGATAAAAAATAAAGGCATCGACGTTGGTCGGGTGACCAAACTTGCCTTCAGCGAAAATCTGCAGAGGATCAAGGCGACGGTGCGCATCCACAAGAATGTATCCCCGCTTTTCAGGGCCGATTCTTTAATCTGGGTGGAACAGGCAGAAGTGAATCTGTCCGGTGTGAAAAATGTTGAATCCATATTGTTTGGATCCTACCTGAATATACTTCAGGGAAACGGTCCCCCCGCCCGTACCTTCAATGCACTACCGCAACCACCGCACAAAGAGATCGCAGGCCGCGATGGACTCGGCATCACACTGGAAACAAAACATCTCGGTTCACTCAGCATCGGCTCACCTGTCTATTACCGGCAGGTCAAGATAGGAAAGGTTACCGGGTATGAACTTTCGCCCACATTTCAACAAGTATTTGTATTTGTTTCTATCTCAAAACAATACAGTGCATTAATCCGGAAAAACACTCGTTTCTGGAACGTCAGTGGTACGACAATCGAAGGGGGTATCTTCTCCGGACTTAAAATTGCCACCGCTTCTCTTGAAGCCTTTATGCGGGGAGGAATCGCCCTTGCCACTCCCGACAATGAAAAGACGGGCTCCGCTGCGATACCCGGTCAACATTTCACCCTGCACGATAAACCTGAGAAACAATGGCTGGACTGGAACCCCGATATCATTGTTCTCGAACATGAACAGGCTGGGAATCTCACTGGAGAAAAAGAATAGTCTACCCAAACCACTACGTCTTCCTTGTGATGATTGAAAAGGTAATCGATTCTTGCCAACCATTGGAAATTTATGGTAAAGACAAGTATATTACTTAACCATCTAATATTTGAGGTTTTTACGAGATTGTCATTATTTACACTGCCAGAATGGCAGGATCGAATCTACAGACCCTGTGCTGAAGGAGAAATCATGATTAAAAAGATCGTCCTGCGTGATGATGAGATGCCCACCCAATGGTATAACGTCGTTCCGGATCTGCCAAACGGTGTACTGCCACCGCTGGATCCGGAAACAAAACAACCTATGGGACCGGAAAAATTAGCCGCGGTATTTCCTATGGGTCTGCTCGAACAAGAGATGTCCACCGACCGGTTTGTAGATATTCCGGAAGAGGTCCTAGAGATCCTCAAAATCTGGCGGCCCTCTCCTTTGGTCAGGGCGAGAAGTCTTGAAAAGGCGCTCAATACCAGAGCCAAAATTTTCTTTAAAAACGAAGGGGTTTCCCCGGTTGGCTCCCATAAAACGAACAGCGCTGTAGCTCAGGCATATTTCAACAAACGAGAAGGCGTCAAGAGGCTGACTACCGAAACCGGAGCCGGACAATGGGGCAGTGCGCTTTCCTTTGCCACCAGTAAGTTCGACATAGAGTGTAAGGTCTATATGGTTCGGGTCTCTTTCGATCAGAAGCCCTATCGAAAATCGATAATGCATACCTTTGGTGCCAATGTTGTCGCCAGCCCAAGCAGTGAAACCAATACAGGCCGGGCGATCCTGGAGAAAATGCCTGATACTCCCGGCTCACTCGGTATTGCGATTTCCGAAGCACTGGAGGATGCAGCCACCAGAGACGACACTAAATATGCACTTGGCTCAGTTCTGAACCATGTTATTCTGCACCAGTCTATTATCGGGCTGGAAGCCAAGAAGCAGATGGAAATTGCCGGAGAATACCCGGATGTTATCATAGGGTGCTGTGGCGGCGGTTCAAATTTCGCTGGTCTTGCGGTTCCTTATGTCCCAGATTTCCTGGAAGGCAAAAAGATTCGCTTTGTCGGTACCGAACCGGCATCATGCCCGTCTCTGACCGGTGGAAAACTCGCCTATGATTTCGGGGACGTCGCCCAGACCACACCGCTCCTCTATATGTACACCCTTGGACATGATTTCATTCCGCCGGGAATCCATGCTGGTGGCCTGCGCTACCATGGCATGGCGCCGATTGTTTCCGCCATGGTCCGGGAAAAGATCATCGAACCCATCAAGCTGCAACAACTTGAGTGCTTCAAGGCCGGAGTTCTGTTTGCCAAAACGGAAGGGATCATCCCCGCACCGGAAACCTGCCATGCCATTCGAGGTGCCATTATTGAGGCAACCCGTGATCTCAATGAGCCAAAAACAATTCTGTTTAACTTCTCCGGCCATGGCCTGATTGATATGGGCTCTTATGACAGATATTATTCAGGAGAACTGCACGACTATGATTATCCGGAAGAAGAGATAGCCAAGTCAATTGCTAACTTACCTATAATATAATTAATTCCAAGCAGATACTATGCCCGTCAGTCCGAAAATCAGGGTTGACGGGCATGATATTTTCCATTTGAAAATGTGCGTTTCCATCTCCATCTTGCCTACCTGACGACATCTCTCATGACAATGATAAAATCGAGAGGCCCATCTTTCAAAACACTTGTAAAAGCATGAAATATTATTACTTTTAAAGAACAGACATTTCGATTTCCTCCCACAACTACCTGTTCTGATCAGAAAGACAGATGCGCACACCTAAACCTCACCACCTCATTTACGGCACACTCAGAGACCACCTGACCGATGAGGAATTGACCGATACTGACGATGAACGTATACGCCAGGAGTTGACCCGGTTCATGCTAGAGGATAAAGGATTTAGCAGAGAACAGTTGCAACCAAGGCTGAAGATTGAAACGCTGTATTCCAGGTGTTTTGTTGTTTCTACAATCGAACTAACCGTTTCAGTGCATCACAAACAATGTTTGATCATCCGTTATGGTCCCGGTTCTCTGGTCAGTAGAGAACGGGCTGCCATTGCCGCAGCCAGAGTTATCAATCCGGAGTACCGTATTCCACTTGCTGTTGTTACAAACGGTAGAGACGCAGAACTTCTGGATACAACAACTGGCAAGATTCTTGATTATGGGTTAGACTCTATTCCTGACCGTGTCACTGCTGAAAAGATTCTGGAACACCTGGAATTCCTCCCACCCCTTGACGCTGCGCGGAAAGAGCGAGAATTACGGATTCTCAATGCCTTTGATGTTGAACGTTGTTGTTATTAATGTCGTGGAGGAACGTATAACTGAATAACATACCGGTATACAGGGGATACTACCTGCCCCATTGCCAAATATTAAAGCCAGAAAAACCATCGATTTGAGGAAAATATGACGCCTACCGTGCAAAAGAACTGGACAAAGTCAAGTTGGAAAGATTTTACCGCCTTACAGCAACCAACATGGCCAGACCAGGCGGCAGTTGACAAAGTACTGCAGAACCTCTCTTCCCTTCCTCCACTCGTTTTTGCCGGTGAAATACGGTCATTGAAGCAGCTTCTGGCAAAAGCCGTGACCGGCGACGCCTTCCTGCTTCAGGGCGGCGATTGTTCTGAGAACTTTGCCCACGTTACCGCTCCAAACATCCGCGAAACACTGAAAGTATTGCTGCAGATGGCGGTTGTTCTTACCTACGCAGGCGGCAAGCCGGTAATTAAGGTCGGCAGAATTGCCGGACAGTTCGCTAAACCCCGTTCCTCGGATACCGAGATTATCGATGGTCTGGAACTGCCATCCTACCGTGGTGATATGGTAAACAGTGCAGAATTCACGACGGAATCCCGCATTCCCAATCCCAAATATATGCTCAAGGGCTACAATATGGCTGCCTCGACCCTCAACCTCCTGCGTGCCTTTACCCGCGGCGGTTTTGGGTCCCTGCAGCGGGTGCAGGCCTGGAATCAGGAGTTCGTCGCTCAATCCCCCATGGGACGCTCCTACGATCGACTTGCTAAACAGATCAGCCATGCCATCAGATTCATGGAAACCATCGGTATTTCCCCGGAAACCCCCCAGATAAACCAAACCCAGCTGTTCACCTCACATGAAGCACTGCTCCTTCAATACGAGGAAGCACTGACCCGCATGGATTCTATTACCGGTGACTGGTACGACTGTTCTGCACACATGCTGTGGATTGGTGAACGCACCCGACAGGTCGATGGCGCTCACATCGAATTTTTGCGCGGGGTCCATAACCCGATAGGCCTAAAACTCGGGCCCACCTACGACTTAGATGATGTAAAACGAATCCTTGATACCTTAAATCCTGATAACGAACCCGGAAGGATGACCATAATCACCCGACTTGGCATGAAAAATGTCGAAAAAGTCCTCCCACCGCTGCTCAGGGAAATGAAGAAAGAGGGGTATAACATCGTCTGGAGCTGCGACCCGATGCACGCCAATACCTACACCGCAAAATCGGGTCATAAGACCAGGAATTTTAATGATATTCTTTCTGAGATCACCTGCTTTTTCGAAACCCATTGGTCGGAGGGCACAATTCCCGGGGGAGTCCACCTGGAGATGACCGGTAATAACGTCACGGAATGCACAGGCGGAGCGCACAACATCATGGACGAAGAGCTTGCCGATAATTACCTGACCAGCTGCGACCCGCGCCTCAATGCGGAACAAAGTCTGGAAGTCTCCTTTCAGATAGCCGATATGATCCGCAGCTGATACGCAGTAATTCTGCATCCCCTCATACAGACACGGGCAGTGGGCAGGCATATACATGCCTGCTGCCTAATTCATCACGATTGATCTTTTTTTACAGCGCTATCAAGATTACATTTCAGTAATCTTTCTTGACGCTCTTTTCATCACGTTTACTGTTCTCCAGAGAAAGAGAACCGAATCGCCTTAGCCCGGGTTGTCATCGGTACTATAAACGAATTATTCCGTTGTTATTTACTTCTCAGTTTTGAATGAAAGGAGAATGTGCATGAACACAAAAAAACTACTTTTCCGAGCTCCAGGACTGCTCACCCTTTGGTTGCTGTGCCTGACGTTTATCGCCGTTCAGTCTACCGCCCAGGCCAGCACCAGTGAAGATATGGCGATTCTGGACAAATCTTCCAAGGCCTTTGTCAATGTCGTCAAAGAGGCAAAACCCGCTGTCGTCCACATCAGGGTGGAGAAAACCACAACGAGAAGCTTTCCAGGTGGACAGGGCCAGGAAGAGCTGTTTAATCACCCTTTTTTCGATCAATTTTTCGGTCCCCAATCACGTCGCCAAATACCTAAACCCAGAGAGTTTACCCAACGTGGCCAGGGTTCGGGTTTTATCATCAGTAAAGATGGTTTTATCCTCACGAACAATCATGTGGTGGAAGGTGCCGACAATATCAAGGTCACGCTGTCCGACAATCGGGATTTTGACGCCAAAGTGATCGGCACCGATCCCCAGACCGATGTGGCCCTGTTGAAAATTGAAGATCCTTCAAATCTCCCGGTCCTGCCGCTGGGTAATTCAGCTAATCTCGAACCCGGGGAATGGGTCATTGCCATCGGCAATCCTTTTGGTCTCAGCCAGACCGTGACCGTCGGGGTCGTCAGTGCAACAGGACGCTCCAGTGTCGGTATCAACGAATATGAAAACTTCATTCAGACCGATGCTGCAATCAATCCAGGCAATAGCGGCGGCCCACTCATTAACGGTCGCGGGGAGGTGGTTGGGATAAATACGGCTCTCTTCTCCAGGACGGGTGGGTATATGGGGATCGGCTTTGCCATCCCTATCAATATGGTAAAATCCATTGAAGACCAACTGCAAAAAGAGGGAAAAGTTACTCGCGGGTGGCTTGGGGTAGTTATCCAGAATGTCGACAAGGATCTCGCTGAATCGTTTGGCTTAAAACAGGCTGGTGGTATTCTGATCAGCGAAGTGCAAAAAGATTCTCCAGCCAGTGCTGCCGGATTGAAACAGGGTGATGTGATCCTTCAACTCAACGATGTTCAATTGATTGATGTCTCCGATCTGCGCAACCGGATTGCCATGCTCCGGCCTGGGAGCAAGGCGATCCTGGATATAATGCGTGACGGCAGGGATAAGAAAATCCAGATCTCCATAGGTGAACAGCCAGCCGATTTCAGTAAAAGAGGCCCGGGCACGCGAAGCGATGATTCACTCGAGCAGTATGGGCTCACCCTGCAGGAACTCACCCCAGAGCTTGCCAAGAAGTTCGAATATGAGGAAGACAGTGGACTGATTATCAGTGATATTGCCTCCGGCAGCGCGGCGGAAGCAGCGGGTCTCCAACCGGGTCAACTGGTGGAAGAGGTCAACAGAGAACGGGTAAGCAGCCTGAGAGAACTTAACAATGCATTGAAACAGTCAAAATCCGACAAGGTGCTCCTGCGGGTCCGTGCTGGAAATTACTCCACGTACGTTGTGCTGACAGCCAAATAAGTCCTTCAACACGCCGCATTCTTCACCATTCTGTCAGGTGGAGAATGCGGTTATCTTTTGGGAGTGCCGGAGACTTTCAGCAATCTCCTGCTGACGTGCTTTGGCTATTCGTTCAAATATTTCAATTATGACGGGGAGTTTCTTGAAATCTCCAGTGGATATTCGCCTCAAAACGACATCTGTTTTAGCTATAACGGTGGCAGTTCGTTTTTGCTCTTTACCAAAATATGCCATCTCACCAAAGATCGTTCCCGCCTCCATGGTTGTCAGCAGCTCCCCGTTACGATTATACGCTACCGCTGTACCTATATCCAGATAGTATATTCCATCAGGAGCACTATCTATTTGTATTATTGTATCACCTTTTTTGCCCCATTCCAGTTTGAAATACCTTTCCCACTCCGTATCGACGACCAGAGCATGATAAAAACTGGAGTTCATAGCCCGCAATAGCTCTTTTGACAGATGAAATAACCGTTCCCCGAGAGAGTCGCGGCTCTTCTCCATCAGCCTCATTCCCATTTGATCGAAGTCAACGGCCGGAAAAGGCGTCTCCCGGATATATTCAAGAATTCGCTCAGTCCCGACATCTTCTCTGCCGGTCAGCTCCTTAAAATACTTTTGAGCCACAAGGAGCTCTTCCCTCACCCGTGGAAAATCCGGTTCAACCCCAAGGAGCAAATTACCGCTGAAAAATTCCATCGCCGCATTTTTCATGCCAATGAATTTCTGCAGTGCCTCTTCCCCCATGTCCTCCGGACAGTTTTGAATTCCCGGTTTGTAGAGGGTGAAAATATTCATTGGATGCAAAACACTGGTCAGGCTGACCTTGGCTATAGTGACCAGATATGTTTCAAACCCTTTCTGATAGCGTGCTACCTCACGATCCATGAGCAGATTGGTACCGAAATACCCACACAGTTCCTCAAGACGATTGGCAACGGCAAAACTTGATCCGAATTTTGCCATTCGGGTGCCCAGAAGTGCTTCAGTTATCCTCCCAAGGAAGATACCCATTCTGGTTGGAGCCAGGCGCCCATCCGCAATAGCCTCAGCCAGTCGGAGCGCTACCTGTAAGGCTCGAGTACAGATCCCCCCGCGATCTTCCCCGGGACGCTTATCGAAAATGATCAGGCTGCCATCTCCGGCAGAGGGTTCGATTTCCAGAGGAAAATTGTCTTCCCAGTCAATGAGACCATTGATAGTGCTGTGATACTCAATGAGAAAATCCCGAATTTCCTCAGGCGTCATTCCTGAGGAAATTTGCGAATACTGAACCATATCGGTCATCAGGATTACGACTTCTCTTTCCGGCCCGTTCTTTACTATATATTCAGATCCATTACGAGACATCAGACACCTTAAACCACCAGGCTATACTAGTTAATAAAGCAGAAACGATTTCGAGTTCTGGACCTATCTCTTTTTTGCAGCCCCCAAGGGGGAACGAGGAAGAATCAAGCATATCAGCGCGGGGACAGCCCTAAGTCTCTCAATTAATCCAGCCAATAAAGGAAATAGCTGCGATAACGGCGACAAAAAACAGGGCAATTTTCACATTGACGGAATTATCTTCGTGATGATCGTGGTGGGAATCAGACATATTCTTGCTCCTTTTGGCGGTTAATTCAAATCACTTTAACAGGTTATTTATCCGAACACAACCTCCATGAACTGCTGGAGATTCGCGACACCGATGAGCTCTATCCCCGGTTGCCAGGTTATTCTCTCCTTATTACTTCTCGGAAGTATAATACGTGTAAAACCAAGACGTTGTGCCTCACGAATCCGAACATCGACATGTCCTATGGCCCGAACTTCCCCGGCCAGCCCGACTTCCCCGCACACCACCGTCGTTGAAAGTATCGGTTTTTCCAGAAGACTTGAAGCCAAAGCACAGATTACGCCCAGATCGAGTGCCGGTTCATCGATGCGCATGCCTCCGGCAATATTCAAAAAAATATCATGTCCATACATGTCCAGGCCACCTTTTTTTTCCAACACGGCACAGAGCAGAGACAGTCGTTGCTGGTCGGCTCCAATGGCGGTACGCCTGGCCGTGCCGAGATTGGTCGGACTGACCAGGGCCTGTACCTCCACCAGAATCGGTCGGGTTCCCTCGACACTGGGCAATACCACGGAGCCAGGCTCATTAAGAGGCCGTTCGGCCAGGAATATTTCCGACGGGTTACTCACCGGCACCAGTCCTTCCTCCTTCATTTCAAAGACACCGATCTCGTTGGTGGAACCAAAACGGTTTTTCACCGTGCGAAGAATTCGAAAGGCATGGCTCCGATCTCCTTCAAAATAGAGTACCGTATCGACCATATGCTCAAGGACCTTCGGGCCGGCAATTGCGCCATCTTTTGTTACGTGTCCTACAAGAATCACCGGAACATTCTCTCTCTTCGCCATTCCCAGCAAACGGTATGCTGACTCCCGAACCTGGGTGACGGATCCTGGGGAAGAGGAGACCTCGGCACAGGTAAGCGTCTGGATTGAATCAACTGCCAGAAGGCTGGGTCGCATGGTACAGGTCATGGCCATGATCTGCTCGACACCATTTTCAGTTGCCAGAAATTCTTCCGGGTGAATGGCGCCAAGACGCCTGGCCCGCATTTTTATCTGCCGGGCAGACTCCTCACCGGACACGTAGAGAACTTTCCTGCCATCTTCAGCAATCGAGGCAAGCAGGTGGAGCAGAAGAGTAGACTTACCGATCCCTGGCTCTCCGCCAATCAAAACCACGGAACCCGGTACTATACCCCCGCCGAGAACCCGGTCAAGCTCCTCAATTTTGGTACTGATACGCTCCTCATCCCCATCAGGTGCCAAATACAGGGGAACCGGTTGCGAAGAAGGTGGTATTATCACCTCGGTGGGAGAAACAATCTCCTCAACCAGGCTCTCCCATTCATCACATCCGGGGCAGCGTCCGAGCCATTTTCCGCTCTGATAACCACATTGCTGGCAGACAAAGACCGGACGATTCTGTTTTTTGCTCTTTAAATTCATATAATAATCAGAGTATTCAAAGGTGGATAAAAAGGCATCCGTCGACCTTGATGGTGTTGTAAATACTCTTAACCATCTCCCAATTGAGGTTTTTTACGAGATTGTCAACCTTTACACCAAGGTAAAAAGATCTATACTTTGACGGGTTAGACCCTGTTTTTTGGTATCTGCATAGAGATGCGTTAAGCAATTCTCAATCGAGACGCTCGAAAATAGTTAACCAATATACTCGTTATACCAACATACATGATGCAAAAGCAACCTCCTCTACCCCATAAACCATCAGCGAAATGGATCCCTTTGTCCCGATCACTGTCTCTTATACTCCGCAGAAAAAAGCTCTTTGGATGGAGCTTTCTCCTCTTCCTGATAACCATTACTCTTACCTGGTTCGGTTATCTTTTTACGGTCGATTTTGTGGATCAGTTGACAGGAAATTTTACCACCGCAGCTCCCGCAACCGACACTCTTCTTGGCTGGATAAAACATAAAGGGTGGTTCATTGGAACCTGGCTTTTTCTCATTGTCTCAAGAATAGTCGCTTTTTATTTGGCATTTCTCTTTGCTTACAGCCTTTCCACTCCCGGCTATGTCTTTCTCAGCACAGCAGCCGAGAAACTCTATGCCGGGGAGTTCTTTGACGCAGATGCAAATTTTACGGTAAGTGGTTTTTTGGCGGATATCTTTGAGGGAATAAAAATCGCCTTCTTTGGTCTTTTAGTGACCATAGTCGCACTCTTTGTCAACTTTATCCCAGGCATAGGTCAGGCTGTCATCTTCTTGCTCTATACCTATTATTCGGCCTTGATGTTCATTGATTATCCGGCCTCACGTCGTCGCTGGTCACTTGGCAGAAAGCTTCGCTGGCTGCGTACCCACAAGAGCCCCGCATTTCGTCTTGGCATTCTCCCGGCCCTTATCAGTATGATACCCCTGGTGAATATCTTTGCTATCGCCTTGCTTTTTCCTTTACTCACCGTCCACACCACCTTAAATTTTTCGGCCATTGAGCTTGCTAAAAAAACTGCCGGAACCTTTCCGGGCCCCGCTAGAAGAGCGGGATAGGTTCCTTAATAACGAAACGATTTTTATATAACCAAAGGACACATTCATGGGAAAAGAAATTGAGAAAAAATTCCTGATTGTAAACGATGACTGGCGCCTCCTGGGGAAGGGTGAATCCTATTGCCAGGGGTATTTGAACTCGGAAAAAGGAAGAACTGTGCGGGTCAGGACAGTTAATGACCGTGGAATTCTCACCATTAAAGGCCCAAGCGTTGGTGGGACAAGGCTTGAATATGAATACGATATTGCTGTCGATGAAGCCCGGGAAATGCTCAATGAGCTCTGCTGTAAGCCCCTGATTGAAAAAACCAGGTACAAAATCCCGTTTGCCGGGTTTATCTGGGAAGTTGATGAATTCAAAGGAGAAAACGACGGGCTGCTCTTTGCTGAAATTGAGCTTGAATATGAAGGCCAAAAATTTAAAAAACCTCTATGGATTGGTAGAGAAGTTACCGACGACAGCAGGTATTACAATGCCAATTTAGTTAAAAACCCCTTTTCAAACTGGAAAAAGTAGCTAAAGTTGCAGAAGTTAGTTCATTCTGATCAAAAAATGTTAAATCTATTTTACTATTTCACCGGTACAGTCTAGTATGCATGCTGCCTGAAGCACACTGGTATACAAAGCCCCTGGTCTAAAAAACAAACCGCTGTAGCATACTGGGCAGTTAGTTATTAACGAAGAGTGACAGCGCAGATCCCCGAATCAAGGATCTGTTACCATAAAAAAAGAGGAGATCAAAAAGATGAGAATAACGAAAAATCTGATTGCTGCATTCTGTGGGGCGACATTATTGCTGTCTTCGATGACTGCTGGCGCCGCACCCAAAACACTGGTGTTCTGTTCTGAAGGAAGCCCCGAAGGTTTTAATCCTGCCTTCTATACAGCGGGAACAACCTTTGATGCCTCCTCACGTCAGGTTTTCAACAAATTAGCTGAATTCAAAAGAGGGACCACCGAGATTGGACCGGGACTCGCAGAAAAGTGGGATATTTCCGAAGATGGAACTGAATACACTTTCCATCTCCGCAAGGGCGTGAAATTTCATACAACGAAAAACTTTACCCCTACCCGTGATTTTAATGCAGACGATGTTATTTTTTCCTTCATGCGTCAACTTGACAAAGAGCACCCCTATCATAAAGTGGGGAATGCATCCTATGAATATTTCAACAGTATGTCCATGCAGGATCTGTTGAAAGAAATAGTCAAAGTGGACGACTACACCGTCAAGTTTGTGCTTAACCGTCCGGAAGCTCCCTTTATCGCCAATCTGGGTATGGATTTCGCCTCGATTTTTTCAGCAGAATACGCTGACAAGATGATGAAAGCCGGTACTCCGGATGTGGTCGATTTCGAACCTGTCGGCACCGGACCCTTCCAGCTCGTGGCATATCAAAAGGATGCAGTTATTCGATATAAAGCCCATCCAGATTACTGGGCCGGTAAAGCGCCGATCGACAATCTGGTCTTCGCCATCACTCCCGATGCCTCGGTTCGCTATCAGAAACTGAAAGCCGGGGAGTGTCATATCATGCCCTATCCGAACCCTGCCGACCTGGAGGCAATGGCGAAGGATGCCGACGTCAATTTGCTGCAGCAGGAAGGACTGAATGTCGGCTATATGGCCTATAATACCAAGATGGCTCCCTTCGATAATCCCAAGGTCAGAAAAGCGCTGAACATGGCCATCAACAAGCAGGCCATCCTCGATGCCGTCTTCCAGGGGGCCGGCAAAGCAGCAAAAAATCCGATTCCGCCGACTATCTGGTCCTACAATGATGCCGTCGTAGACGATCCGTATGATCCGGCAGCCGCCAAAAAAGCTCTGGCCGCAGAGGGTGTCACCGATCTTACAATGAACATCTGGGCGATGCCGGTACAGCGGCCTTACAACCCTAATGCCAGACGTATGGCGGAACTGCTCCAGTCTGACTTTGCCCAGGTTGGCGTGAAAGTCAATATCGTCTCTTATGAATGGGGTGAGTACCTCAAGCGATCTAAGGATGAAAACCGTGACGGTGCTGTCCTCCTCGGCTGGACCGGCGACAACGGTGATCCGGACAACTTCCTGGCCGTTCTGCTCGGCTGTGACGGCGTGGGCGGTGCCAACCGGTCCCAGTGGTGTTATCAGCCCTTCGAAGACCTGATCCAGAAGGCCAAGATCGTATCTGACCCCGCCGAACGTACCAAACTGTATGAGCAGGCTCAGGTCATCTTCAAAGAGCAGGCCCCCTGGGCGACCATTGCCCACTCGGTGGTCTTTCAACCGGTACGTAAAGAAGTCGTCGATTTCCGTATTGATCCCTTCGGCGGCAATGTGTTCTACGGTGTTGATCTGAAGCAGTAAGCGCCCCTCGCAGGCCGGGCAGAGCAATCTTCCCGGCCTTTTTCATGCCGATTATTATCCAGAGAACTGATACATGTTTCTTTATTTCCTAAAAAAGCTGGGCGTCGTCCTCCCTACCTTCTTCGGCGTCACCCTTGTAGCTTTCGTCTTTATCCGCATGCTCCCCGGTGACCCTGTGCTGCTCATGGCGGGTGAAAGGGGGATGAGCGAGGAACGACATGCGGCACTGATGGCTGAATTCGGCTTTGATAAACCGATCATCGTGCAATATGGACACTACCTTGTGCAACTGGCTCATGGAGATTTCGGGACCTCGATCGTCACCAGGAAACCGGTGTTGAAAGAATTCATGACCCTGTTTCCTGCAACAATCGAGCTCTCGTTCTGTGCAATGATTATTGCGGTTTTCTTCGGACTGCCGGCCGGGATGATCGCTGCCACCCGGAGAGGTTCGGTCTTCGACCACACGGTGATGACCGGCGCCCTGACCGGGTATTCCATGCCGATCTTCTGGTGGGGGCTGCTGCTCATAATATTTTTTTCCGGCATTCTTGGCTGGACACCGGTTTCCGGCCGTATTTCCTTTCTCTATTATTTTGAGCCCGTCACCGGCTTTATGCTGATCGACAGCCTCCTCTCCGGTCAGGAAGGGGCCTTTACTTCGGCGCTTTCCCACCTCATCCTCCCGGCAATCGTGCTCGGCACCATTCCGCTGGCGGTTATTGCCAGGCAGACCCGTTCCGCCATGCTTGAGGTTCTCAGTGAAGATTACGTGCGCACCGCCCGCGCCAAAGGACTTGGTCCTGAGCGGGTCATCGGCCTGCATGCCTTGCGTAACGCCATGATCCCGGTGATTACCGTTATCGGTCTACAGGTTGGGGTACTGTTTGCCGGTGCCATCCTGACGGAGACCATTTTTTCCTGGCCCGGCATCGGCAAATGGATGATAGACTCAATCTCCAGAAGAGATTATTCAGCGGTACAGGGCGGCCTGCTGCTCATAGCTGCCATCGTTATGATCGTCAATCTCGTGGTTGATCTGCTTTATGGCCTGATCAACCCGCAAATACGCCATACGGATTAGTCATGACCGACACAACCATGCAAGAAGTAGTCGATATAGTTGAAAAAAATGATGATCGCCAGACAGGTTTCAGGGCAAATCTCGCTGAGTTCTGGTCCTATTTCAGGGAAAACCGCGGCGCTGTCATTGGACTGGTATTTTTCATTGGAGTTGTCCTTATCGCCGTCTTTGCTGATTTTGTTGCTCCCCACCTGCCAAATGAGCAGTTCAGGGATGCTCTCCTGCAGCCACCCTTCTGGCAGAGTGGCGGCGACACCCGGTTTTTACTCGGAACCGATGCCATCGGTCGGGATATGCTGTCACGGCTGATCTACGGTTCCCGTTATTCACTTTTTATCGGCTGCATCGTCGTATCGATCTCCCTGGCGGTCGGGGTAATGCTTGGCCTTATGGCCGGATTTTTTCGTGGACGGGTGGATACTTTTATCATGCGTATCATGGATGTCGTTCTGGCCTTTCCCAGCCTGCTCCTGGCTTTGGTCCTTGTAGCCATCCTCGGGCCCAGTCTAGTCAACGCCATGGTTGCCATCGCCATCGTCCAGCAACCCCACTATGTCAGGTTGACAAGGGCAGCCGTCATGTCGGAAATGACAAAGGACTATGTGACAGCTGCAAGGGTGATAGGAGTACGGTCACTCAGGCTGATGTTTATCACTATCCTGCCCAACTGTATGGCACCCCTCATCGTCCAGGCAGCGCTGAGTTTTTCCACCGCAATCCTTGATGCCGCGGCACTCGGGTTTCTCGGGATGGGTGCTCAGCCACCAACCCCTGAATGGGGCACCATGCTGGCTGACGCCCGCGAGTTTATCCTCAGGGCCTGGTGGGTAGTCACCTTCCCCGGTATTGCCATCCTCACTACAGTGCTCGCAATCAATCTTATGGGCGACGGCCTGCGCGATGCCCTGGATCCGAAACTCAAACGATCATAACTGCACATGCCATTACTTGAAATTGAAAATCTCAGCGTAACCTTCCAGACCGCCGGTGGTGAGTTTACTGCTGTTGATAAGGTCTCCCTGAATATTGAACCCGGAGAGATTGTCTCCATTGTCGGTGAATCCGGTTCAGGAAAATCGGTCTCGATGCTGGCCTTAATGGGCCTGCTGCCCTGGACAGCTACCATCACAGCTGATATCCTTCGTTTTGACGGTCTGGACCTGAAAACCATCAGCAAACCCGATTTCAGACAAATTATCGGGTCGAAAATGGCAATGATCTTCCAGGAGCCGATGACCAGCCTCAATCCCTGTTTCACAGTCGGCTTTCAGTTGACGGAAGCGCTGAAAATACACATGGGCATGGACCGGGCGACAAGAAAAAAACGAGCCATCGAGCTGCTGGATCTCGTCGGCATCCCCGAACCGCAGAAACGGCTTTCCGCCTTTCCGCATCAGCTTTCCGGAGGAATGAATCAGAGGGTTATGATCGCCATGGCCATTTCCTGCAACCCGCGACTGCTGATCGCCGACGAACCGACGACAGCCCTTGATGTGACAATCCAGGCCCAGATTCTCGACCTGCTCCTGAAGTTACAGAAGGAACAGGGAATGTCGCTGGTGCTGATAACCCATGATATGGGTGTCGTCGCCGAGACCGCCGAAAGAGTGGCTGTCCAGTATGCCGGCCAGCAGGTGGAAAAACAGCCGGTTAAGGGTTTGTTCTCCGATCCCCACCATCCCTACACCCAGGCCCTGCTTGACTCTCTGCCGGAACGGTCGAAGGCAAGGATACTGCCATCAATCGCCGGAGTCGTTCCGGGTCAATTTGATAAACCGGTGGGCTGCCTTTTTTCGCCACGGTGCAAATATGCCACCAATCTATGTCGAAGTACCCCACCGGTGGCAGCATCAATGGAATTCGGTCGTGCCCTCTGCCACTATCCCCTTGCCGATGGGCATCCGACCAACTATCCTGAGGAGGTAAACGCATGAAAGGAGATGTTGTTCTGGAGGCCGAAAATCTGGCACGCCATTATCAGGTCGAACGTGGCACCTTCAAAAAACCGGCAATACTCAAAGCTCTTGACGGAGCTTCTTTTAAACTGGTCAAAGGAAAGACTCTTGCGGTTGTGGGAGAGTCAGGTTGCGGGAAATCGACGCTGGCGCGTTTGGTTACCATGATCGAAAAACCGACATCCGGCGAACTGAAAATCCAAGGAACCAATATAATAACTGCAGATCCTGCGACCCTTGCCAACCTGCACAAGAAGGTACAGATTGTCTTTCAGGATCCTTACGGTTCCCTCAATCCGCGCCAGAAAATTGGCCACGCACTTGCAGAACCACTGCTGGTGAACACTTCAATGAGCAGCAAGGAACGACGGGAAGCCGCCCTGCACATGATCAGCCTCGTCGGACTTCGACCGGAATATTATGATCGCTATCCGCATATGTTTTCCGGAGGACAGCGGCAGAGAATTGCCGTGGCCAGAGCATTGATGCTCAATCCTGAAATAATCGTTCTAGACGAACCCGTCTCCGCTCTGGATGTCTCTATCCAGGCGCAGATCCTTAATCTTATCGCCACCCTTCAGGAGCAGTTCGATCTGGCCTATATGTTCATCAGCCATGACCTGTCAGTGGTCAAACACATTGCTGATGAAGTAATGGTCATGTACCTTGGTAAACCTATTGAGACAGGCAGCAGAGAGACCCTGTTCAGTACACCACACCATCCGTACACCAGGGCTCTGCTCTCTGCCACCCCGATGGCTGACCCATTTAGAACAAAGGAACGGATAGTGCTTCGGGGAGAGTTGCCCTCTCCGATTGCGCCGCCTTCCGGGTGCACCTTCCATCCACGCTGTCCCTCTATGACTGAGATATGCAAAGGAAAACCACCAGAACTTCGCGAGCTTGACGGCTGCATGGTAGCCTGTTATCATCCAAAGACCTATTAGTGACTTGGAAATGATTTTCCTCTTTTTACAAGAAGTCATTTCGTAAAAAAAGCTATACCCCTCAAGGGGGCACTGCAAAGAGTCCCTTTTCTAGGGAGTGAACTGATAGGATCGGGTGGTAACAAATGTATTCCCACCCGATGTAACCGCCCTTGTCATTCCCCTTCACCCCGGAGGAGCTGATGAAATATTTTCCAGTCACCGATAACAAAACAATTCCTGCCCTTGGCCTTGGAACCTGGAAATCGAGCAATGGAGAAGTCTCAGAGGCTGTAGCAACAGCCATAGAAATCGGCTATCGCCATATCGATTGTGCGTCCATTTATCAAAACCAGAAAGGGATTGGAATCGCCCTTGCTGATGCGCTCGAAACAGGAGCAGTCAAAAGGGACGAACTCTGGATAACATCCAAGCTATGGAACAACGCCCACGCTAAAAAGCATGTTCAACCGGCTCTGGAACGAACCCTGACAGATCTGCAGCTTGAATACCTGGACCTCTTTCTCATCCACTGGCCGGTCAACTTTCAGCCGAATATTGTTTTCCCAAAACGGCCTGAAGAATTCCTTGCTCCGGATGCCATACCGATACTCGAAACCTGGCAGGCAATGGAGAAGTTAGTCGAAAAGGGGCTTTGCAGGTTCATCGGAGTCTGCAATTTCAATCTCCCCCGATTGATTGAGCTCAGACGCCAGGCAAAAATTCAACCGGTGATGAACCAGATTGAACTGCACCCCTGCCTGCAGCAGACAAAAATGGTCGAATACTGCAGAGAACACGATGTGCTTCTCACTGCCTACTCACCACTCGGGTCGGCAGATCGGCCTGAAGCCTTGAAAAAAGAAGACGAGCCCTCGCTTCTGAACCATCCGGTTATCCTGGAAGTCGCAGCAAAAAATGGAATCACTCCGGGCCAGGTATTGCTTGTCTGGGGGCTCTCCAGAGGTACTGTCGTCATTCCGAAGTCGGTTAACAGCAAAAGATTAAAGGAAAACTTTCTCGCCGCCGATCTTGAACTTGAGTCCGGGGACCTTCTCGCAATAGATGCGCTTGAACAGGGATTTCGTTTTGTCGATGGTGCCTTTTTCCAGGCTCCCGGTTCACCGTATACCGTTGATGACCTCTGGAGCGACTCATAATATCTTCAGCGACAAACATCACCACCAGCTTCCTGGGCTGGTGGTGGTGAAATAGTAGAGCCATTTCTTCACAAAACAAAAACTACAAAAATGCAGTTTTCCTACAACCCTGTAGGTTTGGTCATATCAAAAAAATCAATATATTCTGATAAATCGGAAAATTGCACCCGTCTCCCTGCTGGCACACCCCTTGCAGACTACTGGGCTGTCTGGTAAGGTGTTACCTGCCATGAAGATTCAGCATCTCCAGACCTTTTATTTATGACATGCCCCTGGCAATGACTACCAGTGCAGTCAGGTTAAAAAAAGCCAGGGTTAGCAATTATTCGATACATCACGTATTGCCGACTGGCAGTGTCGATATAATTGAAATATAAGCGACTATAAACAAGGAGAAAGGTAAATGGAAAGACGCGAGTTTCTCAAAAAAGCAGGGCTTGGAGCAGCCGCAGCAGTCGCTGCAACAACAATACAGGCCCCCTTCGTGCACGCTGCCAAAAAGACACCTATTAAGTGGCGACTGCAGACCTATGCCGGCGCTTCTCTGGCGGCACATGTCATCAAGCCTCAGATAGACATGTTTAACAAAGCGGCGAATGGCGAAATGGTTATTGAACTGTATCATGCCGACCAGCTGGTGCCGACCGGTGAGCTTTTCAGAGCGATGCAGCGTGGCACCATTGATGCGGTGCAGAGTGATGACGACTCAATTGCTGCACCGGTCGATGTATCGGTATTCGGTGCCTACTTTCCGTTTGCTTCACGCTATTCCCTCGATGTTCCTACTCTTTTTCATCACTATGGTCTCAAAGAGATATGGGAAGAAGCCTACGCTGAAGTAAAGGGCGTGACCTGGCTCGGCGCCGGCGCATGGGACCCATGCAACTTTGCGACAGTTGATCCGATTCGTAAGATTGCCGATTTGAAGGGCAAGAGAATATTCACCTTTCCAACCGGTGGGCGCTTTCTCAAGCGTTTCGGGGTTGTTCCGGTCACGCTGCCGTGGGAGGATATTGAGGTGGCCATGCAGACCGGTGAGCTGGACGGTATCGCCTGGTCCGGAATCACTGAAGACTACACTGTCGGCTGGGCAGATGTCACCAATTACTACCTTACCAATAATATCTCAGGAGCATGGGCCGGTTCCTATTTTGCCAATTCCGACAAGTGGGATGCCCTGCCTGAGCATCTGAAGACCTTGTTCCAGCTCTCCATGGACAGTTCGCACTACTATCGTCTGCACTGGTACTGGTGGGGTGAAGCACATTACCGCACCACCGGTGGCAAGCTGGAGCTCACGTCCATCCCTGATGAAGAATGGAAGACAGTCGAGCAGGAAGCACTCAAGTATTGGGACGAAATTGCTGCAAAAAGTCCAAGAAATGCCAAAGTTGTCGAAATTCTCAAAAAATATGCCGCAACCATGGAGAAAGCCGGTCGTCCATACCGAAACGTCTAAGCCGACCTCACCCATTTCCTTCTACAGAGAAACCTTCTTTGAATCCTGCCAAAGGGAGATGCGAAGGTTTCCGTCACTTTTTTTTATACCAACATCATCTAACTTTTACATGAGGAGCAACCTTGCCTAACGCAATAAAAACCTACGTGCGTTATGTCGAAGCCTTGAACCGCATTATAGGTAAACTGGCCATGTATCTGGTCTTCGCTATGATGGGCATTCTCCTGTTTTCGTCTATTTCCAGGACCATTTTTAATGTGCCCCACATCTGGGCAATTGAGATGGCCCAGTTTACAATGGCTGCGTATTACCTTTTGGGCGGCGGGTTTTCGATGATGCTTGGGGCCCATGTTCGAATGGATGTCTTTTATGGTAACTGGTCTCCCAAAAGACGCGCAGTAACCGACGCCATTACCATTTTCTGCCTGATCTTCTACCTCGTTGTCCTGCTCATCGGAGGTCTCTCCAGCACCTTGTATTCCTTGGAATACGGACAAAGGAACTATTCTTCCTGGGCACCACTTGTGGCGCCCATTAAAATAATCATGATCATCGGTATCTTTATGATGCTCTTGCAATCTATCGCGATGTTTTTCAGAGATCTGGCTAAAGTTAAAGGGGTGTCGATACAATGAGTTATGAGTTTATCGCCTTATTGATGTTCTCCACCCTGATGCTGATGCTGCTGACCGGCCAACGGGTCTTCGGTGCCGTTGGCTTTATCGCCACAATCGCCGCTCTCGCTCTATGGGGCAAAGGTGGTTACGAGATGCCGTTTAATGCCAGCATCGTTCTGCTGAACTGGTACCCGCTGCTGACACTGCCGCTGTTCATCTATATGGGGTATATGCTTTCGGAATCCGGCATTGCCGGCGATCTGTATCGCATGTTTCATGTCTGGATGGGTCCTCTCGACGGTGGTCTTGCCATAGGCACAGTTATCCTGATGGTTGCGATATCGGCAATGAATGGTCTGAGTGTCGCCGGGATGGCAATCGGTACCAGCATAGCCCTGCCCGAGATGCTGAAACGCGGCTACGACAAGAGAATGGTAACCGGTGTCATTCAAGCCGGCAGCTCTCTTGGGATCATGGTACCACCGTCTATTGTCCTTGTTCTTTATGGAATGATTGCCAGGCAGCCGGTCAGTCGCCTCTGGCTGGCAGGGGTTTTTCCGGGTCTTCTGCTGGCGGGCATGTTCATCCTCTATATTACGCTCAGATGTAAGATGCAGCCACAGCTGGGACCGGCACTGCCGGTAGAGGAGCGGCAAATGGACTGGAACGAGAAATTCAGGTTGCTGGGTGCGGGAGTCCTGCCCCTGATCATTATTTTCTCCGTTACCGGGTTGTTCATGATAGGCATCACCAGCCTTGTTGAGAGTTCCGCCGTGGGCGCCGCCGCCGCCACCATCGCCGCTCTGGCGAAAGGCCGGTTGACGCGTAAGGTTATGGACTTCACACTCCACAAAACCCTGAGCGTAAGCTGCATGTTCATGTGGATTATTCTGGCGGCGCTCTGTTTTGGTGCAGTCTTCGACGGTCTGGGTGCAGTACATGCCATTGAGTCACTTTTTCTCGACAAATGGGGCCTCAGTCCATGGGGCGTGCTCATCATGATGCAGGTTTCCTATATCCTGATGGGGATGTTTTTAGACGACACGGCCATGCTGGTCATCGTTGCACCGCTCTATATTCCCCTGGTGATCTCCCTTGGATTCAATCCCGTCTGGTACGGAGTTCTCTATACGGTAACCTGCCAGATAGCCTATATGACCCCGCCATTCGGATATAATTTATTCCTGATGAAAGCGATGGCTCCAAAGGAGATCACACTGGTCGATATCTACAGTTCCATCGTCCCTTTTGTTATAATTATGCTGATTGGTCTGATTCTGATAATGGTATTCCCGCAGATTGCCGTGTGGTTACCTGAAATGTACTATGCAAGATGAGAGAATTGAGCAGAAAACATTCTTTTATTATGCAAAATTTCACCCTATAGTGCCGGTATAAAACTCAATAATGATGTGAAGTAACTATTGCTCCAGTGTAATCGTTCATCAGAGTTCCAGATGTGCATAAGCAAGTCGACAAGCTATAGTCGGCCTGTTCGAGCCGATCTGATCGTGTGCAGATGGGTGTGGATGAATGATTACGTTCCGATCAAACCGAACAAAGCGAGATACAATTCATGAACCCGAGAGACGTTAAAACAATCGAAGATGCCAGACTGATTGTTGAGGAACGGAACCTGACGCACATCAAGATCGGCCTGTTTGATAATGACGGTGTTATGCGTGGCAAGTATATGAGCCGTGAAAAATTCTTTGCTTCGCTGAAGAACGGTTTTGCTTTTTGTGATGTGGTATTAGGTTGGGATTCCCAGGACCAGCTGTATGATAATGTAGCGTATACCGGCTGGCATACCGGATACCCTGACGCCCCGGTAAGAATTCTTCCAGACACCTGTCGCGAAATCCCCTTTGAAGATGACATGCTGCTCTTTATTGCTGAATTTAAGGGTGAAGCGGAGGCTATCTGCCCGCGGGCTGCCTTGCGCCGGGTCATAACAAGAGCCGTTGAGATGGGATTTGATCCTTTTGCAGCACTGGAATACGAATTTTTCCTCTTCGAGGAAACACCCGACAGTATACGGGAAAAGAATTTCACCGACCTCACACCATTCACTCCTGGCTGGTTTGGTTATTCGATGGTTCGTAATTCAACCCACGCCGAATTATATCATGCGATGATAGAACTGTCGGAGCAGATGGATTTTCCACTGGAAGGCATTCACACCGAAACAGGGCCGGGGGTACTGGAAGCAGCCATTACCGTTGATGAAGCAATAGATGCTGCCGATAAGGCGGCCCTGTTTAAAACCTTTATTAAAATATTTGCCCAACGTCATGGCTTGATGGCGACCTTCATGGCCAAATGGTCAAATAAATATCCGGGTCAGAGTGGTCATATTCATGTCTCATTGCGCCATAAAGGCGGTTTGTCATCAGCTTTCTATGATGCAACCAAACAGCACAACATGAGCGACATTCAACGCCATTTCGTTGCCGGCCAGCAACTGCTTATGCCACAACTGCTGTGTATGATTGCGCCGACTATCAACAGTTATTCCCGCCTTATCCCTGGATTCTGGGCACCAACTGACGCCACCTGGGGTGTAGAAAATCGAACGACTGCTCTGCGTGTCATACCCGGCAGTGAAAAATCCCAGCGTGTTGAATATCGTGTAGGTTCAGCGGATGCAAATCCCTACCTGGCATTGGCTGCCGCGCTTGGTTCCGGGCTGTATGGTATTGAAAAGGGATGGGAGCCGGCAGCACAGGTTAAAGGCAATGCCTATGCGCAGAAGCATTCCGACGAGTCGGCTCTTCCCAAAACATTGTGGGATGCAGCCCAGGCGCTGAAAGCGTCTGAGGCGGCACGTGCTCTGTTTGGAGATGCTTTTGTTGATCATTTTGCCGCCTCACGGGAGTGGGAAGTGCGGGAGTTCCGCAAGCATATTACCGATTGGGAGTTGGAGCGCTATTTTGAAATTATTTAGTGACTTAGAAAATCTTCTCTTGCTGTTGAGAGAAGATTTTCGTGAAGGAACTTATCCCGCTCTTTCCAGCGGGGTTAGTGATTTAGAAATGATTTTCCGAACCGTATACCCCTCAAGGGGGTACTGAGAAGACTCCCGCTTTTTTCAATGGGGTTTGTACCTTGTGGAGATGGGGTGAAAGAGCTCTCCGCGCAGAAGGATACATAAGAATGTTTATAACGGAAGTTGCGTTTGCTGACTTCCTTATTTGTTTATATTTTTTCAATGAGATACGAGATGACCAATACATTGTCTACAATCAGCCCGATTGATGGTTCCACCTATGTTGAAAGACCCTATGCAGGTGCAGATGAGATCCAGGCGGCACTTGCTGCTGCTGCATCCGCACAGCAGAGCTGGAAGAAAGCACCTTTGAGTGAGCGCAAGGCCTTGTGCACAAAAGCAATTGATGCCTTTGTTGCAAAAAAAGAGCAGATAGCTGAAGAAATTTGCTGGCAGATGGGACGCCCAATCCGCTCCGCAGCTGGTGAGATCGGTGGAATGGAAGAACGTGCCCGAACCATGATCAGTTTGGCTGACCAGGGGTTGGCACCGGTGAAACTGGACAAAAAGCCGGGTTTTGAACGCTGGATTCAGCGCGAACCACTGGGGCTGGTTTTTGTTATTGCCCCATGGAACTATCCCTATTTAACCGCAATAAATGCAGTACTGCCGGCTATTCTTGCCGGCAATTCGGTGATTTTGAAACACTCTGCCCAGACCCCATTGTGTGCCGAGCGACTCTACGAAGCATTTACTGCCGGAGGGTTGCCGGACGGCGTCTTTCAATTTCTGCACCTGACACATAAAGACACTGAAACCATCATCAGGGATCAACGTGTTGATTATGTTGCCTTTACCGGCTCGGTTCCGGGAGGCGAGATGGTAGAAAAAACCGCCGCCGGCCGTTTTATCGGCCTCGGTCTTGAACTGGGCGGCAAGGACCCTGCCTATGTCCGTGAGGATGCGGATCTGGCACATGCCGTCGACACCACCATGGATGGCGCATTCTATAACTCCGGACAGTCCTGCTGCGGTATCGAACGGGTCTATGTCCATGAGGCGGTGTACGATGATTTTTTACAACAGGCGGTAACCTGGGTCAAGGCACTTAAACTTGGACGCTCTGATGATCCTGAAACGACCCTTGGGCCCGTGGTTCGAGCGAGTGCCGCTGATTTCGTGCGCGAGCAGATACGCGAGGCCATTGGCCAGGGTGCTGTAGCGCATATTTCAGCGGATGATTTTCCCCTGGATGAACCCGGCAGTCCCTATCTTGCGCCACAGCTGCTGACTGGAGTGAATCACAGCATGCGGGTCATGACGGAAGAAAGCTTCGGTCCTGTTGTCGGTATTCAAAAGGTCAGCTCCGACAGGGAAGCAATCGAACTGATGAATGACAGTGAATTCGGTCTCACTGCGGCCATTTTCACCAAAGATATCGAGAGAGGTATTGAGCTGGGCCAGCAGGTCGATACCGGCACCTTTTTTATCAATCGATGCGACTATCTGGACCCGGGCCTGGCCTGGACCGGGGTCAAAAACTCCGGCCGTGGCTGTACGCTGTCTGTACTTGGCTATGAATCTCTTACCCGGCCAAAGTCTTTTCATATTAAAACGGAACTCTAAGAGGATACTGCATTGACTTATTCTGCGAACTGGAACTATCCAACGAACATCACGGTGGGCGCCGGCCGGATTAAGGAACTGGCCGGTCTCTGTACCTTACTAGGCATACAATCGCCGCTGCTCATCACCGACCCGGGCATCAGTGCTTTACCGATGCTGCAAAAGGTCGTCGACCACGTGGACAAAGGTGGGCTGCGATGCGGACTCTTTTCCGCCATCAAAGCGAATCCGACAGGAGAAAACGTGCAGGACGGGGTCGACTATTTTACCCAAAACGGACATGACGGGGTGATAGCTTTTGGTGGTGGCTCTGCCCTTGACGCCGCCAAAGCCGTCGCTTTGATGGTTGGTCAGAGTCGACCCATCTGGGATTTTGAAGATGTCGGTGATAACTGGACCCGTGTCAACGTTGATGGAATGGTTCCTGTTGTCGCTGTTCCAACCACGGCGGGCACGGGTTCCGAAGTCGGCAGAGCCTCGGTTATCACCGATCAGGCGCAGCATCGGAAAAAGATCATCTTTCACCCCAGCATGCTGCCGGCACAGGTTATACTGGATCCGGAACTGACCGTCGGCCTGCCGCCGATGGTGACGGCCGCAACGGGGATGGACGCCCTGTCACATAACCTTGAAGCACTGTGTTCACCTTTCTATCACCCGATGGCCGAAGGCATTGCGGTAGAGGGTATACGCCTGGTTCAGGAGTACCTGCCGAAAGCGACAGCCGACGGATCTGACGTAGAGGCCCGCACCCAGATGCTTGTCTGTTCCAGCATGGGGGCGACCGCATTTCAGAAAGGGCTGGGCGGGATGCATGCCCTGGCCCATCCTCTCGGAGCCTTGTACGACGCTCATCACGGGACATTGAATGCGATCCTCATGCCCTATGTCCTAAAGGCCAATCGCAGGGAGATCGAACAACGTATTACTCGGCTGACGCAATATATGAGCCTGCCTGAGACAGGTTTTGACGGCTTTATGAACTGGGTTCTGCAAATGAGAGAACAGCTCACTATTCCCCATACTCTTGCTGAAATTGATATCGACGATGCCAAAGCTGAAAAGATCGGTAAAATGGCCGTTGAAGATCCATCCGCCGGCGGTAATCCGATAAGCTTCAGTGGTGACCAATATGAACAGATACTCCGTGATGCTGTCCAGGGAAGGCTCTGATGACCCTGAGAGTTGCCATCCTGCAGTGCGATGATGTGCTGGAGAAATTCCAGCCGCAATTCGGCCATTACCCGGATATGATCAGGCAGATGTTTGCGCTGGTCGATCAGGTCGATGGGTCTTTTGAATTCAAGATCTTTGATTGCCGGCAAGGCCACTACCCCGATGACATAGACGATCACGATGTGTACGTCACCACCGGCAGTAAGGCCAGTGTATATGATAATGAGAGATGGATTCAGCAGCTTATACATTTTGTCGATCATCTGAACAGACATAAAAAAAAGCTGATCGGCATCTGTTTTGGCCATCAGATCATTGCCATGGCCTGCTCCGGCAGGGTTGAAAAATCCACCAGGGGGTGGGGGATCGGTGTTGGGGTAAACCGTATTGTTGCCACCCCCCGCTGGATGAGCGAAGAAACGAATGAGTTGAACATCATCGTCAGTCATCAGGACCAGATTACAACCTTACCGGACGATGCCCTGGTGATAGCCGAAAGTGACTTCTGTCCCTATTTCATGGTCCAGTGGAGTGATCATTTCTTAAGTATTCAGGGACATCCCGAATGGAACAGGGACTATTCACGCACCCTGATCAATGATAGAAGAACAATCATTGCACCGGAACGAATCGAATCCGGCCTTGAGTCCCTCTCCATTGCCCCTGACAATCGATTGTTTGTCCGCTGGATTTTGGATTTTTTACAGCATTGACTCCTTTTCTGTTGCAAGCCTCCTGCACCGACCTACCATTTTTCAATTTCGACAATACTGTTTGAAATGATCCAACAGGTTGCAGGCGCGCCGGTGTCGTCTCCAGCTGTCACGCCACATACTTGAAATACTAAAGAGGTTCTAAAACCAGAGACAAGAGGTGACAATGACAATGACAATTGGCATATCGCAAATGAATTCCAAAGATGATAAAGAGGAAAATCTTGCAGCTGCTGAAAAATCGATCAGAGAACTTGCCGGCAAAGGAGCACAGCTGATCATGCTGCCCGAGCATTTCAATTTTATCGGGCCGGAACCCCTTCGAAAGGAAAATGCTGAGCCGCTTGATCAATCGCCAAGCCTCGACAGGATCCGCACTCTGGCTGCTCAATTAAAGGTAGCTGTGCATATCGGCAGCTACATGGAGCGGGAAGGGAGCCGATTTTTCAATACAGGGGTCGTCTTCGACCATCACGGGGAAAGGATCGCCAGATACCGTAAGATTCATCTCTTTGATGTCGAGATCCCCGACGGAAAAAACTACCGCGAATCAGATACCATTTCCCCCGGCAATGAGGTGGTGACCTTTTCTCTCGGCGCCTTCATGTTTGGCATGGCCACCTGTTATGATCTCAGGTTTCCCGAACTGTTCAGGCGTCTCGCGGACATGGGTGCCGATGTTATTCTGCTGCCTGCCGCCTTTACTCTACAGACCGGTCGGGATCACTGGGAGCTGCTCCTTCGGGCCCGTGCCGTAGAAAATCTATGCTGGGTCGCTGCTGCAGGACAGTGGGGAAATGCTCCTCCCGATCATACCACCTTTGGCAGAAGTATGGTCGTCAACCCATGGGGACTTGTCGTCAGCCAGGCACCGGACGGGGTCTCGACCATAACCGCAGGGCTTGATCTTGAGATCATTCGGGCAATACGAACAAAATTTCCAGCCAATGATCATATTCGCAGGGATCTCTTTTTCTAGGAACGGGCCGCGCCGGGCCACCGGCCCTCATGAAGCACCACTCCATAGACTTATTTGCATCAGAGATCAACACGGTAGATCGCATTATTCATAATAAAAAAGCTTAAACAACCTCACCAGTCAATTTAAAAAACTCAAGGTAGAGTTTCAACACGAGGAAACGGATCGGCACGCCCGGTTATCCGGTCTGGTTGTCAAACTTGGCAACCACTCTGATCGCTTCCTCAAGCATTTTGCCGTGATAGCGATGCGAAATTCCCGCTGCAAGCATCTCTCTACTCAGAAGAGTCCCATCTCCGGCCAAAACCGCGAGGGCAGCCAGTGCCCTCTGCGAGGTTTTAATCTTCAACCCTGCGAAATCAATATCAATGATTTTCGCCCTGGTATCGGGCAGGGCCAGCTCACTTCCTTTGATGACCAGACAGTCTTCGTCAAGAGAGCCAAAGAACGCTTTTTTCCTGGCAATACCCTCAGGGGCCAGGCATAGAATGACGGAAGGCTTACTGATACCGGTGTAGGCCACAGGTTTTCGATCAAGCACTATTTCGGACACGGAGTGACCCCGCAGCACCGTGATCGGATAATCGTTCTTCTGGGAAACATGCAGACCACCGCTCATTGCGGCAAGACAAAGTATTTCTCCGGCTGTGTTGATATATTGACCGGCAGCCCCAAGGAGCAGGATTTCTCTTCGTTGTTCAACCATGGGAGCGTCAATAATCACTTCAACTCGAGGAGTCCCGCCGGTGCTCTTCTTTTCAGCTGCTTCTGTTGCCAGTCTTCGATAGTGTGCGCTGTATTCCTCACGCTCATTTGCCCAAATTGGTCCTCTGGCAGCAGTTATCCTCTCCATCTCTTCTTCCATTTGTGTCAGGGTGACGCGATTTCTTTTCAGATATCGACCGGGGCAGATTCCCCAGATATCCATCAGGGAAAAACCCGGGTAGCGTATGGCTGAGACTATTTGATCGGACAGACGAGTGTTATTCGCCATGGTACGATCCACATAGGGTGCTCCCGCAGCGCCCGCCACCTGACAGATATCCAGTGGTTTTTCCAACTGGTTGAGAAAATTCGATGTAGTTTTGGCCGTAACCGGTGTGGTGGCAGAACACTGTCCCCCGGTCATGCCGTAATTGAAGTTATTGAGTATCAGCAGGGTGAGGTCCATATTTCGTCTGCAGCTGCTGAGCACATGGGCACCGCCAATTCCCAGCCCACCATCGCCCATGATCACAATCACCGTCAACGCAGGGTCAACCATTTTCAATCCTGCGGCGTAGGTCAGGGCCCGGCCATGAAGGCCATGAAAGGCATGGGTGTTAAAAAAAGTGTCAAACAGGCCTGAACAGCCGATATCACTGACGATGGCAACCTTTTCACCGGAGAGTTCAAGCGCCTGAAGTGCCCGATCAAGTCCAAGAACCACCTTTTCATGGGAACATCCCGGGCAAAAAACCGGCGGTCGCCCTGTGTTGAGCAAAGTTGTCATGCTGTGACCTCTTTGACAATTGTCTTCGGTGAAATCAGTTCACCATTCATCTGACCATAGAAACGAACAGGAACAGAATCTGCCAACCGCTCGATTTCCCTGACATACTGGCCATGGTTCATCTCGAACACGGTTATCTGCTTTTTACCTTGAAGAGCTCGCCGAATAAGGGTTTGCGGAACCGGGTAGAGGGTTTTCAGGATGAGCAGAGAGATCTTATATCCTCTTTCCCTCAGTTCGACCACCGCGGTCTGTGCCGCCCTGGAAGTCACTCCATAGACGATCAGCAGAATGTCCGCATCATCCGATCCGATATCGAGATCAAAAAAGGTGTAATCCCCGACGGTGCTGTGCAATTTTTCCTTCATCCGCCAAATCCCCTCCTGGATAACTCCAGGATCGGCAGTTATATACCCATCCGGCCCATGGGTCGAAGAGGTCTGGCGCGATAACCGGTTCCCGCCGATCGGTAAAAAGGGAGGAACCAGCTCTCCGGTGAGGGGTTCAAATGACCGCCCGGAGTGATCGGTGGGACATGGTTTTCGCTGGACAACCGCTGGAGTCATGAGACCTTCCAGATCAACACTCTCCCTGGTCGTTGCTATTTCCTTGTTGGAGGCAATAAAGACCGGACAACGGTATGTTTCCGCAAGATTGAAAGCGTGTATTGTCAAAAGATAGCAATCCTGCACATCAACCGGAGCAAGGACAATGACCGGTAACCCGCCGCTGTTGCCCCAGCGAAGAAATTGAATATCACCGTCGGCACCTTTCGTAGCCGAGCCGGTTGATGGACCAAGCCGCTGAACATCGACAATCACCAGGGGGATCTCCCCTCCGATTGCAAAAGAGATCTGCTCGCTATACAGGCTGATCCCGGGACCCGATGTCGCCGTCATGGCTTTTGCTCCGGCCATTGAAGCCCCGAGACAGAAGCCAATGGATGCGATTTCATCCTCACCCTGCATGCAGACGCCGCCGGTCGGCGGCAGGAGCCGGAGCATCTGATGATAGATTGACGTTGCGGGTGTTATGGGATAGCCAGCATAAAAACCGCAGCCTGCAGCCATCGCCCCTCTGGCAATCGCTTCATTTCCCTCAAGAAAAGTATGTGCCATTATGTATCCTTGCAGATGCTCATTTGCCCCGCGGGATTGTTGTAATCGCCGGAGTTATTGCTGTGATCGATATGGGCTGTAAAAGTAGATATTGATTTAACATGGAAACAAAGAGTATTGTTTAGCTCATAATAACAAATTATTTGTTAGAATTCTGTGCTTTTTTATAACAAAAGCTATTATTTTAATTAATAATATTTTCTCATCAACGTTGTCAAAGTCGCAAAAAAATGGATTGTTAAGAAAAAATATTCATGTGCGAGGTGCTCGGTTCCAAAACAACGACGCAGATAAACCAAGACTTCGAATGAAGAGTTTTTACGACGCCATCAACTTAACGGATCAGAGGTTACAGTGGACATCACATTCAAAAAAGCTGCAGTACTGAAAAGTCATCCTGAGGACTCGGGCTTAGGTTTTGGTACAATCTTTACCGACCATATGTTCAACATGGACTACTCCCCCGAAAGAGGATGGCATAATCCTCGTATTGAGCCGTATGGCCCGATAGAAATGGATCCTTCTACAATGGTTCTCCATTATGGACAGGCAATTTTCGAAGGCTTGAAGGCATACAGGACCGCGTCGGGAGACATTCAACTGTTCAGGCCAAAGGACAACTTACAACGTCTCAATAAATCAGGCCACAGGCTCTGCATGCCTGAACTGGATGAGTCATTTGTGCTTGAGGCCCTTATCAAACTGTTAAATATAGAAAAAAACTGGGTGCCCGGCACGGCGGGAACGTCCCTCTATATTCGACCGACCATCATTGCAACCGATCCCTATCTCGGTCTGCGTTCTTCGAATACATACAGATTTTTTATCATTCTCTCACCTGTCGGTGCCTATTACCCGGAAGGATTCGATCCCGTGAAAATCTGGGTGACAACAGAGTATGTTCGCGCAGTAAGAGGTGGCGTCGGTCAGGCAAAAACAGCCGGGAATTATGCTGCAAGCCTGTATGCAACACAACTTGCAAACAAAGACGGATATACACAGGTCATGTGGCTTGATGGCGTTGAGCTGAAGTATATTGAAGAAGTGGGTTCAATGAATATCTTTTTTGTTATCGGTGACGAACTTATCACCCCGAAGCTCAATCGAAGTATTCTGTCCGGGGTCACCAGGGACTCGGTCATAAAACTTGCAAAATCCTGGGGTGTAAAAGTTGTTGAACGGAAAATCAGCATTGATGAAATTTATGAAGCTCACGCTGCGGGGGAACTCAAGGAAATTTTCGGTTCCGGAACCGCAGCAGTTATTTCACCTGTCGGCAACATTAAATACAACGACAAGGAAATCACCATTAACGATGGCAGGGTAGGACCGCTCTCGGCAAGACTCTTTCAAGACCTGATGGACATTCAATACGGAAAGGCAGAAGACCCCTTCAACTGGGTCATGCCAATTTGAGATTTTTACAAGATTGTCTTCAAGATAAATCCGTAAAAATATCATTTGTGGGAGATGGTTAAGTAAAAAAATTCATATGCAAGGCGTGTAAATTTCACTATTTTTTCGGCCTACCAGGGTACGTCGTAGCGATAGTGAAATTTACAACAACGAAGAAAATGAAGAGTTTTTACGACACCATCATAATATTATCATTTCATCCTTGGCATAAATCACCGCCAGCATCGTTGCCGGCTCGTCTCCATGGCACGAGACAACATGAGGCATGGTTGAATCGTAATAGATGGAATCTCCGGGGTAGAGGATTTCTGTCTGATCTAAGAGCCTGATTTCAACTTCTCCCTCCAATACAAAGAGAATTTCCTCTCCAATATGCTGATTTGGTTCAACTATTGGAGAAGCTGAAGGGCTCAGGGTCACAAGAAAAGGCTCCATATGCCTGTTTTTTTTCTGTTGACCAAGGGATTGATAACTGTATCCGCCGGACTCGCCGCCGGTTGAGTTAAAGCGGGATACGGTTTTCCGGTCCCCACTTCTGACGATGCAATAAGGCGAGTCGCCGCTGTCTCCGAAAAAATCCCCCACCGTAACCTCGAAAACTTTCGCCAAACTGACAAGATTACCGAGAGGCGGAGAAACCAGATGACCTTCAATGCTGTATATGGTCGATTCAGCTATTCCGGATTTCTCTGAAACATCAGCTGTCGACAGTCCTTTCGCTTTCCTCAGGGATCGTATCTTTTCTCCGATTTTCATGTCTTTGGCTGGCATGGTGAATCTCCTTTATCTCCCTTGGGGACGTCGTTTAATCAGATACTCAGACGTTTGGCCAAAGTTCAGCCGATTGTTCTCTGAGCTTTATTTTCATAACCTTACCACTGGCGGTAAGTGGAAATTCCTGCAGGAAATGTACATACTTTGGTGTCTTGAACCAGGCTATCTTGCCATGACAGAAGTCAATAACATCCTGGGGTGAAATATCTGAATCAGGGTAAGGAATGACAAATGCTCCCGGCTGCTCACCATACTTTTTACTGGGCACACCCACTACCTGAACATCTTGTATCCCTTCCATATGATGGAGAAAATCTTCTATTTCCTTGGGATAGATATTCTCTCCGCCACGGATAATCATATCCTTGATCCGTCCGGTAATAGCAAAATAACCATCTTCGTCCATTACGCCGATGTCCCCTGAATGCAGAAAACCATCTTTATCTATCGCCTCAACGGTGGCCTCAGGCATTTTGTAGTAGCCTTTCATGATATTGTAGCCGCGACAGACCACTTCACCGTGTTGGCCCGGTGGAAGTTCCTCCCCCGTCTTTGAATCAACGATTTTGACCTCGATACCGGGCATGGCCTTGCCTACAGTCTCACACTTCTTCTGGATGGACGGCTCATTATACATGGTCTGGGTCATCCCCGGAGATGCCTCGGTCAGCCCGAAAACGATGGTCACCTCTGTCATGTTCATCTTCTCGATGCAGTCATTCATGCTTTTTACCGGACAGGGAGACCCTGCCATGATGCCGGTTCGCAACGAAGAGAAATCAAACTTGTTGAACAGTTTGTGGTCCATCATGGCAATGAACATGGTCGGTACACCATATACCCCGGTACATTTCTCCATCTCGATGGACATCATTACATCGACAGGATCATAGGTCTCGACGAACACCATCGTCGCGCCATGGTTGACACAGGCCAAGACGCCCAGCACACAGCCAAAGCAGTGAAAGAGGGGGACGGGAATGCATATGCGGTCCACATGACTGAAGTTCTGTCCAGCACCGAGCCAGTACCCGTTGTTACCAATGTTAACATGGGTGAGCATGACACCCTTTGGAAAACCGGTTGTTCCCGAAGTGTATTGCATATTAATAACATCGTGGGGATCAAGAGACTCCTGGCGTTCACGGTACTCGTCGTCACCGGTAGCGACTGAAAGCGACAGAACCTCCGACATGGAATAGAGCCCTCTGTGTTTCTCTGGTCCGAGAAAGAAAACTCTTTTCAAACAGGGATATCTCTCCGAATGCAGTTTACCTCTCTGATGCATCTTCAGCTCTGGAATCAGGCCGTACAGTATTTCCAGATAATTTGCATCACGCAGTCCGTTGATAATAAAGATATTTTCACAGTCAGACTGTTTGAGGACGTAATCGATTTCTTCTCTGCGATAGTTGGTATTGATCGTGAGTAATATCGCACCAATGCGGGCGGTTGCGAATTGAAGGGCAACCCAGTGGGGAACATTCGTCGACCAGATGGCGACCTTTTCTCCTTTTTGGATACCCATCGCCATCAACCCCTTGGCCATGGTATCAACCGTATCCGAAAACTCTTTCCAGGTCTGCTTGTATTCTCTTTCTGCATAGGCAACCGCAGTCTCGTCGGGATATTGAGCCACCGTTTCCGCAAGGATCTGACCGAGCGTAACTTCCCTGACAATTTTATCTCTTGGCATAATAGACACCTGCTAAAGGGTAAATATTACGGCGTAAATTTTCGCATCACCGCCAACAGCACTCAAGCAATGCGGCACGAGAGAGTTATAGTACATCGTATCCCCTTCTCTCAAAAGGTAGGTTTTCTTCCCGTATACCAACTCCACTTCACCCGAGACGACCACCACAAACTCCTCACCCTCATGTGAGGAATTGACTCGTTCTTCGGTCGGTGAGATCCTGACGAAAAACGGTTCCATATGACGATCCGCCTTCCCGGCACCCAGAGAGTGATAGCGATAATGGCCCTGGGAATTTCCCTTATGTGAGGCAATACCCGCTTCTCTTTCATCTAATCTGGTAATGACCGGATCTCCTACAATCTGATCATCCATAAATGTTCCGACCCGCTGCCCAAGTGCACGAGAGAGCTTGACCATGACTCCAATTGCAGGAGATACGGATCCACCTTCCAAATCGTTGATAAGCCCCACAGGCAGATTGGCCCTTTCTGAGAGATCATCGACACTCATCGCCAATTTTTCTCTATATGTCTCGATCCTTTTCCCAATTTTTGCTGAATCACTCATGCTTTTTTGCTCCCTGTGGCTGTCTTTAGCAGTGGAAAATGGCGTTGTAAACGCTCTTCATCCGAAATCGGAGTTTATGCCCTGGTTTGAAGGGTGCCTATCTGTTTCGTTGCCACAACATATGAAGTTGTTTACTTTTCCATCTTAATCTATCAGGTTTTACGGGGCTGTCATAAATGAGTTTTCCCATAAACGAAAGGCAGATCTCCCAACCGGACGTTTACAGGTGTTCCTTAGCGATTGTCACTCATCCAGGTTTTTGCTGCTTCAACAATTTCCATGTTCTTTGGAATCAACTTTGGTTTTTTCGAAAAACTGTCCTTTAAGGCCGTAAGTACAGCTTCTTCAGGCAATCCGATCAGCTCAAGAGAGAGAAGGGCGCCTAGAAGGGCAGTATTTGCTGCCTTGGGCACTCCTTTCGACGTTGCGATATCCGCTGCTGGAAAAGCGTACACAGACACATTTTCCGGCAGGTCAAACTCCACCGGTATCTGGGCATCATAAATTATGACCCCACCATCTTTGACGGTAGGTGCAAACTTTTCAAGCGATGGCTGGTTCATCGCCACCAGCACATCAGGCCTGTCGACAGTCGGAGAACCAATTTCCCTGTCAGTCAGTACGACGGAACAGGATGCAGTTCCCCCCCTTTGCTCCGGCCCATAACTCGGAAACCATGAAACGTTTTTACCAATGCTGTTGCCGGCATTGGCCAGCACCAGGCCGAGACTGAGAATCCCCTGCCCGCCAAACCCGCAAAACTTGAACTCTTTTTCTGCAAAATCGGCTGCATTAACATCTTCCGCACTGCTCCCCACAACGAGTTCGCTTAATGCCTTGACGGGAAGAACATTTGGCTGCAGAGCCGGTTCATCACTCCGGTCACGGAAATTTCCCAATGGATATGTCTTTTCCATTGCATCGATAGTGAACTTCGCCGCTTCAACTGCGCTGATCTTCATATTGGTTGGGCAGGGTGAAAGAATTTCGACAAAGGCGTACCCTTTCCCTTCCTTCTGGATCGTAAGCGCCTTTCGTATCGCTTTTTTGGCTTTTAAAATCCTCTTCGTATCGGCGACTGAGACCCTTTCGATAAAAACCGGCGCTGCCAGCTGATTGAGGACCTCGCAGACCTTTAACGGGAAGCCATCTGACGCCACATCTCTTCCTGCAGGCGAGGTTGCCGTCTTCTGACCGGGCAACGAGGTGGGAGCCATCTGGCCCCCGGTCATGCCGTAAATCGCATTATTCACAAAAAAACAGACAAAATTTTCACCTCGGTTCGCAGCCTGAAAGGCGTTGTTAAAACCGATGGCCCCTAAATCCCCATCACCCTGGTAGGCGATAACCACTTTTCCGGGCAGAGCTCGTGAGAGACCCGTTGCCACTGCCGAGGCCCTTCCGTGGGGTGCAGCAACATTACCACAGTCAAAATAGTAGTAGCAAAATGCCCCGCAACCAACAGGTGAAACAAAAACTGTGTCGTCCTGCAGGCCAAAATCTGCCACTGCTTCAGCAATGAGCTTATGGATAATTCCGTGACCGCAACCGGCGCAGTAATGGGTTGCCCTGGTCTTGCTGCCGTCTTTTCTCTGGAAGTGCTCGTAAAATCCCTGGGTCTTCTTGATCATTTGCCTGCCTCCATGAGTTTTTTAGCCGCAGCCACAACTTCCTCAGTTGTCACAAGCATTCCGCCCATTCTGTTTACCAGCTCTACGGGCACAAATGTTTTTCTATCGAGATGCAAAAGAACATCATCCCGATATTGGCCATTGCTCAACTCGACAACCAATATCTTTTTTCCTTTCGAGACTTCCTGGAGCTCTTTTTCGGGAAAGGGAAAGAGGGTGATCGGCCTGAATAAACCGGCTTTAATACCATCCGCCCGAAGTGCATCCACTGCCGAACGAGCAATTCGTGCAGAGGAGCCATACCCGGTCAGAATCAGGTCTGCATCTTCGGTACGATAATGTTCAGCTGCTGCATCAACGCTCATGGAGGTGTATTTGGCATCGAGCAGCCAATTATGTTTTTCCTGAAGATCGTTCTGTAAATATATCGACGAAATAAGATTTTTACGCGTTTCACTGCTTCCCTGCACCGCCCATTCACTCACTTCAGGACATGCCAGCTCCTGGTCCGGTATTTCCAAAGATTCCATCACCTGCCCCAAAACAGCATCTGTAAGAACAATAGCAGGATTACGGTATTTATAGGCAAGCTGAAAGGCCTTAATGGTCAGATCGCACATCTCCTGAACCGAAGAAGGCGCAAGGACTATGGCCCTGTAGTTGCCATGCCCGCCGCCTTTTACAGCCTGATTATAGTCTCCCTGTTCAGGTCCAATATTTCCAAGACCCGGACCGGCTCTTTGAACATCGATAATGACTGCCGGCAGTTGTGCCCCGGCAAGATAGGATATCCCCTCACACATAAGGCTCATCCCGGGCCCTGAAGATGCGGTCATAGACATCTTGCCGCTGCTTGCGGAACCGTAAATCATGTTTATCGCGCCGGTTTCACATTCTGCCTGCAGGAAAACCTTTCCTCTTTGCGGGAAAAGTGATGCAGCTGAATGGGCAATCTCACTCGCCGGTGTGATCGGATATCCAAAATATATTTCGCATCCCGCATACAATGCGCCGACTGTGACCGCCTCATTCCCTTTAATGAATTTTCTCATGAACGATTACTCCTTATCCTCTTTGTACACCTCAATGGCGTAAGGTTCGGGGCAATTGTAAAAACATATACCGCAACCGTTACATCCCTTACCTATATATACTGCGGGTATATATCCCTTGCCGTTCATCTTTTCCGAAAAACGAAGACAATTTTTTGGGCAAGCATCGATACACCTGCCACACCCTTTACATTCGTCCCTGATGATATGAGGGTGAGATTCATCACCATGTTTCTCGCAACCCATGTTTCTCCCGCTGAGTGATTGGAATTCATATTGTAGGCTGGTCAGATTGTCCGCTACGCTGTTAGAGGAGGCATATGTCCTTTTCCGGTGTCCATCCTATGATAGAAGATAAGAAAAACATGCCTGAATCACTAATAATCTGACAACCGTTTTCTGTAATTCACAAATCTATTGTATAGCTTGTTATTTGTCTACATTTTTGGTTATTTTTGAATGATTGATCCTGAAGAGTTTGCAGCCTGAGTGTTTCCCCGTAGTATCTCCCTTAGGTTGTTGAATATCGTTTTATAAGCGCGGTTTGCCTCAAAGGAGAAGTCTCATGCCACATCTGAAAATCGATGATAATCAAAGACTTCACTACCAGTGCATCCAAGGCGACATAACAAAACCTTGCCTCGTATTCCTGCACGAGGGGCTGGGCAGTATAGCACTATGGGGCGATTACCCGGACCTATTATGCAGAGCTACCGGCTGTCCGGGACTGGTATATGATCGCCTGGGATACGGAAAATCTTCTCCATTGCACCTTTCCCGTACCATACATTATCTGCATAAGTATGCTCTGTTGGAGTTGCCGATACTCATTGAAAGCGTTATCCCTGATACACCCTACGTCTTGATCGGACATTCCGATGGCGGAAGTATCAGTTTGATCCTTGGTGCGGAAAAGCCTTCATACCTCAGGGGTATTATAGCTGAGGCTGCACATGTATTTGTCGATGATGAGACCATTGTCGGAATAGGCGGCGCAAAAACCGCATGGACCGAGGGCAAACTGGAAGGGCTGGTAGAATATCATGGAGAGAAAACAGAAAACATTTTCAAGGCATGGTCGGAAACCTGGCTTGCGGAGTGGTTTCATCACTGGAACATTGAATACCTCCTGCCAAGCATTGACGTACCACTGTTGGTGATTCAAGGGGATAACGACCAGTACGGCCGAACAGATCAAGCAATAGCTATTGCTTCTAAAACTTCAGGTGATGTCCATCTGGAAATAGTTGAAAACTGTGCGCATGTTCCACACATGGAAGCGCAACCGGTTGTGCTAAGGCTTATGTCTGACTTTATTGTTCGGTTAACGCAAGGCCAATAGCTAGAAGAGACTGGTCACTGCTGCATATCAAAACAACGCCGTCGGTGACCAGGTGTCCCAGGTCATGGTCTTTGATCATATAGCGTATGCTGAACAGCCAAGTGCATATCCAGTAGTAAATTAATATCATGGACAAAAACGCGCACAATATGCATTTAATCGATACCCATTGCCACCTTGATCTGGAGAGACATTTTCAGCAGTTCGAGGTGGAGCTGGCCAAAACAAGAGCCGCCGGCGTTGAAAAAATCGTTCTGCCCGGGGTGACTCAGGCAGGGTGGGGGCGGCTTATGGATCTGTGCAACCGCGAGCAGGGAGTATTTGGCGCTCCGGGCCTGCATCCGCTCTATCTTTCTTTCCACCACCCTCACCATTTGGCAGAACTGGAAGAAGTGACAGGAAAAGGTGCGGCGGTTGCTATCGGAGAAATCGGACTTGATTATTATGTGAAATCCGTTGACCGCAATGCCCAGCAACAGCTTTTTGAACAACAACTGCAAATAGCGGCGGCCGCCCAGCTGCCTGTTCTGCTGCATGTCCGCAAAGCCCACGATCAGGTACTGGCCACCATCCGGAGAAAAAAATTTTCCCATGGCGGAATCGTCCATGCCTTTAACGGCAGCTACCAGCAGGCCTGCCACTATATCAAACTTGGTTTTTGTATCGGTGTTTGTGGCACGATAACTTTTGATCGTGCTAAAAAAATCAGATCCGTTGCTGCACAGCTGCCGAAGGAATCACTGGTCCTGGAAACCGACGCCCCCGACATTCCCCCCGCAAGCCACTGGGGAGAAAACAATCACCCGGCATACCTCCCAGACGTACTTGACGCGCTGGCGGCTCTTCGCGGGGAGCCAAGAGAAGTTACGGCCCACTATACCAGCGCCAATGCAAGCCGCATCCTCAGTCTCCCCGATTAAAGGTCGGAGGTTTCATATCTCACACCATCAAACCATCCTCAATCACCACCGTCCGCTGGGTAAGTCCTGCATATTCAGGTTCATGGGTGACCATTACCACCGACATTCCCTCTTGATGCAGTTCAGACAACAGCTCCATAATCTGCTCCCCCGTTCCTTTATCAAGACTGCCGGTGGGTTCATCGGCAAAGAGAACTTTTGAGGATTTTACCAGGGCCCTGGCGATTGCCACCCGCTGTTGTTCACCGCCGGAAAGGTTACCGGGCAGTCGATGGGCTTTATCGGCCAGCCCCACCCGATCAAGACATTGCCATGCTGTATCGACCGCCGCTTTTTTTACCGGTTTCATGGTTCGCATGAATGGCAGCAGGCTGTTTTCCAGCACGGTAAGATAGGGCAAGAGGTGATGGAATTGAAAGATTACGGAAAAATCGGCCTGCCTGAGCCTGTTCAGGCGCGAATCCGAAAGGGCTCGAAGATCGTTTTCCCGGTAATGTAAATCCCCATCATCAGGTTTGACCAGCGTGGAAAGCACGTTGAGCAGGGTCGTCTTACCGGAGCCGGACCTGCCGACGATCGCGACAAATTCGCCTTCTGAGACGGTGAGAGTAATTCCCTTCAACACCGGCACCACTTTGCCGCTCACGGTAAAATCCTTGGTAATATTTTTTGCAGTCAGCATATGTTCTCCTACAATGCGACAAGAGCCGCCGAAGGTTCAATACCGGCCCCTTTCCATGATGGATAGACAGCAGCAAGCACGGTAATCAGGCCGAAGACTGTACCGGCAAGCAAGAGATGGGCAAACGAAAAAACCGGTGTCGCCCCGTCTGCAAGTGACAGGAACCCAAGGACTTTGAAACTTGCCATATAACCAGTCAGATAGCCAACAGTGCCTGATAATATGCCGATCAAGCCGGCTTCAAGACAGATAATGAAAAAAATATGTCCTTTTCCATAGCCCAGAGAGCGGAGAATGCCGATATCTTTTTTTCGTTCATTGACGGCCGAGAGCATGGAGAGCCCGACCATAGCGCTGGCTGTTACCAGGATGACCAGGCTTATGGAAAGAGCAAGTTTTTGGACAAAATGAACCGAGGCCATCCGTTGATCAACTATATTTTGCAGAGCTTTCACTTCGGTGTTCGGTAAATGATCCCGAAGCTGGCTGACAATGTCACCTATCGGGCAGCCGGAACAGAGTGCCGCCACTTCGATAAAACTTGTCGCGCCGGGTTTTCCAACCAGGTTCTGGAGCCCGGCCAGATCCATAAGGACAACGGTATCATCATCGGTGCCTGTCTCAAACAGAGTTCCCGAGACGGTAAACTCTTCTCCCAGAAGAGTAACCCTGTCACCTTTGGAAAGGCTCAGGTCAGTCGCGGCTCTGCTGCCAACGAGTATCTGATCAGGCTGGTCCGGGAAGCTGCCATCGGCCGCCCAGTAACTTTTAATACTTTGCTCCTCCTGCCAGCGGACACCTACCAGTGCAACGGGAGTGGTCTTGATCTTCGCCATGGTCACAAGTTTCGGGGCCACCGCACTGATACGCTCCCGCAACTCTATGGCACGGATGGCGGCAACCGTTTTTTCTTCAGGCAGATCCTGTATTTCAAAAAACATCTCTCCCATTTGAAAACCGCCATAACTGACGTTAAGTTTCTCTGTTGCCGGTGAAATGACGATATTGGCTCCGAAGGCCGTTAACTTTTTCTCGAGGTTGTCACCCACCACCACCGAAACCTGGTACAGGGCGACAATGGACATGACTCCCAGCGAAAAAACCAATAACAGCAACATGGTTTTAGACGGTTTCCGACGGATATTTCTCAGTGGAATAGTTAATATATTCATACAGATACCCACAAATTACGTACAGGATACGTACTTCACAAAAGTTCTTTTTGATATGTCTCAACACACCCTTTATGGGCTGATACAAACAATGTCCAAGGTGCTAAAAAAAACGACCGCCGACAAGAATATCCGCGACCTTAATCACCAGCTCGTCACCCACTTTTTCTCGAGTCAAAGGAGCAGGATTACAGCCCCCCTCGACAACGTTGACCCTGCTCGAATGGAATTTCATGCCGCAGTTGTTGCACACCATGAAGTCTCCATCCTGACTGTACCCTTTTTTCTCGTGAAAACAGACGTCACAGGCATCAAATGCCGCTCGAATTGCTCCATCGGGACTTTTAACGATAAAAAACTTGATCGTTTTACCTCCATTTTCATACGCATAATAGTGGGCCTTTCCATCGCTTACGTCCCCGATATCGATACGTACTTCGCCGTCAACATCCTTGATCGACTCATAGCGTGAAAGAAATCCGAACGTATATCCGTCATTTGGGGTAAACAATCCCGCCGATACGGCAAGCGCCAGCAACACAACAATAATATTTTTTTGCATGATACTCCTTCGCATTATCCATAATGCATATACATTTCGCCTCCGCCTAATGTTAAGCAGTGGCTATTTTATCGGGTTTTGCCCCGGAACTGTCGGCTATGGCAAATTTTATTGGTGAAAAATTCGAATTGGCTGAGCCTGGGGGTGATTCAAATCAGAAAGGAACAGTTTTGAATGTAGAGAGGTGGAAATTTTTCTTTTGGTGGTTTCAGGTGGAATGGGGGTTCAACTATGCAAGAGAAATCAGAACGACCGGGAGATTCCGGATGGGAATGGGCAAGAACGGAATCGTATCCGACCGTGCCGGAAACTCCGGCAAGATCAACCGGCTGAACACCATCGAGACATATCCCATCATGACTGCAGCCATCCGGTCCCGGCTGATGATCCGACATCCCTCCAGTCCCGCCAACTGAATTTTCGGCCATCTTCGCACAACAGGCCGGAGTCACTCTGCAATCGGGACAGTCCGGGGGGCACAGGGATTTCCCGGCAAGGGATGTACCCAAACCCACTATAAAAATGACGATTATAGAAATAAAAATATAGCAGAATCTGCTTCTCATATACTCCCTCAAAAATGTAGTAGCCAGGTTGTAGATACCACATTGTGGGATGTCTTTTCAAGAAAATTGTTTGATGTTTTCATTTTGAGCATGAAAGAACGGCCAGTATTCCTCAACCAGCCTGCAGATCAGTCCAGGATCCGGTCTGTCGCCCGGACCGCTGCCGATATTGTGATACCGAACGATACCATGGGGGTCAATAAGTACATCGCCGCCACGCTGATGGATGTCACTCTTCGATTGCAGCAGCTTCCGCCCTTGCAGGAGCAGGCGTATATAGATCAGCCAGGTCCGCGGTCCCCACAGATCCCAGAAGCCTGCTTTATGAATATCGTAATATTGATACAGTTGTCTCTTCTCATCGATATAATAGGGAAATTTTACCTCAGCCTCTTCCTCCCCGGAAGCAACACCTTGTAACGGTTCAAAGGTGATGACTATCACCCTGATATGCAATCGATCCAGCTCACTTTTCTGTTGCCACAACTGCGACAAATGTTCACGACAGGGGAGTCAGGCAAGATGACGGTGAAAGACCATCAGCAGCCAGTTCCCTTTGAAGTCCTCCAGCCGAACTGTCCCGCCGTTTTCATCTTTAAGACTAAAGGCCAGTGCCTTTTCTCCCGTTCTACTGCCAGGCGGCATAGAAAACTCCTTTAAATAATAGAGAAACTCAATTGTTAAGAAGGGTAAGTAAAAAACTTCATATGCGAGGTTCGTAAAATTTTTATCATTTCGACAACGAAAAAGATAAGCACCCTTCAAAACAGGCCATAAACTCCGACTTCGGATGAAGAGTTTTTACAGCACCATTGTCATTGACCGCGTCCAAGCATCTCCGAGGCCTCCATCACAATCATAAAAGCACCAGGGTCATTGAGACGTATAATATCACGAAGGACTGTGATCCGGCTGCCGTCTACAACAACGAAGATCATCGTTTTTTCCTCGGCAGCCTGCAATCCCCGACCACTGAGGATCGTCCCGTTCGGGCCAAGATGTTCAATGATTTTGTGAGAGAGCAGTTGCTCTTTACTGGTGACAATATGGACGACCTTTTCTGAGGGTCCACCGGTGAGGATTATATTTATACAGCGAGAGGTAACATAGATGCTGATCAGTGACCAGAGTGAGGGTTCGATACCGTTGAAGACAAAAGCCGACGAAATGATGATACAAGCATCAATGGCCAGGATGGTATGGCCCGGTTTGACACCGAACCGCCCGGCAAGAATCCTGGCAATGATTGTGGAGCCACCGGCGGAACTGTCACCACGGAGAATGAGTCCGACCCCGATTCCAATAATGACTCCGCCAAAAAGAGTGACCAGGAGCAGATCATGACTGACTGGCTCCAGCTTGATAACTATCCGGAAAAAGTCGACGAAAAACGAAACCAGGCAGATGGCAATTATCGTTCGTATACCAAATCCCCTGCCCAGATACTTCATCCCGGCAAGCAACAGAGGCACATTGATGGCCAGCATCAGTAGCCCCAATGAGATTTGCGGGACCAGATGGCTCAGCAGGATAGCCATTCCCGGAGTCCCACCGGTCGCAACCCTGTTGGGGGCCAGAAAAAGCACAACCCCCAGGGCAACCAGGACGGTGCCGACCGTCATATACATACCGTTCTTCAGTTCCTGCCGAACAGCCAGGTTTGATATGTTCACTAGTACAGGTTCCCGATTGAGGTTTTTACGAGTTTATCAATATTGATATTTCTGAAAAGACCATGGACTATCTCCGATGGGCCCTACTCGCCAAAGATGCACTTCTGCCATACCATTTTCTGATTGAGGTTGCAAAATTTCCTTTAGCATCCAGAGAGATGGTTGATATAAGCCTCCTGAGGGAATGACGATGACATTCGACTCCATTTTGGTATAATGCACCCTCCTTCAGGGAGACGCTCTCTGACACTTTGTCGAAATTATCCTATTTAATCGAAATCTTAACGACACTCTACATCCTACAACGTGAGCAAAGAAAACATCATCCTCACCGGCTTCATGGGTTGCGGGAAAACGACAGTAGGCAGCCTGCTTGCCAAAAAACTCAATTACGTTTTCATCGATACTGACCAACTCATTGAAAAACGCTGCGGCATCTCTATCCGGGAGATTTTTGCTGCCAAGGGGGAAAAAGCTTTTCGGGAGATGGAATCGGATATAGCCAATGAGCTTGGCACAAGAGACAGCCTGGTTGTATCGACCGGTGGTGGATTGATGCTCAACCCCAACAATGTTACTGCCCTGACTGCCAGCGGCAGGGTGTTCTGCCTGATTGCCACACCAGAAGAGATCCTTGCCCGTATTGCTCCGGATAACGAATCCTGCAGGCCTCTTCTGAAAGGATCAGATCCACTGAAACGAATTGAAGAGATGATAACCGAACGGGATAGGAGCTACAAACAATTCAGCCAGATAGACACCTCAGGCAGGACACCGGAAGAAGTTGCCGATTATCTTGTCAGTATTTTTCAATCCCAACAGGATGGATGATGAGTATGGACAAGATACAGCAATGATCACCGCACAGCCTCGATGAATACTGAAATTCATAAGGAATTACATATGCAGGATATTTCCAGAGCCAATCCACACCCTCGACTCTTGACTTTTTCGGTGGCCAAATGGTCGGTTTTTGCCATTCTCATCCTCACCTACATTCTTGTCTATTTCCACCGCATGGCGCCCGGTGTCGTCTCCGAGTACATCATGGGTGCCTTCCAGATCACCGGCACCCAACTCGGGACATTATCGGCCATCTATTTTTTTGTCTACGCCTGCATGCAGATCCCATCGGGGGTTATTGCTGACACACTCGGGACCAGAACCTCTGTCATCAGCGGCAATCTTGTTGCCGGTATTGGGTCGATTATATTTGGTATGGCCGGCAGTTTTGAAATGGCATGTGTCGGTCGCTTTTTCGTAGGTCTTGGTGTGTCAGTCGTTTTTGTCTCAATTATGAAAAGCAACTCTGTGTGGTTTGCCGAGAGAGTCTTCGGTTTTATGAGCGGTTTGACTCTTCTCATTGGTAATCTTGGTTCCGTTCTGGCCGCAGGGCCACTGTCGGCACTGCTGACGTTTTTTGCCTGGCGAACGGTTTTTATCGGGATAGGTTTTCTGTCACTGGCCCTTGCAGTTCTTGGTTCTCTTATTGTCAGAAACCGCCCGGAAGACCTTGGTTTTGCCGCTCCTAACCTACAGACTGAAAACCAGAGCGGTGCTCTGGAGAGTCACTGGCTGAAAAACCTTCACTCAGTTGTCACCGTTCTTCGCCTTTGGCCCGGCTTCTGGGTACAATTCGGCATGATTGGCGGACTTTATTCCTTTATGGGGCTTTGGGGAATACCGTACCTGAGAGATGTGCATGGACTGGAGAGATCTTTTGCTGCAAATCACATGACCACGATGCTGCTCTGTTTTGCTGTTGGTGCCCTTTTCTTCGGCTGGTTTTCCGACCGGATCGGTCGACGTAAACCAATTCTCATAGCCTGTGTTCTGCTCTACACACTCTGCTGGATAGTCTTGATGTATGCACCCTGGTCTCCCGGAGTCAGCGGTTTTCTGCTTTTTGGGTGTATGGGTTTTGCCGGTTCAGGTTTTGTCCTCACCTTTGCCGCGGCCAAAGAGATTATTCACCCCAACCTTTCAGGTATGGCTGTGAGTGTTGTCAATACCGGATGTTTTATCGGGACAGCACTGATGCAACCGCTCTTTGGTTATATTGCTGATATATCCTGGGACGGCACCATGGAAAATGGCATCCGCATCTATTCACAGACAGATTATTACCACGGCTTTTTCCTGATGCTTTTCTTTGCGGCTCTTGCCATTGCCGGATCGTTCAGGTTGCGGGAAACCTATTGTCGAAACATCTTTGTGACCTCTGTGAAACGATAATAAATCAAATTCAAAGGAAAGCGGCATAGCTTCCCTGGTTTTTTCACTGTCCGGCATCAGAAAACCGATTGAAAGACGAGGCACCTCGAAAAATGCCCTCAGTGAAACCTTTCCTAACTAGTCATTGATTTCCTCCACTGAAAATGAGTACATCATAGCAGAAGCTGGCAAGGTTGCCACAACGGCGGATCAAGTCCGCGACAGAACCGGCTATAGTACACGACATCACTATCAACAAAAACCAAGGCAAGTGGGACGTAACAGGGTGGCGGCCCAGGTCGACGTACCAAAAACTACATCTCAATGCTGTCGAGTTGAATTCGAATACGGCCGTTTGATCGGTAGGCACGTATGCAGCCGTTTTTTGCTTATATTACTGATGTAGCCTGGGACGGCACCATTGAAAATGGCATCTGCGTCTATTCGCAGACAGACTACCAGCACGGCTTTTTCCTGATGCTTTGCTTTGCGGCTCTCACCATCGCCGAATCGTTGAGGTTGCGACAAATCTATTGTCGGAATATCTCTGTAACAACTGTGAAACGACAATAAGTCAAATCTGACAATCAGTATGACGCCTGGCCTACCAATATCGCATGATTAAAAAGTATCGTGGAAAGTACCCAAAACTGCAGCCACAAAGTTTTAACACAAAAGAATACTCTCCAACCTATTGTTCTGCTGTCGTAATGCATCGAATAGACAGATTAAAAACTTTTTATCGATCAGATATTCCTATTTGTAATATAGAAATGTTTTGAGTAAAAAATACATTTCTATCTCGGCATTTAATTGGCATAGAAGAATATTCAATCCCAGATAAACATGGATTATTGTCTTCAAGGCAATAGTGTCTAATTTACTAAAATCTAAGGAGAAAAATTGTGAGATCTTTGACTTTGATCATACTCTTTGTTCTAGCAGTTGCAACCTCTGTTTTTGCAGGGGAGTATAATTATATTGCTGCAAAAGATATGAAAAATAGAATTGAGACGGGCAGTGAAGTAATTATCGTCGATATTCAGCTTGAAAAAGAATTCAAACAACATCATTTGCCCGGTTCAGTACCTACCTATGCCTATCCGGTAAAGACAGATGCGGAGAGTGCACGAATCGACAAAGCAGTTAAAATATTTGAGGAATCGGGAAAAGATGTCGTAATTGTTTACCCTCGCGGAGCAGGAGGAGCGAAGCGCACCTACGACTATATGCTGAAGAAGAATGTCCCTTCACAAAAAATCTATATCCTTGAAAAAGGTATCTCCGGCTGGCCATACCAAGAGCTTATGGAGAAAGGATGATGCTGGTTGTGAAGTTAAAACTCACTGTTTGTAAAGGGAGAGCGTAATGTCAACAGCAAGAGAAATTGTCCAGAACTTTAAAAAGGGAATGTCAATTTTATCCGAGGCTATGCCAGAAACCATTCCAGCGCTTGCGGGTTTCATGGGGGCGGCGGCTAAAGATGGTGCCCTGACATATCGTGAAAAAGAGCTGGTTGCAATTGGTGTAGCCCTATATTCACAATGCCCTGAGTGCATCGCCGTTCATTGTCAAAAAGCACTTGAAGCCGGTTGCACAAGGGAGGAAATCCTTGAAGCTGCCGGCATGGCGATGGTTTTCGGGGGTGGCCCGGTTTTAGCCGCCAGTGCAACACTTCTGCAGGAATGCCTTGATGAGTTTGCCAAGTAAGAGCGACAAACCACTTTCCTGTCCGATACAATCGGTTGAAAAGGTAACCACTGCCAATAAGCAAGATGAAATGCAACTTCCGGACTGGGACTTCGATGACGAATTTGATGGTGGGGAGGAAACCTGCGGAAGAGTGATTGTAAACTTGCACCTGTATATCAGGGACCAGAAACCGGGTCTTCGGATTCTAGTGATTTCCCGTGATCCAGGTGCGCCGATCGAGCTCCCTGCCTGGTGCCGTATGACTAAGAACGAATTGATAAGTTCAGAGCATCCATATTATTTAATCACTTTAAAACCTCATTTAGTAAGGAGATAAAGATGTCGAACACATTTTGCGTAACTATAACTCATTGTAAATCCGACCATGACAAGGCGACACTCGGCTTTGTTGTAGCCAACGCAGCCCAGGGCAGTGAAAAGGATACCATGGTGTTTCTCAGCTCGGATGGAGTGTGGTGTGCCATTCCCGAGGAAATGGAAAAGGTGGATGAGGGGGCTCCTTTTGCTCCGCTCAAAGACTTGATCGAGAAATTTATCAAGGCGGGTGGTAAGATATATGTTTGCACACCCTGTATGAAAAAACGTGGAATTTCGGAAGAGAATCTCATTGAAGGCGCAACACCAGCCGGTGGAGCGGCCCTGGTCGAGTGGTTGTCTGCAGGTTCCCCGAGCGTAGCATATTAATGTCTCTTTTCAGGAGGGGCATGTAATGAAAATTGATTTGAGTACAGTTACTCCAGATGCGGTATTCGATGGCGGGGATCTGGATTGTGGTTCAGGATTGATTCTTCTGATTCGTGAACACATGTTGAAAACCCCAATAAAAGGCATTCTTGAAATGCGGAGCAGGGAACCTACAGTTGCTGCCGACCTTCCTCCCTGGTGTAGAATGTCAGGTCACGAGTTTCTTGGCCATGAAGCTGGTGATGGTTTCAGTCGTTACTTTGTAAAACGGGGAACGACTGAAAAGAGGGAAGAGGAATCGCTCAAGGAGGATCTCGATAAGGCTAGGAGCTATGAGTGGCGACTACGCGCCCGTTCTCAGGGACACCTGAAGTCAAAGGTGTATAGTCGAAACTTTTCTTTTGAGATCGGTCAACCCGCAAGCTTTGAAGAAAAGGACAAACACCCCTGTGCCGTTGAATACCTCTTTGCGGCTTTAGCAGGGTCATTGAGCACAGCATTTGCAACCGAGTGTGCCATAGACAATCTGGACGTCGATGATATAGAGATATCACTCAGTGGTTCTTTACATAATATTCTCGCTCACATGGGGCTTGAAGAAGGCGATCCATCCGTATCGGAAATCGAGTTGAAATGTTTTGCGTCAACCTTTGATGATGAAGAAAAAGTCCGGGAAGCCTGGAGCCGAACTGTGTTACGTTCTCCTATCGCAGCAACTCTGGTAAAGGCGGTAGACCTCAAGATCAAACTGGCATTGGTGTAAAAAATGAATTCTAAACAACCCTTTTTAACAACACAGGTAGGCTCCTGGCCTCGATCAAGAAAGATGCTGAAAGCATTGCGAGGTTACCAGAAGGGAACAGTTGCTAAGGTCGACTACTTGGCGGTGGCGGAAGATGAAATCCGCAGGACCGTTGAGCTACAGGAGAAGGCAGGGCTGGATATCCTTGTAGACGGTGAGCATCGCAGAGAAAGTTTTTATGCATTTATCACGGATAAGGTTGCCGGCACACGTCTTATGTCTTTGGCGGACATGCTTGATTATGTCGAGGATAAGGCTGAGTTCGAGGAGATGCTTCGCACTATGGATATGCCGGCATCAGCGGTAAAGAACCCCACCTGTGTCGGCAAATTGTCCCGGAGAGAGCCCTTAGCTGTTGATGACCTCAAGTTTCTAAAAAAGTTAACCAATAAACCTGTCAAAATTACGCTTCCGGGACCATATCTGCTGACGCGCTCCATGTGGGTTACCGCACTCACTCGCAAGGCATACTGGAACCACAAGCGGATGGCTAATGATATAGTTAAAATTCTCAGGGAGGAACTTATCGATTTACGAGACAACGGTTGTGATTTTGTTCAATTCGACGAACCGGTTCTGACTGAGATTATTATGTCTGGAGATTGCGATCGGCGGACATTTATGTGAGCTACCCTTGCTACCCGCCGTGATGCGGGTAAAGAACTGAAATTTGCAGCCGATCTTATAAATAGAATTGTCAAAGGCATAGACGGGATACGGGTCGGTGTTCACATTTGCCGAGGTAATTGGAGTAAGCAGGAAGAAGTTCTATTGACAGGGGACTATGCAAAACTGCTGCCTGCCCTTACAAGAATGAAGATCGATCAGTTCGTCCTTGAATATGCAACACCACGGGCTGGTGATATAGAAATAGTAGGTAATTCACTCTCGGACCGTGAGTTGGGTCTGGGTGTTGTTAACCCCCGTACTGACGAGGTTGAGTCTGTTGATTATATTATTGCAAAAGCTGCAAAGGCCTTGGAGTACTACAAGCCGGAGCAATTGTTTCTTAATACTGATTGCGGTTTTGGGTGTTTTGCCAGCAGATCGGTAAATGTTGAAGAAATTGCATACAAAAAATTATGCTCAATTGTAGAGGCCTCTCGCCTTTTAAAAGACAAACATTGTTAGAATTAAACATTCCGAGTTACCTTGATCTATTCCAAGTCATGACAATCAAGGATATCAGTGGGCAACCTTTAAGTCTTGGGATTTTTAATTAGTTGAGACTACTCCTGATGCCCATTAGTCCCTCTTGTCATCAAAAATCAATCTTAGGGTATAATTAAACTTAGGTGTAGTTCCAATCAATTTGAGGTATGGAACCAATTCCTGTAATATCATGCAGCAGGCGAGATGAAAGGCATCTCAGAGCCGCTTCATAAATAAAAGAGTGTTCCGCCCGCCGATTTAGTTTATCTTCCCGCAACTGTTGGACTATGCCAGTTTTGCTCAATACCGCAAACCCAATATCAACCGTTTCGAGGCCTATTTCCTTGACGAATTCAGGGATTCGATACCCTTTGATTTTCTGTTGGCGGCCCTGTCTTTATCTAACTGAATAAACAGACAAAAACTTGCGTGTTCATTTTCTTAACACATGATATTGCAGGAATTGGTTCCGCGCCTCATTATGGTGGTGCAATTAAGTAGCACAGGACGATGTCAGCGTGGTTGTCGTAACATTCGTTAACGAGTAAATGGCCGATAGTGAAAAAATGCCCACTTGTTCGCAGACACGGAGTAAAATGTTGTGATTTATTTTTATTTGAAGAAGAATTACCTTGATGTTTTTATTTGGCCGTTTTACCATATGTCCAATCTTGGACGATACTATGAAAGGAAAACAAAAAGCAATAATAGAAGCCAAAGCGAATGTCTTAAAAGCATTAGGGCACCCCACCCGATTATGGATGGCCGAACAGCTTGAGCATGGTGAAAAGTGTGTCTGTGAACTGGCAGAGTTCATTGATGCCGACTTCTCCACCATATCCAAGCATTTATCTGTCCTTAAGCAGGCCGGGGTTGTAAGCGATGAAAAGCGCGGCAAGCAGGTCTATTATAAACTGAAGGTCCCATGTATTCTGAAATACATGTCATGTGTTGAAGCCGTAATAAAGGTTCAGGCAGAAGAACAAGCAGAATTGCTATAATTTTTTTTTGCATTGTTGTTTGGTTAAATTGCCAAATAACAAACAGTGAGAAGTGAAGCATGAACTGGAAAAATGAGTGGAAATATCTCGTCTTGATCGTTGCAACATTTATTGGCTGTTTTTATCTGCCTGTTGGCACTGAACGCTTCGATCTTGCTGTATTAGAAGCCTTTCATTTGGTCAAGTGGTATGCCCGCGAACATGTCCTGCTCTGCCTGGTACCGGCCTTTTTTATTGCCGGTGCGGTCGGTGTTTTTGTCAGCCAAAACGCAGTAATGAAATATCTTGGCGCAGGAGCCAATAAGATCCTTGCCTATGGGGTGGCGTCTGTCTCCGGTACAATACTGGCTGTCTGCTCTTGTACCATCCTGCCTCTCTTCTCCGGAATTTACAAGATGGGTGCAGGCCTCGGCCCGGCCACCGCCTTTCTCTATTCCGGACCGGCAATCAATGTCCTGGCAATAATTCTGACCGCTCGAATTCTCGGGCCGCAACTCGGGATAGCCAGAGCCGTTGGCGCAGTACTTTTCAGTGTGGTGATCGGTGTATTAATGGGGTTCTTTTTTCGTAAAGAAGAAAAAGCAAAACTTGCCATACACATGGTAATGCCGGAAGAGCAGGTTTCGCGCCCCCTCTGGCAAACCATCCTTTATTTTGCTGGAATGGTCGGTATCCTGGTTTTTGCCAACTGGGGCAAACCAGCTGAGGCCACTGGTGCCTGGGCAATGATCTACAGCTCAAAATGGCTTATAACTGCGGCTCTTTCGGTGGCATTTGGCCTGATGCTCGTATTTTGGTTCAATATGCGCTTATGGAAGGTTGCGCTGGTCGCACTTCCGGTGACGCTTCTGGCTTTGACTTTTTCTGATCAACCAGTTATCGCCTTCACTGTAGGTTTTGTCGGTCTCTCTATTATCACCAGTACAGATCAGGGTGAAAACAGAGAATGGTTTTCATCATCCTGGACTTTTGCCAAGCAGATTTTACCGCTATTGTTGTTCGGGGTGATAATTGCCGGAGTCTTGCTCGGTCGGGTGGGGCATGAAGGTCTAATTCCATCTGAATGGGTGGTCCTGGCTGTTGGTGGGAATTCTATTTTTTCCAACTTTTTTGCATCCTTTGCCGGAGCCTTCATGTATTTTGCCACCTTGACGGAGGTACCAATACTGCAAGGTCTTATCGCAAGCGGTATGGGAAAAGGGCCGGCGCTGGCCCTACTGCTGGCTGGTCCTGCTCTTAGCCTGCCCAACATGCTGGTCATTAATTCCGTACTGGGGATGAAGAAAACGGTTGTTTTTGTCAGCCTGGTTGTCGTCATGGCGACAACCAGCGGAATTCTTTTTGGCATATTTGTCAGATAATTTTATTTTGGAGAAAACTATGAAAATTCAAATTCTTGGCCCAGGATGTGCAAAATGTAAACAACTCGCCGAAACAGCTGCACAAGCGGCTGATGAACTCGGTATTGCCTACGAACTGGAAAAGATATCCGATCTCGATAAAATCATGTCATTTGGAGTTATGATGACCCCGGGATTGGTTATCAATGGTGAAGTTAAAAGTGTCGGCAAGGTGCCTGCCTTGGCTGACATTGAGAGTATGTTGAAAGAATCATAAGCAACGGGAGTGCAGATGAGTTCTACGCCAACAAGCTGTGGATGTTCCTGCAGTAGTGGACCTAATTTGATTTTTTCCTGTTCAGGAGCTGCTGATGTAGGTGAGCTTGCTGACCGTGCCGCACGAAAACTGACCAAAACTGGAATGGGCAAAATGTTCTGCCTTGCCGGTATCGTAGGGCGGGTCAGTGGTCTAGTCACTGCCACGGAAGCGGCTTCACCTATCCTGACAATCTATGGATGTGCACAGGAATGTGCCAGAAGTCACTGGAAGTTACAGGTTTTAAAAAAGGTCAACCACTTAATACTCAGTGATCACGGCTTTGAGAAAGGCCATACAGAAGTTACTCAAGAGTCTATTGATAATGTAATCGGCCAGGCAAGAAAAGTTCTATAACTACAGGAGTTGATAGTGAAAGAGCCTCTTTTAAAAAACCAAACACTAACGTTCATGTCATTTGTAGCGATTGTGATCATGATGACAGTCACCTCTGCAGGGACAACAGAACAGGGAGCTCAAATACCTGTTCCAGGGATGGTAACCATGGTGGATTTGGGAGCCAAAAAATGTATCCCCTGCAAAATGATGGCACCAATTATGGAAGATCTGGAAAAAGAATACCAGGATCGAGCAGCGATCGTTTTTATTGATGTCTGGGTGCATCCGGATGCCGGCAAGAAGTTTGGTATAAGGGCTATCCCCACACAAATATTTTATGATGCTGAGGGTAAAGAGGTACTCAGGCATGAAGGCTTTTTCGAAAAAGCTGGTATTGTAGCTGAATTGCAGAAACTCGGGGTTAAATAGTCAATGGATCAGATCTTTCTAACAATAAATTCCTGGATAAACCAAGGCGTACTGTTGGGAGGCCTTGGTTGCTTTTTATGGGGTATGGTTAGTGTTCTTTTCAGCCCCTGCCATCTGGCATCAATACCGCTTATTGTGAGTTATGTGGCAGGTCAGAATCAAATCATTGCCGGTCGTAAGGCGGCGCTGTATGCGGTGCTGTTTACCATCGGCCTGTTTATCACCATCGCCACCATTGGTTTTATCTGTGCTGTACTTGGCCGCATGCTCGGTGACGTCGGCCCCTATATGAGTATTGTCGTGGGAATGGTTCTTGTCTGGGTGTCCCTTGATACACTGGGTATTGCCCAGTGCTCGCTGTCAAATGGCTTGCACGCGAAAATACAAGTTAAAGGGGTGGGAGGGGCATTTGTTCTTGGTCTGGCATACGGTATCCTTTCGGGTTCCTGCACCTTTGGGTTTATAGCCCCCATTCTCGCTATCATTACTATTCAACAGAAAATTCTTACAGGTGTTGTTTTTATCCTCCTGTTCGGCCTCGGCCACTGTATCCCCATCGCCCTGGCCGGTAGTTCCACCGCTCTGGTAAAACAATTTCTGGCTAACAGTGCCTGGCAACGCGGGAGTACCTTTTTTCGGAAACTTGCAGGTATCTGTATCGGAGCGTTAGGCATATATTATATGAGTCAGCCATTAATAAGCTTTGTCTAGCGTTTGCCATCTTATGGAAGTTTTCGTCCTGACACAGTTTACGGAATTGTGGCACTTGGCTCATGTAAAAAATTTCGGCTGGCCGTTGAAAGGAGAGATCATGTTTTTAAAAGGATACGAGGTGGAAATATTCAAGTCCAAGTGTGACGCAAATGCACAGGGGGTTCACTGCTTTATCCATCTCGAAGACGACATCCGTGAGGTGCTCCCGTACCTGAACACAAAACTTGGTGGTTTTATCTATACCCAGGATCCTCCATCACTCAGTTTAAGACATTATGGAAAACTGTTGACTTTTCACACGAACAAAATTGCAGTCAACGCACTTAAGGACAGTGAAGAGGCCGAAAAAGTCGCGGCATGGCTTTATCGGGAGATTAATGAAACATGGACAATGCGGGATACGATCGAACCCAACATGGAAAGTGCGAAACAACCCACCTTGATCGAAGTGCTCAAGCTGCTCCCTAAAACCAACTGCCGAAGGTGCAACGAACCGACATGCATGGTATTCGCGAGCAAAGTTGTTGAAGGTGTCAAGGAAGGCCGTGATTGCCCGGAAATTTCACTGCAAGATAGAGAAAAGCTTACGAATTATTTGGCAGGTTTCAGGTTTGGTTGATTGGGTGACAGAGCACCCTATGGATATAAAACGAACAGAGCAAGGAGTGAATTATGCAGCACAAGATTGTTATTCTCCCCTGCAAAGGAGACTCGGCAGCCGGTCACCTTACTTGGATCGTCGCTCAAGAACTGGTGCTCGAAGAAAAAGCTCAGTGGTATTCCGAGGAAAGTCAGACTAATCGGCCATCAGTCACAGACACAGTTGAGTCAAAACCTTTCATTATCCTTGATGGGTGTGACAGGCGGTGTTTGTTCAATGCACTTCTTGATAAGGGGCTTGTTGGCGAACACCAGCTTGCCTTGACCGATGTCGGTATTGAACCAATGTACGTGAAGGATATCACACGCAATGACATCGAGCTTGCCAAAGATGCCGTCATGGCGGAATGCACTTCTGTCGATACGATGAAGCCGCCTCTATTTTCAAAATGTTGCTGTAAATAAAATTGGCAATGCATTCCTTCGATTCAGGCGCATATGTTCTATTACCCTTACCACGGCAACATCGTGCAATTCAATATTGACGGTACTCACTGGCAATATCAGGTTATTGCTCATCTTGTACAATGAAGATGCCTCCTGATGCCCATTACGCCCCTCCTGTCATCATTCCTGCATCTGGGGTATTATTAATTTATGGCAATTCCCGCCAAATACCCACAACAACAGGAGGTGCATTATGAAAGTATCACGAGCAGTTAGTTTTCATCTGCAGTATCACCAGGCCAATTTGAAAAAAAATTCCATTAAGACCTGTGAGTTCGTTCTCTCCAAAATTTTCCGACCGATTCGGTAAACGTGATTTGGCCAGTATCTCTGAAGAAGAGGTGTTGGATTTCCTGTTGTCCCTGACCAAAGAAAATAAGCAGGCGACCAAGAGAAACCGCTACTCGGTGCTCTCATCCTTTTATAATTTCAGTATCAATACCGCATTACCCTCTCTTTCCAATCCCTGCAATACGGCAGTGATAAAGAAGATTTTCAAACGGCCTCAGGCTATGCAATGGCAAATTGTCGACAAGGAAACTGTTGATGAGATTATTTTCCGGACCATGAATATACGGAACCGGTTGATGCTGGAACTTATGGCAAGAAGCGGAATACGCATCGGAGAAGTTTTAAATCTCACGCCCGCCGATATTCAAGAGAGCGCACTGGCCATTCAAAACCCCAAAAGTGGCCGAGCTGAAGAGACGGTTTATGTTCCGCGAGAACTATTGGTAAGGTTAACCGACTATGTAAACTCTTATGGTTTCCAGAGCAATGATCGAATCTTTCCAATCTCATATGTAGCGGCGTGGCCGATGGTTAAGAAAGCAGGTAGGCTCGTAGATATCGAATTGCGGCCACATGATCTTAGACATCATGCCGCCACCTACGCTTCGAGATCCGATACTCCCATTGAGATTGTGAGTAGGGTCATTTGGCGACACGTGGATTTGTCGACTACCCAGAGGTACCTCGGCACGGTGAATAATTCAGAAGCGATTAAGTGGATTGAAACGCTCTACGGGTGATCAAGGATACATGTAGACGTGGGAAGGCATTGTGCCAGGTCTCCCCTGGTGCTGTTTCCGTGAACACACCCCTTAACAGTGGTACCTTCAGTTGACTGGGCTGCAGAGAATTCGCATCTTCGACGTGGCAACATTAACCGAACAACTTGACCTGGAGTCGATTTTGGTCAATACTCTCCCTGAGAGAAAAGATTGGTGTAAGGTTTGGTTTCAACCATTGCCGCCCTGTCTCAACCTCCGCGCTGCCTCTAGCGGAGATCTTCCGTCTCCCTCAGGACCCTGCCTGTATCAATGATCCTTGACCTGCCGTCACCTCAACCGGTTCGGCGGAGAGGATCGCTCCCGGCCAACATCTGTAGGTGGTGCTCGATGAAGCCGTTACACTTTTATTTAGTCAGGTAACAATCGGAATCGATCTTTTCAGAAGAATGGAAATTTCAGAAGAATGGAAACCGGTGCCGTCCACTGCCAGAAGCAGATGACCGCCAAGGTTGGTCAGTTCCGGCAACACCTTGCCCCGTTGTACATGGTGAAACACGCTCCGGAAAGGTTAACGCAGAGCACTCGGAGCAATCTCCTCCAAAACAGCATGTACCTGGCTGTCACAGGGGATGATGCCCACCCCGTAGACACCCGCCGTGGAGGCTTTCCGGCTCATCACAGCATCACTAGTCAAAGGCGAGCAAAGACGAATTCTTGAGCGAAAACAACAAGCCTGCAGCCTAATCTCAAGGCTCGGGTAAAAAGGTCTCAATATCAGACCATGGAATCAACCGATTGAGTTGGATCGTTTCGAATACGGTCTTCGCTTTGCCGGGCTCAGCCATCATGGAAAGCATCACCAAGGCGGCCTGATAGGACGGAATCCCACCGTTGCTGGTAATTCTATTTCGATCAACCACCACATTTTTATCAACCACGACTTTGATCTTCGGAAATTCTCGTTGAAGCTGGCGCTCGCCACCCGCCCAGGTCGTTGCACTGTATCCATCCAGCAGTCCTGCATGAGCGTACAAGAATGCTCCCGAACAGTTACTCGCCAACCACTTGACCGTTTTGGCTTGCGTAAGTAAAAAATCCGTCAGGTCAGCGTTCTTAAATAACCAATCCATTTCGTACGCACTCGCGACGACGAGCGCATCCAGCTTAGGAGCGTCATATATGGTTGCGTCGACAGGCAGGCGTATTCCTTCCTCAGTGGTAATAACAGGCTTACGTTCGACACCAATAAACGCAACCTCGTAGTCAGCGAACCATGATTTACGTGTCGCGACGCCGAATACTTCTGCAGGCGCCGTCACATCGCTGGTTAAAACCTTGTCGAAGACCAAAACACCGATGCGCTTGTCTGCAGCAAAAGCGGGTGCAGCAAGCAGTGCACTCACCACAAAAAGTAGGGCTATTGCTGGCAATTTATTGATGATCATAGTTCTCCTCACTTCCAAATGTTTGGTAATTTGGCGATTGAGTTGACCCCTGTAGCGAAAACACAGGGGGGAATTCCGGCGCTCCTTTCTCCACGAATTCCATGTGCAGTGGGCTATACATGAATTATTGGGGGCACAGCGATGTAAGAACGATGATGATCTGCACCCATACCATCAGAAGCAGAACCCTGAAAGTGGCAAAGAGTCCACTTGATTTCTGAGACGCGGTTCCATGGACAGTACACCCTTCTCTTGCTAATAAGCATATTGCTGCCAATCTTCAACTGTCACAAGTAAGTCTGGGTGCAGCGACCCACAATGATAAACGCCGGACCCGCAATAATGACAACGGACCCACATCAGGTGAGAACAGGGTTCAGAGCTCCATCTGGATAAAAGAAGAACAGTAGTAGGGTAAAATAAGACTTAGCTAGAAGGATTTAGGTCTTCGACATGGGTATCTTAACAAAACAAATCAACGATTTACCCTGTGGATTTCATGGTTGGATGCTTAGTGTTACGTCCCAGTAATTAAACACACCGCCAATCAAAAACAACAGGCTGCCCGTCAGATATTGCCATGCCAGAAAAGTGTACAATGTCATGCGGTCAGACGTGGCCTTCATGTCCCAAAGGTAAGGTACCGAGGCCACTGTGAAGAGTACGGAACCGACAACAAATGATATCGCCGTCAGGTTCATGAGTTGAAGGGTGATGATAGACTTGGACTGAACGATCTGGAGGACGTTGATGCAGGCACCGGCCTGAAACCACCCCACGGCGGAAAGAAAGAAAATGCTGCCCACCGTAAACAGAATCGTGCCCCAGACGTAACTTGCAACCGCCGTTATTTCAAGAATTTGATTTCGATCGTGATGACTTACTGCTCGCCAATGAAGGCGAACTTCAAAGAGATCATGAACGGTAACGACAAGATAGAACAGTGAACCTACAAAAAAGGTCCAGGCCCCAATGTCCGCGTAGGCTTCAAACCGGGGAAAAAAAGAATGCTCCCTACGATAAAAATAATACCGCCGATTTTATAGAAGACCGCATTGATGGTTTCCCAACGAAACTGGGCCTCTAAGTCGTCCCGACCTCTTGTCAGGTTGTACAACCGAGGACGATCGATGAACATATGGGGCATGTCTTCTTCTCCATGGCACTGAAATTTTCCAGGCGAAAGGTTCTGACTGAACTGAAACACCCGGTGGGTTGGAAAACGCTATAAAACAACGTCACTGCTTACCAAAAACCTTGAATACCTATATCAGCTGGACCCGAAAATATCAGACTCATGCCAGAAATAAAGATCCAACTCTCGTTTCGGTTGAAGATGTGGAGTGGTTTTGACTGGGCTGGTTGTTGAGGAAAATTTCTCGGCTTCCAGCCAAAACCAGGCTTTTAATGCCCTTTTATTTTTGTTCCGCAATGTCTTTGGGCAAGAATTCGGCAAAATTGAAGGTGTTGTTCACACTAAAAGAAGGCCAAGAAAGATAGGCCATCTAGGTCGAGAGCTTACAGATGACCTGCCAGTCCGGCTGGAGGTGGAAAACCTTTCGTTCCATTAAACCCGTCTTTCACCGTTGGTGAATGTACCGTCATTTCCGGCAAAAACGGGTCGTCTCGGTATGGAAGATATCCTGAACTACCAGGAAATCGACCGCTTTGTCTGCAATCATGAATGTGGTCCGAAATACTCCGGCTCGTTGCCGGGCTTCCATTTAATATTGCAGCCCATGCTGGGCCGCTGTTCGACGGAAATTTGCCTGCCGCCAATCAGTCGTTCGACGGCTGACGTCAGGTCCGCCCCGGTGACAGGCTCATTGTTCCCTGGTCTTGCACTGTCAAACTGCCCGCGATACACAAGTTTTTTTTCGGCGTCAAAAAGAAACAGATCTGGAGTACATGCTGCCCCATAGGCTTTTGCCACATCTTGCTGCTCATCAACCAGATAAGGAAAAGTATAATCGTACGTTGTACTATCGTGGGTCATTTTTTCAGGACTATCATCCGGATGGGCAGTAAAATCGTTACTGTTGATGGCAATAACCGTAACCCCCTGCTCCTGATAGTCTCGAATCTTCTCCACCAGTTTCTCACGGATATGAATAACGTATGGACAATGGTTGCACATGAAAATAACCAGGAGCCCTTTATTGATGGACATATCGCCAAGAGAGTAGGGTTTTCCCGATGGATCGGCAAGAGTGAAGTCAGGAGCTTGCAGCCCCAGTTCCTGCATGGTGGAAGGTGTTAGTACCATTATTTACCCCCTGTTGTGTGGATTTTTTAGGTTATGGGACGCATTCTCCCATATTGATCAATGTACATTTTATTTATGCATCCAAGAAACCGGAATCAAGCTTTTCTTGCCGCCGGGGCTTAACACTTGACGGCAATGCGCAGACAAGGTAATTTTCCGGACACAATTGAATAACAAACCCTGGGGGAGTCTACGGACTGAGAATTCCGCTGCAGCGGAGTGACCCTTTGAACCTGATCCGGTTGATACCGGCGTAGGGAACGGACCAAATAGAGCATAACCAAATCTGCTCCTCTGAAGACCGCTTCCTGCGGTCTTTTTTTTCGTCCAGATATAGAGGAGAAGCAGAATGAAAACCCAGATGGAATATGCCCGTGAGGGGATAATTACGGATAAAATGACAGTGGCGGCAAAGGATGCCTCCATCTCCTCTGAAGCCCTGCGGGAAAGGATAGCCCTGGGAACAGCCATTATCTGTCATAACAATCGACACCTTACCGGCAAACCTCTGGCAGTGGGTGCAGGTATTAAAACCCGGGTCAACGCCAATATCGGCACAAGTAAGGACGACACCAGCATTGACAATGAATTGGAAAAAGCACGCATTGCGGTCAATGCCGGGGCCGACTCCATCATGGATCTTTCCACCGGGGGACCGATTGACGAAATTCGCGCAGCGATAATCGCCGAAACCAATATCTGTATAGGTTCCGTTCCGCTCTATCAGGCTGCCTGCGACACAGTGAAAAAAGGCCAGGCCATTGTCGATATGACGGTGGCCGACATCTTTGCCGGGATTAAAAAACATCTTGATGACGGGGTTGATTTCATTACCGTTCACTGCGGTGTAACCAGGCAAACCCTGGACTTTATGGACCGGGAAGGCCGGTTGATGGATGTTGTCTCACGGGGCGGTTCCTTTACTTGCGCGTGGATGGCACACAACAATGCCGAAAACCCCCTCTACGAATATTATGACCACTTGCTGGAGCTGATAAAACCCTATGACGCGACCCTCTCTCTGGGGGACGGTTTTCGCCCCGGCTGCATAGCCGATGCCACTGACAGGGCCCAGATCCATGAACTGATCACCCTCGGTGAACTTACCCAAAGGGCGTGGGATCAGGGTGTTCAGGTGATGATAGAAGGTCCCGGACATGTACCGCTCAATCAGATAGAAGCCAATATTAAACTTCAGAAGCGCACCTGCCACGGCGCTCCTTTTTATGTACTGGGCCCGCTTGTTACCGATATTGCACCGGGGTACGATCATATTACCAGTGCCATAGGTGGTGCCATAGCTGCCAGTGCCGGAGCCGATTTCCTCTGCTATGTCACTCCCAGTGAACACCTTTGTCTTCCGACACCTCAGGATGTTCATGATGGAGTAATGGCCACCAGACTGGCCGGTCATGCAGCAGATATCGTCAAAGGCATCCCCGGCGCAATTGAGCGGGATATTGCCATCTCCAAGGCACGAAAAGCACTCGACTGGGAGAGACAATATGAACTGGCGCTTGATCCACTTCTTGCCCGCACACGGCGGGGAGTAACGGCAGAGGTCGCTGACGCCCACGGGGCGTGTACCATGTGTGGTGAATTTTGTGCCTACAAGATTATGGATGGTCGAAAAAAATCCTGTATTGTAGAGGAATAAGAGGCGATGCGTTTTTCAGAAAATGTGATAAGCTGATTGTGATGGCGACACAGCAACCGTCTGCCGCCAACTCAAACAAACCGGAAGGAGATGCCGATGAAAATAACACTGCCCATGTCAAGTGGTAGCGACTATGTGGTTAATCCGAGCAAAATTGTAGCACTGGGGTTAAATTATCTGGAGCATATCAAGGAAAGCCAATCTGTTGATGTACAAAATTTCACTGATGAAATCCCCACCGAACCGGTGCTCTTTCCCAAAACACCAAACGTGTTGATCGGGCCCGGCGACCCGATCATTTTGCCTGCGTTTGTCGACGAATACGGTTTTGCCAATTGCCGTACCGACCATGAAGCCGAGCTTGCTTTTATCATAAAAGACCGGGTGAAAAACGTCTCCGCAGACGTTGCCATGGATCATATCCTCGGGTTTACCTGTTTTAACGATATCAGTCAGCGCAACCTGCAAAAAGGAGACAAATCAGGATGGTATCGAGGAAAATCGCTGGACACCTTCGGACCTATCGGCCCGGTAATCGTGACTCCGGAAGACATCGGCGATCCCCAGAATCTCGATATACAGTGTCGGCTCAACGGCCGTGTTGTACAGCACTCCAACACCCGGCATATGATCTTTAAGATTCCTGAGATACTCGCCTTTATCTCTAAAAATTTCACCCTTGAGCCCGGCGACATCATTATTACCGGGACACCAAGTGGCGTGAGTCCCCTGCAGGACGGAGATGTACTTGAGGTGGACATTGAACATATCGGCATCCTGACCAATCCGGTAAAAGCAGAATAAAAGCTCTTCAACATGGCCCTCTTGTTTCTTTCAAGAAAGCCATGTCGGTGAAAACAGTATGTCTTGTTATCGCTCCTCCTCCCGTGCCGGTGCATAATCAGTATATCCCTCTGCACCGGCTGGACTGTACCAGGTCGACATGTCCGCTTCCGGATTCAGCGTCCAGTTATGAGCAAAGCGGTCGACCAGATCAGGATTGCTGATGAAAGGGCGGCCAAATGCAATCAGGTCGGCATGTGCCTTATCGAGAGCCTGCTCAGCCATTTCCTTTGTGTAGCCACAATTACCCATAACTGGTCCGTGAAACACTTTGCGGATATCCTCCAGCGTCATCGGCGGTCCCAATTCATGAAATCCAAAAGCAAGGCCGTCCATAACATGCAGGTATGCCAGTCCTATCCTGTCGAGTTGTTCGGCTGCATAGGTAAACTGTTCGCGGTAGTCCGGTGAGCCCATGTCATTGAAAACACCATTGGGGGAAAGCCTTACCCCCACACGGTCTGCAGACCATACATCGGTGACGGCGCCAAGGACCTCACCCAGCATGCGGTAGCGGTTCTCGATACTGCCACCATATTGATCCGTTCTCTGGTTGGTCCTGGATTGCATGAATTCATCAAGCAGGTAACCATTGGCGGAATGGATCTCTACACCATCGAAACCGGAAGTTTTTGCCCGTTCCGCTGCACTTCGGTAGTCCTCGACGATCATGGCAATTTCCCTGGTTTCCAGGGCCCGTGGTATTTCGTGGGGCTTCTTCCCATAGGGAGTATGAATCTGGTCCCCGTTGATTTTGACAGCCGATGGTGCGACCGCCGGTTCGCCACTGTGGAAGTCAGGATGCGACGCACGGCCGCAGTGCCAGAGTTGCAGAAAAATCTTGCCGCTTCTGGCATGGACAGCATCGACAATCTGCCGCCAGCCTATGGCCATGGCATCGGTATAGATTCCGGGTGACTGCACCCAGCCATTGGCTTGTTCGGAAATCGTCGTCGCTTCAGTAATAATCAATCCGGCAGATGCCCGTTGACCGTAGTATTCCGCCATCAATCTGTTGGGAATTCTTGTTTCCCCTGCTCTGGCACGGGTCATGGGGGCCATGACGATTCGATTCGACAGCTGGAGCCCCTGTAAATCGAACGTTTCGAAGAGTTTTGAAGACTTGCTGTTCATCTTATATCTCCTTTTTGCATACTTTTTCAGCATCCTCTTAAAATTCTTACAACAAGAGGTGTCATTCCAGATTTCTTCATGCGTTTCGTGGTGGGTTGCTGCAGATCAATCGATATATGAATTGTCCATCCACTGGAAACTGAATGTTACGGTTTCCGGTGTTCCTTGAACCTGTTGTCAGGAGTGTATCACATCAATGCATATTCAGTAAAAGGTGTACATCAAGACCGAACTGCCGGTGGGTAGTTTCCGCTGTCTCTTGCCAGGAAGAGGCAACGTTTTATAATAATTCAAGAAATTCTGTCTCAGTTATATCTGTGCTCTTTCCCGGATAACTTCAGTTCTACCGATACTGACTAACCGGGAACATCATTTCTATAAGCATTTTTCAGTCCATTTCCAGCTGATGACAGATGGACATATTCCCCACGTGTTTGTTGTCCGGCGTATTCTTCATCAGAAAAATATTGTATATATCGACAGACAACTCTGAACCGAGTAACCGGGTTAACGGGGAATAAAACCAATCAAATCTCTCCCATCTGCCCAAAGATATATAGCCCTGTCAATCGAACAGAGCCCTGCCTTTTTCTGGATTTTTTAAAGAAAATAGTGGAGCTTCCTTCATCTCGTCATTACTTTCTGATATGATTAAACAGTAACTGTGTTCATCTGGACAAAACAGTGATCTTGCCTACCTGAATTTATTGAGGCAACAAATAAAAACCCTGTTGCACACTTATGCGAGATTTCACCAAGAGCTTTCATATTGCTCCGACGCTCCCCATTCTCGAGCTTGTCAAAGAACTGACCATCGGCCAACGTTCAACCGATACGGCTGAGTTGTTGTCAGTTTTTCTGCATGCACATATCTTCCCGAAACTGGGTCCTTTTTTTATAGAAATATATTTTTCGGACGACATTTCCGGCAATTTTTTCCCATCGTCATTACAAGACCGGGGCGCAGACAGGCAAAGCCATGTTCCTGGCTTGATCCGTGGTGATCACTCAATCATCAGGGAACTGTCGAAAACATCCTCCCCGTCGAAACTCCTCAACCAGCTGCAACCCGCAGTTTTTGACACTACAACGCCCAACCTCAGCCACCTGTTAGTTCCGATTCATGACGGACCTGAGATATCCGGAATTCTGTATCTCGGCAGCTCCGGTCCCTGTGCCTTTCCGTCTGATTTTCTGGATTCCATCCAAACACTCGCTGACGTTATCGGTTCCCGGCTGAAAAGCATGGCAACAATCCAGCAGCTGAAAGAATCCATGCATGCTTTGGAGTATTCGGATCGGCTGAGAACCGCTCTTTATGAAATCAGTGAACAGGCCCATTGTTCGGACAATCTCACTGACCTCTACGCCAATCTCCATCAGAAAGTGGGTCGCTTGATCCATGCCCGAAATTTTCTTATCGCTCTGGTCGAGGATCGACAGGGAGATACATACATAAAATTTCCCTATTATATAGATGTTAACGATACCCATTTCCAAGGCATGGAATTAAAGCTGGACCAGGAAAAATGTTCCATCACCGGGTATTTACTTAAAACCCGCCAGCCACTCCTGCTCACACCAATGAATTTTGACCGAATGTGCCGGGAACATGATATAGAATGCGTCGGCACCCGTCCCCATTCCTGGCTGGGTGCACCCTTTTTTGTGGGAGACATCACCGGAGCCGTGGCGATACAGAGTTACAACGAAGTCATCTATACCGAAAAGGACAAAGAACTAATGGCCTTTGTCGCCCGCCATATAGGTGATGCCCTGAACCGAAAACACGGGGTAGATGAACTGAAAAAAGCCAAAGAGCGGGCCGAACGTGCTGAAAAGAACAAAAGTACTTTTCTGGCCAATATGAGTCACGAGATACGCACTCCGATGGATGGAATTCTCGGCTTGACAGATCTTGTTCTAGACTCCGGTATATCCGGTAAAAAGAGAACCTACCTGGAAATGGTCCATTCCTCGGCAGAGAGGTTGCTCAAGCTTATCAACGACATCCTTGATTTTTCAAAAATTGAAGCCGGAAAACTCGAGCTCGATATAGCTCCGTTCAGTCTGCGAAATACAATCGCCGGTGCCCTTGAAATCCTGATGGTCAGTGCCTCAAAAAGAAATATTGATCTCTCATCTTACTGTAACGAGGATATCCCGGATGTATTGCTTGGGGATGCCGGCAAACTCAGCCAGATCCTTATCAACCTGTTGGGAAACGGGATAAAATTTACCAATGAAGGACAAGTGACGCTTTCTGTTCAGAAGAGGAATCACCATAATGAACACAATAGTCCTGTCGAGCTTCATTTTCGGATACGGGATACCGGTATAGGTATTCCAAAAGCGAAAATGAATAATATTTTTAAGGCATTCAGCCAGATCAGCACAACCCAAATCTCTAATCAGCGGGGAACGGGACTCGGTCTGGTAATCGCTGGAGAACTGGTGGAAATGATGGGGGGAGAAATCTGTGTCGAGAGCACACCGGGAATTGGGACAACCTTTCATTTTGCAGTACAATTCCCCATCGGACCGGCCGACGCCATTGTTCATGCAATAAAGGATGAAACCTCTTTATCTGCGGCGGAAACCACTCTCAGCGGACAGTCCCTCCATATTCTCCTTGTGGAGGATGAACACATCAATCAAACCCTGGTGGTCACGGTACTGGAGCGTGAAGGCTGGCAGGTTTCAGTGGCTGATAACGGTATCCAGGCCATGAAGATGTTAACAGACGCCGATTTTGACCTCATTCTCATGGACATCCAGATGCCCGAACTCAACGGATATGAAACAACCAGGGCCATTCGCCGACAAGAAAAAAGTACCGACAGGCATATCCCGATAGTTGCAATGACGGCCTACGCGGTGAAAGGTGATCGAGAAAAATGTCTGGCAGCAGGAATGGATGGCTATGTTTCCAAGCCGATCCGCCCCGATAAACTTCGTCACGAGATTGAAGCAGTCCTGCAGTCTGACCGGATAGTCAAGCCAGGCCCCAGACCCCATAATTGGGGCCGAAAAGGTCCCAGTTACCCTTCTTCCGAACAATAAACCATTTCTGAAAGCGAAGATCTGTGCGGGATCCCGCGTAAGGAAAACAGAGATAAAACCGGGCGCTGTCGCCTCTATCCGGTTTTCTGCTGACTCTCATTTGCGGGTTATTTAACCGGGCCTCTTCCAGGAGAGTTTCGGCTTCTTCAATTTCATGCAGAGGAACGGTCAGGGTATAATTGTACTCTTCTTTCATGGCTTCACCCTCTCTAGAATTGTATCTCCTCCCTTTATACTAACGGGTGCAGCAGACCAGGGCAATCAATAAAGCTGATGACAGACTGTCTTTTCATCAGTACATTATCATAAAATCGCCACCGCCTTCCCCCAATCAAAACTGGAAAAACATGGCTTCTCCATCTGAACAAAGAAACACGCCTCAGAGCACCAATAAGGGTCAGGAGGACTCAGGCAAACTGGGAACCTTTGCCGGGGTCTTTACCCCGAGCATCCTGACTATCCTGGGCATCATCTTGTTTTTACGGCTTGGCTACGTTACCGGCAGCGGTGGAGTAGGGCGGGTGCTGATTATCATTGCCATTGCCAACGTAATAACCATCCTCACCAGCCAGTCTCTCGCGGCAATTGCAACCAACCTCAAGGTAAAAGGCGGGGGCGACTATTATCTCATCTCCAGAACTCTGGGGATGGAGTTCGGTGGGGCTATTGGCATCGTCCTCTATCTGGCCCAGTCTATCTCGGTGGCCTTTTACTGCATTGGGTTCGCTGAAGCTCTCACTGCTCTTCTCGGACCGGATTTTTTTCTCTCATCGCGGCTTATCGCAGTGGTTGCGGTTGGATGTATCTTTATGCTCGCATGGCTCGGTGCAGACTGGGCCACCAAATTCCAATACCTGGTCATGGGCCTTCTTGTTGCCGCTTTATTGTCGTTTTTCGTGGGTGGCCTGCCACAGTGGCAGAGCGAGATGTTTATTGCAAACTGGTCACCGGACGGGGTGCCGCAACCTTTCTGGATTATCTTTGCTATTTTTTTCCCGGCAGTAACCGGTTTTACCCAGGGGGTGTCCATGTCAGGGGATCTAAGAGATCCTGGGAAAAGTCTGCCATTGGGCACTTTTATGGCGGTGGGGATCTCTATTCTGGTCTACTTTGCAGTGGTTATCGTCTTTGCCGGTGTACTGCCGAACCGGGTTCTGGTAGAGGATTATCAGGCAATCAAACAGGTTGCCCGATATGATTTTCTGATAGATGCAGGTGTTATCGCTGCGACCCTCTCATCCGCCATGGCCTCTTTTCTCGGTGGACCCCGCATTCTGCAATCTCTGGCAGCAGATAAAATTTTTCCACTTCTGACTCCTTTCGCCAAAGGATCGGGACTAACCAATAATCCACGCCGGGCGGTGATGCTCACCTGCGGTGTAGCTCTTTTGGTCATTATGCTTGGCCAGTTAAATCTGGTGGCCAGGATTGTTTCGATGTTCTTTCTCATTTCATACGGATTACTCAACTATGCAACCTGGTATGAGGCCCACACGGAGAGTCCTTCCTTCCGGCCTCGTTTTCGGTGGTTCAACAAATATCTCAGTCTCTTAGGCAGCCTGGTCTGCCTTGTGGTTATCTTTGCTCTCGACCTGAAATATGGTCTTGAGGCCATAGCCATCCTTGCCATTATCTACTTGTATGTGAAGCGTAAGGCGGGTCCGGCCAGGTGGGCCGACAGCGGTCGTTCCCATGCCATGCAGGTCATTCGCCGCCAACTGTTGGCAACATTCGGAGAACCTGAGCATGACAGGGACTGGCGACCGCATATCCTCGTTTTCACAAGAGACTCGGGACGCAGACCCCTCCTGCTGCAATTTGCACACTGGATCGGTGGTACCACAGGTCTGATCAGCGCCATTAAGATTATTGATGGAACCGGACTACCGGCGAGACAAGAAAAAGAAACTGCACTGACTGAGCTGAACACCAGTATCCAGGAGGCAGGATTGAAAATATTTCCAGTGGTCGTTTCCGGGCAGGACATCACAGAGGTTATAGAAACCCTTCTCCAAGGCTACGGGGTCGGACCACTGAAAGGCAACACCGTGCTCTGTAACTGGTATGGAGAGACGATGACTTCTTTCCCCGGTCTTTCTGCCATGAAGTTTGGCAGCACCCTGCGTGTGGCATTTCACAGCGGGTATAATCTGGTTGTTTTCCATGGCGATCCATTACGCACGGACCAGCTTTTTGATACAGAGAAAAAAGAGCGCATCGTTGATGTCTGGTGGAACAATGACGCCAGTAGCCGTCTCATGCTTCTTCTGGCCTACCTCATGACCCGAAGTGATCTTTGGGCAAATGCAACCCTTAGACTGTTGACAGTCGGAGAGCCTCGCGATTTAACTGAAACCATCCAACAGCTCGAGCAACAGCTTGATGATGCCAGGATTCCGGCGCAACCCCTTTTGATTCCGGACATGAAACCTGAAACGGTCATCGAACAATCCAGCGAATCCGACCTTGTGTTCATGCCTTTTCGCATCAAACAATCGATGCTCACCGACACCAGTGGTCTCAGCCTGGAGCGGGTGCTGACCCGCCTGCCGCCGGTGGCTCTCGTCATGGCGGCAAGAGATATCGACCTAGACGCCGAACCGGAAGAAGGAGCTGCGGGACAACTTGCCGAGGCTATGGACTCGATGCAGGAGATGGAAAAACGGCTGGCAATTGCACGGGAAGAGCATCAGAAAAATGAGGAACATCTTCTTCGTCTCCGGGAACAACTGGAAGCATTAACTGAATCAGATGATGAAGCCGGCCGAGAAAAACTTACAAAGCAGTTGCCAGAAGCAGAAGCCGAGGTCAAACAATCCTCTCGCAAGATGATGCGGGAACAGGCTAAATTTGATGGGAAATCGGCCCTGGTCAGAGAACTGAGTAACAATTCCCACCCATCTCCCTGATTATTTTTAAGACTAACTTCTCCTGTTGTCGTTGCTCTTTTTTTTGCCAGGAAAAAAAGTCTTTGACGGTGGACAACGCCTCTTTAGCTCACTATGGCGGTGACTTCAGTTGGTTCCAGTTGGTTTTCATCCTGAAATGGACCCTTTTTTGCTATCTCGTCGTCATTCTCAAACTTTCGTCCTCGGAGGCAAGCGCAGACTCCGGCATCAATTATATGCCTGTGGTTACATTTATCGAACGCCTCGATGTGAAACAAAATGCCTCGTTTCAGAATAGAAACCAGTTAGAATCTGGTGCTATGGCCAAACCAATTGTTAAAATTGCAGGTGGCGATCGCAATAACCGCTGTTTTTGGTCATCTCCTGGCCTGTTTCCCCACGCAGAGGCTGCATCCGGGAATCTCGTCAACCGGAGGCCAGCCGACAAGCTGTCCTCCGGTTATGACAGAGTCAATCGACAAAAATTGTATGCAGCGAAGGCAGGAACCTGGTCTCAATCTCCTGAAGATACTCCTCCCATCGCTCACCAAAGCGATAGAAGGCCATAGACGAAAATTTTTTAGTGATAATGGCATTCCGGTAAGGCTGGAGCTGTTCCGAGTTCAGAAGGGCCATTATGGCCTTTTCCCCGAGTTTTTCCCGCAACACGGCAGGAATGTAACTGCTCATCACCTTCCAGACCAGCTTGTCGTCTGCAAGAATCTCCGGAAGACATGTTTCCAGCTGGTCCTGGAGGGCAAAGATCTGTTCGCTGGTTTTCTCTGAAAGTTCAAAAAGCGGCACAGAGGGATCAATGTCATACAATCGCAGCAACAACCCCGTTTCCATGCGGGAATAGCGATCAACCAGCTGCAGAATATCCTTGGTCAGAGCCCATCGTGTCGCACTGTCGTTGAGCAGTTTTTCTTCGTAATCGTCCTGGAGCAGAAAGGCGGTGAGAACTTCGGCAATCGAGCTACTGAAAACCCCGCCTTTATTGGCTGTGGAGTCCTTGATCTGTCTGATACTTGTCCGGGTGGCGATATACCGCCTGGATGCGTCATCAAAAAACACATTTGCTCCCTCAACAATAAACTGCAATTCATTAAAGAGAGCGAGAAACTGGCGGACATTTCCCTGATTAATGGTGTCTTTAAAACCCCCGCAGGGGATGAAGGCACGAATATTGGCCTCGCTGATCAATTTTCGATGTGCCGGGTTGCTGAGGAAATTCCTGTGAAAAAGCGCTCCATCATCAACAATTGTGCCATCCGGAAGGGTGATGTTACTCCCGCCGATCGGCACCATAAAGCCCTTGCTGCTCAATTTTTCCACTGGAAATTTCAGCGAATTGGCTCTTGGGGAGGAATTGCGCATAAAGGCCAGTTTCATCAACTCTTTTCTGTCGAGTCCTTCAGGATCAAAAAGAATGGATCCCCCATCAATGATCAGGCAGATTTTCCCTTTGTAGCACTGTATCTGGTTGGCTCCGAGATCGCCATCCGGCCCCCCGGTAATCATCAGGTTCAGCTCTTCTTCCCGTTCGTTGTAATGGTCGATCAAGGTTCTGAAAGAACCCATTATTGAGGTGGTTGTCATTCCGGAAACCGTGACCCTGTCACCGACTTCTGCAAAGATCTCTTCCATATCATCCGTCACCACGACAGAGGATCCATCCACCTGCAGCTCAACACCTTCTTTTCCAAGATCATAAAGACCGAAAGCCTCCCCCCCGGAGAGCAGCCCATAGGTATCGTGGGGAATCCCGAAGCTTTTCCCGGTGGTAATGGTTCTCCAGTACTGGTATCCTTTGTCTCTTGCGTGGTAAGCGACATCGTCCATAAGTGGTGCGGTACCTTCGTCAGGACCGAAAAAGACCATTTCCGGCTTTCCATAATAATCGACAACCGAGCTGTCCGGCAGCATGAGGTCCATGATACCTTCAGTATAATCGTTCAAAGCCTCTTTTCTATAGGTGGCATATTGCGGCAACGGAATGACCACTCCTTTCGAGCCGCTTTCGCAAATATCTTTATGTTTTAAGCGCTGCGCCTTCGGTCCAAGGGCATAGTTAAGGAGTACGGCATTATCCAGCTCACTGTCATAGTTTGAGCGGGAGACGCGGATCAGCCGCAGCCCGCCGCGGGCAATATCCGCCGCCCGCAGATGTGTCCCACAGGAATAGTGGCCATTAACAAAAAAGATACCGAAAACAAACCTGCTGAAAACCAGAGGGTCGAGGATGCCATTATCAAAACGAAAGGCAAAAGATCGCTTTTCAGCTTTATAAAAGTTAGTTTTCAGGGTGCAGGTAATGATCTTGAACATGAATTTGAAGATCTCATACCCTAAGGGGAAATCAATAAACCTACCGGCGATGATCTTATCAAATTCCAGCCACTTCTGATTGAGGTCTGCCCCGGGACTTTTCGCTCCCACCGCCCGTTCGGGTGCAAAACGACCTTCGAAAATTGTGTGGAGAAATTTGATCAGATCAGGATTCCGGGCAACAGTCTCATTAATAACAGGCGCACTATAGGTGGACTTGTTGGCACTCTGTATACGTTTGGCAAAAGCCTCCCGCTGATCTTTACTGGTCAGGTTGTCAAGAATTTCCCGATCAGTTATGTTTTCACTCTCCTTGAATATGAACAAATGGGTAAAATCGATGGCATTACCGGCAAACAACATTTCCTGGAACGTAATCCGGTCCTGCAGGTAAAGATCTTTTATCGGATTTATAGCAAAAGCAAGATATGACCGAAGATCGGTAACCACGCCATCTTCCTGTTTTCGCGTCAGTTCACCGCTTACATAGAGTGTGCAGATTGATGACGGTACAGACGCCTGGCCGAGATAGGGCTCCCAGTAGGCGCGGACCAGGGTCAAATTATGATCAGTCAGGATCTTACGAAGTACTGGGAGCTGCGGTGATTCAAAATCGGAGTTGAACATCAGCCGGGTTTCACCGGTTTCCGGCAGGTTAAATACTGAGATGTGCGGGATAGTTGAGCCTTCACTCTCCTTTAACACTTTTTCATATCGCCTTCTGGTCGGCTCCGGGGTCGCCGTATAATCACCGGCCAGTGTAAAGAGAAAACGGGATTCATTAAAGGCTTCTATCGGAAAATCGGCCACCGTTTCAGGTCGGATGATATAGGTGTAATACTGGCTCTCCGGACTGTAGTAGTATTCCCGTCGATGTCCGGGAATCAAATCCTCAAGCACTGCCTCCATACTGTCGCGGGTCTCTTCGGTTGCAATCCTTACCCTTTGCGCAACGCTTGCCTGGGTCGTGTCGAAGTCAATCTGTGCAACTCGTCCATAGAGAATTACCTTGCCGTCAACGGCCTTAATGGAGGTCGCAATGGACTGGAGCAGGTTGGTGAGTGCGGCCTTACGAATATGTTCGAAGAAATATCTGGGCAACCCGATATCCTGAAGAAGAATTCCGGCAGCCATGTTGATACAGTTAGCGGTGAGCAGCCCTTCTGAGGAAAGATCAATGACCGCCTCATAGAGAACTCTCGGATCAAGCCCGACACTCTCTGCTTTTTCAATAATCTCAGCGCCTCTGGTACTTAAAGAATAACTGGTTGGAAAAGTATCCATAACGTCTCGTCTCCCTAACGTCCATCTTGCCATGGGAAGGCTGAAAGAGAGCATTGTCTCTTTTCCTTCGCACCAGAATGAGTCCCATTGATCAGAACTGAATTTTTGTAGTAGACCCCTGCGGGGAACTCTCTTCAGCAATCCCCTTGAGGGAGTTACTTTTCTCTATAAAATGATTTTGGTGGAGAGAATGCATAAGAACCATTTCAACGTTTCAACGTCAATCACATAGAAAAAGGATCCCCGTCCGTATTATACAATTAGACAGGGATCCCTCACAACTACCAGCTATACTGCGCTCCAAGGACCAGACCGAGGTCAAAGGCCCGGTTATTCAACTCGACAAAATCCTTTGGTACCCTGTCGGCCACCGCCGCCATAACCGACTTTGGTCGTATTACTTCGGTGATACCGATCAAGGCACCGAGCACACAGATGTTAAACACAACAGGTTTTCCGATTTTTTCCATAACATTTTCATACATCGGCAACTCAACCTGCTTGGCATCCACCTTGCGGGTGATTTGCACATAGCGACTGTCAGTTAAGAGGATTCCTCCGGGCCGAATAATAGAGGAATAGCTGTTATATGCATCCTGAGTAAGACACACCAGGATATTAGGTTGAGTGACTTCCGGAAAGTTAATTTCGCTGTCGGAGATAATAATATCACTTCGTGTGGATCCTCCGCGAGCTGCCGCCCCATAACTCTGGGATTGGGTAGCGTTCATGCCCTCGTGGATAACTGCAGCCTCTGCCAGTATGATGGCCGCAGTTATCACTCCCTGACCACCGGAGCCCGAGAATACAAGTCTTACTCTACTCATCAAACTTTCTCCCTGGTTGCATACTCAATTATCTTGTCATACTCCGCACAATATTCCGGTCGATCTTTTTCAACAAAGATACCCCGGGGGGTGAGACCTGGATTCTCTTCGAGGGCTTTGGAGCCGATTTTCGCCGTGTTGGTTTTATGCAGTTCCAGCATACTGACGGCATCACCTTCCTTGTTTTTTCTCCCGTAATGGGTAGGGCACTGGGACAGTATCTCAACCACAGAGAACCCCTTATGAAGGATGGCCTTTTTCAGGAGTTCCGTACTCTCTTTAGCATGGAAGGCGGTGGATCGTGCGACAAAGGTCGCCCCGGCAGCTTTGGCAAGCTCAACGACATCGAAATTGCTGTCAATGGTCAGGTAGGGTGCGGTGGTGGCCTTTACACCCGGCCCTGAAAGCGGCGAGAACTGGCCGCCGGTCATACCGTAGATTCGGTTATTCATGACGATGGCGGTAATATCGATATTTCGGCGCGCCGCGTGGATAAAATGATTACCACCGATTGCCAGAGCATCGCCGTCACCCATCGGCACCAGTACCTTCAAACTTGGTTTACTGAGCTTGACCCCCGTTGCAAAAGCCAGGGCCCGGCCATGCAGGGTGTGCAGGGAGTGAAAATCGACATAGCCTGAAATCCTCGCCGAACAGCCGATTCCCGAAGTCATGACGATCTCGTTCTTATTCAACTGCAGGTCTTCGACGGCACGGATGAGCGAATTAAGAATGGTACCATGACCGCAGCCGGGACACCACATATGAGGAAAAAACCTCTCGCGTAAATAATCTTTGACTGCCATATTATACTCCCCTCCCCTGGATAACCCGAAGGAGTCTTTTAATATCTGAAGGTGTGATGAGTTGTCCGTCGATCCGGTTGGCAAGAAATACCCTGTTGGGTTTTTTCACTGCGGCTTTCACCTGGGCCATAACCTGTCCCATGTTCATTTCAACCACAAGAACCGCCTTGGCATTGGCACATTTCTCTTTGATCAATTCGGTCGGGAACGGCCAGATTGACTGCAGCTCCAGGACGCCGATTTTTTCTCCTTTGGCCCTTCTGCTTTTTGCCAGATGGATGGCCGATCTGGCGGAAGATCCATAGGAGACCAGTACATATTCCGCCCCCTCCAGAAAATGCTCCTTGTGCCGGGAGATGGCCTGCACATTGTTTTCAATCTTATCAATGAGATGCCTGAGCAGTTCATTGACTACTTTCGGGTTGTTGGAGGGAAAGCCCCACATATCATGGAAGAGACCGGTGACGTTATATCTGTGCTCTGCACCGAAATCGGACATCGGCAACCGTCCGTCTTCCCGGGGCAGGTAAGGATGGTAATCGACACCTTTGCCAAGCGACGTCCTCAAGCGACCAACAATTTCCAATTCCCCTTCCTCAGGAATGATCAGCTTCTCCCGCATATGACCAATAGCCTCGTCAAAAAGCAGTACAACAGGAGTTCGGTAGGTCTCAGCCATGTTAAAGGCGTGGACTGTCATTGCAAACACATCCTGGTGATTGGAAGCAGTCAGAGCGATAATGGAGTGGTCACCGTGGGTACCCCACCGTGCCTGGTTGATATCTCCCTGGCTGACGTGGGTCGGATTACCTGTTGACGGCCCACCCCGCTGCACATTGGCAATAACGCAGGGGATTTCCGCCATACAGGCATAGCCGATCGCCTCCTGCTTGAGAGAAAATCCGGGGCCACTGGTTGCCGTCATGACTTTTTTACCGGTCAGGGAAGCGCCTACAATGGCACACATGGAGGCAATCTCATCTTCCATCTGAATGAATTTCCCACCCTTTTCCGGCAGTCGCTGAGAAAGATGTTCAGCAATTTCTGTTGACGGGGTTATAGGATATCCCGCAAAAAAATCGACACCTGCATAGATTGCCCCCTCAACACAGGCTTCGTTTCCCTGAATAAATCGTATGTTTTTACTCATTTTTGTCACCTTCCTCTGTCAACACCTCGACCGCGAGGTCCGGACACCGTAATTCGCACATCCGGCAGCAAATGCAATCTTCCGGCCGAACAACGGTTGCTTTATCCCGTTCATCCAACTCCAGAACCTTGGTTGGACAGAACTTGATACAAATGCCACACCCCTTGCACCAGTCCCGGTTAATCACAATTTCCTTCAGTTTCTGCCTGGCCATAACGTCCTCTTGACTGTTGATTGTCGGCAATCAACTTTTACTGTTTACAGCAATTTCATGCCAGGGGTCATTGTCCCTGCAATGCACTCCTTGCCTCTCAATGAAAGAATTGGTCCGGGAAAAAAGGAGCTTTTTACCAGACAAGAAACTCTTACCACCGGGACTACTCTTTGTCCATAAATGGATAGCTAAAATCGACAGGTGGTACAAATGTTTCTTTGATAGTCCGAATAGAAACCCATCGCATGAGGTTTGCCTGTGACCCTGCCTTATCATTAGTTCCCGAGGCTCTGCCGCCGCCAAAGGGTTGCTGGCCGACGACCGCACCGGTGGGTTTATCGTTGATATAAAAATTACCAGCCGCATGCTCAAGCGCTGCTAAGGCCTTGCTTACCGCTGCCCGGTCCCTGCCGAAGACAGCTCCGGTAAGTGCATACATTGAGGATGTATTGCAAAGTTCCAGGGTCGTTTCATATGCGTCATCCTCATAGACATAAATGGTCAGCACGGGTCCGAATATCTCTTCAACCATGGTCCTGAACTGGGGATCAGTGGCTAAAATAACGGTTGGTTCAATAAAATATCCGACGCTGTCATCATACTTGCCACCGATAATAATTTCGCCGCCCTCATTTTCCCGAGCGTATTCAATGTAACCGGAAATAGAATCAAAGGCCGCTCTGTCTATTACTGCCCCGAAAAAATTACGGAAATCCGTTGGTGGGCCCATTGTAATCCTGGCTGTCTGCGCCTTCATTTCGGCTTCAACTGCCGGCCAGAGGGAGCGGGGGATATAGGCACGACTGGCCGCAGAACATTTCTGTCCCTGATATTCAAAGGCGCCCCTGACGAGGCCTGTCACCAGCGGTTTGACTTCTGCACTGCTGTGGGCGAAAATGAAATCCTTGCCGCCCGTTTCACCTACTATTCGCGGATAGGCCTTATAACGACCGATATTTTCCCCGATAGTTTTCCACATCTGCTGGAATACCCTGGTAGAGCCGGTAAAATGGATGCCGGACAAATTCGGATCGGCCAGGCAGATATCACCGACATCACCACCGGACCCGGGGACGAAGTTGATAACTCCAGGTGGCAATCCGGCTTCTTCAAGGATCTGCATGATCAGATAGGGTGTATAGACCAACGAGGACGCCGGCTTCCAGACAACTGTATTGCCCATAATCGCCGGTGCGGTGGGTAAATTCCCGGCAATGGCGGTAAAATTAAAAGGTGTCACGGCAAATACAAATCCTTCCAGCGGTCTATGCTGCACGAAGTTCCACACCCCAGGGGACGACTCCGGCTGTTTCTGGTAAATTTCCTGGGCGTAGCGGACATTAAAACGCAGAAAATCAATAAGCTCACAGGCGGCATCAATTTCCGCCTGATACGCAGTTTTGCCACCGGCAAGCATGGCACCGGCGTTAATCAGCGCCCTATATTTCACCGCCAGAAGCTCGGCGGCTTTCAGAAATATTGCACAACGTTCTTCCCATCTAAATGACTGCCATAGATCCTGAGCAGCCAACGCTGCGTCTATTGCCTGCTGGACATCTGCGGGACCTGCTTTATGATATGTGGCCAGCACATGGCCATGGTCATGCGGCATAACAGTTTTGCCAATATTCCCTGTTCGTACTTCCTTGCCATTGATAATAAGAGGAATGTCTAGTTGCTTTGAAGATAACTCAGCTAAAGCTGCCTTTAGTGCATCCTTTTCGGGGCTTCCCGGTGCGTAGTTAAGAATTGGTTCATTTACCGGTTTGGGCGTACTGACTATCGCGTTATTCATAAGATTCATTGTCGTACTCCATCTATCATTAGTTGTGTCTTTTTTTCCTCAGTAATGGTTTTCCAACAGGTATCTCATTCCAGAGAAATACTGAAAAAAGTCCTCTGCCGGGGGTGCCGAAGGGTTATCCCTTTTTGAAAAGGGCCTTAATTACCACACCCGCCATTTTGGGATTCTCCTTCAGTCGTCTGGTGCTGTAGCCGAACCAATGTTTCCCGAACGGCACATAGACCCGCATCCGATGTCCTTTGTCGATAATAGACTGTCGAAGGGCCGGTGTTACACCATAAAGCATCTGAAATTCGTATTTATCTTTTGGCACATTATGTTTTTCAATAAGTTCGTAAGCACCTTCCACAACCGGGATGTCGTGCGTGGCTATAGCCGGATACATCCCTTCCTGAAACATATAGTCGATGTCATCAAGGAAATGGCTGTTTATTTCTTTATATTTTCTATAGGCAATATTTTCCGGCTCAATGTAAATGCCTTTACAGACCCTTAAATTGACTGGGTGCTCCGGGCTACTTATATCCTTTAAATTTTTAATATCCTGCAGTGTTCTTTTTAGGTAGGCCTGTACAACCAGGCCGACATTGGCAGGAAACTCCTCTTTCAGTTTCCTGAATATGTCAATTGACATGTCTGTGCATGGAGAATCCTCCATGTCAATCCTGACGAAATTGTTATAAAACGCGGCCCTGGCGACCACCTCCCGAATATGCTGATAGGCAACTTCTTTATCCAGAAGCAAGCCGAAGAACGTCGGCTTAAGTGAGTAATTACCATCCACCCCGGCTTTCTCGGCTGCCTCAATGACCTGCAGATACTCTTCCTTATTGGCTTCGGCCTCTTCCAGAGTAGAAATAAACTCACCCAGGACATCGATGGTTGTCATCATGCCTTCTGCATTTAATTTCTTTGCGTTGGCTATCGCTTCTTCCAGTGTCTCACCGGCAATGTATTCCTTGGAAAACATCCACACTAATTTTTTCGGCATGTGAGGGAGAAGACTCGCAATCAGTTTATTAAACATAACAATTCCGTTCAGATTATATTTTGGTATTCACAAAACCCAACAAACAAGTTCCGCACATCCGGTACCGGTGATTCACCAACTGGCAATTGTATACAATATATGCACACAACTAACACATAAGATATCCATACCCCATATGTCAACTTTTTTAATTATGCAAAGGAAAATAGAGTGTATTGGCATATGTAATGTTATGTCATTTTCTTCTTATGTTTTAGTAATTCTGTTCTTTTCCTAAAACATCATTGATAAAGGTATACCGGCATGGTATACAATACTTCGTATAAAAAATTTATTGCGAAAATATAATAGGTTGGATGGTCAATAGTGCTTCGATTGTGGAAATTATCGGTAACAGTTATAAAGCACTATAAGAAAGCTTGCAAAACGATGTAATAGGCGTGGGATTGACCCTGCCACCATCTTCTGCAAACCTTATTGATACTCTTTTGGGGAGAAAAAAATGATTAAATCCAAAGCGGTAGTAATGTCCATGATGGCGACATTTCTTTTGACAAGTCCAGTCCTGGCGGAAGAGACCTTGAAAGTTGGTGTTCAGGCACCTATCACAGGATCATATGCCAATGAAGGACAAGGGATAGATCAGTCTGTTCGGCTACTCGCTGAGCAAATTAATGCTAAAGGCGGTGTCATGGGGAGAAAGATTGAAGTGATTTCCTGTGATGATGAGGGAACCGCCATGAAAGCAGCTATCTGCGCGAAAGATCTGGTAAACAAAGGCGTTTCCATGGTCATCGGGTCGTATACTTCTACCTGTGCGGAGGCCGCTCAGGCGACCTACTTCAGAGCTGGAGTGTTGCAGACAAGTGATGGAACCAGCGATAGCCTTACCGAGCACGGATACTGGACGTTTTTCAGGAATTCCTTTCCAAACAGTGCTGAAGCTACTTTTGCTGCCGACTATATGGTGAATGAGAAGAAATATCAGAGAATAGCCATAATGTCTGATTTTTCCAGTTATGCTGACGGGTTGGCTACGGCAGTTGAAGATTCAGTAAAAGCTCTTGGTGGAAATATAGTTGCACGTGAAAAAGTGAAAGCGGGTTCCCAAAATTTCACGCCTGTACTCACCCAGCTTAAATCAAAGAACCCCGATGTAATCTTTTTTGCCGGCTACTATTCTGATGGCGGTTTGATCCGATCTCAGCAGAAAGCTCTTGGCATTAAGGCGGATTTCATCGGTGGTGATGCAAATGACAACACCGATTTCGTAAAACTCGCCGGTAATGCAGCAGAAGGTGCCTTTATCATCAACGTTCCCACCCCCGAAATGCTGCCATATGATCTCGCAAAAGATTTTCTGAAAGCATATGAGGCAAAATATAACATGATGCCGCCATCTATCTGGACCATTCTGAATGTTGACGGAATGCGCGCCTTTATCCATGCAATGGAAACTAACCAGAGCTTTGATACCAAGAAAGCCGCTGATTATCTCCACACACTCAAGGATTATCCCGGTATCACCGGTCCAATCTCCTTTGCTCCTGACGGCAACCGGATCGGCAGTGGTTATATGGCCTACGAGATACAAAAAGACGGCAGCTATGAAATCGTCTACAGACAGCAGTAATCTACACAGTGTCCGTCCAGAAATGTGATATTCGAAGTATACGCTATCTGTTCTAATTCGAGGCGTTGGATGAATTGTACCGTCGGCATCTTATTGATAACGGAGTCTACGCCAACCGCCGAGGATACAATGTATCACATAACCAACAATTAGCGCAAAAAGCCATATTTATGGACAGACCTGGATAAAGTGCAGTGGGCATGAACTGACAAGCCCACTGCTTTTATTTCCTTTTGTCGGGTAGAGAGTCCTATGGATATATTTTTACAGCAACTTGTTAACGGGCTTACCATTGGGTCCATGTTTGCCTTGATTGCCCTTGGCTATACCATGGTCTACGGCGTAATGAAGCTGATCAATTTTGCCCATGGTGATCTTGTTGCAGGTTCTGCCTTTGTCGGTCTCTTTGTCTTTTCTCAGTTTCTTGGTGGCGAGGTCTCGCTCCTGGCTGTTATCGGCGTATTTTTACTGACGATCATGGCGATTGCCTTACTGGGTTTTTCCGTTGAAAGACTCGCCTATCGTCCCCTGCGCACCGCCCCCAGACTTTCTGCCGTTGTTTCGGCACTTGGCGCAAGTATGGTGATCCAGAACGGCATCATGCTGTTATGGGGTCCTCAAATGCGGATATTTCCAGAGCTGATCCCCTCAGTAATCTGGGATGTTGGAGGTGTTGTCATCAGTCTGATACAGGTGCTGATTATGGCCCTGTCCACGGCTCTGATGGTCGGTCTCTACCTCTTTGTTGAAAAGACCAAGATCGGCACAGCGATCAGGGCCAGTGCCATTGACCAGGATGCCGCCAGATTGATGGGGATCAACGTCAATAATATTATTGTCACCATCTTTCTTATCGGTTCATCACTGGGTGCCGTCGGTGGCCTGTTCATCGGGCTCTACTATCGGGGAATCACTTTTAATATGGGCTGGCAGTATGGTTTATATGCCTTTGTCGCCGCAATCATGGGTGGTATAGGCAATATTCCCGGGGCCATGTTGGGAGGAATCCTGTTAGGGCTCTTTAATGCATTTATCGCCGGGTACATATCCAGCACCTGGGCGGATGCGTTTACCTTCATCCTGCTCATTGTCATTCTTATTGTACGTCCTACAGGAATCCTTGGTGAGAGGGTAGCGGAGAAAGTATGATGAAAAAACTTCAACAAATCGGATACCCGCTCTTTTTTCTCGTAATGATTATGCTGCCGGCTCTCCTTGATTCAAGATGGCTGGCTGTCGCAACTACCTTTGTAATATTCACCATTGTGGCCTTAAGCCAGGACATTATTCTTGGCAAAGCGGGCATGTTCAATATGGGACAGGCTCTTTTTTTTGGTCTGGGTGCCTATACTACGGCGGTGTGCAATTCAGTTTTTGGCTGGCCGCTCCTTGCAACACTTCCTCTTGCCATACTTATTCCCGCACTGTTTGGGATACTCCTTGCCGGACCCATCATTCATCTTCGTGGCGATTACCTGCTGGTCGTTACCATCGGCTTTAATATTGTCTTTGTCCAGGCAGTCCAGAACAACCTGTTCGGCATCACCGGAGGACCAAATGGCATTTTTGGCCTGGAAATGCTGGAGGTACCCGGTTTGGCAGCCTTTCAGGAATTTACGCCGTATTATGCCGCACTCGCAGCGCTCATCCTGACCTTATTTATCCTGCGCAATCTTGAGACCAGTAAAATAGGCAGGGCACTGCACTATCTTCGAGAGGATGATCTGGCGGCCGGCAGTATCGGGATTAACACCCGTATCTATAAGATTTTCGCTTTTTCTTTAGGTGCAGGCATAGCCGGTATGGCAGGAACTATCTATGCCAACCAGTATTCCGCCGTCAGTCCTGAAGCATTCGATTTTTTGCAGTCTGTACTGTTTTTCAGCATCGTTATAGTTGGCGGATCATCAGTGCCGGGTATTTTTCTTGGGGTTTTTGTAATGTTTGTGTTACCGGAAATCTTTCGGGAGTTTGCAACCTGGCGCTATTTTATTTTTGGATTTGCCATGATTTTCACTATGATCCTCCGCCCCCGAGGTCTCTGGCCGGCAAAATTTGGTCGAATTCCTAAGGCATTTGTTGATAAAGGGAGATGAAATGGCCGGCAATGATTTGATTTTAACTCATGTAACCAAGCGCTTTGGGGGTCTTGTTGCTGTAGATGATCTGAGCTTTCACGTTCAGGAAGGACAGATCTATGGCCTGATCGGTCCAAATGGTGCCGGTAAGACCACTGTTTTCAATTGCATTACCGGCATTCACCCGTGTGAAGAAGGATCAATCACCTGGGGTGGAAAAGAAATTCGTCTCCTGCCGACCCATAAAATCGTTCGCATGGGTATCGTCCGCACTTTTCAGACGATACGACTGTTTAGTCAAATGAGTGTCGCTGAAAATGTGATGAGCGGCAGACATATAAAGAGCAGTCAGAAACTCTGGAACGGCATCTTCCATACACCGGCTTCAAGGCGGGATGAAAAAGAAAACTGGCAGGTTGTTTTCGATCTCCTAGATTTTTTTGATCTGCGTGAATTTGCCGCGCAGCCGGTTGGTTCCTTAGCCTACGGCATTCAACGCAGGGTTGAGATTGCCAGAGCCATGGCTGTAAACCCTAAACTCCTGATCCTTGATGAACCCGCAGCAGGGCTCAATGACAAGGAAACCCTTGCACTTATCGAGACTATTTATCGAATTCGGGAACAGGGTATCACCATTCTGCTCATAGAGCATGACATGGACCTGGTAATGGAGGTTACTGAATATCTGACAGTGATCAACTTTGGCGGCAAGATCGCCGAAGGGTCTCCTGCCGAAATACAAGAAAACCCAGCGGTAATTGAGGCCTATTTAGGGAGCGATGACGATGACTTCTGATGACATATTATTTAAAATCTCTGATCTTGAAGTTTCCTATGGCAGTATTGCCGCGATTAAGGGGATTTCTCTTGAGGTCAACAGAGGAGAAATCGTTACCATCCTTGGCTCCAATGGTGCGGGCAAGACCACAACCATGCGGGCAATCAGCCGCCTGATTAAGGCAAAAAGCGGCTCTATCAGCTTTAAAGGGCATGAACTTACCCGCTTACCCGCACATAAAGTAGTTTCTTTAGGGATAAGCCATTCCCCCGAAGGAAGAAGGGTATTCAATATCCTGACGGTTGAGGAAAACCTTTTTCTGGGCTCGTATACCAAAAGGAACGTGGATCGGGAAATTCTCGAATGGGTCTATGATCTTTTCCCCAGGCTCAAGGAGAGAAAGTCGCAATTAGCCGGTACTCTTTCCGGAGGCGAACAACAGATGCTCGCAATAGGAAGAGCATTGATGAGCAAACCCGAGTTACTGCTCCTCGATGAACCCAGTCTCGGCATTGCACCTATATTGGTTAAGGCTATTTTTTCTCAGATAAAAAAAATAGCCCTAACCGGGGTAACAGTTCTCCTCGTAGAGCAAAATGCCAGAGCGGCACTGAAACTGGCAAACCGGGGCTATGTTCTTGAAGTTGGCAAAATTGTACACTCCGGACCTTCGGAGGAACTCCTGAGTTCGAAAAGAATCCAGGAAGCTTATCTTGGTAAACAGAAAAAGTGATCGGGGATATGGATTGATTTTCCATAAAAGATGACAAAAAGCAAATCCACTCTCTTTGGCCCTATCTGCACACTACAAGATTACTTTTTTCCAAGATACTGTTTTTATACTGATATAAGAAGTTTTAGAGACATCAGTGGGCAGTAGAACCAAAGAGGATCTTTCCAACTTTGCTCCTGCTTGTCACTCCAGTTATGATTTTGGAACATTTTTCCTCCGCAGCAAAGACAACAATATCATCAGCTGTTTTTTTTCGTGGGAGGAGATGAATCGTGTTCTTGATTCCACGTGTATAGAGAAACTTTTTGGCATCATTGAGTTGCTGTCCTGCATCAATAATCTTTTTTTGGTGGTTTTCTCGCCACCCGGCAGAGAGGTGAGCAAACATATTTCTCCGGCAAAGGCTCGTTCGTATTTCACTCAGAGCTCAGGTAAATCTTCACCAAGATGATGCCCCGATAGCCTAAAGGAATTTTCATGTTTTCTTTCCTTTATATCGATATATCCTACTTAAAACTATCGCTACCATTTGACAGTGGCATTGTATACAATGCTTGAATACACAAAACCTGTATTATATTCTTCAAAGATGTCTCAACTCATTTATTATTTTTTCCCATCGGTGGCATAGTGCTCCCGGTAAAAAAGCTACTGCGCAGAGAGAACGACAACATCACCTTCAGAACACTTGAACAAAACAGGGAATACATGGGACATACTAAAAAAATCAATTCTGAAGATTCAGTCTACCGAAAACTGAAAACGGCCATTCGTAAAAGATACATCAGACAGGGAAGTCAGCTGGTGGAAGTCGCTCTTGCGCAGCAACTGGGGGTAAGCCGCACTCCTGTGAGAAGCGCTATTAAACGACTTGAATCAGAAGGACTTGTCAACAGTATTCCCAACCGTGGTGCCTTTGTCATCACCCCGACACAGAAGGAGATCGAAGAAACATTTCTTGTCCGGGCCCAACTGGAAATAATGGCAGCCCAACTCACCGCAGCCATCATTACCCCGAAACAGTGCCAGGAACTCCGACAACTCATTAAGCTGGAGACTGCGGTCTTTGATAAGAGCAACCTGGATGATTATTATACGGCAAACGACAATCTCCATCTGAAAATAGCCGAGTTTTCCTGTAATCGGGTGCTCTTTGCATACATCAAAGAACTTCTTGACCGAACAAGGATATATCTGATTCTCTATGATCCCTTCTACAAACTCGAATATAGTCCAACGACCGAACACGAGGCCATTGTAGACGCCATTGCCAAACATGATCCTGATCGGGCCGGCGCAGCTATCAGTGACCATATCAACAGCTCCATCAATGGTCTTGAGTCTGCCGGACAGCTACCAGAAGACTATCTGTCAATATAGTGTTTCACCGACTCTTATCTTTTTATCGGTAAAAACGACCTGTCTCACGGGGTCATTGAACGAGATTCCGGCTTTTTTCCTGGCTTATCTCGGCTAGTCTCTAGTCTTGGCATGGTCTGCATTGCCTCTGTTCAACTCTGTCAAGTCCGCCAGAGATCTACCCGAGATTTCTCCCGCCTCCAGTTTTTTAGCGTAGTTTTATTTCCAGAAGGAGAGGTCTTCTCTCTGTAAAAATCAAAATAACATACAAATACGTCAAGTTTGCTTGACAATATACGTTATAACTTACTAGAAATGTGTTTTTTTTATTTCATTAATTTATGCATGAGGAGTTCCATAATGGCAAATGAAGGTAGCGAATCTCTTAAAGACCCAGACTACATCCCCCCTTTTCACCAAGCGATACCGCTTGGTATTCAGCACGTATTGGCCATGTTCGCCAGTAATGTTACACCGGCCATCATCGTCTCTCTCGCTGCAGGCTTTACCTTTGGTTCGGCTGAAATGATCTATATGATCCAGATCGTCATGGTGTTTGCCGGTATTTCGACTCTGCTTCAAACCGTTGGCCTTGGTCGGATAGGGGCGCGATTACCCATTGTTCAGGGAACCAGTTTTGCTTTTATTCCTATCATGATCCCGATCGTCAAGACCGCAGGTATGGCAGCACTTTTTGGCGGGGTGGTTCTCGGCGGTATCTTTCATTTTTTTCTGGGAACGGTGGTCGGCAGACTTCGTAATTTACTGCCACCGTTAGTTACCGGAATCGTGGTGCTGACCATAGGCCTTTCCCTCATCCCCGTAGGTATCAAATATGCCGCAGGTGGCGTACCGCTCATGGGGAAACCCGGTTTCGGCAGTCTTGAGCATTGGACACTGGCGTTGATCGTTATCACTGTAACTCTGGCCCTGAAATTCTTCACAAAAGGTATAATTTCAACCGCCGGGGTGCTTATTGCTCTGGTTGTCGGCTATCTGGTGGCTATTCCTATGGATATGGTCAGCTTTGCGAAAGTGAGCAGTGCTCCCTGGTTTTCCATGCCTTCTCCGCTGCAGTTTGGTTTTGAAATCAATCTAGCTGCGATTGTCGGCATGTGTCTGATGTCATTTGTATCAGCCATTGAAACAGTGGGAGATATTTCCGGTATCACGAAAGGCGGGGCCGGTCGTGAGGCAACAGATAGGGAAATATCCGGTGGGACTTTGGCTGATGGGCTGGGCACTGCACTGGCCGGTCTTTTTGGTGGACTCCCCAACACATCGTTTAGCCAAAACGTCGGCCTTATTTCCATGACCGGTGTCATGAGTCGGCACGTGGTAAGTTTCGGGGCCATTTTTTTGGTTATTGCTGGTCTTATTCCGAAGGTCGGGGCAGTCATATCCGCCATGCCGATATCGGTTCTGGGCGGGGGCGTTATCGTCATGTTTGGCATGGTTGTCTCTGCCGGGGTAACCATGCTGAGCGAAGTCAGCTGGGATCGTCGTAATATGCTGATTCTCGCAATATCCCTTTCCATCGGCCTGGGACTGCAGGCTGTCCCCGAAGCCCTGCAGCATGTGCCCGGTACACTGAAGATATTATCAACATCGGGAATCTTGCCGGCTGCTCTTCTGGCGATAACCTTCAACATGATTTTGCCCAAGTCATTGGAAGCCTAGAAGAATCTCCCTTTCGACCCCGAGTTGAGCAGAAATTTTGCTCAGCTCAGGGGGCTTACACACAAAGTTTATGCAACAAAGAGTTATGTTATCAGGCAAACACCAGTGCGGGGAAGTTGCAAAACACTGCATAACCTCCCGAATGACCCGATATTCCGGGTTGACACCGATTCATCAGTCCGCAGAAATTCGGCAGGTTTCTCAATGACCTTTGTGTCTATCGTTTGCCTCAGAATTTAGCAGTAAAAAGAGCGCTTCCAGGACTCCCCCGCTGATACACCGAGCCTTGTCGGATATGGTGGTAAAGCAGGGATTCCGTTCGCTGTAACGCGGATCAATATCAGCGATTTTCAGTCTCTTGTACACCAGAGACCGATCACACAGCATCCCGCGAAGAAGGCCTCCTATTGGGGCCAATATCCGGGTTTTATCGATTTCAGCTAACAGTTCTCCCTGTTGCACAATACTGCCGATATGCTTTTTAACAGACAATAATCCTCTACATGGAGCATAGATTACACGCTCGGTAGTGAAACCGTTGATTGCACCGGGTACACCGGTGTTGGCAGATGCAGTTCCGTTGACAATCACCCGCCCCAGGTCATGCCCCCGATTGGTTTCGATCACAACATCCACATCCAGACCAGCGCAAAAACCAGGACCGAGACCAATAGTGATATCACCCATATTTATGGTTGTGCCACAATTCTTTTTGGCCAGAATTGCGTCAACCACAGCAAGCGGTTTGATTGTATTATTCTTTAAACATCCGGCTTCGGGGTCAACCAGTACAGGCACCCATCCTTTACGCCAGATATCGTTGCATTCAGCAATATTTTCAATCCGCTCGGCGGTCACCCCCTCCACAGTGTGTGTACCATCATACACAGCACCGGCAAGAGAAACCGCCCGGCGGATAGCTGTTGGATTTTTCGTCTCCAGGAGGAGCAGCTTAAATCCACACCGGTGCAACCTGCAGATAGTGCCGGTAGCAATATCTCCAGCTCCACGGACCACTATCAGTTTCGTTCGATCCATTCGGCTACTATTTTTTGATAATTCTTATGGGTATCAACATCATAAAACAGTCGACCACCTTCAGCAGCAGTGGCTGGAGCCCCGAGCTGTATAGAGTTACTCTTGCCTGCTGGTCGCCATACACCACAACCACCTTCTGAAACAGTCCATAGGGAAATCCGTAAAAAACTGGCGCATGGGGAAGAGTAGGTTACACCTCCCCATGCGCCTTGCAAGTCCGGCTGCCAATATAATAGCATCCAGCCTACGCACAGAGTGTCCCTTTTTTTATACTCCCCGCCACAATACTGAAATCTTCCAGCACTTCTCGCAAACGTTCCACATTGGTACAGTCTGCATCTGACTCCACCTTGTTAACATAGAGAATTTTCGTGCCCTGGGTGCAACGAAACAGTCCCTCATCATGGAGAATCATTCTGAGGAGGAGGCGGGTGGTAACCAACTCACCGGCTTTGCTTCCCGTTATCTCGCAGAAAATATCCAGGCGGTGGACCAGAGCTGCACAGAGAGTAGCGCCGATTGTCTGAATATCAATAATTCCAATAGTTTTTGTTGCGAACAGAGGAATTACGGGCTCCGAGCGATTCCATCCTTTCAATGACTTTTGGGCCGCACCATCGGCTTCAATAAGCACAAGATCAAAATACTTTCGCCGACTGGCAAGAAGATTTATGTCCGCCCCGGCCATTTTACCGGCAACAGTAGATGGCTGACCTCCTACATAGATGCCGGGGGCTCGGACAGGGTCCCGGGAAAACAAACTGCCGTCCACACTGAGTGCATCATACTCCGCATCATCCGGCACAAAGATTTTAGTGGTGGTGGTTACCAGTACTTTCAGGCCCTGCTCCCTGGCCTCACCCGCCAGGCGAAACATAAGCGAAGTCTTGCCCCCAGCCCCGGCAAAACAGACGACATCTCCTTGCCTGATGTCCAGTGCCTGCAAAAAAGAGATTTGTTTACAATGACTCCTGCTGACCATTCTTTTGCATCATCCCCAGCAATATTTTTTCTGCGGTCACAGGTAATTCCCGGAAACAGACTCCTGTCGCATTGTAGATTGCCTGGGCAATGGCGGGAGCCGGGGTGTTACAGACCACTTCACCAATTGATTTGGCGCCAAAAGGTCCGGTCGCTTCATGGCTTTCCTCAAAGGCCACCCGGATTCCATGGATATCCACTCTGCTTGGAATCTTGTAGTCCATAAACGAGTTGCTGACCAGTCTCCCTTTATTGCTATAGCGAACTTCTTCGTACAGGCCGAGTCCGATACCCATCACCACACCACCTTCCACCTGAATACGGGCCAGATTGTTATTGAGTACAGTGCCGCAATCCACAACAGCAACGTAATCCGTCACTTGCGCTTCTCCGGTTTCCAGGTCCACCTCAACTTCGGCAAAGCCGGCAATAAACGGTGGTGGCGACGTATCACCTCCGAAAGTGCCTTTTGCTATCAACAGATCCATACCCGCAAAGGAACAGAGTTTGGCTGCGAGTTCAGACAAGGTCATGGTTCGATTATCCTGGGCTGTAAAAGTACCGGCCTCATACCTGACAGATGCCACGTCAACTTTCAAGAATCGGGCAGCAGCAGCGCGCATCTGCTTTTTCATGTCTTCAGCAGCAACAAGAGCGGCTTTACCGGTCACATATGCGCCACTGGAGGCGTATGCGCCCGGATCGTAGGGCAGGGTGTCAAGGTCGAAACTGCTGACCACAAGCTGGTCCATCTCGATATCAAGTACTTCCGCTGCAATCTGGCAGAGAATGGTATCGGAGCCCTGTCCCATATCAGAAGCGGAGTGGCTGAGGGTAAAAAAACCGTCTTCATTGAGCTTGATTATAACTGAGGCAGTATCAATCCTGGCAATGCCGGAACCCTGCATTGTTACAGCCATACCATACCCGCGCACCCTGGTATCACTGATTTTTACTCGAGGAAATTTAGACTCCCAGCCAATGAGTTCCTTACCTGTCACGATGCACCTTTGCAGGCTGCTGCTCCCAAGCACGGCAGGATTATTGGGAAGTGAACCTGATAATTCTGGATGTGCCTCCCCCTCGGATATCAGGTTTTTCAGTCGTATCTCAGCGGGGTCCATTTGCAGTTTGCCTGCCAGTTCATTCAAGGCAGACTCCAGAGCAAAGGTACCTTGGGTCGCGCCGTAACCGCGGAGTGCTCCTGCAGGTGACTTGTTTGTATATAAGGCATAGCCGTGATATCTGCAGGCCTTTGCCTTGGCGTAAAGCGGCAGTGTTTTCTGGCCGACAACCCAGAATACGGTTGGCGCATGCTCACCATAGGCGCCGGTATCTGACAGACAAAAAATATCAACCGCCTTGATGTTGCCTTCTTTATCCGCTCCCAGCCGAACTTTCAGCTGCATGGCATGGCGGCTGGTGGTGCAGGTGAATGTTTCCTGTCGGGTATAAACAATTTTTGCAGGTTTTCCTGTTTTCATGGTCACAAGGGCTGGAAAAATTTCCACCGATGCCGTCTGTTTGCCACCAAATCCACCACCAACTCGAGGTTTGAGTATTTTAATTTTGGATTTGGGAATACCCAAAACACGGGAGAGGTGACGGCGCACATGATACGGAATCTGGGTAGAGGTCATAACCTGCAGCCTTCCGTTGACATCAAAAGAAGTTGTCGCCCGAAAAGTCTCCATCATGGCATGAGCCTGGGCCTGGGTTGTATATGTCTTTTCGACGACGATATCGCAGCCCGCCAGTTCGGCCTCCACATCACCCTGCGCAGCAGAATGACTGGCTGCGATATTTCTGGCCGCATCACAACCTATCGGAAAATTGGTGAAGGGTTGCTCTTCATGCACAAGATTACTGTTATCAAGTGCACTCTCCAACTCCAGTACAGCTGGCAGCACCTCATACTCTACCTTGATTTTACCTACAGCTGCAGATGCGGTTGCTTCATCAACGGCAGCCACAATTGCGACTTCATCGCCGACATAACGCATCTGGCTATCCAATATTCTGCGGTCATAGGGCGATGGCTCCGGAAAAGACTGTCCGGCCAGTGTAAAACGGGTTTGTGGACTGTTTTCATGGGTCAGGACACATTCCACTCCCGGCATTGCCACTGCACCGCCGACGTCTATGGAAACTATCCGGGCTGAGGCGTGGGGACTTCTCAGTATTTTGACTATTAAGGCATTGTCGTGTATGTCCAGATCGCTGGTATAGGCCGGTGTTCCCTTAACCAGCGCCAAACCATCAATCTTGGGGATATTGTTTCCAATACATTGCATCAGACAACTCCCATAAACTTTTTGATCGCCCGCATCTGCCCCTTATAGCCGGAACAGCGACAGAGATTGCCGGCAAGATAATGGTTTATCTCATCTTCTGTCGGCGTGTTCAGCTCATGCCTCATGGCCAGAACCGTCATGGTAAAACCAGGCGAACAAAAACCGCACTGCTCGGCACCTTCGGCAACCATAAATTCGGCGAAAGAATGTGCCTCCCCCTGTACCCCTTCGATGGTGGTAATCTCCTTATCACCAATCCGCGCAGTCAGGGTTGAGCAGGAGAGTACCGGACGACCATCGAGCCAGACGGTGCAGAGTCCGCAGGAGCCGGTATCACAGCCTTGCTTGACACTCAAATACCCATAGCGTCTAAGCGTCTCGTATAAAAATTCACCATTGGGAAAATCGAGGGGGACTATGCGTCCGTTTATGTTTGCTTCAAGCTGCATGCATCACCTCTATGACATCTGCCAGGGCTCTTTTTATCAGGACCGGACAAACTGCTTTTCGATAGTGTCCACTCCCCCTCGGATTATCCCCAAATTGCAGAGATTCTGCCGCTAACCTGCCAGCTTCTGCAGCCGTTGCACTATCCAATCCATTTATATGTAAATATTCGGCTGCAGCATTTGCGTTCATGGCCCGGCCGGGCCTGCTGCCAACGATAACCCGGTACTCAGCTGCCTTTTTCGCCACAGCTACATTCAAGACCGAATAATCAGTCTTTGCTTTGCGGAGACTGGTGAAGGCCGCGAGGCGCCCGTCTATTGGGATGACAATCTTTTCTAGAATATCTTTATACCCCGTGCTTGCCAGATACTGTTCAAGAGAAACCCGGCCATGTTTGTAAAAGACAAGCTCGGTATCAAGTGCCAGCAGCGCCGTAATCGGATCAGAAAAAGGATAGCGGGCGGCTACTGTTCCACCGATGGTGACACAATGACGCAACTGTACCCCGACAATGTTTTCCACAGCACGCTTCAGCACTCCATTACCCAGATTGACTGCGGCGGAATCCGTCTCAAGAGTACGCAGGGTGGTCATAGCACCTATTTCAACAGCATTTCCTGTTTCCCGTACGAAATCGAGCCGCAGTTGCGACAAATCAATGGCCGTGGTGATACTGCGCGCACCAAGTCGCAGATATCCGCACCCGCCCAGTATCACACTTTTAGGGACCGAATGTAAGGTAGCATAGGCCTCGGCAAGATCCGAGGCGTAGAGAAAATTTTCAATCTGCAGCATAAACCTTAAAATCCTTCTATACTTATGGTGGCTCTTTTCTTTTGCGCTGGTTCAGACAAGTTCTGCCATAATTCGATTGGAAAAAGGCCATCCCTGCTCAGTAATTCGAAGATGGGTATCAGTCAATTCCAGAAACCCAGAAACTATCAGTTTTTCAAGAGTCAGGCCATAATAATCTTCAAGATCCATTGCGTACCTTTCATACAACACTCTACGCGATACACCCTTTACCATTCGCAATCCCATAATCACCGTTTCTCTGAACGATGCTTTCCCGGAAAGACTTTCCCGCTCCACCACAACTGATTTATTCTGGCCGATACGGCTGATATACTCAGCCGGGTCCTCAACCCGTCGCTCACGCACTCCCTGCAAACAGCTCACTGCCGATGCGCCGGCAGCCAGGTAATCATTGTTTAACCAGTAGTTAATATTGTGTCGGCATTCGTATCCTCTTATTGCATAGTTCGAGGTTTCATACTGATCGAGTCCAGCGTTACTGCAAAGCTGTCTGGTGATGCTGTCCATCTGCAGGGTTTCTTCTTCTGTCGGCAGACGCATCGTCTTGTTTTCAAGAAACGTTTCAAAGGGGGTATCAGGCTCAATCGTCAATTGATACAAAGAGAGATGTTCCGGTGAAAATGCCAGTGCAGTTGTAAGGGATTTTCGCCAGGAAGTGGCGGTTTGCCCGGGAAGACCATACATGAGATCCAGATTGATATTGTTGAACCCTGCATCTCTGGCTGCCTGGATTGCCAAACATGCATCTTCGTCACTGTGGATACGTCCAATCTGTTTGAGTTCCCAATTATCAAATGACTGCACCCCTAAGGAGAGTCGATTCACCCCGGCACAAAGAAGTGTTTCCAGGTATCGACCGTCCAGCGTACCCGGGTTGGCCTCAACACTAATCTCGGCCCCGGGCAGCACCCCAAAAAGATCAAAAGCGTGCCGAATCACTCCCTGCAGTATCTCTTGCGGCAGGCTGGTTGGTGTTCCTCCTCCGATAAACAGTGAGCCGAGAGGGAAGCTGCCGGATTTTGCAAGACCCGTCAGCTCGACCATCAGAGCTTCGGCATAAGGTTCATAGAGATCCTCTCTCCCTGCACAGGAACTAAAGGAACAGTAGTGACACCTGCTGAGGCAAAACGGAATATGAAGATAGAGCGCTGTCATTATTCCCCGAAGGAGTCCATTGCCACCTGACACGTCTCCCTGACGGAATCCATTAAACCGTCATCGGCAAAACTGTATGAGCCGTCACCTATGATAAGATGATCCAGCAGCTGAATGTGCATATACCTGCAGAGCAGGGCAAGTGTTTTGGTAAGGTTGATATCCTGTGCAGATGGCTGGAGGCTTCCGGAGGGATGATTATGGGCTATTATCAGCGCCGCCGCGTGCAATTCAAGAGCCCGTTTGATAATTTCTCTTGGATAGACGGTGTTGACATTCAGCGTGCCTTCAGCAAGAACCTCTGAATTAATTATGGCATGCGAGGAATCGAGAAAGATAACGGTGAAAACTTCTTTTTTCAGCCCTCGCATGGAGTGGGTCAGATAGTCCACCACCTCCCTGGAAGAATGAAGAAAGCGCTTTCCGTGAAGTCGCTCTTTGAGATAGTAGCTGGCCACCGCATGGACAAAATGGAGAGCAAAACCGTTCTTGGGCCCGACCCCCTTCACCTCCTGGAGGGAGGCAAGAGGCGCTTCAAAGACCTTGGAAAAGGATCCGTATTTTGCAAGGAGCGCGCGTGCCGGTTCTTTGCAATCGGTTCGCGGGGTTCCGAAAGATAACAGCAGTTCCAGGATTTCTATATCGGTAAAACCGTCGAGACCTTTTAAGAGAAATCGATCACGTAATCGAGCCCGATGCCCTTCTCCCTTTTTCTGCCAGATTTTTTTTTCCACCCCGTATTACCGTTCTTATAGGTGTCTTCGAGATTTTTTTCCCGGCTCGGTTAAGCGCCCAGCTCTTTAGAAAATAAATCATTTGCCAGTTTCGGGTTTGCCTTTCCCTTGGTTTTCTGCATAAGCTGACCGACAAAAAAACCCATTAACTTGGTCTTGCCACCTCTAAAATCATCGGCCTGAACAGGATTGGCGGCAATAATTTCCTTAATGAGTGAGAGCAGTTCCCCTGCATCGGAAACCTGAACCAGGTTTTTCTCCTTAACAATCGTTTCAGGATCTTTGCCACTCTCCATCATATTGAAGAATACAGTCTTCGCTATCTTGCCGCTTATGGTGTTTTTTTCCACCATGCACAAGAGCGCTGCGAGTTGTGACGCAGAAACTTTGCAGGAGGATATTTCATCACCTTTCAGTTCTCTCAACAATTCGGTCATGATCCAGTTGGAGGCTTTTTTAGCCTGAGCTCCACCTTGAACCGTTTGCTCGAAATACTCAGCCACTTCGCGGTCAACAGTCAACAGTGAGGCATCGTACTCCGGTAATCCGTATTGTTCGGTGAACCGTGCCTTACGCTGGTCAGGGAGTTCCGGCAGCGACAGACGAACATCCTCAATCCATTCTTCACTGATTTCGATTGGAACAAGGTCCGGGCAGGGAAAATACCGGTAATCATGGGCATCTTCCTTGCCACGCATTGACTCAGAGCAGCTCTTATCGGGATTCCAGAGCAGGGTCTCCTGGGTGATTGTTCCTCCATCGAGCAATATGTCCCTCTGCCTGCGAACCTCATATTCCAAAGCACTCTGGACATGTCGGAAAGAGTTCATGTTCTTCAGCTCGGTCCGGGTGCCAAATTCTTTTTGACCATAAGGGCGGAGTGATATGTTGGCATCACAACGAAAGCTCCCCTCCTGCATATTGCCATCACAAATATCCAGATAACGAAGAATAGCATGGATTTTTTTCAGGTACGCAGTGGCTTCCTCCGGAGAACGGATATCGGGCTCTGAGACAATTTCCAGAAGCGGTGTGCCGGTCCGGTTTAAATCAACATGGGAGACGGATTCCACCTCGTCATGGATCAGTTTACCTGCATCCTCTTCCATGTGGATACGAGTAATTCCGATAATCTTTTTCTGACCATCAACTTCAATTTCAATTTCTCCGCGGCCAATAATCGGCAGATCGAACTGCGAGGTCTGGTACCCTTTGGGCAGATCCGGGTAGAAGTAGTTTTTCCGGGCAAACTGACTGAAACGATTGATTGTCGAATGAGTCGCCAAACCTAATTTTATTGCGAATTCGACGACCTTTTTGTTCAACACAGGAAGAACTCCGGGCATCCCCAGGCAAATTGGGCAGGTGTTGCTGTTTGGTGGTGCACCAAATTTTGTGGAGCATCCGCAAAAAATCTTCGTCGCTGTTTTTAGCTGGGCATGAATCTCCAAGCCTATTACCGTTTCAAACTCCATAGCTTCCCTGAATACTTAATAACTTTTAAATGAATTTTTGATTATACGGAAAAAACGTCTCGTTACAAAGATACTCTTCTCAAAGGGGGTTGAAGAAAGCACCCCGCAATGAGATAATATTACCTTTAATTTTTCTTTCAGTCGACGAGCGACGGTTTTTCAACCCACGTTCTGATTTTCTGCAACTCTTCACGCCATGCTTCCCCCAGGCGAACGTTGAGAAACATTCGAAAAAGTCCATTCACTAACTTGATGAGCTCTTCAAAAAGATAGATGCGCTCCAGAATCATGCCCTCAACTTCTTCCGGGTTATCACTCTTGTCGTTTTCAGTGGTTTCTGTTTTCGGCAACCGCACATTCCTGAATTCCATCAGTGCCGCTGCGAGGGTAAAGCTGTATTCGTAGTCATTGTGGCCGATTACGATGCGTGCCTGTTCGAGTTTTTTCCCCATCCTCAGCCCTGTTCGGGCTTCCTGCAGTTCTGCCTGCAGGCCGGTACAGACAATTTTTTCGGTGGACTCACCTTCACCTGATTCAAGCAACATATGTTTTTCAAAAACGACAGTGATATCACCTTCACCCGAAAGATTTACACTTCCTCCACGTTCTTCGCTTTTCCACCAAAGCCAGGTGAGAAACTCCTGACCGAGAAATCTTTTTTCAACTATTAGATCAACTAAATCCATCATTATTCTTCCGCCTTGCCCTATGTCTCGTTGGTTTTTTACTTACTTCACACAAAGATATCAGGTGAGATTCGTCCCAACGCTGCCAACTGCTCTTCATCGACCAGATACTCTGCCGTTGTGTATGGAATCTGCTGACGAATAAGCAGGCCAAAACTCTCTTTAAAGAAATCTTCAAGGATGGCATGCACTTTTTTATTGGTCGAAAAAAAGAGAAGTGTCGAATCAGAAAGACTCCAGCAGAGCTCAAAGATTGAAGGGACCGGTATTGCCTTGCGCATGAGATCAACGCGGACCCGTTCCTTGATTTCAACCTTCATAGACCTGCTCAACTTGGGGAGCTGTCGTTCTTGTCTCACCCTCTCCTCCTCCTTCTGGACGATCTTTTTCAAAATTGCCGGAGAAACCTTCCTTTCATCAATACGCATGGTGAGGGTAATGTAATCACCGGCAACATATGAGGCATACTGGAACTGGGAGTCGAACATATTAAGAACAGATACCCAACCTATTGAATATTCATCATAAGTATCGTCAATATCCTGAAAAGAAAAGGCAATTACCCTGTCTGCAATAAAGTCCAAAGTGTTTTCCGGCAGTTCACCTAAAACAGTGAATCTCACGAAACTGGCAGAACCTTTCAATAAGCCCATATAAAACCGATGAGTAAAGATTGGAAATTTAATCTGAAAAGACCAGCCTGCGGATACCTATTTATCCACCGACTGAGACGATGCGCTCTTCAGCTCTCTCATATAGCATTCCTTGAGCAGTGTCTCAACTTTTTTATCCAGATCCCTGTGACTCAATCAGCCAATGGTTCCCCAAATCCTTGACGCATTCAGATACAAATGATAAAAGAAATGAAAGAAAGAAAAACCTATTGACACATCTCCACCGACCTTGTATAAAGACTTCCTCCACGGGTCGTTAACTCAGCTGGTAGAGTATCTGACTTTTAATCAGAGAGTCGCGCGTTCGAATCGCGCACGACCCACCAGAAAATTTGAGTCCCCATCGTCTAGTCAGGTCCAGGACATCGGCCTTTCACGCCGACAACACCGGTTCGAATCCGGTTGGGGACGCCATATAAAAAAACGGGTAGCTAGACAAGTTCTAGCTATCCGTTTTTTTTTGCCTGAATGGCTGTTTCCAGGCTAATCGTATTTCCAAATCATACAGAAAAAATGGACAATTTATTCCATTGAAAAATACCAGTCTTCTGTATCTTTCTATTTCATTGCGACAGTTTATACCTCTTGATTTTCTTATCTAATCCCTGGCGGGTTATAGCAAGGAGCTTTGCCGCCCTTGTCTTGTTGCCTTTTGTACGCCGCATGGCTTTTTTGATCAGTATGATTTCCAGTCGTTTGATCTGTTCCGGGAGGGCAAGATAGCCTTCTGACTCCTCACTGTAACTACTCTTTTGGCTTGTATAAAGCGATCGAAGATCCCTGGACAGCTGGTCCACTTGAATGAGCTGTCCCTCCCCGGTCAAAGCCACCAACCGTTCAATTTCCTTCTGGAGCTGTCTGACGTTTCCCGGCCAGCCATAGGTTTCGAAAACATTCAAAACCTCAGGAGAAAAACCCGGAATATCTTTAGAAAAGCGCTCATTGGTCTGCTTAAGAAAATGCAGAGACAGCGGAAGGATGTCTTCCTTTCGATCCCGCAAAGGGGGGAGGGTTACTTCCACCGAAAAAAGTCGGAAAAAGAGATCTTCCCTGAAACGCCCCTGGTTCATCTCTTCAGACAGATCGCGGTTCGTGGCGCTGATCAGTCGCAGGTCATAGTCGAAGAGAACGTTGCTCCCTATCCGAGCCCCTTCCCCCTCTTGTATGGCCCGGAGAACTTTGGGTTGTATAACCAGGGGCATCTCTCCAATTTCATCAAGAAAGAGAGTCCCACCGCTGGCCTCTTCAAAGAGGCCTTTTCTTTGGGCTTCAGCACCCGTAAAAGCACCTTTTTCGTGACCAAAGAACTGACTCTCCATTAAGCTCTCGGGTATACTGGCGCAGTTCACTGCAAGAAACGCACTTTTTCGGCGATCTCCATACTGGTGTATCATTCGGGCGATAAGCTCCTTACCCGTGCCATTTTCTCCCTGGATCAGCACGTTGACAGGTGTTTTGCTGACAATCCGGACGAGATCCAATATTTCTCTCATAGCTGAACTTTCTGCTATAAGGGTAACGCCATTGACAGATTCTTGTTCAAGACGTGCTGCTTCTTTCCCAAGAGACGTGCCAATCCTTACTATCTCCTGATTCAGTACAATAGACTCGATTGAAAGTGACAGAAAGTGAGCTATCTCCTCCAGGCGCGCAGCATCATCTTCGGTAAAACACTCATTTTCCAATTTATTGAGAAGTTGCACCGCACCGGTAACACTATTGCCGGTGATGCTCTTTATCGGTGCACAAATCAGGTTGTGACCTGTAAAACCGGTCTGTTCTTCAATAAAAGAGTGATACCCAGTGTGCCCTTGCAGGTCATTTGTGAGGAAACTTTTACCAGAGTTAATAACCCGCCCGACAATGCTTCCTTTGAGTGGAGGTTTTATTTTTTGGTGCTCAAGGCCTGTTCCAAAAATGGAACAGATCTCTCTGCTTCCCAAGTCCATAATAAAAACGGCGCACCGCTCTACCTTCATTAGGGTAGGAAGAAAGGAAGAGTAAAAGGTTATTAGAGAGTGGTAGTCTTCGATGGTCCAGGTTCCTGCTAATTGGGAAAGCTTTTGCTTTAACAGGGTCAGATATGATTCTGGGGAAGTATCGTAATGGGCAGTCATAACTGTAAACAATGTTTACCGTGTCTTAAGAGATCACGTATAAAAAAGAATATACATTATATATTCAAGAAGATAACTTCCAACCTACAAAGATTATTAACGAAAAAACTCTTGCATTCTCAATAACAACAACCCCACGCAGTAGCAACTAACACACTGATATAATTTAAATAAAGAGAGAGGTAGTAAAAGGAGCAGAAATTGTCACCCTCCAAGAGAAATGTCAACATTGTTTGCGTTGTCATTCTCGCCAACTCCTCTACACAAAATTTACACTGCCCCCCACCAACCACCACACTGTGTGTGCTGAAAATAATGTGAGTCAAAGATCAATATTTTCAATATATTATTTCATACGGCAACCCATTAATCAATATTATACCGTGTGAATTTTCATCTTTGGCATGGTTTCTGCTTAATTTCGATTCAAGTATAGCAAAGAACAATACGAGGGAGAAATTGAAATTACCACAAGGAGAAAAAAATCATGAAAGATAAAATGGATAATAAACCGCAATTACGCCAAATAGGGAAAGGATTTATAGTTAACCCAATGGAAGGGATGGTTGGTCGCATACTCACTCAAACATTTATGGACCAGAATCAACAAACTTATGTGAAGGTTAACGGCGAGATTATTCCACTTACAGAGCAACACGATTACCTTTCTGTCAATTAAAATGGGAGAACCTGCCGGACATCACCTTTTCATTCTTTGGATCACTGGCATTTCTCACATCTTCTGAAAAGATATTATTATTTCCTCTTATAATTATGCACTGGTCAAAAAAACTGTAACCTCACCGTCCTGGAAAACATAGTCTTTTCCTTCTGTTCGCAGCTTCCCCCTTTCTCTTGCTGCAGACCAGGAGCCAGCTGCAACAAGATCTGCATAAGGAACCACCTCCGCCCTGATAAAGTGCTTTTCAAAGTCGGTATGAATCACGCCGGCGGCCTGGGGAGCTTTAGTTCCTTGTTTTATAGTCCAGGCTCGTGTTTCCTTTTCACCCGTTGTCAGGAATGAAATGAGGTCCAACAGCGAATATGCCTCACGTGCGAGCCGTGCGAAACCAGACTCCTGTAACCCCAGTTCTGCCAGAAAAATTTCAGCTTCATCCTCCTCCATTTCAGAGAGTTCAGATTCAATTTTTGCAGACACACAGACCATTCCGTCTCCATGATAATCTGCATAGGCTTTCAATTTCTGTACATACGGGTTCTCGCAACCGGCTCCGATAGCATCTTCGCTTACGTTTGCCACGTAGATAACCTTTTTACCCGATAGCAGTTGCATTTCGCGATCCAGAAGCGATTTCTCCTGCTTATCAAGCTGAGCTGTTCTGGCGGGTTTTTCATCTTCAAGAACAGCTCTTATTTTGAGTAAAGCATTCAACTTTATCTTCGCATCCTTATCCTGGCCGCGCGCCTTTTTGTCCTCTGCAATTATTCTCTTTTCAACTAATTCGAGATCTGAAAGAATCAATTCCAGGTTAATTGTCTCCACATCACCTACGGGATCTATCTCTCCATGGACATGGGTGATATTTTCATCGTCGAAACAACGCACCACATGGGCTATGGCCTCAACACTGCGGATGTGGGCCAGAAACATATTACCCAGCCCCTCACCCCTTGAAGCGCCTTTTACAAGTCCCGCAATATCAACAAACTCAATAGTGGTTGGGATAATTTTATTTGAAGTTCCAAGCTTTGCTAAAACGTCAAGCCGTTCATCTGGGACACGGACAATTCCGACATTGGGTTCAATGGTACAGAAAGGATAATTACTGGCTTCAGCCCCAGCTTTGGTGAGGGCATTAAATAAAGTAGATTTACCAACATTCGGCAAACCAACAATTCCTATTTTCATACGGTAAAACTCCTGAAACGACGCTCTTGAGCGTATATATTTGATGGGCTCCAACAACGTTAAGATTCCCCTGTCCCCATAAGCAGCAGAATTATCATCGACCCGATATCTCAGATCAAAGGCGAACGTTTTACCACTAACAGCGTTTCTATTCATCAAATATCGGTTCAATATTTCTGTATGCCGGTATTATTTCCGGGTATTCGGTGGACTTAAAAAATTGGACAGCCAATAATGCCTTGTCTTCACCAGTGAAAAAAGCTGACGAGAGTTTACGTAAATAACTCAGATAATGTTGCCAGGTTGAGTAGTGAGAAGCATACCAATAGCATTTGTATTCATGTAAAGGCTGAAAAGAGTCGTCACACTTATTGCAGATCAGGCGATAGAGACATTGTGAGCTCTTCGATATATCCCTTCTCATGTATCTTTTCGACTAATTTTTCTCTTCGGGCTTGTGGATGGGGGTGTGAAGCCAGCAGGTATTGTATTCGTCCGCTGTTTTTCTTGCCAGGCGTTTATAAAAGTTGGTACGGCCACCGACATCGCCATAATAACGTGTCAGTGACTCAAGTTCGCACCGGCCGGCTGCAACTTCCTGAGGCTGAGAGTATTTTACCTCGAATCGAAGAAAAGTTGTCACTACTAAATCACCGGCAGCTCTGGTCCTGCCAAAGAGCAGAGCTGAACCAACTGCGAGGGCAAGACCGCGACCAAGACCGCGGAGATGATCCGGGTGGGTAAAATAGCCTGGGTCACGGTAGAGGAACCATGGTCAGTTCGTTTTCTGTTTCTACCTGCCTTAATAGGTCTAGATAAGCTATTATACTCTCTTCAGGCAAGGCAACGGCGTTAACCTTCCTGTTTTTTGAGAGATATATTTTATAGCTGTATTTATTGAGGGGATGCATCCTGAGGTTCGATGCTCAACAAATTATCTAACCTGTTTTGCTGTGGTGGGCTGGATTTTGCGGAGAATCTCTTGTGGATCTGCTGACCCAACCAGTCCTCATCCCCCGCAGGAACTTTTGATACCAGTCGATCAATTATGAATCCGAGATAGACGAAAGCAATACCCGTGATTAAGGCCAAGCCTCCCAACAGCCACAAGAACTCTCATGATGGATGGGTCTTTGAAACATTGACGTTATCGTTTAACGCTTCCGGTGCACATGTTGTTTATCTGATAGGTAACAGTGGTGCCGTACGCGATCGCTCCTCCCCCATAATAGCTGATATTATAAGAACTATTTCGTACAGCTGATCCATGAATTGCTGATAGCTGGTTTGGAAAGATCAAGGACATACCATGTTTTTGGACGGTTGAAAATAAATTGCTCTGTGTATTTCTTCTGTGGAATTTACATTCAGTTTACCGATTTAGCTGAGAAAACTGGAAAAAATATCTATTGCCCTGTCGGCTTCATGGGGTTTTACTCTATAAGAAAGGTGTCTTTTCCGTAATTTCATAAAATTATTTCGAAGAGTGTTCCGCCACCCTCGCGATTTCTGCAGGATATTCGTCCTCCGTGTTCATCAATTATTTCCTTTGCAATAGCAAGGCTTAACCCTGTACCCTGCCTATTATGCAGGAGATCCGGCAAAAAGAGGCCATCGAACACCCTTTCGGTGAGTGAAGGATCCACACCAGCTCCCTGGTCCCCAACCTGGATACAGACAGAGGGACCTTTACGCTCACAAACAATTGTTACTACAGCGGATTGAGGTGAGTTTTTATATGCATTATCAATGACATAACTCAATGCCTCTGTCAAAAGACCCCAATCAGCGACCAATTTGATATCTTTGTCACAATGACAGTCGATCTTCACCCCAACATTCCTACAAAAACCACCTAAGCTGTTGATTATATTGTCAATAACCAAACACATCGAGTTTTCCGAAAGATTTTTTTCAATACCATCTTTAATAAAATAGTATCTCGAAATTTTTTCTACTAGTTCTTGAATTCTTAAACCAGATTCACGCACCATTTCCACATACTTTTTAGCTTTGTCAGAGAGACAATCCATTTCTCTGAGGAGCTCGCTTCCTAAAATTATGCCGTTAAGAGGCGTTCTGGTTTCGTGATTTAAAATATTTAATGCTGTTGTCTTTAGAGTGTCTACCTCTTCCATTCGACTCAGCTTAGAATAAACTTGGAGTTTAGCTAGCAGTTCGTCCTCAACGAAAGGTTTGGTCAGATAATCATCCGCACCGGCACCATAGCCCTTGAGTCGATCATCGATAAGCGACATTCCAGAGATCATTATTATTTTAGAGAATTTGTGATGATTCTGTGATCTGATTCGCTCACACACTTCATACCCATCTATTCCAGGCATCATTACATCAAGTAAAACAATTTCAGGAAAATATGTGTTCAAAATGGTCAATGCCTCCTCGCCAGAAGAGGCATCTCTACATTCATATTGAGGATGAAAACCCAACATCTCTTTTATTATCTTAACGTTTTGCTGCTCGTCATCTACGATAAGCACTTTCGTGAATTTTTTCATAGCGGCATCTAATGAGCTTTTTTTCTCGATCGGTGGTGAATTTTTAATTTATGGCTGCTCTTCAATTTCTGGATAGTCAATAATATAGTGTAATCCTTTTGACTCTTTCCTGTCCAGTGAAGCATCAATAATTAAGGAGGCAACCAGAGAAATATTTCTTAGTTCAAGCATGTTCGGTGATATTTTATACTTTTCTAATATATCATCTATTTCTTTTCTAACTTCAGCTATCCTCTGTTTCGCAATTATTAATCTCGATTCTTTTCTGACAATCCCAACATAATTCCACATCACCCTACGTATAATATCCCAATTGTGATTAATTAATATTTCTTCATCTATCGGATCCTTTTCATTTTTAGGATCGCGATAGGTTTCCATTTTCCCACCATCAATATAATCCCAATGTACTTTACAATAACGGAAGACATTTTCTGCAAAGACGACAGCTTCAAGCAAACTATTGCTTGCCAGGCGATTACCGCCATGCAGACCGGTACAAGACGTCTCACCCAAAGCAAAAAGGTTTTCAATAGTTGTTCTACCGTGGATATCAGTTTTCACCCCCCCACACATATAATGAGCAGCAGGAACGACCGGTATCGGTTTTTCGGAGATATCTATACCCAAAGACAAACATTTCCCATATATAGTAGGAAACCTCTTTAAGAGGAAGTCTCCTTTTTTTTGGCTTATATCAAGGTAAACACAATCCGCACCCGACTTTTTCATTTCAGTATCAATTGCCCTTGCTACTTTGTCCCTCGTTGCCAATTCACCTTTTTCTGGTTCATATTTTTCCATAAACCTTTCATTATTTTCATTGACAAGGTGTGCACCCTCACCTCTCACGGCCTCAGAAATGAGGAAATTCCTGGCCTGATGGTGATAGAGACAGGTTGGGTGGAATTGCACAAACTCCATATTATCTATTTGGGCTCCTGCTCGAAATGCAACAGCAACCCCATCTCCCGTCGCGATATCCGGATTACTGGTATAAAGGTAGACTTTTCCTGCGCCACCAGTACAAAGCACCACAACTTTTGCTGAAAAAACTGAAATATCACCTAAACTATCAATGACAAATGCACCGACACATCTATTTTTAGAGATTTTACCTTCCACATTATCATTTTCTTCTGTTATTAGATCAATGCACATGTGGTTTTCATAGAGGGAAATTTGTTTTTTTTCGCCTACGCTTGTTATTAAAGCCCTCTCTATTTCCTTTCCAGTAAGATCATAAGCATGGGCCACTCTCCTTTTTGAATGCCCCCCTTCGCGACCCAAACTCAAGTTTCCATCTTTTTCTTTTACAAATGTCACACCCAAATCGACAAGTTCTCTTATTCTGTCAGGCCCATTTTCAACAACCATTCTTACGATTTTTTCATCACATAAACCCGCCCCAGCCCTCAATGTATCTTGAACATGACTCTCAAAGCTGTCGTCGCTACCCAACACCGCGGCAATTCCCCCTTGGGCTAAATTAGTAGCAGAGTCTACTTCCTTTTTCTTTGTGATAATATTGACTGTCCCCAGGCTAGAAGCTTTTAACGCAAATGACAACCCAGCTATCCCACTACCTATGACTAAAAAATCCGATGTCATCTTCTACCTCCAGAAGTGATGTTTCACGTGAAACATTGCAAGAGCAAAAAGCGTGAAAGACTAAAGTGTTTTTAAAGAGCAAGTATTTGTTAGTGTATATACTAAAAACGAAAGAAAAAACCGATGCAAAGACGATTTTTGGAGATATTTTGTCTCAAACCGTTTATTTTGCACGAACAAACTATCTTTTTTAAGGAATAACAATGAAATCACCCGCGAAAATTATTGCTGTTGCCAACCAAAAGGGCGGTGTTGGTAAAACGACAACATCTATCAATCTCTCAGCAGCACTGGCACAAAAACGAAAAAGAGTGCTTCTTGTTGATTCTGACCCTCAAGGCAATGCCTCAAGTGGTGTTGGGGTAAACATGAAAAAGATAAAAGCGCACCTTTACCATGCGTATTCAGGGGGATATTCCGGTTCCGAGGTGGTCCGGAACAGTGGAGTTAATAATCTTGACATCTTACCATCCAGTATTGATCTTGTAGCGGCAGAAATTGAAATGATCAATGTTGATAGTCGAGAGACACAATTGAAGTTATTGCTCGAACCACTTCTTGAATCATATGACTATATAATCATAGACTGTCCTCCGTCACTTGGTCTCCTCACCGTTAATGCATTAACTTCAGCAAGCTCAGTACTTATTCCTATGCAATGCGAGTATTTCGCGATGGAGGGCCTTTCTCAGCTTGTCAACACTATACGATCTGTAAAGAAAGTTTTCAACAAATCCCTTTATATCGAAGGGTTAGTTTTAACAATGTTTGACAAGAGAAATAAGTTAACACACCAGGTCGCTACTGAAATTAAAAACCATTTTAACTCACAGCTTTTTAAAACGGTCATTCCCAGAAACGTCAGACTGAGCGAATGCCCCAGTCATGGACAAACCATTATCGATTACGATAAACAATCGGCAGGAGCTCTCGCCTACGTAAGCCTTGCAAAAGAATTCCTGACAAAGCAAAGGAAATTAAATGAGTAAAAAAACAGGACTGGGCCAAGGTGTTGGTCTTCTTTTTGGAGAAGAGCACGAGAAATTTTTTGAGTGCAACATCAAAAAAATTGTTCCCAACAAATATCAACCCCGCACCAACTTCAACCCTGACGATCTTCAGGAACTCGCAGATTCTATAAGAGAAAAGGGGGTCATACAACCACTCATTGTCACCTCCGGGGATGGAGATACTTTTGAACTTATTGCCGGCGAGAGACGATTAAGAGCATCTAAACTCGCCGGCCTCACCCAAGTACCTGTTGTCCTGCTCGATGTTGAAAAAGAAGACACTTTGCTTGAATTGGCTCTCATTGAGAATGTGCAGAGAACAGACCTCAATGCAATTGAAGAAGCCGAGGCTTATAAGAAGCTTATTGAAAAATTTGGTTACACCCAGGAAGAAACGGCCAAGAGAGTGGGCAAACAGAGATCCACAGTAACTAACATGCTGAGATTACTCAAACTTCCAGAGTTAATCAGGGATGACATAGTGAACGGCTTGCTAACAGAAGGGCACGGTCGTGCTTTGATTAAACTAATAGATGATCCATTAAAGTTGCAAGAAATAAGAAACGTAGTTATTAAGAATGGTCTGTCGGTCAGACAAACAGAGAAGATTATAAAAAAACTATCTTTTACGAAATCTTCTACGAAAAGAACATTGAAACCTTCCACGGAAGAAATTCCCTCATCCTACAGAAATTCCCTGGTCACACAACTTACTAATCGTTTGAATTCTAAAGTTGTTATCTCACAAAACGGCAGCAGGGGAAAGATAGAAATTGAATATTACTCCCTTGATGATCTAGATAGAGTGACAGAGTTGTTGTTAGGTGAAAACTAACTATTTTACAAGTCGGCTATGATTATCACAAAAACATTAAATATTTTTTCATTAACAAAATCATGTCATTATTACAATGACTTACACATATGTGTTTTGAAGAAAATTACTGTTTTTTCACTTTTGTCTTTTTTATTATGTGCTGTTTCGGTTCAAGCCCAAATGCTCAGCATCAGAGGGGAAAATGTAAACTTAAGATCCGGACCTGGAACAAAATACAGTATAAAGTGGGAGTATGGCAGTGGTTTTCCTGTTGAAATAACAGACAAAAAAGGTAACTGGCTGAAGACACGAGACTTTGAAAATGATACAGGGTGGGTACACAAGTCATTTCTGGTTAATCGTCCACAAATGATAGTCAAAGCCAACAAAGGTAAAGATGAAAAAGTAAATATCCGAAAAGGTCCGGGCCAGGATTATAAGGTAATAGGTAAGGCATACTACGGAGTAGTTTTTAAGACACTGAGACTTAAAAAAGGTTGGGTTGAAGTTGAACACGAATCAGGATTAACTGGCTGGATTAGCACGAATCTTCTTTGGGGATTCTAAAATTTTACCACAATAAATTTACGGGCATCACGGTTTTTTTCGGGCTTCTCTCTATATTTTTTACCGTTAGAAACAAAAAGGGGAAACGGTTTTATACCGTTTCCCCTTTTACTATTATTGGCGGAGAGGGAGGGATTCGAACCCTCGGTGGAGTCTAACCCCCACACTCGCTTAGCAGGCGAGCACCATCGGCCTCTCGGTCACCTCTCCACGTAATAATTTTGAATGGCGGAGGAAGTAGGATTCGAACCCACGGTACTTTCGTACAACGGTTTTCAAGACCGCCGCCTTAAACCACTCGGCCATTCCTCCGTGGAGCACTTTGTACCATTTGATCCAATTTATGTCAACAAGATGCTCTGCAAAAAGATTGCCTTGATATATTTCTTCACATTTTTGTAATAAAGAATCGATAAACGCGCAAAGTTTTGTTACTATTGACCAAAATACGTATAATTTCTTCCCTTAAATAAATAATCCAAAATTAATATGGTTGCAGAGAGTGATATTTCAAGACAGTTAGAAGATTTAACTGCATTATATGAAATTACCAAACAGCTTGCATCTTCACTGGAATTGCGTGATTGCCTCGAAAAAGCAATGCAAATTCTTTCTGAGATGAAAGGCATGGAAAATGGAACGGTAACTATTGTCAATCCAATAACCGGCAAACTTGAAATAGAAGTGGCCCATGGTTTAACCGCTGAAGGGCGAAAACGTGGAAAATATAAAATAGGCGAAGGCATTACCGGCAGAGTCGTCTCAACTGGTGAACCGATAATAGTTCCACAGATTTCAGAAGAACCACTGTTTTTGAACAGAACACGGGCTCGCGGCAATATTACTGAGCAAAAAAGATCCTTTTTGTGTGTTCCAATCAAAGACGGTCAAAACGTCATTGGTACACTCAGTATCGACAGATTCTATGCTGATGGTATAGGGGAGATGGCAAATACGGATCTTCAATATCTGACAGTTCTTTCAAGTATTATAGCCCAAACCGTTGTCCGTATTCAGAAAGTCAACAGGGAAACAGAAGAGCTGTATACAGAAAATCTGAAACTGAAAAGAGAACTGTCCGAAAAAAACAAAATTAACGATATAATTGGTAACTCCAGCCGGATGCAGGATGTTTATGAAATGATTCACAGAGTTGTCGATTCTAATGCGACAGTCCTTCTTCGTGGCGAATCCGGTACTGGAAAAACTCTCGTTGCCAAAGCTCTCCATTATAATGGAAAAAGGAGTGCCAAACCATTTGTTGTCGTTAACTGCTCCGCTCTTCCTGAAACCCTACTTGAGTCCGAACTTTTTGGTCACGAAAAAGGTGCATTCACCGGTGCTACAGATCGCAAAATTGGAAGATTCGAACAGGCAGAAGGCGGTACACTTTTTCTTGATGAGATTGGTGAAATCAGTAACTCAGTTCAAGTTAAATTACTCAATGTTGTCCAGGAAAGGACATTTCAACGGCTTGGATCGACAAAACAATTCACCTGTGACGTTCGTCTCGTCGCTGCGACAAACAGAGATCTTGAAAATGCAGTAGCCGAGAAAAATTTTCGTGAAGATCTTTACTATCGTCTCAATGTTTTTCCTGTCTATATGCCCCCACTTCGTGAACGGCGGACAGATATTCTCCTTATTGCTGAATTTTTCCTTGAAAAGTATGCCCGGGAGAACAACAAAAATATAAGAAGAATTTCCACTTCAGCCATAGATATGCTCATCCAGTATCATTGGCCGGGGAACGTACGGGAACTTCAGAACTGCATTGAGCGAGCCGTCATTATCTGCGATGGCGACACTGTTAAGGGTATTCATCTGCCGCCTACCCTCCAGACCGCAGAATCATCAAAAAGAGAAAATCCCTACTCTTTATCGGTGGCAGTTGAAAATTTTGAAAAAGAACTCATTGTAGAGGGTTTGAAGCGTAATAATGGTAACCAAACAAGAACAGCAAAGGATCTGGACACCAGTCTTAGGATTATCAATTACAAAATTCACCAATATAATATTGATCCGAAAAATTATAAAATCTGATCCCCATGAAGGTACTTCTACATGTCTGCTGCGGTCCCTGTACCATCTATCCACTCAACGTCTTGCGAGAAAAGGGTGTAGCGGTCACCGGTCATTTCTTCAACCCGAATATACATCCATTCAGAGAATTTAAACGACGTCTTTCTACCCTGCAGAACTATGCCAGCGACCAAAAACTCCCCCTCATACTAGATCCTTCATACGGTCTCACTGACTTTATCCGTAAAGTGGCCTTTAAAGAAAAAGAAAGGTGCCGTATCTGTTATGGTATGCGGCTTGAAAAAACTGTTGTTGAGGCCACCAATAATGGTTTTGACGCCTTCTCCACAACACTGCTCTACAGTAAATATCAACGTCATCCCCTTATAATTTCTTTATGCGAAAAGTTATCTATTAAGCATAGGATACCTTTTTACTATCAAGATTTTAGAGAAGGCTGGCATGTAGGTATTGATGCCTCCAAACAACTCGAAATGTATCGCCAGCCGTATTGTGGCTGCATCTACAGCGAACAGGAACGATACGATAAAAGTATTAAACAAAAATAACCTTACTCTTCTGCAGAAAAAGGAAACATCATGCTTTCTATCCTAGTCATAGCTACACGAAACAAAAATAAACTTCGTGAATTTCGAGAATTACTGAAAGATCTTCAGATTGAAATACAATCACTTGATGATTTTGGCCCAATTCCCGAAGCGATAGAGGATGGAGAGACCTTTGATGAGAATGCCTATAAAAAGGCAATTCACACCGCCAAGGTATTAGGTCTTCCAGCTATAGCAGACGATTCAGGTCTCGTCGTCGATGCCCTGGGTGGCGAACCCGGCGTCTATTCAGCCCGATATGCTGCTGAAAATGCAACAGATGACGAAAACTGCACTAAACTTCTCTCTGCACTGAAAGGAATAGAAAACCGAAAAGCCCACTTTCAATGTGTTCTCTCTATTGCCGTTCCGTCGGGTCCGGCATTAACCTATGAGGGGAGATGCGATGGCGTGATTTTAGATGAGAAGAGGGGAGATAATGGCTTTGGATATGATCCTCTCTTTTATTTCGAGGAGTTAGGTAAAACCTTTGCGGAGTTGTCAGCTGAAGAAAAAAACAGAGTAAGCCACAGGGGTAAAGCATTAGCCGATGTGAAAGGTGAAGTGGGTATGATAAAAAAATGGCTTGAGCAGAGATTAATCGAAGAAAAACCACCAAAACCGGATCATAACGAATTTATTCATAAAGACTGGTCGGACGAACGATAAACTGAAGGGCAGCTATTCTACTTTTAATTCTCTTTTCAGCAGGTCCCTCACAGCCTCTGAACAGTTTTTTTCCTTGTAGATTATATTATATACCTGCTCAAGAATGGGCATTTCTATCTTTAATTTTTTGGCGAGATCATACACGGATTGGGTCGTTTTTATCCCCTCGGCAACCATGCTCATTTCGTTCTTAACCTGCTCGAGTGTTTTTCCCTGACCGAGTTTTAAACCAACGGTTCTGTTTCTACTGAGATCACCGGTACATGTGAGCAACAGATCTCCGAGTCCACTTAATCCTGAGAATGTCGATGGATCGGCATTTAAAGCTATCCCCAGTCTCTGTATTTCTGCAAGACCCCGCGTTATTAGAGCTGCTCTGGTATTTAACCCGTATCCTAATCCATCACACACTCCTGCTGCAATTGCTATGATATTTTTGAGCGAAGCACTAATTTCAAGTCCAATAACATCACAACTTGCGTATACCCGAAAATAATTGGTGACGAATGTTTTCTGAACTTCCTTTGCCGTCTGTAGATTTTGAAAGCCGATAGTGACGGCAGTGGGCACTTCTTTTGCCACTTCTTTTGCAAAAGAAGGTCCTGAAATAACGCCCAGTTCAATGTTTTTTTTACTTATATTCCGCTCTGCTAATACTTCAGCCATAATCTGGGTCATCGTCATGAGCGTTGTATTTTCTATACCTTTCACTGCGGATACAATTCTGGAATTGTCTCGCAATAAAGGAACCATTTTAGAAAAAACTTTCCTGTAGGAATGAGAAGGTACCGCCATCACAATAAGAGAAGTACCCTCTATTGCCTCCTTCAGCCGGTAAACCGGCTGAAGGAGTACCGGAAATGTGATCTCCGGCAAATATTTTTTATTCTCCCTACATTTATTCAGTTCAGCGATATGCTCTTCTCTGTGGCCCCATAATCTGACAGCATGGTTTTTTCCTGCCAGAAGAATTGCCAATGCGGTTCCCCAGGAACCTGCGCCGATTACCGCTATATTAAGACTGTTCTTCATCGCCATCTGGTTCAGCTTTTTCTACTTGATCGGACACAGCTATATTTTCACCATCAGAAATTTCTTCGTCTTCATCTTCACTGTTGTCCTTAGCAACACTATCTAAACTGACAACTTTCTCATCGTCATCAAGATTGATCAGTTTAACACCCTGCGTACTTCGTCCTATGACTCTTATGGCACTGAGATCCATTCGAATCATTTTGCCGGAATCAGCAATCAGAATAACCTCTTCGTCTTCATCAACCTGCTTGGCGGCAATGATTTCTCCGTTTCTGACACTCTTTTTAATACCTATAACCCCTTTTCCACCGCGTTTCTGCAGACGATACTCTTCAATAGGACTTCTTTTTCCAAATCCATTTTCTGTCGCTATCAGGATTGAGTTATCAGAACTCACTACAATTGCACTGACGACTATATCATCATCTCCAAGCCTTATTCCCCTGACCCCTGCAGCAGTACGGCCCATGGTGCGGATATCTGATTCATTAAAATGAATACACATACCTTTTTTGGTGACCAGGAGGATAGTGTCCTCTCCATTCAGGACATGTGCAGCTATAATTTCATCACCCTCATTAATTGTCAGCGCTCGTTTTCCTTTACGTAATGGCCTGCTGAATTCCTGGAGACTGGTCTTTTTAATACGGCCGGATTTGGTGACCATGAGAATGGTTTTGTTATTTGACTCATCATCAAAGCTGGTAATCGGCAGAATTGCAGCAATTTTTTCGTCTTCAGCTAAATTCAGCAGATTAACAATTGCCTTACCTCTTGCGGTCCTACCGGCAAGAGGCAACTGATAGACTTTTCGCCAGAAAACCTTGCCATGATTGGTGAAAAACAAAAATATATCGAGGGTAGAGGCAACATAGAGATCGGAAACAAAATCCTCTTCAATGTTCTTTACAGCTGTTACACCCTTTCCGCCTCTGTTTTGCGATCTGTAGAGAGAAACAGGATTTCTTTTTATATATCCTGAATGGGTCACCGTTACGGCCATGTCCTCAGGCGCTATCATATCTTCAGGAAGTATTTCATCTGTCGCATCTATTATTTCAGTTCTTCGGTCATCCCCGTACTGTTCCTTCAGTGCACTGAACTCGTCCTTGATAATTTTCATTACCAGGCTTTCATCGCCCAGAATTTCCTTCAGTTTTTTTATTTCTCTCATTATTTCTTCATAATCACGGACAATTTTCTCCCTTTCCAGCCCGGTTAATCGCTGCAATCTCATATCGAGAATGGTTTGTGCCTGGATTTCGCTCAGTTCATATCGAAGAATAAGCTCATCTTTAGCTTCCTGTGGATTTTTCGAAGCCCTGATGAGGGTCACAACATCGTCAAGATTATCGAGAGCAATATTAAGCCCTTCAAGAATATGCGCTTTTTCTTCAGCTTTTCGAAGTTCAAAGGCGGTCCTGCGATATACAATAACCTTTCTGTGAACGATAAAATGTTCGAGTATCTGTTTGAGATTAAGGATTTCAGGTTTGTTATTGACAATAGCCAGCAAAATGATGCCAAATGACTTCTGCATCTGGGTCATGGTATAGAGCTGATTGAGAACTATTTCCGCTATCTCATCTTTTTTCAGTTCTATGACTACTCTGAGGCCATGTCTGTCGGATTCATCGCGAACCTCTGCAATGGAGTTGATCCTCTTGTCCTTCACCAGTTCGGCAATTTTTTCAACAAGTGTTGCCTTATTAATCTGATAAGGTATTTCCGTGACTATTATAGCTTCTCGCTTACCTTCCTTTATTTTTTCGATATGGGTAAGAGCCCGAATAACAACGACACCTCTTCCTGTCTCATATGCCTCTCTAATTCCGGCCCGGCCACAAATTTGTCCACCTGTTGGGAAATCAGGTCCCGTTATGATGGACATTATCTGATGAACTGTCAGATTAGGGTCATCAATTATACTAATAAGTGCATCTATAACCTCCGTAATATTATGTGGAGGAATGTTGGTTGCCATACCTACGGCGATTCCGGAGGATCCGTTAATAAGCAGGTTCGGCACCTTACTCGGCATAACCGATGGTTCATTCAGGGAGTTATCATAGTTGGGCACCCAATCAACTGTTTCCTTGTCCAGATCGTCGACAATTTCCCTGTCAATTTTGGTCATTCTCGCTTCGGTATATCGCATTGCTGCTGGAGAATCGCCGTCCATGGATCCGAAGTTTCCCTGTCCATCAACGAGCGGGTAACGCAGGGAAAAATCCTGCGCCATCCTTACAATTGTATCATAGGCGGCAGTATCACCATGGGGGTGATACTTACCAATAACGTCACCGACAATTCTCGCGGATTTGACATAAGGGCGATTGTAATGGACGCCAAGTTCTCGCATAGCATAAAGAGCTCTTCTATGAACAGGTTTTAATCCGTCTCGTACATCAGGCAAGGCTCGGCCGACAATGACGCTCATTGCATATTCGAGATAGGATTTCTGTAACTCTTTTTCTATGGAAATTGTCGGAAACTGCTCACTGCTTTTTTCAGTATCTGTGCTCATAAGAGAATATCTGTTTTTTTATTAATTTCGTGAAAGAAAATGGAGTGTTAGATATCGAGATCCGTTACTTCAAGGGCATGGTTCTGAATGAATTCCCGCCTCGGTTCAACCTTATCACCCATCAATGTCGTAAAAATATCATCAGCCTGCTCGGCATCATCTATTGTTACCTGCATAAGCGTTCTGTTTTCAGGATTCATAGTGGTGTCCCAAAGCTGCTCGGGATTCATTTCACCAAGGCCTTTGTATCGCTGAAGGTGACTTCCTTTAAAGGATTCGTCGCGAACAATCTTCAACATCTCACTCCAGTCAGCTGCAACAATTTCTTTTTGCTGCCTGGTTGTACCTGTATAGATGATGTTGAACCCTGATTGGATATACGGATGAATTGTCGGAAAAAGATTTAAGGCCGTCCTGTACTCATTAATGAGCGGTATTTGTGGTCCTAGAGTCATCATTATCTGAACTTTTCCACGAACGGCAATATCCAACTCATAACAGTCTGGTCGCCATCTGCAGGAGCGGACATTGCCTATGACAAGTTTATCTTCAGGAAGTTTTTCTTTCAGGTCATTAATAAACGATTCATCTTTGAATTGATCAGCAGATCGTATGCCGTTGTCGAGAAGAAAATACAGCATTTCCTCCCATATATTCATACGATTCATAAACAACATTATCCGCTGGTAAACAGAAAGTTTTTCAAGAAGTTCAACGAAAAAACCACCTTCAACAATCTCTGTGTCCGGACCGAGTAGTTCAATTTTAAAATTTTCACTGGCCTGGGTGAAAAGATGGCTGTTGAGATTACCCTCATCAAGGAAGTATTGTTCTTTTTTTCCTCTTCCCAAACGAAAGAGAGGTGGCTGGCCTATATAGACAAAACCACCTTCAATAAGAGGAAGCATCTGCCTGTAAAGAAAAGTGAGCAGCAAGGTGCGTATATGGGCACCATCCACATCGGCATCAGTCATTATTATGATCTTATGATACCTAAGTTTTTCCAAAGAAAATTCATCTTTACCTATCCCGCAACCAAGGGCACCGATTAGATGCTTTATTTCCTCACTGCTGAGAATACGATCGAACCGGGCTTTTTCAACATTAAGAATTTTTCCCCTAAGTGGCAGAATAGCCTGGTTCGATCTGTCTCTGCCCTGTTTTGCTGAACCACCGGCAGAGTCACCCTCCACTATGAATATTTCCCGTTTGGCCGGATCTTTTTCCTGACATTCAGCAAGCTTACCTGCCATCATTAAACTTGTAGACCCTTTCTTTCTGGACAAATCCCTGGCCCGTTTTGCAGCTTCACGAGCGCGTGCCGCATCGACAACCTTAGAGAGAATTTTTTTAGCAACTGCAGGGTTTTGTTCCAAAAAGAGAGTCAATTTTTCAGTGCAGACAGACTCAACAATGGATTTAACTTCACTGTTGCCAAGCTTTGTTTTTGTCTGTCCCTCGAATTGAGGATTAGGCACACGAACGGAAATGACACAGGTAAGTCCTTCCCGTACATCATCACCACCCATTTTTTCCCGCATGTTTTTCGGGATCATATCATCGTTTGCGTACTTATTGATGCACCTTGTCAAGGCAGCCCTAAAGCCGGCGACATGGCTACCACCTTCACGGGTATTAATGTTATTTACAAAGGAAAAAAGCCTCTCCGAATAGCCATCGAAATGTTGCAGAGAAATCTCAACTTCGACATTATCCTTGGTGGCTGATATAAAAATAGGTGGGTCGAACACAGATGATCTTTTCCTGTTCAGATATTCCACATAGGAAATGATCCCCCCGGAGGCATGAAACTTGTCTTCTTCACCACTCCTTTCGTCTTTCAGGTAGATTCGCAGACCTTTATTTAAAAAACTCAGCTCACGTAATCTACTTTTTACAGTTTCGTAATTGTAAGTGGTTGTTTCGGTAAATATGCCAGGATCAGCTGTAAACGTTATTTTGGTGCCTGTTTTTTCGCTATCTCCGATTACCTGTAATTCACCGGTTCTCTCACCATATCGATACTCTTGTTTATAGATTTTTCCATTTCGTCGAATTTCCGCTATTGTCTCTGTTGAGAGTGCATTGACAACCGAGACACCAACACCATGTAATCCGCCGGAGACCTTATAGCTCGAATGATCAAATTTGCCGCCGGCATGCAGGGTGGTCATAACCAGTTCAAGGGCGGTCATATTCTCCGACGGGTGTTTATCCACAGGAATTCCACGACCGTCATCTTCGACAGATACAGAGTTATCCTCATGAATTGTAACCCTGATACGGCTGCAGTAACCAGCTAAAGCTTCATCTATACTGTTGTCGACAATTTCCCAGATAAGGTGGTGAAGGCCTTCTTCGGCAGTATTACCGATATACATGGATGGCCTTTTTCTGACGGCCTCCAGACCATCAAGAACCTGTATCTGTTGTGCGTCGTAACTATTCGTTGTTTCTGTCACGCTTGTTCCTTTTATATAAGAAAATGAATGTATCCGTGGAGATTATAACTGCATCGGCATGATGATACTTATAAAGCCTTTATCTTCTTCTGACTTCATAAGACACGGACTGCTGTTCGAATTTATGTATGCTTCAACCGTCTCGCATTCCATCACCTGCAACGTTTCGATGAAATATCGGCAATTAAAACCAAGGGTAAGCGGTTCACCATCATAGGAGATAGTTTGCTCGTCCTTGGCATTGCCCAGGTCGGCATTTTGGGATGAAAGAATCATTTTATTTGGATCGATATTCAACTGGATGGTATGGAATATATCTTCAGTAAAAAGGTTTATTCTCTTTAAGGATTCCAGAAAAGGAATTCGATTTATTTTAACACAGTTTGTCAATTGAATTGCATCTATGATAGCTGAGTATTGTGGAAATTCACCATGTTTTAGTCGAATAACCATTACAGCCTGATCATCGCGGAGCACCACCTGCTTTTGTTCAAAGGAGACTTCTATAGTATCTCTTCCTTCACAGAATTTTTTCCATTCCTGAATCCCTTTTTTAGGGATAAGCGTCACATCGTTGAGATGGAGCTGGTCAAGATCCGCCGCCACATCTTTTCGCATGATGGAGAGTCTGTGGCCATCAGAAGAAACCATTTTAAGATAGTAGGTATCTTCAATTTTCTCTTTTTCAAAAAGAACAGAGGTGAGAGAGTAAATATTTTCCTGTTCGTTAGCGATTGAATAAATAACCTTTTCTATCAGCTCCAGGAAAATGAAACTCTCAAAGGATATAAAAGTATCCTCCTCGTATTCAGGGAACTCAGGGAACTCGTCACTTGCTATGCCGGCGAGATTGTAAGTGCTTAATCCAGCCTTGATTATAACCCAACTATTTTCAGTCTCTTCAATAGTTATTGTAGCTGATCCAGATTCTCTTACTATCTCGAAAATTTTCTTTGAAGGGAGAGTAAGAAGTCCTTCATCATGAATTTCTGCCGGAACAAAAAGTCTCAATCCGACCTCGAGGTCGGTACCAGTGAGGGTAAGACCTCCTGGAGCAGTACTGATGAGGACGTTGGATAAAATGGCTAATGTCCCTTTTTTGTTCGTTATGTTTTGAAGACTATTTAAACCTTCAAGAAGATCGTTTTTACTTACAGTGCAATTGAGAGGCATTAAGGAACTCCTTTGGACATATCCTTAGTATATTTATTTATTTTATTGTTATTATGAAGGTTAATATGTTTATATTAGATGTAATTATATGATTTTTATATGTTTTTTTTAAACAAAAGAAAGGTTTGTATAATCTTGTTTCTGTTTAAAAAGAGTTATCAACAATGTTGTGAACACCTTTTCAATAAGGAATTAACAATAGCCTGTGTAATGTGTGTTGATAACTGTGTTAAAAAGTGATGGACCACTATCTGTTGGCAATATCAAATTTTAACGAAATAACATATATATGTTTTGCATCCAGCGGGCTATAATCTAGTAAAAATAGCTAAAAATTTCAATAGAATAATAAAAATAACAAATGGAAAAAAGACCATACAATCCTCTTAAAAAATATATAGATAACCTTATGGGTGATGCTCTAAAAAACCAAGTTTTTACAGCATGTTCTGTTGGTTTTTTTGAAAGAAAAACTAACACTTTAGAAGGTAATGTTTTTAACTATGGTTTTGCAGAAGAGGGGCAAAGAACATTTCCGGTCGATGAGGATATATTTTTTGATCTTGCATCTCTCACCAAACCTTTGGTTATTTCCCTCGGTATATTGGCTCTTTTGGAAGAAAAAAAACTGCACATTGAAGACAAAATTTCTTCATTTTTTAAGACATTGCCTTCGGATAAGAAAAAAATAACACTTTTACATCTCCTCAACCACTGTTCAGGGTTACCGGCACACCAGCCATATTACAAAAAACTCGTGGATTTTCCTCAAAACGAAAGAACAGAAAAACTTATTGAATGGATTTTAGCCGAAAAACTTTCGTTTGAACCGGGAGATGATACCCTCTACAGCGATCTTGGTTTTATTATTCTTGGCAAAATAATAGAGAAAATTTCCGGCGAGTCATTGGATACTTATTGGAGCCAAACTATTGCAAAACCACTGGGGCTCGAAAAAGGCTTGTTTTACCCGAGTAAAAAAGAAAAAGATTCTTTTATGTTCATACCCACATCAAGGTTTAAACTGCCAAATTTGAGCCTTTATGGACAGGTTAACGATGATAACTGCAGGGCAGTTGGAGGTGTTTCAGGTCATGCAGGATTATTTGGCAGTGCTGAAGCGGTGTTATCTTTATGTGAAAATATACTGTTGCAGTTTCAGCAGGAGAGGAAACACCCGTGTTATAGCAGCGAAACCATGCAAAATGCATTAAGCCATAGAAAAGGAGCCTGGAGGTTTGGATTTGATACACCGACAAGAGGTATATCCAGTAGTGGAAAATATTTTTCTGATCTGACAGTTGGACATCTTGGTTTTACGGGGACATCTTTTTGGATTGATCTGCAAAGAGGGATTGCAATTGTCGTTCTTACCAACAGAGTTTTATTTGGGGAAGCGTTGACGCCAATAAGAATATTCAGACCTCTTCTTCATGACACCATAATGGAATATATCATAAAAAAACCCAGATGAACGTTTTGGCTCATCCGGGTTTTTTATAGGATATTTGCTCTCTTTCTACCACCAGCAGATTGTCTGGTCAGCTGAAAAAATTTTATCAACGAGTGCATCGTAATCCGGATTTTCAGCATACAGATCAAAAGTATCTGCTTCTCTGTCACGGGTAACTATTTCCACCAGTTTTTTAACAGTTTCATCCGGTTCGGATTTATATACATTTAATATCTTCATGGAATAGACTCCTGGAAATGTTATTTAAGACCGTAAGGGATGATATGGGTCATCTCACGAAGTTTCTCACCGAGTTCCTCAAGGGTAAGAGCTTCAAAACCATTTTTCTCTACATTGGCCGCTACGGTGGAATAGACATCTCCTTCCATATCACGGAGCATCTCAATGCTTTCCTGGGTCAGTTCATCCAGTTTGGGAATTTCTGTGTCCATAACGACGCCATAAGCGTACATATTTTCAACAGCCAGTCCAAGTGCTGATCGGATACCATCTATGGCGTAGTCTTTGTGTCTGTACATTAAACATACTTTTTTGTATTCCATAACACTATCTCCTTACAGACTAAGATAACAGTCAAAATCTTCGATAATTATCCCATGCTGAGCTTGGGTTGCCATTTTTTTGGCTGTCAGTCCGGCTGGAATATCATCAACGGCAAAACCCTGCTTCTGATAACTGTCCACACAAATAGAGACATCGTCAGCTAATTCACAAAGACCTGGAAAGGCGGGATCTTTCGAGAGGGCCGTGGCTTTCCAGGTAAAAAATACCTTAACATTGGACCCTTTAGCCTTGGCTGCCTTGGTTATACCAATGGCATGTTGCAGGCTGTCAGGTGAGGTTACAAATATACCCAAACTTTTTGCCATGTTAACTTCCTCCAAAAATAGTAGTGGCTATTTATATGAGATTTTATATTGAATGAAAAAATACTCTCAACACAGCGAGTTAGGACAACTATCTGTGTTGAGAGTAGATAATTTGTCTTATTGAAGAACAGATCAATAAGAGATCAACCTTTTTTAATGTAAAAGCTGATAAAACCGGAACCTTCTTTCTCACCAAGATATTCGTGTCCGGAACGGTCACACCATCCAGGTATATCGTTTCTGGAACCTGGATCAGTTCCGTCTACCTGGAGAATGTCACCGGAAGCCAGTTTTCCCATTTCTTTTTTTGTACGAAGTAAAGGCATTGGACAACTGAGACCTTTGGCATCTAGTACACTTGTTGGTTGAACATCTTCTGCGACAGTTTTCAAATCACTCATTGTAGATCTCCTAAAAAAAAGATTAAGTGTTTAATTGACGCAAAGCGCCATATATAAACTCTATTTTGTTTACCGTTCATTTATTTCAATTCTGACCTATAACGTAGCATCATGATTCTGTCAAGAAGCGAAAAAACAACACCTGTAACTGTATGAATTATATAGATAAAAATAAATCACTACAATGTAGTATCTACTGGTGGTTGGAGTGGTTAACCTTGACAAAAAAATATGGGCTGTGTAAAAAATTTACATCTGATTTAAGTGTTTCTTTATATAATTATTCAACCGGGAGAAAAGAGTTATGAGTGAAGAGTCTGTTTTAAATAACAAAGTTAAAGAACTGTATAGTTTATTATGTGAAAAAGAATGGAACCCTTATGTAACCGGAGTAGTTGTCGCTTTTTTTTCAGTCATGATTATGGCCTGGTGGAGACCATGGGGAGCTGTTGGTGCCATCCGAAACTGGGGTGATTGGATAATGTACGGTGGTGCCACCTTATTTGGATCCGAGGCTGGTTTTTTCGGTTTTTACGATGAGGCTCCCCGGTCAATTTTTGTGAGTTCCGGTTCTGTTATCGGCATAGGGTTTGTTGTCGGATCTTTTATTTCTGCATGTCTTGGAAAAGACTTCGCTATACGGATTCCACCCTACAGAGAGATGGTAAAAGCAGTCATTGCCGGTGTCCTTATGGGAATAGGAGCAACGCTGGCCGGTGGCTGTAATGTCGGCGGATTTTATAATGCGATAGGAAATCTCGCTGCAAACGGATTTACCATGATGTTCGGTCTCTTCTTCGGTGTCATTCTCGGTTTGAAACTCCTCTATCTTGAGATGGAACACATAAGTTGGGGGGATGGTGGTTCGAAAACTTTCTCTTTCCCTCCGGCTGTTGTGTATGCTCTCGGTTTTCTCGGTATTATCGGAATAGTTTATGCTTCCTATGTTTATTCAGCGAATGAAGACAGTGATTATGTGGCCTCTCTCAGTGGTGTCATTTTGCTTGCGGCCTGTCTTGGTTATGCCATGCAAAGAGGACGCTGGTGTATGGTTCAGGGCTTTCGCGAACCGCATATGACCGGTGACTGTACCCTGGCAAAATCTGTTATGTTATCTATCTTTGTTGTCGCCATTGGAGCTGCAGTTCTCAAATACGCCGTCCCGGTTCGCGCAGAAGGCGAAGCCGTCTTGGCCGCTGCCAATTATGTACGTGGAACTTTTGGATGGGGGGGCGTCGTCGGAGGCTTTATCTTTGGTCTTGGTGCAATGTTTGCCGGTGGTTGTGGTTCCGGAACGCTTTGGCGCGTTGGAGAAGGACAGGTGAAACTTCTGATGGTGGTCCCGTTTTTTGGTATTACATCGTCAATTATGACTGCATGGTTCAGAGATCAGGAATTTGAGGCTGACGGAGCTCTTGGTTCCTTTGTGTACATGCCGGATTCGCTTGGGTATGGGCCTACTCTCTTCTTAATTGGTGGTGCAATGATAACCTGGTATCTGCTTGTCACCTGGAACGAGGAAACAAACAAATTGATTGTACCTATGTAATACGAGCGACTAATACGAGCGACGTCGAAAGGATGAGATTTTTTCAAAAAACTGAGAAAATCATATTGCCGCCACTCCTCATATTACAGTCCTGCGAAAACGCAATTTCATGACCGTGAAATTGCGTTTTTGTTTTTTATACTCCTTGCATATTAGCTGATATGCTGAATTTGAGGTATAATGAGGCCTGTTTATCAGAGAAAATCAAGAAAACATGCCCCCCAGTATGTTTTTAATCCGGAACAGCAGGAGACAATATCCAAGGGTATGTTTTGAAGAAAACGGCAATATTCAAACATGACATCTTTGTAGATCATGATCCCGGGTTTGATCACCTGGATTCCCCCGATCGATTGATGACCCTTTATTCAGCTTTAGCTTCACTACCAGATAATCAGCTATTTATTGAACCACCTTTTTCCCAGGCTTCCCACCAAACAATCCTTTTAAATCATTGCAAATCTCTGGTTGATAAAGCTGCAGCAACCGCCGGAAAAAGATTTTCCGTGCTCGCCGAGGACACTTTCACCTCAAAAAAAAGTTATGAGGCAGCCTGTCTGGCCGTCGGCGCACTTACCACCGGGGTTGATCTTCTTTTCCAGCAAAAAATAGACAATGGCCTGGCCCTGGTAAGGCCACCAGGTCACCATGCCGAACACGACAGATCGATGGGCTTTTGTATTTTTAATAATATTGCTCTTGCGGCCCATCACGCTATAGAAAGGCTCGGAGTACAGAGGGTTCTTATTGTTGACTGGGACGTTCATCACGGCAATGGGACGCAAAACGCCTTTTATGATACGGACCAGGTTCTTTTTATTTCAATTCACCAGTCCCCTTTTTATCCCGGTACCGGTGAGCTCAACGAAACAGGGACTGGCACAGGGGAAGGCTATACCATTAACGTTCCGCTTCCTGGTGGGCAGGGGGACACAGAGTATGCAAATATATTCAATACCATTATTGTGCCTGTAGCATCTCAGTACAAACCCGAACTTATCTTGATTTCGGCAGGCTTTGACGGCTATTATGGAGATAGTGTCAGTTCAATGAACCTGACTTCTCATGGTTTTGCTTATATGACGAGAGTGCTTGTTCAACTGGCAGACGAGTTTTGCGAAGGAAGGGTCCTTATTGCTCTTGAAGGCGGATATGATTTGAATGGACTCAGGGAAAGCATTTTTGCAGTTATGAGTGAACTGGCAAGGGAAAAGCTTGAGACCCCTTACTTCCAGCCTATGGATGAGGAAACCGAACAACAATTAAAGAATGCACGCAGTCCTCATCCGGCCATTGAAAGGGTACGGGACGTTGCAAAAAATTATTGGAAAATGTAGATTCGGTCACGATCTATTTTTTTTAAGGGATGCGGAGAAAGGGTTTTGAGAAAAGGACCAACAAAAATACTCATAGCAGATGACGACGGCATGGTTCGAACGACGGTATCCAAGATACTGGAAATGTTTGGACATCATGTAGATACGGCTTCGGATGGAAAAGGTGTACTTGAACTGGTGGATGACAGCTATGATGTTATAATCCTCGATATCAATATGCCAGACAAGGACGGATTTGAAACCATGGATGAACTCAATGAGCTCAACTATGATATTCCTGTTCTTTTTCTCACGGGTGCCGGCTCTATGGACTATGCGGTAAAAGCTATTAATCTCGGTGCCTACGACTTTCTTACCAAACCTATTGAAGATCTCGATATTTTTAATGTAAAGATTCGCCGGGCGATTGAGAAAAGAAGGTACGTCCTTCAGGAGCGCCAGTATAGGGCAGCCCTTGAAGACGACATTCAGGTAAAAGCAATTCAACTGGAAGAACAGAACAAGCTTTTACTCACCTACAGTAACAGCCTTGAGCAGGCAACTGTTCAGTTGATGAGCAGTCTCCAGAACGCCATGGAAGAAAAGGACTACTACACTGCCGGTCATACCATGCGTGTAACAGAGTATGCTCTGATGCTCGGAATGGCGATGGGACTGACAGAAAATGAAAGAGTTGTTCTGAGAAGAGCTGCACAATTTCATGACATTGGTAAACTGGTTATAGATCTTTCCTGTATTCAAAAACCCGGCAGACTCACCGAGGAAGAATGGGTCTTGATTCGGAAACACCCAAGTGTCGGTGCGAACATCATACAGCCGCTCGGTTTTATGGAAAGAGAGCAATTCATCATTAGGCACCACCACGAGAGAATGGATGGGAAAGGTTATCCGGACGGTTTGAACGGCGATCAGCTTGATGATCTGACCAAAATACTTATCGTCGTAGACAGTTATGATGCCATGACCTCCAAGCGAAATTACCGAAAGAATATGAATATGACTGAGGCGGTTGAAGAACTTTACCGCTGCAGTGGAACGCAGTTTGACACGGACATTGTCGAGTACTTTTCAAGAACCATTGCCGACTATACGCCGACCAAGAATGTTTTTACTCAGGAGCACCTGGCAAACGTTTACCAGAACAACCAATAAGAACTCTATGTTCATTAACCTAATGAAAATAAATAAAAAAGAAGTCGAACATGTCGCGCACCTGGCTCGACTTACCCTCACAGAAGATGAACTGGAAAAAATGACGGGGCAGCTTGACAATATTTTGTCATATGTTGATAAGCTCGATGAATTGGATACCAGTCAGGTTCAACCAACCTCCCATGTTTTTTCGGTCAGTAATGCTTTTCGGGAAGATGTCGAAAAAGAATCCTTGCCCCAGGCTGAGGCGGTAAAAAACGGTCCGCAGCAGGACGGCGAGATGTTCCAGGTTCCTCGTATTATTTAACATATACTTTTCCATACTCAGCAGGACAGTTTCCTGTCCGCTTGTTTTGAGGTTTGAATGAAACCGTACGAATTGACCATTAGCCAGGCACTTAAAAAAATGGGGAACGGGGAGCTTTCCGCCGTAGAACTCACAGAAAGTTGTCTGGACAGAATAGAAGCTGTCGAAAAAGAGGTCACCGCCTTTGTAACTGTTGACAAGGAAGGCGCAATGGCCCAGGCTGAAAGAGGTGACAGAAAGAGACAGTCCGGACAGGGCGGTCCGTTGTGTGGGATACCGCTTTCCGTTAAAGACCTGCTTTGTACCAAGGGTATGAAAACCACCTGCGGTTCAAAGATGCTTGCCAGTTACATCCCCCCTTACGATGCGACGGTGGTTGAAAAACTGAAAAATGCGGATGCAGTCATCCTCGGTAAGACGACGATGGACGAATTTGCCATGGGGTCGACTTCAGAGAGCTGTGCATTCGGAGTCCCACAAAATCCATGGAAGAAGGGATATGTCGCCGGAGGCTCGTCGGGGGGATCTGCAGTTTCCGTAGCATCTCTTGAATGTCCGGGTTCTCTTGGGTCGGACACCGGCGGATCGATCCGGCAGCCTGCTTCACTCTGCGGTATAGTAGGCATTAAGCCGACATACGGCAGGGTTTCTCGATATGGCCTGACCGCTTTTGCTTCATCTCTTGACCAGGTGGGTCCTTTGTGCAGGACTGTCGAGGATTGCGCAATATTGATGAACGTGATCAGTGGATATGATCAGATGGATTCCACTTCGGTGAAGCAGCACGTGCCAGATTTTTCTTCTTCTTTAACCAGTGGTCTCGAGGGTTTTAAGGTTGGTGTTCCCCGGGAATATTTCACCGAAGGTCTTGACCCTGAAGTGAAAAAAATCATCGACAACAGTATAGAGGTACTTAGAAAACAGGGTGCTGATATAATAGATGTTTCTTTACCACACACCGAATATTGTGTGGCGGTTTACTATCTTATAGCACCATCAGAGGCGAGTTCCAATCTTGCCAGGTATGATGGGGCACTGTACGGATATCGCGACATGGAAGCCGAAACGCTTCTTGACATGTATAAGCAGACACGGTCGAAAGGTTTTGGGGCTGAGGTAAAACGACGTATTCTTATCGGAACCTATGCATTGTCCTCCGGTTACTACGACGCCTATTACAAGAAAGCCTCCCAGGTGCGTACCCTCATTCTTAATGACTTTAAGAAGGCGTTTGATTCCTGTGATGTGCTCATCTCTCCGGTAACGCCGACCGCCGCCTGGAAAATGGGCGAAAACACTGAAGATCCACTGGCGGTCTATCTCTCTGACATCCTAACACTTTCGGCAAACCTTGCAGGTATACCGGGAATGTCCGTACCTGGTGGTTTTACCTCAGAAGGGTTGCCTGTCGGTGTGCAACTTCAGGCGGCTCATTTTCAGGAAGAAAAGCTCTTGAAAATAGGTTTCAACCTTGAGCATGGCCTGGGGCTTGAGCACAGAAAGCTGGATATATAGTGGTGCGATTCGCTCTTCTAGAGAAAAATTTTGTTTTACGGTGAAAACTTGAAAATAAAAATTCCCAACAACATAGCAGCGATAACACCATATCCTCCAGGCAAACCCCTTGATGAACTGGAACGAGAATATGGGATCACCAATTCCATAAAACTCGCTTCAAACGAAAACCCGTGGGGTCCTTCCCCTAAGGCAATCCAAGCACTTCGTGCCGAAGTTTTGAATCTGCATCGGTATCCTGATGGTTCCTGCTACTATCTGGTGCAGGCGATAGCTGAAAAAATGGGGGTTTCCACCTCTGAAGTTGTTGTGGGAAATGGATCCAATGAGGTTATTGAGTTTCTGGTAAAGGCTTTTGTCCAGGAGGGTGATGAGGTTATTACCAGTCACCCTTCCTTTCTCATGTACCAGAAAATTGTCCAGGTGAGAGGCGGAGTAAACCATGTCGTGCCATTGAAAGAAATGCGGCACGACCTTGAAGTCATTAAAGAGATGGTGTCCGGCAAAACACGGCTTATTTTCCTGGATAATCCAAACAACCCGACCGGTACAGTCATCCCCCCTGTAGAGTTATATCGATTTTTAAGCGAGATACCGGAGTCGGTAATTGTTGTTTTGGATGAAGCATATGTCGATTTTATGGATACGCAGCTGCAGGTGGATTTTTATTCGCTTATCCGAAATATCGATGGTCGTTGCCCGGTTGTTTTTTTACGAACCTTTTCAAAGGCATACGGCCTTTCTGGTCTGCGGGTTGGTTATGGACTAATGGCAGAAGACATTGCAGAGTGTCTGCATAAGGTGCGTCAACCTTTTAATATTAACCAGATGGCCCAGGTTGGGGCGCTGGCCGCACTGGATGATGAAGAGTATTATCTCCTCACCCTTGATCGTACAGCAAAAGGTCTTGCCTATTTAAGCCGTGAGGTAGACAAACTTGGCTGCAAAAGTTACCCATCAGCAACGAATTTTTTTCTCATAGATGTCCAGGGGAACGCAGACAAACTTTATCAGGCAATGCTCAGCAAAGGGGTTATTGTTCGCTCCATGAGTGCGTATGGCTTTGAAAACTTCATCCGGGTGACGGTCGGAACAGAAGAGGAAAATAGCCGCTTTCTGGGGAGCCTGGCTGATTGTCTTGGCGAGCTAAACTATGTCTGAGATGCAAAACATCGTCACAATTGACGGTCCGTCCGGGGTTGGCAAGTCCTCTGTAAGCAGGAAAGTAGCGGCTGCCACGGGTTTTACCTATCTGGATACCGGGGCGATGTACCGAGGGGTCGGCTGGTACTTTCGGCAACAGGAGGTTCCTCTGGATGATGGAGAAGCCGTTAGCACTAAACTGGCGGAACTGGATATGCAGTTGCTGCCGGCAGCAGATGAAGTAAGTGATGTGGGTGTTTTGATCAACGGCGAAAATGTCAGTGAGGCCATCCGCACTCCAGATATGGCCATGGTCGCTTCCGAGGTATCGGCAATTCCTGTGGTTCGGGAAATATTGACGCAAATCCAGAGGGGGTATGGGGACAAGGGGAATATTGTCGCAGAAGGCAGAGATACCGGAACCGTCGTTTTTCCCAAGGCCGCATATAAGTTTTTTCTCGATGCACAGCCGGAGGAGAGGGCGAAAAGACGGGTAATGCAGTTGCATGAAAGAGGTCTTGAGGCCGACTTCAATCAGATTTTGACGATGACTCTTGAAAGGGACAAAAACGACAGCGAACGGGCAATTGCTCCATTAAAAAAAGCTCACGACGCCGTTCGGATAGACACTACTGAGATATCCGTGCAGCAGGTCGTTGATAAAATACTGCAGGTAATGGAAAGCAAGAGAGGATAGTTCTGTTGCAGAGTACTCCGGTCCCAAATAAAAGGTGGGACCGGAGCACCAGGCATTATTTCACAACGAAATCGACCCTTCTGTTCATGCTATATGCTTCCTCGTCCTGATTTAAAAACAAAGGTCTTTCCTCACCGTAGGACAGGGTGCGCATTCTGTCAGCTGCAACGCCCAGATTAATGAGGTATTGTCGGGTGTTGATAGCCCTTCTTTCACCTAAGGCAAGGTTGTATTCATTCGTGCCTCTCTCATCAGAATTGCCTTCAATGATGACCATCGCTCCGGGAACAGAATTAAGATAATCGGCATTGCGTACGAGTATCTCTCTCATGCCGGCCCCAATGCCTGCCTGGTCAAAGTCAAAATAGATAGGAGAGAGATTCGCTGAGCTTCTCCCATGTATTCTTTTATATTCATCCGACTGTTGGTCGGCAGCCGCCATCATTTCCGCCCGGGCAAGAGCAGATGAGTCATCCAATGTCCCTTCCACCGGCAGGTTGTCTTCCATAAAGCCATCTTCCGCCGAGGGGTAATTAATATCTTTTCCACCGGACATTTCGGATCCGATGGTTCCTTGATTCTGGTCAGGTGGAATAACGGTTTTCTTGCCACAGCCGGCGTTAAAAAGAAGCATTGAACCTATCAGGGCTGAAAGAGCTAGAGTCTTACAGAGCTTTTTCTTCATAAAACACTCCTATTGTGGAAAAAATTTAGTGCCTTGAGCGGTGTTGGACAGCAATCAATCGCACGAATGCACTGAGATGACGAAACTATTTACAAAATTGATCTCTACTTTAGCGTGATTGCAAAAGAGGTCAAGAACAAATCGCCAGGAAAACACTATTCATTTCCTGTTGCCTGGTGGATGCTATAATGTTAATCGAATGGTGAGCTTCACTGCCCCTTTGAGGGGCTGGGACGATTGCAGGTCACTCAATGTTGGTGACAGCACGAGAACAACGCGAGAAATTGAACAATCAGGCCTCCTCTTATTTTTCAGGAGGCGGGGACACGTTATAAATAATGAAAAAGTATGAGATGGTTGCCAGCTGCGCCAGTGGGCTGGAGAAGCTGGTAGTAGAAGAAGTCATGCTCTTTGGCGGACAGGATGTATGCTGTGAGAGCGGTGTTGTTACCTGGAGCGGCCCGCTTGAATCGGGCTATCGTTGTTGTTTGTGGTCCCGTTTTGCCTCCCGTGTCTTTTTACAACTGGTTCAGTTTCCCATTACAGATGAGGAGACATTGTACCAGAAAAGCATGGAGGTAGACTGGCTGGAGCACCTCCATGAAGAGAGAAGTTTTGCCGTGAGCTGCACAATCTCCGGCGATTCGCCCATAACCCATAGTCGCTACGCAGCTCTCAAGGTAAAAGACGGCCTTGTTGACACATTCAGAAACAGAACAGGAAAACGACCATCGGTAAAGACCACCCGGCCGGGTGTACAGGTTCATCTCCATATAGATGGAAAAACCGCCGCTTTATCTCTTGATTTATCCGGGGAAAGCCTGCATCGCCGAGGGTACAGGAGCGCTGCGGTGAAAGCGCCACTGAAGGAAACCCTTGGTGCTGCGATCATTGCCCTGAGTGGCTGGCCGCTTGAGAGCGGGACACTCATCGACCCCATGTGCGGTACCGGAACACTCCTCATCGAAGCAGCTTTGATGTTTGGGGATTCCGCTCCGGGATTGTCGCGCAATTATTTTGGTTTTTGGGGCTGGCTGGGGCACGACGTGGGTCTCTGGAACAATCTGGTTGCCGAAGCTCTGGAAAGAGAAGAGAGGGGACTCGAGAAGAACTGGCCCTTAATGATTGGCTACGATTGTGACCCTGTTGCTGTAAGTGCCGCACGAAAAAATATTGAGAAGGCCGGTCTTACTGAGCACCTTCAGATTAAACAGGCTGAACTCGCCACCCTTCATCCACCGGATAAAAACGGCATGGTCGTGTCCAATCTTCCCTATGGAGAAAGGCTGTCCGAGACGGAACAGGTGAGCCGGCTGTACAGAGCCTATGGTCGCATTTTGAAACAGCGCTTTTCCGGTTGGAAAACCGCAGTCTTTATTTCCAACGCGGCATTGACGGACAGTTTTACCCTTGCCTGGGACAATAAACATAAGCTCTTTAACGGTTCAATACCCTGTCGATTGCTTACGGGAACAGTTACCGGTGATGAACGTGCTTTTGTGTGGTCCCCGGTTGAGCAGAACGGTGAAGAGCAGGGGGGGGAATTTGGCAACAGGTTGCGAAAAAACCTCAAGAAAGTCCTCAAGTGGGCAACAAAAGAAGATATTTCCTGTTTCCGGATTTATGACAGGGACCTGCCGGATTACAACTTAAGTATTGATCTCTTCTCCAAGTGGGTGCATATCCACGAATATGCACCACCGAAAACTGTTGATCCGCAGATTGCCGCTTCACGGCTGGCAACTGCGGTGAAGTGTGTGAGAGATATTCTCGGCGTTCGGTCAAATCGGATTTTTCTGAAAGCCAGGGAACGCCAGAAAGGTAGAAAGCAATATGAGAAGAAGGGCAGCAGCGGGAAGATGTATGAGGTGAAAGAGGGCGAGTGTTCGTTTCTCGTCAATTTTACCGATTACCTTGACACCGGCCTTTTTCTGGACCACCGGCCGGTCCGCAAAAAGATATACCATGAAGCCAGAGGAAAAAGATTTCTCAACCTCTATGGCTATACAGGAACAGCAACAGTGCACGCTGCAATGGGTGGGGCGGCGAGTACTACAACCGTAGATCTTTCGGCAACCTACCTCCATTGGGCGAAAATGAATCTTGCTCTCAATGGTTTAACAGAGAAGAGGAACAGGATTGAAAAAGCAGATTGTTTGCAGTGGCTTGAACAGTCCACCGATACATATGATCTGATCTTTATAGATCCCCCGACCTTTTCCAACACCAAAAAAGAAAAACGGGTTTTTGATGTCCAGAAAGATCACGCACGGCTGATCGAGTTGGCAATGTCCCATCTGGCAGGTGACGGTCTTGTCATTTTTTCAACTAATTTCAGGCGCTTCGTACTAGATGACAGGCTGCCGTCGCTCTATGACATACAGGATATTTCCCAGGAGTCGGTTCCTTTTGATTTTTCAAGAAACGAAAAGATCCACAGGTGTTGGGAAATCAGGAAAACCGGGCAAACGCATCATCACAGCCCCAAATGGCCGGAAGGTGGACCGTGGAAATAGAGATGGTTGGCCGAGAGTAACGGAATCGTGCAAATATCTGTTATTCGCTGTATAATGCTGTAAAATGTGTGGAGAGAAATGAAAATAGACGAAACCAGCCGTTGATGAAGACCTCTCAAATAGAGGTATGATCCTTTTGTAGAGATGCAAAAGGGGGACACCTGACACATGGGAGAAGTGAGTACTCAAACACCAATCGTAGGGGGGAGTGGTGGCAGAAATTGATAAACTTCAAAAACAGATTGAAAACCTCAAAACGCAGTTGGCGAAAGAAAAAACAACCAACAAACTGCTAAAGAAAAGAGCCATTCAGGCCATTGTCGGCACTGGCAGGGCTGCTGTACGTCAGGCGGACCGCAGTGCCTGTGAGGTTGATTTGGCCAGAGCGGAGCTTTCCAGTCGGGTCAAGAGCGTCTTTTTGGAAAATGTCAGCCACGAGATGCGGTCGTCCATGAACGGGATTATCGGCATGACTGATCTCGTTCTTGAAACCACGCTCTCAGATGAACAGCGACAATATCTGGAAATGGTCAGCTCATCCGTTGATCGTTTACTGGTGGTTGTCAATGAAGTTCTTGATTTTTCCAGGATTGAAACCGGTGAGCTGGAGCTTGATCCCGAAGATTTCAATCTCAAAGAAAGCCTTGACCACGATCTCTATATCCTGAGTCTCTCTGCAGCCAAAAAGGACATTGAGCTGGATTGTACAATTGATCCTGATGTTCCCACCCACGTTTACGGAGATTCGGCCCGACTGGTTCAGATTGTCACGAATCTCGTCAATAACGGCATCAAGTTTACGGCAGAGGGCGGGGTTTCCATCAAAATCGAAAATAGCGGATATGATTCCGATAATAACATTCTTCTTCGATTCAGTGTTCGCGACACGGGGGGTGGAATCGCACCCGATAAACTCGAACAGATCAGCCATTATTTCAGACAAAAGGCAACACCCCATATTGCCCTGCCGTTGTCTGTGGGTACAGCAGGATTGGGCTTGACCGTCACGTCCCAGCTGGTCAAGCTGATGGGGGGAGAGATTGGGGTTGAAAGCAATCCCGGAGGGTCAACTTTCCGGTTTACCCTGCCCTTTAAAGAAGTTGCGGATCTTTCCGGGATTGAGGAAAAAGCCAATGCTACCGTTGAGGGCATCCAAGAGGAGGTCACCTATGCACTCAGGGGTGCCAAGGTGCTTCTCGCCGAAGATGAGTTTATCAACAGGGTTCTTATTGAGACGATTCTCAAGCAGCTTGATGTGGATGTAACATCCGTGGCGGATGGCAAACGGGCGATTGAGGAAGCGTGCACCGGCAATTATCAGCTCATCCTTATGGATGTGCAAATGGATGGTGTCGATGGTCTGGAAGCAACCAGGCGTATCAGAAAATATGAGAGTAAACAAGGGGGGCATGTGACAATCATTGCCCTTACCGCACTGGCAATGACCGGAGACAGGGAAAAATGCCTGCAGGCCGGTATGGATGATTATCTCCCCAAACCGGTACAGAGAAATGCATTAATCAAAGTCCTTGCGGAATATCTCACGAGCAGGGTTCTGGTGGTGGATAGTGACCCTTTAAGCCAGAACGTCTTTGTACGTACGCTGGTCGAGGCAGGATGGCAGGTAACCATAGCCGAAACCCGGCGGTCGGCAATGTACGAGGCGTCTCTTTCACATTTTGATCTGATTGTTTTTGATCTCTCGGCTCCCCAGCTGGAGGGAGTTGAAGGGGTAAAAATAATCAGACAGCTTGAAGAGTATTCCGGACACCGGACTCAGATCCTGGGCGTAGGAGAAGGGGCTGGTGAGGGTGAGCTGCTGGAACAGGGGTTTGATGGATACATAGAGAGACCGGTGACCAGAGAAAAAATCCTGCGACAACTGGAACTGTCCGAAGCGACAGAATAGTGGTGATATTAAAGCCTCGGCGCTCCTATGATCAGCCTGCGGTAATATGTTTTCGTGCTCCAGCGCCCACCTTTGTTGGGGGGCGGGATCGGGTTCACCTGCACACAATCATTTAGAAACGCTTACTATAGAGATTTATGTTACATTTTGCTCACGTCTGTCTTGACACATTTGGTTATGAACTGCCTCCGAGGGTTCTCTCCTCTGAGGACATTGAAAGGCGACTCTCCACTGTTTATCAACGGTTGCGCCTGCCGCCCGGCAGGTTGGAATTGATGAGTGGTATCCGGCAGCGTCGTCTCTGGCCTGGAGGAACAAGGCCAAGTGAGGCCGCAACCTTTGCCGGAAAACGAGCCCTTGAAAAAGCAGAGATCGATCCCAAGAGTATTGAGTGTCTTATCTTCACCTCTGTTTCCCGGGATATGATGGAACCGGCGACGGCTTCTTTTGTCCATGATAAACTCGGTTTATCCTCTTCCGCTTTGATTTTTGACATCTCTAACGCCTGCCTGGGGTTTCTGGACGGGATGGTCATGCTGGCCAATATGATTGAACTTGGTCAGGTTAAAAACGGACTCATAGTCTCTGGAGAAACCGCGGAAGAGTTGCTGGAATCAACACTTCTTGCCCTGCTGCAAGATGAAACACTGAGTCGAAAAAGTATAAAACCGGCCTTTGCATCGCTTACCATTGGTTCCGGCTCGGTAGCACTTTATATGCGTACAGCACAAGACGGTGACAACAAACCGCGGCTGGTGCATGGTGCCTGGCAGGCAAACACTGAACATTCCGATCTCTGTCATGGCGGCCAGAGTGGCTCCAACACAACCCTGATGGCGACAAACTCTGAGGAACTTTTACACAAAGGTGTTGAGACAGCCCAGATGACCTGGAACAGGTTTTCTGCAAAGTCCGGATGGCGGGCAGAACAGATTGACCGGTTCTTTTGTCATCAGGTTGGGTCGGCCCATGCCAAACTGCTCTTTGAAAGGCTTGGACTGGATCCAGATAAAAACTTTGAAACCCTGGCAATACTTGGGAATGTTGGTTCAGTCTCTGCCCCCATTACAATGGCCATGGCGATGGAACAGGGGGCTTTTCGACGAGGCCAGAAGGGAGCACTGCTTGGAATAGGCAGCGGGATAAACTGTTTGATGTTGGGAGTTGAATGGTAATAATGGACGACTTACTAGGTGACAGACACGGTCAGATGCTGCTTAGGCTGGCAAGAAAAGCTATTGCTGAGAAAATAGACACAGGCACGGTTTCCCTGGCGGTCGATGAGCCGGCTTTGTCGACAGAAGCAGCTACCTTTGTGACCCTGAAACTGGCAGGAGAACTGAGAGGCTGTATCGGCAATCTTGAACCGGTCGGTGCTCTCTGGGAGGGGATCCGCGACAACGCCGTCAACGCCGCCTTCCATGATCATCGGTTTTCCCCTCTTACTCGGGATGAGTTACCGGCGGTGGAGATAGATATATCAATCCTCTCATCCCCCAAACCACTGGAATATGAAGATTCTGAGGATCTCCTGGCGAAGCTGCGGCCTGATGTTGACGGTGTGATCCTTCGGTATGGCCGTCAAAGTGCAACTTTTCTGCCCCAGGTCTGGAGACAGCTTCCTTCGCCCGAGCAGTTTCTTGGCCATCTCTGCCGAAAGGCCGGTCTGGCCCAGGACTTCTGGCACCATGCAAAACCGGACATAGAAACTTACCAGGTTCAGTCTTTTGAGGAGAAAAAAATGAAGGAGGTCGTCCTTTCAGAGCACCAGCTCAGGGAGCTTGAAGATATCTACGACAAGCTCCAGCAGGAGTATGAACGAGTGGCGGGAGAACTTAATTTTTCCTGCACCGGGTGCCCCGATAACTGCTGTGACTCCTATTTTCTCCACCACACATACGCGGAATGGGCGCACCTCTGGGAGGGGATACGAAAACTTGAACCGACAAGGCAGCAGGCGCTCATCGCCAGGGCCACGTCCTATCTGCAGCAGTGTGAAAAAGCTTTGGAAACCGGTAAACGCCCACAGGTCATGTGTCCTTTAAATGAGGGCGGACTTTGTGTCTTGTATCACCATCGTTTGCTGGTCTGCCGCACCCATGGCGTTCCGGCAATAATCACCAGGCCGGACGGGCAGGCTATGCGCTTTCCGGGCTGTTTTCGATGCCAGGAGATTGTCGACGACCGAGACGGTGAAGAGGTGCCCTATGTCAAAAGAACCGCGCTTTTGAGAAAACTGGCCCTGCTTGAAAATGAACTTCTTCACAATAAACGCCATCTTCTGCCAAAGGTAAAAATCACCATAGCCGAGATGCTGGTGAAGGGACCGCCGACGATTCCTCAACCTCACTGTGAAAAAGAGGCCGATACGCTGCAGGTGGAGAGAAAAAAATGAGAAGTCCTAGCGATCTGTGGGAAGCCATCGGTACGGTTGGGGAGGAGGATACAGGTCATGTTCTCACCAGGCTTTTTACAACATACGAAAAGCAGTTGCAGCACAATCCGGAGGACAGGGAAGCTTTGAGCTTTTTCCGAAATCTGGACAACGCTCTAACCCAGACTGTCGAGTGTAATCTCAACAGGAGATAACTGCCATGCGTGTAAATGTTACCAGAAAACAGCCTAACTCCAGGATGTGTTTTGTTTGCGGGATGAACAACAGCTTCGGGTTGAAAACCAGGTTTTATGAACTGGAAGATGGTCAGCTGATGGCAATTTTTCAGCCGGCGGATGAGCATCAGGGATATCCCGGTCGGTTGCATGGCGGAATTGCGGCAACCATTTTGGATGAAACAATCGGCCGGGCCATAATGGTCGCCCATTCTGATAATATCTGGGGAGTGACGGTGGATTTTTCAATGAAACTGAGAAAGCCGGTCCCAATCGACGGTCAAATTCGGGTTCTGGCCAGAATTGTCTCGGAGGGCAGACGCTCCTTTCTGGGTGAGGGCGAGATTCTTTTAGCCGATGGCCGGGTTGCCGTCGAAGGGAAAGGAAAGTATCTCAAAATGGATATTGAGAAAATAGCCGACTTTGATCATGAGGGCGAGGAGTGGCAGGTTGTTCCCCTGCCGGAAGACCCGGATGTTATAAAGCTGTAGCTCCGCATCAGACGATGTTGTAAAAGGTGCAGTTAATACAGGGCTGAAAATTTCGAGTACCGGAAGACCCCTGACAGTCTTGGATGACTTGTGAGGGTAATTACAAATTAGACACTACCTGCAATTATCCTTTACAATAATCACTGCTTTATATGAGACCGGAAAGAAAATCAGCGACTTGGTCTGCGCTGTTCTCTGATACAGCAGCTGGTTTGGGAGTAGTGAGTAAGTTAGAGGCAAGTGTCATCCAACGCCCGTCCTGATACATTTCCTGCGTAATTGAAACCCCACCAAGCCGGTCCTGAAGGTAGCTTTGAAGGACCTTGGATTCCGGAAAATCGGCTCGACCAACCGAGATAACTCTGGCCCCCGCCTGGCAGCATTCGGCAATAGTCGAATATCCGGTTTTGCACACCACAACATCTGCAATACAGAATAGATCAGGGTGATAGATACCGCTATCCTGAGCGAGTAGGGCGATGTTCTCCCCGATCTGTTTTGTCTCCGCCTGTCCCGTAAAAAGAAAATGCATGTGGGAAAATTCTGCCATGTTCAAGTGAGAAGGGATTTTCTGGAAAATCCCACCCATCGTCACAACAACAAGCTTTTTATACCCACAGCCGAGATCCTGCCGAAGAGAGAAGTGGTTCCCTTTTACTCGTCTGAAGATAGGTCCGCAGTGAAGATCCCTTTTGGCGGGGAAGCAGAGAGGCTCGGTTTGGATACGGTAATCTGCCTGGGCGAATTTTTTCTCTAGAAATTGTGCGTGGGGTTGGAGTTTTAGATGTTTTTTCAAATAGGGTTGATAGATCCAGTCCCAGGTAAAGTTTTCCACCAGGATAGACGGAAGTCCGGCATATTGTGCCACTGTGATCCCAAGAGGAGCAATATCGCACAGGATCAGGGAGCATCTGGCACATTTGGCGGCAAGGTCAACAACCAACGCTTTGGAGAAGGGCAGAAATCTGTCCAGCTGCTTAATCGTGGCGGGAATGTCGGAATCCAGCGCCGAACTTTGCACCAGTCCAACATCGACCACCGCCGGATGGTAGGTGAAATCGGCAAGGGTTTGATCAAAAAGAGACCTGGGAACGGTTGTGAAAAAATGGGTGTGGATATCCGGTCGGATGCGCTGGAGCGCTTCAACAACGGCGATTGCCCGGGTGGCATGGCCAAAGCCATGCGGACTTACAAAGCAGGCAATTTGGTTCATTGTTATGGATGATGGTGATGGGGATGATCTCCAGCTTTATGCACATGGCGATGGACATGGACATGGTCTTCCTCACATCTGTGGATGTGGCCATGGTCAATCTTATAAAGAATTGACGTCGTATGGCTGAGAAAATCCCAGTCATGGGAGATGATGATCTGATATTGCTCAAGCCCCTGGAGGATCTCGATGAGGCGGCTTCTGGTTTTTGGGTCGAGATTGTTAGTGGGCTCATCAAGCAGGAGCATTTTAGGCTTCATTGAGAGAATGGTGGCCAGAGCGACCAGTTTTTTTTCACCCCCGGAAAGCCGGTGGGTTATCCGATCTTCAAAACCGGAAAGACCAAGGTCGTCGAGGGTTTTAAGGGCAATATCCCTTGCCTCCCTTGGAGAAAAACCGAGATTCAGCGGACCGAAAGCAACGTCTTCAATCACCGTTGGCGAAAAGAGCTGGTCATCGGAACTCTGGAATAAAAACCCGACCTCCTTTCGCAAACTGCGCAGTTCCTTCTTGGTTACGACCGGTTTTCCATGATAGAATAATTGGCCTTCATCGGGGCGTAGTAGACCAACCATAAGGTGCAGCAGGGTTGTCTTTCCACAGCCGTTCGGCCCGATGATGCCCACCCGTTTGTCCTGCACCGCAAAACAGAGGTTGTGCAGGATCGGCGCCGCCGCCAGGGGAAAGGTGTAGTTGATATCGCGGAGTTCTATCATATCTTCTTCTCAGACCTTAAAGCGAATATTGAGGATATCGCCATCGGTAACAATGTAGTCCTTGCCCTGCAAATACATCTTCCCGGCTTTTTTAAGTTCCGCCTCACTGCCGTGCTCCATCAGCTCATCGTATTTCATCAACTCTGCCCTGATAAAACCGCGCTGGAGGTCGGAGTGGATCACCCCAGCGGCAACCGGGGCCGGGGAACCTCTTCGAACCAGCCACTGTCTGACTTCATCTTTGCCGACGGTGAAAAAGGAAATCAGCCCGAGGGCCTTCAGGCAGAGACCGGTCATGATGCCGAGCGCCGGTTTTTCTATCCCTAAATCCTGAAGAAATTCGGTCTTTTCCTCTTCAGAGTCCAGCAGCACTATCTCCGACTCCACCTGAGCGGAAACAAGCATCGCCTCCATCTTATGGCTGGCGCACTGTCCTGCCATTTTTTCAAGCAGCGTATTATCTCCCAATTGATCTTCCGAAACATTGAAGGCAAGGATCATTTCTTTTCTGGTAATGAGAGGGTAACTGCGGATGAGCATTTCCTCGTCTTCGGTGAATTCCATAAGTCGAAGCGGTTTTTCCTCTTCAAGATGCGCCAACAGCCTTTGCATGAGCCCCAGTTCAAAGGCCTGCTTTTCATCCTTTATTTTTTTGAGGGCTGTTTCGATGCGCGCGATACGTTTTTCGACAAAGATCTGGTCGTGCATGATCAGTTCACCACTCACCATCTCCGCATCTCTTACTGGATCCACGGACCCTTCGGCGTGATAGACGGAATCGTCCTCAAAGGCCCGGACAACATGGCACAGGGCATCGACATCGGCGATTTCCTGAAAGATATCCCCTTTGGCGATGTTTTCCTGCTCCATTTTCGGCAACAATACCAGGTCGATACGTGCCCGGGCCTCCTTGTTGGGCTGGTACATGGAGACAAGTTTGTCAAAACGGGAGTCAAGTATATCGGCGGTACCCGGAATCGGTTTTACGGGGCCAGCCTGTTCTTTCAGTTCGCTTCCGGTCAATACCTGGAACAGGGTTTTTTTGCCTGTCTGGGGCAGGCCTATTATTCCAACTTTCATGGTAGTATATCCTTTTGTATAAGTAATACGGTCATTGATGGACAATTACCACAATGCGGAGGTAGTCGGCAAGGTATTAGACCGGGCGTCTGTTTGAGAAGACCCTTTTCCTCCAAACTCATCGTTACGTTTGAATACATTAATATTTCCCGGCACACTCCATGAGAGTGTGTCAGGGTGTTGAACAGGCGGTCTATTTTAATAAAATGGCATGAAACCCAGGGCGGTTGTAACGATAAGTCCACAGGCAAGAAAAAAGAGGTCGTTCTTGTCGACAGTCTGTTGGGTAAGGGGCATTAACCGTCCATTGAAACCGCGCAGTAACATTGCCTGGTGCACTCGAGCAGCCCGGTTCCAGCTTCTCACCATCGTCATACCGAACAGATACCCGTAGGTTCTGTAGGTATGGAGGTTGGTTGCCGGTATGAAGCAGCGCATCTGTGCCGCCCTGTTGAGTTTCTGATACTCCTGATGGATGACAAAGACGTAGCGGTAGGAAAAAAGCAGAAGAAAGCAGAGACGTCTGGGAAGATGCAGTCTCTCTAAGGCATGGCCGAGACTGGCGATTTTCGAGGTCGCGAGCAGAGCCGTAAGGCTGAGGACGATGGCGTTGGTTTTGATGGTAATGAGGGTTGCAAGGCGAATTCCTTCGTCACTTAAGGAGAGGGGGCCTAGTTTTGACAACTCCTCTCCGCCGTAGGTAAGCGGCAGGGTGAGCCAGAGAAAGAGAGTAAAGGTGTTGGCTGCAAAAAGTCGTTTCAGGACAGGCACCGCTTCCAGCCGGGAGAGCAGGGTGAGAAAAGAGGCCAGGGCAAGGGCCATAGAGACAACTATAAAACTGTCGGATATGGCGACAACCGTGATAAAAGCTGTGGCAACTATGACCTTTACCTTGGGGTCTCTTCGATGTAACAGGGAATTACCCTGAGCGAAGCGTTCGTCCATCATCGGCTAATTACGTGGCTCCGGTAGTGTATTGAGGTGGATCCAGAGAACGGCCCCGATTTCAACCTCTTTCTCGTTTCCGTCCGGGTCTTTAATGGTGTAGTCCGCCTCATTCAATGCAGCAAAACCCCACCAACCGGCTAATGGGCAGGTGAAAGTAAAGATGCCGTTTCCGTCCGCCTTGACGACCTGGGTGATATGGTAATCGCTCGGGGAATGCAGGATATTGCCCGCGTTGTAGAATTCAACCTCCACCTCGGCTCCGGCGACGGGGGTGCCCTTCAAGAGGACCTGTCCGGTAAAGCTGTTGCCGGCATAGTTGCCGAAAGGTCTCTGCAGGGCAATGATCTCGGTCGGCAGACCAAGAGGCTTCTCCCAGCCTTCATCGTCTCCAAATGCCGGGACGATAGTTTTAGTATAATGAATGATACTGATATCTTCCGCCGGCTCCCAGTAGGGTGTCGGTTCCATAACAAACTGGTAGATACCCGGACGGGTAAAAAGATAGGTGCTCTTCCAGCCCTTATGGTCCATAAAAGAAATTGGCTGCAGGGTCGACAGCAGGTCGGTGGTTGTACCGCCAGCAGTAACGAAAAACTTCTTTGGCTGGACGAGATCCATACCGATATTTTCAAAGGGATGGGAAAAGGAGAGTGTCAGCGTGGTGCTTTTTTGCTCCTGGGTGATGATGGGAAGGTCCGGGATAACCATCCCGAAATGGGCCAGGGCCTGCCCGGCTGCGCAGCAGAGCGTGGTGGAAAGAAAACCGGCTGTTACGATTCGTTTCACAATTCTATTCCTTTTTTTTGTTAAGTGATTGGACATAGGCGGCAATTCCGGCGAGACCGATAATATAGCCGATGCCACCAAGGATATCCTGAAGTGTCGGTCCTTTTTCGGCGTTTTCGGCGAGCGTCCTCCTGATTGGAACGAGTTTTTTATCGATGGTCGTTTCGAGAAGGTGGTTGAGTTCCTCCATGGTAACGGTGGCTAAAGTGTCATCCGTAACCTTGTCGACGGTCTTTTCAGGGTAGGGTTGTTTGTTCTCCGGTTGCACTGCAATACCAGGTGGGGAGGCAACGCTCCCGCCTGAGTATTCGATAACATACTGCCAGTGGTTTTTATGCCCGTCTCCCCCATTGACGATGATGTCCAGGTTTTTTACGCCCGAGCTGGGGAGAGGGAAGCTGAACATCCCCTCCGGATCTGTTGTGCCCGAGAGCAGTTCCCTGCCGGTGTCAGCATCAATAACCGAAACTGTCGCATTATTAGCCGCTCTTCCGCCACTGAACTTGGATTCGGTGACAATGTTGCCGCCTTCCTCCCAGGCGAAAATCCGCACCTTGTGAGCAAACGAGGGAGTAGTGAGGGTAGTGAGCAATAGCGCTGCAAAAATTATCTGCAAGAATGTTTGTCGTTTCATTATTTTCCGATGTTGAGAAACTCTGGGAGCACCTTTGCAAGAAAGGACACCGTGAACATGGTGATGAGACCTTCAATAATCATTAACGGGACATGAGCGGCTATTACCAGTTGTGCGGCCTGGATAAAGCCTTTGTCTGTTGACGAAAGGGCGACAGCCATGATGAGGGAGGACAGGAGGATGGCGAGAAAACCTGCGGCAAAGGCGCCGATTTTTCTCTTGAGACCATTATTCCTGAGCCAGGGACGGAACAGATAATAACAGATCAGGGCAGGAAAAGCCATAATCGTGGTGTTGACCCCCAGCACCACAAGGCCGCCGTAGTTAAAAAACAGTGTTTGCAGAATGAGCGCAACAAGGATGGCGGGAAAACAGCTCCAACCGAGTACAATGCCCATCAACCCGCCCAAAACAAGGTGAATATTACCCGGTCCCAGCGGCACATGGATGAGGGAGGCGACAAAAAAGGTAGCCGTCAGAAGAGACACGGTCATGATCCGGTCGTAGTCAATTTTCTTCAAACCGACTGCAGTGCCGATCACTGTTACCGCAACTCCGACAAGGAGAACGGGGGGGCTCAAAACGCCTTCAGATATATGCATGGGGTAAGATCCTTCCTGTAACGACCACCATTCGTTGCATCAATATTTCTTCGTGGTATACTGAAGCAACAGGTAAATCACACGAATATTTATATTGTGTTACACAATACCGTGACAACAGGTGTATGTCAACAACCGGTGTCACAAAATCTCAAAAAGTATTACCGGAAAGCCCTTTCGGGTTAATGCAGTAAAAAACAGGAGCGGGAGTGAGGTGAACAGACAAAACGGTATTTGTAAGAAAAATATACAGCTTGAACAAATCGGTATAATCCATTCCTGCTTTACTGAAAAATTCGGCATCCCCAGGCAGCCGGGGATGGTTACAGCAGCCACCGCCCGACTGGAACTGTACCCACCTTTTAATAGGGAGGAAATGGTACGCGGCCTGGAACACTTTTCCCATATCTGGGTACATTTTCTTTTTCACGAATCCGTGGTCGACGGATGGAAGCCGACTGTCCGCCCGCCATGGCTGGGGGGCCGCAAAAGAGTTGGGGTGTTTGCCAGCCGCAGTCCGCACCGGCCTAATCACCTTGGGCTGTCGGTGGTTAAACTGGAGGCGGTTGTTCATGTGGGAGGAAATTTTTTTCTTGATCTCGCAGGAGTGGATTTTCTCGATTTAACCCCTGTTGTTGATATCAAACCGTATATTCCCTACAGCGATTGTATCCCTTCTGCGTCATGCAGCTATGCACGTGGAGAACAACCTGTGGTCAAAATTGTCTTTAGTGAACAGGCTGAAGTTTTCTGCAGTGGTTACAAGGAGGAGACGGGGAGGAACATACAACAGCTGATAAAAGAGATGATCCGTCACGATCCGAGGCCGGCCTGTCAAAAGGGGAGTAAGCAGAGCTTCGGCATGTTACTGTGGAATGTAAACATCCGCTGGAAAGTCGAGGGGGAAAGCTTTTTTATCGAGAGTTGTGAGGAAGTTATGGTTGAATGAAACCGTTGATGATAACGTTGACCCTCTTGTCGATCACATAGGTTTGATTGTTAATGTTGTAAACCAGGCTTCCGCCTTTAATCTCCACACTCTCTCCCTCCAGCCTGGTTCTGCCGGGGCAGCGGACGATCTGTCGTTCACTGTCGTAGAGGAGCAGGTCGGTATACAGGAACTGCTTGTCCCTTGTCTTGTTGACGACTACATCGTTTGCCAGAGTCAGTATTTTCGTCGTCATGCTGTATTTGCCTGTTTTGGCATTGATTTTTGTAAGATACCCATCTTTGTCGTAGAGATCGGCGTCAACCATCTCCATGATGATGAGGTTAGGGTCCTCGCCGGTACGGGCTTTTTGGGCTCGGATGACAGCCGTTTTTCTGCCTTCCTGGTTTTGCAGAATCTTCACCGTATCCATATTGAAGTTATGGGTGTCGGTCTTTTCATTTTTCAGCACCGGGTCGAAGCCGCCCCGGGGAGTAAGAAAATTACCGACCGGAATAGACCAGAGGGGAAAAGTGACGATAAGGAGAAGGGGGATGAGCCAGATTGTGTTGCGATGGAATTTCATCGGTTTTTGTATTTTTGCAGCAGTTCCGTAACCAGATTTTTCGACTCAAGAATGAGATTACAGGCATCACGAACGGCTCCCCTGCCACCGGATCGTTCGGTAATATAATGGGCGATCTCTTGTGCTTCCCGCACACCATTTGCAGGTACGATGGCAAGGCCAACCTGCTGGAGCAGTACCAGGTCCAGCCAGTCGTCGCCCATATAGGCTATCTGATATGGTTTCAGTCCCGAAACCTTCATGACTTCTTTAAAAGCTTCGTTTTTATTGCCCATTCCCTGATAAATGTAGCGCATTTTGAGTTCTGCTGCGCGTCTGGCGACAACATCGGATTTTCTGGCGGTGATGACGCCCACTTCGACACCTGCCTCGCGGAGGAGACGGAGGCCAAAGCCATCCTGGGTATTGAAGGCCTTACTTTCCTCACCGCTGCCTGTATAGAGAAGGTTGCCGTCGGTCAAGACACCGTCGACATCAAGGAGCAGAAGCTCTATCTCTTTGGCTTTGGCGAGGGCTCGTATGTAGTGCGGATCATCCATTTTGTTAACCCTTTCCCGCACTCTGGTGCGATATCCATCGAGTATTTCGCAATCTGATGGATAACCGGTGGGGGACGTCGGACACTGATCTGCCATGATCAGTTCACAGCACTTCTGACCCTGACCAGTTTCTGAAGCAGTTCTTCAACCTTATCGAGGGGGATGGAATTTGGACCATCACAGAGGGCCTGGTCCGGATTGGGATGTATTTCCATAAAAAGACCGTCAATTCCGGCGGCAACAGCAGCCTTACTGAGGGTACCGATGAATTCACGCTGGCCGCTTGAAGAACCGCCGGCTCCCCCGGGGAGTTGTACGGAATGGGTTGCATCAAAGATGACCGGGCAGCCGAAGGAACGCATGACAGGCAGGGAGCGCATGTCGACCACCAGATTGTTGTAGCCAAAACTCGCACCACGTTCGACAAGCATGATTTTTTGGCCGCCGACCCCCCGCATCTTGTTTACTGCATTTTCCATGTCCCAGGGTGAGACAAACTGTCCCTTTTTGACATTGACGGTTTTGCCGGTCTTGGCCGCAGCGGTAAGGAGGTCGGTCTGACGGCAAAGAAAGGCCGGTATCTGGAGAATATCGAGCACTTCGGCGGCTGCATCAACCTGGGTAACATCGTGGATATCGGAAACGACCGGCACGCCAATTTCCCGGCGTATTTTTGCAAGCGTGGCCAGCCCGTCTTCCAGACCGGGGCCACGGTAGGAATCGAGCGAGGTCCGGTTGGCTTTATCAAAGGAGGCCTTGAAAACATAGAAGATGCCAAGCCGGTCACAGATTTCCTGCATGGTGCCTGCGACCGTTCTGGCCAGCTCCTCTGACTCCAGGGCACAGGGACCGCCGATAAGCAGCAATGGTTGTCCTGTGCCTACGGTGAGGGGACTCCCAGAGGGAGTGTCAATTGCAACGGAAATATCAGCCATCAGAAATGCGCCCCCTATCCCCGCTGCTTGTGGGCAAGAGCCGCACTGATGAAATCCCTGAACAGCGGGTGGGGTTTCATCGGTTTTGATTTGAATTCCGGATGAAATTGACAGCCAAGAAACCACGGGTGATCGGCAATCTCTATGATTTCTACAAGATTGTTGTCCGGAGAGGTACCTGATACCACCAGCCCGCTTTCTTCCAGTTTTTTTCGGTATTCATTATTGAATTCAAAACGATGTCGATGTCGCTCGGAAATTTCATCCTGAGCATAGGCCCTGTGTGCATTGGAATCTTCTTTCAGCACACAGGGATAGGCGCCGAGTCGCAAGGTGCCGCCGAGGTCTGATTCCTCGTCACGTATCTGTACCTGATTGGTTCTGTAGTCAAACCATTCTTTTATCAGGTAGATGACCGGATCCGGAGTGAACTCGTCCAGTTCGGTCGAATTGGCCTTGGAAAGACCCAGCATATCTCTTGAAAATTCGACCACCGCCAACTGCATGCCAAGGCAGATGCCGAAGAATGGAATCTTATTTTTGCGGGCGTAATTGATGGCCTTGATTTTGCCCTCGACGCCTCGTTTGCCGAAACCGCCGGGAACCAGGATACCGTCGCATCCATCAAGAAGACTGGCAACATTTTTTGACTCAAGGCACTCAGCGCTGATGTATTCAAGATTTACCTTGGTGCCATTGGCAAGACCGCCATGAACCAGTGCTTCGTGGAGACTTTTATACGATTCGGTCAGGTCCACATACTTGCCGGTGATGGCAATGGTAACCTCGTTCCGGGGATTCTGAATGTTTTGAACCAGCTCTTCCCACGGCTTAATATTCGGCTGACCCGTCCAGATGTTGAGCAGCTCCAGAATTTTAGTGTCGAGACCTTCCTTATGAAGATGCAGGGGAAGCTCGTAAATGGTATCAACATCGATGGCAGTAATAACTGCATCCTGGGGAACATTGCAAAAAAGAGCAATCTTCGCCTTCAGGCTGTCTTCTAGGGGAATTTCAGTTCGGCAAACCAAAATATCAGGCTGAATGCCATCGGCACGGAGTTCTCGCACCGAATGCTGGGTCGGCTTGGTTTTGACCTCTCCGGCGGTTTTTATATATGGCACCAGGGTCAGGTGAATAAAAAGCGTATATTCTCTTCCCAGGTCTCCACGCAATTGCCGAATCGCTTCAATAAAGGGTAAGCCCTCGATATCGCCGACGGTTCCACCGATTTCGATGATGGCAACATCCACACTGCCGTCGAGCTGTCGCACTGCTGCCTTGATCTCGTCGGTTATGTGGGGAATAACCTGGACGGTACCGCCGAGATATTCACCACGCCGCTCTTTGGTGATGACGGAATAGTAGATGCGTCCCGAGGTATAGTTGTTTTTTTGAGCCATCACCGCATTGGTATATCGCTCATAGTGCCCCATATCCAGATCCGTCTCGGCACCGTCGTCGGTAACATACACTTCGCCGTGCTGGAAAGGATTCATGGTCCCGGGATCGACGTTGATGTAGGGGTCCAGTTTCTGGAAGGTTACCGTCAGTCCTCGACTTTCAAGCAATGCTCCGATGGCTGCCGAGGCCAGCCCTTTCCCCAGGGAGGAGAGGACGCCGCCGGTAACAAAAATAAATTTGGTCCGTTTGGTATTATTTGGCTTTTTCATGGTCGCCACTATAGCAATCGCACCCTTTTTTTGAAACAGAAAACTTCCCCTGTTCTGGAAAAAGCAGCAAAAGCACGGCAGGATTATTGTAACTGTCAAATGGTGTTTTTTCTCGGGTTTTCAGGGATATCTTGATCGAGGTGGGGCCAGTGCCTATGGTGTCTGGTGAACAATGAACATACAAAGGAGGCACATATGCAATATTTGATGCTGATAGCAGTCGTGTTCGTCCTGGCAGCGACCGCTTTTGCGACGGGTGGCAGGCCGGCGGCAACACACAAAACAGCAGTGTTCGGAGGCGGCTGTTTCTGGTGTATGGAACCCCCGTTCGAGCAACTGGAGGGAGTTCTTGAGGTGATGGCCGGGTACAGTGGCGGCGATGAAGTCAATCCCACCTATGAGCAGGTATCGAGTGGTCGGACAGCACATATAGAGTCTGTTCGGGTTGTCTACGATCCGGAAAAAATATCCTATAAAGAGCTGCTCGACACCTTCTGGAGATATATCGACCCTACCGATCCGGGGGGGCAGTTTGCCGATCGCGGCGATCACTATAAGACCGCAATATTTTACCATGATCAGGAGGAGAAAAAGATCGCCGAACAGTCCCGGGACGAACTGGATGCATCGGGCATGTTTGACAAACCGGTGGCAACGGCCATTCGACCAGCCAAACCCTTTTATCCCGCAGAGGAGTATCATCAAGACTATTACAAGAAAAACGTTGCACATTATGAGGCCTATAAGGTCGGCTCCGGCAGGGCTGGTTTTCTGGAAAGAACCTGGAAGGATCAGCCTGAAAAGAAAAAGTTTGTCAAACCGTCGGATGACGAGCTGCGTGCCCGGCTGTCCCCGGTGCAATATGAAGTGACCCAGAAAAACGGCACAGAGCGTCCCTATGAAAACATCTACGAAGGTAACAAAAAAGCAGGTATCTACGTCGATATTGTCTCAGGCGAGCCGCTTTTCAGTTCTCTCGATAAATTTGACTCTGGAACCGGTTGGCCGAGTTTTACCCGACCGTTGGTGGATGAGAACATTGTGGAGAAAAAAGATGTCAAATTTCTGATGGTGCGCACAGAAGTGCGAAGTGCCGCCGGGGATTCCCACCTTGGCCACGTTTTTGAGGACGGTCCTGCCCCAACCGGGCTGCGGTATTGTATCAATTCGGCAGCACTTAACTTTATTCCCGTTGAAGATTTGGAGGCTAAGGGATATAGAGAATTTCTGCCGCTCTTTCAAAAATAATGTTATCTCTCCAACGAGAGATGGCAGGTCAGTTTCCGTTCAGGAGGTCTTCCACCCGTTTTCCGTTGACCTCTGCTGCAAAGATCGACTGAAGAAGAGGTGCAACTATCTCAGTGGACTCTTTGCTGAGGAGAAAGCCGGGCAGGGGTTTGGCGGTGAGGGTTTGCAGCCGGGCGTGAATAATATGGGTTGAACTCAGGTGGTCGGCTACTTCCCGGAATTCGCCGATGTCGAGGAGAGCTGGGAGCACATCGAGCATGTTGCCCCAGTATTCGTTTTGGCCAAGATGTTCGATAAGCTGGGTCACCGCCGTTGCAGCTTCAAAGTAGTGATCAGAGACCAGGGCGGGCTGTTCGGCCGAACAGGTTTTTTCTGACACGAAAAGCCGACAGCCAAATGGCCTGACAGGATAGATTCGGCAGAGATTTTTTTCGAGAAACGGACAGGTGGACAGGTTATGATGGTCACCGGGATCGACACCTCTGCCTTCGATACAGGCCGAGGCAAAATCATTGGTGGTCATCTTCGGTGGTTGGTGAGGGCGAAGCGAGGCCAGTTTTTCCCCCAGCCAAAGGGACATGTTTTCGGCAACAATAAAACGAAGTATAGCCTCCCCTTCCACCGCAGTAATTGTTACATTTTGTGTGCAGCAGCCGCTGCATCCCCTGCGGCACGCGACAACGGACTCGCTATTCCACTTTTCGAAAATGTCGTATATGATGCATAAGATTTTGGTCTTCATTGCCGCCTAGCCTGAACAGCACCCCAAAGGCATTCGAAGTCTACGCTTATCTCCTGCGGGCACCTTTGGTGAGCATTTTATTGAAATTTCATTTAACTACAAAATGTTACATAGTCCTTGGGTGAGGGGCTTCCGGCCAGTCTCGATAAAATGCTCATGAGAAAATTGGGCTAGCCTCCAGTTCCATGTCGCGCAAGAGAGGCCAGAATAGCATAACGAAAAAATTTGCCAACAAAAACAAAAACAGAAAAACGAATAACGTTGACTCGAAAGACTCCGGCAAGCAAACATAAGGGATCGCCAACCACCGGCAGCCAACTGAGCAGCAGAGACCATGATCCGTATTTGCCGTACATTTTTTTGGCTCTCTCGAGCTGGGTGTCACCTATGCGAAAGATTTTTCGGATGAAAAAATCCGAACCCCATACACCGAGCAGGCAGGTGGTGAAGGCACCCAAAGAGTTACCAAATGTCGCAATGAGGACAGTATCCTGAAGGGGAAATCCCTGAACAACCATGACAATCAGCAACCATTCCGAACCAATCGGCAGAACGGTCGCTGCCAGAAAACTGAGAAGAAAGAGTGACGGCAGGCTGGGAGCGGTGAAAAGGGAGGGGAATATGTCCATGGGCAGAAAAAGTATTCGAAATGAATGAATATGGCAAGAACTCGCTTTTGTCTTTTATCCAAAAAACATAGAGTATGAGAGAGGCTGCTGTGAAGAATATCCTGTCGAAACTGGTATCGTTTTCTCTTCTGTTTGTACTGTCTTTCGCTGTCCAATCTGTTCCGGCGCAAACAGCGGCAAACAGTGATTTTGAACAATGGATTGCCGATTTTTACCCCGTGGCAGAGAAAGAAGGAATTCGCAGAGCTACCTGGGATATGGCTTTTGCCGGGGTGACGGAGCCAGATCCAAGGGTTCTTAAAAAAGCAAACTATCAGCCGGAGTTCACCACGGAAATATGGGAATATCTTGATGGCCGTGTTAATCCACTCTCTCTTAAAAAAGGTGGAAAAATGGGCAGGTACTATGCCGGGACCCTCTCTGATGTTGAAAGCACTTTCGGTGTACCACGGTCGGTGCTGCTCGCCATCTGGTCGATGGAATCGAATTTCGGTGCCATCCTTGAAAGACCGGAGCGACTGCATTATGTACCCCGTGCCCTTGCCACCCTTGGCTATGGCGATCCCAAAAGACAAAAATTTGCCCGTTCGCAATTAATAGCCTCACTCAAGATTCTCCAGGCAGGAGACATCTCCAAAGAGCAGTTGACCGGTTCCTGGGCCGGAGCCATGGGGCATACTCAATTTATTCCCACCAGTTATCTTGCCTATGGATATGACATGGATGGCAATGGCCGTCGAGATATCTGGAATTCCATCCCGGACGCATTGGCCACCGCCGCCAATCTCTTGCATAAAAACAACTGGCAAACAGGAAAAACCTGGGGATACGAAGTTGTCCTGCCCGCAACTGCTGAAAAATACAGTGATCAGACAAAAACCCTGGCCGAGTGGCAGAACCTTGGCTTTGGGCGACCGGGCGGCAAGCCCTTCCCAAGACCGGACGATAAAGCTGTACTCAAAATTCTTGCCGGAACCAAAGGTCCGGGCTTTCTCATGTTGAAGAATTTCTTTGTGTTGAAACGCTATAATAATTCTGATTCTTACGCCCTTGCCGTAGGACTTCTAGCCGATCGGCTGGCAGGGTGGAGCGGTTTAGTGCAGTCCTGGCCAAGACCTGCGGGTTCGCTGAGTGTAGACGATAAGTTCGAGTTGCAGGAACGGTTGCAGCAGCAGGGATACTATTCCGGAGAAATCGATGGATATCTGGGCAGTGGCACAAAAGCTGCAATCAGGGAGTTTCAGATCAAAGCCGGGTTGACTGAAGACGGGGTCCCGTCAAAAAGCGTCCTCCAGGCTTTGCGCAGACAATAGCGCAGCGCAGTATCCATTTTCTTTTTCTTACTGGGGTGTTGCTCCCTGGAACATTCCTGGTTGTATTGTATCGGTGATACCCATTAAATTGACCGGTTGATGTTCGGGACTGCGCAAACGCAAGTCCAGCTGCGGATAAGGGATCTCTATTCCATGGTTCTGTAATGTTTTATAAATGGTTGAGAGAACCATATCGGTTATGCGAGCTGGTTGTCGTGCATTGAGACCTTCCACCCAGATTGCCGCAAGAAAAGCCAGTGAGCTGTCGGCATGGTTTGCCAACCATATCTGCGGTTCCGGCCTGGAAAGCACGACCGGAAGATCCATGACAGCTTCTTTTATAAGAGATTTTACCTCGTCAATATCCGACCCATAGGCTACGGAGAACGGGATCCTGAAACGAATCTTTTCATCTGAATATGTCCAGTTGACGACCTGGGATGCCATTAGATCGGCATTGGGAACGATAATGTTGATATTATCATTGGTTCTTAATACGGTTGCCCGGATGTTCATCTGCACCACGTTTCCCCGAAACCCGCCGGTTGAACTATTTTCTCCCAGGCAGATAAAATCCCCCGGCCGAATGGATTTGTCAAAAAGGAGAATAATGCCGGAGACCAGATTATTGACAATGGTCTGCATCCCGAAACCTATCCCGACAGACAGTGCACCGGCAACCAGAGCCAGGGAACGGGTATTTATCCCGACAACAGACAGCATGATCATGGCCACTATGAAAATAAACGGATACTTGCCAACAGCCTGAATGAGGTGTACGGTTTGTTCAGACCAGTTCCTTTTTTTACCCATCCGCAGCACCATATGACCATACAGACGGTTGATAATTATTCCGAAAATCAGGAGGACGAGCACCTGTAAGAACAGGAGCAGGGATAAGCTTATTCCGCTATACGACACCAGCGGATACTTCAAGACATACATGACTCTTTCAAAAAGATCGTCTGTAGCCTCTCTTGTTTTTGTCACCATGGACCCGATTGCAGACTGCTTGAGGTCTATGGCTTTATCCAGTAAGCGTCCTTTATTTTCCAGCCTCTCTGCTCGCTGATCTATTCCGGAAAGCAGTGTTGAGATAACCCGGATTTCCTCATCCAGAGTGTTGATCAGTTCCTGGGCTTTTGGGCCAATCAGAGCATTACCACCTCGCAGTGTTGATAACTCTTTCTCATAGGAATAGGTAAGGCCATGTGCTTTCTCGGTTCTCTTCCTTAATCGATCAACTTGATTATTGATATCTCCGGATAAATCGGAAAGTTTAAAAAACTCCGGTTTTGGCGAAAGCAAACTGAACCAGATGTTTTTTTGTTCCTCCTCAAGAAGGGTGACTTCTCCTTCGAGAATCAGATCGTCTTTATTGAGTTTTTGAACCAGCAGGCTGAGCAATTTGAGCTGCTCATAATGCATTTCTTTTTTTTCATCATCCTTTTGATCCCGGCCAAGGTATCCGGCCAGAAGACTTTCCTGCTGCTGGATCAAGATGTCATCTTTTGCCGTAGTCAGAATTTTCTCGTCTTCAAGACCTTTCAGGTGTTTTTTTGCCCGTACCAGTATTTCCTTTTGGTCGTGGATCATCTCTTCACTGATATGGATGTGTTCCAGCAGAGCCGGGTACTGTTTTTTTGCAATTTCAGTCCCTTCCTTGAGCTGTTTGTCTATTTCAGTTTGATGGATAAATCTTCGAACCTGAAAAGCATATTGCAGCTGCAGGATTTCCTGATCGGGGTCTTTCTCATCTAGTGCGCTTAAACGGTTATAAAGTGTTTGCATTTGCTTACTGGTGTTTTCCAGATTCTGGGCCGATATTTTTTCCTCCTGAATGATGTTGATATAACGCTCCAGGTACTGTTCAACATCCTGCCATGAAATTTTATTATTGAGATCAAGATCGGGAAGTTGATAATCCATCGACGGTTTTACAGGACTATCCGGAAGTTCCGTAAGTTTGATCAGCAACTGTTGCTGTACCAGGTAGCGTTGTTTTTCCTTGTCATCAATTGCAGCGGAAACCTTATCGGCGAGCTCTTGTGCCTTGGCTTGGTAGGCAGCCGCTCTTTCTGTGGCTTTTTCCGAATAGAGTCTTATATCCGGTTCGACCGCCTCAAGGTCCTGCACCATGGTGCCAAAGAGAAGAAGAAAAACGATAAGACAGGATTTGCACCTCATCGAAAATATGGGCAACGTTTTGTTTTGTTTCATGAGAGGTCAGAGTGTTGATTCAGTTTTGTTGACACTGGCTGAATGGTCAACTGTGAAGATATAGGGAATGTTTTCGTTGATTTATGCAAGCGACCCAAAGGTATCATGTACCTGGTAAGCAAACCGGTGGGAAAAAATTAAAGTGGACGGGGAAGCACAATGCTTTGGCTTATCTCTGCAATATGTTTGCCAGCAGAATAATTTTAGAAAGAATGTATTTAGAAAGCCCCGGAGATCCTCTCTCACCTCTTCTTTGGGAAGAAGAAAATGTCCAAAATAGTAATACGTTAAGAGACTTTCAGGGAGATCCTGCTGGACGGTGGTTGATCTGACCTTGTGATACCAGCCATTATTTATGGAGAAACCCTTTGGGCAAAATTGGGTGTCTATGGCGCAAAATATATAATTCCTAATTCCCCGGATGGCGGCGTCGGCGCCTAATTTACTTGAGTGTGAAAGGTTAACCTGATAATATCTATTAAGTCTACTTACAAATGCATTGAGTCACAGTGAGTTTGGTGACTGCTTGAAATAAGTGCATGATTGAACGTTGATCAACGACATAAGGCTCCGAAAAAATAAACAATATATTGTTATGCGAATCACAAAAAAGGTGTTTTATGACCTTGCAATTTGGATGGTAGGTTTCGGGCTCTGCATCGGGGTAGTGTTTCCGTTTTTCGTTGTGATGCTCGGAGTACCGGCAGAAACAGCTCTAAAAACCACTTTTTTTGTAGCGTGTATGAGTGCCGGGGCATTCGCCGGAATCCTCAATTATACTCTGGCACGATTGATTGTCGGCGTCCGCTTGCGGGTTCTCGCCGGTAGTATGGGGAATGTCGAGCAGAACCTGCACGAAATGACCTTCAGTGGTGACCTCTCTGGGTGTACGCCGGAGAGATGTATGATACCTGTCGATTCCGAGGATGAAATAGGCGAGAGTGCAGTTGCCTTCAACCGACTTGTAGAATCACTGTCGATTTCCATGAAAACCCAGGCGGCAGTGCGATCATTTTCGGAAATGCTCTCTGGCCAGCTGGAGGTCAAGAGTTTAGCTGAAAACGCCCTGGTACACTTTTTCAAAGATACAGATGCTGTCGGTGGCCTTATTCTCTATGAGTGTGAAGGAGAACTGAAAGTTGCCGCTTCCCGTGGATTGAAGAATCCACAGACGGTCACCGGGAGTGAGCTGGTAAGGGTCGCCATACAAACCGGAAAAAAACAGGTTATATCGATTCCTCGCGACGTATTGATTGAAGGAGTTGTTATGGATTTTCGGCCCAGCGAAATTGTTGTTCTACCTGTCACAAGCAAGAACACGCCTGTTGGAGTGATCATTCTTGCAACTGCACGAAAATTCAGTGTTGATCATCTCGGACTCATCGATCTCTTCCAGCAGGCGCTGGGGTTGGCCCTGAATAACGCCGTAGCCCATGAACGGCTGCAGTACCTGGCTGCTATTGACCCGCTTACCGGTGTCTATAATCGTCGCCTGGGGTTGCGTCGGCTGCAGGAAGAGCTGAGCAAGGCAACACGGGTGAGATCGTCCCTCGGGGTTCTGATGGTCGATATCGATCATTTCAAGGTAATCAACGACACATATGGTCATCTTGTCGGGGATTGTATTTTAAAGTCTATCTGTTCCACTGTCCGGGGCACACTTCGGGAAAGCGACATCTTTTTTCGTTATGGCGGAGAAGAGTTTATCGCCGTCCTGCCGGCATCCTCTGTCGAGGATCTCTGGAGCAGCGGCGAGCGGTTGCGAGTAGCTATCGAGGAAAATATACAGTCGACTGTTGATGGCGGAGTGAAGGTGACTGCGAGTATCGGCGGGGCCGCTTACCCGGACCACAATGTGGAAAATGAAGACCAGCTGATCCAGTTGGCTGATAAAGCCCTCTATCGGGCAAAAGAGTTTGGCAGGAACCGGGTGGAAATTGCACAGAATCATGTGCACATGGCAGGGAGCAAGAAGTTAAAACTGCCGGCATCTTCCCCATCATCGCATCTGGAAGTACAGATGAGTTCCTAACTTAAAAAAATGTCAAAATGTGTGTTTGTTGAGACACCTCTCTTTTTCAATGATGAGTATGGAGACGTCGTCCATGTCTTGACCGGATTGTTCCGCAAGTAACAAAAATCTAATATCAAATAAGGAGACATTTTTTTGTTGGTAGTCTAGTATATCTGATTTTGTTATAATTTTTCAATTTGTGGTATGTCCGAAAAGTATTGAGCGGGATCAGAAAAAATGCTATTGTTTTGGCGAATCCAACAAGAATAATTCTTCTTCTCGTTAGGTTTCCGGGAATGATTCTTGCCTCGTTTTTGAAAAAAGCTCTATAGGTTACATGATATGAAAAAATTAAAACGTATGACACGCGGCGCTGTGTGGGCCATTGCTCTTCTGTTATCTTTTGTTGCTGCAGCCGGAGCGAAAGAGACAAAAATGTACAAAAGAACTCTGGAAGAGTATGTTGTTCCTGATGTAACATTGCTCGACCAGGAGGGCCGGGAGGTACAGCTCAAAAGTTACTTCGACACGGATAAACCGATATTATTAGATTTTATCTATGGGACATGCACAACGATATGTCCGGTGCTCTCGGTTGGTTTTGCGTATTTTCAGAAAAAACTGGGACCTAATCTCGATCAGGTCAGAATGGTGTCAATTTCCATTGATCCGGACAATGACACTCCGGAGCTGATGAAGGAGTATCTGCAAAAATATGGAGCTCAGCCGGGGTGGGATGCCCTTACCGGAAAACGGGAGGATGTCATTCAGGTGCTTATGGCGTTTGATGCCTACGTTGCCAACAAGATGAATCATTACCCGTTGACCATCTTACGTGCCCCTGGAGAAAAGGAGTGGGTGAGGATCTATGGAATGTTGAGTGCATCGGATCTGATATCGGAGCATGAGCAACTGAAATGATGAGAGATCTTTTTTTCATGAAAACCAGAGAGAACGTCGAGTTTAAGGGAACATTTTCAATGAAAGTACAATACATTTTAGTTTTTCTGCTGCTGTTTTGCAGCCCCCTCCAGTCTCTGGAAGCCGCTGACTTGATTGAAGGATATACCCATGAGGAGGCTATGCGGCTCGGAGAGATAATGTATCGATCCGGAGTTTTGCCGTCCGGAGAACCAATGAAGGCATGGGTCATGGGGGATATCCCATTTGATGGGCGGATGTTTACCTGTGACGATTGTCACCAGAGAAGTGGCCTTGGCTCCGATGAAGGCACTGTGATCACCTGGCCAACCAATGGCAAAGAACTCTTTGTACCCCGTCGCCGAACCGGGGCCTACAGGCCGCCCGAAACGCTGGAGGAAAAACTCGATGGTCGCCGGGAACTCCCGGAGTATTGGCAGATGGAGGATGTGCGGCCTGCGTATACGGATAAATCTCTGGCCCGGGTCTTAAGAGTTGGTGTAGACTCAGCCGGCCGTCAGCTTGATCCCATCATGCCGAAGTATCGTTTGAAAGAAAGCGACATGCGGATAATGATTTATTACCTTAAAAATCTTTCCAGTGAGCTGTCTCCCGGTGTTGATGAGACGACCCTGCAGTTTGCAACCGTTATCACCGATGATGTTGCAGAAGAGGATAAAACAGCTATGCTCTCGGTGCTCCAGGCGCATATCGATGCCCGAAATTCCCAGAGCAGGCATGAGAGTAAACGAGCAACCTCCGGACCTTTCTACAAAAGCGAACGACATCGGGCGTATCGAAATGTAAAACTTCATGTCTGGACACTGCACGGGCCGGAAGAGACCTGGCGCAGCCAGTTGGAGCGCTATTATAGTGAGCAGCCGGTTTTTGCTCTACTAGGCGGAATAACAGGTGGGAGTTGGGAAAAGATACACACCTTCAGTGAGGAGAACAGAATTCCGTGTATTCTGCCTGTTACAGATTTGCCTGTCGTATCTGATACAGACTGGTATACCCTCTACTTTTCAAAAGGGTTCTTTCAGGAGGGTGAAAGCTCAGCCAAGTATGTTCGGGCTAATATGAAAAAGGATGAAAAGCTCAAAATAGTTCAGATATATCAGCAGGAAAACCAGAAAAGCAGAGCAATCGCCCAGGGTTTTGAGGAAACCTGGCACAAAATGGATAAGAGTGTCGTTGAGAATATCGTGCTACAGGGCGACGATGTTGTCACCGAACAGATGTGGAAGGGTTTTGTAGAAGGGCCCGATCCCGTTGTTCTATTGGTCTGGCTTGATGGTTCGAAGGCCGATGTTTTTAAGGGACTCGCCGGTCACGCCGGGCAGGCGAGGATGCTGTTCGCCTCGGCGATGCTCCTGGATGAAAATTTTTCTGTTGTTCCGGAGCTATTACAGGACCGCCTTCTATTAACATATCCATACAGCCTGCCGACTGAAGATGACCCCCGTCGCTTTTCCGTGAAGAGGTGGCTGGAAATTCGAAAAATACCCCTTAGTAATTTTAATATTCAGGCCAAGATGTATTTTCTCGGCTGGATGTTCCCCGGCAGCATTAAAAGCATGCGAAGTGAATTTTTCAGGGAGTATTTCCTTGAAGGGTATGACATGATGATTGATCAGGACTACTCTATTGCTGTCTATCCACGCCTCACTTTCGGTAATGGTCAGCGTTATGCATCCAAGGGATGCTATATAACCAGGCTGACCAAGGGGCCTGATCCCAGGCTGGTTCCCGTCAGTGACTGGGTGACCTACTGATGCTGACTGATTTTTTAATCCCTCTCTAACTTCATTTTAACCCGGGTATGATCAAAGGTAAGCTCTTTATTGTTATAGTAGTCATTGAATGTTGTGCACTCCTCGCTCTATTCTTGCACGGGAGTGCAGCCCAGCAGTTTAGCCGTGAGGGCCCGTTGGCGGCTAAAAGGGCATTGGTTACCCATCTCGGGTTGACTGATTTTGCGATTTGGACGGAAGCCAGATATACACGGCACCCTTCACAGGCAGATTTTTTTTCCGCGTTTCAGGATTTTCCCGGCTCCCCTGATCATTTTCCAGCCGGCTCAATAATAGCGCCCAGCCATGTTTCACCCGGAGAGAGGTAGTGACAAAACATGTAAAGATTATTGATTACGCTATTTCGTCATTGCTCCGGCGAAGGTTTAAAAGTGTTGCAATTCTGGTTGCCTATACCGTCACTGTTGCGACACTTGCCTCGGTTCTCTTCTTGACACATTCCCTTAGAACAGAGACCACCGCCGTTCTGCAAGGTGTTCCTGATCTCATCGTGCAGAGGACGATCGGCGGCCGCCATGAGCTGATCCCGGTCGCCTACAGGGAAGAGATGCAGAAGATTCTGGGAATTGGTGCTATCAGCCCCCGTTTCTGGGGGTACTATTATGACGCAATCACCGAAGCCAACTATACTGTGATAGGTTCCGGCGGTGAGACTGTTCCACTGGAAATGCTGGAGGGCAGCCTGCCGACCACACCGGATGAATCTGCGGTTGGTGCCGGTGTTGCCGCGCTCTGGGGGTCTGGCCAGTCCGGACAAATTATTCTTGTAAACAGCCAAAACATGGGGGTATTATTTGAGGTGAGTGGTTTATTCCGCTCCGAGTCAAATCTGCTTACCAACGACCTGGTGGTCCTGACCGATCAGGCGGTGATCGATTTTTTTGGTTATCCCCAGGGCATGGCCACTGATTTCGCGGTAAGTGTGCCAAACAGCAGTGAGGTGCAGACTGTTGCCGCAAAGATAAAGAAGATTTTTCCGGATACCAGGCCCATCACCAAGAGAGAGCTGATCAGAACCTATGATATGGTGTTTAACTGGCGCAGCGGCATGATGCTGACAGTATTCTGTGCAGCAATCATCGCACTGTGTATTATGGCCTGGGACAAAGCGACAGGGATCAGTGCCGAAGAAAAGCAGGAGATAGGTATACTGAAAGCCATAGGCTGGGATACATCCGACATACTCGCTCTGAAATTTTGGGAGGGACTTATTATATCTCTGACCGCATTTCTCACCGGAGTGATTGTCTCATACATCCATGTGTTCTTCCTTAATGGGTTTATTCTTGCCGCAGTCATCAAAGGATGGTCTGTGCTTTTTCCCACCTTTCATCTGACCCCGGATCTTAACCTTTTTCATCTCTTGATTATGGGGGTTCTCACCGTAGTCCCATATGTCGCCAGTACGGTAATACCAACATGGAAAACAGCAATTACTGATCCGGATTCGGTCATGAGGGGGTAAAGGTTTGGTTCTTATAGAAGTTGAAAAAGTCTCCAAGGTCTATAATCCGGGAATGGCCGATGAGTTGACTGCCGTCAATAGGGTGTCACTATCCATTAACAGCGGTGAGGTGGCCGTTTTGACAGGCCCGAGCGGCTCGGGCAAGTCTTCTCTGCTCAGTTTAATCGGTTGCATGGCGCGTCCCACCGAGGGTAAGATATATGTAGGCGGCAAAGATGTTGTTAAACTGCCGGAAAGGTTCCTCACTGGTATACGAAGACAAAAATTTGGTTTTATCTTTCAGCAGTTTCACCTGATACGGGAGTTGACCGTATTGGAGAATGTACTTCTACCCCTCTTTCCTCTTGATCTCAGCGTGCGCACGATGAACGAGCGAGCCCTGCCGATATTGCAGATGCTTAAAATTGAGTCAAAAAAACACCTGAAAGTCAAAAAGCTCTCCGGTGGGGAACAGCAGAGGGTCGCCATTGCCAGAGCTCTGATCAATGAACCCCAAATCATTATAGCCGATGAACCAACTGCACATCTGGACAGGAGACTGGCCAGGGAATTCATCGACACCCTGTCTCTGCTCAGTAGAGAGGGCAAGACCATCATTATCGCAACCCATGATCCCTTTGTTTATGATAACGAACTTATCGAGAAGACCATCGTTATGGATGATGGCCAGATTGAGAGGATTGAAAAGCAGTGATTCTTCACCCAGGTATCCTCGCTCTCATTATAGGTTCTGCTGTCACGCTCTTGATGCTGTGTTACGCTGCGATCACCGGTGGTATTATTTTTGCGTCCTGGGATTATCAAAGCAGTTCCGCGTATCAGTTGGCACTTGAACGGAAGACGTATCTGGTTTCGACACTGGTCAACTATGCTTTGGGATTTCAAATTGTGGCTTTCGTCCTCTTTATTTACACCATGGATGACATTCACCGGTTATTTGTCGGAGCCATGTGCGCCACAGGCTCGCTCAATGCCAACCCGGTTGGCTGGTACGCATTATTTTCAAAAATTGTTGTTTTTTTTCTGTCGGGCTTCTGGATAGCGTTGAATTTTATTGACCAGAGAGCTGAGCAATACCCGTTTGTCCGATTGAAATACCTGCTGCTCTTTGTTGTAGTACCCTTTGTTTTGTTGGATGCTATCCTGCAACTTGCTTATTTTCTTGGTCTTGAACCGGATATCATCACATCCTGTTGTGGATCTCTGTTTGGGAGTGGTGGCGAGAGCGCTGCAAGTACCATTGCTGCTCTACCTGTTTTTCCGGCCATGGCAGCATTTTACAGTTTCAGTGTTGTCTATTTGACTGTTCTGGGACTGAACCTGGTATTTACCTCCGGAATGTTTCGGTATCTCCTTCTGGTTTTTTCTTCCGGCTTCTTTGTTCTTTCTATTGTTTCAATAGTCTCTTTTGTTTCCATCTATATATACGAATTGCCCACGCACCATTGTCCTTTTGATATCCTGCAGGGAGGATATCATTTTGTTGGTTATCCGCTCTACCTGACCCTCTTTTTCGGTATATATTTAGGCATGTTGCCAGGTCTGTTTCAGCCCTTGAAAAAGAAACTCAGTCAGCAGGGTGCAATAAACGATGTTGAAAAAAAGTGGATTCAATGGAGTCTGGGCAGTAATGCAATTTTTATTGCACTGGTGACATATGTAATTGGTTTTAGTAAACTAGTTTATCTTCAGTGACACAATCTTTGATTATTTTGAAATTAGGTCTTCGTTATGCCGGAAAAGGACAATCAGGTAATCTTGCAAACCAGAGTTGGTGAGCTGAAAAAAGAGTTGAAGCAGCATCAAATGATGCTTTCCCGATTCAAGCAGATTTTTGACTCGATACCGGATGGGGTCTTGTGCACCGATAACGAGCGTCGGATCATCATGGTGAATCCGGCAATGGAACTGCTTTTTGGCTACACGGAAAAGGAGATGCTTGGCCGTAAAACCGATTTTCTCTATAGTAGCCGGGAGGAATTTGAGGAGCAGGGACAGGCGAGGTCCAATCCGAGCAAGGGTGAAAACGGCAGTTCTTGTGAGATCACATTCAAAAAAAAGGATGGTCAAGTCTTCATTGCTGAAACCGTCAACAGCGCTTTTAATTGCGAAAGTGGAGATAAACCTTGTTATATCAATTTGATGCGTGATATAACTAAACGAAAAAACCTGGAACACTGTCTGCGACAGCAGGAAGTCAAATTTCGCACTCTGGCCGATTTTGCTTACAATCTGGAATGCTGGACCCGTTCCGATGGTACCTTTCTCTATGTCTCCCCTTCCAGTTTTAGGATAACAGGCTATGCCGCGACTGAATTCATGGAAAATCCATCTTTGTTTGATGAGATAATCTTTTCTGAGGACAAGCTCAAATGGAAAAATCACCATCACCACGTCGATAAAAAAATCAACCTGCGAGAGCTTCAGTTTCGCATCGTCCGCAGGGATGGTGAGGTGCGCTGGATTGAACACACCTGCCAGGCTGTAATCGGCGACGATGATGAATTTCTCGGCTACCGGTCCAGTAATCAGGATATTACCCAGCGAAAAAACTATGAGGACAGGTTGCACAAGACTCTCTCTGAAATTGCTTTTTGCAAGGAGCAGCTTGAGGCAGAGAGTGCCTATCTTCGAGAGGAGATAAAATTATCACTCAACTATGATAATATCATCGGCAGTAGTAATGCCCTCGAGTATATCCTTTTTAAAATAGAACAAATTGCCGCCACAGACACCACCGTGCTTTTACTTGGGGAGACGGGAACCGGCAAGGAGCTTTTTGCCTGGGCGATTCACAACACCAGCCTTCGAAAGGATCGGCCACTGATCAAAATAAACTGTGCTGCGCTGCCTGCAAATCTTATTGAAAGTGAGTTGTTCGGGCATGAGAAAGGATCTTTCACCAGTGCCCATATACGACAAATAGGAAGGTTTGAACTCGCTGATAAGGCGACTATCTTTCTTGACGAGATTGGTGATTTACCACTTGAACTGCAGGCAAAACTGCTACGGGTACTGCAGGAAGGAGAATACGAGAGACTTGGTGGTTCAAAGACCATGAAGGTTGATGTTCGAGTCATCGCCGCGACCAACCGTGATCTTGAGGAAGATGTAAAAAAAGGACTGTTTCGTAAAGACCTCTGGTACAGGTTGAATGTTTTTCCAATAACGGCTCCGCCACTCAGGGAACGCATTGACGATATTCCCCAGCTGGTGAAGCATTTTGTGGATCGCTTTTCTCAGCAACTTCGGAAAAATATCACCACAATTCCACGAAAAGTAATGACTCAGCTGGAACATTATTCCTGGCCCGGAAATGTCAGGGAACTGGAAAATGTCATTGAGCGGGCAGTGATAAACAGTACCGGAGATAAGTTGAAACTGGCCGAAAAGCTGAAAGCAACCGACGAAAAACAGACAACCAAGTTTAAAACCCTCATGGAAATTGAGAAGGCCTACATTCTGGAAGTGCTCGAGAAAACTAACTGGAAAGTGAGTGGAAAAAACAGCGCATCGGAAATTCTGGGCTTGCAGCGAAGCACTTTACGAGCCAGAATGGATAAATATAATATTCGCAAATCCTAAACAGCTTCCTGACATACACTACCCTCTTCTGTTTTGTTTCAACACCCTCGAATACCAACGGCCAAATATGGCCAATGGGCTAAATATGGCCACCAATATTTTATACAACGGGTATCAAAACTGCAATCGTCTTCGGATTATCTTCTTTCATACTGGTAGCTTCTGGTAAAATAGCACAACGTGGTATTTCTGGTACAATTATTGATAATATATATTAATAATTGTACTCATGTGGTTTTAGAGGAGAGCTTAAGTCAACAGGATTTTAGGAGAGTGTAGGAGACGTATGATAATTACCACGATTAGATTACATGGCCTGCCTCAAAAACGAAAAGAAATAATACAGACAGTTAGAGGGCTTGCCGATCAAATGGCAAAGGATGACGGCTGTAATTATGCAGATTTCTATCAGGATCTCCACGATAAGAATGTTTTTTATCTCATGGAAGAATGGAAAACCGCAAGTGATCTGGAAAATCATAAAAAATCCAAATCATATGCCGTTCTGTTCGGACTTGAAGCTTTACTGGTGGAGTCGCTGGAGATCAAACACGCCGTAAAATGCAAACTAGAAAAAAAGGATGCAAAGGAGAGGGTCGTACAAGAGTAGACAGTAAAATTTGACCAGGGAAGAACCAATTACATCGTGTGGCTTTTTGGCTGCACACTGTAGTTTAACCAGTAGAATCCCAGTAAATGAGGAGGGGGTATGAAAATACCAAAAACATCAAATCGGAAGATCCGTGGAGATCTCATGGCTGTGCTCATTAGCTTCAGTCTTGTGATGTTCTTTTTCACGAGTGCTCAGGCACTTACTCTTAATGTTGTTGACAAGGGTGGTAGTGCGGTCGCAACAACCTATCGTTGGTTAATCGAAGAGGACAAAACCTATCATGTGCAGCTGGATAATGATGGAACTGTCTTAAGAGACGGAACAGGAGCACCGGTTCTCGATCCTAACTGGCGGGTTGGCCCGGATGGTGTGTTGGGCGGTGGGGATGACGATCCACTTCGAAATACCCTGTCGGTCAGCTTTCACCGCAGCTATATGCCGGTGGTTACCAACAGCTCCTTGGTCGACATTGCTGACTTTACCCCTGTTGCCGGCAAAAATTACTTTATCTCTGTATTACCGGCCTTGGGTTCGGGGTATTCCATGGGTGGTGCTGCATTCTCTGCGGACGATGCAAGTGTAACTGTCTATCTCGGTGAAAGTCCAATCCCTACCGCGCAGATCAGTATTTTTGTCCATGAGGACATTGCACCGATCAATGGTGTCTGGGACGAAGGTGAGCAAGGTCTTGAAGGTTTTACCCTGGTCCTTGAGGATGCCGGCGGCAAGTACGGTGCTTCAGCCGGAACCCAGAGCACAGATGTCTATGGCAATCCGCTGTGTACCACTTATCTGCCAAATGGTGATATCGATGTTTTGGGAGCCGGTTGTACAACAGGCCCTGATGGTCGTATAATCGTTAAGAATCTGGCACCGGCAAAATATGGTGTCGTCATGGTTCCACCGAGCGGTTCAACCTATGTGCAGACCTCCACCATTGAGGGTACAATACTCATTGATGCCTGGGTGAAAGCAAATGAACCTCCTTTCTTTGGCGAGTTCGGCCCTCCTGGACCCCACGCGTCAGTTGGTTTTGCTCCTGCTAATGAGGCTACTCCGTATATAGATACAGTTGCCTTAAATGGAACGACAAATATCCAGGGTCAGGTAGTCAACCTTCACCTTTCCCGTTCACCAAACTCCACTTTTGAACTTGGTGGTCCTTTCCCGCATACAACCCCATGGGTTGGTCTGAATGACGCGGCGGGTGGAGTACTTGGTCAAGGGTTATATGCCGCAATTACTACTGATGGGCCGAATGGTAGCGGGTATTTCAATATACCTTCTGTCCCCGCAGGAGAATACAATCTCGTTATCTGGGATAATAATCTCGACCTCGTGATCGGAAAAAGTACGGTCATCATCGATGCAGACGGTAACTGTAATGGTGGTACCGGTTGCGACCTTGGTCAGGTTGGTGTTTTTCAGTGGTTTACCCGTTTGGAAAACTGGGTTTACCGCGATGAGAATGGAAACAACTACGCAGACGCAGAAGCTGGTGAGGGAATACCGGAACAAAACGTCAACCTCCGCTGGCGTGACGGAACAATTTACCAGGCGTTTCCAACCGATAGCGAAGGTTTTGTCCCCTTTGATGAGGCATTTCCTTTTTTCTCCTGGCTGGTGGCCGAAGTTGATTTTGCCAGATTTAAGGCAACCGGTGTAACCGTTACTGTCGATGATGGTGGTGCTATTCCAACCGGTCTTGATCCTGACTGGACCTTTGGCGGTAATGTGAATCCGCAGGACCAGACGAGTCCCACCGATCCAGACAGTGATATTTCCACTGCTTTTTTCCGCCATGAATCCGGTCCGGTTCTTTCCCAGGGTTTTCAGGGTTTTCTTGGCCAGACCAGCGTACTGCAGTGGTCCAAGGATCTGTATGGTCCTGGCGAAAACGGCGGTATCTCGGGCGTTGTTATGTACGCAGTGACCCGTGCTGAAGACGATCCCGAGCTGGCCGCAGCAGAGCCATGGGAACCGGGTATTCCTGGTGTTACGGTTAATTTGTATGCCAGTGATGGTAACGGGAACGTAGTTGGACCCGCACTTGCGACAACTACCTCAGACAGCTGGGACGACAACCTGCCGACAAACTGTCAGTATGGAACAAACGGACCAATTGGTCTGGATCCATTTTCCTTCCGTGGTGTCGCAACAGACTGTTATGATGGTCTGCGAAACTGGAATCAGGTGCGCCCGGCTGTATTTGACGGCGGGTATGCCTTTGGCCCCCAGTTTGACCTCGCGGATTATCCAGGTGGTTTTCCCTCTTGGATCCAAGAATCAACCACTGATGCCAATATTGGCTATATGGTAGAAGGCACGTATATAGTCGAAGTTATCCCTCCAACAGGATATCAGGTTATTAAATCTGAAGACAGAAACGTCGACTTTGGTGAAGAGTATGCTCAACCGCTCCTGTTGCCGGCACCTTGTGTTGGAACACCCTATGTCGTAGGCGATTTCCTAACACTTTTTCCAGGGGTTGCTGCACCGCTTGCGGGCCAGACCCTCAATGGTTGTGAACGCAAAGAGGTTGTCGTCACCACTAATGACAACCCGATCATTGGGACTAATTCCGCTGCAGATTTCTCTCTCTTTACTGAGGTACCGATATCCGCTCATATAATTGGTTTCATCCTTGATGATACCGCCAATGAGTTTGATCCGGCCTCACCGCAGTTTGGTGAGAAGTTTGCACCGCCTTTCCTGCCCGTTTCTATTCGTGACTGGAAAGGCGTGGAAATCAGCCGGACAATCTCAGACGAGAATGGCGTCTATAACGCCCTAGTACCATCAACCTTTACAACGAACCTGCCTGCACCAAGCGGTATGGCGCCAAACATGCTGACCACCTGCATGAACGCCAAGACGTTGCCGGATGGTAGTCCTGACCCACTGCATAACCCGCAGTACAGTCAGTTCTGTTACACCTTCCAGTATATGCCTGGTTCTACCACATATCTGGATACCCCGGTTGTTCCGGTCGCAGCTTTTGCCGGTCCTGACCAGTTTCCTCTGGATTGTGAGCTTTCAAACGCCACACCGAGGATTGCCAGTGTCAGCGTAGTAAACAATGATGTGGGCGGTGGACCCTATGTCCCAGCTAGAACAAATGGGACTGTCCTTGGAAACAGGAACATTGAAATACTTTCAATGGGTATCGTAGATGTACCGAATCCAGCTTATGACGGTCTTGAGGGAACTCAGCCGAAAACTATTACGAGAAATTATCGTTTTGGTCAAACTCAGGGAACCGTGACTATTGGTGATGTAAATATTCCAATCATAAACTGGACTGGGAATAGAATTTTTGCCCAAATTCCAAGAAATACTGATTTGGGAACTACCGGGGCACAACAGTTGATTGTAACAGCTGCCAATGGTAAATCCACAGTGACAGGCGTTTCGATGCAGGTCGGTCTTAGGGCTGGATCAAATGTCGTTGTTGTCTCCCCCAGTGGGCCAATAACTTCAATTCAAGAAGCAATAAATGGTGCTGGAAACAATGACTTGATTCTGGTAGGTCCAGGAACATACAATGAGAACGTTATCATGTGGAAACCTGTCCAACTTCAGGGTTGGGGTGAAGGTTCCACCTATATCGATGCTATCAAAACACAAACTAACCAATTAGGTGACTGGCGAACTTTAGCTGAAAATCTGCTTACCGGAAACGGAACCGGTCCTTGCACAGGGGGCATTCCATGTGTTGATCGCATCCCCGGACAGGAACTCGGTTTTGGTGGAATAGAGCCTGATACATTTTTTAGTGAAGAAGGTGCCGGTGTTTTTGTGCTGGCAAGTCAGAAAGGTACCAGTAAATTTGCCTATGGCCGAAATCGAGGAGCTCGAATAGACGGATTTACTATCTCAGGTGCTGATACCGGTGGTGGTGTAGTCGTTAATGGGTATGCAAACTACCTGGAGATCTCCAACCTGAAGATTGCCAACAATAGCGCATTTTACGCCGCAGGAATAAGGGTCGGACATCCGCTTGTCAGCCTGAATGAGATTCCTACTGACGCAGAGAACGACTTTGTAAAAATACACCATAACACTGTTGTACAAAACGGTGGTCTTGATGGTGCTGGCGGTGGAATTGGTGTGCATACCGGTTCAGATTCCTATGCAGTGAATAATAACTATGTCTGTGGAAATTTCACAACAGCAGATGGTGCCGGTATCGCCCACTTTGGATTGAGCGATAACGGAGTTATCTCTGAAAACACTGTTATTTTTAATGAAAACTTCAACCAGGGAGCCCCGACAAACGGCGGTGGTGTTTTGGTTGCCGGAAAACCAGCACTGGCTATCGGTGGCCTGTCTGATGGATCCGGTTCTGTGCAGATTATCGGCAACCTGATCCAGGGTAACGCAGCAGGCGCTGGTGATGGTGGCGGTATTCAGTTGAGTAGAGTTAACGGCCAGGATATTATCCCTGTTGGCACGAACCTTACGAGTACCTATGTGATCGATATAATAAACAACATAATCGTTAATAATGTTTCGACATTGTCCGGTGGTGGTATTGCAATTCAGGATGCTCTTAATGTCAACATTCTGAACAATACGATTGCTCAAAATGATAATGCCTCAACAGCCGGGGCAGCCTTTAGCCCAGGGGTGCCAACTCAATCTAATCCTCAGCCAGGGGCGGGTGTTGCAGCCCGTGCACATCTTGACATCGATTTTCCAGGGGCAACTGCAGATCCAGGGTATTCGAATCCTCTAATGCAAAATAATATTGTCTGGAATAATCGTATGTTCTACTGGCTGTTGGATGATTCTACTCCAACCGATGTCCGTACCGGTCTCTGCCCTGATATAGGCGGTGCTGTGATGTTGGATCCGGCATGTGGAACTACACCGGTCTTTGAAGATCTGGCCGTTTTGGGTACAGGCGATGCTGCCGATGTTCTGACCTGCACGGACTGTCAATTGAGCAGTGATGCTGATCCGCTCTTTGTCGCTGCAAGTTTCAATGGCAGCCGTGAGACCACTACCTTTCTCCCGGAAACAAATACTTCCATTGCAGCTCCTCCGGCACTGGATGAGGGAGGAAACTTTATTCGTCTGCGCTACGGACCTCTGACGCAAACCCGCAATTATCATATTGAGGCGGGGTCTCCGGTAATTGACGCTTCAACGAGCGGTGTTGCCAATGATTTCGATCTTGATGCGCGACCTGCAGGTGGTGACTATGATATCGGTGCCGACGAATTTATTCCTGTTCAATAGGCGCGTTAGCATACTTTCCCCGGACAGGCTCAGCCCTGTCCGGGATAACGATATAGGTGGTGAAATAATGAAAACAAGCAAAAAGTATAGTATCAAATTCTTGCTCGGCGTACTGCTTTTTACAGGGGCCTCTGTGAGTAATGCTGCTGTCAATGTTCAGTGCCCTGGTGACACAATGGACAATTCGGTCTCTACCCTACCTGATACCCAGTGTATGCATCTCACGAGTGGTGATGGTTTTGCAACCATGGCAGATGGTACAGTTCGGTATATTTTTGGTTTTGCCGATGTTACGGGAGGGAGAACTCAAACCCAAAAGCAAAAAGATCTGATTATTACTAAAGGTATTCTGGCAGCTCAGTGGCCTGCACCGACAATCGAGTTGCAGGAAGGGGAAGAGTTCTATCTCAATCTGACCAATGTGGGTATGTTAGTACGACCTGATTTATTCGACCCGCATACGGTCCATTTCCACGGTTTTCCGCAATCCTCAGTTGTATTCGATGGTCTGCCTGAAAGTGGTGTTTCAATTAATATGGGATCGACCCTCACGTATTACTATAAACTTAATGATCCCGGGACCTATATGTACCACTGCCATGTTGAAGCAACTGAACATATGCAGATGGGAATGCTTGGCAGTTTATATGTTAAGCCCGCTCAGAATGGTACAGATTTTGGCGGATACACACAGTTTGCCTATAATGACGGTGATGGTTCGACCGGTTATGATGTGGAGTACCCGATCCAGCTCGGCTCATTTGACAGTGCTTTCCATGATGCAAGTGAAACCGTTCAGCCCCTTCCTTTTGCTCTAATGAGGGATGATTATCCGATGATTAATGGCCGCGGCTACCCGGATACTGCTGACGGGCGAACGAATGCTTTCCCTCCTACTGTAGGGAGTGGGGCAAACGGATCCAACAACCTTGTACGAACTTCCCAAAATGTTAGTTCATTGATCAGAGCTAATCAGGGTGAGAAGGTATTACTGCGCATTTCCAATCTGGCAATTACTCGCTACTACACTCTGCAAAGCTATGGAATTAAAATGAAGGTCATTGGAAAAGATGCCAAGATTTTGCGGTCTCCGGATGGCACCAAGGATCTCTATTATGATACGAATTCGGTCACCCTTGGTGGCGGCGAATCAGCTGATGTTATCTTGGATACTACTGGAGTAGCACCTGGCACTTATGTTCTTTCTACCAGTAACCTGAACTACCTCAGCAATGCTGAGGAACCGTTCGGGGGAATGATGACCGAAATCAGAATTAATTAAGGAGTAACGCCATGAAATTTTTCGAATACAGACCAAAAAGCACGGTTGCTGCATTCACGGCCGCGCTCCTGCTCTGCGGATCGGCCGGTGTACAGGCGACGATAACCGGCACCAGTGGAGATACTTTTACCTTTACGGTCAAAGAAGACCATGTCAGCACAGCTGATGGTGGCTCCATGCTCCTGTGGGGCTATGCCGATACTACCGGTGGTGCAACCGCCCGGGCACAGTATCCGGGACCCACCCTGATTCTTGAAGAAGATGTACCAGTCACTATTACTCTTGAAAATGAGTTATCCGTAGCCGGTGCCGGTGCTGCACCCAATGTGTCTATAGTTTTTCCGGGACATACAGTGGAGACAGCTTGTGAAGGTGTCGGCACCTGCCCTGATGGCGATTTGACCATGGAAGTAACACCTGGCGGTGATGCAGTTACTTACTCTTTCACACCCACCGAACCTGGTACCTATACCTACCACAGCGGTACCAATCCAGGTCTGCAGGTAGAAATGGGTATGACCGGTGCGATCATAGTCCGTCCCAGCGGTTTTGATGCAGGAGCACCAACTGCATACAATCACACCGATACTGCGTATGACCGCGAAGAACTCTTCTTCCTCACGGAAATGGACCCTAATATCCACGTAGCTGTCGAAATGTATGGACCAGATCATGCTAGTGTTCAACCTCTGCTGGACAACTACTTCTCCAACTATTGGTTCATTAATGGTCGCACGGCCCCGGATAACTTTGCCGCTGAGAACGTTTTCTGGCTCCCAACCCAGCCTTATAAGTCGTCACCTCGGATGCACCCAGGCGAAACTGTACTGATGCGCGTTGTGGGCGGTGGCAGGGATATGCATCCTTTTCATCACCATGGCAACCATGCGCTGGTTATAGCAAGAGATGGCAGATTAGTTGCAAGTGATTCTGATCCTTTGGATACTACGAATTCTACTTTAGGGCCGGATATTGCGACCGAGGGTTTTACCATTACTTCAATACCAGGTAAAACCGTGGATGCTCTTTTTACGTGGACCGGTGAAGGTTTGAACTGGGATATCTATGGTGGAAATGATGTGGATATGCCCCATACTTGTAATGGGATACCAGTTGCATATGGAGATTCAGATCCGGAAGCAGCAACCTCCCCTGGTTTTGATCCATTGACTGGTGAATATTGCGGGGATCATGGAAAACCTTTTCCGGTAGTACTCCCAGGTAACCAGGAACTCGGCTTTGGTGGCTGGTGGGGTGGTAGCCCTTACCTTGGATCCTTAGGGGCACTCCCTCCTGGAGAGGGTGGCCTTAACCCAAATGGTGGTTTCAGCTTCATGTGGCATTCCCACACCGAGAAGGAACTGACCAACTGGGACATTTTCCCCGGTGGTATGTTGACGATGATGATTATCGAAGCATATAACGTAGACATTCCATAACAAAAGAGGGTTAAGATATGAATTATAGAAAAACTGTACAGAAGCTGGGGACTTCATTGGTGATGGCAGCAGCATTCACTTTTGTCGCCTCCCCTTCCTTTGCGCGAGTTGACCTTGTCGCCATCGAGGGGACATGGACTCCTGCGGGAGGCAGTCCGATAACTATGTGGGGGTTTGTTGAAGAAGCAAGTCAAGCATGTGACTCTAATCCTACCTGGACCGTTGGGCCTGAAATTACAGCCGCTGATTTGCAGAATAATGGTAACCTGAGAATTCGATTGCGAAATTGTCTCAGTCAGGCTGTATCCATTGTCATTCCCGGCCAAAAAGCGGCTAAACCCGGTGGCTTTCCAACTCCGAAGGCGGTAAGAAATGGTGATGGCAGGATTGTTTCCTTTACTACAGAAACACCTGCTCTTGGTACTATGGATTATCTCTGGGAGAATGTAGCGGCAAATGAGGGGACTTTTCTCTACATGAGCGGCAGCCATCCAGCACTGCAGGTGCATATGGGACTTTACGGGGCGTTAAACGTAGGGACCTATGCAAACACTTCCGGTGATGTAAGCCTGCTCTATAGCGAAATTGACCCGGCTTTACATGATCCCACTCCGACAGCAGCCACACCTCTGACCTATAATCCGAGCTATTTCCTGGTTAACGGGCAGGAGGACGCTCCTGTTATAGCTGCAGGTGACACAGTTCAGCCGACTGTGATCCGTTTTCTCAATGCTGGGCTCGATTTTCATATACCGGCAATTAGTAGCGGTGATTACATGAGCTTACAGGCTGAAGATGGAAATCTCTATCCTTTTGCAAAAACCCAGTATTCAGTGAACCTTGCCGCTGGAAAAACAATAGAAGCCTTATGGCTGCCTACTGCAGACGGGGAGCATCTGATTTATGATCGACGTGGTAACGGTTTGAATGCGAAACTGACAGTTGATACACCGTAACTGTTTCATTTACCGAACTTACTTGTTGATAATAGGCTTCAAGTAAATTTTACCAGTAAAAATAGCCAGTAATCGACTCCTTGATTGCTGGCTATTTTTTTCAGAATTCAACCCGAATTTAAACATTATTTCGATATCATACATTTGGGAAAGGAGATAGCGATATGAGCTTTTCAAAAAGTACCGTAAACTGTGTCAGACCATGCCATCGATACTTGATAATGGCCTGCCTTCTGTGTGGTCTGCTCCTCCATAGCAATCTCGGTAAATGCAGTGCCGCTCCTGACACCAAACCAGAACCTATACAAAAAACTGAAGCTTTTAAAAAGGAACTTAGCGATAAATGGGGAATTGAGGTGACCGCCCTGCGGATGACTGCTGAGGGGCATATGATAGATTTCCGTTACCGAGTTCTTAATAAAGAAAAAGCTGCACCACTGCACAATCGACAGACCAAACCGTATCTGGTTCATAAGGAAAGCGGCAAGACGCTGGCAGTACCAAACACTGCCAAAGTTGGTGCTTTAAGAAATTCAAACATGCCCCAGGAGAACAGGATATATTGGATGTTTTTTGGTAACAGTGGTGTTGTGAAGGGCGGTGACAAGGTCAGTATTGTCATTGGAGATTTCCGGATAGATGATCTCATTGTAGAATAGAAAAACTCTCATTTTATTGTACGTTATACCGAGGTATTACTGTACTGGTTGTTATCAGGTACACGATCTCATCCGATGTTGAATTAAAGGGATCATTTTTTATGCGTAGATTAGAACAGTTCTTAATTTTTCTTGGTGTTTTACTCCTCTTCTTATTTTCAGTAACATTTGTGACAGCTGGCGAAGTTTCACCTCAACTGCAAATGGTGCTTGATTCCTCCGGACCAGAAGAAGAAATCGCCGTCATTGTTCAGCTTGAAGATAAAATTAACAGAAAGCAGTTCAAAAGATTAAAGAAAAAACTCCATAGATTTACATTACTTAATGAACTGAAGAATCAAGCCGCCGGTAACCAGGCTTCATTGAAGTCTTTTTTGGCGACCAGTGGTGGACGGAATATGCGCAGTCTTTGGATAATTAACGGCTTGGCCATAAAAGCAAAACCTTCTGTGATAAGGAAGTTAGTAAAACGTCCGGAAGTAATGGCAGTTCGTTTAGATGCACCTGTTTCCCAGGTCAGTGATACTTTGGCTGTAACTTCATCAATTCCATGGAATATTACCATGCTTGATACTGACCTGGTATGGGCTCAGGGCTTTCAGGGGCAGGGTGTTGTAGTCGCTTCCATGGACAGTGGCGTTGATTACAACCATACCGAACTTGCCGGAAATTGGCGGGGTGGGACGAATAGCTGGTATGATCCCCACGGACAACATATTCTCCCATATGATGCGGACGGACATGGCACTCAGTCGATGGGTATTATGGTTGGTCAAAACCTGGGGATAACAACCATAGGTATGGCACCCCAGGCGCAATGGATAGCGGTAAAAATATTTGATGACAATGGGGAAGCCCTGTCAAGCGATATTCATGCGGGGTTCCAATGGCTGCTCGATCCTGATGAAAACCCTGCAACTGATGATGCCCCCGATGTGGTCAATAATTCCTGGGGATTTCCTGAAACGATAAACTCTTGCAACACTGAATTCCAGCCTGACATACAAACCTTGCGTGATCTTGGTATAAGTGTTGTATTCTCTGCCGGGAACCAAGGTGGCGCATCGTCCAGTATCAGCCCTGCCAATAATCCAGGAGCTTTCTCTGTTGGCGCTGTTGATCAGGCTGGAATTATAACGTCTTTCAGCAATCAGGGACCTTCTGCCTGTGAGCCAGGAGGGATTTATCCTGGTGTAGTTGCTCCCGGTTATCTGGTAAATACTGCTGATCTCACCTTTGGCGGGGTCTTTCCGGATAACTTCACTGAGGTAACTGGTACCTCGTTTGCGGCACCTCATGTCAGCGGGGCAATTGCTTTGCTGTTAAGCAGCAATCCAGACTTGACCCCCACTGATCTGGAAACAGCCATCACACAGTCTTCTCTTGATCTAGGAGTTTCAGGCGGCGACCATGTTTATGGTTACGGACTAGTAAATGTTGCAGATGCCTTGGCATTCACTCAATGTACCGATATAGATGGAGATGGTTATTTTATTGAATCCTCGTGCGGAACACCAATTGACTGTGATGACTCCAATCCTGAAGTGTATCCAGACGCCACTGAGTTAAGCCATGACGGTATTGATCAGAACTGTGACGGGTATGACCTGACTATAACTATAATAAAAGCACTTTACAGAATGTCGGATGACAAACTCCTTATCATTGCCACCTCTAGTCTTGGCAGTGATGCAGGACTCAAAGCTGATATTCCGGGCATCGGTTTAATATCGCTGCGCTGGATTGAGTCCAAACAACGATGGCAGAAGGCTATCCCTGAGGCTTCTATCATGGGCTTGCAGCTGGATAGTGGTTCGTTTATCACTGTTACAGGCCAGGAAGGATCTGTGAGTACGCCCTTATCCATAACTGGACAATGTACCGATGCGGATGGAGATGGTTATTTTTTTCAATCTACCTGCGGAACTTCAGTCGACTGCGATGATACCAGTTCGGATGTGTATCCAGGTGCCGTAGAACTGTGGCATGATGGTATAGATCAGGACTGCGACGGTTATGACCTGACTATTAATATAACGAAAGCACTTTACAGAACCTCGGATGATAAGCTCCTTATTATTGCTACTTCCAGTCTGGGCAGTGATGCGAATCTTAAGGCTGATATCCCAGCTATAGGCATAATATCACTTCGTTGGAATGATTCAAAGCAGAGGTGGCAAAAGGCTATCCAGGATGCCTCCATCAAAGGATTGCAACCAAATAGCAGTACAATTATCAATGTATTTGGGCCGGAAGGGACAGTGAGTGTTACTGTATCGATTGCGTTGTAAACATTTACAAAGAGACAGTTCTTATTGTTTCCGATCGTAGCCATTATTTGTCGGTAAAAAATCTGTCGATTTTTCTTATTTATCTCTATGAAGGTAAATTATCAGACTCCAAAGGTTTGGCCATAAAATAAGTACTCAGGTTTTGGGTATGGGTACACAATGCATAGTGTTCAAGACTGTATTTTCTGATCCTTTTGTTATTCTGCATTGAGAGTATTTCCTATACCTTGAGATAAATAGGAACTAGGTACAATAGAATAGGTTTTCCTTAGCGTATCCCTCTCTTGTTCGTTCTGCAATTTTTCATCTTGATTTGTACTCACATTCCTTTAGCAATCGACTAAGTGAAAATATGGTCCTGCAGTTAAGACCAGCGTGCGCAAATACTGCCCTACCCATCTTGTAGATTCTATTATTTTGAAATCCCCGATCTGAAGAAAAATAGAGACGAATGTTCGCAAGAATTAATAAAAATCACATTCAATTTATTCTGTAAACTAACGGTTACTTATGTAGTTTTCTGATGATATGTTTTTGCTACTTGAGGGGGGTAAAATGAGATAGAAAAAAGGAAAAGAATATAGTGAAATTCTAAATAGGCACAATGTGGCACTGCTCTTGCAAAAAAACCCCGAAATTGTAATGCACGTCCAAGAAATGCTCCCTTTTGTTGCATGGTGGAGCTTCACTAACAAGAATTTCTGGAGGGTAGTATGCGAAGGGTTTTTATTGCGATAAGTCTAGCTTTCCTGATCAGCAGCAGTTGCTATGCGAGTGACAGGTTCATTGAAATGTCAGTAAATCCGCAAAGGGCAGAGCTTGGTGAGACCATACATTTTCAATGCACTGGAGGAGGAGATTGGTCTTCACCTATAGCGACCGCAAGAATCATGATAAAAAATTCAGAGGGAGACTGGGTTGTAAATCGGGAGAAAATGGAAATTGACGGGATGACTGCGAGTTACGATTACACAGTTTCCGAAAATGAGCAAGGGGGCAGGTGGAGGTTTAAATGTGTTTTTAGAGATCAGTCGGATCGAGTCCAGATGACGCGGAAGGTTCAGACAAAAGTATTCGTGGTAGTTGATTCTCAAACAACTGATTCGTCAGGTGTTGTTTATGAAGAAGGACCGATTCCTGCCCACAACACAATAACTGAATATGAGGGCCCTGAAACCTGTATTGGTTGTCATCAACAGGAGGCATCGGAGATGCTTGACAGCCTGCATATGCAGTGGTCCGGCCCAACTCCAGACCTGACCAATACGAGTGGCCGGGGTCTTGGCAAAGGCAACAAAGGAATCAATACCTTTTGTACCTATGCCATGTCTTCAAAAGGGGCCTGTTTTTCCTGCCATGTCAGGGCGGATGGCAACGCCCCTCATTCCCCGGAAGCAGAGGATGTCGACTGCCTGATGTGTCATAACGATAATTATCAGCGAAAATTTATTTCTGACCCTGATAATGCAGTAACAGTGACCAATATCCTGGGTGAAATCAAAACCTATATTTTCGGTAAGGAAGACGCTGAAGGGAACTACACCACCGTCCCGGATTTTGATAAAATGGATCCCGGTACCAATATGGTCGATATTGCAAGAACAGTGCATATGCCGACAAATTCATCCTGTCTGCGTTGTCATGCTAAAGCCGGTGGTGGTGACTGGACCAAGCGTGGCGATTTAGGTCTGAGCTCTGCCAATGCCACAGTTGACCTTGATGTCCATTTGGCCAAAGATGGTGCCGCTCTTGCGTGCGTGGACTGTCATTCCGCCCTTAACCATAAAATCGCCGGTCGTGGTATCGATCTTCGCCAGACTGAAGCGGCGGCACCTACATGTCAATCCTGTCATGATGATGCCCCTCATGCAAGCGCAACCCTGAACCGACATGCACAGGGCCAGGTCAGTTGCCAGGTATGTCATATTCGCGAGTATGCCAAGGGTGGCAAAACTGAGATGTCGAGAGACTGGAGCAACCCGGTCTGGAATGCTGCTTTCTGTTCGGGGCAGGGAGGTTTTGTCGGCGAGGAGATCAAAGAATCGAATGTCAAGCCTGAATACGTATGGTTCGACGGGACTTCCTATGTGTACAATGTTGGCGAAACCATAACTCCTGATGCGACGGGTATCTATCATATGGCCAAAGCGAATGGAAAGCCTTTTGACGGCAACTCGGTGATTGTTCCCATCAAGCGACATTTTTCCACCATGCCATTGCACGAAAGTGGCAAGATAATCCCTCCGGCAATCATGTGGATGTTTATGACCGGCGATTTTGATATTGCGGTCCAAAAGGGAATGGAGGAACAGGGCATGTCCGGCGGTTATTCGATCGTCGAGGCTGATGCCGAGATGCTTATTACCCATGGTGTTGAACCGAAAGAAAAGGCACCTTCCTGTGCTGAATGCCATAGCGGCTCGGGATCGACTCCCGATGGTGCAGGCATGGTACCCTTTGATGCTTTGGGATATCACGACGTACCTGCAGCCGTGAGCTCATGTACCCTCTGTCATGAACGGAAAAGCATGGACTGGGAGAGCATGCATTCGAAGCATAGGAGTGAGAACGTATCCTGCGCCAGCTGCCACACCTCCGAACCTCGTGGACTTATAAAGGCCCAGAAGGCCTTGTGCAGCAGTTGTCATGATAATAAGTCATGGTCAAGCAACGGCCATGAAAAACATATGAAAAAGGGATTGGGATGTATTAGCTGCCATAATTTTTCATAGTTATTTGGCATATATCAATATCCAAAAGGTGCACCCTCTCAGGTGCACCTTTTTTTGTTCAGCAGAAAATATCACCAGCAGTTTCCTCAAAATACAAGGTCAAAAGTTGACAGGAATGTACGCAGGAATTTCCTTAAATTCTTAATACACACAATGTGGCACTTCATTTGCATTTAATGATTCAATTAAAGATCCGATGTTGTCATTTGTATCCAAGTGAAACCATTTAGATCGGGTTTCACGAATAAGAAATCCCGGAGGAAAGTATGAAAGGAGTTGTTATTGCGGTAAGTTTGATGGTTTTGATGAGCAGTAATTGTTATGCTGTTGATCGGTATGTCGAAATGTCTGTAAATCCAAAGAGATCGGTGCTTGGCGAAACTGTACATCTTCAGTGTACTGGTGGCGGAGACTGGAATCCACCAATAGTTTTAGCAAAAATTTTAATAAGGAATCCGGGGGGAGTTTGGGTAGTTAACCGAGACAGTATGGAAATCGACGGTCTGACCGCCAGTTACGATTATGAAATTCCAAACGATGCGCAAGCTGGTAAGTGGAGATTCAAATGTGTTATTAAAGACCAATTGGATCGAACTGAAAGGACAAAAATTGTAAAGGCAAAAGTATTTCTTGTTGATTCCCCGCAAGCAGACCCACCAGAGATAGTCTACGAAGACGGACCCATTCCCGCCCACAACACCATCACTGAATACGAAGGTCCCGAGACCTGTATCGGCTGTCATCAGCAACAGGCGTCGGAGATGCTTTCCAGCCTGCATATACAGTGGTCCGGTTCAACTCCTGAACTGAGTAACACAAACGGTCAGAGCCTTGGAAAAGGTAATGGCGGAATCAATACCTTCTGTACCTATGCCATGTCCTCGAAGGGAGCTTGTTTTTCCTGTCACATTCGAAGCGACGGCAACGCGCCCCATCCTCCGGAAGCTGAGGATGTCGACTGTCTGATGTGCCATAATGATAATTATCAGCGAAAATTTGTTTCTGACCCTGATAGTGCGGTAACCGTGACAAATGTCCTCGGTGAAATAAAAACCTATATATTCGGTAAGGAAGATCAGGACGGGAACTATATCACTGTCCCGGATTACGATAAAATGGCTCCAGGCACCAATATGATCAACATCGCCAGAAAGGTTCACATGCCGACCAATTCCTCCTGTCTGCGCTGTCATGCCAAAGCCGGCGGCGGTGACTGGACAAAGCGCGGTGATATTGGTTTGAATTCTGCTGATGCAACTGTAGAGCAGGATGTCCATCTGGCAAAAGACGGTGCCGGTCTTGCCTGTGTCGACTGCCATTCAGCTCTGAATCATAAAATTGCCGGTCGTGGCATAGATCTGCGACTGACCGAGGCGGCAGTTCCGACCTGTCAATCCTGTCATGATAATGCACCTCACTCAAGCTCGACATTAAATAGACATGCACAGGGACAGGTCAGCTGCCAGGTATGTCATATTCGTGAGTATGCAAAGGGCGGCGCAACTGAAATGTCGAGAGACTGGAGCAACCCGGTCTGGGATTCGGCTTTCTGCTCCGGCCAGGGTGGTTTTGTCGGCGAGGAAGTCAAGCAGTCCAATGTGAAGCCTGAGTATGTTTGGTTTGACGGGACGTCCTATGTATACAGTGTTGGTGAAACCATCACCCCCGGTGCCTCGGGTACATATCACATGGCCAAAGCGAATGGAAAGCCTTTTGACGGCAACTCGATGATTGTCCCTATCAAGCGGCACTTTTCCAACATGCCATTGCACGAAAGTGGCAAGATAATCCCTCCGGCAATTATGTGGATGTTTATGACCGGCGATTTTGATCTGGCTGTTCAAAAGGGGATGGAAGAACAGGACATGTCCGGCAATTACTCCATTGTTGAGGCTGATGCCGAGATGCTCATCACTCATGGTGTTGACCCCAAAGAGAAAGCTCCCTCCTGTGGGGAATGCCATAATGGCACGGGATCCACTCCTGATGGTGCAGGTATGGTTCCTTTTGATGCATTGGGATACCACGACGTACCTGCAGCCGTGAGCTCATGTAATCTCTGTCATGAGCGGAAAAGCATGGGCTGGGAAAGCATGCATTCAAAGCATCGGCAGAAACGTCTTTCCTGTTCCAGCTGTCACACCTCGGAGCCCACCGGATTTATTAAGGCCAAGAGTACCCTTTGCCGGAGCTGTCATGGCAGCAAGTCATGGAAAAGTGAAGGACACAAAAAGCATATTGAAAAAGGTCTAGATTGTGTCAAGTGCCATACCTTTTCCTGATAGACTGACTTCATGAGTCAAAAAAGGTGTGCCCGTGAGGGCGCACCTTTTTTTATGCCGTCTCCATCGTTTTACAACGAAGAGAAAAGAAATGAAAAATTGTTTTCTCTCTGAACTGAATTTGACAAAAGACTTGATAGTTTTTCTTCGTACAAAACGGCACTATGACGGGCTTGATAAGCTCGGGCCATCTTGCCTTGCAAGGCGAATTATATACGAACTCAAGCCATTTGAATAAAATCTCTATACGAAAAATGGAGAACTGCACTAAAAATGGTTATATTACAACAGGGTTCGACTACTGGATATGAGAATCTGTTGGGATGGTTGAGACTATTGAAACCAAAATCCAAAATTGGAGGATAAAATCATGGCAGGTGAAGTAGTAATCGATCGTGAGGAGTGTATTGGCTGCGAGGCATGTGTGGAGTTATGTCCCGAGGTTTTTGCCTTTGAGAGTGAAGAAGAAAAAGCTCATGTCATCGAAGGGGCAGATTTTGGCGCGGATTGTGTCGATGAGGCGATTGCTTCATGTCCTGCAGAATGTATTACCCGAGAATAAGTCTTCTGCACACCTGTTGGGTAACAATCATGGGCTCTATCGTTGCGCAGCAGGTGTGATAATGTCACGGTTTGTGTCTCAACCGGCAGGTAAGCCGCACTTATCTCGAATTTTTATCAAACGACCAGAAATCAGGGCAAAACATCGCTAGAAATGGAATCAGTTCCAGTCGGCCTACGAGCATATCGACAATGAAAATGATCTTGGTTGCCGGATGCAAAAAGCCAAATGAACCCATTGGCCCTATCTCACCAAAGCCCGGTCCGACATTACCTATAGTTGCAGCTGTTCCGGCAAGCCCGACAGCCGCATCGTGTTCAATCATGGTCACTATAAGGGCTGAGAAAATCATCAAAACGATATAAAAAAGCATGAAACTGATCATCTGCCGTTGAACATCGTTGTGGACAGTCACTCCGCCTAATTTGATCGGTAAAACTGCTCTTGGGTGGACGATTTGATCTATTTCGCGCTTGAGAAATTTACCGGTAAAAAGAATTCTGACAACTTTGATACCTCCTCCTGCAGACCCTGCACAGCCGCCGATTAGCATCATGGCAAAGAGCAATGCCTGGGCCGGAACAGCCCATAGAGCGAAATCAGCGGATGAGAAACCGGTAGTGGTTAAGATGGAAATGATCTGGAACACACTGTTCCGAAGGCTGTCCGAGAACATACTGCCTTGTCTGGTATAAAGAAAAAAGCATAAAAGGAGGCTAAATACTGTTATAACGGCAAGATAAAATCGGAATTCGTCATTTGAAAAGAGTGATCGAATCTTGCCTTTGATAAAAAATTTATATTGCAGTGCGAAATTCGTACCGGCCAGCAGCATAAACAGGCTGACAATCCAGGTAATTGTCGGATTCCCGTAGCCCATAATGGACTCAGGGTGGGGAGAAAACCCCCCTGCAGCCATGGTGGTCAAAGAGTTGCAGACGGCATCGAAAACAGGCATGCCGGCAAGGGTCATGAGAAGAATCTGGAGGCAGGTAAGGAGCAGGTAGATCAGCCAGAGTGCCTTGGCGGTATGGGCAATGCGAGGGGTGATCTTCTCCTCGCTGGGGCCCGGCGCCTCGGCGAAAAAAATCTGTCGTCCGGCAACACCGAGTTGTGGCAAAACAGCAACAAACAGGACAATGATTCCCATCCCCCCGAGCCATTGCGTGAGGCTGCGCCAGAAAAAGAACGACTTCGGGTAGAGAGAAAAATCCTTCAGAATTGTCGCCCCGGTCGTCGTAAAGCCGGACATTGACTCAAAGTAGGCATCAAGAGGGTGCAGCCCAAAAAATAAGTAAGGCAAAGCCCCTATTGCCGCTGTGATGATCCAGGTCAGGGTGACGATCAACAGCCCTTCCGACCGTCTCAGAACATCAAAGTTTCGACTGGAGCGACCATACCAGCGGCAGAGAGCCCCGAGAGCAAAGGAACACACTGAACCACATGCAAAGGCAAAAACCTCGAAATATTCATTCTCAATTCCGGCCAAGGCAGCAGGGAGAAGAATGATGCAGCCGAAGGCAAGAAGAATGATGCCAAGAGCACTGGCGATAAGTGGAAGTTTCATTGAAAAAAGAATTCCTTAATTTTGTCGGAATCTTCCTTCATGGTAAAGATTTTTAACCGGTCCTTCGGGAGGAGATAGGTTTTGCCGTTGGGAATGAGAACCTTGTGTCCTCTGAGTATCACGCCGATAATCGCATGGGCCGACAGTTTAAGATCTTTGAGCTGCAATTCCTTGAACGTATCAGGGATGGTCAGTCGTAACACCTCGCCTTTCCCGCCTTCAATGAGGGCGAGGACATGGACCTCCCGCATCTGTATGCGGTTCAGCACCTCCGTCAGTGCGGATGCGGTAGGAGAGACGACCACGTCGATACCCACGTGCTCGAACAATTCGTAGTTCTGAGTGTTGCCGACTCTGGTCAAGGTCCTTTTCGATCCGAGTTGTTTGATTAAAAGAGAGCATAGAAGATTTTTTTCATCGTTATCCGTTGTACAGATGCAGACGTCAGCCGCTGCAATCGACTCACTGTCAAGCAGTTCGAGATCGGTACCATTACCTTGCAGAACCAGGGTGTTTTGTAATGAATTAGCAAGAAATTCGCAGCGCTCGGGGTTCTGCTCGATGATTTTGATTTTCTTGTTGGTTCGCTCGAGTTTTTCCGCCAGCATATAACCAACGCTGCCGCCACCGATAATTGAGACACTTTTCACCTTTTTTTCGTGTTTGAAAAAATCAGCTGCCAGGGAATCAAGGGCCGGACCGAGGCCAATGAAAAACACTTTGTCATTGAGTCTGATGGTGGTGGAACCGTCGGGGATAAAAAGTTTTCCCTCTCTGGTGATACCCGGGATGAGAATATCTTTGGGAATTTTGCAGTCCATAATTGATCTGTCGATCATTGAGGAACCTTCTTTTATCCGGTACTCAAAGAGTTTAGCCTTTCCGCCGGCCAGGTATTCTACATCAAGCGCTTCCGGTACCGATATGATACGAAATATTTCCTGGGTAAGAAGTTGTTCCGGCCAGATAATCGAATCTATATCATAACGGCTCTGATAACGACTGTGAATTGGGGAGGAAAGATTCTTATACAGCGAAGCTTTGCCGATGAAACATATTGTTTCGGTATCCGCAATTTTTTTGATGGTCCAGCAGGCGACAATATTTGCTTCATCATGCGCGGAGCTGGCAATAAAGAGATCAGCTTTGCTGGCCTCAATCTGCTCCAGTACGGCAATGTCACCGCCGCTTCCCGCGACGATTCGTACATCCAGGTTGCTGATCTTGTCACTGAGCTCACCGGGGTCGTGGAGAATGGTGATGTTATGCTGCTGATGAAGCCGGGAGGCCACCAGGTAGCTCATTTCTGTCGTTCCGTAGATCAGAATATCCATATCGATATCAATAAACGCTCATGAGACATGAACCGCAGAAGATTCGTCTTTTTGCTTTACTGGCCGATTTCGGCAAATGTGGCCCCGGTGAGCGCGGCAAGATCAGTTGAACTGAGCTCTATTTCCAGTCCTCTGCGGCCAGCGCTGACAAAGATAGTGGGATAGTCTTTTGCTGAAAGATCGATGACTGTCCGCAATCGCTTTTTTTGCCCTAAAGGGCTCACTCCCCCAAGGATATACCCGGTTGTTCTCTCGACCATATCTTTATCGGCCATTACCGCTTTTTTGGCTCCGGCTGCTTTTGCGATTTTTTTCATACTGAGCATAGAAGATACAGGAGTGACGGCTACCGCCAGATCTGCCCGATCAAGCTGTACGATCAGGGTCTTATAGACTTTTTCTTCTGCTATACCGAGCTTTTCTGCAGCCTCTTTCCCATAAGAATCCTGAGCCGGATTATGGCTGTACTGGTGAATCGTATAGGCAATTTTCTTCTTTTTGGCTGCATTGATAGCTGGAGTCATGGTTTTGTCTTGTGCTCAGGCATTTCTTTATGATCGGTGTCTGCCTCGTCCAATACAATGCCGGTGCCACAACAGTCGGGGCAGTCCTCCCAGGTGAGCATGAACCTGCTGGCACCTCCGAAAAAGGAGGTCTGACCAGAGCCTCCGCAACCAGGACAGGGAGTTTGATTTCGTTTTGTGGAGTGGTTCTTTTCGGTCATGGCTGATGGTCTTATTTTTACGTTTGATAAAGTAGATCAGAGCATATGGAACGACAGTCAGTATACCATGGTCTGCCCGTTTGGACCACTCATGTGATGATGTAAGAAGAGTTTGGCAGGAACAGTGCCTTATGATTATGATGGAGTAGATGCACGATAATTTACTTGTAGTTTTTGAATAATTTTAAGTGGGAGGTTTTGTAGAATGACCAAAGTAATCTCAAAAAACCAAGGTGTTACTATTTTTACTCTGGCTTTTTTGGCACTCTTTTTTACCGGTTGCTCAAAAACATATTACAGCGCCATGGAAAAGGTCGGTATCCATAAACGCGACATCATGGTGGATCGGGTTGAAGATGCACGGGATTCTCAGGCAGAAGCCCAGGAAGAGTTCAGGTCTGCACTTGAACAGTTTGATTCCGTGGTAAAACTCAAAGAGACCGATCTCAAAAAGGCTTACGATAAACTCAATGGCGAATATGAAAGTATCACAGAGGCGGCTGAGGATGTTTCAACCCGCATAGAGAAGGTAGAATCGGTAGCTGAAGACCTTTTTGATGAATGGGAGCAGGAGTTGGCGGAGTATCAGAACAAAGAACTGCGTCGTTCAAGCCAGGACAAGCTGAACAAGACCAGGAAGAGGTATAAAGAAATGCTGGCCAGTATGCATCGGGCAGAGGCAAGCATGGAACCTGTGCTGAAAATCTTTCATGACAACGTCTTGTTCTTAAAACATAACCTAAATGCTCAGGCGATAGGCTCTCTGAAGTCCGAATTCGCCAATCTTAAAGGTGAAATTGATGTTCTTATCCAGCAGATGAATGTTGCTATTCAATCGTCTAATACATTTATTGCTGATATTAAGCAGTGATGGCGTCGTAAAAACTCATCATCTCCGATATGTGGTTTTTTACAAGTTCATCAACAGTGACTTTTCTTTAAAGAGTCGTTTCATATATCTATCATGGTGGGGGAGGTCAATGCGCTGGAAAAGCGGGAGAAGAAGCGGCAATGTCGACGACAGGAGAGGTGTCCGCCTGACCGGAGGGAAGATGAAAGGTGGCGGAATCGGCATTATCCTCCTTGTTTTGGTGGGGATGTATTTTGGTATTGATCCCTCGGTTATTCTCAATTCAAATCTGGTAGACGGAGGAGGGCCTGTTCAGCAATCGTCAGTGCAGACGAGCCCTGAAGAAGATCGTCTTGCCGATTTTGTCTCGGTTGTTCTTGCCGATACGGAGGACACCTGGGAGAAGATATTTAGGGAATCCGGCAGTACCTATGAAAAACCCGTACTCGTTCTTTTTACCGGTGCAGTCGAATCGGCTTGCGGATATGCACAATCCGCAATCGGGCCATTTTATTGCCCGGCAGACAGGAAGGTTTATATCGACTTAGGTTTTTATAATGAACTGAAGCACAATCTCAAAGCTCCGGGGGATTTCGCCCAGGCCTATGTCATCGCCCACGAAGTCGGCCATCATGTTCAGAATCTGCTTGGAATAACTGCCAAGGTACAGGGGAAAAGATCAAGTCTTTCAGAGACCGACTACAATAAAATTTCAGTGAAATTAGAATTGCAGGCGGACTGTTTTGCTGGGGTCTGGGCAAATAATGCTGACAGGTTGCGAAATATTCTGGAGCCCGGTGATGTGGAAGAAGCTCTGAATGCGGCAAGTATGATCGGGGACGATGCACTGCAGAAAAAATCAAAAGGCTATGTCGTTCCCGATTCATTCACCCATGGCAGTTCGACACAGCGGGTTCAGTGGTTTGGCGAGGGGTTGAAAAATGGCGATATCGGCGGTTGCAATACCTTCAGCGAATAGGTTTCGGATCTTTGCATCTGTAATAAGGTACTAAAAAGGCCAAATCAATGGAATCAACAGGGTGGATGCCACGACCACAAAAATGTTGAGGGGAATACCCAGCTTCATATAGTCAATAAAACTGTATCCACCCGGACCATAGACCATGAGATTGGTCTGGTACCCCACCGGAGTGGCAAAACAGGCACTGGCACCGAAACAGATGCCGATGATAAAGGGTTTCGGGTCTACCCCTATGCCAAGTGCTGTGGAAATAGCAATTGGCAACAGCAACACGGCAGTTGCGTTGTTGCTCAGCAGCTGAGTGCAGATGCTGGTAAGCAGCACGATTGCACCAAGGATTATGAGAGGTGAAAAGCCGGAAAACAAACCGAGAAATGCTTCGGCATAGAGCTGACTGGCACCTGTTTTCTGCATGGCTGTTCCAAGAGCGATGGTCCCGGCGATGAGCATCAGTACATCACCCTGCAAAGCCCGGTAGGCGTCGCGCATCTGCAGACAGCCGGTAACAATCATCAGAAATGCTGCTGTCAGTGCACAGGTCATGATATCGGCAAGACCCAGAGTGGCTGTGCCGACCATGCAGATGAAGTTGATGATCGACCACCAGGCCTTCCGTTCATGAACCAGCTCTTCATAGACATCTTCAATGACAATATATTCCGTGCCGGAACGAATCGAGTCAAGTTTACTTTCGAGACACCAGATGAGCAGAATGTCGCCGGTCTGGAGACGCACATCGTGAATCTGCCGTTCCGTCAGGTGCAGGTTGGTACGTTTAACGGCAATAATATTTACATCGGGATCTTTTGCGAGATTTGTTCTATGGAGCTGTTGTCCGCGGAGTGTCGAGTGGGGTGAGATGATCAGCTCAACAACGATTGGTGCATCTTTTTGCGCTCCAAGGACCAGACCTTTTTCAGAGGTCGGCAGCTCAACTGTTTCATTATGCAGGATGGCTACAAGGTCATTAAGTGACCCCTTCACCAGAAGAACGTCTTCTGCGGTGATAGCCATTTTGATTCGATTTGGATGGTAAATGTGTGATTTTTTTATCAGTTCAATAACGCTGATACTGGGATACTTATCCCCGAAGATCTCGTCTGTACTCTTGCCGATCAAGTTGCTTTTTTCAGGAATTTTCAGCTCGGCCAGATACTGACGATGCGCACTGTCCTGAAGCTGGCAGATGGGGTTGGCCAGGGCAGGGAGCACCTTCGGGGCGGCAAAATAGATAAAAATAATACCAGCTATGGCAAGCGGAACCCCGAGGGTACTCAGTTCGAACATGGTCAGACCGTCATAGCCGAAACTGACACTGAGATCGCTGATAATGATGTTGGTTGAGGTACCGATAAGTGTACATGTTCCGGCAAGAATTGAGGCATACGACACCGGGATGAGAAACTTCGACGGGCTGAGACCGAATTCGCAGCACATGGTCATGACCACCGGGATGAAGAGGATAACAACCGGTGTGTTATTGATAAAGGCGGAGGCAATGGCAACGGAGAGCAAAATGATTATCAGGGCGAGTTTATAATTACCACGGGCGCTTTTGATGATCTTTCTGCCCAGGAACTCAACCCCCCCGGTACGCATCATTCCTTTTGAGACGACAAACATCGCCCCAACGGTGATGACCGCAGGATTGGCAAAGCCGCCGATGGCCTCTTTAGGGGTCAGAATGCGGCTGACGACCAGCAGGACCATGATGCCGATGGCTGTCAAATCAACGGAGATTTTCTCGGTAATGAGCAGGTACAGGGTAAGCAAAAGAATTGCTGAGATTATCCAGATATCCATAGAGAGAGAGATGTTGTTGTGAGTAACCTGACCGGATTATGAAACAGGAGATTAATTTGTTGCAAAAAAAACAGGAAAATAATGTATAAGGTGATGATTCTTATCACCTTAGTGGTCCTTGGGCCTTTTGTCCAGTGTCGCTATTCCCGGTAGAAGAGAAGAAAAATTATTGATGGGAACCGCATACTCAACTAGGATAGACCGTCTGGTTATATGAGAAGGGGAAGTCTCCTCTGCTCCTGATGTGTAATGAATATTTTTTCCGCAGAATGTCAAGTTCTTCGGATGTGTGAGGGTGCATTGTCGAGGAAATATTTTTCATTTGCCAATTCTGATGATCGGTTAAAAGAAACCGGGCATATTTCACCAGAGAGGAATGAGCATGAATTTAAGGTGAAATTTATGCATCGCGGGCTTGAGAGAGGTAAATCTATTGAGGGTTTTCTACGGCAGTTCCCCGGTTCCTTCCCCTCCTGGGGCAATTGTCTCTTTGATTTTGATCTTGACTGTAAAGACTATGACTGGCTGGTTGTGTATCAGGATCTTCCCAGAGGGAACAATTTTTTTACCGAAGAAAAGCTTCACTGTCCGCGGGAGCAGACGTTGCTGGTCACCGGAGAACCGTCGACTATTACCGTATTCGGTACCGACTATCTGCGTCAGTTTGGCTGTATCCTGACGTTCCAGGAACCATGGGCGATGAAACATCCCTATGTGATTTTCCATCATCCCGGACTGATCTGGTATTATGGTTTGCCTTTTAAAGACGGGGAACTCATTGGTTGGGATCAATTAGCAGCTACCCCACCTCCCGAAAAGACCCGGAAAATATCCACCGTCTGCTCGCAGAGGACCGGAAACATTACCCTGCATTCAACTCGAGTAAATTTTACCTGGCGACTGAAAGAAGATCTGCCGGAGCTGGATATTTTTGGTCATGGAGTCAAACCCATGAATGACAAGGCGGAGGCCCTTGATCCATACAAGTATCATATCGCAGTGGAGAACCATGTCTATGACCACCACCTGACAGAAAAACTGCCGGATGCCTTTCTTGGTTATACCCTGCCATTTTATCACGGAGCGCCAAATGCCGCGGAATACTTTCCCAAGGAAAGTTTTATTCCGATTGATATCAACGATTATGAGCGCGCAAGAGATATTATAAGATCGCATCTTGCCAACGACGAATATGGAGACCGTTTGCCGTATATCATTGAGGCACGGCGCAGGGTTCTGGAAGAGCAGAATCTCTTTGCCATCATCAGCGCTACAATCAATAAAAGGAGTAAGGAAATATCCACAGCGACTATGGGAAAGGTAATCCGTAACCGTTCGACAATGCGAATAAAAAATCCGATAGCCGGACTCCGTAGCCTGGCACAGAAGGCGGCAACCAAAACCTATCATCGATTCACCTTTAAACATCGGAATAAACCGAAACAATATTAGTTACTTAGAAAATGTTTTGGTAAAGGAACTTATCCCCTCTGTTGTGGGAGGGGATCATAGCCCTTGGGTTGCGGGTGTCAGCCCATTTTAGTCCCTTACTCCTGAATACCTGTCACTCTTTTCAGTAGCCCCCTGCGGGGGGAGTCAGTAATTACAACCTCCGCTTACAATCCAATTTCATCGTATAAAAAAAAGCCCGGAGTAGATGACTACTTCGGGCTTTTCCATATTATCCGCTCTCATTGTCTGAGGTGATAATCAGACGAAGACGGTCTTTCCAAATTATAAACCCGGACGTTATTTCAAAAGAGGGTCACCAATACCGAGTGTGTAGATCGCAATCAGACCAAGAATCCCTGCAGCGATTACATAGTAGAAGGTGGGGAGGATAGTCATGCGAAGAGTCTTCCCTTCCTGGCCAAGAAGTCCAACCGTTGCTGATGCTGCAACGACATTATGAATAGCGATCATATTGCCTGCTGCCGCACCGATTGCCTGCAATGCAACGAGTAATGCCCCTGAGACACTGAGAACGCCGGCCACTTCAAATTGGAATTGACTGAGCATCATGTTGCTGACGGTATTGGAGCCAGCGATAAAAGCGCCCAGCGCTCCGACGGTAGGGGCGAACAGGGGATACATGGAGCCAAAAGTGTCAGCGGCAAAACTTGCCATTGCAACCGGCATTGAGGCAAGATCAGCACCATTGACCCCGGAGTTGATCAGAATTCGTACCATAGGAATGGTAAAAACCAGGACAAATCCGGCACCAACCAGTGTTTTACCGGCGTCGCCTGCGGCTGAAATAAGTTGTGAGGGTTTCATTCTATGAAGAAAAAGTGTCAGCAGGCAGACGAAAAGAAGGATGCCGCCGGGCAGATAAAGCGGCTGTACAGAAGCGCTGATACCGGCCTCACCCAGAATATCTTTAAAGCCAAAGGATACACTCTTCAGAAAGGTCATGAATGTACCGGAAACACGGCTGACAACCAGTATCACTGCAACAAGAATGTATGGGATCCAGGCTAGTGTGAGAGAGATTTTCTTTTCATCTGCCTTTGGTGGTTTGGGGGCGATCAAACCAAGCCATCCGCTTGGCCATTCTTCCCTGGGAGAGAAATCCCAGGCAGTCTTTGGCAGAAGAAAACCCTTTTTTGCAGCCGGGACGACAATTGCCAAACCTGTCAGCGCGCCAACTATTGATGGGAATTCGGGTCCGAGAAAGATACCGGTCAGGGCGTAAGGGACAGTGAAAGAGAGACCGGCGAAAAGTGCAAAAGGGATCATTGGCACTGCTTCCGACCACCGCTTGTTTTTGCCGAAAAATCTGGTCAGCATGGTAACCATCAAGAGCGGTATCAGGGTGCCGACAATCGCATGTCCGAGAGCCACCTCAGATGTGATAAGCCGGATGAAATAATCCCAGTTTGATCCGTTGGCCAGCAGCTCTGCACTGAGTGCACTCTTATCGAGACCATTGGTGACACCAATGAGGATGGGAGTCCCCACTGCGCCAAAAGAAACCGGTGTGGATTGGATCATCATGCCAACCATAACGGCGGCAAGTGCCGGAAAACCAATGGCGACAAGCAAAGGCGCGGCAATCGCCGCAGGGGTCCCGAAGCCGGACGCTCCTTCGATAAAACAGCCGAAGAGCCAGGCAATGATCAGAACCTGGACCCGGCGGTCGGGGCTGATGTCCGTGAAACCGGCTCGAATTGTTGATATGGCCCCTGAGTTCTGCAGAGTGTTCAGCAGCATGATTGCCCCAAATATAATCCAGAGAACGGAGACTGTGACAATGATTCCCTGCAGGGATGAGGCAAGAATACGGTTAAAACTCATGTCCCAGAAAAACAGAGCAATGGCAGCTGCCGTAAGATACACGACCGGCATTGCCCGCCGGGCCGACCAGCGAAGGCCGATGAGAAGAATGGCGGCGATGATGATTGGAGTCGCCGCGAGGAGTGCTTGAATGGATGTTGACATTATTACCTCTTTACACGTGGATGTTGGTACATAAGAGCAGTTCTTACTGCTGTCATTTCATATCTGGTTATGGGTAAACCCTTACCAAAGTTTCTTTTTCGGGTAAAAATAAGGGACTTTAAAATGGCCAGTAAGGGATACTGCTGTGTCAATTGCAAGCAACAGGATTAATGGTCCAACCTATCTACCTTTTCGGCTGGTAACAATATTCTAATGAACAGTGGATTGTCAATAATTATTAGCCGTTTAAAAATACACCAAAACAACAAAATAGAAGGCGGTGGCAGGTCTGTGCTAAGGACATTTAACTGTAATTTTTAATGAAATACAATATTGGTACTACCAATATTGGCTGTAATCATTTTAAGAAAAAATTGTTTTTGAGTGTGGTCTGGTTGGGAAGAGAGCGAAGATTTAAAAAATGGAGAGAGGGGTGCTAAAAGTCTCTCTCTGTTCAGCGAACCGACCCAGGGCAGACAGGTTCTGGGGATAGTGTGAGGTCTTGGTGTGTACCCCTTGTGATGAGTATCACACAGATCACAAGAGGTGACACCGATCCTGATCCTTTATTCTCGACATGCCTGGAATGAGTGTCTGGGTTGATACCACCCCTTTCCATTGCCTGATTGTATATTGGATGAACTGGGAGAGGATCTCTGCGTCGGAGGAGAGCAAATCGCGCATCAGGGTGATCTTTGCGATCATATCGATGGAGCCGTGGACGGTATGCACCTCGCGAACCTCATCCAGGGCCAATAGCTTATCGAAGATCTGCTGTTCGAGTTTACCATCAACATTGAGAAGGATAAAGACCGTAATTTCCCGCTTCATCTCTGGATATTCCTGCTCTTTATGTTCTGCCATCTTTTGCCGGAAGGCCTCCATGTCTGTGGGAATGAGTTTGTCGACGCCGATACCGTATGTTCTTTTGCTGCCTATTTCCCATTGATGAATCGAAATATACAGGTAAAGATCGTCAACTGTGCGCCCGGGAAAGGAGTTGACCAGTTGGCTGTTGCTAATCAGTGTTGCCAGGGGGTGATAGATAGTTCTGTACCAGTCCGCAGCGGCCTGTTTGAATGAAATTTCCTGTTTTTTCTGCTTCGCCAGAAACTTTCGGTGTTCCCTGACCTGCCACTCCAGGTGCGGCAGTTGGCCCGGTTCTGTCAGGTCAATACTGTCAGTCAGGCCGGCCTTATCGCGAAAATGTATTTTTTCGATATACAACCTGTTTTCCAGTGTATCCCTGGACGGAAGGAGTTCGACGATCCGTGACCTGATCTGAGACCAGCCCAGTTCAACCGCCGCTCGGAATCGATGGTGACCGTCGAGAATGAAAAAATCCTCTTTAATCTGGTAGAGGGCAATGGGTGGCATATTCTTGCCTTCCCGCATAGCATCCATAATGCCCTTCAACCGTTCATCGACATTGTGGGAATGGGTCTTGAACTGGTTGTCGAAGTCGTGGTACCTCCCGACGCTGCCGACAATTTTATCGAGTTGAACCATGAGGGTTCCCCGCTCAACGGCTTCGTAGGCTTCTTCTTTTTCCTGACGGATGTTGAAATTACTCGGGTTATCATCTTCAGCGGAAAGATCCTGACCGGAAATAACCTTTTTCAGTGCAGCAAAAGGATTATACTTCGAGAACATGGAAGCCATAGCTGTTTAGTACCGTGGTTGATTTGACCCTGGTTATCCTTTCCGAATCGTTTTCAAAAAGGGCGTGAATATGACCGTGAATAAAATAAAGGGGACGGTATTTTTCGATGAAATCCAAGTAGACCCGGAAACCTCTGTGGCAAGGGTCTTCCGCATCATGAATAAATCGTGGTGGGGCATGGGTGATGACCAGATCGATTCCCTTGCTTCGCCAGAGGGCAAAACGCATTTTCCGGATAAAGCTGGCCATCTGCTTTTCGGTATACTGGTTAACACTGCCATTATACCATCTTGAACCGGAAAAACCGGTTATTCTGAGAGCACCAAGGTTGACAATCTGTCGGTCGATATGGACGCACCCCAGGGGGGGGGATTCGGCATAACGGAGGTCATGGTTTCCAAGAACGTAGAACAGCGGTGTGTCATAACGGTTTTTTAAAGCGGAAAGATATTCCGGGGGAAGGTCTCCGCAGGCAAGAATCAGCTCTATATCAGTGATGGCGGGACCACCACCGACCGACTCAAGCAGGTTTTTGCTGACAGTATCTGATACGCTCAGGATTTTCATATCTTTGGCTCGTCATCGACCCTGGTACGCTGCTCATGAAAGATGTGCAGACATACCTATTATTGCAGCCCCAATGCCATTTCCGACCTCACAGTGTTCCGGAAAAACGACTGTGGTTTTGAGATTCTTGGCTACGTTGGGAAGAAAATAGCGTGCCGCAGCACCGATACCGATAAGAGGAAGTTTAATGGAGAAATCAATCCCCAGTGCCGGATGGTCTTTCCTGGAGGAAATGACGTCGTTGAGTGATTTTTTCCAATAGCGCTGTACAACATAGTCAATGATCAGATTTTCTATATGGTCTTCGGTCTTTCGTACAACCAGCCGGGAAAAAGCCTCACCGCTCATGCCCACGGCTTTGCCGAGCAGTGCCGCTCCGGCGAGGGCCATCTCTCTTTTGCCGATATCTATTTTTCCAAGAACATGAAGGGCGTCTGTCGGGGTGAAGCCGCATTCGTAAATCTGCTGTTTGCGGGCCAGTTGTTCGAGTTGTACGGCCAGTGGAATGCCACCAAGTCCGGTGCGTGCGCGAATTGTGGCGGGTGTCAGTTGACCAGCTTCAAGCAGGAGCCTGGTCAATTCGTTATCTGGTACATCGTCGACTGACTCGGGACGGAGGACTATCAGCTTTGAACAGTTTTGGGAACCCAGCCACTCGGCAACAGGTACTATTTTCGTTGCCATGGACAGCGGGGTGACCCGTGCGGGACCGATGGTCAGCCGACCTTTCCCGTCAACGTGTACATGACTGTCACCACCGATTCCACCGGTGTGCATATCGATTGCTTCGACATGAGTTTTCCAGCGACCAATTTGACATCCGTCTTTAGCCAGCAAGGGACGACCGTTTTCAACCATGGCGATGTCGGTGGTCGTTCCCCCAACATCGATTACCAGAGAATCCCCCTCACTTCTGGAAGCCCCGAAATGGGCAGTACAGGCCGGACCGCTGGCAACAGTCAATCCGGCCTCTTTGACAATTTTATCGGCCTCCATCGCCTGGCCGTTGCCGGCGACGACCAGCAAACGGGAATCAAGTTTATTTGCAACCATTGCCTCCTTGACGCCATCGACAAATTCCTGCATAACCGGCATCAGTTTGGCGTGGAGTCCTGCTGTCGAGGCCCTTTCCTGCATTCCCACCAGGTCGCTGATCCGATGTGAACAGAAAACCGGTTTGGGATCGAGCATACTGATGGCTTTTTCGGCAACCAGCTCATGGGTGGGGTTTTTCATGGACATTGCCGAACAGACCCCATATGCATCAACCTCAGCTTTTAAACCATTTACAAGCTGTACCAGGTAATCGACATCAAGTGGCTCTTCCTCGTTGCCTTGAATAGTGTGTCCGCCTTTGACGAAGACAACCGCCTTGACCGGCAGCTTGAAGTGTTTTACATAGCCAATGACTATAACGGCAACCCGTGCTCCTTTGCTCTCAACAACACTGTTGGTGGCAAGGGTCGACGAAACAACAACCGCGCTGATATGTTCGGGTGCCACAGCGCTTTTGGTGAAAAGGGTGTCAAGCGCCTCTCCGGTACCATTGGAGAGCTTATGATGACTGGTCGGTTTTTTTGCCGTGGTAATAATTTTTCCGGATTCAGTATCAAGCAGTACCGCGTCGGTATATGTTCCGCCGGTATCGATGCCTATAATATATTTTTGCATGTTTTTGGTTGCAAGATTGTTCTGTTTACCATTATGAATGGGGGATATCGGTCTCTTTTGACCATATAACGCAATCAGAATGGAAATACCATGGTGAAACGATCTGTCGACAATTAAATACATAGAGCACTGTTCCCCTCGCCGCGGGAGCAAAAAAATAAGTGGGAACAGTTCACATGAAAAGAAAACTGTCATTTTTTATACTCGTTGTCCAGTTGTTGTGTATGGTGATGGCGGCGGTATCGTTTGGTGCTGATGAAAAAACGACCCTTCGGATGGCCCTGTTGCCGATACCTGATGTATTGCCGGTATATGTTGCTGAGGAGAAAGGGTATTTTAACGAGCTTGGCATCTCGGTAGAATCCCTGTCCGTCGGCAGCGCAGTGGAGCGTGATCAGTTGATGCAGGCCGGGAGAATTGACGGCATGATCAATGAAATATCCGGAGCGGCCAATTTCAACAGGGCACAGAACCGGGTGAAGATCGTCTCCGTTGCCCGTTCGCCGATAGGCGATTCACCGCTTTTCAGGCTCCTGGCAGCACCCGGCAGCAATTTCAAAACGGTTGCCGACCTTGCGGGTATTCCAATCGGTATTTCCAGGAATACGATCATTGAATATATAACGACCCGACTGCTTGAAGCAGGTGAGGTACCGCCGGAGTCCATCAAATACCAATCGGTTCCTGTACTGCCTGAAAGGCTTCAGCTGCTGCTTTCGGGCCAGCTCATGGCGGTGACCCTGCCTGATCCCCTTGGGGCAAGTGCAATAAAGAGCGGGGCTGTGGAAATAGTAAGTGATACCGTGATCGACAATCTCAGTGCCAGTGTGATCACTTTCACAAATGATGCCCTTCTACATAAGAAAAATGCAGTGACAAAGTTTATGTTAGCCTGGGACAGAGCGGTTGCTGACCTCAATAGTGATCCTGCCTCTTTTCAGGGACTGATGCTGAAAAAAATACGGGTCCCGAAAAACATTCAAAATGATTTTAGTATTCCCCGGATGCCAAGAAAAACACTGCCGACAAAAGCGCAGTGGGACGATGTAATGGTCTGGATGCTTGAGAAAAATCTTCTGACCACACCGTTGGCCTATGAAGATTGTGTAACCTTCGATTTTCTTGCAAAATGAGGCGTGTCCTGACATGATTGAGGTTCAAAACCTCAGGTTCGGTTATGGCGGCGGCACTTTTCTCTTTGAAGATTTCACCTTTACCATCAGACAAGGTGAGGCCTGGACCGTTATAGGCCCTTCGGGCTGTGGAAAGACGACACTGCTCTATCTTATCGCTGGTTTAAATAAGGCAAGTGGTGGGGAAATCCGCATCAACGGAGAAAAAATTACCCGTGCCAGGCCTTCTACCGGACTTGTGATCCAGGATCATGGCCTGTTGCCCTGGGCGACAATTCTGGAGAACACGCGACTGGGACTAAAGATAAGAAAATTCTATGGTCCGGACGGGAAACACAGCCCCGTCGGTGTACAGATCGATGATGAGAGAGACGAGAGTCGCGTCGAATACTGGTTGAGGTGGCTGGGAATAGAACAGCTGAGGGATATGTACCCCGCTCAACTGTCGAGAGGTCAGCGGCAGAGGGCTGCTATTGCCAGAACTCTGGTTCTCGAACCGGATTTTCTCTTGATGGATGAGCCCTTCTCGGCCCTGGATGCCCCGATCAGGGAGGAGTTGCAAAAGGTGATGAACAGTTTCCATCAGGAGTCTGGTTTGACATCGCTGATCGTGACTCATGATATAGAAGAGGCCGTGATGCTCGGAGAAAAGATTCTGGTTCTTGGCAACAGTTGCAACCGGGTGCCAAAAGTCATTGACAATCCTTTGTCAGGAGAGATCGATAAGCGAACGGACCCTGAGTTCATCAAAAGGTGTGTCGAATTACGCAGTCTCCTTGCGGTTCCACACAACAGAGTCGACTAGGGAGTCCGGCTGAGGATAATGAAGAAAAAAGCGACCTTTCTCAGTACCCTTATCGGGGTTCTCATGTTTTTCTGCCTCTGGCAATTGGCAGCCCTTGCCGTCAGCCGCCCAATTCTTCCTTCTCCGATTGAGGTTGTTCCTCTTTTTATTCAGAATGTAACCGGTGAGTTGGGCTTGCATTTTCTGGCATCCGCCGCTCGGGTTCTGTCCGCAGTTTTCCTGGCGACCCTCTTTGCCGCACCGCTCGGATTGGCTCTTGGGCAGATGCCCAGGTTAGACCGGATAATCAGTCCGCTCATTGCTATTATCTACCCAATTCCAAAGATTATATTTTTACCGGTAATCTATGTGCTGATGGGCATCAGCGATTTCTCTAAAGTGACTCTTATTGCGATTATAATTTTCTTTCAGATTCTGGTGGTGGTGCGCGATGAGGCATCCGGCCTGAAAAAAGAACTCATTTTATCGGTAAAATCGCTGGGGGCAGGTCGAAGGGCATTATTTCGATATGTCTATTTGCCGGCATCTTTGCCGGCGGTGCTCACTGCTTTGCGGGTATCGGTTGGAACAGCGGTAGCGGTACTTTTTATTGCCGAACAGTCTCTGACCAGCTATGGTCTTGGCTACTATATTGTGATTGAAACGTACCAGGTTCTGCTCTATCCGGAAATGTATACCGGTATCATGGGAATGGGACTGTTGGGGGTGTTGCTCTATTTTGCTATCTACTCCATTGAAATTAAGGTGAGTAAACATATGTTTGTCGAGTGATGTACAAAAAAATTCGTAAATAATGCAAGAGAATGCCCCCCCAAAAATAAAACTCTGGCTGATGGCTATTCGGCCCAAAACGCTGCCTGCGGCTGTGGGGCCGGTGGCGGTTGGTTCTGCAGTTGCCTTTGCTGATGAGATGTTCAGCTTTCTTGCTGCGTTCTGTTGCCTCCTCGGTGCCGTCCTGTTGCAGATAGGGGTTAACCTTGCCAACGATTATTTCGATTGTCTACATAACATCGATTCCAAAGAGCGATTGGGCCCTGTCAGGGTGACCCAGAGTGGCCTGATTCCGGCGGACGCCGTAAAACGTGGGATGATTCTCTGTCTTTTTCTTGCCGCACTGGTCTTTTGCTGTCTTGCTCTCATTGGGGGGATGCCGATAGTCATTATCGGTGCAGCCTCGGTGGTGGCTGCGCTCGCCTATAGTGGAGGGCCTTACCCTCTTGCCTCCAATGGACTTGGTGAGCTGTTTGTTTTTATATTTTTTGGTCTGGTGGCGGTTGGTGGAACGTATTATATCCAGGCCGGGCAGATAACCGGTGTTGCACTTTTGGCTGCGGTTCCCCCCGGGCTTCTTATTACTGCCATCATGGTGGTCAATAATTGTCGAGATATCGATACCGATCGAAAGGCCGGTAAAAATACCCTCGCTGTAATTGTTGGCCGAACAAAGACTATAATGGGATATAAACTGCTCCTGCTCATGAGTTATTGTATTCCTCCAGCCATGCTGTTGACGGGTGTTGCGGGAGTTATTATTCTTTTGCCGCTGCTCACTCTACCGATGGCCTGGCTGCTGGCAAGGCAGATGGAACCTACAAAAGGATCCGCGCTCAATGAATTGCTTGCCGGTACCGCCAGGTTGTCTCTCGTATACAGCCTGTTGTTTGCTGTCGGTCTCGCATCTGGTGTTGGTGGATAGCAATTGAAAGCAAAAATGAACGACAGATGTCAAATGCGTTAATAGAAGATGACACCGGAAACCGCTTAATGACAATTTCATCTATGATAGAGATACTGCCTTATGAGTTTTCTTGGAGTTGAGAACAAGAGATATGTAATCTTTGGTCTGGCGAACAAAAAATCAGTCGCCTGCGCTATTGCCCGGACCCTGGTGGAAGAGGGAGCCGAAGTAATCCATGTTGTCAGATCGGATGAACGGGCAAAAAATGCCCGAAAACTTTTCCCGGATTCATCGGTCTTTATCTGCGATGTGGAAGATGAGAGGAATATAATCAGGGTACGGGATGAGATAAGCGAAGTGATAGGTGCAGTGAATGGCGGCAGAATAGACGGTATTGTTCATTCAATCGCCTTTGCCAATTATTCTGAGGGGATGAAGCCTTTTCATGAAACAAGAAAAGATGATTTCCTTCAGGCGGTGAATGTCTCCTGTTTCTCATTTATAAGTATCGCCAACCATTTCAAAGAGCTTTTGGCGGACAACGGCTCGGTGGTGACTATAACCATTTCCACTACTCGAATGGCAGCGGAAAACTACGGGTATATGGCACCGATCAAGGCCGCTCTTGACTCGTCACTCTGTTTTCTGGCTAAAAGTTTTTCAGAGTTCTCGGGGGTTCGATTCAATGCTGTAGCACCTGGTCTCCTGAAAACCTCCGCCTCTGCGGGAATACCAGGATATATCGACAGCTATCTTTTTGCCGAGAAAGCGATTCTCAGGAAAAAAGCCCTCGCTACCAGGGAAGCAGCTGATACCGCTGCATTTCTGCTGTCGGACAGGGGGTCCGGAATTAACTGCCAGACCATAGTTGTCGATGCAGGAATGTCGGTGAATTATTTTGACAATGAAATTGTTACTAAAACCGTAGGATAAAATCAACGTAACCGTTCACCTGAACCCCTAAAAAAACAGCATAAACCGGATGTTGTAATCGGTTAGCAGGGCTCCAGATGTGCGCAAGCAGGTCGACGGGCTATAGTAGGTCTATGCGCGGCGATCTGATCCCGTGCAGGTAAGCGCAGACTCCGGATGGGGTGCTGCAGAACGGTTACAAATTAACAAAGGAATCGTATGCTCAACTTTACCATTGATGTAGAAACCTGTATCGGTTGCGGACAATGCTCCACTGATTGCCCGGCCATGATTATCGGGATGGAAACCGGTATTCCGAACATTGCAGGGGAACTGGAACAATTTTGTATCAGGTGTATGCATTGTGTCGCTATCTGCAGTGAAGGCTCTGTATCCATTCTTGGCTATAGTCCCCATGAGGGGGCCCAGTTGCCATCAGATAAAATGCCGAAACCGGAACAGGTGGAAATGCTTATCAAGGGTCGGCGATCGATGAGAAATTACCGGGATGAAAATGTCGATTCTTCGATTATCGAAAAACTACTGGAAGTTACCGGTCATGCACCGAGCGGACATAACGACCGGGAACTGCTGTATACTCTGGTTGATGACAAAGGGACGGTATATGACCTGCGGGAAGAGGCCTTTGCCGGTTTGGAAGAACTGGTAAAGGATGGCAATCTGCCTGAGGGAATGGAGATGTTTGTTGATATCATGGATGCATGGAAGACATCCGGCACCGATATCCTTTTCCGAGGCGCCCCGCACCTTTTGATTGTTTCCGCCCTTAAAGAAAGCGCATCTCCTTTGCATGACAGTATTATCGCATTAACGACCTTTGAACTGTATGCCAGGAGCCAGGGAGTGGGAACTATCTGGAATGGCCTTGCGACCCTTGCCATAACCGAGCTCGTGCCATCTCTTAAAAAGAGACTGGGGATCCCGGATGACCACCAAATCGGCTATGTCATGGGCTTTGGGTATCCGGCAATACAATATGAGAGAACGGTAAACAGAGGGATGCCTCGGGTGAATCGGATACGGTAGAACACTTTGCCGACAAAGCAACAAAGCAACAAAGGGGCTATCCACAATCAGTGGATAGCCCCTTTGCTGCTGGAGCAAAAACTTTTCTTCTCGTTGCTACAGCAGAGCCAGAAGTACACCAGCTGCTACGGCAGAGCCGATAACACCTGAAACGTTGGCGCCCATGGCGTGCATGATCAGATGGTTTTGTGGATTGGCTTCCAGTCCCACCTTGTTCACAACGCGGGCAGCCATAGGGACAGCTGAAACTCCCGCGGCACCAATAAGGGGATTAATAGGCGTCTTGCTCAACTTGTTCATCAGTTTTGCAAGCAACAGCCCAGAGGCGGTACCGATGGCAAAGGCGACCATACCTAAGGCCAGGATGCCAAGTGTCTCGACATTAAGAAACTTGTCGGCTGACAGCTTGGAACCGACGCCTAAGCCGAGAAAGATAATAACTGTGTACATCAGAGAGTTTTTGATGGTATCAGACAGCCTGTCGACAACACCGCACTCCTTGGCAAGGTTGCCGAGCATAAACATGCCGATAAGAGGCGCAGCTGAAGGCAGAAGGGTTCCGCAGATACCAAGGACCAGTAACGGCAGGATGATTTTTTCCAGTTTCGACACATGCCGCATTTGCACCATTTTGATTTTCCTCTCCTCTTCCGTGGTCAGCCACCTCATGATCGGTGGTTGAATCAGGGGAACAAGGGCCATATAGGAATAGGCAGCAATGGCAATTGATCCAAGAAGTCGAGGAGACAGCTGACTGGAGAGAAAAATGGCAGTCGGACCGTCCGCACCACCTATAATACCGATAGAGGCTGCATCGCGAAGTGAAAAGTTAATGCCAGGCACAAAATCGGAGAGGAACAGGGCGCCAAGTAAGGTAGTAAAAATTCCAAACTGAGCAGCTCCACCAAGCAGAATAGTTTTTGGATTGGCAATCATCGGACCAAAATCGGTCAGTGCCCCGACACCCATGAATATCAGCAACGGAAAGATACCGGTGGTGATTCCCACGTCATAGATATAGGTTAATATACCTCCCGGTTCGGCAATTCCGGCCAGTGGGATGTTGGAAAGGATTGCTCCATATCCGATCGGGACGAGCAGGAGTGGTTCGAATTTTTTAAAGATACCCAGAAAAAGAAGAAGCAGGCCAACTGTAATCATTAAAACCCGGCCAATTCCGACAGTCCAGTCTTTGGTGAGTTGTCCATCAATGATGCCGTAGACTCCGGTAGTTTTAAAAAGATTGCCGAGAAGCTGAGATATCGGCGGCAACGTTTTACTCATGCCGGTCGTCGGCTGGTCGGCGACTATCTGGGAAAATTCCAGAGTCCCGATTATGTCGTCTTTCTTGATTGTTTGATATGCTGCAATAGTAAGGGTACTGATTTTACCTGACGAACCCGCTCTCAGGACGACAACGGTGCCGTCCTCTTTTTTCAGGGTCGCTATCTCGTCGCCGCTATAAACAAAATCATTGGGTTGTACAAGAACCCGTTTGACTTTTGCATCAGCCGGCGCGACTATTGAAATAGTACCGTCTTCTGCAAAGGCAGAGGAGGTCCAGGACAACAGCAGCCCCAGCAAAAGAGGCATGAAAATTCTGATTCTCATAATACTATCCCGGTAAGAACAAAAAGAAACTGCTCCCGGACCGAAATCCGGGAACCGAAGAGACACATTCTATCAACCAATGGTAAAGAGCAGGTCAGAGGCCTGGACAGTATCACCGGAGGAAACATGAATCGCAAGAACCTTACCGGCACAAGGAGACTTTACCTCAGATTCCATTTTCATGGCTTCCATTACCACAAGAGGCTGATCCACAGTGACGCTGCTGCCGACATCAACGAGGATTTTAACAATGTTTCCTGGGGTCGGAGCTTCCACATCGGTTCCTTCGACGGCCGGAGCGGCGGCCGGAGCAGGTGCTCCGGCTGGCGCGGCCTGGATTCCTCCTGCCTCTGAGACGGTAACATTGTAAGGCCGGTTGTTGACAGTGATGGTGTAATCCCGTGGTCCGATTGAGGCAGCCTGGGTCGGAGCGGCCGTTTTTTGGGCAGCAGCTTTTTTGCTGGCCGGTGGCTCATCAGTGATCTTTCGTACATTGGTGACGGCCTTACCAAGGAGAAAATCAAGTCCTTTCTGCTCGCAGCTGGCGATGATGAAGATGTTTTCATCGTTGACCGGCAATTTGTTTTCTTCAAGGATCTTGGTGGCTTTTGGAATACCGGGTTCGAGGATGTCGAGCGGGTCTTCAGTGAAAACCGGTTTTCCCAGTTGCTCTGAAGCAATTTTTACGATTTCCGGATCAGCCGGTACCGGAGTGCGACCGAAATAGCCGAGCACCATGTTTCCGTAGCTCGGGTTGATCTTCTTCCATTTGCCCTGGGTAACGTTGAGGTAGGCCTGCTGGAAGTAGAACTGGGAAACAGGAGTAACAGACGTTCCGAAACCGCCTCGGGCAACGACCTCGGACATCTCTTTGATAACATCTGCATAGAGATGGAGGGTACCGGTATCACGCATCATCATGGTGTTAGCTGTGAGTGCTCCACCGGGCATTGGCGAGAGGGTTACCTTTGGTGATACCATTTTTGCTTCCGGTGGGAAGAAATAGTCTTTCATCGCTTCTTCAAAAGCATCGGAAGCAGTGATGATCTTTTCATAGTCGAGATCGAGGGTATAGTCGGTACCCTTCATGGCATGCATCATGGACAGAATATCCGGCTGGCATGTACCACCGCTGACCGGGGATTTTGCCAGGTCGATGCCGGTTGCACCACCTTCGACCGCCGCCATGTTCTGGGAAATACCGAGTCCTGCAGTGTCGTGGGTATGGAACCAGAGTATGGTATCTTCGGAAACCAGCTTTCTGGCCGCTTTCAGAGTTTCATAAACCTTTCTGGGGTTAGAGGTACCGGAAGCGTCTTTAAAACAGATTGAATGAAAAGGAATATTGGCATCCAGGATCTGCTTTAACCGGTCCATGTAAAACTCAGGGGTATGCGCGCCTGAGCAGCCGGGAGGCAGCTCCATCATGGATACCACGATCTGATGATTGAGGCCGTGGTGGGCTATGCGTTCACCGGAGTATTCCAGATTACGAACATCATTGAGGGCGTCAAAGTTTCGAATGGTGGTCATGCCATGTTTTTTAAACATTTTGGCATGCAGGTCGATGATATCCCGTGGACACTGGCTCAGTGCAACCACATTGATACCACGTGCCAGGGTCTGCAGGGCGACATCGGGACCGACTTCGGTTCTGAAACGGTCCATCATATCAAAGGCTGATTCACCGCAGTAGAAGAAGAGGCTCTGAAAACGTGCACCGCCACCGGCTTCGATGTTGGTGATGCCCGCATCTACTGAAGCCTTCACGGCGGGCATAAAGTCATCAGTAAATACCCGTGCACCAAAGACAGACTGAAAACCGTCTCTAAAAGACGTGTCCATGAATTGAATAACCTTTTTACTCACCGTTCCTCTCCTCGCTTTAATTGATAAATCTGAATACAAGTAAGTTTGACCGATAGATGTGCTGCAAAACAACAGCTCGGGCACTAGCTATGCCTGGGCAAAACGTTCAACCTCATATGCTGCAACAGCTGCAGCGATAACCGCGATGTCCTCATCAGCATCCTGGGACGTCGCCTCTTTTGCTTTTTTCCTGCTTAAGGCCTGGAGTCTCCTCTCCTGTTCAATTGCATCAAGCTCCCGGGCTGTAGCACCCCGGGTCAGCCTGGCTACTAAGCTAATGAAAACAATCATTAAAAGCAGAAAAAGCATGACGGTTGTCATGCCAACGACCATAAGCTTAACACCTTCAAATATCATTGCGTCCTTGCCTCGGTACAGTTAAATGAATAATTGGTATATTAAAAAAACGAAGGATCCCAAACTACACCAAGAAAGGAATCGAATCAAAACAGTAACGTAAATAGGAAAAACAAATGTTTCTGATAAAACGTGGTTATTTGCCGGTGATAAATTGTCATTGGGGACAATACTCAGAAATACTGACCAACATCTGAGCTGCGGGGAAAATAACAGCTAACTGTACCACACTAAAGGTGTGCGGTACAGTCTTTTTAGGTGGGATTATACCTCGTAAGCAGCGTAATCAGTTTCCGCTCCGAGGAGAAGATCTATCTCACTTTGGATAGCAATCCGTTCTTCGTTGTTCAGCCATGCATTCCAGTCTTCAAGTGACCGCCAGGTGCTGATTACCATACATTCGTCCTTTCTATCGACCCTTTTCAGGGTTTCTCCGTAAATGTACCCGGACTGGTTGAGCGTCAGGCTGCGCAGTTTTTTCAGGAGAACGGTCAGAGGAAGAACATTTTCCGGTGAGACTTTTCGTTTGATGAATATTTTTACTGTCATAAGCATCTCCTTTCTTTTTTTCTCGTTTACTTCGGAGCGTAAGCTGTTGAGAAAGGATAACAAAAAGAGTGCGGCGGTTTTTTGTTATCATGTATTAATTATAGTATGCATAAGCAAAATTGTAAAGTTGGGGTCACCGTTTATCGTGGGTGAGCTCAGCCATCTCTAGAAGCTGTATGAATTCGGCACGATATCCTTCATTGTCCGTGCCTCGACTGTTCCTGGCCATTACAATAAGCTCTGGATAGGTCAATTGAGATACATGGTCGGAGTGACGAAGGAGCATGCCAAAACCTGCGACTGTTGCAGCGAAGCGAAAGTCATCACTCGTTGCTTCAAGTCTGTCGCTGTAATCGGTGACTGCCTTGGTCAGAATGCTTGATTCATCAGAATCAAGTGGTTTGTATCGCAATTTCACACTTAATATTTCTTCTGAAGTGTTGTTGAGTTGGACAGTGTGCTGGTATTTCAGAGGATCTACCTTTGGAACACTCTTCGATCCGGCAGGGAGAAGTTCGTATAGAGCTGTCACCGTATGTCCTGCCCCGATTTCACCGGCATCCTTTGTATCGTTATTGAAATCTTCATCGACAAGTGCTCTGTTTTCATAGCCGATGAGCCGATATCCGCCGACATGTGCTGGATTGAACTCAATTTGCAGTTTGACGTCTCTGGCCAGAGTAAATAAGTTGGCAACTCTTTCTTTGATGAGCACCTTTTTGGCTTCAAGCAGAGTGTCGATATAACTGTAGTTGCCGTTCCCCTTATCAGCCAGAATTTCCATGGTGTCATCGTGATAATTGCCCATACCAAACCCAAGGACGGTAAGAAAAATTCCTGATTCACGTTCTCTTACAACCAGCCGTTCAAGTTCACCTCGACTGGTGACTCCAACGTTGAAATCGCCGTCCGAGGCCAGAATTATTCGGTTGTTGCCATTTTTTTTAAAACTTTGTCGTGCGAGACTGTAGGCGGTCACGATGCCGCTTGATGCATGGGTTGCCCCTCCAGGTGACAGAGTGGTGATAGCTGCTCTGATTTTCTTTTTGTTGTGACCGGCTGTTGGTGGCAGGATTACCATGTCGGAACCGGCATAGGCGACAATGGATACCGTATCTTCCCCTGTCAGCTGGTCGGTGAGCAGAAGCATTGATTGCTGGAGCAGTGGCAGTTTGTTCGGCTGGTTCATGGAGCCTGATACATCAATGAGAAAAACCAGGTTGGAAGCAGGGATGTTTTCCGGGTCAAGATCCTCTGCCTTGACACCTATCCGCACAAGTTTATTTTCAGGCTGCCATGGACAGGGGCCGAGTTCGGCCGTGATTCCAATAGGTCCGTCTTCTGGTTCTGGATATTGGTAGGAGAAATAATTAATCAATTCTTCGATGCGAACAGCCCCTACCGGTGGAAGGTTACCGCCGGTCAGCCAGCGGCGGACATTGGCGTATGATGCCGTATCCACATCGATGGAAAAAGTGGAAAGTGGGTCGTTTGCCGTGGCAATGAAGGCGGTTTCAGTGAGTGCATCATAGGATTCCCGATTGAATCGCGGAGAGAGTGGTGATATCTGTCTATCCTCAACCATATTGCCATAAACCTTGGCATAGACGGGTGTTCCCTCTGTTGCTTTCGATTCTTTCCTGGACATCGTTGCCCTCTGCTCTATTCCCATCGATTGCCTTAGATGGTTGGGTTCAGCAGGGGTAATCGGTGGCAGTGCAGAAACGACCTCCTCGGCGGTTTGAGTTGATCCAGCGGGTGCAGGAGCGCTGATCGCGGGCTGGTTTTGTCCTTTTGTCTCAGGTAATGGGGAGCCTGAGCAACCATGGAGCAAGATGGTACTGAGCAGAATTGTTGAATAGTAATTTCTGGTTCGAATGTACATGATTTCTCCTTTTGACGATTTTTCTGTATGGAACAATGTCCGTTTATGCGGGGTATGACGGACACTCAAGAAAAATGTGTCGATAAAAAAGAGAAAAATATTGAGAAAGGAATTCACCCTCCCCCCCAATACACGAAATTATTTTCTTGCTAAAAGACAATAAAATGCCTTTCTAAGGCATTAAAGCAGCAAAATTCATTTTGGAGGATGGGGAGTTACAGTGACCGATTGGAACAAAAAAACCCTGGCGCACTGGAAGACCATTAACAATATGGCAATCCGCCGGTTCGGGGAAGGGGTCCTGGCTGAGGAGGCGGCCCTTGCCGTAATCGATGAGTTGAGAGCCAACAACTGGCGGAAGGTACGCGCCTACAGCGAAAAAGCTACGTTCGAATCTTTTTTGGGAACCCTTACTGTGCGGTTGCTGGAAGATTTTGCCAGGAAGCGATTTGGTCGAGTCAGGCCACCGCTGTGGGTCAAGACATTTGGTGGAATTTGGGAGAAACTGTTTACCGCCCTCTGTCTTGAGCGGTTAACGGTGAATGAGGCTGTAGAAGTTGTAGGACAGCGTCAGGTGGTTGCCACGAGCACCGAGATTGCAGACGCTGCATATCAGTTGTTGGCAAGAATTCCTGATTGTGGCATGCATCAGGGGTTAGAGGTCCCGTTTGATGAGGAAAACTCTCCCGATGGCGATTTTGGGGAACCGGTACTATGCCGACCCATAGAAGATAAACAAAAAAGAGAATTGTTTGAGGCAATCTTTGAGTTTGTACTCAGGGGAAGTGGGATCGAGGTTGCCGATGGCCTGTTGAAGAAATTTAATCAGCTGGAGATCCGCCTTTTACCCGAAGAGAAACTCCTGCTGAAACTCTGTTATCAGGATGGACTGGGTGTGGTAAAGGCAGGGGAAATGCTTGGCATGAATCGTTTTCAGGCCCATGGAAAGAAGCGCCGTCTTCTGGCCCGCCTGAAAAAAGAGTTCGAAAGAACCGGCCTGCTACAGGATCTTGGGCCACTGCTGGATGTGTAAAAAAAGTGTTGTTGGATGACAAAAACGTGGTGAACGTCCGTCAAAGAAGATAGATGCATTATACATAAACCTGAACCACTGAAATGGTATTGAAGGTATGGTGGCTGACCGAAAATTCACAAACAGGAAGAAGACTGAAAAAGCAGCAGCTCTTCTGACACTGGCTGCAGATAAAGAGGGTGCACATGGCCGTTGTCTTCTCCCGGAAGAAATGGCTGCTCTGTTGGATTCAAGGTGTGAAGAGGGTGAGCGGACGATATTCATGCAGCACCTGAGTGGCTGCGAAAAATGCTATCTGGAATGGTTTACTTTAAAAAAGATCACCGACCATAGCCGCCACAATGGCCGTCTATATCATTTAAGCAGATTGAAGAAGTACAGTTTTATAGGGTCTGCACTTGCTGTGGCTGCCAGTGTCGCGGTTTTTCTTAATATTACCGATTTGCCCTATTCTTTAAAAGATCAATTGCTTGAGAAAGAAGCACAGACCCAGCCGGAAAAAAAATCGGCTGCTCCGCCAATGAGATCGAAGACAGAAGAGAGCGATGTTCCGGCTGTCACCGAAGATACTCATATACGGCAGATGAAAGGATTGTCGGTACCCCAAACTGCACCAGAACTCCGACCGGCGAGGGAAGGGCCTTCGACGGAGATATTCGGTGACCAATCGAAGATCATGGATGTTGATGAGTGGCTGAAGCAATTAGAAAACAATTGTCTTGCCGAAAACAAAGATATGGAGTTCTGGGCAGCAATGCGGTTTCAGGGAGAAAAAATCCTTGAGAATCAAAACAGTTTGGTGCGAGAGAATATAAAGGATGCAGTGTCTGCTGCCCTTATTTTGCTCAGTCAAATGGATACAGGTTCCATAACGAATCAATGCCGGCAACTTCTGACCGTACTTGCAGATGACGGAAAGAGCAGGTAAAAGTATGCATAATAAAAGCCGCAGCAACAGCAAAAAAATCAACCTGCATGGAGCAATATGAGCAATACAACAATACCTCTGCAAGAAAGAATCATCGTCGCCCTGGACGTCGATACTCCAGACCAGGCAAAAGAAGTGGTCAAAAAATGTGAATCACACATTTCATTTTTTAAGGTGGGACTCCAGCTTTTTATGGGGAGCTGGTTTGATACCGTTGACTGGATTGTGGACCGAGGTCATAAGGTCATGCTCGATCTGAAGTTTTTTGATATTCCGGAAACTGTCAAGCTGGCTGTGGAACAGGTAAACAGCCGGGGGGTGAGCTTTGCCACCATCCATGGCAATGACCCGATAATCAGGGCGGCGGTTTCCGCCAGGGGTGATGTGCAATTGCTGGCTGTAACGGTTCTTACCAGTTTTGGTGAAGAGGACATGCGGGCGATGGGAATGACCCAATCTGTTGCGGATCTCGTTTATTATAGAGCCAAAAGAGCACTTGAGCTGGGATGTGACGGCGTTGTTTCCTCCGGGCTGGAAGCCGAAAGGATGCGCCGGGAGCTTGGTGAGAAACTGCTTATCGTCACTCCAGGGATTCGACCGGGTTCAAATGTAAGGGACCTGAGTGATGATCAGAAACGCATAGTAACCGCCGGAATGGCCATTAGAAACGGGGCCAATCATGTTGTGGTCGGCCGTCCGATTACCAGGGCAGATGATCCGATACGGGTCATTGAACAGATGCAGCAGGAGATTGCTGCCTCCTGTAAGTAGGTGGTGAGTACGCTGCCCATCCTATGAACTACTCATCAATAGCTAATGTTTTCGGAACGTTGCTGATTGTTACCGGCAGCTCCATGTTGCTGCCGGCCTTCTGCTCCCTGCTCTATGGTGAGGATGATCTGGTACCCATCGCCATTTCATCCATGATTATTGTCGGGCTGGGCATTCCTGTAAAGCGAATATTTCGCAACAACAATCTCCTCCATATCCGGGACGGATTGTTTATTGCCACGTTTGGCTGGATAATTATATCCGGCTTCTCCACCCTTCCTTTTATCATTCATGGGACCATTCCCTCGTTTACCGACGCCTTCTTTGAGATGATGTCCGGCTATACGACCACAGGCGCAACCATCCTGACCGATATTGAGGTTGTGCCCCACGGGTTGCTGTTCTGGAGGAGCCAGACCCACCTGCTCGGCGGCATGGGCTTTCTGACGCTTACCCTGCTTTTTCTGCCCCATGGTATGGGTGGGGTACGGATCTTCCGGGCCGAGTCGAGTCCGGGGCAGGTCATTACCAAGGACAAATTCAAAGCCAGAAACAAGGATACAATGCTTTGGCTCTGGGGAGTATACATCGTTCTTAATATTCTGCAGACCCTGCTTTTAACCCTGGGTGGGATGTCCTTGTTCGATTCGCTCTGCCATGCCTTTGGGACTGTTTCCACTTCTGGCTATTCGACCAAGAATGCCAGCCTTGGCTATTTCAACAGCGCCTATTTTGACTGGGTCACCATTGTTTTCATGGGCCTTGGAGGTGTAACCTTTGTTCTTTTTTATCAGATGGTTAAAGGAGAGTGGCAGCAGGTGCGGGAGAACACTGAATTTCGGTGGTATCTTGGTTTTATCGTATTTTTCTGTGGGGCGGTTACCCTGGTACTTTGGACAAACAACAGTTATGCCGGTTGCTGGGATTCTCTCAGGTATGCTACGTTTCAAGTGGTGTCGATTCTCACCACCACCGGTTTTACAACTGCGGATTATGAACTGTGGCCGCAGGTTGCTCAGATGTTTCTCTTTGCTGTCTGTTTTGTGGGAGCCTGTGCAGGTTCGACCACCAGTGGTATAAAGGTCGTGCATTACGTGGTCATCGTCAGATACATGTACTCTTCGATCAAGAAAATCTTTCTACAGCCGATGTCGGTTACCACGGTGCGCCTGAATGGCCGACCTATCGATGCTTCCATCATTGATCTTTCGGTCTGTTATTTTATTGTCAATATTTTTATGGTCCTCGCCGGTGGCTGCATCTTAGTGCTGACCGATCCTGTTGATTTTCTCACCGCGATAAGTGCAATTATTGCCGCACTTATGAATATCGGACCGGGGTTTGGCGGGGTTGGACCGAGTGAAAACTATGCGTTTTTTTCGGACACCGGAAAATGGTTCCTCTCCTGGAACATGCTGGTGGGAAGGCTTGAGATGTTTTCAGCCCTGGTTATTTTTTTCCCGGCCTTCTGGAAGAAATAGCCCGGAACTGTTTGCGGATTCTTGTTATGCGATGAAGAGTTTCCGCACATCCCTCAGGTGTTTTGAGGTACAGATAACTATTACTGGATCTCCTGCCTGGATGTGGGTATTGCCGACAGCGATCTGCCATCCATTCTCCCGAAAGACAGCACCAATGATCAGTTTATCATTGAAAAAACTATCAAGCTTTGACAGCGGGTTTTTGGTGATAGGTGATTTTTCAGCGGCTTTCAACTCAACCACCTCGGTGTCAAAACCATGGAGATGGGCGACCGAGAGAAACTCACTGCGGCGGATGAATTTAAGAATTTCATTGCCGGCCATCACCTTTTTATTGAGAGCAATGTCTGAGCCGATGGTTGCCGCTAGGACCAGATAGTCTTCCTTATTAACCAGGGCAATGGTTTTACAGTCTCTGGAGTTGTCGTTTTTGGAATTTTTTTTCTGGCTGAGGTGCTTTGCCAAAAGACAGGTCATGATATTGGTCTCATTTTCTCCGGTGGTGGTGACGAAGGTGTCGATATCAAGCAGGCCGGCCATAGTCAGTACTTCACCGTCCGAACCGTCGCCATGCAGGACTTCGGTGTGTGCCAGCTCAAAAGACAGTTCTTTCGCCCGCTGTTCGTCTTTTTCCACCAGTTTGACTGATACCGACCTTTCGAGAAGCTCGGCAACCCTGGTGCCGACAAGACCACCGCCGAGCAGCATCACTTTCTGTTGGCGCATTTTGCTCATTCCCGTCAGATCCATCAAACGAGGCAGATGCTCCTGGGCAGCCATGATAAAGATATGATCATGTGGCAGAAGAACCTGGCTACCGTGAGGAATAATAGTGGTGATGCCGCGGGCAACGGCAACGACCCGGAAGGGAAACTCACTGTACATTCCCGCTATTTCTTTCAGGTTCCTGTTGGCCATAGGTGAGGACTCATCAATACCCGTGGCCAGAAGCTGAATCTCACCCTGGGCAATGTCGATGATCTCATTGCTGGAATTGATCTGGATGAGCCGGACAATCTCCTGAGCCACCAACTCTTCCGGATGGATGAGAAGATCAAGTTTTAAATCATTTGCCGTGAGCAGCGAGTCGGTATTGCCGAATTCTAGAGATCGTACCCTGGCTATTTTTCGCCTTATCCCAAAACGGTCACCAATCATCGACGCCATCATATTGACCGCATCATTGTCCGTTACGGCAATCAGGTAGTCCATCTTGTCTGCTTCAGCCTCTTTCCAGCAGCTGATACTCATGGCGTTGCCCTGGATAAGACGCGCATCAATATGGCCGTCGGCGTGGGCGATGAGTTTCGGATCGGATTCTATAATGGTGATAGCATATTCTTCATGGATGAGGCGCTTTGCCAGGTAGAAGCCAACGCCACCGAGACCGAGAATGAGGATGTTTTCCGGTGCAGCAATTTTTTTACGAAACATTGCAGTTCCTATGAAAAGGTACAGGTCAAATGATCGTGATACTGTCTCAAAGCCGCTCGACACACCGGGGAAGATTAATTGTAAATTTAACGGAAATCAATAACGAAAAACGAAGGTTGAGGGGGAGCAAGAATTCCGGGTATCAATCATTGCTGCTCTCAGGTATTGCCGACTGCACAGGATGGTAGTGGACAAAGACTCTTCGCATTGAATCGATTTCATCAACCAGCAGTTTTTCAACCCGTGTGGCGATTCGGTCACCTTCCGACACGGAGAGATCCGGGGAAACTCCGATGGTGATATTTACTACCATATAAAGGCCGAATCGATGGCCATGGATTTCCTCAACATCGAGTACTTCGTCCAGATCGTCCAGTTTCTCGATGATCTCCTCTGTCAGTTTTTGACCCGGCAGAGTATTCATCAGATCAGCAGCAGACTCCCTGATGATCTCCACTCCGGTGAACAGGATTATTATCGAAACAATTCCGCCGGCCAGGGGGTCAATCCAGAGAAATCCCAGCTGACCGAAAATGATCCCGATGGTTGCTGCCAGTGCCGAAAAGATATCATTACGATGGTCGGCTGCAAGAGCCATTAAAACGTTGTTGCTGGTCTGCTTGCCGATGCCAAATGTCCAGAACGATAACCAGACCTTTAACGAGACGGTAAAAAGTGCGATCCACAAAGCTGAACGGGACGCTCCCGTGAAAGAACTCTCGCCACTGAAGAGCTCGTACACATTGTTAATGGATGACCAGAAAATAGAGATGGCCGTAGTTATAACAAAAGCTCCAACCACTACTGCGGCGATCGATTCGAGCCGGTCGTGACCATAGGGATGTTCTTCGTCGGCGGGTTTGCCGGATAATCTCATGAATATATTGACAACGATACCGTAGGCGACATCCGAAGTGGAGTTAATGCCGTCGGCAAGAAGTGCCGGGCTGTGACCAATTATACCCACGCTGGTCTTTAAGACCGCCAGCAATGTATTGGCAGCCAGGCCGACGTTTATTGCCAGAATGCTTTTTTTCTGCCGCGAATTGTTTGTCATTGTAGATTCAGTTGCCCTCGGTCCCATCTTCCAGGCGCCATTTTTCCCTCAGATAGGTGATTCCGTTGTGATTGGTGAGGTCCAGCTGTATCGGAGTGATAGACACATTACCGGAGGCAAAAGCATGGACGTCGGTATCCTCGCCAGGGTCAGTGACCGGAGTACCGCCACCGATCCAGTAGTGTTTGCAGCCTCGGGGATCCAGGGTTTCATGGATAGAGTTTTCCCAAAGTCTTCTCCCCTGACGAGTCACCCTGATCTTATTGTAGGAGTTGCCGCTTGGAATATTGATATTCAGCAGGGTGTTTGCCGGGAGGGAATTCTGTAGAATTTTTTTGGCCATGCAGGCGGCAATTTCCATCGCTGCCCTAAAGTCGTACGGCGGTTCTCCTCCGACAGACAGGGCCATGGATGGAACGCCGTACATCGTTCCTTCAATGGCGGCAGAGACGGTGCCGGAATAGGAGATGTCATCCCCGAGATTGGCTCCGGCATTAATTCCGGAAACAAGCAGATCAGGCAGTGTTGTGAGAATTTTCTTCAGCCCGACTGCGACACAGTCGGTAGGAGTGCCATCCACCGTATAAAAATTATCTTTTAATTTATCGATCCTGAGAGGACGATTCATCGTGAGCGAATGGGAGACGGCTGAATTATCGCGGTCCGGGGCGATGACAACGGCATTGCCGATTTCTTTCAGGGACTGCTGCAAGGCTAAAATACCGGGACTGTGAATGCCATCGTCGTTGGTTATCAGTATTGTTTTCACAACCATCCCTGATTTTTGGTTTTTATGATTTTGGCAATTCATCGAACCTTACAGTCGCTTCCGCTTCTATAATATTCCAGAAAGATTGCACCAAAGGATTTCTTTTGTTTTTTGAAAAGGTACAGGCGGCAACGTTGAAGGGTTTTAGCCTGGGGAAAGTTTCCAGGATCTCCACCTCATGCAATAAGCTGCTCTTGTCCAGGACGAGTTGGGGGACAATACCAACCCCGCAGCCCATACTCACCATGGCGATGATGGCCTCATTTCCTGAAACCTGGGAATATATATAAGGGCGAATTCCTTTATCTGCAAACCACTTCTCTCCTCTGGTTCGACTTAAACCGTCTGCCGGCAGAATGACCGGTGTCTTTTCCCAGTTGATAGATCCTTGCGAATACATGATGGTTTCCGGAAAGAACTTAGGGAAAATAAAGAGCAGTGGTGTCTCCAGCAGCTCGATAAATTCAAGGTCTTCAGGATGGTGATCGGGAAGGGCGGCGATGGATATATCGACTTCCCGCGATTGCAGTTTGTTCAGTGCCTTTGCCGCGTCTCCGGTCTGAACATGAATCATGACTTCCGGATGGGATGTACGGAAACTCCTGAAAATTTGCGGCAGGATCGAGAGAATTGCCGTAACGGAACAATAGAGAGAAAGTTCACCCCGGAGTACACTGTCGCTATGCAAACGGCTCTGGAAAAGGTGCCAGTTGCTTATGGTTTCTTCGCAGTATTCCTTAAACAACACACCGGCGGGGGTGAGATGAACTGTCCTGTTGTTACGAAAAAAAAGAGGTTCACCTGTTTCATTTTCCAGTCTCTGAATGGTGCGGGTCAGTCCTGAGGGAGTGATGTTACACTCCAGGCTGGTCCGCCCAAAATGGAGCGTTGAAGCCAGGTGTCGGAAGAGTTCAAGTTCCCTGATGTTCACGGCAGTATCCTTTAGTGGGGTCTGGTCGTCCTGTTTCCTTTAGACTGTTGCATAATTTGCAACACAATATCACGAACAAATCACTTGACGCAACAGGAGTTAGTCAATATATCAGATGGGGAATGCTTGCAAGGGTCGGCATCAATATAAAACAATACAGATACAGGGAGATAAAAATGGGTTCGAACTACTTTAATACCTTACCACTTCGTCGACAGATAGAGGAACTGTCCAAATGTCGCTTTATGGATGCTTCGGAGTTCAGTGGTGTTGATTACCTGAAAGGGAAAAAGGTCGTCATTGTCGGCTGTGGTGCCCAGGGGCTGAATCAGGGGCTGAATCTCCGAGATAGTGGACTGGATGTATCCTATGCCCTGCGTCCGGCGGCAATTCAGGAAAAACGTCAATCCTGGAAGAACGCGACTGAAAATGACTTTCCCGTCGGTAGCTATGAGGAACTCATTCCCATCGCCGATCTGGTCATCAATCTGACTCCCGATAAGCAGCATACAAATGTCGTTTCTACTGTCATGCCACTGATGAAAAAAGGTGCCTGTCTCTCCTACTCCCATGGTTTTAATATCGTCGAGGAAGGTATGCAGGTACGGGATGATCTGACGGTTGTCATGGTTGCTCCAAAAGCACCCGGCACCGAAGTCCGCCAGGAATACAAGCGTGGCTTTGGTGTCCCGACGCTTATCGCAGTGCATGGAGAGAATGATCCGAACGGGGAAGGGTGGGACATTGCCAAAGCTTATTGCTGTGCTACCGGCGGAGACAAGGCGGGGGTGCTGGAATCGTCCTTTATTGCCGAGGTAAAATCGGATCTGATGGGTGAGCAGACCATTCTGTGCGGGATGCTGCAGACCGGTTCTCTGCTCTGTTTCGATAAGATGGTGGCGGAAGGTATTGATGCGGGTTATGCCTCAAAACTGGTCCAGTATGGATGGGAGGTCATTACTGAATCCCTCAAGCTCGGTGGGATTACTGCCATGATGGACAGGCTTTCCAATCCGGCAAAGATTAAAGCCTATCTTCTTGCCGAGGAGCTGCGGAACATTATGGCGCCGCTTTTTGAGAAGCATATGGATGATATCGCTTCCGGCCATTTTTCAAAGACCATGATGGAGGATTGGGCAAACGGTGACACCAATCTGCTCAAATGGCGAAAGGAAACCGGAGAGACTGCGTTTGAGCAGGCGGCATCCACCGACGAGGAGATCAGTGAGCAGGAATACTACGATAAAGGTATACTGATGGTAGCCATGGTAAAAGCCGGGGTGGAACTGGCCTTTGACACCATGGTCGACTGTGGCATCAGGGATGAGTCGGCATACTACGAATCGCTTCATGAGACACCTCTCATCGCCAATACAATTGCCAGAAAGAAACTCTATGAGATGAATGTCGTTATTTCAGACACTGCTGAGTATGGCAATTATCTTTTTGCCAACGCAGCCGTCCCGCTGCTGCAGGATTTTATGAAGAGTGTCGGAACCGACATGATTGGTAAAGGCCTGGAGCTAGAGGACAGCGGGGTTGATAACCTCGATCTTATTCAGGTCAATGAGGCAATTCGCTACACTGCAATTGAAGCGGTAGGCGAAGAGCTACGGTCTCATATGAGTGCTATGAAACCGATCATGTAACGTCCTTATCGTCAGCTGGTTCTGTCTAAACAAACAACGGGGACCTGAAGTTAGCCGTGACTTCAGGTCCCCGTTGTTTGTGGTGTTAACCGTTTTTTTATTCATACTCCTCTCTGACTCCGCTGAGTAGCAAGTGAAGTGGGAAATGAGTTTTTCATGAGGTTTTTTCGTAATAAATGATTTTTTTTTCGACACAAATCATCATTGTAGGATAATTGTGAGGACGCAAAGCTACTCTCCGAATAGATGAAGACGTTGTTTTTTGTTGTACAGCAGATGGTGTTCAAACAGAAAAACGGTGTTCTGAGCACCATCAATTATCAACACTATTCTAAAAGAGGAGCTTGAAATGAAACCAGTTCAACTACTACTTGTCGCTATTTTCACCTGTACTCTCGGTTTGTCGGCCATATCGAGCGATGTCTATGCGGCCTCCAATGCAAAGGAAGGAACAATCTCAACCAACACCGCAAAGATCAATCAAGCGAGGCCTGGCGGAAAAAGCGTTTCGAAGAAAAAGAAAGAAATTCCTTACGATGTTAATATTAATACTGCTGACAAGAGCCTCCTGATCCGACTTCCGGGTATTGGGCCCGCTACGGCCAAATCGATTATTCAGTACCGTGAGGCAAACGGAGAATTCAAAAGTATAGACGAGTTAACCAAGGTAAAAGGCATAGGGAGCAAGACCCTGGCAAAGCTTAAACCATATCTGTACCAACTGTAGCGGCGCCATTACATAAAATCATTTTTCAATCGGGATTACCTGTCTACAGGTGATCCCGATTTTTTTTGTTCCGGAGAGGGCACAGCCCTTGTTACTTATTGTGTTTCTTCCATTCTTTGCATAAGTTGGGGAAATAGCTGACTGCGCCTCACAACCGGCAGCCATGAAAGAATAAGATTTATGGGAGATGGTTTTTACTCAATCTGTGAGAAGGAGACGTGTTATGCGGGCAAAGGACATCATGGAGCCTGTGACATCAAACTGGCTCAGACCTGAACAAACGCTATATGATGCTATCTGCACCATGCGAAAAACCAAATGGGAAGAATCATCCGTTAACGGAATGGTTGTGCTTGAGCATGGGATAAAATTAATAGGAATAGTCTCTATCAAAGATGTGATCAGGGCGGTTATTCCTCCCTATTTTGAAGATAATCTAGGGGGATTTACCTGGGAAGGGATGCTTGAAGATCGCACTAAAAAGGCCGGAGAGGTGCTTGTCCAAAGTATCATGTCCACAAAGCTTATTACAATTGGCGCCGAGGACCAGATTCTTCACTGTGCCGATCTGATGATAGACAAAGATCTGCAGCGCCTGCCTGTGGTGGACAAATCCGGCAGGGTGCTCGGTATGGTTCATATTCGAGACGTCTATCTGGCCATAACCAATATAATGTGCAAGATTGGGGAGTAACAAGCCATGGAAAGCGCTATTGCCGTACATCACTTTCAATTGAATGCGCCTTTTTGGATAGCCATAATTATCTTTGTGGTAGCCCTTGTCTTTATTGTTACTGAAAAAATCCATAAAACCATCGTTGCCATCCTCGGTGCTTCGCTGATGCTGGTGATGAAAATCGTTGATCAGCATGAGGCTTTTCATCTCGAGGAATATGGTGTCGACTGGAATGTCATTTTCCTGCTCATAGGGATGATGGTTATCATCAATCTTATGCGACCTACGGGGATCTTTGAATATATCGCCATAAGAAGTGCCAAGCTGGGACGAGGTGAGCCGCTTAGAATAATGATTATTTTCTCTCTGATTACCGCTCTCTTGTCCGCCCTGCTTGATAACGTTACCACTGTGCTGCTCATTGCCCCGGTGACATTGCTCATCGCTGATGCCTTACAGGTTGACCCTGTACCCTATCTCATTGTTGAGGCCCTCAGTTCCAACATAGGCGGGACGGCCACCCTCATCGGTGATCCGCCGAATATTATGATAGCCTCAAAGGCTAAGTTCACCTTCCTGGATTTTATAGTCCATCTGGCACCGGTGGTTGTCGTTATGATGGTTGTTTTTCTGGTGATTATACAGCTTGTCTTCAGGCGCCGGCTGCAAACCAGAGAAGAACTAAAAACTCGCATCCTCGGCATGAAGGAAAATGATGCGATCAAGGATGCGCCGATGCTGAAGAAATCCCTGGTCGTTCTGGCCTTTGTCCTGGTTGGTTTTATGATGCACGGCATGCTCCACTACGAACCCGCGACAGTGGCTCTTTTCGGAGCGGGTATTCTGTTGCTTGTTTCCAAAACCCAAGAGCCGCATAAGTTTTTAGCTGAAGTAGAATGGCCGGTGATATTCTTTTTTATCGGGCTCTTTATCATTGTGGGGGGACTGGTCAAAGTAGGTTTTATTCGTATGATGTCTATGCAGATGCTCAGCTTGACGCAAGGGGATCTTTTGTCGACCTCCATGTTGATTCTCTGGTTTTCGGCTATCGCCTCTGCGGTGGTTGACAATATTCCCTATGTTGCAACAATGAATCCTCTGGTAATCGATATGGCCCGGGAGCTCTGGCCGAATGAAAGCGGTCTTGCCCTCCTGCAGCACAAGGAGCTTATGCCGATCTGGTGGTCTCTGGCACTTGGAGCCTGTCTAGGCGGTAATGGTTCCCCCATAGGGGCATCGGCTAATGTGATTGTGGTGGGAATGGCCGAAAAAGCCGGTCATAAAATCAGTTTTTTACGGTTTGTCGCCTACGGTATTCCGATTACTGTGGTTACTGTTTTTATAGCCATGATCTATGTGTGGCTGCGTTATTATGTTTTTGGCGGATAGCAGGCACTCCGCAATTCTGTAATAGAGAGAACTCCCTTCGGAAAAATTTTACATTCATCCGAAGGGAGGTGAAGGAATTATTTCTCTTCAACGGGAAATTTATTACGATACCACTCCTGCCATCCCCCCTTCAGGGCGTATACATTTGTGTATCCATCGGCGATGAGTTTTTGTGCCATCCTGGCACTTGTATATTCATTCGGTCAGGCGCAATAGAGAACAAAGGTACTATCTTTCTGGTAGCTTGCAGCCACGGTAAGATCTCCACCATCTACCCGCAGGGCATCTTTAATCTTAAATTCACTGGTACTCCAGTCCCTTCCTTTGCGGACATCAAGGATAACCAGATCCTCGGAGCCCAACATGGATTTCAATTCCTCTTTATCCATTGTCGGGACTGAGGCCGCAAAGAGCGGAGTCGCCGCTAAAACTGCCAGCATAACGAGCAATGAAAAAACTTTTTTCATGATATGTCTCCTCATAAACCTTAAGGTAACTTGTTGCGTATTTTCCTGTCATACCATAACCATCCGGCGGAGAAGGTTGCGCTGACCGCCAATACAAGAAAACAGAAGACAACAAGCGTTATGGCATGGACGTAGATGAACGCCAGCCAGACCGCAGCCACTGGGAAGACTGCACTAAGCAGATACCAAGAGAAACAGGCTGTTCCTCTTTGTCTTTGCAGTCTCCTTACTGCTGAAAAACAGTTTGCTCCTATCATCAATAGCCAAAGAAGCAAGGTTCCATAGATAAACGTCTCAAGATTATCACTTCCTGCTAATCCGGCTGCCATGAAGGCCCCTATCGCCAGAGAAAAACAGATAGCACAGAATATTCGCCTGATAGCAGGACCACCAGTCGACGGGAGGAAGACGTGATCTGCCATTTGCCGAAGTGATTGACTGGCATGCAGGAAAAGACTGTTTACAATGCCGCAGGTACCGCTGATGACGATTATTCCCATGAAGATTCTTCCCGGTTGCCCGAGGATTGTTCTGGCACTTATAACGTTGGGTATTGTTGAGTCGGCCAGGATTTGAGACGGAACGTTTTTGAGTGAAACAAATCCCCAGAACGTGAGAAGGATGCAACCAGCTCCAATTGCCCATGTATAATACCTGCGGCCATCAGACAGGAGTGAAGAGTCCAGTCTGTCGTACCCCAAAAAGAGAAGAAGAGCAGTGAAAACAAGGGGAATAACTGATGATGTAGACCACTGTTCGTCTGGTGTCGGCTGGAACTCCTGGGAGCTGAAAAGACCGGCAAAGCAGAGCAGTACCAGGCAGCTTATCGTTACGCCAATAAAGACTGATTGTGCGGCAAGAGCAACATGATCACCAGTGAGATGCAGAGCCAAAACAAGTCCCAAAAGCAGAAAGCTGAACCCAAAATTCGGAAACCAGTAGATGAACGTTTCATTGAATGTGAAACCAGCAGTAACTAACATACCGGTTGGTAACAGCACCACAAGACAGAGGCGGCTGGATAGAGTCAGGGTCATAGCCGGCAGAAGACCTGTCTCTGTTGCGAGATCACGAAAGGAACTCCCGGATGTTGTTGCCGTGGGATGATGGATCAGGCTGATTGCCAGAACGGAGACTATTGCTCCGATGACAAACGACCCGAAAAACATGCTCCCCTTTTGACCAAAACTGTTCGCAAGCATGGTAAGAGCATCTGGAGAAAACATCCAGCTCAGGGCTAAACTGGTTGATGCAAGGAGTGGTCGGGCCATAGTCGGCTCCAGCTTTTTTAAATCCCGTATATGGGTGCAACAGTTCGCGGCACTCTTTTGCGGAGTATATGGTCCTTCGTGCTATAATTTACCAAGTACCCAACGGATATACCTACAAACTAAGACAGAAGCAGGTGGTGGCAAGCTCCCGGCTGCTTGATACTGCTCCCCCCGTACTCACAAATATCAATGTGCAGGAGCAGGTGCCTTTCTGTAAAGAAAGGACTTGACTATCTCTGGTTGAGTAAAGAATGATACACGGTCAGCCAGATAAGGCTCTTTAGATTGGTACGTAAAAAGTACAATTGCTTTTGGCGCAGAACTTTTTAGCAGGGGACCGGAATGCTCAGAAAGAAAGGAGAAGGCTCAGTGCGGAGGGCGTGGCAGGATAAATTTCAGAGTTGCAAAGGAACGCCTGGGTGAATAGAGATACTCGTTACAAACTCAATAGTCAGGAGCTACTGGGCAGAACGAGTATAGGAAGAGGACGTGCCGGTCATACACTCAATCAGAGAGTGTATGGGTAATCAAACATTTCCATGTTATCGATGAGGTAATTCAATTCATCCGATTGGGATGATGTGAGCTCGCAGAACTCAACTCCAACCACCAGTTCAAAGATCGCCGGAGGATCCTGATAATCACTGTTGGTCTCACGCATTTTTCTCACTTTGAGTTTTTTGATATGAGAACCTTTGGCATCAAGAATGTCCACATGAAATTCCTCGGGAAAATTATGAGGATAGAGGCAACCAAATGACAAACCCTCGCGACTGATGTCCAGTATCTGGCCAGTCCCTCTTTCAGTGATGGCAAGAATGTTTATCGCCTCGTGGCGCAGATTTTTTCTCTGCTCTGAGAGATAATGGGCTTCTGGCATGTGATGTACAGTAATTTGGCTCATACTTCCTCCGTAAAAAATGTCGGTCTCAGAAATTACACGCAGTTCGTTCTTGATATTCAGAAATCTCAAAGGGATCAGCCGTAGCAAACTCCTGACCCATTGAAAGTGGATCGCTGCAACCACAGAGGAGCATGGTTTGCAGTAGAGCGTAAGGCCTCGGGGCTATTTCTGTGAATTGAAGAGCAACGCCCTCTTGGTTATGTCTTGCAATTTTTCCGGTGAAATTCATAACAAATATATGTTCTGCCAAACGTTCAGCTAGGTTAATGGTGCAGGTAGTGCCTTGGGGATGACTAAACTGCCCGGTTACAAACATACCCGTCAGGCTGAGATGATCATAATTGTATTCTATCCGCACATTATACTTTGCAAATTGTATGCCTGATTAAACTAGTAAGGTTTATCGTATAGTTAGCCGGAAAGGAGCTGGAAAAAGACAGCGGAAAGTTCAAATTTTTCTCTTAAAGGGGCCAAAAGTGCAAGTTTTGCACCAGAATAATTGGGGGAGGTTGTCGTCAGGTATCTCTGTCTGAGCGACAGGATTCGGAGCTGTGCAAACGGAGGTGAGAAACTACGCTGATTTCCAGAAAAAACTCAGCGTGGGATAAAAATCACGGGACCACTCTTCTACAGGAAATGAGAAGTGGCCCCAAAAGGTTGACCAGTGTAACCAGGTCAATCAATAGGTTCCATATCACGGCCGCAACAGAGGGGAATTGAGGCTTTTGCCTTTACATTCATGTATTTATTACAGATATGACAATAATAGGTGTCGTCCTTTGGAGCAGTCTTCTCATCAGAATAAATGGTTACACCGCCTTGAATTCCTTCGATATTAAATCTGGCCAGTTTGTCAATACCGGGGATGAACTGACCCATCGGTGCCAGTTTCTTGTTGTTGCCGTAGCAATCTATGACTATTTTCCAAAGTACATTTAGAGCTTCAGTTTCTTGTTCGGATTCAGGTTTGATTTCAACAACGTTTCTATCAATTGCTATCTTCATATAGTCGCTCCCGTTTGATGTCCATCCGTAATTTGATATCCCACTCCGGGCAAAAAAACCTTCAATATACAATTCTTTTTATTCCTGTAACTCCTCCTCTGAGGGTAATGACAAAAAAAGGAATTTTTAGGAATTAATCGGCTTTCCAGAAATCTTCTTTTGCAGCACCGCATTTTGGGCAGACCCATTCCTCGGGTACCTTTTCCCATGCTGTTCCAGGATCCACACCGTTTTCGTAATCACCGTCTTCCGGATCATAGATATACCCACAAGGACATTCCCATTTCTGCATTATGTTCTCCTTTTATTGATGAATGAGCTACAAATTTCAAGGACAATAATAGGAATGATTGTCATTGTCAACGATAATGATTCCTATGGTTGTCATATCAGATTGTGAAACAGTTTTTTGGGGCATACAGGATGATTAGATCAAGCAAGGGGCCGAATTATATCGCTGCACCGGAATACTGTACTCGGAACCTCTTAGCTCTGGATTCAATTTGGGGGAATTGGATTACAGTTTTTGATAGTTACTTTTCCCTGCAGCAGATTTCCTTTTGAGTATTCATTAAAAATACAAGAGTTTGTTTTCGGATCGAAATTTTCAATCCATAGATTGTCGTCTTTCCATGTTGCTCCAATATGATATTGCCCTGCGGGTACCTGTATAGTCATGACACCACCGTAGCGTTTGACAAAAACCTGTTGAAGTCTGAAATAATAAGCACTCCAGCCCGTTGCGAGGACAATTAGGGCGAGAGTGATGCCGATTTTCCATTTGTCGCTTTTGGCAAAGAGAGCAAAAAGTCCTCCTGCAAAAAAGATTACGGCGGTCCAGTATAAATAGGTAATCATGTAGGTGTCTCCTCAGGTGGCTAAGAAATGATTGTCTTGTTGTTTTCCCCAACAAGTTCCCGATTATTTTCAGGTTTGTCTGATCAATATTGCAAATCGCAGGACGGGCAAAAAACGCTTCACATAAAACGCATAAACTCATGAAAAAATAGATTTTTGTTTTAGTACTGGCCTGGTGGTACCCTTCGCTGAATACAACGATAGACGCAATACTCGATGGAGGAAAAACCTGACAGCCCCAACAACGGGCAGGCTGTGCAAGAAGGGGGATTGGGTTTTAGACCATGCAGGACCTACATTAATTCTTTTTGAATCATCCACGTGCTGTCTCTGTTAACCATTTTCAGACGTTTGGTGCCACTGGTCCTGTACTGATCTGTCTGGTATTCCAGGGAAAACGAGACATTAGCCCCACCGTCTGTCCATTCTATCTCAATATCTTCGATATCTACTTTGACAGAATCGTACCTCTCATTCAGGTACCTCTTCTTCTTTATCCACCCATTTCGGTCCAGAGCACCGCTTTTAAAAGAAGGGCTATAGCATTCTGTAAAGGTTTCTAAGTCGTTATTGTTCAGAGCAAATTTCCATTTTTCGACAAATGCCAGCAGTTCTTCATCAATATTCATTGGCATTGCAGCTGTTTCAGGTAATGCTGGCAGCTCTGCAGATCGGTTTTTAACAGGATGTAAGGCTTGAATAGTCGGAATAATATCCTGGCGTTCGACGGAATAAATGGTACGCCATTTTTTTGATAAAGCAGGCGTCAGGTAGACACGTTTATGGTATCTGTATTCTACAGAGTTTCCATCAAAAACCCTGTAGTAGACGGAGGCAATAGCCTGAGACCCAAAGGTGAGGAAAGATAGATTTTCAACGTTGTCCGGTGTTCCATCAATGGGGTCAAGCGAGAGTTCATGTAAAATTTCGTCAAACCTTCGGTCGTTTTTGCCGATTGTCAAATTTGTTCCGAGAAGTGGTTCTGGCAGGGTCTCAACAACGATAACGGGAAGAGTGTTGACTGTTAAGTGGACGGCCAGTTCGTCAAGATCTTCATTGGCTAAAGTAATGCAGCCGTTGGTACTGTACGGAATCAACGCCTTGTTTGTTCCATGGATGAAAATGCCGTCACCCAGGTGACCTGCGTGTCTGTCGAAGACATTCGGGTAATCAAGGTGATACGCCCGGCTGCCGAAGACGGTTACTTTATTATCTTCATAAATTTCCGTTATAAAATAGACTCCCTCGGGAGTTTTTGAATCGCCGCTGACGGTTTTATTACCGTGATTTTCACCTGTCGCACAGGTATAAGTTTTAAGGAGCTGTAAAGATTGCTGTTGTTCAAATACCATCAATCGCTGTTTGCTTTTCTCTACGACGATGAAATAAACAGGAAGACCGTTATTTTTATAGAAAGAAAGAGTCAGCTTTTCTTCATTATTTTCCAGAAGCGAACTGTGGACGTTGGCAGAGAAACAGAGGGTAAGCAAAACAGCAGCGACGGCATAATTGAATAAATGTATCTTCATGATGTAAAAAGAGTAAGCGTGTTTTGGTCTGCCTTCGTATCCTGGGCTATCGGAGCGAAAGCGGCTTCTTTTTGTGTTTGCCTGTCAAACAAAACGTGTCAGGCCTTGTGCCTTGCTGGTCCTTTTCCACCAATAATAAAATAGAACAAAAGAGTCTGATGGTGGTCTCTGCAAGGTGGATACTCAGGGTAGCGTATTTTCGTGTTTTTAACAATTTCTCTTGCTAATTTTAGCGTTTTTTTGCGAGAATAGATGCAACTTATTATTTTTGCATGGGAATGTAGTTTTTGTTTCTTTAACAGATGCGGCCTGTTGGTACAGTATCACTGAGAGAAAGGGAGAATATACGGCCTCGTTCACGAGGGTCAGTCGGGTGTGTTGCTTTACCAATAGCCCACCCGGAAAAGGTGTGTCAAACTTTGTTACAACAGGAAGTATCCACAAATTATTAAATTTTTGTACAAACTTGTGTTCGAGTATCTTGACTTGTCCACGGGAGATGGATCGATTCTTTTATTTGGAAAAAATTTGTAGAAGAGAGTGATGGGCTTTTCATTCGTTACTCAGATAGGGATCCATCTTTATTTAAGGTAGTTACGATTTTAAGATTTTGTACGGAGGAAAACAGAGATGGCGGAAGGAATTACAGCGGATCAGGATGGAGCAGGGTTTAAAATATTATATCAGATACTGGCAACTATGTGTGTTATTGCCCTTATTCCCATAGGTGGCCTCTGGTATATCAGTATATATAAATCAAGAGAGGACTGGACCACCAATATTCTACAAAATTTGACGGATAATACAGAAAGTCTTGCCCGCAGTGTCGATGACTGGACTGCCATGAATTTACGTGTTTTAGAGCAGAACGCCGGGACGCCCGACATTCTTGCTATGGAGAGTGAAGTGCAGAATCCGGTACTGAAATCGATGGCAGATACATATGGATGGGTCTATCTGGCATTTACTATCCTGCCAAATGGACAGAATTTGGGGAGAAGTGATGGAAAGCCTCAGACATATTATGGTGATCGGGATTATTTCAAGCAGGTGCTCAGCGGTAAACCGGTAGGCCAACAGGTGCTTCTCGGAAAGACCTCCGGCAAACCCGCTTTTATTCTGGCCAAGCCGATAAAAGCGGAGGGTGCTAAGATTCTCGGAGCGATTGCCATAGCCATGACGCTGGAAGATTTATCACAAACTATTACCAAAACCAAGATTGGCCAGACTGGGTTTGCGGTGTTGCTCGATGAAAACAACCGACTTATTGCCCATGGTGATGGCAAGGTGACATCAGAGCTTCAGGATTTGAGCTCCCACCCTGCTCTTAAGCAGAGAAACAGGTTTGATCGTAATTCCTTTGTGTTCGAAGAGAACGGAAAAAAAATCGTTTCCTACACAAAAAAGACCGAACAGGGATGGACGCTCATTGTCCAGCAGGATTATCAAGAGGCTTACGCCGCTGCAGATGAAGCTCGGCGGAATGCAGTGGTTCTGCTCCTGGTAACCCTGGCAACGGTAATCATCATTGCATATCTCCTCGCCCAGCGCCTCAGTACACCAATTCGGAATCTGACAACTATTGCAGATGAAATAAGTCGGGGTAATTTAAATGCAACAATAAAAGAAACTGAGCGGAGCGACGAGATCGGTGCTCTTGCAAGGGCAATTGAGAGGATGGGTGTCAGTCTCCAGATGGCTTTTGATAGATTACGAAAAAGGTAGACTACTATGACTCAGGATTATGTTCCGTTTCCGGAAATTGTTACTGAATTAAGGAAGTTATGTGCTAAAAAAGTTACAGGTACCTTGTTTGTTACCACAAAGGCAAATCGTAGTGCTCAGCTGATGCTTGATAATGGAGAAATAGTCTTTATCTATTTTTTCAATACACGTGGAGAGGAGGCACTGGAGCTGATGTCGACCATCCGTGCCGGTCGATATCGATTTCAGGATGGGGCCGTTACCCGGCGGTCCCCCCTCCCGCCGACCGATGCTATTCTCCAGTCTCTGGCAGGTGAGCAGACAACTGTTCCCGAGGTTCGTGGCAACGTATCGGCAGGCTCCGGTCTCAGTCAAGAGCAAAAAGACGTTCTTGAATCCTGTCTGGCAGGATATATAGGCCCCATGGCAGGAATTATCTGTGAGGATCATCTCGGTATTGCAGCTGACCTCCATGCAGCTGTCGATGCGCTCGTTGCAGAAATACCTTCTTCAGATCAGGCGGAAAAATTCAGGGCGATGGTATACGCAAAACTTGGTTGATGTTTGTCTTTTATACCTGGGGGTAGCGGGTCATGCTGATATGAGGGATACCATCTTCTTGGTATCCTTCTGAAGATACCACAAATCCCAAACTCAGATAGAAATGAGTGAGGTATTGCTGGGCAGAAATAATGACCGGTGAATTCGGATAATAAATCTCTATAGTGCGGAGGCACCGTGTCATAATTTCTCTGCCAAGCCCTTTCCCTCGGTGATCCGGATGGGTGACAACTCTTCCTATTGCGGGTGATCCACCGGATTTTTCCGGGTGCAATAGACGCAGATATGCAACCGGTTCCGGTTGGCCCCTCCTGTCATGCCAGCCAACCAGATGATGTGCGTCTTTGTCCCGACCATCACACTCTTGATAGATACATTGCTGCTCCACTACGAATACATGTTGACGCAATTGAAGGATTGCATACAGCTCACTGGTCGATAGTTCGTCGAATGTGGATAATTTCCATTCAATTTGCATACGAATTCCAATCAAAATCCATGGGGTGGTTATACGATCTATTGTGATCGCCAGGGAAACCGGGTAGATTGCATCTCCCCTAAATGTAGTAATTTTTACTTATCACGTGCACAAAAAAAGTGGTACGTTCTCACTTTTCGGTTGCCCGGTGTTATTTTTTTCCAGTTCATAATAAATTTTGTATAGAATCAAAATGAATCATTTGAATGCACGAAATAAGCTGCTTATCGCGTTGACGACTATTCTGCTTTTCTCCTTCGCCGGTGTCAGCTTCCTCAATTATAAGATTACCAGGGCGTCAATTCATGCAGAGATTGTACGAAATGATCTGCCGTTGACGATGGATAATATATATTCTGAACTTACCTCGGAATTGACCAGGCCTCTGCTTGTTTCATCATCCATGGGATCCGATACGTTTTTGAAGGATTGGGCCCAGGAGGGTGAGGCCGATCCTGATAAAATAACCCGTTACCTTGCAGAGATTAAAGAAAAATATGATTTTTTCACAACCTTTTTCGTTTCAGCAAAGACAGGCGTATATTACCGGTTCTCAGGGATTCATAAAATTGTTTCTCCAGATGATGCCCATGATGTCTGGTATTATGATTTTCTTGCGTCGGGCAAGGAATATACTTTCGATGTGGATAAGGATGAGGCCGCCGACAATGTCCTGACTGTTTTTATTAACTACAAAGTACTTGATGGAGAAGGCAAGCTGCTTGGTGTGACGGGCGTCGGCCTGAAGGTTGATACGGTCGCTCACTGTATAGCTGATTACCGGAAAAAGTATGATCGCGTTGTCTATCTCACGGATACCAGCGGCGTGATACAGGTACATCCCGATACGACAATTATCGAAAAGAAAAGAATTGCCGACATGGAGGGGATAGCCGGGCATGCTGAAAGTATTCTTAAAATCTCCACGAGCTCAGCTAATTTTGACTTTCACCGAGGTGGACATCAAATATTACTGACGGTCAGATACATAGAATCCCTTGATTGGTTTTTGTATGTGGAACAGAATGAAACAGATGCTCTGGCTATAGCCCGGAAAAACTTCACACATACGATACTGATCGGTCTGGTTGTCTCGGTGATGATTCTCACTCTCACCCTTGTTACAATTAATCGCTACCAGGACCGGTTGGAGATACTTGCTGTATCCGACGAACTTACAGGAACAGCCAATCGGAGAGCGCTGGAAGCGGAGTTCCAGAGAATTCTCTACGCTCACTCCCGATCGGGTCGTTTGTTCAGCCTGCTTCTGCTTGACCTCGATGGTTTTAAAAAAGTGAACGATACCCATGGTCATATAGTCGGCGATAATTTCCTGATTGACCTGGTCGGATTGATTGGCAACGGAGTTCGACCTGCTGATACTTTTGCGAGGTGGGGAGGCGACGAGTTTGTCATTTTAACCGACAGTGATGGTGAAGCCGCTGTGTTACTTGCTGAACGGATACGTCAGTTGGTGCGAAAGAATGATTTTGTGGAACGAAAAGAAAAACACGATGATCCAAGAAATCTGGTGACTGTCAGTATTGGCATCACCGTGTATGCTAAAGGTGACAATCTTGACGCGATGATTTACCGGGCCGATCAGGCGATGTACAGATGCAAGGCTCGGGGTGGGAACTGTGTGGAACTGGCGGCGTAATTGAGGGCCGCCTGTGTCGGAAACCGGGATTCGGCATGTTTAGCGTGAAAAAACGGTGTGAAATTTGCTTTAAAAAATCAGGTGGAAATCAGATGCCGGAAAGACCAAAAGAAGACACTGTATCAAATCCACCGCGGTATAGGGGAGGAATACCGGCACGGTGTTGAGTACTCTGTTTTAAGCAGACACGTAACTCCTCCCGCAAAGATGTGTTGAAGAGTGCTCTCATCACGCGCCGAAGCTATAGCAAAAACCGAAGAATAAGCTGGCGGTGAGTCACAGGAGTGATAAATATGAAATATATAACATTGTTTTTGTTGAATATTTTGGTCTTTCTCCCTTTCCCGTCTGTTGTGACGTCATTCGCAGCAGAGAAGAATAACAGCAGTCGTCATTTCAATGTCGGGGATAGCGGTTTGGCAATGCAGGGGTATGACCCTGTAAGTTACTTTTCCGGCATCCCTTTGACTGGAAAACTGGAATTTACTGCAACCCATGGCGGGATTACATATCGGTTTGCAAGTCAGAAGACAATGAACCAGTTTGTATCCGAGCCGGACAAATATATTCCCGCCTACGGTGGCTGGTGCGCCTGGGCTATGCTGGATGGCGAAAAGGTTGATATAGATCCGGAACGGTTTAAGGTCATTGACGGAATTAATTATCTCTATTATGACGGATTCTGGGGTAACACGTTAAAAAAATGGGAGAAACGGGCTGAAAAGGAAGGTGAGGCGGCTCTGGTCCGCCAGTCCGCCGGACACTGGCAGAAAATCGTCTCTCGGTAATGGGAGGCAGCGTTGTGCTGTTACAGGAAGTCTTGGTTATTTCGGTTCATTGTTGGTCCGGCCCAGAGAGCAGAGTACACCAGCTCCCCCCAGAAAACTGAAGATGATCATGGCGGTACGCATAGAGGCGAGAAAGCCATTACCTGTTTCGAGGGTAATCGGCTGCTCACCAAGATAGAATGAAAGGAGTACGGTGATCAGCGTCATTGCAGTCAACATCCCTGTTGTCCGCATAGTGGCTATCATACTTGAAGCCAGACCGTAGTCAGCTTTATTGATACTTGCCATGATCGCGGCAGAGTTTGGGGTTGAGAATAATCCAAAACCCAGGCCCATGACAATAAGAACGGTATAGACAAGGTAAAACGACGAGGATTCGGTTATAAAGGCTGCACAGATCAAGCCAATGGTACAGAGCGTCATACCGATGGTTGCAATAGGCGCTGGACTATGCCGATCAGCCAGTCTTCCGGCAATAGGTGCACAGATTGCCTGCAAAAGTGGTTGAATAATGAGAATAAAACCGGTGATTTTCGGTGGCAACCCTTTGATCACCTGCAAATAGATGCTGAAAAAGAACATGATGCCGAAAGAGGCGGCATAATTTAACCAGGTTGCTATGTTGCTAAGAGCAAAAGTTTTGTTGCCGATAATTTTCTGTAAAGGAAAGATCGGAAATGAAATGGATTTTTCATAATAAAGGAAACCAGCCATCACGACCAGGCCGAGGCCAATGAACCACCCTGCCATGGGCAATTGTCGTGCTTCCAGAATGCCGACTATAATGCCAAACAGCGCAATAATATACAGAAGGGAACCAACCCAGTCAAATTGCTCGCCCCCTGCATCCGCCCACTCCCCTTTAAGTCGCATGAAGGCAAAAAGCAAAATAGCACATTCAATCGGCACCGCACTGTAGAAGATCCACCGCCATCCCAGGTAATCTATCATCAGACCGGCAAGGGTTGGGCCGGCTGAAATGCCCAGATACACGCAGCTGACCACGACACCCATTGCCTTCCCCCTCTCCTGCGGGGGGCAGACCGAGGTGAGGATGGCAAAACTTGTTGAGGTTATCATTGCTGCGCCTATTCCTTGTAAAAAACGAAAAATAATCAGCATCTGCACAGTCGGAGCCATGGCAAGGGCAAGGGTAGCGAGAGTAATGACGACGGTCCCGGAGAGAAATATCCGTTTGCGGCCATGAATATCGGCGAAGCGGCCAATCGGCAGCAACAAAAGGGCAACTGCAAGAATATAGACCATCTCGATAAGCCCAAGCTGGACTGCGCCTGCTGCAAATTCCCGTCCTATAGCCGGCAGTGCCACCCCGATGGCTGAAAACATGAAAGGCGTTAAAAACTGCACAGCTGCAATCACCCAGAGCGTGGCTGTCGGTGAAATTGTTATGTGCTCTCTGTTATTCATAGTTGCAGTTCAATGGAAATTTTACTTTAATGCGCCTTCTAAAAAGTGATTACAATGAGGTAGTGGCAATGTCGCAGGTGCTGCATTCTTAGAGGTTTCGCAATCATCTGTCAATACGTAAAAAAATACGATGTATTACTATAAAAAGATCATCACATGATACGAGCAATTTTAGCATTTCTTGCAAGTGTGTTAACCGCAGTACAGGCAATTTTTATCTTCATCAACGGGCAGAGCATTTGTTTCACGGATGCATGTGCTATTGTGGAGAGTCTGACGACCGTTTCCCCTCTCTCTTTCAATTTAGCCGGATTTTTATTTTTTCAGATCCTCTTCTGGTGTTTCCTCTGGGGGCGTGACGGCTCCGAACACTGGCATAAATTCGCGAGACTTTTACTCCTTGCCGGCCTATGTGCTGAGGCGGTTCTCATTTTCTTCCAATATTCTGTCGCTACAGTATTCTGTTCATATTGTCTGGTCATTTTCACCTTCATTGTCTTGTTGAATGTGCTGAGTGGTCCGCGTCAGATATTTCGTGGAGTCGTTCTTTTTTCGGCGGTAATGGCGGCCTGCTTCAGCCTTCAATTCCGCTCGGCAGCAGGTAGTGCGGGGTCACTGGATAAGGGCAGTATGGCGATAGTGGCTGGAGTGCAGAAAGAGTCAAAGCTCTATCTCTTCTTTTCCGCTACTTGTGCCCATTGTGAAAAGGTTATAGAGTCACTTCGGGCAGATAATACGTGTAGCGTGCGCTTTAATCCAATAGAACGAATTGAAGATTTTGCCTTTCCCGGCATCGAGGAATTTTCAGAATATCGACCTGAAATCAATGTCAATTTTATGAAAAGTCTGTCAATTAAAGAGATTCCGGTGCTGGTTGCCGTCGAAGACCAGAAGAGTCTGGTTCTGAGAGGGCAACAGCGAATTCAAGACTATCTTGATCAAAACTGTCGACAAGAAGTCGTTGAGGATTACAGTGGAACCAGCAGCCAGGAACCGTCAGATTATTCCACATTGCCGGGACTCTTGAGCCCGGGAACGGATGCCTGTCCGGTCGATACTGATTGTGACGATGATCAATCAGGAGGATCGTTGGAAAGGAAATAACTTCAAGAGGTTTTTTCCAGTTTATCTCAAAAGATCGGCGAGTTCCTCTTTGGTAAGCATTGATCTCGGAGAGGATTTTCGTCTATCTGCGACGATTCGCCGGTCGGTATTTTTTCTTCGATCAACCCCCAGTCTGGACTTTATTAAAGAACGTAACCAAACGTAAAAGCCCCGTTTATTTTGTTGGGTGCCTTCACGTATATCAAATCGTCGTTCCCGGTACGAGCGGCGTTCGGAAATTCTCCTGCAACTGTTTGGCTGTCGACGCTCGATCCCGTCCCAAACTGGAAGAACTTGAGGATTCATGGCGGTCTGTTTTGTTGTTGAACTGGATTATCTCGATCATTCTTCGTAACTATACGGTAATACTACAAACATAATACACTTAAATAATTATGTTGCAAGTCCCCTCCTTTGAAATATTTCTTGGGAATATGGAGGACTTTCGAGTGAAAATTATCCTTGTTGATCTTTTACTTCCTGCTTGAACTTCTCAATCTGACTTTCCAGTCCTATAACCTGATCGACGGGAAGAACAAAAGCAATTCCTGTCCCAGGTTTATTGAATTCCCCGACTCTGCCAATCGTCTCCAGGACGTTCTCGATCAGACGCTCTTCAAGTAGAAACATGATGATATCCGTCTGTGCTTCAAGACTCAGACCAAAAAAAGTTTTTGCTTCGCGGATTCCAGTTCCATGGGCAGGGATGATTGTTGCTCCGGTAGCCCCAGCCTCCTTTGCAGCATCAACGATTTTATCGGTTATATTTGTTTTGACCGACGCCAAGATGATTTTAAACCGCATCCTTTTTCTCCTTACGGGGTTGTAATTTTCGAGTGGCAAATAACTGGGCAAACTGGGCATAGGCGAGAACGCTTATGATAGGGAATAAACTGGCAAATGCTATCAATCCGAAACCGTCGATGGCAGGATTTCGGCCTGGCACTGAGGCAGATAAGCCTAAGCCAAGGGCGGCAACGATCGGTACGGTGACGGTGGAGGTGGTGACACCTCCGGAGTCGTAAGCAAGGGGAATAATCGATTTCGGTGAAAGAAAAGTTTGTGCAATAACTATTAGATACCCAACCATTATGTACAGATAGAGTGGTGTTCCGGTAATAATCCGGAAGGTGCCGAGGCTGATGCCAAATGAGACGCCGATAGCCACGGTGATCCTCAGCCCCCATTGACTGATGCTTCCGCCGGACACTTCCTGCGCTTTGAACGCCACGGCAATGAGGGAAGGTTCCGCTACAGTTGTGGCAAAACCGATGGTGGCGGCAAAAAGATACATCCAGCCATAAATTTTCCAGTCGGTAAGATCGACGGTTGGTGCTGTACCTTGCAGAAAAGAGGGATTGGTCAACTGGTTGGCCATGATTTTACCAAGCGGAAAAAGAGCGTCTTCAAGTCCGGTCAGAAAAAGTGCCAGTCCTATCAAAACATAGAGACTGCCAACTATGACCCTTCGTAAATTGACGATCGGTTCTTTAATGACAAAAAGCTGGAAAAAACCAAATAGCAAAATGATGGGCACAAGATCCCGACCGGTGAGCAGGAGGGTTCTGAGGAAATCAAGCAAGACATTCATTGGACCGTTCCTTTATATTCCAAAGACCAATACGCCATATCCCATAACGAATATCATCGGCAGCAGAGAGGCGAAAGCAATAAGGCCGAATCCATCAAGCAGGGGATTTCTGCCCCTGATAACTGTGGCAAGGCCGACACCAAGCGCGGTAACTAAAGGGACAGTGATTGTCGACGTGGTCACCCCCCCGGCATCGTAGGCTATACCGACTATCTCCTCGGGAGCGATAGTGGTGATAAGTATAACCAGCACGTAGCCACTGATGATAAGATAATGGATAGGCCAGTTGAGAAGTATGCGAAGGACACCAAGGAGGATGGCGAAGCCCACTGAAAATGCAACGGTCAACCTCAAGCCAAGTGCATAAAATTCGAGTGTTTTCGGGTCGTTATCGAGGAGGCCACCCAGGGCAGCTATGTCAGCCGCTTCTTTGGCAATAGCGATGAGAGCCGGCTCGGCAACTGTTGTCGAGAAGCCGAGAAAGAAGGCAAAGACCAGGAGCCAGAACAGGCTGCCCTTGCGGGTCAGTGCCTGGGCCATGCTTTCACCAATCGGAAAAAGCGCCATTTCAAGACCCTGTACAAACATTGATAGACCGATAATCACCATGATGGTGCCGAATATCATTTCTGCCAATTGGGGAAATGGTTGGCGGATAATGAAGAGTTGAAAGAAACCGATCACTAAAATGATTGGTAAAAGGTCCGTGGCCGCCTGACGGAACTTGGTGAGGATGTAAGTGAGTGTCTTGTATCGGTGGAGAGGATTCTTTAACATATCATCGATTATTAGCGGAAAAACTATCCAATGCAACATTTTATTCTATATGACTCAAGAAGTATGTTCATTTTGTTGGATATTGGTCTGCTGATAAACAGACAAATGAACAGTCATTCATTGAATGCTGTGTATGTGTCCGGTATTTATTGATATAATCAGTGTTGAAAAATTCTCTCAATCTGTTAAATATACAAAGTGGAAAGGTTTGGACCAGATCGGAATTTGTGGCACATGGGAATTTTCGCATGATGGCAGGGGGTTGATTATGTTCCGCTTTTCGCATACAGGCAGTCGCCTGGTTTTTTACAGGCATGGCGAGTGGGCTCGAATTTTTCTGCCAAGAGTGCAGGATGGCGGGAATAACTTATTGTATCTACCAAGAGAATTGAAATGACATTAACGATTACTGCCCAGACTCTTTCGATAAAATCGATTGAGAACCTCAATGAACTCAGTGGTGAGCATGTAAAGCAATGCATGCAGTGCGCCACATGCTCCGGTATGTGCCCGATGGTGGAGGAGATGGACTTCAGTCCCCGCAAGGTGATGCATGTGGCTCAGTTTGGCCTTACGGAAAAACTCGCCGACATCAACACCTACTGGAAGTGTGCGTCATGCCATGCATGTTCTGTTAAATGTCCTAGAGGAATTGACATTGCAAAAGTGATGGAGGCCCTCAGACAGCAGGTTCTCCGTAAAAGCAATAATTATATAGAGCCTTCTGGGATTTCTGCAAAAACCATTGCAGAGATGCCCCAGATTGCATTGGTTGCCGGATTTCGAAAATTCACGAGTTAAGGAGAGCGATGAAGATCAGTTACTATCCAGGCTGTACCTTGAAAACCAAAGCCAGGAATTTGGACAGGGCTGCGGTTGCCTCCCTGGAGGCTTTGGGCGTAGAGGTGAAGGAGATCGAGAGGTGGAACTGCTGTGGTGCAGTACATTCCCTGACCGCTGATGATTTGATTCATCAGGTCGGGCCGGTGCGCAATCTTGTTCGGGCAAAGGAGCAGGGAGCGGATACGTTGGTTACCCTCTGTTCAATGTGCTACAACACCCTGGCACGGGCCAATCAGATAATGAAAAACGATGAGGTGAAAAGAGGTACCATAAATCGTTTTATGGATGAGGAAATCGACTACGCCGGAGAGGTTGAGGTTGTCCATTATTTGACCTACCTGCAGGAGCAGGTCGGCTGGGACAAAATCAAAGAACAGATAAAGGTTCCCATGACCGGTTTGAAGGTTGCACCCTATTACGGTTGTACCCTGCAGCGTCCGGCAGAGGTAGGTATAGAGCCCTTCGGCAGTTACACTCTGATGAACGGATTGTTGGAAGCGATTGGCGCCACTGTGATGGAATTCAATGCTGCCGACAAGTGTTGTGGTTCCTATCAGGTCCTTGGTGTTCCGGCAGGGGAAAACAGTGCCGGGGCGGCAATTCTTAACCTGGCTGCAGGTGGGGGCGTCGAGGCACTGGTGACAAGTTGTCCTCTCTGTGAATACAACCTGGGTAAGCAGCAGCATCAAATGATTGAGAAGGGCAGGATAACAACACATGTCCCGACCTATTACTTCACCCAATTGCTGGCTGTCGCACTGGGGCTTGATACGGAGAACTGTCATTTTGAATTGAATGACCCGATCAGCATCGAGTTGTTAAAAGATAAAAAATGCCTGGCCGCAGCCTAGTGCTCACGGCCCGGGTAAGAAAAGATAGCGTACTTTATCGCGCATTATTGGAGAGATGAACCATGTGTGAAACAGACCAGAAAACGAAGAACACTCCCAAGGTAGCGACCGGGGATCGGGCTATTCTGCCGGAAGGTGCGAAAACCATCCCGGTCTATATCATGGGTAAAATGTATGAGGTACCCGAAACCCTGACCATCATGAAAGCGATGGAATTTGCAGGTTTCAGATTCCTGCGTGGCGCCGGATGTCGGGGCGGTATCTGCGGTGCCTGTCCCACGGTTTATAGAATGGCGGGAGATTACAAACTGCATTTTGGTCTTGCCTGCCAGACTGTTGTCGAGGCGGATATGTATCTCGCCCAGATTCCTTTCTTTCCAGCAAACAGGGCAGACTTCAAGATTGATGAGATCGGCGGTTTACCGGAGGCCATTCATGCCCTCTATCCTGAACTCTTTCGCTGTGTTGCCTGCAACCAGTGCACCAAGGCATGTCCGATGGATGTCGATGTTCTCGGGTATATTTCCGCCTTGAAGCAGGGAAATATTGAAAAGGCGGCAAAACTGTCTTTTGACTGCATTCAGTGCGGCCTGTGCGCCAGCCGCTGCATGGGTGAAATACCCCAGTACCATGCAGCGCAGCTGGCCCGTCGTGTTTACGGACGATACATCCTGCCCCTGGCGGAACATCTGAGGGCGAGGGTGGAGGCCATCGAAAGCGGCAGGTACGATACAATGCTTGATGAACTGGCGGCAATGAGTAAAGAGGATCTCGAGAAAATATACGTGGAGCGGGAGCGTGAACCCGATTTTGCCGAAATAGGATCATGGCAGCCTGAAGAGACTCGTTATTTATGATGGCGTCGTAAAAAGTCCGATCTACTTCGTTGTAGGTTTTTTCCGACAACTCAACATACCAGTATAGTTGAGCCGCCGGAAAAAACATTACGCCTCGTATATCAAACTTTTTCCATAGCCATCAAAAACCTTCGAAGTAACTTTTTACGAGACTCGTTAGTTATATTAAAACACAGATTACAGATCGATCCTCTTGAGTGGGGTTTGGATTAAGGAGAAGACAATGGCGTACACACCCGAAATGAAGGAATTGATAAAAAGAGTTGAGGCCACCCGTCCGGCGCGGGTTGCCATGGCTCGTCGAAATGAAAATTATCCGGCTCTTTCCATGGCTGAGCGTGCCGATGTACTTTCGAAATTTCACCCGGACTATCAAACAACCGGGAAACGGACTGTTGCCGTCGGGCCCAATAAAGGCGATACCTATCAGGAAGGTGTCGCAAGACTGCTGGAAGCCAGGTCGATGATTCGACCGGATAAGGTTGACTTGAACAAGATCGATCATGAGACGGATGTCCTGGTTATCGGCGGCGGCGGTGCAGGTACTTCCGCAGCTATTATGGCAGCAAACGGTGGCTGCAAAGTTATAATCGCCACCAAGCTTCGCCATGGCGATTCCAATACCATCATGGCTGAAGGCGGGATCCAGGCGGCGACCCATGAATGTGACTCCCCCTATTATCATTTCATGGATACTATCGGTGGCGGCCATTTTTCCAATCAGCGTGATTTGGTTGCCGCGCTGGCCAAAGATGCGCCACTGTCGATTGCCTGGCTGGAAAGTCTTGGTATGATTTTCAACAAGTACGAGGATGGTCGCACGGTTGTTCGCCATTGCGGTGGTTCTTCCCGCAAGAGATTACAGTCTTCCGGAGATATGACCGGTGCTGAAATCATGCGTGTGGTGCGCGATGAAGTGCGCAACAGGGCTGATCAAATCACCGTCCTTGAGTTCAGTCCGGCGGTGGAACTGCTTCTCGATGATGAAGGAAAGTGTGCCGGGGCTATTCTGCATAATATGGAAACAAAAGAATTTTCCATCGTTAAAGCTAAATCAGTGATCATCGGGACCGGCGGTTTCGGTCGCCTGCACATTAAAGGATTTGCAACCACCAACCATTACGGTGCCACCATGGACGGCGTGGTAATGGCCTATCGTGCCGGTGTCGGCAACAAATCGCTGCATTCCACCCAGTATCATCCGACTGGAGTAGCCTATCCCGAACAGAATGTCGGGTTGCTGATTACTGAAAAAGTGCGTGGCCTGGGTGCCCATGTGCTCAATATTGACGGCGAGCAATTTTGTTTCCCTCTTGAACCCCGTGACGTCGAATCGGCAGAGCTTATCTGTGAAGCGATGGAGAAAGGCAAAGGGATCATCACTCCGACAGGACGGGTAGGACTCTGGCTTGATTCACCAATGATTGAAGAGTTGCACGGCCCGGGTAGTGTCAAAAAAGAGCTGCCCGCCAAATTTATCCAGTTTGAACGCCATGGTATTGATATCAGTAAAGAACCGATGCTCGTTTATCCAACCTTGCACTATCAAAATGGTGGAGTGAATGTCAACGGTGAAACCGAGACAAATATTCCCGGGTTGTATGCAGCAGGAGAGGCAATTGGCGGAGTCCATGGTGAAAATCGGCTGATGGGTAACAGTCTGCAGGATATTATCACCTTTGGTCGTCGGGCCGGGAAAAATGCTGCAGCATATGTTCAGGGTGGCGTTGATATTAAGGGGTTGAGTCTTGATCATGTCATACAGTTTGAAAAAGAACTCGAGGAAGCCGGAATTAAGAGCCCTGGAGTCGCTCCTATTCTTCTGCCCGACTACTCGACCGACGAAATGACCGAACGTCGCTGGCCTGAGGCGTTGACCAATGAGGCGCCCGCAGTGTAAAACCTCTGCTCAATTATAAATGGAAGCAGTATTGTACTGTTGCCATGTATGACATACCGCTGCAGATGTCCCGTCTGCAGTGGTATTTTTGTTATAAAAATCATAATTATACTCTAGTCCTCAGAAAGGACGGTAGAGATGCCTGGTGAAATGTGTTAAACTGTCATGCCTAGTGTGGAGTTCTCACGAACAAAGTGACCGTAACTGAGAGTTGCAGGGCAAAAAAGCAGATAACCACCCTTCAGAACAGGGCATACATTCCGACTTCGACAGTACTCAATCACGACTGGCCAACAACAAAGCAGATGCGGTAAAATCTATCTGTTCGCCGGCGGGGCGGCTTTTAGACTGAAAAGTCGAAAACACTCTGTTAAACGTTCAGATTATTGATATGTAGAGTATACACTCGCTTGAGACCATGTCCAAAAAAGTCATGAGACAAGTGATCAACGAACAGTTACAATTTGCTGCAATACAGGACAAAGAAGTATGAGAAGCAATTTCATTACCACTGTTTACGGCCCGGATATCCCCGGCATCATCAAATCGTTGGCGCAAACCACCCGAAGTCACGGAGGAGAGTGGTTGACGAGTAAGGTTATCAAGCTCGATGGTCAGTTTGCTGCGATAATGAGTGTCGTTATCGAGGAAGAATTTGAAATTAAAATAAAATCCACCCTGGAAAGGGAGTATCCCAGTCTCCACTTCGTCTATGCCGAAGCAAGGACGAGCAGTCAGGAGATGACCAAGATAATAAACCTGGTCGTTGACTGCATTGACAGACCCGGGCTGACCGGAGATTTAAGCAATATACTGGCAAATCTGGATATTGGTGTCGAGAACATGGACTGTAAACGTTTTGCCATGGATGGTATCAATGACACTGTTTTTTCAGCTCAGCTGACTCTGGCTGTTCCGGAGGCGGCAGAAAGTGAGATTATCGCCGGAGAAATTGAAGCCCTGTCCGAAGATGTGCGGGTGAATGTACTATGATGGAGTCGTTAAAATTTTACGCACCTCGTATATGAAGTTTTTTACTTATCCATCCGAATTATCAGTTTTTCCGAGATTGTCTTATACAACTCTCGTTATCGCAACAGATAGTATTTCTACTCATCCCCATTTTCTTCACAGAGGGCCCGATGCAGGGCTTGTTGCGCCTGGACAAAATGTTTACGATCCAGAGTGAACTGCATGTTTGTCTGCCTCGATGTCTGGGAAACAGTCAGGATATTGATGGCCGAATCAGCCAATGCTTTGGTGGCTTTGGCAAGAATCCCCGGTTTTGCAATATTGGAACCGATGGCGCAGACAATGGCAACGTCATGGGTAGCGACACTTTCAAAACGTTCACTCATATCCTCGATTAGCTCGGGAGTGCAGTCTTTTTCATAGATAATTACATCGATGGTATTGGCATTGGTCGCTTTGTTGATATAACTGATATGATGGTCCAGGAGGATCTTCATGATCTGCATATCAAAGCCGACCTCACCGACCATACGGGTGTCATGGATTTCAAGACAGGTAACCGCACTTGAGCCGGTAATTACTTCAGTTTTTGAATGTGGACAGATATATCCCTTGGTGATCAGGGTCCCGCTGTGGCTGGGATCAAAGGCGTTCATTACCCTGATGGAGATACCGGCAGTCTCCAGTGGTTTTGACGCCTTCGGATGAATTGCCTCCATGCCGACATCGGCAAGCTGGTCAGCAACATCGAAGTTGGTATTACAGATCGGATGGACTTTACTTTCTCCAATAATTACCGGATCCCCGGAACAGAGGTGATATTCTTTATGGATAACTGCCTCGGCTGCGCCCAGCAGAACGGCTATCTTGGAGAAGGTGACTTCTGAATATCCACGATCAAACTCCCTCATGATTCCTTCCGTGCCTTTTGTATAACCGGTGGCAACGCAGATGGTATTTGACGGATCGAGGTCCTTAAAGGTGTGCTGGATTCGTTGGTCGATAGTGCGTTCGCGCTTGTCCTGCCAGCCACTCAGATCGACAAAAGTGGCATTGTATCCGAGATTTTGTAGAATATTTACACTGTTAAAGGCACTGTGCATTTCCCCAATCGAGGAGAGAAGCTCGCGGGCCGCCAGCAAAACTTCAGTGCGGTTGACATAACCGGAGGAAAGCACGTTATCCATACTCTTTAGGATATTAACGGCGAAGGCTATCCGTTCACAGATGAATCTATCGGCAACTTCGACGCCCAGCCCGATCTTCTCAAAACTCCGATTGATTTCACAGAGTCTGCTTTGCAGGTTGAGCATAGCTGGTTCATAGTCGTTACTATTGGCAAATGATTGATAGATGCCGGATTGAGATGTTTTTTTATGTTCTAAAAGTTCGTTGGTGACACCGGAATACGCAGAAACAACAAATATTCTGTTATAAATATCGTCTTTGTCCCTGAGCATAACATTATGCAGTACTTCCCCAAAGCGGGACATGGCAGTCCCACCGATTTTTTCTATACGAAGCTTTTTATTATTCATTACATCTCACCAAAGAAAACCTGTAATCCATGATAAGATCCATGGGATTACAATGTGAATACAGGTAGAAAGAGTATCTGGTTAACAAAACCAACCCCGATTTCTCATGAACATCGTATCAATTTGCAGAAGTCAGCTGGTATCTTGATATGGTCAAGTTTCTTGAAGTCCCGAAATGTACACAATGTTCCCCAAAGGCAGGCCGATCTCACCATGCCTGCAGCGGCGCTGAAGCAATGTGCATAACCGATGAATGCCCATCGCTTCGTTTCTCCCATGCACGGCAAGCTGGGCTGGTGAGATATCCAGGCTAAAACCAAGGGTTGTATCCTATCGTAAAGGTTTTCCCGCCGCAACTGATTTTCTGTAATTGAAAATCATGGGACTGTAGCTGCCATTGATTCTCAAAATTATCATGGAAAAGACGATAAAAGGGAGGAGGTTGAATCTGTTGCCCGCCTACTCGTCATCGTCTGAATAATCGGGATAATACTTGTTGATACAGGCAGGGCAGATAGAATGACTGAACTGGGCATCCGAGTGTCGTTCTATATAGGCCTCGAGTCTGTGCCAGGCGGCATCATCATTACGAATACTGTGACAGTGCATGCATATAGGTATGATACCCTGCAGGGCCTTAACATGCTCAAGCGCCCGTTCAAGCTCCTCTACCTTTTTTTTGAGTGTCCCCTGGGTTTTTACCAGACGTTCCGCCACATTTATACGTGCCAGTAATTCACTGCTGTCAAACGGTTTCGTCACATAGTCATTTGCACCCGCCTGAAGGCCTGTGACGATATCCTCCTTACTGTTCCGGCCGGTAAGAAGAATTATATACGTCGAGTATTCCCGGTCAAGGCATTTGATTCGTCTGCAGAGTTCCAGTCCGTCAAGGCCGGGCATCTCCCAGTCAAGAAGGGCGATTGGAGGTACTACCTGCTGCTGCAGAATATCCCATGCTTCCAGTCCGTTCTCGACGCTTATGACCTCAAAGGACCACTTTTTTATAATAGATTCAAGCATCAGCCTTGAGGTGATGTCATCTTCAGCGATTAAAATTTTCATCACAAACCTATATGTTCATATTTCTTACCATCGTAGATCGGACGTCTTGTAGTGAGAATGAATGTTCTGCTTCTGATTTCCTGTCATTCAGAGTTCAATACTCCTCAAGGGGTATTCGCAGACTAAAGAGATTTTCATAGGTTGCAATATTTTTATGCGTTTTTTTAACGGGATCAGGCTATATGGTACTTCGGCACGGACCCAGCGGGAGCCCGGAACGCCATGGTATCATGAGTTCTTTCATGGTAAACACAGAAATTATACAGCAATCTGTTTCAAAATGATCCCGAACTTACTGTGTAGCAACAATAAATGGATTACTCAAAACTGAAACTTTCTCTTTTTTCCTGATAGTAACCATTGTCGTCATCAAAAGAACATCCGGGGAGATGGTATTTAAGCCTGGGCCTAAAAAGATGTTTAATGCCGGAGATATCATTGTCGTTCTTGGCAAGAAGGCTGAAGTGCGCCGGATGTCAGAGATTGTCTCCTGAACGGGTTAGTTCGGGGGCAAGCACTAGTGCCTTCAGCCATAGCGGTTATTCAGCATCTGGGCTCACTGTGGCGGGATGGTGGAACGCCTGACCGGTTCACAGTGCAGTCCGGCATCATTCAGATCACGACACTGGGTGGTGGCTCCGGTAAAGGTATAAAACGCACCGACATAGAGATGATAGTCACCTTCCTGCGTACCGAGGATGTATGGGATGACACCGGTTCCACGGGTTTTGACAAAAGCGTTTAGAAGCAGAGTTTTATCCTGATAGACCCCTACACGAGCAGAGTAATAGGTCGGTTTGATCAGTTTGTCGGTCAGTTGGTTCTGGTCCAGGTATTGCTGTGCTTGGGGCACTGATGAAAATATCCCGGTGAACAATCGGTATCGTATCCCCTGCTGTCCCAGAGCCACTTTCACCCAGTGCGCGTCAATTCCTCTTTCCTGATAATAGCGGATGGCCTTCTCGGCACTGGCTTTTTCGACAAAAGTTTCCAGGAGAATAGAGAACGGATACGCGTCCACGGGCAGAATTGTCACTTCGAGTTCAATGAGAGATGAAGGTATGTGTTCCGTATCTGCGACTTCTATAGTTTCATTAACGTCTGTCGTCGAGTCTGCCTTCGATGGAGAGGTGGGTTGTACCCTTTCTGCCGGGGGGGCATCGGGGATCGCAGCAGACTGCATGGTTTCAAAAAGAACGCCGAGTTTTTCTTCTCCGGATTGGGCGAAGGTTTGTTCTGTCATTGCGGTCTCGGTTGGAGGTAGTTCTGTCTGTTCGTTGTCCTCCTGAGTAATTGGCGACTCCTCGTCTGTCTCGACTAGGGCAGGTACGGGCGGCAAAGAAGGTACTGTGGGTACAGAAGACAGAGACGGGGACAGAGAAACCGCTTCTTGGATAACAGGCTGATCCGGGGGAGCAAGGTACGGTTCCAGGTCAACTGTAGCGAGCAGCATGATCAGGCCACAGGTCAGGAGAAAAGAAACTGCAATAATCTTCTTCATCTGGTTTTATTTGAGTCGAGTAATTATTGTAGTGCGATAAGATATCGAATAATTTTTACCACTTGTTTACGGGAAGATCAAGCAACCGATATATCGAATAACAAGGCGAAGACGAGCTTGGGATCGGATAGTAACACAGTCGGCTGGTTCTGATGTACCTGCTGCCTACTATCAAGAGACCTGAGCGATGAAGTGCAACAGTTCACCCCATGTTTCGCATTCCTGTTGACACAATTCATCAAAAGTTTGTATTTTCCATTTTTCGGTCTTGGTTACTACCCCCGGTAAAATGGAAAAAAGCCGGGACTCTTTTTAATACCCCTCGAGGGGGTATTGAACTGAATGGCAGGAAATCCGGAGTACGGCACTCATCATCCCTAATGGAGGAATATAGATGTGGCAACATATTAAGGCGGCTCCCGCAGATTCTATTCTCGGGCTCACTGACGCATTCCGGAGTGATCCGAATGCACTGAAGGTCAATCTGGGGGTAGGGGTGTATAAGGACGAGGAGGGAAAAACGCCCATCCTCAAGTGTGTGAAAGCAGCCGAAAAGATCCTGCTTGAACAGGAAGGGACGAAGAGCTATCTACCTATCTCCGGTGATCCGGTATACACAGCAGAGGTGCAAAAGCTTCTTTTTGGCGAATCGGGAGAGGTCATAGCCAGCGGTCGGGCTGCCACCGTTCACGCACCAGGTGGGACCGGAGCATTGCGGGTTGGTGGCGATCTGTTGAAGAAATTTTATCCAGATGCCAAGGTCTGGATCAGCAATCCGACCTGGGCAAATCATAAAGGTGTCTTCAAAACCGCCGGTTTTGAATTAGCCGAATATGAGTATTACAATCCTACAACGAAGGCTGTCGATTTTGATGCCATGGTCGAAAGTCTCAGGAAAATTCCGGCAGATGACATCGTTCTGCTTCATGCCTGCTGCCATAATCCGAGCGGGGTCGATCTGAGTGCAGCACAGTGGAGACAGGTTGCTGCCATCGGTAAGGAGAGTGGATGGATTCCTTTTCTGGATTTTGCCTATCAGGGATTTGGTGAAAGTGTCGAAGACGATCGGTGTGGAGTTGAGGCGTTTGCTGATCTCGGCATTGATTTTTTAATCGCCAGTTCTTTTTCTAAAAATTTCGGTCTGTACAATGAACGGACAGGTGCGCTGACCATTGTGAGCCCAACTGCGGACGATGCGGTGGTGGCCATGAGCCATCTGAAAACCACCATCAGGGTGATCTATTCCAACCCGCCGGCACATGGCGGTCTTGTCGTGGCAACCATCCTCAGCAATTCGGAGTTACGCGGCCAATGGTTGACTGAGCTGGCTGGGATGCGCGACCGCATCAAAGCCATGCGTGCTGCTCTGGTCGAGGGACTTGCTGCAAGAGGAGTGAAAGAGGATTTCTCCTATATCACCAGGCAGCGCGGAATGTTTTCCTTCAGCGGTCTTTCCGACGAAATCGTTGCCTGGCTGCGAAGCAACAGGAGTATCTATGTGGTCGGGGGTGGTCGAATTAATCTGGCTGGATTGACGAAAGCAAATATCGACTATGTCTGTGATGCCATCGCCGAGGCACTCAACGAATAATGGCTTTGTAAAAACTCTCCACCCGAAGCCGGAGTTTATGCCCTGTTTTGAAGGGTGGCTATCTGCTTGGCTGCTTCGAAATTTCTATCATTACGACGTACTTCAGTACGCCGAAATGATAGAAATTTTATGCGCCTCGCATATGAATTATTTTTACTTACCCATCTCAACTCATGAGTTTTCAGAAAATTGTTAAGGATAATTGCTCTGCCTTTTTAGGTTAGGCTAGTTCCTGTTCTGTTCTATTAATAATCTCTTCCTGGTGTTCCGTATCAAGATCGACAAAATAGTCGCTGTAACCGGCGACCCGGACGAGCAGGTTCCTGTATTCATCCGGATGCTGTTGGGCTGAACGCAGGGTTTTGGTATCTATGACATTGAACTGGATATGGTGACCACCGAGGGTGAAATACGTACGAATCAGAGCGGCGAGTTTGCCGAGATCCTTTTCTGTTGCCAGCACACTTGGCAGAAAACGCTGATTGAGAAGAGTTCCTCCGGATTTCAGCTGGTCCATTTTGCTGAGTGACTTGATAACCGAGGTCGGACCATTGCGATCGGCACCATGGCAAGGCGAGGTCCCGTCGGATTCGGGCAAATAGGCAAATCGGCCGTTGGCAGAGGCTCCGAGCATCTTACCGAAATAGACATGGCACGTGGTTGAAAGCATATTCAGATGATAGACAGTGCCTTTGGTATTTGGTTTACCGTCGATGGTATCGAAGAGGGAACTGTAGACTTCTTTCATGATATCATCAGCTCTGTCGTCATCGTTCCCGTAGAAAGAGGTTCTGTTCCAGAGTTTCAGTCGCAACGGCTCTTCATTTAGAAAGTTATTTTTAAGGGCGGCAAGCAACTTCGTCATCGAGACTGAACCGTTGTCGAAGACGTGGGTTTTTATTGCAGACAGACTGTCGGTGACTGTGCCGATACCGCAACACTGAATGTAGTTGGTATTGTAACGTGGCCCGCCGTTATAATAATCTTTGCCTTTTTCAATACAGTCATGAATGACTACCGACAGAAAAGGTGCCGGTGAATACTTGGCGTACATCCGTTCAATGTAATTATTTACGCGTATTTTAAGATCTACCACATATTCAAGTTGTCTGGTAAAAGCGGTGTACAGCTCATCGTAGCTGGTAAAGCTTGCCGGGTCGCCGGTTTCGATCGAAATCTTCTTGCCGGTAAGTGGGTCGACCCCGTTGTTTAGTGTTACTTCCAGTATTTTCGGGACATTGAGATAACCGGTAAGGATATAGGCTTCCTTGCCGAAGGCGCCGGTTTCTATGCAGCCGCTGGTGCCACCTTCCCGGGCATCCTCGATACTTTTGCCGACCCGAACCTGCTCCATGACCACTGCGTCGGTATTGAAAACTGATGGATACCCATAGCCTTTGCGGATGACCCTGGTCGCAGCTTTCAGGAACCGATCCGGCGTTTTGTTACTGATATGGACACTGGGCTGAGGCTGCAGCAGGTGAAGTTCGTCAGAGACCTCAAGGCAAAGAAAGGACACCTCACCCGTTGCATCGCCTCCCGCCGCATTCAGTCCACCAAGATTTATCTGGGTGAAGTCGTTATAGGTCCCGCTTTCCTTGGCGGTGACGCCGACTTTTGGAGGTGCGGTGTGGTTGTTGACTTTAATCCACAGACAGCTGATCAGCTCTTTCGCTTGTTCGCGGTCAAGAAGTCCATCGGCAAGATCTCTTTCGTAAAATGGCTGGAGATGCTGATCTAAATGGCCGGGAGTCATGGCGTCCCAGCCATTCAGTTCGGTGATAGTGCCAAGATGGACAAACCAGTATATCTGCAGGGCTTCATGGAATGTTCTCGGTTTGTGGGCCGGGACTCGTCGGCAGATTGCACTGATCTGTTGAAGTTCAGCCCGCCGTGCAGGATCTTTCTCATAGTGCGCCAGGCTCTGGGCGAGCTCTGCGTGACGATCAGCAAAAATGATCGCTGCATCACAGGAGATATCCATAGCCTGGAGCTGCTCGGCCTTATCGGAAGCCTCCGGGTCAGTGTGATAATCAAGGCGGCTGATTCTTTCGGCAATCCGCGCTTTAAAATCCAACATTCCCATGGTGTAGATGGTGCCGTCAAGGGCGGTATGGCCCGGTGCCCGCTGTTCCATGAATTCCGTGAACAACCCGGCTTCATAGGCATTGCGCCACTCTTCAGGAATTGCACTGAAGATACGATCCCGCATCGACCGCCCCTGCCAGTAGGGAATAACTTCGTCTTCGTAGCGGCGGATATCTTCTTCTTTCACGCGATAGCTGGTCATTGCTCTATCGTTTAATATCCGGAGATCCTCCGCGCTGTGGCAGGTCAGTTCCGGAAATGTCGGGACTGCTTTGGGTGCCGGGCCGCGTTCACCGACAATCAGTTCTCCGTCACCTATATAAAGACTCTTGTGTTGGCAGAGATATTTGAAGCAGAGGGCGCGTAGTACAGGAAGCGAGTATTTTCCGCTGTTGTTTTTATAAAAATCGGTTTCGAGAAGTGCCCGCTCAATGGAGATTGACGGTTTTGTTTCAAAACTCTCTTTACGCAGTTTTGCGATCCGGCTCATTATTTTATCCTCCTATCTGGACATCAGATATATATTGCCTGAGTAACTGTACTGTGCTCGCTATCCGTTCCTGGGAAGGAGAACTGAAGTTCTTTCCTTTGTATTCCATACCCATCTTTTTGTATTTTGCGCAGGCTGAAGGGTGGTAAGGGAGAACATCAATACCTTGAACACCTGTACATTTAGCGATAAAAGAGCCAATGGCCCTGATATTTTGTTCGTCATCATTGATGCCTGGGATACAGGGAATTCGCACCCTGATTGGCCGACTCCTTTTCGAAAGAATCGTCAGGTTATGTAAAATTAAATCGTTTGTAACTCCGGTATAGTATTCATGCAGCTTGTTATCCATCAGTTTCAGATCATAGAGAAACAGATCAGTATGTTCAGCAATACGCATAAAGGTGTCGGTGGGTGCAAAGCCGCTGGTATCAACAATCCTGTGAATACCGAGATCGCCACACTTCTGGAGCAGGTCCAGAAGGGCTACAGGCTGACAGAGCGGTTCCCCGCCTGAGAAGGTGACGCCGCCGCCTGACTGGTCATAAAAAGGGAGATCTTTGCTAATCTCGGTCATCAGATCTGTGGTGGTGGTCGTCCAGCCGGAGAGTTCGTGGGCAAGAGCCGGACAGGTTTCTGTGCATGATTGGCAGAAAATGCATGCTCGGTTGTCACGGTTGATGCCGCTGCTAGTGCGTTGCAGCGCCTTGCCCCGGCAGTTGTCGATACACTCGTTGCAGCCGACACATTTATCGGTCAGGGTAATAATTTTTATTTTAAAATCGATCCCTTCTGGATTGTGGCACCAGTGGCAACTTAACGGACACCCTTTGAAAAAAATGGTCGTCCTGATATTCGGACCATCATGCAGTGCGTACCGTTTGATTGCAAAAATTGTAGAAATTATCCCGTCCATATCGTTTATTAACAATAAATCTCATTCTCATGCAATGGAAATGTATTCTGCAGGTAGCGGGTTCTGACCGAAAATAGTCACTCTCTCTAAAAAAGCAGTGAGCCGGCAAATCCTGTCTGCAGTGAATGTATGCTAAATCAAATAAATGTAAAGAATAAATGGGAGTGTATCCCGGCTCATTTTTCGTTAACAGGGGGAGCTGATGGATGTTGCGGCGATTATCGACAAGATGGCTGGAATTGTTTTTGAGAAAGAGGACTTTTATCAACAAGAGTGATGACAGATTCGATCGAAATCTGGTACTGTTCAGGGAAATCTGGACAGGACAGTCTATATGAACAAACATACCGGGATCACAGGTAAATGTTGAACTGGAGAATACGCTATGAAAATGCTGATAGTATTGGGAAGTCCCCGAAAGGGGGGCAACGGTGAGACCCTTGCCCACAAAATTGCTGATGCGGTGGAAAAGGGTGGAGGCACGGTTACATATATCCGACTCAACGACTTGAATCTGCGTCCTTGCCAGGGGTGCGGCGGCTGTGATAAGACCGGAAAATGTGTCATCAAGGACGATATGACAGCAATCTACCAGGCGGTAGATGATGCCGACCGTATCCTGCTGGTCAGTCCGGTGTATTTTTACGGACTCTCCGCGCAGTGTAAAATCTTTGGCGACAGGTTTCAGGCTCGCTGGTCCAGGAAATATCAGTTGAAAGAGAGATTTCGCCAAGAAGAAGAACGTAAGGGGTATCTCCTGTCCACTGCTGCCACAGTAGGACCCAAGATATTCGACTGCAGCATATTGACCGCTAAATATATATATGATGCCATGGATGTCGAATATGGTGGAGAATTTCTTGTTAAAGGTGTCGATAAGCGCAAAGCAGTTTTGGAGGTCCCGGACGAAATGGCCAGAGCGGCGCAGTTCGGTAGGGATATTGTTGAAGGTCGCATTTAAAGTCGATTGTCAAATATTTTTGCCTCCTTGCCAGCTATTGAGTCTCGTATAAATGAAAATAATGCCTAGTTTTTGTAGCAGGTTACCTTGAATAAGGTTCGAGCTGGCTGGCACGGATGGAACAAACTAACAGAAAAGTGAGTGATCTATGAAGAACGCAAAAATTTTATTTATCTCCCTTGGAGTACTATTTATCAGTTCATCGTTATCTTTTGCGGAGATGTCTGCGCAACTGGGTATCGGATATGGACAGGAGTTTAAAGAAAACGAGGATGTGGAGCAATACGAAATTTTTTGGCGGCAGCCTCTCCCGTACAGCACTACCCTTGGTGACACCTGGGATGTTACAACCGATATAGAATTTGCTGCAGCCTTTCTCAGAGAATCAGGCGGCGATTCCGAAACCGGCAGATTCTCAATTATGCCTCAGGTGATTCTCAGCCCCCATGACATGTTCAACTTCATAGTAGGTTTTGGTGCCGGCTTTATGGAGGGGGACACAGAGTTTTCAGATCAGAATCTTGGAGGGTCGTTTCTATTTGCTTCAAAGGTTGGTCTGCAACTTTTGTTAGGTGGGCACTGGGGGCTGGAATATACCTATTATCATCAGTCCAATGCGGGGCTCTACGATGAAAATGATGGTCTCAATATGCACCACCTGGCAATTGCCTATAACTTCTAGCACACTGTTGCAACCTATTTCCCCCTTCAGGTAAACAATCGAGGCTTAGAGGTGCAGGTGCTTATCACGTTTATTTGTCGGGGGGAGGGTGTGTCCTTTCAGCAGCTGCTTCAGAAGCTCGAGTGTGAATGCTCGAACTTTCAGATCCAGCGCTTTTTCCTGAAATAGAAGAGCTGGCCCAGGAAAATGAGCAGGAGGAGGATTAAAAACGCCAGAAAAGCAAGATCGGACTGAGATCCCGGGATACCGCCCACATTAATGCCGAGTAGTCCGGTGAGAAAGCTGAGAGGCAAAAAGATAGCTGTAACTAGAGAAAGAGTATACATCCGGGAATTCATTTGCTCTGAGACAATATTAATAAGCTCTTCCTGCGCCACCAGCGCCCGGTCCCGAATGGAATCGAGGTCTTCAACAATGCGGATAAGGCTGTTTGCTGTTTCATGCAGCTGTCGCCTGTCTCCTTCATTGAACCAGGGTAAGTTATCGGCGTGGAGCCGGATAAGTGCTTCCCGTTGGGGTGCGAGATAGCGTCGCAGCATGATGGCCTTGCGCCGCAACCCTGTTATTTCAGCCCGTAAACTCCTGTTTTGGAAATCTCCCACCTGTTCTTCCAGCTCAGCGGTATGACTTTCTATCACATCGATTGTCCCTTCGATATTTAATGTCAGAAATTCAGCGAGCATATTAATAAACTGACTGCTTGTGCAGGGTCCCCGGCCGGCGTCGAGGCTGTCGGCGATATTTGTAACGGACAGCAGTTTTCGTTTTCTGGTGGTGATTATCATCTCCTTTTCGGCCCAGATACGAACTGATACCATATCCTCATGGTCCGAACCAGGGTTAAGGTTTACGCCTCGCAGGGTCATGAGCAGTCCGTTGTCGATGATGGTTGAGCGTGGTCTGGTTTCCTCGCTGAGCAGTGCTTCGGCAACCACCGGATCCAGGCCGCTTTTCTCCTGGATCCAGGTCGCTGCATCAAAACCATTATAGGATAGATGAATCCACAGAATTCCCTGAGCAGGAGACCAAAGGCCGATTTCCTCCCAGTTGAGTCGGCGTCCTCCACCGCTGCCATCAAGTATGAAAGCATGAATCAAACCATTTTTTGCCATAATTCCCTCATTGAATGGGACTTCATCCCTTGCTCTCGTCTGTTAGTACAACTTGATATCAACTTACTCTGCTATAAAGAATGTTGGTTAACTCTTCTTCGCTCAGTTGGGCCGGATTGTATTTATTACCGGTTTTCTCAACGATAGTTTTAATGTCATCGCTGGTCATTCCATATTCACTGAGTTTGGGGATGTTCAGTTCAGCAGCAAGTCGTTCCAGTGCCTCGATAAAACAGTCTTGGTACCAACCATCGGTTTTGTTTGTCTGGTCGCTGAAAATTCTTCCAAGTTCTGTGTACTTGGCGAGGGCTGGATGGTTTCCAGCATGTGTTCGCAGATTTTTCAGGGTGATCGTATTGGTCGGAGCCATCAGCGTTCCGCAGACGACCCCATGGGGGATGGCAAAATAGCCGCCAATCACAGATGCAAAACCATGCACCGTGCCGAGTCCACTATTGGCAAGAACAATACCGGAGAGAAGAGCGGCATAGGAGAGGTCGGTTCGAGCTGAAAGATTATTTCCATCAGCACATACAGGTCGTAATGATCTCTGCACAGCCCGGATTCCGTCCAAGGACAGTGCATCAGGTAGAGATGAGCTGTTTGTGGAAAGATACCCTTCGACCAGTTGGGTAAAGCAATCCATCCCGCAGGCAACTGTCAATTTTTGCGGACACGACAGGGTTAAACCCGGATCGACGAGAGCAAGGTTGGGAATGAAATGATCATGGCGAAGAGAGCTTTTAAAACCCTGCCTGCCGACAGAACTGATGACAGCGTTGCTGGTTGCTTCACTCCCTGTGCCGGAGGTTGTCGGAACGGCGATAAAGGGCAGTTTTCTGCCACTGGGAGTTTCAGTGCCGACCCCCTCCAAAAAGCGTGCGATTTTTCCACCTTCCGTCAGCATTGCTGAAATGGCTTTGCCCCCGTCAAGGGTTGCGCCCCCGCCAATGGCGATGACCAGATCAATGTCTGAACTGGATGGATCGGCGACTATTGAATCGATCACTTCAGGCGAAGGTTCCGAGCCGATATGGACAGTTTTGACTGAAACACCGAGCTTTGAAAATATGTTCTGAAGCAGATGGTACTGGTCTGTTTCCGAAAAAGAACGGCTCCCTAATACGAGCAGGGGCCGGAATCCGAAACGCAGGATGTGTTTTTCAAGTTCTGCTATTTTCCCCGGTCCAAAAATAATCTGCGGAGGCAATTGGAGGCTGAAAGAGGATGTCAATGGTTCACCAATGGAGTAATAAGATCTTGTTTATTTATAATATTTCATCATTGATCATTGTATTTATTACAACAATGTAAGTAAATAATGAAACAATTAACATCTTTGATTCGGAATTTAAATAGTATTGCTGCGATACTCTAGCCCGACTTTGGCGTATTATTTTTATTTTTACGTCTCATATTATATGGACGCTAAAGATAACATTTTCAAATGAATATGCCAGTATTGTTTAGATATACCGATGTCTTCACTAAAAAACGTTGTAAAGAGTAATGGAACATTTCCGGTCCCTCGCTCCAGATAAAAATTTGTTCTATCCGATCGACCACATTTCCCCTTACTTTTGTGTTTTTAATAATAATTTCCCCTTATTTGAAAAAAAATAGAGCTGAAAATCACAGAGTAGTTCTGTTATTCATTTATTTTTCTATCATTTAATAGATTTTTTATGTTGTGAGGAAAATCTCCTTGCTTTTAGGAGAAAAAAGGAGATATGCTACTTTGTGTCAGGACTACAACGTAGTATTAAATGAATGTATCAAAAAGGGTGGTGAAATGAATCTGAAAGATTTGTCAATCAGAACCAAAATTCTCAGTGGTTTTGCATTAGTAACTGTTTTGGTCCTGATAACGGGCTATACCGGGTATCGTGGAGCGAATTCCATCGCCAGAACCACCACGTCGATTAACGCGGCAATGGACATGAAGCTGGCGGTTGCCGGTAACCTGCAGATGATTATGGAGATGCTCGCCGCCGAAGATCTTGCCGATCTGGAAACAGCCAATACGACTTTCAGGGAAAACGTCGACACCTTTCGCATATTTCATGCGGGTCTGCAGAGTGGTGCAAAGACAGACGAAGGAGTCGTTCATGCTACCACGATACCTGAAGTGGCTGCCATTCTTAAAGATGTCAAAGATCTGCATGACAAAGATTTTGCCGGACAAATTGATGGAATCTATTCAACCATAAAAAAAGCTTTCCAGGAAAAAAGGCAACTGGCAGAGGGGGCCCTCACGGCAATGGACCGCACAGCGGATGCAACAGGAGCAATTCTGATGGAGCGGCTTTCCACAATTGAAACGCTGTCCCAGGAGTTGATCCACGCAACAGTGAAGCGTGTTGGTCTTCTTACCCTTTCGACAGTCCTGGGTGCAGCCGCGCTGTCACTATTGATTGGGTTTGTCCTTTCCGCCGCCATCAGACGGCCGCTATCGGAGGCTATGCAGTTTGCCGGGCGTCTTGCTCAAGGGGACTTGACTACTGGAATTACTGTTAAATCGATGGATGAAACAGGGAAGCTATCTGCATCGCTGAATGAAATGATGACGCAGCTGAATCAGATGTTCACCGAAATCAATACCCAGTCGAAGCAGTTGGCTTCCACCTCCCTTATTCTCAACAATGTAAGCAACAACCTTGTCGGTCAGGCGGATAACACTGCTGATCTCTCAAATAATGTTGCCGCTGCATCAGAACAGATGAGCACCAATATGAATTCGGTGGCAGCTGCCAGTGAGCAGGCCTCAACGAATGTGAGCATGGTCGCTTCAGCTACAGAGGAAATGAGTGCGACGGTAGATGAGATCGCCAGAAATTCAGAAAAAGCACGTTCGATCACAGCACGCGCTGTTGGGCAGTCGAACCAGGCGTCTACCAAGGTGGATGAGCTCGGCAAGGCAGCAATTGAAATCAGCAAAGTCACCGAAGTGATCACTGAAATTTCCGAACAGACCAACCTGTTGGCGCTTAATGCAACCATTGAGGCAGCCCGGGCAGGTGAGGCGGGTAAAGGTTTCGCCGTTGTTGCCAATGAAATAAAAGAGCTTGCCAGGCAGACTGCTGATGCGACTGGGGAGATCCGCGGCAAAATCGACCTGATTCAGTCCTCAACAAACGAGACGGTTGTTGAGATAAAGGAAGTGAGCAAAGTTATCACAGAAGTCAACGAAATTATCGCCACCATTGCCTCAACGGTCGAGGAGCAGTCGGTAACGACCCGTGAAATAGCTGGTAATGTCAGTCAGGCTGCCCAGGGTATTTCCGAGGTGAACGAAAATGTATCGCAAAGTTCAACCGCGGCTGGCGATATTTCACGCGATGTTGGAAGTGTCAGCTCTGCAACCGGAAAGGTCAAATCAGAGGGGGAGACCCTGAGCCAGAATGCGGAGCAGATTGGTAGACTGGCATCAACTCTGCAAGGATTGATAGACAGATTCAAGCTTGTCTGACCCCGGTAAACGCAAGACTGTTGGCATTCTGTGCAATACCCTTTTGGAGAGTGTAAGCAAAAATATCGAACCGCCGTCGGCCGATTCGAGACAGGAACTGGTTTTTTGTTGACCCAAAAATCCTTGACGGTTCTATGCAATTCTGCTAATTGATGAAAAAAGAGTAAAATTTAACAGTACCTGCTCATACACAATGCATTTACCTACAGCAACCATTATCAGCGTTTTTCTTAGCGTGGCACTCGTCGTCAGTGTGGTGGTTGTGGTCCGAAAGGTTAAAGGCGGAGTGCCATGAGGGGGTAAATCACAAATAATCAGCAACTTAACCCCTGTCGGCACTTCGCCGGCGGGGGTTTTTTTATCTCTTCCCTCCGGTCGCCGACACAAAAAATCTCAATTGGCAGGAGGAAAACATGTACACGATGAATGGAGCGCAGCTGATCATTAAGCTGCTGGCACGTCAGGGCATCAAGATGATAGCGGGCATCCCGGGAGGGGCGAATCTGCCCCTCTATGATGCATTGTATGAGACGCAGGCAATAAGACATATACTCTGCCGGCATGAGCAGGGAGCCGGCTTTCTTGCTCAGGGCATTGCCCGCTCAACGGGAAAGGTCGGAGTCTGTTTTGCTACTTCAGGTCCAGGAGCAACCAACATTCTTACCGCTATTGCAGATGCGTATCTTGATTCTATTCCGGTAGTCTGTATTACCGGTCAGGTTCCTGCCTCTTTAATAGGGACCGATGCCTTTCAGGAGGTAGATACCTATGGAATGTCGATCCCCATCACCAAGCACAACTATCTGATCAGGTCCGTTGAGGAACTGCTGTCTATCCTTCCGATAGCTTTTCAAATGGCGCTTTCCGGCAGGCCGGGTCCGGTGCTGATTGATGTCCCAAAAGATGTGCAGACAGCGAAGATTTCTTTTACAGACTGGCCGGAACCTGGGGGGAGGCTTGAGCAGGAAGCAGCCGATCCCGCACAACTTGTATCGGCTGCAGAGATGATAAACAAGGCAAAAAGGCCGGTGCTCTGCCTTGGCGGTGGTATTATCCATGGTGGAGCGGCCGGAGAGGCAAAGGCTCTCATAGAGAAATCTTCCCTGCCAACGGCCATGACCCTCATGGGACTTGGGGCTTTGCCTTCTGACCATCCTCTTGCTCTTGGCATGCTCGGCATGCATGCAGCACGTTCCACAAATATGGCTTTGCAGGGATGTGATCTGTTTATCGCTGCAGGCGCACGATTTGATGATCGGGCCACGGGGAAAATCCTCGAATTTTGTCCTGATGCACAAATAATCCACATGGATATCGACCCCAGTGAATTATCAAAACTGAAGACCGCCCATATCGGACTGGTAGGCGATGTAAAAGAGTCGCTGGGTGCATTGGTTCCTCTCGTTCAACCAGACAGGCGAAAGAGCTGGAGGAGCCAGATCAAGGTTTTACAGGAGAGGTACCCGATGACTTCGCCCGAAGCGGTTGTTCCGGAAAAACCGTATGGCCTTATCCTGAAAACCTCTGAACTGCATAAACAAAACGGTTTTGTAGCAACAGATGTCGGCAAGCATCAGATGTGGACAGCCCAGGTCTACCCTTTTAACAGACCGCGCCAACTTCTGACATCGGGGGGCTTGGGAACAATGGGCTTTGGATTGCCGACAGCAATCGGCGCAGCTCTTGCCTTTCCTGAAAGACAGGTTGTTTTGTTCACCGGTGACGGGAGCCTGCAGATGAATATTCAAGAACTGGCCACCGCCGTTGAGCAGCAGGTTAATGTGAAGATAATCGTCATGAACAATAATTCTCTCGGGCTGGTTCGCCAGCAGCAGAATCTTTTTTATGGAAAACAATATTTTGCCTCTGATTTTCAGATTGATATTGATTTTGCAGCCATCGCAAAAGGTTTTGGTATGAAGGCTTATAATGCGGGTCCAGGCTGCAATCTGTCGGCGCTTTTGGCCACTGTTCTTGCCGAACCAGGGCCGTGTCTCATCAGCGTCCCTGTCGGCAGGGAAGAAGAGGTTTATCCAATGGTTCCCCCGGGGGCTTCGAACAGTATTATGCTTGGAGGGTGCAATGCAGAAAAATGTGCTTGCTGAAATGAGTGAAAACGAAAATAATGCAGCAATTATGGTACTTGAACTCAAGGTCAATAATCATCCGGGTGTGATGTCGCATATCTGCGGTCTTTTTTCACGTCGGGCCTACAATCTTGAAGGCATAGTCTGTGTTCCTACCGGGGCAGGCGATGTCAGCAGGATGTGGCTCCAGGTAAATGAGGAGGAAAGGCTGGAACAGGTGATAAAGCAGGTACAGAAACTCCCTGATGTGCTGAGCGTCAGGAGACACGCTTCGGGGCATGCTGTTTTCTCCGGTTTGGTGTCTTTCGTCTAAGGATATTACAGATAGAGTGGCTCAAATTGGGCTCGTTTTTCTTAGACGATAGGAGTACGATATTTGCTGAGTTCAGGTATCAATAGTCGTTTATTCGAGGTGTATGGTGACAAGTCTGGGTTAAATGGTGAGATACGTGGCGGAAAATATTAAGTTTCAGCTTCTGTTTAAAGATCGGGTCGGGATTGTCTTTGACATTGCCGGACTGATGAGTGAGCACAACCTCAATATTGTTGCCATGGAGGTGGAACAAAAGAACGGCTATGCCAATATTTCAATCGAAATTGAGAAAAAAGAACAATCGCTCGATAAGGAGCTGTTACTTGATCTTCTTGCCACTCTTCCCGGGATAGAAAGTCAGTCTGAACTGAAGCGCCTGCCGCAAGAGAGAAGGCGGAGGTGGTTCCGGACTCTTTTTGACGGGATGAGTGAAGGCATAATTTCTGTTGATGCCAAGGGACTCATCAATACCATCAACAGTGTTGCCTGTCGTACCCTTGGCTTAACCTACGAAAATATAATAGGTCAACACATTGGTGATGTCAGTCCAAAAGATTCCATCCTGCATGACTGTTTAGAGAAAAGGATACCTGTCAGTAGAAGAAAATCAGTTGTGACCAGTACCGGCAGGGTGGAATTTTATGGTTCTGCCAAACCGATTAATGATTCCGGTGGGAATTTTGTCGGTGCTGTTCTTTTAATCAACAACCTCAAAGAAGTGAAAGAGATGGTCGATGCTGTCTCGACACCTTTATCGGTGACCTTCGAAGATTTCCTTGGCGAGAGTCTGGCTATAAAAAACCTTATCACTTTTGCCAGAAAAATTGCCGATACCGGGACCATCGTGTCGATTACCGGTGAAAGTGGTACAGGAAAAGAACTGTTTGCCAGAGCCCTGCATTTTGAAAGCGGCAGGACCGGGCCTTTTATTCCAATCAACTGTGCCGCGCTCCCGGAGTCGCTCATCGAAAGCGAACTGTTCGGCTATGTTGACGGAGCGTTTACTGGAGCCAGGAAAACAGGTAAGCCCGGATTATTCGAGGCGGCTGGTGATGGAACGATCTTCCTGGACGAGATAGGTGATATGCCTCCCGGACCACAGGCTAAAATTCTCAGAGTGCTTCAGGACGGCCTTGTGCGGCGAATAGGAGGGTTTGAAGAGCTACCAGTCAATGCACGGATTATTACCGCAACCAACAAAAATCTCAAAGACATGGTACTGGACAACCGGTTTCGGGAGGATCTGTTTTATCGTATTAATGTCCTGACCGTTCAGATTCCGCCCCTAAGAGAAAGGTTGGAAGATATTCCACTTCTGGCGGGATCCTTTCTTCACCAGTTTAACCGAAAACTTGGTAAGACCGGACAGACTATCAGTAAGGGTGCCATGGCCAAGCTGTACAACTATAATTGGCCGGGTAATATAAGAGAGTTAAAGAATATGATAGAGCGGGCTTCTGTTCTCAGTGACTCCAATTCCATTGGAGTTGAGGCTATCCGTCCGAGCCATGAAACGGTAGACTATCATTCCCCCAGCTGCACGCTTGCTTCTGAAAGTGACACCAGGTCTCTGAAGCATCGGATTGGCTGTTATGAGACGAAGATATTGATTGATTCTCTCAATGCAGCTCCAAGTATTCGGAAAGCTGCAAGAAACCTTGGTCTTTCCCACACTGCCCTGTTAAAGAAAATAGATAAGTACCAGTTGAGCTCTGGGAACAAAACGAACCGATGGTGCCAAAACGAACCATCGTGATATTTCTACGTTACTGCAAGTTGATGCTCATGTTTTATTATAGAATTGGTAACAAAAATTACCAAATGTTTTTGTCTTCAATTCTATTGCGTTGTCTCCTTTTTTGTCATGCCTGATGTACATGGAGTATGTGTCTCAGTTCTTTCTATTTGGTTTTATTGGAAAAAAACAAATTCGGTTGAGTTGTAGCAGGGTTGCTTATTCTTGTTTCCACAAGTGGCAGGTAGTTTGCAAACAGCACTGAGGCGATAAAAAATACTTTGGTCATAATTATTGCGGTCAGGATACCGGTGTTGCCCGGAGTTTTCTTCGAATCCCTCTCATTGACAGGGAACATTGCCCTTTACCTGGAGGTTGAAAAGATGAAAGTCGGAATATTAAAGGAGATTAAGGTCGCGGAGAATCGAGTTGCCATGACACCTGCCGGAGTTGAGACTATGCGGGTAAATGGTCATGAGTTGATGGTGGAAAAGTCTGCCGGGATTGGAAGTGGCTTTACTGATGAAGCATATATTGCCGCCGGAGCAAAAATTATTGACACTCCTGCTGAAATATATGGTCGTGCTGACATGGTAATGCATGTTAAAGAGCCGCAACCTTCAGAGTACGATCTGGTCCGTGAAGGTCAGATTGTTTTCACCTATTTTCATTTTGCACCCGATGAGCAGCTTACCCGGGCATTCATAAAAAACAAATCCGTTGCTATAGCATATGAGACCGTGGAAGGCCCAAAAGGCGACCTGCCTCTACTCACCCCAATGAGTGAAGTTGCCGGGCGGATGTCGATGCAGGAAGGGGCTAAATACCTGGAACGTTTTTATGGTGGCCGGGGAATACTTTTAGGCGGGGTCACCGGGGTTGCCCCTGCAAATGTGCTCGTCATCGGTGGTGGGGTGGTTGGAACAAATGCAGCGCAGATGGCATGTGGGCTTGGTGCTAAGGTATATCTCCTTGACATGAATCTTGAACGTCTTCGTTACCTGTCCGAAGTGATGCCTAAAAACTGCTTTCCGATGATGAGCAGTCCAACGCTTGTCCGTGAGTTGGTCATGGAAGCTGATGTCGTCATTGGAGCGGTACTCGTTGCAGGCGCCAAGGCGCCGAAACTTGTAACCCGGGAGATGTTGAAGACGATGAAGCAAGGGGCGGTCATAGTCGATGTGGCTATCGATCAGGGCGGATGTTTTGAAACGTCTGAACCAACCACGCATACAGAACCCGTTTATGAGATTGACGGAGTGATCCATTACTGCGTCGCCAATATGCCGGGAGCGGTTCCGGTTACCTCCACCATGGCATTGACCAATGCCACTCTTCCCTATGCCGTTACGATCGCTAACCTCGGCTGGAAACAGGCGGCCCTTGAAAACAAAGGAATCATGACAGGTCTCAATATTGTTGGCGGAAAGGTGACCTATAAGGGTGTAGCGGATGCCTTTGGCCTCGAATATACAAGAGTGCAGGATGTTTTGTAGTTTAGTAAACTCGTAAAAACCTCAATCGGGAGATGGCTAAGCGTTTTTACTTAACTATCATGGTAGAAGAGTGAAGATACTGAAAGCAACACGTACCATTAAAAACTAAGAGGAGAGAATCTATGGAATTTTTGAATGCACTGGATGTGGTAGTCGGAAAAATAGGTGCCTTTGCCTGGGGACCGCCAATGCTGATACTGCTGGTTGGCACAGGCTTCTGGCTGACATTTGCGCTGCGCGGACTTCAGTTCAGGAAACTTGGTCACGCGCTCTATCTTGCTCTGGTAAAGCGTAAAGAGGAGACTGATCAGCCAGGAGATATTACCCATTTTCAGGCCCTTATGACTGCGCTCTCGGCTACCGTTGGAACAGGTAATATAGCAGGTGTCGCAACCGCAATTGCCGTTGGTGGGCCCGGTGCGTTATTCTGGATGTGGATTACCGGGCTTGTCGGGATGGCCACTAAATATGCAGAGGCCATCCTTGCAGTTAAATACCGTGTTGTCGATGAAAACGGTGAGATGAGCGGCGGACCCATGTACTATATTTCGAAAGGGTTGAATATGCCCTGGCTTGGCGCCGTCTTTGCCGTCTTTGCATCAATTGCTGCCTTTGGTATCGGTAACATGGTACAGTCAAATTCCGTTGCCGATGCAGTGGAAGCGACCTACAGTGTTCCCCATCTGGTAACCGGAATAGTTCTAATGGTCTGCACAGCAGCCGTTGTTCTCGGTGGCATCAAAAGTATTGGTCGGGTAACCGGTGTCCTCGTACCGATCATGATTGTTTTCTATGTGTTGGGCGCATGCTATATCATTTTTACCAACATTGCAGAAGTTCCGGCTGCTCTGCTTTTTATCGTCAAGCAAGCTTTTAATCCTACCGCAGCGGTCGGAGGTTTTGCAGGGGCAAGTATTATGCTGGCAATCAGAATGGGTGTGGCACGTGGGGTGTTCTCTAACGAATCTGGTTTGGGTAGTGCTCCTATTGCAGCAGCAGCAGCCCAAACGAAAAATCCGGCCACCCAGGCGCTGGTTTCTATGACCCAGACATTTATCGACACAATAGTTGTTTGTACTATGACCGGGCTGGTTCTGATTCTCACAGGGGTCTGGTCAAACGGTGAAACAGGTGCTGAATTGACGACCATGGCTTTTGCCGCCGGCATGCCTTTCGGTGCTCATGTGGTTACCATTGGAATAATTCTTTTTGCCTATTCTACTATTCTTGGATGGTGTTATTACGGTGAAAAGTCGATTGAATATCTTTTTGGTGTGAAAGCGGTACTGCCATACCGGATTGTTTTTGTCTGTTTTGTTGGGCTCGGTGCGGTTGCGAAACTCAGTCTGGTATGGAATATTTCCGATACCTTGAACGGCTTGATGGCGATACCAAACCTCATCGGGCTGCTGTTCCTGACTCCGGTAATTGTTTCAGAAACGAAGAGATATTTTGATAAACAGAAATAGAGTTGAGCTGTTTGATATAGGATCTATCGGATGACCTGGTCCAGGTCATCCGGGATCAGCAAAATAAAAAGCCTTCTGCCGATTTAGTCCGGCAGAAGGCTTTTTATTTTTTTGAGTTACCAGGAACGGCGATCTGCAAACCCCTTTTAATATTCTCGATCACCCTGGATATTTATCGGCAATATAATCTTTCAGATATTTATTTTCCACGTGTACTTCCTTCAGCTGCGCTTTCACTACATCGCCAATGGAGACCAGACCTTTCAGTTCTTTACCTTCGAAAATCGGAACATGACGAATTCTGTTTTCGGTCATCACCGCCAGGATATAATCAAGCTTATCGTCGGGAGTTCCAACGATAAGGTTGGTGGTCATTATTTTATCAACGGTGAGAGTCTTGATGTCATCCGGATGATTAATTACCGCCATCAGGACATCCCTGGCACCGATAATTCCATTAATTTCGCCGTCTTTGTCGACAACGAGCAGAGAACCAACCCGGTTTGCTGAAAAGATCGACATAGCGTCGATGACCGTGCTGTTCTTCTCAACCGTGACTACCCGGCTTCCCTTGGTCGCCAGAATATCTTTTGCTTTCATATCGCAGACTCCACGTTTAGTGACTTAGAATTGATTGTTCTGTTTTCCAACTACCCATGTTTCTCTGACTAACCCCGGTAAACGGGAAAATAAGCCGGGACTCTGTTTAGTACCCCCTTGAGGGGTAATAAGTGGCCTTGGATGTATTTTCAAGTTTATAATTTCAATACACACTGCAGATTTCTTGTTTTTGTGACAGGAATTCTGGAGTAAGGCACTAAATAACAATCGGGTACAGGCCTATGGCGAACACGCAGAACACCAGAAAAAAGGTACCTGCACTCGCAATGGGCGAGCCGACTATCTCAAAACTTTCCTCTGCATCATGGAAATACATGTTAATGATAAGACGCAGGTAATACCACATTGAAAGGATGCTGCTCACTATACCGAGTACGGCAAGAGCAGTTTGCCCGGCAGAAATGGCACTGGTAATCACGTAGAATTTGCCCATAAAGCCGGCAGTCGGCGGAATTCCTGCCATGGAAAGGAGGAAGACAGTGATTGCGGCAGCCGAATACGGCCGCACTTTCGCCAATCCTTTGAAATCATCAAAAGAGGCGCGTTTTTCTCCCTCCCCGCCAAGATAAGAGAGAGCTGCAAAAATACCCAGGGTACCGGCGGCATAGGCGGCCAGATAGTATCCTATGACACTGCCGGTAAAATTATCGGCACTGATAGCAACGAGAGCAATGAGCAGATAGCCGGAATGTACGATACCGGAAGCCGCCAACATTCTTTTGAGACTGCTTTGGCCGATGGCGATAAGATTGCCACCGAACATGGTGAAGACAGAGACATAAAAGAGAAAGGTTATCCAGTCACTGTGCAGATCACTATTCAGTGCCAGAAAATTGGCAAAGACAGCAAAGACAGCAGTTTTCAATGCGGTGGCCATAAAACCTGTGACGGGAGCGGCAGCACCATCGTAGACATCTATGACCCATGCATGAAATGGAAAGGCGGCCACTTTGAAAAGAAAAGCGACAAAGATAAGAAAGGCGCCGGCAATAAGCAGTGGTTTGGATGCGGAATCAGCACTGATATATGCACCGATTTCTGCAAATTTTGTCGTGCCGGCCCCACCGTAAATAAGAGCAGTTCCCATGGTAAAAAATGCACCGGCAAAGGCACCAAGCATTAAGTACTTGAGGATAGCTTCAGTTGAGGTGATATTTGCACGGTCATACCCAACAAGAATATAGATGGAAAGCGACATAATTTCCAGGGCGATGAAGGCGGAGATAAGCTCCTGGGCCATAGTCAGGAGCAGCATGCCGCAGGCGCCGAACATCATGATGCAATAGAATTCTAGCGTGCAGAATAGATTGACCTTAAAATAGCTGTGGGCACTCATAGCAGTGAAAAAGCCGCACCCGATAATGATGAGTCCAGCAATTTTAGTAAAATCGCTGGAAACAAGCATCCCGTTAAATATCTTAGAGAAAATTTCTGTCTCTGGACCACCGCCGACAAGCAATTGAATAAAGAAAGCAGCACCAAAGAACCCCATGCTGACAAAGGATGCGATCTCAACCTGGACTTTCTCGAAGGCGGAGAGAAGCATCAACAGGATGGCACCTGAACCGATGATGAGAAGAGGGAGGAAGGACAAAAAATCATGCATAATGGTTACCCTGCCTTAATTCTTGTGGTTGTTATGCCCAGGTGCCGGGACTGTTGTATCGGCTACTTGGCTTTGGCTTATGGCGAAGACTTTTGCAACGTGCAGCTGAGCCGCCGGTTCGATTTTTTTAATGAAGGTCTGTGGAAAAATACCCATGGCAATAATAAGTACAATCACGGGAAGAAATGTGAGGGCCTCAGAAGTCTTGAGGTCCTGAAACTCCATGGTCTGCTCATTGGTTTTTTCAAAAAAGACTCTTTGAAACATCCACAACATATAGCAGACTCCTATGATGAGAGATGTCCCGGCAAGAAAACCAATAAAACCATTAAATTTAATAGCGCCCAGGATTATCAGGAATTCGCCGATGAAACCACTGGTGCCTGGCAGGCCAACAGATGCAAGCATGGCGATAGCAAAAAAAGTCGCAAAGATAGGTGCACGGTATGCAATTCCACCAAGATCACCAATCTCCCTGGTCCCCATTCTTTCTTCCATCAGGCCGACAAAAAGAAAGAGTACACCGGTGCTGGTTGCATGGGCGGCGATCTGAAAGAGACTTCCGGTCAGCGCCTGAACATTCATGCAGAAGACCCCAAGGGCGATTATTCCCATATGTGAGGCGGACGAGAAGGCCAGCATTCTTTTCATGTCTTTCTGAGCAATGGCCGCGAGCCCGCAGTACATCATGCCGACGACCCCGGCCAGGGAGAGCAGGATCGCAAACCTGGCAAATTCAATTTCAAATATCGGCACGACAAAGCGAATTACCCCGTAGACGCCGATCTTGGCCATAATCGCTGAGAGTACAAAGGTAGTCGATGTCGGTGCTTCGGTATAGGCATCCGGTAGCCATGTATGGAAAGGAAAAAGTGGAATTTTAATAGCAAAAGCCACCATGAACATCAGAAATGCCAGGATCGCGAATCCACCACCCAGATCAAGGGCGCTGAGTTGGACAATATCAAAAGTCCATGTGCCGAACTGATTGTGATAGGAAACTCCGACATACACCAGGGCGGCAAGCATTAAGAGGGAACCCGCAATGGTGTAAATCGTAATTTTCAGGGTGGCCGGCAGTCGTTTCGCACCACCATAAATTCCGATCATAAAGAAAATCGGCAACAGCATTATCTCCCAGAAAATATAGAAAAGTACCAGATCCGTAGCGCAGATGGCGCCAATCATCGCCCCCTGAGCGACAAGCAGATTGGCATAATACCCCTTTTGCCGGGTGGTGAAGATGGTGAAAACCATGGGAAACAATAGCACACCGGTCATAAGAACAAGAAGACTTATGCCATCAACCCCGAGGGCATAGCTGATTCCAAGTGATTCGATCCAGGGTCGATTCTCCAGGTATTCCATGCCGCCTGTTCCGGTAAAGCCGAGGAACAGTTCAATACCCATAAGGAGGACAACCAGGGAAACGATCAAGCCTGCAATTCGGGATGCCCCTTTGCTGATGGGGAAGAGGAGTATTGCCATTCCGGTGAGGATTGGCAAAAAGATCATGACTGAAAGGGCATATTCAAACATTCTTACACCTTGCCTAGTTGATCGATTGAGATAGGAAAAGGCTCATGAGACTCAGCCCTATAACCATATAAATTGCATACACTCGGACATAACCCACCTGCAGTGCCTTGAAGGCCGATCCGGCCTTTTGGTACAACCAGCTGGAAAACTTAACGTGAATGTCAGTGACATTGGGTTCGAGGAATTTGGAGATAACCGAACCAAAGACCTTGTAAGTGTTCACAAACACAGCATTGTAGATTTCATCGACATAAAATTTGTTGTATCCGATCTTGGCAAAACCTGTGAATTCAGGCTCTTCCGCACCTTGTCCGAATTTTTTATAGGCAATGAAAATTCCGATTGCAACAACTGCTACACTGACAGCGATTGCCAGAATTTCAGTCCCGATGCCGACATGGGGATGGTGTTCGATAAGGCTTGGCGCCAACCAGTGTGAGACGTTCAGAGAACCGCCGAAAATTGCAGGAAGGTTCAGGACACCGGCAAATGCTGCGCCGACTGCTAAAATTACGAGAGGTACAGTCATTATACCCGGGGGTTCGTGGGCATGATCAAAGGCTTCTTTGTCCCGGGGTGTTCCATGGAAAACAAGGAAAATCATCCTGAAGGTATAATAGGCAGTCATTCCGGCAACCAGCACCCCTATTAACCATATACCGGTATGGCCTGTTGCCAGCGCTGAGAAAAGGATCTCATCCTTGCTGAAAAATCCTGAAAACGGAGGGACGCCGGCAAGGGCTAAGGCGCCGATCAACATGGTCCAGTACGTTCTCGGAAGTTTGTCCTTCAAGCCACCCATTTTCCACACATCCTGCTGATGATGGAGTGCATAGATGACGGAACCGGCTCCAAGAAAGAGCAGCGCTTTGAAGAAGGCATGGGTGAAAACATGGAAAATACCCGCTGAATACGCGGATACTCCCACCGCTGCGAACATATAACCAAGTTGACTGACTGTGGAGTAGGCAAGTATTTTTTTAATATCTTTTTGAAACATGCCGAAAATTGCAGCAAGAAGAGCTGTCAGGATACCTACCCAGGCAACGACTGATCCGGCAACAGAGAAATGGGCATAGATGAAACTGAACCGAGCCACCATATAGACACCGGCAGTAACCATGGTCGCTGCATGGATGAGTGCGGATACCGGAGTAGGACCGGCCATGGCGTCAGGCAACCAGACATAGAGCGGAATCTGGGCAGATTTACCACAGGCACCGATAAAGAGCAGCAGACAGACAGTGATTCCTATCGCCGGAGTAAGACTATGGGCGTTTGCCTTAAGCGACAGGTAGTCAAAGCCACCCGCCCCGATAGCCCAGAATAAAACCGACATCCCGAGAACAAATCCCAGATCGCCGATACGGTTGACAATAAAAGCCTTGTTGCCGGCAAGGACATTATCGGTATCTTCGCTGTAATAACTGATGAGCAGGTAGGAGCAGAGCCCGACTCCTTCCCAGCCGACAAACATCACAACAGGGCCGCTTCCTAACACCAAAATCAGCATGGACCCGAGAAATAGATTCATGTAGGCAAAAAACTTTCCGAAATTCTTATCCCCTGCCATATACCCGATGGAATAGAGATGAATCAGGGAACCGATAAAGGTCACAAACAGCAGCATCAAAGAACTGAGGGGGTCGGCAAGAAAGCCCATGTTGACCTGTAAATCACCAACTGCAAACCAGGTGTAGGCATTGTGACTCAAAAACCTCTCTTCAGCCGGCAGCCCTTTGAGGTGGTAAAAAACCACAAGTGCCAGAAAAAAAGAGAGAACCGGGCCGACACAGGCGAGGGCTCCGTACAGTTTTTCCGATAACGGGTTTTTTTTGCAGGTGAGCATGTACAAAAGCCCGATCACCAGCGCTCCAATAAGCGGAAGCAGAGGTATTAATCCGAGATATGCAGCTGTATGTTCCATGAAATCACCCTTTTAACAGGCTGAATACGTTGGTATCCAGTTTACCCTTGTGCTTATGAAGCAGTATAACTACCGCGAGAGCCAGCGCAGCCTCAGCTGCGGCGACAGCCATGACAAGCAAGGCAAGAACGTGACCGTCCATACTTTCGTGCAGTCGTGAAAAGGTTAGAAAAGCAAGATTCGCAGCATTAAGCATAAGTTCTATTGACATAAACACCGTGAATACATTCCGCCTCGATATAACACCGAGCATACCCAGACTAAAGAGAATGATACTGAGAATGAGATAATTCTGGATCACTTGCTAAACCTCCTCTTACCTGCAAGTACAACCGCCCCAACAAGAGACACGAGCAGGAGAATGGAAACAATTTCAAAGGGTAATAACCAGTCTTGAAAAAGAACCAGTCCAACCTCTTTCACCCCGCCAAAACCATTCCCGACAATCGTTGTTTCAGCGCCGGGTAAACTTTTCACTACCTTAATAAGGAAGGAAGCAATGGGAATAATCAAAATGACTCCGCCGAAAAGATAATAAAATCTTCCTTTTTCTTCCGGTAGATCGCTGGTCTGAATATTGAGAAACATAATAATGAAAAGGATCAGGGACATGATTGCCCCTGCATAAACGATCAGTTGCAGGACAAAAATCAGTTTAGCGGATAAGAGTGCGTATAGTCCTGCCAGCGAGATCATTGTCACTATCAGACTCATCGCGCCACTCATCGGATGGCGAAACAATACCAGTCCTAAGGCACCAACAACAGACAGCACTGAAAATACGAAAAATAACCAATCAGCTACCATGATATCATGCGCCCCCTTTCTTATATTCTTCTTCGGAAAAGGCACCGGGGGTTGTCAGCAACTCCTCGAGCCCGAGAACGAAGGATTCCTTATTGTCGTCGGTAACTGAAAATATTCCGGTATCCATGCGGATCGCATCCACAGGACAGGCTTCAACACAGTACCCGCAATAAATACACTCAAGCAGGTCTATATTGAATTTGACCGGCATTTTTTCTGCCTTGCCGTCCAACCGTTCGCCAGCTTCGATCATGATACAGTTTGCCGGACAATTGGTCTGGCACATGAAGCAGGCAACACATTTGACCGTTTGGTCCTCATGGGTCGTCAACCTGTGGCGACCACGCCACCGAACCGGAATTTCCGGCTGTACTTCCGGATAGTGACGCACATATAATTTTCTGTTGTCGAGGAGATTTCTCCACAGGTGGCCAAAGGTTGTGGCCATTCCTTTGAAGATTTCTATAAGGTAGAGTCTTTCAAGGAGACTCGAACCTTTGCGTTCTATTGTTTTGACTTTTGCACCCATGTCATCCTCCTTTGGTACCTTACAGATTGTTTCGTATTCTGCGTCTATCTCTTGTTTTTTGCATGGAAATAATCTGTCCCAAGGTACCTATACCCCCTTGAGGGGTGTTAGCTCAACGCCACAACAACTGCGCTTGTAATGAAGATGTTCAGAAGAGCCAGTGGTAGGAGCATCTGCCATCCAAGTTTCTGTAGCTGGTCATATCGAAAACGGGGCAAGGTCCAGCGCACCCAGATAAAGACAAAAATCATCATGGTCACTTTCAGCAGCAACGTGCATATCTGAAGCAGGGCAACGAAGATGTTGGTAGCAGAACCACCCGATTGACTCAACAAAATTGCCAGCAGGACCAGTTCTATGATGATAACCAGTCCCCAGAAGCATTTAATATAGATGTTTGCTTCGAACACACGGGGATCATTTTCCCGCGGATAATGGCTGATATTGCTGCGTCGAATCCAGCCGGTAAAAAAGTACATCACAACCGGAAGGATCACCATCAGTAGAAAAGCGACTGGTTTTGCAAATTTGATGAGGGTTTCAGTTGAGAAAAAAGGGACCTGGTACCCACCAAAAAACAGGGTGACGATTATCGCACTTGATGCGAACATGGCAACATATTCACCCATGAAGAACACCGCAAACTTCATGGCGCTGTATTCGACATGGAAACCGGCGACAATCTCACTTTCTCCTTCGGCCAGATCAAAAGGTGTTCTATTGCATTCGGCAAAGGCGGCGATGATGAAAATGACCATGCCAAGAGGCTGAAGAACTGCTCCCCACATCGGGATGAAACCAAACAGCAGTTGACCCTGAAATTGGGCCATTTCATTGAGATTGACTGTCCCGTAGACCACCAGAAGACTGACAATCGCCAGTCCCATTGGGATTTCATAACTAATGACCTGGGCAGCTGATCGAAGACTGCCGAGGATCCCGTATTTATTGGATGAGGACCAACCGGCGAGAATGATTCCGTATACGGAAAAACCGGCAAGAGCCAAGAACCAGAGAATACCAAGATCTATCGGTATCCCCTGCATTATGTAGCTTTTTCCACCCAGAACGAGGGTATCGGCATAGGGGACGACAGCAAACGAGACGACTGCTGTAAAAAAGACGATTATTGGTGCTATGACAAAGAAAAACTTATGTTTAATATGATCCGAAATAACATCTTCCTTGAAAGCCAGTTTAAGACCATCAGCAAGATTTTGCACCAGCCCCGCAGCCCTGAACCCAAAGATGCCCGCCCGGTTTGGGCCGGAGCGATCCTGGAAGTAACCGGCTCCCCTACGCTCCATCCAGACACAAACAGCGACAAAACAGAGCGGAACGAAGGCGCTGAAGGCAACACGAATGGCAATCATTACATAATCAAGCAGTGACATTGGCAGCCTCGCTATCGTTTAATTTCAATCCCTCCGCCGGGATCTTATCAGGTTGGGACTCCTTGAGTGCGCTAATGGATTTTTGCAATTCTGCAAACCGTTGGTGGTCATTTTGCAGGGGACTGCCAAGTTGGACACATATCTCACTGATATCGTCGAGATCGTCGTTCTTGGTGATTGCTTTACCAAAGCGCTGCAGGATGTTGTCACAGTTGATTACGCTTCCTGCATATTCAGAAAAGTAGGCAACAGGAATTGCCATATCGGCCATACCGGTACCCTGATTGTCATGGGTGGCAACGGCTATAACCTTGGTCTCTTTGAGAAGCTTTTTCAGCTCGTTTTCTTCATAGCAAAGAGAGAGATCATTATTGAAATTGATGAGCAGGCCGGCCGCCTTTACTGCATTTTCAAAACCGTCTCTGGTACAGTCGATACCTAAGAGAGTCAGACCTGCCCGGTTTGCAGATTTATCATCCTGTATGAGATAATCGTCCCCGTCACCATTTTTGATATACCCCTCGCTAAAACCGGAGAGCGAAGCGCCGATTTTCTCCGCCAGAGCTTTCACGGTAACCATCTGTTCCAGTGAACAGTTTGGTGAAAGGACCAGGGCTATTTTTTCTGCCCGCTCAATCTCTTTCTTGCAGGCGGCGAGAACATCATCAATTGGCCGAACTTGTTTGGCGAGTCTCGCCTCGGTTAAGCGGCCTTCGTTTGCCAGGGAATAACTCAGGCGTCCTTCATCACACATGAAGTACCCGTTGACCTGCTCATTAAACCGCGGCCTAAAACGGTAGATAACATCGTCTTTATATTTTTCCCTGTTGTGATCGACGGTGATATTGCAGCCTTTTGAGCAGCCATGGCAGATTCCCGGGGCTTTTTTCATAAACCAGACCCGTTGTTTGAAACGGAAATCCTTGCTGGTCATGGCGCCGACGGGACAGAGATCGACAACGTTCTGGGCGTATCGGTTGGAAAGCGGCCTGCCGGGAAATATATTGACCCGGGCGGCATCGGTCCTGTTGATAATCCCGAGCTCTCCGGTCTTGGTAATTTCGCGGCAGAACCGGACACATCTGCCGCAGACCACGCAGCGCTCCTGGTCATGGACCACCCCGGCACCAAAATCCATCTTCTTGCCTTTGGTCACCTGGGGAACCGTCATCCGGCTCTCAGCCTGGTCGTAAGACATGTAATAGTCTTGAAGCTTGCATTCTCCGGCCTGATCGCAAACTGGACAGTCAATGGGATGGTTGATCAACTCAAACTCCAGCACGTCGTGCTGGATCTTTTTTATATGTTCCGCGTCGAGCAATACCTTCATGCCTTCCTGAGCAGGTGTTTTGCACGCCGGTACAAGTGGTGGCCTGCCGTCTTCAATCCCGACAAGACACATCCGGCAGTTGCCGTCGGCTCCAAGTGCAGGGTGGTAACACAAGTGAGGGATTTCGATGCCGACAGCACCGATAGCGTCGATCAGGTTTTTACCTGACTCGACCTCGACCTCGACGCCGTTTACAAAAAGTTTAATCTTGTCAGCCATGGGGTGCCTTCTTCCTATTTCGCTTCTGCTTCTGAAAAATTGTTCTGTGTCACATACGCCTCAAATTCGTGCCTGAACTTATCCAGATAACTGCGCACCGGCATGGTACAGGCAGCCGATAGTACGCATACTGTTTTCATCTCAATATTGTCGCAAAGCTCCCGCAGCAGATTGACATCTTCCATACTGCCGTCGCCGGCCAGTATTTTTTTGACAATCTTCAGCATCCAGCCAAGTCCTTCCCGGCAGGGAGTGCATTGTCCGCAGGATTCATGGTGATAAAAATCAATGAGGTTTTTTACAAGCTGGACAATGTCGACAGTCTCGTCAAGGACGACAATCCCCCCGGAACCAAACATGGTCTTGTGCTCGGCCATGGACTCGTAATCAAGGGTCACTGTTTTGGCTTCTTCCGGCAGCAATACGGGGGTTGAGCTTCCGCCCGGAATGACCCCTTTCAGTTTTCTGCCTTTCCAGACACCACCGGCCACCTTGTCAAGAACCTCAAGAAGAGGTAAGCCAAGCGGCAGTTCATACATACCAGGTTTTTCGACATGACCGGATATACCGAAGAGATGGGTGCCGGCGCTCTTTTCGGTGCCGTAGGCCTTATAGGCATCGGCGCCGTTTTCCATTATAAAAGGCAGCGAGGCGATACTCTGGACATTATTGATGATGGTCGGGCAGCCATAGAGACCGGCGACTGCCGGAAACGGTGGCTTGCTGCGCGGTTGTCCTTTTCTGCCTTCAATGGATTCGAGCAGAGCGGTTTCTTCACCGCATACATAGGCGCCGGCTCCACGGTGGACGGTGACATTGAGTTTAAAATCATGGCCCGCGACACTGTCTCCGAGGTATCCAGCCTTATACGCTTCATCTATTGCTGCCTGGAGTGCTTTCACCTGGGTGGTATATTCGCCGCGGATATAGATGTATGTATCATGGGAGCCGATGGCATAACTGCAGATGATGATGCCTTCGATCATCATGTGCGGGTCTTTGACGAGGATATAACGATCTTTGAAAGTCGCCGGTTCCGATTCGTCGGAGTTGACGGCCAGGTAGACGGGTTTACCGGTATCTTTTGGCAGGAAACCCCATTTTACACCCGCGGGGAAACCTGCCCCGCCTCTCCCCCTGAGACCACTTTTTTTGACCTCTTCAATGACATCTTCCGGTTGCATCGAAAAGAGCTTCTCAAGGGTCGAATACGCACCGTGCTTTTTGGCAACTTTAATCTTATGGGCGTCTTTTATGTCGAATTTGGCACTGAGGATTTTAACTTCCATATCCGTACGCCTCCTTATTTCAATGTGGCCAGTAGCGATTTCAGCTTATCCACGTCCATGTCTTCGTGGAATTCGCCATTGACCTGAACAACCGGGGCGGTACCGCAGTGACCCAAGCATTCAACCTCTTCAAGACTAAATTTTCCATCCTCACTTATCTGGCCGGGTTCGATTCCTATTTCATTTTTGAGGTAGTCGACAATCTCCTGTTTCCCTCTCAGCCAGCAGGAGAGCGTGCGGCAAACACAGATATGATTTTTGCCCATCGGATGCAGATGGTACATTGTGTAGAAGGTCGCCGCTTCATACACCTTACTGGCAAAGGTTCCGATTCGGTCTGCTGCATAGGCCATTGCTTCCTGACTTATCCAGCCTTCCTGCTCCTGTATAAGCCACAGGGCAGGAAGAATCATCGACTCTCTGGTCGGATACCGTTTGACAAGCCTCTCGAATTCAGCATCCCTTTCCTTGTCGAACTGGAATGGTGTTCCTGTTGAGATCAGTTGTGAACGATCGCTCATCTGTCCAGCTCCCCACCGATTATATTGATACAGCTCAGGTTGATGACGGCGTCCGCTATCATGTTACCTTCAACCATTTTATGAAAACCACCCATGATATAGAAACAGGGTGGTCGCACCTTCAACTTGTACGGTTTGCCCGACCCGTCAGAGACAAAGTAGAACCCCAGTTCGCCGTTCGCAGCCTCATAAGAGTCATACCACTCACCAGGTGGGGTTTTTACGCCCTCAAAGATGAGTTTAAAGTGGTTGGCAAGCCCCTCAATATTGTTATACACCTGCTGTTTTGGCGGCAGGCAGACCTGGGAATTTTTGACGTTGACCGGCCCTTCGGGAATGTGTTTCATCGCCTGTCGTATGATCCGAATAGACTGGGCCATTTCGTAAAAACGAATCATGAAGCGGTCGTAGATGTCACCATTGGTGCCCACCGGAACCTCAAAATCGAAAGATTCGTAGTTGTAATAGGGGGCATCTTTACGCAGGTCAAAGGGGACGCCGCTCGCACGGAGGACAGGACCTGTGAAACCATAGCTCAGAGCAGTTTCAGCTGAGACGACACAAACCCCTTGTGTCCGGTCATGGACAATGCGGTTGGTATCGACCAGTTTCAGGGCATCGCCGATACCTTTCTCAATTCCCAGGATCTGTTTTTCCAGATCGTCTTGCCAGCCATCATAAAAATCGCGATACATGCCGCCGATCCGGGTGAAGGAACTGGTAAGGCGTGCTCCTGTCAGGCGGCTGATAAGATCGTAGGCAGCTTCTTTTTCGTTGTAAAGATACCAGTAATTTGTCAGACCTCCCATATCGACCAGGGCGGCAGCCAGACAGACCAGATGGTCAAGCACCCGGTAAAACTCGGAAAGGACCACCCTCATGAATTGGGCGCGCTCGGTTATCTCGATACCAAGCCACGACTCAACGGCCTTGGCGTAGGCGATGTTGTTGATCATGGAGGAGCAGTAATTCAGCCTGTCGGTGAGTGGTACAATTTGGTTGTATGTCCTGGCTTCTGCCGTTTTTTCAAAACCTCTGTGCAGATAACCAATCTCATTGACGTTGGCCAGAATGGTTTCGCCATCCAGTGCGGTAAGGATTCTGATTGCTCCATGGGTTGCCGGATGGGAAGGACCAAGGTTCAGGTACATCACTTCAGTGTTGATGTCCTGCAGCGTCTCTTTGTCAACACCATTTTTCTCAAGTCTGGCTCGAATCTCTTTTTCCAGGCTGTCTGTCTCGTAGCAGACCTGGCCTTTTGCTATTGGATAATCTTTTCGGAGAGGATGGCCCTCGAACTGCCAGTGATTAAGTATTCTTCTGAGATCAGGATGACCCTGGAAGTTGATACCATACTGGTCATACGCCTCCCGCTCACCAAAGTTGGCCGATCCCCAGAGGTGCGTTGCAGTAGAAATCCCTGTATCTGGATCTTTCACCGGTGTACGTACCTGAACGAGTATGTTTTCTTCCCAGTTTCTAATTGTATAGACTACATAAAATCTGGCTTCCTGGGGGTCTGGATAGTCGAGATAATCGATTGCCGTGACATCAACAAGCAGCCCACAATTAAAAGCCGCCTCATTTTTTAACCGGGAAAGCGTACTCTCCAGGTTTTCAGGTTGAACGTCGATAACCACTGAATCCAGAACAACTTTGCAGGTCGCGTCCGGAAACGCGGCTTGGATTTTTTCTAAAGCCGTCGCATTCATATCAGTCGAGAATCCCTTTAAAGTCTTTATGGCGGTCTTGTAAGACGCTTTCGCCTTTAATCTGATCCTGGATTTTGATCAGCGCATCCAGAACAGCTTCCGGTCTTGGAGGACAACCCGAAATAAAAACGTCCACAGGAATAATGGTATCAATGCCCTGAACAGTGCAATAATTATCGTATATTCCCCCGGAACTCGCACAGGCTCCCATGGCGACAACCCATTTTGGGTCCGGCATCTGTTCATAGATGCGTTTCAGAATAGGTGCCTGTTTATAACTGATAGTACCGCATACCAGTAAAAGATCCGCCTGGCGGGGGGAAAAACGAACAACCTCCGCTCCAAAACGGGATATATCGTGTTGACTTGCTGCAGCACTCATGAACTCGATAGCGCAGCATGCGGTTCCGAATACGAATGGCCACAGTGAGTATTGCCGACCCCAGTTGATGCACTCATCAAGTTTGGTGGTGATGACTGTGTCGCCGAGACTTGCTTCTAATCCTAACGCCAATTGAGCACCCCTTTCTTAAGAATGTAGATGAGTCCAGTGAGAAGCAGCAGCATAAAGACTACCATCTCTGTAAATCCGAACCAGCCAAGTTCACGGACACTGACAGCCCATGGATACATGAAGACTGCCTCAATATCGAATATCAGGAAGAGGATCGCGAGGAGGTAGAATTTGACACTGAATTTCTGGTCAACCGTTCCGATGATTGGGCCTACACCGCTTTCATAGGCCTCATTTTTTATTTTTCCCTTGGATCGCGGACCAAAAATCGTCGTCGCTATCATAAAGCAGGGAATAAGAGCAGCAATACCGATGAGTGCCACTGCCGAAAATACCAGTTCCGTTGACATTGTTTTCCCTCTCGCTGCTTTTTTCCATACCATGTGGCCGATAAACAGCCACACCTAGATAAAAAGAATTATGAATAACCATTCATTAACAAGAGGCTCAGTGACCTGTCAAGGAAATATTTATTCTTACCAAACAGCTACTTAAATGGATTGCACGCGGCTTTCTGTTGTGCAAAAAAGGCGGCTGAAGTATACGCGTTGTGCCAATGGACTTTTGTCATACCCCAACCGTTGAAGGAAAGTGAACATGCTCACAAAGCTCTTTTTGTTGAATGTATCTTTTTGAGTTGCAATTATAGGAGGATGTGATGTTTCTGGCGGGAAAGAGGATTGGAGTGCTTAGTAGACCATTGCTTGATCTTGCGACACTGAGGCACAACACGCACAGCAGTGATCGTGACTGTGTAGCAGGGTATCGTGATGTTTATCAGCGAATATGGGTTGTCTTCAGGTGATTAAGCAAAACGTTTAATAACCATATTTCAAAGAGTTGGGAGGATGGTGGTGTTTATTCATTTGCATGAACGAAAGGTTCAGAAAGGGTTATGAGAGAGGATGGAGGGGCGGGAAGAGAGTACAAAAATTGAAAATATTGAATGCGGTACCGGTAAGCTTGTCTATTCGCACTAAGAAAGGCTTACCGGCTTTGAAAGCCGTCCCGGCATGCAATGCGCATGTCGGGACGGTGATTATTTTACCATCCAAGAGTCAGGTAGTCGTGAATTGAATTCGCGGCATCCCGTCCTGCTCCCATAGCCAGAATGACGGTTGCAGCCCCGGTCACAATATCGCCACCAGCCCAGACCGCCTTTTTGGTAGTTTTACCTGTGCTTTCATCCGTCACAACATTGCCCCATTTGTTGAGTTTCATATCAGGGGTTTCACTGGTGAGCAGCGGATTGGCACCGGAACCGACGGCAACAATGCAGAGATCGCAGGGGACTTGGAACTCCGATCCTTCTATAGCCACCGGTCGACGTCTGCCGGATGCGTCAGGTTCGCCAAGTTCCATGCGCAAACATTCCATACCGGTGAGTCTTCCATTCTCGTCTCCCAGGTATTGGGTTGGATTGGTCAGCAGGAACAGTTCAATCCCCTCTTCCTCTGCATGATGGATTTCCGCCTGCCGGGCCGGCATTTCTTCCCGGGACCGGCGATAGACTATTTTTACACTTTCAGCACCGAGGCGCATCGCAGTGCGGGCAGAGTCCATTGCTACGTTGCCGGCCCCAAGGACGACGACATTTTTACCGAGTGGGATAGGAGTGTCTACCTTCGGGTATTCATAGGCCTTCATGAGATTGGCTCGGGTGAGGTACTCATTGGCAGAGAGAATGCCGACATAATTTTCACCGGGGATGTTCATGAATCTTGGCAGTCCGGCACCGACACCGACATAGACGGCATCGAATCCTTCTTCAAGAAGTTCGTCCAGGCTGACAGTTCTGCCAACGACGGCATTGCACTGAACGGTGACTCCGAGTCGTGCGAGGAAGTTTACTTCCTGGGCTACAATAGCCTTTGGCAGGCGGAATTCAGGAATGCCGTACACCAGTACGCCACCTGGTTTATGAAAGGCTTCGAAAATTGTAACATCGTGACCTTTGATGATCAGGTCGCCCGCCACAGTGAGGCCCGAAGGGCCGGAGCCGACAACAGCAACTTTTTTACCGGTGGGCTCGGCTTTAGGGGGCAGTTCGCCTGTCCCGTTCTCTCTTTCGTAGTCGGCACAGAAACGCTCAAGGTTGCCGATAGCTACCGGTTCACCTTTTTTGCCTACAATGCATTTGCCTTCGCACTGGACTTCCTGGGGGCATACCCGGCCGCACACAGCCGGCAGTGCATTCTTGGTCCAGAGGTTGCGAATGGCCCCGGTCATATCACCCTGGGCAATAAGGTCTATAAAGCCGGGAATATCAACGCCGACCGGACAGCCAGCGACACAGCCCGGTTTTTTGCACTGCAGACAACGAGCCGCTTCTTCCTGGGCCATCTTCATGGTGTAGCCGGTAGGTACTTCAAGGAAATTTCGAGCGCGTATCTTTGGATCCTGCTCAGGCATGGGCTGCCTGGGATTTTTTACTTTTTTATCAGCTGTAACTGCCATAATGTCCTCCGAAAAAAAATCGTTTCTACGATAATGTAATTAACTCAACTGTTCAACTACACAAAGAAAAACTAGAAAAAGCCTCGTCAGCTGGCATCACGGATAGTGCAGTAATCCTCGTGGCATTTGCGTTCTTCTGCTTGATACGCTCTCAGTCTCAGGATCAATTCATCATAGTCTACTTTGTGGCCATCGAACTCAGGACCGTCGACACAGGCGAATTTTGTTTCGCCGCCGATGGTGACACGGCAGCCACCGCACATTCCTGTGCCGTCAACCATAATCGGATTAAGACTTACAAGTGTTTCAACATTAAAATCTTTGGTTATATTGCTGACAGCTTTCATCATGGGGACCGGGCCGATAGCCACCACCAATTGAATATCGCCAGCCTCCAGGACCTCTTTCAGGACATCTGTGACAAAGCCGTGATGACCATAAGAACCGTCATCCGTGCAGATGCGAAGATCATGTGAAGCCGCTTTCATCTGATCTTCCATGATCAGCAGACTTTTATTTCGCGAACCTATGATGCAGGTGACATCGTTGCCGATTTCTTTGAGGCCCCGTGTTATCGGATGCAAAACGGCGACACCTGTGCCGCCACCAACACAAACGACCTTGCCGACCTTTTCAAGGTGTGTCGCTTTGCCGAGAGGGCCAATAACATCCTGGTAGCTGTCTCCGACCTTGAGATCTCTGAATATTGCCGTTGATTTTCCTACGACCATGTAAATAATGGTGATGGTGCCTTTCGAAGGATCGGTGTCCGCCATGGTGAGAGGAATTCTCTCACCCTCTTCGTTGGCTTTGAGGATGACAAACTGGCCAGGCTTGGCCTTCTTGGCGATGAGGGGCGCATCTATTTCGTTCAGGATAACAGTCCCTTCGGCCATTTCTTCGCGTCTCACAATCTTAAACATTTTTTCCCTCCAGGTGTAAAAAACCATTGAATTTTACAAGCAAAAAAATATGTTATTCTTTTCGATTTTTCACGGTTAAGTAAGCATAAAGTGCTCATTAAATCAACCTCTATTGTACTACAATGACAAAAGGCAAAGGCGGCAGATCGTTGTTTTTTGGTAAAAATCCAAAGATTAGTGTGTGCTAAGTAGGCAGGTTGTCGGTCGTTAAGGGAATGTGTTGTAGTAGTTTTGAAAAAATGTAAGTGGGATTGTCCGAGGTGATACCATGTCCTGGCATGAACTAATTGAGAACGCGATACTGATTCGCAGACAATTGCATATGATTCCCGAGCCATGTTGGCAGGAAGTTGCGACTTCTACCGCTGTAACTCAGAGACTTGATCAGCTCGGGATCTCCTGGCGGCAATGTGCAAAAACCGGGATTGTGGCCAATGTTGCACAGGGTCGAAAGGGCGATCATCTCGCCCTTCGTGCCGATATGGACGGTTTGGTACTTACAGAGGCCGTCGATGTTCCCTGGAAGTCGACAAAAAAGGGGGTGATGCATGGTTGCGGTCACGATGGGCATATGGCAGCCCTGCTCGCCACAGCGGAATGGCTGAACCTGCACGAAGCGGCCCTGCCGGGGCCGGTAACCTTTCTTTTTCAACCAGCCGAAGAAGGAGGACACGGTGCAAGGGCGATGATTGCCGATGGAGCACTTGAGGGGATAGACAGAATTTTTGGCTGGCATAACTGGCCGACTATTCCTTTTGGCAGGGCCATATGTCCGGCAGGTCCGGTCATGGCAGCAAATGCAAGCTTTAAAATAGTGATCAGCGGGAGCGGTGGACACGCCAGTCAGCCTGAGCTCTGCAAAGATCCGGTTCTCGCCGCCGCCGCATTGACTCTTGGCTTGCAGCAGATTGTCAGTCGACGTCTTCCTCCTCAGCAGGCCGCAGTGGTAAGTGTTACCTCGATTGACAGCAGAAGTGCTGAAACGGTGATCCCGGATCAGGCGGTACTTGCCGGATCGGTGCGAATGGAGAAGACCGGAGACCTGCAGTTGGTCGGTGAACTGATAGAATCAACGTCACAGTCGATTGCTGCCGGATATAATGTTGCAGCAGAGGTAGAATTTTCACACCGTTATCCAGCCGTTGTTAACGATCCGATCCAGGCAGCTGTGGTTCAGGGGATCCTGGATGAAGTCCTTGGGGCGTCCTGGCTGCATAAAGAGACCAACGTGCCCCTGATGGCGTCCGAGGATTTCAGTTACTATCTGGAGAAGGTGCCGGGAGCCTTTGCCATTGCCGGCGCCGGTGATGGCAGTTCGTTTGCCGTCCCATGCCACAATTCCCGCTATATCTTTAACGATCACCTTATTGAACCAATGGTTCGTGTAATGGTCATGATAGCAGGTTGTCGTATTCCATAACAACCTGCTTAAGGGATTTATCAGAATGGTAAAGATAGGTGAAAGGTAACTTTTTTATTTGTATTTTACCTTGGTAAGGGTATAAGGAAAAATCGGGTGACTTTTCTGTGGTCTAAAAAAGTCATAATAGCATAATGCGTCAAAGGAGTATGTCATGGCAGAAGGTACAGTGAAGTGGTTCAATAATTCTAAAGGATTCGGGTTTATTGAGCAAGATGGGGGAAAGGACGTCTTTGTTCATCATTCAGCTATTAAAATGGAAGGTTTCAAGTCTCTTGAAGAAGGAGAGCGCGTGAAATTTGATATTGTAGACGGTGCGAAAGGTCCAGCTGCGGAGAATGTCGAAAAAATCTGATATTTTCCAGGATCCCGCCCTCGCAGGTTGAGTCTTGTTCAAAAAAAAGCGTCATGGGAACTATTTGGTTCTTTGGCGCTTTTTTTACGACGCCATCTAACAACTTCCAGTTACATCGTCATTACAGGCTCTTCTCATCATGGTAAGAAAGCTTAAAAAAAATCTGCAGGGCAGCCTCTCCGGCAAAGAACTGGACCTGTTGGTCGGCGGATACGATGTCGTAGGTGATATTGCCATCATAATAATTCCAGATGAGCTTGTACATAAAGAGCGTCTCATTGCCGGGGAATTACTTAAAAATAACAAAAATATCAATGTAGTTGCCAAAAGGGCTGGTCTTTACGGCGGTGAGTTCAGGACAATTCCACTTCAGATTCTCGCCGGAGAAAACAGAAAAGAGACGGAACTTAAAGAATCCGGCATACGACTGCTTGTCAATCCTGAAACGACCTATTATTCCGTTCGAAGCGGCGGCGAAAGACGAAGGATAGCGGCGCTGGTCCAACAAGGTGAGTCGGTGCTTGTCCTCTTTTCCGGCGTTGCTCCTTTTCCGCTGGTCATTTCCAGGTACAGCGAGGCAATATCCATCGTCGGTATAGAAAAGAATCCCCAGGCGCACGCCTACGCGGTTCAAAACCTTCGTCGTAATAAAAAATTGCACAACATTCAGCTCTATCAGGGGGATGTGAAGGACGTGGTGCCGGCTTTAAAGGCCCGTTTTGACAGGGTGGTCATGCCACTGCCAACCAGGGGTGAAGCGTTTTTGCCTTGCGCCCTTCAGGCACTGAGACCCAACGGCTTTTTACACTTTTATGAGCTGCAGTCTCCGGACCTCTTCGCGCAATCGGTTGAGAAGATAGTTTCTGCCTGTGGGGCTGTAAACCGGGTGGTTCAGACTACATCAATCACCCGTTGTGGGCATTGTGCACCACAGGTATATCGAATCTGCGTCGATGCGATGATACACTAACCGGGATATCTCACCAGCCGAGGTTTCATCAGAAATCCGGGCCAAGCGTTGTGTAAGAAGAATATCATATGTTCAGGCAGACGGAAAAGTGCCACCCCGTCACCATTCGGAGAAAGAAGAAAAGAACTACATGAAGGAGAATCTATGCACGTTTCATTTTACGGAGCCACCCGAGAGGTTACCGGTTCCTTTCATACCATTACAACCACTCAGGACACAATCTTACTCGACTGCGGTCTTTTTCAAGGGAGAAGAAAAGAGACCGAAGCCAAGAACAGGGTGTTGCCGGTAGACCCGAAAATATTGACGAACATGGTACTGTCCCATGCCCATATCGATCATTCGGGGCGAATTCCCATGGTCACCAGAAGTGCGTTTAACGGTCATGTCTACTGCACCAGAGCAACCGCCCATGCCTGTGAATTTCTCCTGAAGGATTCGGCAAAGATTCAGGAAGGTGATGCAGCCTATCTTAATTATAAGACTGCCAAAGCTTTTCTCGGTCAGATCAAGACCCGGGGGGGAGAATCAAAGATATCCAAGGCCGATCAGCAGGAGATTAAAGCCTTGCTGAAATCAGGAGACCATGACTTGCGGACGGAGGTTACAGCAAAGCTGCTGCGTGAAAACAATCTGGAAATCATCACGCCCCTTTACACCATGGCGGAAGTAGAAAATGCTCTTGGGTATTTTCAAGGTGTCCCGCTTCGTAAAACAGTCACCATCGGCAAAGATCTCACCTGCACCTTTTATGGTGCCGGTCATATTCTGGGGTCGGCAATGTCGGTTATCCAGCACAAGGCAGGTGGTGTGACGAAGACGGTACTCTATTCCGGTGATCTGGGACGCTTCAATAAGCCGATCATCAAGGACCCTACCCTTGATTTTGCAGAAGAGCACAGAAATATTGATCTCATGATTCTGGAGAGTACCTACGGAGATAGATTGCATGAGCCGGTAATTGATATGAAACCGCTGTTGAAAAAGGTGCTGACCGACACTTTTGACAGGGGCGGTTCGGTTATTATTCCGGCCTTTGCCTATGGCCGCACTCAGGAACTTCTCTATTTTCTCCACGAACTGTACATGGCAAAAGAAATTCCGCCGATGCCTGTCTGGGTTGACAGTCCGCTGGCAACAAAAATCACCCATGTTTTCGGGGAGCACCCCGAAACCTACGACGAGGAAACCCATGAGACGTTTCTGAAAAATGGTATAAATCCCTTTGATTTTGAGCAACTGAAATTTGTCCAGAGTGTCGAAGAATCGATGGCGTTGAACCGCGAAACCAGATCCCATATCGTCCTGGCAGGCTCCGGCATGTGTGAGGGCGGGCGGGTCCTGCACCATCTCAGGCATAAGATTCACGACGAACGAAATACCGTACTGATTGTTGGTTATATGGGTCAAAACACCTTTGGCAGGCAGTTACAGGAGAAAGGTGAACGGTATGCGGCCGCGGGCCGGCAGGGTGAGCCGCCCCAGGTACGGTTCTACAATAAAGATTATCCATTGAAGGCGCAAGTCGTCACCCTGGGTGGTTTCAGTGCCCATGGGGACCGCAATGAAATGACCCGGGTGGTAAAAGACTCAAATCTTACCATTAAAAAGATTGCTCTGGTCCATGGAGAAGAAGAACAAACGCTTGGGTTTGCCGACTTTCTGCGAGGGGAGGGGGTCAATGTCGTCGTTCCGCTACGTGGGGAAAGTGTGTCGGTATAATTAATCCGTTATTGCAGTCAAAGGAACTCAACAACGTATTTCTTGTTCATAATGAACCAGGCGAGAAAAAAAGAATATGCTCTCCTGGATAACGTCTTTTCTGTTGATTATAACGAAAATACCGATATAAACAAAAAAGAGGATGAACTTAAATCTTGATTTGTTGAATGACGTATTTTGAGGAGATTGCAGATGGCATATAATGTTACATTGGACGAAGATGAATGTATCGGATGTCAAAGTTGTGTTGAACTCTGTCCTGATGTCTTTGGTTTTGAAGACGAGACGGAAAAAGCCTTTGTCTACAAGGAATATTCAGGAGACGAAGAATGTATTGATGATGCCGCTGCTTCGTGTCCTGTTGACTGTATCGAGGTAGACGAAGAATGATGGTGTCGTAACATTCTTCACCTGAAGTCTTTGTTTATCTGTATCGTTGCGCGCCAGCAGGAAGTGCTATGGGGGCCAATGTTTTCATCATTACGACACCTTGGCACGTCGTAATGATGAAAAAATATTACACCTCGCTTATGGGGGTATCAGCAAGAGAAAAGACGAGGGTTCATTTGCTGGAAAAAGCAAAGTTGTCCGGGAGGTATTTTCAACTCAGGCCATTCACATCGACGGTACCTTTGGTGGAGAAATTGTCTCTTGCAGGTTCTCTCGCCAGGGCAGAAGGCAGGCTGACGATCGAATATGTACTGCAGGGTCCAATGGCAGGCATTCATAGGGCCGAAATGTCATCTGCTTCCAGTCGGTGTGACGCCTTATGGCGTCATACCTGTTTTGAGTTTTTTTTCGCCAGGAAGGACGAATCGTCGTATTGGGAGGTTAACGTCAACCTGAGTGGATGCTGGAATGTTTATCGCTTTGACGATTACCGAACCGGGATGCGGGAGGAACAGACTGTCGTTCAACCTCTTTGCCGAATTGTCACGGAGAATAATCTCTTGTCGCTGATCTGTACCATGGATCTGATCGGCATCGTTGACGATTCGTCTGAGCTTGAGGTTGGTATCAGCAGTGTGATAGAAGCCTCCGACGGAAGTATCAGTTATTGGGCTCTTGAACACTATGGCCAGAACCCGGATTTCCATGATCGTCGAAGTTTTGGTGTTCTGTTGCCGGGGTTAAAGGAGGCACCCCGCTGCAAAGATCCGATTCAATAATGCCCCTTGAGAGATAGATTCTTTCACAAAATGGTTTTCTTACGATAAACAAGGAAAAAAACCTCTAAGTTACCAATACTCCATGGAGTGGCGATATGAAAAAAGTAGCACTGCTCGCCTATAATGGTGAGCTCATCTGTTTTGCCCATGTCATGCTCTATGCCCTTGATTTTGAAAAAAAAGGGTATAAGGTGAAAGTGGTAATCGAAGGAGCTGCAACCAGTCTTATCACCGAGCTTGCCAAGCCCGGTACCCCTTTTGCAAATCTGTACACAGAGCTCCGGGAAAAAAATCTGTTAACCTGTATTTGTAGAGCCTGTTCCCAGAAGATGGGAACTATTGCCGAGGCGGAAAAACAAGGCCTGGCCATTGTTGGTGACATGCAGGGTCATCCCTCCATTGAAGGTTTTTTGAGCGGTGGCTACCAAATCATCTCGTTCTGAGTCGGTGATGGAGTTGCCGGTTATTTATTTGGTGTAACAACTCTATGCTCCATCGAAAAATCGAACTGCTGGCTCCGGCAAAAAATTGTACCTGTGGTATCAGCGCAATAAATCATGGTGCAGATGCCGTCTATATCGGTGGTCCGCAGTTTGGCGCCAGAGCCGCCGCGGGTAACAGTCTTGCCGATATTGAAAAACTCGTCGCCCATGGCCATCAATTCAAGGCAAGAGTGTACGTCGCCATAAATACCATCTTCAATGATCACGAGTTGGATAGTGCTGTACATCTCTGCCAGCAACTGTACAATATCGGCGTGGATGCACTGATCATCCAGGATGTTGGGTTGCTTGAGTCAGAACTGCCCCCCATCCCACTGCACAGTTCAACGCAAATGAACAACCGGACGGTGGACAAAGTTCGTTTCCTTGAAAAAGTCGGGTTTCGTCAAGTCGTGCTGGCCCGGGAACTGAGTCTTTCGCAGATCAAAGAGATCCGGGCAGCAACCAGTGTCCCTCTGGAATTTTTTGTGCATGGCGCACTTTGTGTCTCCTACAGTGGACAGTGCTATATCAGTGAGGTGGTGGCAGGGCGCAGTGCCAACAGGGGGGAGTGTGCGCAATTTTGCCGCCACAACTTTACCCTCAAAGATGGGGATGGAAACATTCTGAAAAAAGATCGTTATCTGCTGAGCTTGAGAGATCTGGATCTTTCCGGCCATCTGAGGGAACTCATCGATGCAGGGATCAGTTCCTTTAAAATCGAGGGACGTCTCAAAGATGAAAATTATGTGAAAAACATTACCGCATATTACCGTCAGGCTCTGGATGGCTTAATTGAGAGAGACAGTGAACTGCAAAGATCGTCTTCCGGCAGCTGCAACTTTGACTTTACTCCAGATCCATCAAGGTCATTTAACCGGGGCCGGACCGACTATTTTCTAACTGATAGCAAGGGTCATCCCGGGGCGATAGAGAGCCCGAAATCCAAAGGACAGATGCTGGGAAAAGTCGTACACACAGAAAAGCGGTATTTTGTTCTCGATACCAAAGAAATTATCAATAACGGTGATGGCCTTTGTTATTTTGATCCCGGTAGAGGTCTCGTGGGGATGAGGGTAAATCGTACCGAAGGTGAGAAGATATATCCCAAAGACCCTCAAGTCCTGCCTGTTGGGGTTGTTATGTACCGTAATGGTGATATTGCCTTCAACAAAATTCTGGCCCGAAGCGAGCAGTGTCGATCAATTGCTGTACAACTAGATCTCAAAGAGACCGCTGACGGGTTGTGTATGATGGTGCTTGATGAGGATGGAATACAATCGGAGACCGGCATTAAACTTGAGAAAGAGGTGGCCAGGCAAATTGGAACGAACGGTGCCCTGGCTGAAAAGCAGTTGAGAAAAAGTGGTGGGACTGTTTTTTCTGTGCGGAGCATCGCTGTTGACCTATCTCCCGAACTGTTCGTGTCTGCAGCAATATGTAACGAGCTGCGCAGAAAAGCCTTGGCGGGCCATCTGGAACAGAGGCTCCGGCACTATCGGAATGAATATGCCGAAGTTATGCCCAATGATGTTCCCTGGCCGGCAGATGAAGTGAGTTATCTCGACAATATCGCCAATCATCAGGCAGAAACCTTTTACCGGCGCCATGGGGTGCAAACAATAAACCGCCAAGCACTCTGCGCGGCGGAAGTAGCAGAATGCGCCTTGATGACCTCTAAATATTGCATCAGGGCGCAACTGGATATCTGCCCCCAAACCAATAAAAAATCTGAGGATGTCGTTCTTCCCCTTATCCTCAGCGATTATGCCGAGGTGTATGAGCTAGGATTTGACTGCAAGAGATGTGAAATGATACTTCGAAAACAACAGACCAAAGAATAAAAAGCAGTTGGCTGTACGTTTTTGTGAACGAAATGATGTCACGACGAACATCACAAACATTTCTACCTCATCCCTGCCTCACTCTCCGGAGAACGAGACTATTATTTCTTCCTTGGTTTTCCGCCATTTGTCCGGATGCAATTCCAGTCCTGGTTTTCTGTAACCGACAGCCAGCAACAGCGGAATCCAGAAATTGTCCGGTATGTTAAAGGCTCTGCGTACCCCTTCGTGATCAAAGCCGTCCATGGGATGACTATCGAGTTCGAGACTTGTAGCCGCATACATAAGACTCATTGCGAAAAAACCGGCGTTTTTGGCGGCAAAGGCCAAATCGGCCTCATGCCCCCAGTTATAGAGTGATTTAGCTGCATTTAGAAACCATTCTCGCTGTTCGGGTTGCATGCTTCCGGTCTTCAGCATCTCCTGCCAGTTTTCCTCAACGGTCGGGTGCCCTTCCTGCCATCCATTTTTATCGGCCAGGACAATCAGGGTGACGGGGGCTTCAGTGACCTTGGGTTGATCCCAGGCCAGCGCTCTGAGTTTTGCTTTTTCTTCCTGCTCTTTGAGAACAATGAGGTTCCACGGTTGCAGATTGAAACTGGAGGGTGACTTGGCTGCAAGCCCGATCATTCTTCCCAGCAGTTGATCGGACACCTCTCTTTCAGGATCGAAAAAATTAATCGATCTTCTTTTATCTGAAATTTCGGAAAAATTCATATCCGCTCCTTGTCTTTTGTAGGGAAATCATTGCGTAAAATGAAGCATCCCCCGCAAGGGAATGTTATAGACTGCCACCCTTGTCAGTGGGATGAGATACTATTTGAAGAACAATGCCGCTCATGATGCCAATAGTTTAATATTAAATTATTAACGTTGAATGAAAAGTCAAGGTAATGGCTGGGGAAAATACAAACATAGTAATATCAATGTCTTGTGTCAATAAATGTTGTCGACTTGTCAGTCGGATGAACCAACCTCAAAAGATATGGACGACAGTTTCTTTCACCCCTGAGGATAGCTGGCGATATTTGGCCGAATCGATTGACCAAGCCAGTCAATTGATTGACCAAGGTGTCGCATATTGGCCATACCCTCATTATCTTCCAGCACTTCTTCTTTATTCATGCCAAATCCCATATTCCAGTATGTTGAGCCGGGAAGGATCATTCTCGACATCTGGAACATGTGGTTAATACTGTCATATACGTGGGTGGCACCGCCCCGTCTGACCGCCACTACCGCGGCCCCTATCTTTCCTGAAAATGCGTGCCCATTGGCATATGCAACATAACCTGCCCTCTCTATCAGAGCCTTTAAGTCTGCAGATACGGCGGCAAAATAGGTAGGGGAACCAAGAAGAATAGCATCCGCTCTGAGCATTTTTGCAAAGATACCATTAAATTGGTCTTTTTTAATGGAACACTGGTTATCTTGGTTTTCAAAGCATTTCTGACAGGCAATGCACCCGCGAATTGCTGTGCCACCAACTTGAGCGAGCTCGGTTTTCCAACCGCTGTACTGCAGCTCATTGAGAACTTCCTGTAAGAGGAGTTCGGTATTACCACCTTTACGGGGACTTCCGTTTACGGCTATTGCATACATGGTTTTCTCCTGATTTCATTGTGTCAGTGTGGTCCACCAATCATGGTGCCATGTCTTTTTGTCAACATGAGAGCAGGTAATAATGACATAGTTACTCAATATTTGCACTACAGGCTATCATTACAGGACACGAGCACCCCGTAAGGGGAGATACCTGTCTTGGATGTTTTGTCATAACGAGAAGAGGTTGACTTTATAATGGTGAGAGGCCATATGTTGGATAACACATAGTTGGTCTCATCTCACACAGTGCGGCATTTTGTTGGCATGTTCTGTATGTGCCTTGTGTGTCACAGAGAACAACCTGGCAAGCTGTGCATACTCTTATTTTCGCGATTCACAAAAAGGATGACAAACCCATGTCATATTGCCGAATCAAAATCGTACTTCTTCTTTTTCTCAGTATCGTCGCCACTCCCGTCCCAAAAGGAGCAGGAGCCAATGAAACAATGGAACAAAAGGAATATGTGATACTTGATTTTAGTCGCATGCAAGATAGAGCATCGTGGCAGATAATCAACGATGGTGTTATGGGGGGTCTTTCACAAAGCGAGATGATCTTCAGTGAAAAAGGTACAGCTGTTTTTCAGGGTACTCTTTCGCTGGAGAACAATGGTGGTTTTGCATCAACGAGGACTTTTCCCCGCCCTTATCACCTTGGCGATTATTCCGGCCTGATCCTTCAAATACTGGGCGATGGCAAGAATTATCAACTTCGTTTGCGAACTGATGACCGTTTTGATGGTATTTCTTATCGGTATCATTTTACCACAGAACCCGGCAGCACAAAAATAATCAGGGCATCGTTCAACGACTTTGAGCCAGTCTTTCGCGGACAAGTAGTAGAGAACGCTGCCCCAATCTCACCTGCAGATATTCAGCAGATTGGGTTTCTGATTGCCAATAAGCAGGTCGGCACCTTCAGGCTTGAAGTTGATTGGATTAAAGCAGTTAAATAGTTTCCATCCATAAACGGCCAGTTTGCCCCTAACTCTTCGTTGTTCTCAAAATTTAATCCTCGGAATATCGAGCATATGCCTGCGGTTAAATTTATCGAACGCCTCGATTTAAAACCAAATGTCTCGTTTCTGGGTGCAAACTAAAAAGCTTCCATCCAGAAACGAGATTATTCAATAGTCCAAACTGGACGATATACTGTCATCGTCATGAGAAACCGGATGTACAGGAACCGCCGGACAGTGCACCCGCGGGAACAGGGGTGGAATGCCTGCCATCGAGAAGGCTCCCTCCCGGCGGTACTTTCTTTATGTCCGGACTGCCGCATGTACTGCAAACGACAGAAGAGATGTCTGAGGATGAAAGGATCTTATCAAAATATTTTCCACACTTTTGACAGGAGAATCGGGAAATTGCCATTTTCTTCTTCCGTAACTTTTTTTGAATGAAGGACAGCCATTCGCCACCGGCGAGATTCTGCCTATGAACAGCATCGATGACCGATTATTTTTTTTTACGGTTATTTAAAAGTTGCTTTTGGGCCCTTCTGGTGAAAAATACTGACAGAAGTTTGAGAGAAAGTAAATAGGTGAGAAGCCCTGTCACCAACCCGATAACCAAGCTGCCTAAAAGCAGGGGAATGAGAATATCTTTACCCATCTGCAGAACGGCCAGAAACTGTTCTTTGATATTCCAAAATTCGAGATAGGCCATAGTGCGACCGATATCGATAAAGAGTCCGGATACTTCCGATAGAGGTGGGCCGTCCCACATTTTTGTACCCAACCAATAATTAAAGGTATATATAGGTGCGACGGTAACCGGATTTGTGATCCAGACCGGTATCATGGCGGCAGGTCTGTTCATGTTAAAGAAGGTGGCGATCACGAAAGCCATAATAAGTTGCACTCCCACCGTCGGAGTAAAGGCAATAAAGGTACCCAAGCCCAAACCACTGGCGATGGCCCGTGGTGAGCTTCTCAATTTAACCACCCACCTCAATACCGGTCGCATTCGAATGAGAATGTTTCGTTTGTTTTTCTTCTGGGGGAGTTCTTCCATTATCGTATTATGCACCCGCCTGTAGGGTGTCATGAAAGCTATAGGCCGAATTGATCGGTAGAGTTCTATAAACTATTAATAAAGTTGCCCCGGTTCTCTGGGGGAAAATAGCAGCGCATTGTATGCATACATCGAGAATGATCCAAGTTAGTAATCGTAATTCGGCCGGATGTTTCCAATATTTAGTGCGTATCGTGTTTTTAACACGAGCGCATCTGCTGATTCAAACTGATAATTGAAAGACGACATACTATAATATCCCAATGCCATTCAATATATACATCATAGTTCAGGAGTAAATATACAGCGTATAGCAACCTGGCAATGATCCTCTTTTTTACACAGGAAAATCATCTTATCAAGGAACTAAAAAGTACCGTTATCATCAGGGACTGGAGTTTTATTATTATTGGAAAATCGCAGAAAGGGCTATCTTCATGGAAGAACAGTAAGTGTTTATACTCGAAACCATTATAGCTTGATTCGCTCAAATGGTTTCGAGTATGAAAATGAAACGGTTGACTTACGGCAGTATTCTGATGCTTGGATACATCCCCTCCATATCCCCGAATTGAAAGGGCTGGATGGTGTTGAGCGAAAGCCGCTGATTTTTCTGGGCGTGGCCGGCATTTTCACCTTTTTCAAAAAAAGCACCGTTGGCTTCGAGGATATGATGGATGCGTTCCTGAAATGCCTTGACGAGCAATTTGCCTTTGCCTTCAAAATGCATGCGACCTTTTGTGAATGACGATTCGACGCTGGTCAGTTCTTCAAGTGAGATGGAATTTGTAATAAGCTCGTCATTGTTTCTTACCAGCCCCCAGACAAGATGCCCGGCAGGGATTTCCATGGGCTGATCTATGTCAATGATAGTGTGAGGCATTATGACACACCCCTTCCCGATCTTTAACCTGCTCTCTTTTTTTCCATAGAGAAAACTGTTAAAACCGACGAAGACATTCAATCCCAGATCTGCCTCAATTATTTTCGCGCCATGGGCGGTTACGTTATATCCTTCAAGGGCTGAATTAATAATAAAACAGTTTTCCTGGGCATTAGCCCCCTTGCCAAGGGTCGAATTTTCCAGATATGCACGTTGGGAAACGAGTACATTGTCGGCAATTTTGATATTTGGCAGGACGACGGCGTATCGGTCCAAAGAAGCGGTGTCAGGAACAGACTCGATTACGTCAAGATTTACAAAATCGAATACCCTTTGGAACTGGTCCTTACGCTCTTCGATAAAATCAATCAATATTCCCCAGGGCACTTTATCCGGGGAGAGTGAGACATACTGCTCAAGAATCTCCTGTGGGTAAGTATAGAAGAAGTTAAAATTTCCGGGGCTGTTTACCCATATTGTACCCGGGTCCACTTTAAGGTGGTTGATTTCTCCTGCCTGGATATAGGAGTAGGCGCCGATGATACTGTCGCGCATGGTGGTTAAATCGACGGTGGCAAAGGGGCCGAGAAAGCAACCATCAGACGGTGCACCATGGATATTCGCGTAATCCATAGCAAGGGTATCTTTAATAAAGAACTTTTCCGGAGTCTCAGGATCGTGGGAATAGTTGTGCACGAGAGTCTTAACCAGGGCACTGTCTTCAATATCAATGATTTCATCCTTGGTCAGGGCAAGCGTGAAGGTATTAAATTTGATTGTATTGTTTTTTCGTTTTAGTTCGTCACCTCTGATATCACTCTTATAGAGGAGTGAATTTCTGACTCGGCATTTGCCAAGGAAATAGCTGCCGGCCAGGGCAGAATGTTCGAAGTGCAGGTCAAGCGGATGATCGGGAGTTATGCCATAAAAAGCATAGAATTTGTTCATCTGGTCCGGTGGAATAAGTGCATCAGCAAAAGGGCTGACGTCAAAGTTCAGTTCCCGGAGATTAATGTTGACCCTCTGGACGATTCTATTAAATAGTTTTTCCAATTCTTTCATGACACATCCTTCACATCTTTAATAATGCAGAATATATCCGCGATTCTTTGGTGAGCAGCACCATGACGCGGAGTCGTTTTGCTCGCTAGGTTTCGAGTGCTGTCATTTCATGAAAAACAGCCGCGAAAACATCTGAAATTCTCAGTATACCAATGATCTTGTCGCCACGGGTAACCAGCAGGGACAGATGAGTTCCCCCAACCAGTCGATGGATTGCCTGGTCCAGGCTGCACTCCTCTGAAACGTATTCTCCGGGTGAGGGGGTTTGCATAAAGTCTTCGACTTTTTTTGTGGAGGCCTCCCGCAAGGAAGGCTTGCTGAGAATCTTTCCGTGCGACCTGTAGAGATCGCGGAGTTTGGTAATGTATTCATTACTGAAGTTGAAGTCCTTCAGTTGATTTACCTCGGAACCGGTTTCAAAATCAGGTTCGATTGCTTTTAAGGCACGCAGCTGACTTATTTTTCCAACGACACGGCCATTTTCATCGAGAACGAGCACCGCACGATGCTGGTATTTACTCGTTGTATAGTGTTCCTGTGCCTGTTCTAAGGTCTTTACAGCTTCTATGAGTGATGTCCCGACTGCAACAGTTGCATATTCAGAAATCGGAACCATAAGATCTTTTACGAGATGATTTTCCACAGAACCCCCTTTGACATAAAATGAATCATTCATCCACTATCCCGGATATCTCACCAACCAAGGTTGCCGTGCATGGGAGAAGCGATGGGCAATAAACGGTTATGCACAATTGCTTCAGTGCCGCTACAGTCGCGGTGAGATCGGCTGGCCTTTGGTGGACATTGTGTACATTTCGGGAATGCAAGAAACTTGATCATATCAAGATATCAGCTGACTCCCGCTCATTGACACAATGTTCATGACAAACCCTGGCTAACATAAGTAAATATGCTCTGATTTTTATGATAAAAAACAGAATTTGTCAAACTATTCCGGTCAGGAGAGAATACTGCTGAATGCGGATGCAGATAAGGCGAAAAGGCGATTTCACAGGGATTGTGAGAGAGGAAATTGCATTACTCCGAGTTTCACGGTTTCTGTGCGGCCATATTTATAAACATGCTCCACATATATGACTGGATAGTCGTTTGGGGCAATATTGTAGGTCCTCGTCAAAAAAGAGACGAGCTCCATGGGCATCGTCGTGGAATGATCAGCTCTCCAAACAACCGCAGCAGTAGGGAAATCTTCGGTGTTAATGAGGGTTTCAAATTTGTACCCGGGTATCAGGGCAGTACTGTCAGGAAACTGCATTCGCATATTACCTGCCAGAAAGCGGTTATTGCTTATTATCAGGCCACCAGAAAATCCGATCTGGCGCAGATCTCCGGCCATTTCAGCAAAAGGATAGCTCATCCGGCTAAAACGATGGATATAGGAGGCACCGACAACCCTTATGGAGAAGGCGAGATAGATACCTATTGCTGCAACAGATACCACTCGGCTAAAGAGCTTAAAACGCAGCGGAGATATCTGTACGGGTTCAAGCCTTGAAAAGAAGAAAAGAGGGGCTGCAAATAAAAGAGGCTGGAGCCATCTGTCTTTAACGTAGCTGACTTTAAAAACCACGACTACGATCAGGAGCATAAGAAAAAGAGTCAGCAGGTATCTTTTTATAAACCGATGATGAAAATCGGTTTCAGGGTTTTGGTTTCGGCCAAAACCTGCAGGAAAAACCAGGAGCCAGATAAGCCACGCCGGAGTCAGGAACAAAAAGCTCTTGGTCATGAGGCTGACGATCCCCTTCACCTGATAGTTCTCTATTGTGCGCTTAAATTTATGAGTCGCCGAGAAAACTATATCCTGATTGTCGAACATCCAGAGAAAGTACGTGCCGGTAATGGCAGCCACAATCAGAATGCTCACTGCTGTTTTGGGGGAGAAAATAACTTTTCTTCCCTCCGGAAAAGTAACAAGCGCCAGAAACAGTGTCGTCATGAAGAGAGCGAAGTTGGCTTTACCGAGAATACCAATGGAAAGGAGCAGGCCGAATATACAGTAATTAGTGAGACTCTGTCTCTTAACCAGGCGCAGGGACTGCCAGAGTGTGGCGGCGGCCGCACAAACCACCAGCGTGGTGTGGGTCATGTCACGCTGGGATTCCCAGGCGATCTGTGGAATAAGCAACAGCGAGCAAGTAGCCAGAATCGTCGCACGACTATCTTTAAGAATTATTTTCCCAGACAGGAAAACGAAGATATATGTAAGAAAAAGGAGACCGTTTTTCAGGAGGCTTACGGCAAAGACGTTTTTACCAAAAAGGAAAAAAAAGCAGTATTGTATCCATGTATACAGTGGCGGCTGCTCCGTATATCCGGCCAGTAGCCATTGTCCGAGAAGGGCCTGTTCCGCTTCATCATAATCAAGGGAACCTGAAATAATAACCCGCAGGGCAATGTGCAGTGAAAAGTAACAACCGAGCAGAAGAAGAAATTTCAATTCGAGTTGCTGGCTGGACGCTCTGTTTTCTGTCATCTCTAAAGGTTCTGCTGGGATTGTCTTTGCCTATGGCCGAGCAAAATATTTCTGCTATAGACGACCACTCCGAATAGCTGCCCGGTAAGGAGAACAGGGTCTTTTCTGTAGATTGCATAACTGAGTACCATGACAGAACCGGTGATACTGATAATCCAAAAACCAAGTGGGAGCACTGATTCTTTCCGTTTTTCACTATAGAGCCACTGGTAGATGAAACGGAAGGTAAAGACACATTGACCAATAACGCCCCAAACCATAAGAGAAGAGGAAATATCCTTATTGCTAAACAACTTGTGGATGTTGTGTGTCTCTCCTGTGAGCAGCCAGAAGATGGCAAGTGCGGGGAAAGCAAAAGCGAGAACACGAACCGGGCGGGGGAGTTTTTTCCAGAAACCGTGGTAATGCAGGTTCCGAATGTATATCCCATAGGTAATGACCTGCCCGAGGATTATGACCAGATCATTTCGCAGAATGCCGTACACCATCAACAGAAATGAGGCGAGGATGCTCAATTGCCAGAAAAGCAGTGGTGAGAGAACCCGGCCGGCTTTTTCCGAGGCAATCCATTGGGTGAGTTGCCTGGCGGAAAAAAGGATCTGAGCAAGAAAACCTATCGAAAAGATGAGATACTGGTTCATGTATTTTTTTCCGCTACTCTGTAGCGGATATATCGACTGCGCATCCAGCGAAAGGCAAGGGTGTCAAAAAAAGGCCCAACAAGACGGTTAAAGAGATGATACTTGCTGGTTCCCGCATATCGAGGGGAATGCGATATAGGGATCTGTCTGACCTTTCCCCCCTGCAACTGAACAAGGGCTGGAATAAATCGATGCATACCTATGAAGAACGGCATCTCACGAGCAAAACGGGTCTTTAATATTTTCAAGGGGCAACAGGTATCTTTGATGTTATCATTTATCAACAGCCGCCTGTAGCCATTTCCAAGTCTAGAGGACAATCTTTTGGTGAGACTGTCTTTTCTTTTTTCTCTGATACCATTCACCATATCATATTCAGGAAAAAAGTTGAAATAGGAGAGGAAGTCAGCCGGATGTGTCTGCAGATCTGCGTCGATATAACCGACCAGAGATGTCTGGCATTGATCAATGCCTGCTTTGATTGCAACGCTCAGGCCGTAGTTTGTATCGAGAGACAGCACGGTGCAGTATTCCGCCTTCGTGCATTTTTCAGTAAGTAATTTCAGGCTGTTGTCCGTAGACCCGTCATTGACGAAAAGTACTCGACTCGGGACAGGGCTGGTTTCGATAAATCTGTCCATCTCGTGAATGAATGAAGGAAGGCTTTCTTCCTCATTAAATACCGGGACTATGATGGTCAGTTCATCGCTCATGTAAAGGAACCCGTTTGTCGATCGCCCTGTACCTTAAACAGTCTGTTCTTGTTATATAAAAAAGAACGTCATGAAGGTACGTAACCCCGCAGGTTACGGTATAGTGTTGCATTAATGTTTCGAATCCCTGCAAAGGTAGGGATCATTTGCTTATAAACAACCGCGTATCGTTAACAGACATCATGATGAAACTCAAGCCAATTCGGTTTATATTCCGAATTACGACAGAACTCTTCATGATATCCTGAAGAGACATTTTAACAATTTGCAGCAAGGATTAGAGGTGTTTGTCAACACTTGCGTAGCGTTTCTTTTCCTATCTTAATGTAGGTACATGGGTCCGGCAGGAAATGATGACCTGTTCGGTGCTGTTTTAAAATTATTGATGAGTTGTGATATCATTAAGAAATGTATAACCATTTCTGTAACAATGGGTGGTGAGTAAAATATTTGCAATATTGGTATGCAAATGCTAGGGAAAAGTATCAGCTCTGACCCCTGAGCTGAGAGATCAGCATTGGAATCGAGAAATGTATTTCTTTTGAAAGGTTCGTATGTATACGTCATTTTACAAACTAAACAGTAAACCATTTGAAAAAAATCCCGATCGGGCTTTTCTCTGGCTTAGTGAAAGCAGCAAAGGAATTTTAACAACTCTGCATCAAGGTATCCGTGACAATAAAGGGCTTCTTCTCTTAATGGGGGAAGCCGGTTCCGGAAAAACGACCCTGATGAATAGTCTCGTTCAGTCTGTCGACAGAGATATTGAGTGGGCAGTTATCGCAGATCCAAGAATGGAGAAAATTGATTTCTATAATGCAATAGCCCGCGGGTTCGGCATAGAGAAAGAATTTACTTCGAAAGTGCAGTTTCTTATTCAGTTCAGTCACTTTTTGCATGAGGCGGATGACAACAATAAAAAGGTGCTGTTGCTGGTTGATGACTGCCACCTCCTCAGCCAGGAAATGCTCGAAGAATTACGATTATTGTCAAATATTGAAAAAGCTGGAGTAAAACTGATCAATATATTGTTTGTCGGGTTGCCTGCATTTAATGCACTGCTTGCACAACCTAAAAACAGGGCGGTAAGGCAGCGACTGTCCCTGATAGTCCAGATATCCCCATTTAACATCAGCGAAACCGACGACTATATCCGGCATAGACTGAAAGTAGCCGGAGCAGAAGAAAGATTATTCGGTTCCAAGGCTGTCCAGGCTGTGCATCATTGTTCAAAAGGGATTCCCCGCCAAATCAACTCCATTTGCAAAAGTGCTTTAGAAAGCGGTTCTGTTCAGAATAAAAATACCATAGATGGAGGGGTGGTTAACCTGTGCGTCAGGCAAATGCATCTGCCAGGAAAGTCCACTGAGGATGAAAACCAGTCGAATGTGTTGGAAAAGAGTGATCGCAGTCATGCACATAATAAACAGAAACACGCAACCTCCCAAGCAGCATCGTCGTATGCTGACTTTAATTTCGCACGAGACAAAAAACGTGGTTGGTTGAAATACGGCCTCGGGTTCATCGCCTTGTCTATGGTATCAGTATTCTACTGGTTTTCAGGGTCAGACTCTTTGGACAAGACGGAAAGCGTTACCGTCGGCAACGAAGAAGTGCCGATCGTGAGGCGCGATCCGGCAGACAATGGTTCACCCGTAGTGACGATGCTTGAAAAAAAAGAACGTAAAATTGACGAGAAAAAGGCGGCGGAATTAAAGGCGGTGATACTTGAAAGAGCCTATAGGGGCACTGGGGATATAACAGGGAAAGAGACTGTTCAGCCCGTTGAAACATCACTGGAAACAGGTGCGTCCGATGCAGGAATGCGTCGACCCCAGGTTGAAGCTGAATCCGGTGTGGCGAAGGTAGACAAGGTGGGAACGTTCGCTGGACAGGCTCCTCGTCAGAGAGTGGATCAGGACAACACAATACAGGAGCAAGAGGAAGTTGCCGCTATGGCACCGATGGAGCCGAGAAAAATACTTCTCAACCTCCGGTCGAACTCCCTTGATTTAACCAGTTCCAGTCGAAAGGAGTTGGATAGCTTTCTGTCGAAATTGAAAGAGTATCCACAGGCGAGGGTTTTAATAAAAGGATTTGTTTCTTCAAAATCAAATTCCCCGGAAAACATAATCTTGTCTGAAGACAGGGCGTTGAATGTCCAGAAAATCATGCTGGCAGAAGGTTTCGATGAGAAACAGATTGAGGTGGTGGGCATGGGTAACCAGGAACCCATTGCCTCGAATGCTACCAGTGAAGGGCGAAGGAAAAACCGCAGGGTCGAAATAATTATCGTCAGTGACGGCACCTAGTGAGGAAAAGGCTATTTTCAGCCTTTCGCGGCTAGGGTTAAGAGTTGTTTTTCCAGCTGATTGTAATTATGCTCAAGGTCATGGCTGTGTCGGATATGTTCACCGGCTCCTGCGGCCAGTGCCTTCCTTTTTTCTGCCTCCTGTACCAGCCTTTCGATATGATAAGTAAACAGGGAAGGTTGTGCTGCGGGAGAGAGGAGTCCGGTCTGTCCATGTACAACTGCCTCTCCACCGCCCCAGTCCTGGAAAGCGACCACCGGAAGATTGCATGATTGGGCTTCCAGATAGACCATCCCAAGCGATTCCTCAATACCGGGGAAGGCGAAAATATCTGCTGCACTGTAATATCTATGCAGTTCCGGTCTCGGAATTTTTCCGAGAAAAAGAACGCGACCAGGAAGCAGTTCTGCAGCTTGTCTTTCAAGTTGCTGTCTGCAGCTGCCATCACCTGCTATTATCAACTTTAGAGGCAACCCCTTTTGCACAAGTTCTCCGCAAGACTTGATTACAGTGCTGATCCCCTCTGTTTTTACACCAGGACGCATCATGGCTGCAGTCATGACGATTGTCTCGCTCCCGATCGCCCAAAACTGCCGCAACTCCTTTCTCCAATCTCCGGAAAACTCAAACAGTCGTGGATGAATGCCGGGCGCAATATAGCTCAGGCGGTGTTCCGGCAACAGCCTGTGCAGGTTAATCAGGTCTCTTTTTTTATTGGTGAAAACATGGTTTGCCGATTGCAGAACGTTTTTGTTGAGCAGAAAGCCCGGCAACGTTTTGAGCCGTTTGCGCCGTTTTGTTGAGTAGATCCCCTGGAAAATGACATAAGGAATGCCGAGTTCCCTGCTGCAGGCTGCCCCCAGAAGATCTGGTGCCTTGTAGTAGGAATGGTACGTGAGCCAGAGATCTGGTTTGGCTTCATGGTAATGTCGGACGATCCTGTTTTTCTCACCGAGTAGGCGCAGCAAGCTGAAAGGCCGATAATAGATCCAGCGGCATCGGAGTCTGCTTGCAAGGTCAAGTGAGTGGCCTCTTTCTGCCAGATAATTGTGAAGCTCGGTTCCCGTGACCAGATCACCGGACGGATTAGAGTGATCCATGGATTTAAAGGGCATGTAATACGCTATTTTCATGACCCTTTTACCAGGCTGTTTGGAGATGTGAAAGAGGTTGCATTGCATCAGGAAACCAAATATTCTGAGATATTGCATTGATTTTCTGGTGAAGGGTTTTCTTACCCATCTCAAGATATTGGTTTTTTGGAGATTTAGAAACATGCACTCGGCCCATTTCATTGGCAGGGCTCTGGTCGACACATTGTGTGGGCTTCATACTTCCATAAGAGAGTTACAATGGTACAGACAATACGACTGGACGTTTTGATTTATGCCCATGATGGCCGTGGTCTTGGACATGCCAGCCGCAGCATTGGAGTGGGAATGGCATTAAGGCGTCTCTTTCCCGAGTTGAAGGTACTTTTCGTCTCCGGCTGTAATCTTTCCCAGGAGTTGATTGGCAGGGCTCCTCTCGACTGGTTGAAGCTTCCGTCATACGAAACCAGGGTTGTGCGGGGGAAATCAATGGGAATACCCGGGAAATCGATGTTCACAGATCAGCAACTCGGGCAGTTTAGGTCAAAAGAGCTGGCCCATTTAGTCGCCATGTACAGACCGCGACTGGTCCTGGTCGACCACACCCCACAGGGGAAGCATAAGGAGCTCGTTCAGGCTGTATCGG
>JBARUU010000027.1:0-2090 GCA_049645925.1 Desulforhopalus sp.
CATTATAGACATACTTTGTTACCTTTTTTTGCACCGTCGAAAAATGACAAACTGGTCTTCACAAGGTGTTTTTCTTTAAACGGTTAACATTGCCGATCCACGCTGTTTGCGGATCCTCTTAACTGATTTGCGACACCCTGCTTTCGTTGCTTTTCCCCAATTCAGCGCTCTGACCTTTGGCACGGATCCCCAATCCCTTTTTTACCCCCAGAACATCCATATAGACTATAAAATTGGCTCAAAATCAAGCCTCTTGCATGAAATATTGCACAGTTAGCGTGGCCCGACCCCATCACCCCATCATCAACCCAATCATCAATATCATCTCTAATTCAAAGCCCGTTTTGTCTTTAGCCTACCACCGGAAATACCCATCGACCTGTCCTTTCGGTCAGGATTTTGTACGGAAATTCAGGACAACTTATCATCTCCTCAGGTCATTCAACCGCAAAGCAGCCTGATATCATTTTCAATCATAATGACTATATGTTATCTCAGCAAAAATTCATAAGAGATGGTCATCCTCGGTTATTTTGATGATGCACTGCCTTGTGCAACATCTGTAAGAAAAATCCAGCATATTCATCAGCCCCGGCTGCGTGAACATCATCACGGGTTGGTACAATTATTGCGAAGATAAAGAGTATTTCGCCATAAAAAATAAGGAGATATGCTTCTGCTAACACAGCGGGCTTTGTTGCAGTGATTGAGGCAGAATAACTTCGAATAGTCCAACAAACAGAGGAGACCAACATGTTTCTAGAAAAAGTCAAATCCGAAGGTATCGCCCATTTATCTTACATTCTTGGTGACGGTTTGGAAGCTGTTGTCATCGACCCTCGACGTGATTGCGAAATCTATATAAATTTAGCAGCTCAAAATGGCACACGAATTACCCGAATATTCGAAACACACAGAAATGAAGATTATGTCGTAGGTTCGATGGATCTTTCCCTCCGCACCGGGGCAACGATTCACCATGGGAAAGCTCTCGACTTTTCCTATGGAGAGGGTATCTCTGAAGGCGATTCTTTTGAGTTGGGCGATTTGCGTCTGACGATTATGGAAACACCCGGCCACACCTTTGAGTCCATTTCCATTGTGGTCACAGACAAAAATTACGGTGACGATGCTGTAGCGGTGTTCACCGGCGACGCTTTATTTATCGGGGATGTCGGTCGGACGGATTTCTATCCTGACCGTGCAGAGGAGGTGGCAGGTGCACTTTACGATTCCATCTTCAACAAAATCCTGCCCCTCGGTGACCAGACAATCCTCTGCCCAGCACACGGTGCCGGTTCTGTATGCGGTGACAGCATGGCTTCACGTGAATTTTCAACCCTCGGTCATGAACGACAAAACAACCCGGTGCTGCAAAAAACTGTCCGTGAAGATTTTATTGAGTTCAAAATCGACGAGCATCATTACCAACCTCCTTATTTTAAAAAAATGGAAGAGTATAACCAGCATGGTCCCCCGCTGCTGGATAATCTGCCGAATCCCGTACCAATGAGTCCTGCCGAGGTGGAAGAGGCGATGCAGCAAGGGGCGGTACTGCTGGATTTACGAAGTCCGGAAGCTTATGCCGGTGCTTTCATTACCGGCAGTTTGGCCATCCCCCTTGAAATGATACCGGCCTATGCCGGTTACCTGCTTGAATACAAGTCAGATATCATTTTGGTGCCGGAAACAAATGAACAGATACCAGCTGCGACAAGGCACCTTATTCGGATTGGCTATGACCGTATCCTTGGGTATCTCAAAGGAGGATTGCACAGCTGGGAAGTGAGCGGTCGCCCCTATGACAGGATTGGAGCCTTACATGCCGCGGCTCTTGACAAACGGTTGAAAAACAACGAGGACTTCACCTTACTGGACGTACGCAAAATTTCCGAATATGAACAAGACAGCCTGGCGGGTGCCACGCATATTTTTCTCGGCGAACTTCAGGGCCGTATCAAGGAACTCGACCCTAAAAAACCAGTAGTCACCTTCTGCGGCAGCGGAAAACGGGCAATTATTGCGGCCTCTATCCTGAAGCGTAACGGTTTCAAAGAGGTGGAAGACAGTCTTGGTTCAATGCAAGCCTG
>JBARUU010000028.1:0-64559 GCA_049645925.1 Desulforhopalus sp.
GAAATGTTCTACAACAGCAACCGGCGTCATTCATACCTGGGTTATCTCAGCCCTAGAGAATTTGAGAAAAGGATGGCTTTGAAAAAGGCCGCTTAAAAAATTGTCCATTTTTACTGGACCACATCAAAGTGTTAGATCAGCTTTTGGATTATTGGCAGCTGGAGAATACCGTCATCATTGGTCATGATTTTGGAGGTTCGACGGTTCTTCGGACGCATCTTCTCAATGGACGGGATTTTCAAAAAATCGTACTCATTGATCCGGTTGCTGTTTCTCCATGGGGCTCAGCTTTCTTCAAGCATGTCACTGCGCACGAAGGTGCTTTTGCAGGTGTTCCAGACTATATTCATGATGCAATTGTCCGTGCTTACATCAAAACAGCTGCTTTCAGGCATCTAGATGATGCTACGCTGGAAATGATAGTTCTGCCATGGAAAGGGGCAGATGGAAAAGCTGCTTTTTACCGGCAAATTGCCCAGGCCAGTTCAGTTTACACTGATGAAGTGCAGTCCTTGTATGCGCAGATTTCCGTGCCTGTTCTGATCCTGTGGGGAAGTGAGGATACATGGATACCTTTGGAGCGAGGCGAGGTGCTGCATGAGATGATATCCGGCTCACTTTTACATGTTGTTCCGGATGCTGGACATTTAGTGATCGAAGAGCAACCCGATCAGCTTCTGGAAACGATACGTCATTTTCTGTGGAGTAAAGAGTCGTTATAGCCTGCCCGTTCAAAGAATAGAGTGAGCAGCATTTATAATCAGCATCGCAAAAGCATTGGAACAAACATGACAGGCTGCGGTTACATGAACAGGGGCTTACACACCGTGCCATCCCAGAATGTCTTGTCTTCCGCCAATACAATCAGAGCATAAACGGTGTCTTTTCTTCAAATCCCATGAAGTCCTTATCGATGGAGTTAAAAATTTCCAGAATTTTGTCTTTGGTCTCCATGGTGTTGCCAACGGTTTCTTGCTTGTCAAGAGTGTACAGTTGAATTTTAGCAACTTCTATTGCGGACTTCAGTTGAGTTATTTTTGCATTGAGGTCATTTTTGCTATCAGAAGTGGCTTTTGTAACCATTTTATCAAGTTTAGTAAGACTGCTATGCCATTCTGTTATCTTGTCTTCAATGATATCGTTGTAGGTTGATGATTGCATTAAATTCCTCCTTTTAACTGTATTTATGAAATTTACGGCGTCAGGCCAAAACAATAAACGCTATTATGCCAATATAAAACGTAATGAGGTAATGGGCCAAAAAAAATTATGTTGGATGCTGAGAAAACAATGTGGTTAACAGGGATATGATTTTAGGCCAGGCTTTTCCAACTCCTATATAGCTCGTGGCTGGTCGGCAAGATTTCTCCGGACTTATTTCCGTCGCAACAGAAAGATTAACCTGAATATAAGGAGTGATTCCATCGGTCGGCAAACCTCAAGCGGGCTTCCGAGACGAATTGAAAGTTTCAAAGCTGCAAACTATTGAACATCGCTGGATAGCCGATACAAATAGGAGAGGTCGTGGTCCTGGGTCCTGCTGTTTCGTCACGGGAGCAAGCCATGGTATCTATCTTCCTGTCGCTCTTCCTCCTGGATCGAAGATTTCATCCTAACTCGTTGTTGTTTTCGAATTTTAATAATTTGAGGGAAACGCTGGATCCGATTTTGTCTTGTCATCTGAGATTAAATCTATCGAACTGCTCGATTGAGAACGCCCAGTGTCATTTCAGAATAAAAACAAATAGAGTCTAAAAAAGCGAAACAGCCCCGAAGTTAATTGAGCTATACAGTGGATTTTTTTACAATTAGTAATTATTCTCGCTAAGTGTAAACGTTCACTGCCAAGATTTTCTCGTCATTGTATCTATCGAGTCCAGTGCCTGCATTGGGGAGGAACATCCTGATATTTATAGGAAAGACAGTGGACTATTCTATCAATCTACGCCCCATGATTTTAGCGTTTACGAGGGAGAGAGTTGTGCCGATCTGAGTAGTTCTTAGTTCTATCTATATGAAATGTTTACATATCGACATTTTGTCTCCCATTGCCTATCATTTTCTGATGTTTGGCTGTTAATAAATGTTCGTGAGTTTTTGTCAGTTCGGGTACTATGGGAAAACACTGCAAAAAAAATATTTATCAGATTAAATAACAACTGGGTTATGCGATGAATGAAAAAGAACTCCAAAAACAATTACAGACCAAGGTAAAGAAAAAGCTCGAACCACTATTTGCCCGTTATAAAATGGACTTTGGCGGAATTGATGCCACCTTGAAATGGAAACCGATCGTCCTCATTATCGGTAATTACTCGTCCGGGAAATCGACACTGATAAACGAACTTGTCGGAAAACACGTTCAACGCACAGGCCAGGCTCCAACGGACGACTCCTTTACTATTATTACTTCCGATCGTGGCCTTGATAATACAGAAACTCCCGGTTCCACCCTTGTCAACGACGAAAACATGCCGTTTCAGCATTTCAGGGGATTCGGTGAGAAACTGATCTCCCATATCTGTATGAAACAGGTCTCAAGCCCGATGCTCGAGAATATGGCTATTATCGATAGCCCCGGGATGATTGATGCCACCAGTGAAAATGATCGTGGCTACGATTATATGAAAGTACTCGGTGAATTTGCCAAGGTGGCAGACCTTATTGTCCTGATGTTTGATTCACACAAGGCCGGGACCATCAAGGAATCCTATGACACGATTCGCAACACCCTACCGGAAAAATCAGGGGAACATCGCATCATCTTTGTAATGAGCAGGATTGACGAGTGTGATAATTTAAGTGATTTTACCCGCTCTTACGGGACATTATGCTGGAACATGTCTCAGATGACCGGACGGAAGGATATTCCACACATTTATCTCACCTATGCACCATCCGTCGTCGATCCGAGCACCGTGGCTGAAGGTTGGCCTCAGGAACGTGAAGAACTCATCGAGAAGATCAAAAAGGCACCTGGATTTCGTATTAACCATATTCTGGAGGACATCGATCGCCAGATGAATGAGGTCCAGATAGTCGCGGAAGCGGTTAATGAATTCCTTCAACGGGTCAATAAAATATTTTGGAAATATGCCAAAGTAACCCTCACGGTATCGTTATTACTTTTTCTTTTTGGCGACGTTCTGATTAATGCTCTCTTCGATGTCCCGGACAAAACCCTGATAACCTCGATCAGAAACAGTGAGTTTTCTTTGATGAACCTGATCGTGCCGTCTATTCTTGCTGTAGTTACCCTCGTTATTGGTTCATTCAGCTTCAGCAAAATTGCATTCAGACAGCAACGTAAGAAGGCTATGATCAATGGTGAGGATCTGGTCAACCTCGATAGTGATTACCGCAAGAATCTGTGGCGGAAGATGGAATTCAAGGTCAAAGAGAATCTGCAGGATTTAAAAGTGAAAGACATGTGGAGTGGTTACGGCAGAGGGTTGTCGAGAATTCAGCATTTTCTGAATAATGATCTGAAAAAGTATTATGAGAAGATAGTAACCTGATTGTTTTTTTTGTTTAGGTACAAAAGGGTCGATAAAAGGGAGGGTTCCTTTTGTCGACCTTTTTTGTTTTGTTGGATACTCTCTTCCTCTATGATGGAGGTAGGTATTTGTTTTCGCTCGCCAAAGGTCACTTCGATTGTTATTCTTTACGGTGATGTCTTTGTTTTTTGTAGTGGATCATGATCTAACACGTGCTTAATCCTTGTTGGAAGTGGCTCCAGGCCCTTGGACCATCATATGAACAGTATCTGTCGTATTCAATCTTTAGCACAGGGGCACACTCTGAAAAGAAAGAATCATTTCACACACTGTCTTGCAAGCGTCAACTTCAAAAAGGAAAAATGATGAGTTCAGGGAGAGCAAAAAACGACGATGAGCTTCTGCTGGAGTTGAACGGTCTGAGGCAAAAGGCTGCTGAAACCGATGAGCTGCGAATGCGATTACTGGCGGCTGAAACCGCCTTGACTGCACTGAAAAAACGTTTTGACGATCGTACGAAAGAGATTGCATTGGAGCGTGAGGAACGCAATCAGGTGGAAAAAGATCTTCGGATGTCGGAGTTGATCGTCGCTAGAAGTCCGGTAATTCTCTTTCGTCGAGCCGCCGGTGAAGAAGCCAGACTTGAATACATTTCTAAAAATTTGAACCAATTCGGCTATACACCGGAAGAATTTCTTTCCGGCGAGATCGCTTTTCGGGAAATTGTCCATCCGGATGACCAGGAAAGGCTCAGTGCGGAAATCAAGGAGTTTGCTAACGCTGATGTGGAGGAATATACTCAGGTCTATCGCATTCTTACCAAGTCCGGTGACATTCGCTGGGTCGCCGACCAGACGTCAGTTGTCCGTAATGATACCGGAGAAAAAATCCATAACCAGGGTATCTTGATCGATATTACCAAACGTAAGCTGGTTGAGATTTCACTTCGTAAGAGTGAAGAAAAATATCGTCGTATTGTTGAAACTGCTGCAGAAGGTTTCCTGCTCATGGACGAAAATCAGGTGATAACCGATGTGAATGATGCTTGCTGCAGGATGGTTGGTTATTCACGAGAGGAATTGATCGGGAAAAAACCACATGATATTGCCACCGATAAGTTCAGACAGTTTATGCTTTTTAATAAAGAGCATCTGATGGCTCAGGAGTATCGTAAACATGAGGGAGCAGTGATAGCCAAGGATGGCAGGCATGTTCCGGTACTGATTCATGGCAACGCCCTTAAAGACGATCATGGGCAGGTTATCGGGAATATGGCTTTTATTACCGATATGACAGAGCATAAAAAGGCCCTGGAGCTTGCGGGTGAAGTCCAGAAAAGCTTACTTCCGCAAGATAAACCACAGGTCAATGGGCTTGATATTGCAGGAAGAAATGTCTCCTGCGATGAGATCGGCGGAGATTATTATGATTTCATCTGGCGGCGTGAAACGAAGCTTGGACCGTTCAGTGTTGTTGTCGGGGACATTTCAGGTCATGGTGTCGACTCAGCTCTATTGATGACCACAGCTCGTGCCTTCCTGCGGATGAGGGCATCACAGCCCGGGACCATTTCAGAGGTAATAACAGCGATGAATCATCATTTAGCCCAGGATGTTCTTGAGTCGGGTCGGTTCATGACCTTGTTTTATCTGACCATTGATCCCGAACAGAAACGTATCGACTGGGTTCGCGCAGGTCATGACCCGGCCCTTGTTTATGATCCGGTTCGTGACCGGTTTGAAGAACTGAGAGGTAGCGGAATTGCTTTAGGTATAACCACTGAATTCAATTACGTTGAGAATCAGAAAGAAGGTTTAGCTAATGGTCAGATTATCGCCATTGGTACAGACGGTATATGGGAAGCATTCAACAGCAAAGGTGAAATGTTCGGCAAAGATCGCCTGCGTGATATTATCCGAAGGAGTTCAAAAAATTCTGCAGGAGATATCCTAAACGCTGTGTACACCGAACTCAACCAATTTACACTGGGACAGAAAACCGAGGATGATATCACGCTGGTTGTTATCAAGGCGGTTGGAATAACTTAGACATATTTTTTTGGGGGCCTCCCTCTTATCCAAAAACTATGAAGTTCAAGATGTTCTGATATTATCAGTGCTGTGCTTAGTTCAAGGATTGAATTGAGAATGATTGACTTACCGAAAGGAGAGCTCCATGAAAGATATCGTTAATTGGTTGCTGGAAGTAGAGCATTTAGCCAACGTTTTATATCAGTCCGCGTACGAATATTTCATTGATGATAAAAAGCTCAACGAATTTTTGAGGCACACTGCAGAAGATGAGGCGTGGCATTATCATGTGATTGGCAGCGCAGCCAATTATTTCCAGAACCACAGTTTCCCCATTTCCCAGATATTGCTGGATGATGAAACGAAAAGCAGGATAGAGAATACTTTCAGAAAGAATATACAGGCGGTGTTGAATAAAACGCTCACAGTAGAGCAACTTATTGACTGTATGGTAGAAACTGAATTTTCAGAATGGAACATGTTTTTCCTCTACGTTGTCAATACCTTAAAAATTAAAAAATCTGAGTTCGAATATGCCGCTTCCGAAATGCAACATCATTTAAGCCATATAGAACATTTTATTCAGAACGAAACCCGTTTTCCTCATAAGGTAGAAGAATTTAAAAAACTCACTACGCTGTATCAAGAAAAAATCCTGGTCGTTGAGGATGATGCAGTACTCGCCGGCCTCCTGGAACTCATTTTAGCAAATGAAGGCGTTGTCCATCTTGCCGGCAATGGACAGGAGGCCCTTGATAAAATGGAACAACATTTCTATAAACTCATTGTTTCAGATATAGATATGCCGATCATGGACGGTTTAACCTTCTACCGAGAAGCCGTCGCAAAATATCCGAAATTGAATGAAGTATTTATTTTTCTTACAGGGGATCTCTCTCCTGAAAGAGAGTTGTTTTGTAAAAAAAGTGGCCTGTTGTGTCTTCAAAAACCTGTGTCAGTAAAGGATATACGTCGAATCTCATCAGAGATCATCTATCGAATGAAGAAATAAAACTAATCTAATCAAAAGCCGGTACCCTTCAGCCCTATTGTTAAAATATATGATGGTTGAGCTATATTTTAGGCTGTTCCGAAGCAATTCAGAGGAGAGGGATGTTCTTAACTGGATATCCACGATATTCGACTAGAAAACTTTGATGAGCATTCAAAGGACTATTACATGCACGCAACTCAGGTAAAACCAGTCAGAAAGCATAAGACATTTAAATCGCTCCTGAAGATTTATGGATCAGGTTTATTTATGGGCTTTCTTGTCATGGTGATAGCCTATCAGTTTGTTAAACCTGCACCACCAAAGGTTGTCACTATTGCGACTGCCAACGCTGACGGTGCATATTATGCCTACGCAGAGCTCTATAAACAAAAGTTGGCCAAAGAAAAGATTGAACTGCAGATTCTGGAAACGTCGGGCTCGGTTGAGAATCTAAAACTATTGGCTGAGAAAAATGTAGACCTGGCTTTTTTGCAGGGCGGGATTGGCAGTGAGAAGGAATATCCGGAGCTGCAGGGGTTAGCCAGCCTGTATCTTGAGCCGTTGTGGATTTTTGTTAAAAAAGGTCTTGCAGTAACTAGTATTCAGGATCTTATCGGCAAGCGTGTTGCGATTGGACCTGAGGGGAGTGGCACACGGCAAATAGCGATGCAGTTGCTTGCTGATAATAATTTGGCGGATTCTGATCATCTAGAACTCCTGTCCTTTGGCGGTTCAGAAGGTGCGGAAGAACTCTTTTTAGAGAATATTGATGCTCTTTTTCTCGTTACCAGGGCAGAAACACCGCTTGTGCGAAGCCTGTATCTTGATCCCAGGGTGGAGCTGGTCAACCTGGTGCGGGCCGAATCCTATACACGCTTACACAAGTACCTTTCACACATTGTTCTGCCGATAGGTGTTCTCGATATAGCGCACAATATTCCCGATCAAGAACTCCACCTCATCGCACCGGCTGCAACTCTGGTCACAAATAACCAACTTCATCCGGCACTCATTGATTTACTGATGCAGATAACAACAGCAGTGCATAAAGATGGGTCCTTTCTGACTTCCGTAAAAAAATTCCCTTCTCCGGAGAATCTTGATTTTCCCCTCAGCAAGGAGGCCGAGCGCTTTTATCAACACGGGCCGCCATTTTTACAGCGATACCTGCCGTTCTGGGCCGCATCGCTTATTGATCGGTTAAAGATAATGGCGTTACCGCTGGTGGCTCTTATTCTGCCGTTATCAAAGGTCTTACCACCAACCTATCAGTGGCGGATGCGTTCCAGAATTTATCGATGGTATGATGAGCTTCATGAATTGGATCTGTATTCAAGGGAAAATGCCAGCAGGGAAGTGATCACTTCGGCAATGGCTACCCTCGATGCAATGGAACATGATGTGCGACTGGTAGAGGTGCCACTTTCCTATTCTGAGGAGCTGTATAATCTTCGTTTGCATATTGAATTGCTTCGTAATCAGCTCGGCCGTCTGGCAGATGGTGAAACGAACGAAAGAGAGGAGCAAGCAAGTGAATCATAAACTGAAAATACTTTTTCTTTGTACCGGTAATTCCTGTCGAAGCCAGATGGCGGAGGGGTGGACACGCGCGCTAAAAGGTGATCTGATAGATGTCTTCTCGGCAGGGGTTGAAATCCACGGACTAAATCCCCTGGCAGTTCAAGTTATGAGTGAGGTCGACGTGGATATAACCAACCATACCTCTCAGCACGTCGATCAATTCAAGAACCACAATTTTGATGCGATCATCACCGTCTGCGGACATGCTCACGAGCACTGTCCGTTGTTACCCGGCAGGTGCAGAGTGGTACATGTCGGGTTCGACGATCCTCCCTTGTTGGCACAGATGTTAGCTGAAGAGGGAGCATCGATGGAAGATCAACTCAACTGTTATCGAAGGGTTCGTGATGAAATTCGGGCGTATGTCGAAACTTTACCGCACGTTCTGAACATTCGGGGAGAAAATCATGAATAAACCGGCAGGTACCAAAAAAGTTCGAAAAATGTCCAGCCTTTTCGAACGCTACTTAACTCTCTGGGTTGCCCTTTGTATCGTTGCTGGAGTTCTGCTTGGCAAAATTGCTCCGGATCTCGCCGGAACATTAGACAAAATGAGTATACATATCAATGGTGCACCTGTCGTGTCCATTCCCATTGCAGTATGTCTGTTCTGTATGATGTATCCGATCATGGTAAAAATTGATTTTACCAGTGTCGTACAAGCTGGAAAAAGTGGAAAACCGGTTTTTCTCACCCTGTTCATTAACTGGTGTATTAAACCTTTTACCATGTACGGTATTTCGCTCCTGTTTCTCGGTATTATCCTCAAATCATTTATAGGTGCAGAGGCTGTTGATCTGGTCAAGATGCCGTTTGGCCTTAATTTGCCCGTTGGTGCTGAACACGGTGCGGGAATCGTCGTCGTTCATGAAGGCATTAAAATGCTGCAAATCCCACTCTGGCGAAGCTATTTTGCCGGGTGCATTCTTCTTGGTGTTGCACCGTGTACAGCCATGGTTCTTGTCTGGGGGTATCTGGCGCGGGGCAATGACGGTTTGACACTGGTCATGGTGGCCCTTAACTCACTCACTATGCTAGTGCTTTACGGTCTCCTTGGCGGGTTTCTGCTTGGGGTGGGCAGGCTTCCCATACCCTGGCAGGCGCTGTTGCTTTCTGTCGGTGTCTATGTCGCTCTGCCACTGGCTGCCGGGTATTTCTCTCGTAAATGGATCATTGGAGTTAAAGGTGAAACATGGTTCAGGGAAACATTTTTACATGTCCTGACACCGATAACCATCAGCGCCTTGCTCCTGACACTGGTGTTGCTGTTCAGTTTTAAAGGAGAAGTCATTCTGGCCAATCCTCTGACTATTCTCTGGATTTCGATACCACTCTTCCTGCAAACAGTTCTGATCTTTGTTCTTGGATATGGGGCTGCAAAATGGCTGAAACTCAGTTACGAAGATGCCGCGCCCGTGGCAATGATCGGTGCATCCAATCACTTTGAGGTGGCTATTGCCACCTCTGTCATGCTCTTTGGACTCTCTTCCGGCGCGGCCCTGGCAACCGTGGTGGGAGTATTGATTGAAGTCCCTGTCATGCTGATGTTGGTCAGCGTCTGTAAACGGACATCCGGCTGGTTTTCAGAGAGTGCGCTGCCTTCAGCGAAAATGTGGGAATAGCGGGGGACTCCAGTCCCATCATTTTAAAATGTCACCTTCTCTGCGTCTGCAACCAGATTTGTAAATTCATTCTCCCAGCTATGACCACCGAGAGTTTCGGCCAGAAGAACAGCCATGTGCTGTGGGGCTATGTTCAGATCCCTGTTTCGACCCAGGCCGGAAAGGCAGGAAGGACAGTTTGTCGCAATGATCGTTGTTCCTTCACCGGTCCTTGAGTTTTCAATAGATTCACGTTTCCTCTTGAGCATGGCATGGGATATGTCGGGCCTGGAAATGGCAAGGGTCCCTGCTTCGGAGCAGCAATTGGGGACGCTTTTAACATTGCTGCATAATCTGCCGAGAAGGTTCTGCCCGGCACCATCAAAAGAATCGTGACAAGGTGTGTGATACAACACCGGCTCCGATCTCCTTGTTCCATAATCACGGCTGGAGGTTTCCAGCACAAATTGGGAAACGTCCTGAATTGTACAGTCAAATATTTCGGCGCATCCCATTTCGTGTAATGATTCTCGACAGGTACCACAGCTGATGAGAAAAGCGTCGAATACAAGGTGGCCGAGCATTTCTCTAATCTGGCTGAGAATAATTGTGTCTCTCAAGGAAATCTGTCCGGCCATTTTCTTTTTGGCATTGACCTTCGCCGGAAAACCGCAACAGAGGAACGGGGGCGGTAAAACGACGCGGATTTGGTTTTTCAGCAGCAGGTAGATTGCCGCCATACCAATATCGCCATATAAGCGCTCTGAACCACAACCCGGGAAATAGAAGACCGTTTTTTTAATTTCCCCTTCAGGCCGAATCATCAAAGCTTCATGCTCAGAACACTCGGGTAGCATAGAGTGGAGGGTTTTTGGCGATGCCGGGACCATGGGTGATTTCAGCATATTCAGGGAGCGCCACTCTTTTTCTGCTATTGCGGGTGGTGCCTTGGTAAAAGCCTTAGCACCGAACCGCTGTGCGGAACCACCCCATTCCATAACCATTTTTCTGAAGACACTGTTGACTGTTTTGTTTCTGTTCTGGAGGTACATCAGAGATAGCCTGGTTGCAGGGGCGGTATGTTTATAGCCGAGGTTGCTGAGAATTTCCCGCTCCAGCAGGGAGACTTCGGCGGTGTCGATATCCACGGGACAGGGGGGGAGACACTTACCACACATGGTGCAGTGATCGGCAATTTCTTCCAGGTTTTTGAGCTGATTGAATCGGGGGAGATGGGAGCGCTGCATATCATAGAGCAGGGCTTCGATCAGTGAGCCGATAACCATATTTTTATTTCTGGGATGAAAGAAGATATTGCTCCCGGGATGGTAGACACAGCAGTCAGGCATACACTTGCCACAGCGGATGCACTTGGAAATCATCGATGAAAGCTGGGCCAGAGAGCCGTATTGAAGAATTTTTGCCTCGAGCTCAAGAAGGTTAAAAGAAGGAGTGAAGACCTTATTGATAATGGAGGGGTCGCTCAGCATTCCAGGGTTCATTATTGCCTCGGGGTCCACCTCTTTTCTATAGGCTTTGAGTTCAAGAAGACGTTTTTCTTCAAGAAACTTCATCTTGGTGATCCCGATTCCGTGCTCGCCACTGACGACGCCACCAAGGTCAACTGCCTTGGCCATAACATCTTCTGCTGTTTTCTCCGCCCGCTTCATCATCTCGCGATCGTTGGAAAAAACAGGAATGTTCACGTGGATGTTGCCATCACCTGCGTGCATATGGGTGGCGATGATGATCCTTTTTGAGCGGACATCCCGGTGTATCATCTCGATGTTGGCACTGACTTTTTTATACCCACTGAACAACTCCAGCAGGTCAGTCATTAAATTTTTGATATAGGTTTCATGACGAATAGACTCTGTCGTACGCAAGGCCAGCTTTTCAAGAGTCTCGTAACAGATCTCATTGGCTTTGGGTATTTTTGCTTCAAGCCAGTCAGGATCCTCAATCGGTTCTGCGGTTTCCAGATAATCCATTATAGAATGAATGAACTGTTCTTTATTGTAGATATCCTCTTCGATATTGTATTCATCGACGAACCGGGCAAAACCGGCAAGAGCGTGAAGAGGTAGAACAACATCTTCATTGAGTTTGAAAGCGTTGGTACGAGCGGAGATTGCGCCGAGACGCTTGCGATCGCGCCAGAATCGAGCCGCTTCATCGGCGTCCTGTGCAGTGAACAACTCAGTGTTTTTGTATGGTTTGAGAAGTGTTTCCAACCGTTTTTTGCCGTTTAATACCTGCCCAGATGTATGGCCTACCATGTCTATGAGCAATACCGCTTTTGGGTGAGTGCTTCTCGCCGCTTTGAATTTGTATTTGATTGCCCGGATGTATTCCTCGTCAAAGTGTTCCAGTGCCATCAGGGCTTCTTTACCCTCATTGACGAATTCTTCAGAAATTTCGACTATGACCCGGCTGGCTTCATCCATATCTTCGCCGAAAAATTCGAGGCAGAAAGTGATTTTCTTCTCGTAGGCTGTATAGAGTACGAACTCACCAGAAGTGATGACCCCGTCCGTCCCCTCTTTCTGGAATCCCGGCAACCCCATCAGAGCTTTGTTGGTGATGTCTTTCCATAGCCCTTTTTTACGAATATCAGTACCGGCGAGATTGATTTCCCGAAGAACCTTGCTCCGACTGTCCATGACCTGAAAACGGAGATTGTCTTCTGGGAGAATTTTACGCATCGGGTGATTGACACGCCGGACGGTGAGGAGATCCTGACCTGGCATGGCTATGGTGTACGACAGAATGTTATCAATCGCTGTTCCCCAGAGTACGGCTGTCTTACCACCTGCATTTTCAGCAATATTGCCGCCAATAGTCGAGGCCCAGGCGCTGGTCGGGTCAGTGGCGAAAACAAGACCGTCACTGGCAACATGAGCCATCGCATCTGAAGTCACCACTCCTGCTTCAGCCTTCAGCACTGGTATTTTGACACCCTGGCCAAGATGAGGGAAATCCCGGTATTCGATGGCGTGGATCCTTGTCAGTTTTTCAGTGTTGATAATGACACAGTTGTTGGTTACCGGAACGGAGCCTCCGGTCAACCCTGTGCCGCCACCACGAGGTATAACTTTTAGTCCAAGTTCACCCACAGTTCTGATCAACTCCGGGACCTGTTCTTCCCTGGAAGGCCGAAGAACGGCCAGTGGCAGGAAAAGGCGCCAGTCGGTCGCATCAGTTGCATGGCTGATAAGGGTGAAAGGGTCGAAACGGACATTTTCTTTGCCGATGATTGCGCCAAGTTTTTTCTGTATCTGGTTGCGTTGACTTGAAGCATCGGTGATTTCTATTTTCAGTTCGGCCAGGCGATCGTGGCAGAGGTGTACCAGGCGGAGTACTTTGGTGCTCCGCTCTGATCCTACCCGATTGACTTTTGCAGCCTGTTCTATAATGATGAGATCTTCCTTGGCGGTCCTGAGGAACTGCTGCCTTCTTGAGGGAGAATCTATGAGCTCCTGATAGAGAAAAGGGTTTCTCCTGAGAATGAAAAGATCACCCATAAACCGCATGACAAGTCTTGCGGACCTGCCTGTGATTCTCTGGCTTCTAAGTTCCTCAAGGTCTTCCCAGACCTCTGAACCGAAAAGCAGGTTGATTATCAGTTTATCATCAGCTGAAGTGAAATTGTAGGGTATTTCACGGTAGTTTTTTGTGTTCATTATCGATGCCTTGACTTCACGAAAAAGGAAAGTTTAGTTTGGTGATAGAGTGACCTGGAAATTGTTTTCTTGTTTGCTGATTGCATCATTTGGTTAAGGGAAAAAGCCCTGATAGGCAGGGCATGCCCTGCATGCCGGCGTGTCTGAAAAGTCCCTCATATACGATCACGGGCAATTATATGATGATCATATCAGGGTAATAATCGCAATCCGTTATAAAATAATTACCATTTTCAGAAAGCATGCTTCATATGTTCATTGGCGGTAAGAGGGGTTTTCAAACATTGCGGGTAACTTTCGAAACCAAAGCCATGAAAGAGACGATACTCTTATCTGGAAACACTGCTATCCTGCAGGAGAAGTGGGGATTGCTGAACATATTTATTTACCATCTCTGTTGATTATTGCCAGTTTTTTTAAGATTGAGAATAGATTTACTCATTTTTATGCAATGAAAAGCAAATCGTTACTGACCGTTTCCCCTTGAAACCTGAATAGACCAGATCACCTGGCGGGGGCAGATGGATCAGCTTCTATTCGTGAAATCAGTTGAGTGAATAGTCTATATAAAAAGTGCGACTACCTCGATCATTGTCTACAGGAACCCAGTTTGGAGTCGGTTATGTTGTTGCTGCTGATATTATCATGGATAGCTTTAAGTACAGTCATCGTTTCTTCCGTTACGATTGGTGTGGGAGTGAAAAAAATGATGAGACTCGATGATACTAAGATTGCAGATCCTGAAGAATCCCCCTTGGTTTCAGTAATTATCCCTGCCTGCAATGAAGAGAATCACATTGAAAAATCGCTGATGTCACTTCTGTCGCAGGTCTATAAAAAGCTTGAAATAATCGTTGTCAATGATCGTTCAAGAGACAATACAGGAAAGATACTCAACGAAATGAAGAGGAGATTTCCGCAGCTGATTATCCATGAAATCAGCTGTCTTCCTGATGGATGGATGGGCAAAAGTTACGCTCTTTCAAGGGGTGCACAATTGGCGAAGGGGGAGTACCTGGTTTTTACTGATGCTGATGTTATTCTGGAAAAGACGACGATAGCCAGAGCTGTTTGGTACATGACGGATAACCGATTGGGACACCTTACCCTGGCATTTAAAAATATAACCCAAGGCTGGTTGCTGAACTGTCTTATCATTGATGCAGCGCTTGGTCTTCTGGCAGTTTTCAGACCGTGGATGGCGAAGAAGGATAGCAGCCACTGCTTTATTGGAATTGGAGCGTTTAACATGGTGAGAAGAGTTGTCTACCAGGAGATAGGTGGCCATGAAGAGATTAAGATGCATCCTGTTGATGATATGATGCTCGGCAAAATCATCAAAGAACAGGGTTTTTCTCAGGACTGTCTGCTGGCGTACAACTTCGTATTAATACCATGGTATGATTCGGTCAGCGCAATGATCAGTGGTTTGGAAAAAAATATGTTTGCCCTGGTGCACTACCGCATTGTATTTGTTCTGTTGCTCCTTTTGGGAATTGTTGTGGCAAGTATCCTTCCATTTTGGGGTGCAATATTTGGCGATAATTATTTGCAGAGCATCTGTTTTATAGCGTTGTGTCTTCGATGTGTAACTTTTTATCAAGGACTTCGGCTTCAAGGCCTGCCGTGGTGGTTTTTTCCAGGATGCATTATTACACCATATATTTCCTGTTACATTGTATTGAATTCGGCCATTGTTACCATAAGAAATGGAGGGATCATATGGCGTGGTCAACGATACCCCCTTGATGGCTTGATAAAGACAAGACCGCTTCTCTTGTAAAGATTAACCGTTTTTTTTAGCCCGGATATCTCACCAGTCGAGGTTGCCGTGCATGGGAGAAGCGAAGCGATGTGTCATAATCGGTTATGCCCATTACTTCAGCGCCGTCGGAGGGGCGGTGAGATCGACTGGCCTTTTATGAACATTGTGTCCATTTCGGGACTGCTGGAAGCTTGACAATAGTCTCAAGACATAGCTGACTCCTGCTCATTGACACAATGTTCATGAGAAATCCGGGGTAGGCCTAAGAGGTATTTACGAAGGTTTTCTGACACTCGAGGGGTATTGAAAACTCAAAATAACATGTAAAAATGGAAAATGATCCGAATAATCAGCCCAATAAAAAGGACCTGCAGACAGAGATAGAAATTCTTCAGACCCGTCTAACTGAACTAATCGGCCAGCGAAGAGAGCGTTACAACCCAGGGCCAACGGCTGATGTCTTAATTGAATATGCCATGTTTCCCATTGTGATTGTAAACAGGTCGAATGGGAGTGTGCTTTATATCAATAAGTTTGCCTCAAATTATTTCTCAATCTCTGTTGATCAGGCAAAAAACAGAAAAGCATCCGAATTCTGGCACAGTCTCAACCAGCTGAAAAATTTTCTTCAAATGTTGGAAGATGACGATTGTGTATTTGAGTTTGAAGCAGAGCTAATAACAGCAACCAGTAGCAGAAAATATGCCCTGCTGTCAGCCAGGAATATTTCCTATCATGGACTAAGGGCTGTCTATACAGTTTTTACAGATATCACCGACCGTGTGAGAGCCCAGCGGGCCCTGCAAGAGAGTGAAGCTCGATATCAGGAAATGTATCACATGATGAAACTGATGGCTAATACCGTTCCGGATATGATTTGGGCCAAAGACCTTGATGACAGATATATCTTTGCCAATACGGCGATCTGTGAAAAGTTGCTGAAATGTAAAAAGGGGGAAAAACCAATAGGCAAAAAAGATCTGTTTTTTGCATCAAGAGAGCGGTCGGACGGTTACAGACATACTTTTGGTGAGATCTGCGTCGATTCCGATGAGGTTGTGAAGCAAAGTAGACTGCCACACAGGTTTCTGGAAGATGGGCTTGTCCGGGGGAGGTATCTGGCTCTCGATGTACGTAAGGCGCCTCTGTTGAGTGAAAATGGGAGACTGATAGGTACAGTTGGCACCGGACGTGATGTGACCAGGGATATCGCAATCCAACAAGCGCTGGAGCAAAGTGATAAACGTTTCCGGCTTCTGGTTGACAATGTAAGAGATGTCCTCTGGGTATCTGACACTGAATTTACTCCGACATATGTGACGCCATCTATATTTGCACTTTCCGGATACACAGAGGAAGAATTCCTCTCCATGCCGATCAGCGTTCATATGACCCCAAAATATAAGAAAAAATTTAACGGATTGCGCCGGATGATGGCGTCAATGATAAGGAATAAGGATGATATTCCAGCCAGATTCTTCGCGTTCGAATGTCGGAAAAAGGATGGTTCAATCGTCTGGGTGGAGATTATCACGACCGCCATGTCTGACAGCGAAGGTACCCTGAAAGGATTCACAGGAGTTATCAGGGATTCAACCAAACGGGTCCAGGAGCAAAAGGAGTTGGAACTCGCCAAGGAAGTAGCTCTTGCCGCCAGCCAGACCAAATCCGAGTTTCTGGCGAATATGAGCCATGAAAATCGTACCCCGATGAACGGTGTCCTTGGAATTTTACAATTGTTAAGAGATACGCGCCTAAGCAAAGAACAGAAAAAGTATGTTGAAACGGCTCTTACTTCCGGAACAAGTTTGTTGAATTTAATTAGTGATATTTTAGATTTTTCAAAAATTGAAGCCGGAAAGATTGAATTAATACCGAGCCCGCTGGTGCTTGAACCGCTGTTGCAGTCGGTGGTGGATTCTTTTGAAAGCCTTACGCAGGAGGAGAGTGTCTCCATTGATTATTACATCGACAAGAATGTTCCTCCAGCTGTCGTCGTAGATGGAACACGCCTGAAGCAAATTCTCTTTAATCTGCTGGGCAATGCTGTCAAATTTACCAAGGCAGGGAAGATAAGCGTTGTATTAACTGCAGAGTACATCTCCACAGAAAATGAATTTATTCTTAAGTGTAAAATCTCCGATACAGGCAGGGGGATTTCGGAAAAGGTCATAAGCCGGTTGTTTGAGCCTTTTGTTCAGGAAGATGGGAGTTTTCAGCGTAAATATGGAGGGACCGGGCTTGGGTTGAGTATTGTCAAAAAACTGGTTGAGATGATGGATGGCAAGGTTTGTCTGGAGAGCGCAGTCGGGAAGGGGACGGTTGTACGGTTCAGTGTAAAAGCGGCAATCGCCGAAAAACCGGACTCCAGTTGTAAAGAGAGTACTTGTAACCAATCCTTTGATGTGAGCCCAAAACGTGTGTTGGTTGTTGAAGATGAAAAAATTAATGCCATGGTTATTTCAGCCATGCTGAGCAAGATAGGACATAAGGTGCATGTGGCGTCCAACGGTTTAGTGGCGTTGAAAAAGGTGGACGAGTCAGATTTCGACTGTATCTTCATGGATATCCAGATGCCTGAAATGGACGGGGTTGAAACCACCCGGGCTATCCGGAGCACGGTTATGAACAATAACCGAAGAGTTCCAATAATTGCTCTTACGGCCCATGCAATGAAGGGCGACAGGGAGCGTTTTATTGCAGCGGGTATGGATGATTATCTTGCAAAACCGGTGGAAATGGACAGCCTTATTGAAGTTTTATCGCGCCTTAAGAGCAAAGGGCTGTTGTCCTAACTCAACCTGAGATGACATGCTGTTATCCAGGTTCACGACATGTGCTTTTTTGTGTATGAGAGCACTGCTCGCAATAAGGAGTCCAGCCAGCCCGAAAAGTGCAATGGTAAATGTATGAAAGGCATCAAAAAACATTCCGGCGATAATTGGAGCAAAGGACGCCAGGATATTGCTGGAAAACAGAAACCCATACACCTGGCTCACCCTGTCTGCGCCCCAGCAACGAGAGGCAGACGACACATAGATGACCAGAACGCCACCATAGTTGAACCCGGTCAATATCGCGAAAACCCAGAAACCGGCAGCTGAATCAAGCATGACCGGTGAGGCCAGCAACACAAGTGCCTGCAGGAGTAAGTTTGCCTTCACGGCAGTTGCCGATTGGACTTTGTCGAACACCATTCCCCATACGATTCTACCGGTGGCATTGGCCAAGGCAAAAAGCGAAACACCGGCGATGCCGATCTGAACAGCGTTGCCACCTCCCTGGAAAAGTTCCTTGAGGTTGGCATTGACAGCGAAACCCGCTGCAAGACCAATGAACATTGCTCCGTACAGCAGCCGAAAACTCGGATGAGAGAGAAGTTCAGAAATTTTGACGGGTACTGGTTTCTTCAGGCCGGACTCTTTTGGGAAACACATAGTGGATCCTGCGAGGACGACAATGAACACAAACCCGAGGCCGAAGATAAAAAAAGTCTGGAATGGCGACTTGTCAAGACCGGCCATCAGCCAGCCACCGAGTTGACTGACAAGGGCTGCGCCTCCACCAAAGCCGGCGACGGCAATGCCGGTGACAAGCCCTTTGTTCTTGGGAAACCAGCGAATGCAGACAGCAATCGGGACGATATACGCCATACCGGCACCAATACCGCTGAGCACACCAATGCCGAGTATCGTGAATATAAAATTATGTGTTCCCTGGCTCGCCAGGATCCAGCCTCCTCCAAAAAGAAGACCTCCGGCCATGGCACTGATTCTCGGGCCGATTCTTGGTAAGAATGTCCCTGCAGCCATCATCGTCAAAGGAAACATAAAATAAAAAACAGTAAAAGGGATTTGCACAGGACCCTGCTGGAGTCCGGTCAGGGTTTTGAGAGGCAGAACATAGACACTCCAAGAGTAGGTAGCGCCGAGGCACATCTGCATCAGAATGGCAGAGAGAAGAAGTATATATCGCATAGTATCACCTTAGATTGCCCCGTTGCACCGGAAAGAATAATGAAAACAGCTAACCATTTTCGACAAAGAGTTTTTAGTACTCTTTCATCATGGGGTTTGTCAAGGGGGGGCAGGGAACTGTCTCAGGATAGTTTGAGCCGGCAAGTAAAAAGGTAGGACCAATAAACATACACCCCTAAATCTGGTAAAAAATAATGAATTATTGTATCAGTAAATAGAATATACGATTTAAATACAACATTTAAATCATGTAGTTATGGTATAAAGAGAATAAGTAGCTATAGTTATGTCTCATGGTGACTTTGGTTATAAAAAAAACCAAGTCCTTGTGAGAATCGTCTTTTAAATTAAATTGTTGCCCTCTCTATGGTGACAGGTTAAAAAATCCATTCCGGAAATAATTTTTACACAACTGATATTATATTTCATCTGATATGCTTCATGCGGCAAGCCAGACAGGTGAATCGAACAGCATCAAAAAGGATTGAGAATAAAAAATGAAGATACTTGTGATTAATTCGGGAAGCTCGTCAATTAAATTCCAGCTTCTCGAGATGATGGATGAATCGGTTCTGGCATCAGGCCTGGTCGAGAGAATTGGTGAAAATGAAGGCCTGATAAAGTGTACGCTCCGGCCGGGTGCAGAAGATGAACTGGTAGTAAAAAAAACAACAGCAGTGCCTGATCATAAAAGTGGAATGCATCTTGCGGTTGAGTTACTATCCGACCCTCACCAGGGAGTTATTGCCAACCCAGGCGATATTGACGCGATTGGACACAGGGTTGTTCATGGCGGTGAAGATTTTCATGCACCGACCGTTATCTCAGGTGATGTGTTGACCGCCATTGAAAAAAACATCCCTCTGGCTCCGCTGCATAATCCTGCTAATCTTGACGGTATACGAGTGGCGCAGGAATTGTTCGCAGGAATTCCTCAAGTTGCTATTTTTGATACCGCCTTTCACCAGACTATTCCTCCTCACGCCTACCATTACGCACTGCCGTATGAGCTCTATGAGCAGCAAAGGGTTCGCCGATATGGCTTTCACGGGACGTCGCACAAATTCGTGGCAAGCGAATGTGCAGCGCTTATGGGGAAACCGTTGCAAGAGCTGAATCTGATTTCCATTCATCTCGGAAACGGGTGCTCTATGACAGCTGTTAAAAATGGTGAAAGTGTTGACACAACTCTTGGTCTCACACCTTTGGAAGGCCTTGTCATGGGAACCCGAAGTGGTGATGTCGATCCGGCTATCCATGCTTTTCTTGCCCGGAACTGTAATATGGATATTGATACTATCGATCAGATGCTGAATAAAGAATCTGGTTTGAAAGGGTTGTGCGGCCTTAACGATATGCGAGACATACATGACGCAATCGCAAGCGGGAATAAAAGGGCCAAATTGGCTCTGGATGTACAGACATATCGGAATAAAAAATATGTAGGTGCTTTTATGGCCGTACTCGGGAGGGTGGATGCCATAATCTTTACCGCTGGTATTGGTGAAAATGATGAGGTCGTACGCGAGAAGACCCTGCAGGGACTAGAACCCTTTGGCATCGTCATGGATCTTGATGTCAACAACCAGCGGATCAAAAAACCTCTTCTGCTGAGTAGGAAAGAGAGCAGGGTTCAGGTCTGGGGAATTCCGACCAATGAGGAGTTGGCCATTGCCCGTGAGGCAAAAGCCATACTTGGCGGTTGAAAGAAATTTCGGGATGGGCTGTCATAGGCCCATCCCGCAATCAACTGTACGATGAGTAACCCTGATAGTAATTGTCATGAAGCAAAGTCAGCCTTGAGACGGTTGACCTGTTCATATATCGTTAAAAGATTCTTCTGTTCGGAAGATATCTCCATCCAGGTACCTCCAAAATTGAGTCCGGGGAATCGCATTCTGCCATTGATAATGGACTCGGCCTCGTGAATTTCTTCTTGTTTGTAAAAAAGCTGCAAGCCCGCTTGATAGTCGGCAAGGTCCTTCTCAGCCATATGAAAGTTCAGAAGTGTTTCGAGTAATTTAAAGAGACGTATTCTTTTTTCTGGAAGCGAACCGTACTCAAGGCACCAGGAGCACCATTGGAGCGCTTCCATGGTGCGATTTGAGGCCAGGAGAAGAAGTGCTTTTAATTCACCAATGGAAAGAGTTGCCCAGGCTGATGTCGTATCAAAGAGAATTCCAATTATTTGAGAGAGCAACAGCTGGTCGTTGAGGCCGAGGGTCTCAATAAGGTCAAATAATGCATACAGTTCAGCCTTCTCCATCCTTGGCAGTCGCAGCAGGTAAGGGCGAAGATGAGCCCCTGTAACTTTATTGTTCCAGAGCAGATCATCGACAGGATAAATCTCAGACATACCAGGAACTAGAATTCGACAGCTATACATGCCGCAGTGGAGATATTCTGCACGGAACATATCAAAACCGTTGCTGGTTATGAGGTTCTCCAACAGTTTCAATTCCTGTTGAGTGGAACCGGAAAAATCCCAGGGGCAGTAATCAAAATCCGCTTTATCCTTAAACATATCCCAGGATAAAAGACCGTCGGAATCGACAAAGTGACTCTCTAGATTAAATGGGTCTGCGACCTGCTTTTTATCGTGACAAGGCGACAGAAAGTCACGGAGTCTGTCAAAGCTCCGCCCTTGAAGCAGTTCAGTTAAAGTGCGCTCAATGGCTGTTTCAAAACGGCAATTTGCACCGAATGCTGCAAATGCGCCACCATTTCGGCTATCGGTTAGTAGAACCGAGATGACGGGAAATTTTCCGCCAAGAGATGCATCCTTGACTTGAACTGCAAATCCTTCATCGGTAAGTTTTTGAAGAATTGAACTGATATTTGTAAAATTTCTCAGGGATGTCATTGGTACATTGGGAAGACTTAAGCCTTCGGCAATGATGATATTTTTAACATAACGTTCAAGTATTTCGGATAAAGCCTGGGAACAGCATTCGGCAGGTGAATTGCCGGCCGCCATCCCGTTGCTGACATAGAGATTATTCAGCAGGCTGACCGGAAAATAGATCATCTTTTTGCTGGTGAGAGACTGAAATGGCAGGGCGCAAATACCCTTGCTGGATGAGTTGGTGTTATTATCAAGGAGGTGCTCAAAAGCAAGTTCACCATCCGGGTTATAAAATGAGAGTAACGGTTCACTCAATAACTTGATTCCATCTTTATTACGTTCTGGGATTGAGAAATTCTGTTCATCGGAAAACCATGTTTCGTTGGGATAAAATTGAAAGGGTTTATCGTTGTCACCCTCGTCCCAAAAAAAGTCGGCGAAGAGAAAGTTGGTGGATAATCGTTCAAGGAACTCGCCGAGTCCGCTGGCAAGGCTGGCAAGGCGGGACGTGCCTTTACCGTTGGTATAGAGATGTGAACAGGCGGATGATTGGATGTGGACCGACCAGCAGTTCGGTGCTGGGTTCAACCAGCTAACTGCTTTTGTCGTGATGCCTATATTTTCGAGGTTTGTTGTTGCCGTCTGTATGGTTTCCTCAAGAGAGACATCTTTGCCGGTGAGATGGGTTTTGTTTTCCATGGTAGTCATCTACTGAAAAAATTGGGGAGAGAAAATCTTTCGGAGTGGTTGAAGGGCTGAGTCAGATTAAACTGTTATGAATCTGTTTTATTACCACGACAGAGAAAGATACACAACACAGATAGAGAGAACAAAAAATGGTAGACAGGACTCTGCTTCCACCACCTAACAATTTGGGGCGAGTGTGATAATCGGAAGGAGCAGGGGGGCAGATGACAGCTCTGGTTCAGGGATGCAAAACGATGACCTCTCAGGCAATTCGGGTGCCTGAGAGGTCATCGTTCAATGCGAAATTATGAGGTAGTTTTTTAATAAAAACAAGAAGAAATTTTGAAGTACTAAATGGTTTTGGCAGCGCGCAGCGAGTCAGCAAGCATTTCTACGACAAAACGCATTTTTTCACCCGATTCATGTTGCAAGAGATTATCCTGAATATGCATGACACATGTCGGGCAACCAGTTGCAACATACTCAACATCTGCAGCCTGAATATTTTCAACCTTGTGATTGTTGATTTTGATTGCAGTGTCGTAATGGGTGATACAATAGCTGCCGGCACTTCCGCAGCAGACGGCTGCATCCTTCATCTCTTTAAATTCCACACCGGGAATCATCTTAAGTAACTTTCTTGGCTGCTCACTGATGCCCTGGCCCCGGACCATATGGCATGGGTCATGGTATGAGACTTTGTAAGGAAGTCGGCCAAGATCTTCCTCTTTAATATCAATGTTGTTTTCAATAAACTCGTTGATATCGTATACTTTTTCAGTGAAAGCCTGAAGCTCTCTGCTATTGTCGATAAAAATTTTGATTTCCTTTTTAAGGGCCATGCCGCAGGATGAACATGCCACGACGATTGCATCGAGGTCATATCGCTGGAACAGGTCAAAATTATGTTCCATGAGCATTTTTGCGCCTTCATAATCACCGTTGGCCAGTACCGGAGTACCGTTGCATTTCTGTTTCTTAGGGATAACCACTTCATAGCCGTAGCCGGTGAGGATATCAACCACAGATTTCACCACATTTGTGTAAATAAGATTACCGGCGCAACCGGTGAAATAGCCAATTCGTCCTCTGGACGGGCCATTTTTTGGTGGTATCACTTCAGGATACTGGCTCTGGGCGCTTCTAAGCGCCATTTCCGGAAAAAATCTTCGTTTCGAAAAACCGAAAAGAGGAAAGAGATATCGAACCGGATTTTTAGGACCGATGCCGAAAAGAGCTCTCTGGGCAACACCTATAAGCATGGCCCCTATAGTAATTGGCCATTTACGCCAGACCAACTGACGGAAAATGAGAGCCTTGAAGAAACCGAGTCCTTCCTGGGTAGTAATGTACCATCGAAGTCTCAGGACAACATTTTCAGGACTGACGCCAGCCGGACAGTTAGCAGAACAGGTTTTACAGTTGAGGCATTCGTTGATTGCGTCTTTTACGCGCTGGGTGATCTGGAGATCACCGGATACGAGTTTCTCGGCTAGTTTATTTTTGCCGCGGGCAACATACAGTTCATTACCCATTTCTTTAAAAACCGGGCATACTGATCGGCACTTGCCGCATTGCATGCATTTTTGAAAATCCTTGGCGGCCTCAAGCAAATGTGTTTCGGCCTGTTGTTTTACAGCAGCGTGAGTATTCATTTTTCCATCACCTCGCTTAAGCTGACTGCTCTTCAGGCATGTCGAACATCTTGCCTGGATTGAGCAGATTGAGGGGATCAAAGGTTTTTTTGATATTTTGGAGAAGACTTATACCTTCTCCACCTATTTGGTTCTTGAGAAAAGGTTTCTTTTCGAGACCGATACCATGCTCTCCGGAGATCGTTCCCTCTAGGTCAATGGCCAGCTGGAAGAGTTCCGCGACACCCTTTTCTGTGCGTGCCATTTCGTCCCTGTCCTGCATGTCGATGAGAAATGTCGGGTGGAGATTGCCGTCTCCGGCATGACCGAAAATGCCAATCTGGAGTTGGTATTTTTCAGCAATAGCGGTGATACCTCTGACCATTTCCGGTAATTTGGAGCGCATGACAGTTGCATCCTCAAGAATGAGGTTTGGTTTAACGCTGGCTAATGCATTCAGAGCGACTCGACGTCCCTCAAAAAGACGGTCCCGTTCCTCGCTGGTTTTTGCTCTGGCAAATTCCCGGATATCATTTCTTTTGACCTGCTCTTCGACCTTGGCCATTTCTGCAATTGCCGAGTTTTTTTCGCCATCGGTCTCAATGAGCAGAACGGCAGCAGCATCCCGTGGGAGACCACAATCTTTAAAGTTCTGAATGGCATTGATCGTGGCATTATCCATAAACTCCATCGTGGATGGAGTCACTCCTGACGCAATAATATCGGAAACGGCCTGGGCAGCCCCATCAAGATTGTTAAAAATAGCAAGGGCGGACTCGCGATGTTCAGGAATGGGTAACAGGGCGAGAGTCACCTCGGTCATGACACCAAGTAGTCCCTCACTTCCTACAAAGATGCCTTCCATGTTAAAACCGGCAACATGTTTTACACATTTGTTGCCCAGAGTGACAATATCGCCCTGAGGTAACACGACCTTCATCATTTTTACATAATCCTTGGTCACCCCATATTTCAGTCCCCGAAGTCCACCGGCATTCTCGGCAACATTGCCACCGATAGTAGAAAATGCGACGCTGCCCGGATCTGGAGGATAGAAGAGATTGGATTTTGCAACAATCGGATCGATATCGGCGGTTGTGATACCGGCTTCAACTGTGATGAGTCGGTTTGCCGGATCAAAGTCGATAACTCGTTTCATTTTGTCCATGGAGAGGACAATACCTCTCTTTAAAGGAACGGAACCTCCAGATAAACCACTTCCCTGGCCACGGGGAGTCACAGGAATTCTTTCGCGGTAGGCAAATTTCATGAGCAGGCTGATTTGTTCTGTAGTAGTTGCAAATACAACAGCTTCGGGCTGGATTTCAGCGTGAGAGGCGTCATAACTGTAGGCCACCATATCCTCAATTTCGGTGAGGACGTTATTTTCGCCAAAGATTGTTTGTAATTCTTCGATTTTGCTTTTGTGCATGTTATGCTCCGTCGACTGAGAAACCGTGGAGTAAGTCCACTCCACCTTGATTGATATGTAATCCGGGACGATATTATGTTTGAAAACACTCAAAATACCGAGGGAAAGGGTTTTAAACCGTACTGAAAAGAATACTATCCGGTGCCTTTAATGGTAGTACCAATATTAGAAGATACCAATGTTCTTGTCAAGTCTAAAAAAACACAACTGGTTAGACCGTTATGTTGTCGAATATAAACGATATAAATTGATTTTTGCCGATTTTTTCTGGCGGCTTTGAGTATTGGTAGGACCATTGGAGGAAGGTGGTGGAATGCAATAAAAAAAGGTGATCTCCGGGAAAACCGAGACATTGTTGTTTTTTTTAGACCGCTGTAGGCAAGGAATTTATCCGGATATAACAAAATATAGGTGTGCTGGCGTCGTTCCGGGGTGAGCTTGTCTGAAAAAAAACCACAGGCAGCAAAATCGGTTTTTTATGTATCCGTTTATGAGCATTGGAGAAGGATTACGTTGTTACAAACCTTATCTCCAAATGAGTGAGAGAGAGTATGGGAAATTGCAAGTTTCACCCTCAAATTCAAACTTCATACCATTGTGATAAATACCAGCAGTATCTGTGTGCTGAGTGCCTTAAGTGTGCTGATCCAAAGATCTATTGTAAATTTCGTTCGGCTTGCCTGATTCACTTTCTGGAAAAGGAAAAAAAGCCCCAGAAAGAATGAAAATAAATCAATTTTATTAAAAATAATCCCCTCTATATTTTGAAAAAAACCTTCGCCGAAGGTCGGGTTTGGCGTGGTGTTTGTGGATGTGTTTGGCTTGTCCGTCTTACTGTAACTTTAACATCTCTCCTAATATTAGAGAGATGGATGGGGGGAGGGCGTTGTATCAGAAATACTGATGTCAAACAGCAGAAAAAGAGAACGTCTGTTTGTCGCTGAATTAATGGAACTCTAAGGGAAAAATTCCCAATTACAAGTTGTAAGTGTGAAAATATATGATATATTTGTCCGCTGAATAAAAGCTGACTCGAGGGTAGTTTCGGAGCGTATCTTTTCACACTGCTGTGTCGCAAGCTGGTAATATTCGAACGAGATGACGGTTCATGCTGTTGTTGTCGTATATTGCTGTGCAGTGTATTTAAGAAGATGATTAATGCCACTGTTTCCCTGGCGGATAAGGTAACCCGCATGAGTGAATGCACCATCACATTTCTCCCCCATGATAAGGCCATAACTGTTTCTAATGGGGAGAGTCTTATTCGTGCCGCTCTTCAGGCCGGAGTGCATGTCAACGCTTCCTGCGGCGGAGAAGGCGTTTGTGGGAAATGCCGTGTTCTCGTTGAAAAAGGAAGTGTTTCCGGAGGGATATCCGAGAGAATCAGCAAGGAAGATATTGCTAAAGGATATCGTCTTGCCTGCCTGGTAAAAGTTACTGAAAACGTCACAATACGCATCCCTGTCGAATCCTCCATCGATAAAAGTGTGATGAATCTGCAGGCGACTCCACGAAGGACCGCCTCAATTCAGCATATGGACTTTGAAAGCCTGAAAGAAGAAGGGCTTTTTATCCCTCCAGTAGATAAAATATTTCTTACCCTCTCCCCGCCCGATTCCCAAAATAACATGCCCGATGTCACACGGCTCATTGAGTATCTCAAACTCGAGGCTAATGAACATAAACTGGAGCTTACACTGTCGGTCATCAGGAAACTGCCGGCGGTAATGCGAGACAGTGACTTCCGGTTGACTGTAACTTTGATCCGGCCCGTGAGAAGCGACGGGAAAAATCTCATCGTCAATGTACAGCCAGGAGACACAACCGCAGCGAATTACGCCGTTGCGATAGATATTGGGACCACCACCATTTATGGGCAGCTTATTGATCTGTCGACCGGTGACTGTTTAGCTGAAGCAGGTGATTTCAACGGGCAGATAAGTTATGGTGAAGACGTCATAACCCGTATAATCTACGCCGAGAAACCTGGTGGACTCGAAAAACTCCAGGAAGTTGTTGTTGGTACCATAAACAGTGTCCTTGAGAAAATAATCCGTGCGTCAAAGGTTGATCGAGAAAATATCTCGACCATTACATTCTCCGGCAACACTACCATGACGCAACTTTTTCTCAAAATTGATCCCCGCAATATCCGCAGGGCGCCCTATGTACCAACCGCCACTCTATATCCACCATTTACAGCAGCAACTTTGGGTGTCAATGTCAATGAACATGCCATTGCGTTGCTTTATCCGCAGGTCTCGAGTTTTGTCGGTGGCGATATAGTTGCCGGCGTCATGGGTTCAGGGATGTACCGGAGGGAGGAGCTGACGCTTTTTCTTGACATTGGAACCAATGCCGAGCTGGTGGTAGGGAACAAAGACTGGCTTGCATGCACAGCCTGTTCCGCCGGACCTGCTTTTGAAGGTGGTGGGATTGAGTTCGGTATGCGCGCCGCCAAGGGTGCTATTGAAGATTTCTCCCTGGATCCTGTCACATTTGACCCGATGGTTCTGACCATTGGCGACGTAAGGCCCAAAGGCATTTGTGGTTCAGGGCTTATTACGATGGCTGCGGTGATGTTTGAGATGGGGCTGATTAATAACAGGGGGAAATTCAATCGTGAACTCGAGACGCCTCGGGTGAGGCTGACCAATCATGTCTGGGAGTATGTTATCGCCTGGAAAGATGAGACACAGATCGACCGGGACATTGTTATCACCGAACCGGACCTGGATAATCTTATCCGTGCGAAAGGGGCAATCTACAGTGGTTGCATGACTCTTCTTGAGGAAGTCGGTTTATCCATGGATATGGTGGAACACATCATTTTAGCCGGCGGATTTGGCAGTTATATTGATTTGGAAAAAGCAATGGTTCTCGGACTTCTGCCTGAGATAGATCCGGAACGTGTCACTTTTATCGGCAACGGTTCGCTCATGGGCGCGCGAATGAGCTCCCTTACCAACCGAATTCGTAAAGATGTTGTTTCGGTGACTCAGAAAATGACCAATTTCGAACTCTCCGAGACACCATCCTATATGGATAATTATATTGCGGCAATGTTTCTGCCGCACACGGAAATAGAAAAATTTCCGCGTTTGAAGGCTCGAATGAAGGCAAGGGGGAAGTAGTATTTTTGAGAAAATATTACCAGCCTGCATAGGCTTCGATTTTGGCAGGATGACGCATATAAGAAAATAGATAATTTTTGTTAACATTTTGTACCTCTTGTTGTTTGGCTAGTGTTGAAAAGGGGAGGTTGATGTCGCAGTCAGACGCAACCTTCAGGAGAAAAAATTACTCACCAGTAAGGAGGCAAAAGTGGGATTTAAACTGAAGAAGGAATCCTATAGCGGCGGCATCAAAGCAATTTCCATAGGTAAGGGTGATGCAGCTATTACCGTGGGAGGTGAAACATGTTATCCCTTCTATACATTCGAAGGTGACATGCCAAACAAACCCATCATTGCAATGGAAATTTGGGATACAGAGCCGGATGACTGGCCTGCGCCGGTTATGGCGCACTTCAAAGATGTAATCTCCGACCCTGCTGCTTGGGCCAAAAAATGTGTCGATGTGTTTAAAGCTGATGCAATAGTTATCCAGTTGAAAAGTATCGACCCCAATGACAAAGATGCCAGTGCTGAATCGGCCGCCGAAACGGTAAAAAAAGTCCTGGCGGCTATCAATGTTCCCCTGATCGTCTGGGGATGTGCCAATCCAACTAAAGATGAAGCGGTCCTGAAGGTGGTTGCCGAGCAGTGCCAGGGAGAAAATCTGGTCCTGGGCCCTGTCGAAGAGAAAAACTACAAAGGTATCGGTGCCGCGGCTATGGGATACGGTCATGCTCTTATAGCCTCTTCTCCGATTGATGTAAACCTGGCAAAGCAGGTGAATATTCTTTTGGAAAACCTCGGAATGCCGATGGATAGACTATTGGTCGATCCCACTACAGGCGGCCTTGGGTACGGTATGGAATATACCTATTCAGTAATGGAAAGACTCACCATGGCCGCAATGGTCCAGGGCGATGAGAAACTCCAGTTCCCGATGATCAATAACCTGGGCAACGAAGTCTGGAAATGTAAAGAAGCCAAGCAGACGGCAGATGAGGCGCCTCTTCTTGGAGACCCTGAAAAACGCGGGGTCATGATGGAAGCAATCGGTGCAATATCCTATCTGTTGAGTGGGTCCAACGTTCTTATTATGCGTCATCCTGAGGCAATCAGACTGACTAAGGAATTCATTGTCGCTCTTGCCGATGGTGGTTCTTTGACCGAATCTGCTGAACTTGCTAAAATTTTAGATGCTGCAAATATTGACTTTGCAGCGCTTGCTCCTGCCGCGGATTTGACTATTGCTGAGGAAGAAACGAAAGCTGCTCCTGCCAAGAAGGCCGCGCCAGCCGCTCCGGCTGCTGCAGCCCCGGCTGCAAAAGCGGCTGCTCCAGCTGCACCTGCGAAAGCGGAGCCAAAAGTCGAAGAGAAGCCTGCTCCGGCAGTAGATCCGGAAGCACAGGCGAAAGCGGAGGCTGATGCGAAAGCTGCTGCGGCTGCTAAGGCCGAAGCCGATGCAAAAGCCAAAGAGGAAGCTGAAGCCAAGGCCAAGGCGGATGCCGAAGCGAAAGCCAAGGCGGATGCCGAAGCGAAAGCACAAGCCGAGGCTGATGCTCTGAAGGCTGAAGCACAACAGCGGGAAGAAGACGAAAAAGCATTGAAACGGCTCAGAGCTCAAGCGCGTAAAGCCGCCGAAGAATCCGCTGGAAGTCAGCCGGTTGCCGAAGTGAGTATGACAGCTGCTGCGGAACAGAAAACAGCTCAGGATAAAATCCTTGATATGCTGGATAGATTCCACAAGAGAAAATAGTTTTAATTATCAATTAGTAGAATATAGCGAAGTAAAGCTCTTGAGATAATTGATAATCTCAAAAACTCTATGAGGAGGAACCTCGATATGGCAGAAGTAAAAGCAAAAGTTGTCAAATTAGCTGATCCGATGGAAGCATCTATCGAGCCGTCAACACAGGAGATGATCCGCAGGGCCCAGCAGCTCAATATCGAAACTGTTTTTGATAGAGCTGTCACCATGAAACCATGTGCCATTGGTCTTCAGGGTATATGTTGTAAAAACTGTGCAATGGGACCATGTCGCCTGCCGTTGCCGAAAGATGGCATTCAAGGCGAGGACACACGAAAAGGTCTTTGCGGTGCCACTGCAAATACCATCTGTGCGAGAAACTTTGCACGTATGATCGCTGCCGGTGCTGCTGCGCATTCCGATCACGGACGTAACGTTGCCATCACTTTTCTGGCCGCTGCAAAAGGAGAAACCGAAGATTACAAAATCAAGGATCCCCAGAAACTGATTCAGATTGCTCCATTTTACGGTGTTGCAACAACCGTTGAAGAAGATGGTGTCGTAAAAGATCGTGACATCAGGGAAATTGCTATTGCAGTAGGTGAAAGAGCCGTTAACGAATGGGGTAAGGCCAACGGTACTCTCGATATGTTGAAACGAGCTCCACAGCCTTTGCAGGACAAATGGGAAGAACAAGGCGTCAAGCCTCGTAATGTAGATCGCGAAATCGTTGAGATCATGCATCGAACCCATATGGGTGTTGATCAGGATTTCAAAAATCTGATGAAGCAGGGTACCCGAGCATCTCTGGCCGATGGCTGGGGTGGCTCCATGATTGGGACCGATCTGCAGGATGTCATGTTCGGAACACCTACTCCTTTACAGGCTGAGGCAAATCTCGGTGTTATGAAGGCTGACCAGGTAAATATTATCGTTCATGGACATGAGCCGCTTCTATCTGAAATGATTGTTGCCGCTTCTCAATCACAGGAAATGGTCGAATACGCCAAAGCAAAAGGCGCTAAAGGCATTCAGCTGAGTGGTATTTGCTGTACCGCCAACGAGGTGCTCCAGCGTCATGGCGTACCACCGGCGGGTACCTTCCTTCAGCAGGAGCTTGCTATTATCACAGGTGCCTGTGATGCGATGGTTGTTGACGTTCAGTGTATTTTCCAGAATCTCGCCAATGTTGCAAAGTGTTTTCATACTAAACTGATCACCACTCATCCGATTGCCAAGATGGAGCAGGATAATGTGGTGCATATTGAGTTCGATGAGCACCATGCAATGGAAGATGCAATCCGCATCGTGAAAATCGCAATCGATAATTATGAAAACCGTGGTGCCGAAGTGATGATCCCTAATCACAAGACGACCCAGATTGCCGGTTTTGGTGTTGAATCAATTCAGTACCACCTGGGTGGAAGTTTCCGTGGAGACTATTTCACCTTAAATGACAATATTATCAATGGTCGTATTCGTGGTATCGCTGGTGTTGTTGGGTGTAATAACGCGCGCACCAAACATAACGAAGAGCATATCACACTCATCAAAGAACTGATCAAAAACGATGTAATCGTTTTGACCACCGGCTGTAGTGCAATTGCTGCCGGTATTCATGGTCTCCTTACCCCTGAAGCCGCTGCCGTTCACTGTGGGCCTGGTCTTGCTGAGGTGTGCGAGACTGTAGGTATCCCACCTGTCCTGCATATGGGATCCTGTGTTGACAACAGCCGGATCCTGCTGGCGGCAACCGAGGTTGTTAAAGCAGGTGGACTTGGCAATGATATTTGTGACCTGCCTGCTGCTGGGAGTGCTCCTGAGTGGATGAGTGAAAAGGCGATTTCGATTGGCCAGTATTTCGTCGCTTCAGGCGTATACACTGTATTTGGCTACCATATGCCTGTTGAGGGTGCTCCGGTCTTCAAAGATTATCTCTACAAGGAAATGGAGAATATCTATGGCGGTAAGTGGGATTGTGAACCTGATCCAATTAAGCATGCCCATAAGATGATCGCTCATATTGACAAGAAGCGTAAAGAACTTGGCATCGATAAGGCTCGTGACAGAGTTCTAATGGATATGGCTGACAGACAGGCCCTAGGAATGGAATAATATAACCTGGAACGATCACGTTATTACAAATCCTAAAAAGAGGAGTTAAGTATGTCAAGATTAGTAGCATTCGCAGCTATACAGGGCGGTTATAAAGTGGTATCCCAGGTGGAGGGAGAGCTGGAAAAAGCCCTCCAAACGTACGATGCCAGCACAAAAATCGGATTCCCGAATACCGCATATTACCTGCCGGTTATATATTCTCTCACAGGAATGAAATGTGAGACACTGGAAGATTTAAAAAAGCCCATGGACTTTGCACGGGGACTTCTGCCTCCGCACATCAAAGGCTCAAACCATCTTCCCTATCTCGGACCACTTCTTGATGCCGGAATGGCAGGGATCTTTGCCTATGAAGTAAAAGAGGCTCTGCGTATTTTAAGAGAGCCGGATTTCTATATTGCTCAAGAAGATCCAGATATTGATGCCGGTAAAATTTGGGTCGGCCCGGCAGACGATACCATCCTGAGGAAGCGTGGTGTTGAGTTTGTCGATGGTTCCGCCCCCGGTTTTGCAGCTATTGTTGGTGCTGCTCCGAATGCAGAAATAGCCAAAATGATTGTTGAGGATTACCAGAAGAAGAGTCTTTATATCTTCTGTGCTGCCAACCATAATGGTAAAACTGTTATTCAACAGTGTCTGGATGCCGGTATGCAAGTCGGCTGGAACACCCGTATCGTACCTTTTGGACCGGATATTTCGTCTGCTGTTTTCGCCCTCGGTTTCGCAAACAGGGCAGCAATGGCTTTTGGTGGTGTTCAGCCAGGCGACTACCGCAAAATGTTAATGTATAACAAGAATCGTATATTTGCCTTCGTGAACGCTCTGGGTGATGTTGGAACCGAGTGGGCTGTTGCTGCAGCCGGTGCAGTAAACTGGGGCTTTCCGACACTTGCCGATACTGATATCCCGGAGATTCTGCCAACAGGTATCTGCACCTATGAGCATGTTGTTGCCAATGTTCCCCACGATGAGATTTGCCAGAAGTCGGTTGAGGTTCGCGGTCTGAAAATCAATGTCACCGAGATTGATATTCCACTTGCTTTTGGACCTGCATTTGAAGGTGAACGTGTTCGTGGCGGCGATCTTTTTGGTCAGATGGGTGGTGGTAAGACTCAATGTACCGAACTTGTCAACATGGCCGAGATGAATGAGATCGAAGATGGCAAGGTAACCGTTGTCGGTCCTGATATCGGAGATATGAAAGAAGGTGATGTCCTCCCGCTTGGTATCTTTGTCCAGATCGCCGGTCGTGAGTTCCAGTCTGATTTCGAGCCGATCATGGAACGTCAGATTCACCATCTGATCAACTATATCCAGGGTATCATGCATATAGGACAGCGTGACATCTCCTGGGTTCGTATCAGCAAGGCTGCTGTCGAGAAAGGGTTCACCCTGAAAGATATAGGCGTTGTCCTGCATGCCAAGTTCCATCAGGACTTCCAGAAGATTGTCGACAAGGTACAGGTAACGCTCTATACCAAAAAAGAAGATGTTGACAAGATGACCACGAAAGCCAGGGCTGAATACAAGACTCGTGATGAACGTGTTGATAAGATGACCGATGAGGATGTGGAGACTTTCTACTCCTGCAGCCTCTGTCAGTCGTTTGCTCCAAGTCACGTCTGTACTGTCAGTCCGGAAAGAACCGGTCTCTGCGGTGCGTATAACTGGATGGATTGCAAGGCATCCTTTGAGATCAATCCGACAGGTCCCAACCAGCCGATTCAGAAAGGCAAGGTACTCGATCCGGTTCTTGGTCGTTTCGAGGGAGTAGACGAATTCATCAAAAGCGCGTCCAAGGGTGCTATTGATACCTATAACTTCTACTCAATGGTTCAGGCGCCGATGACCACTTGTGGTTGTTGTGAATGTATTGCCGCCATGTTGCCTGCATGTAACGGTATCATGACTGTCGGTCGTGATTATACCGGTGAGACCCCTTCCGGTATGAAATTTACCACCCTGGCTGGTGTCATGGGTGGTGGTGCTTCTTCACCGGGCTTTGTTGGTCATTCCAAGTTCAATATCACCCAGAAGAAGTTTATTCTTGGTGATGGTGGACTCCTCCGAATGGTTTGGATGCCGAAAGTTGTTAAAGATGAGATCCGTGACAGATTGAACGCCAGAGGCGCGGAAATGGGCGTAGAAAATTTTGCCGATATGATTGCCGACGAGACTGTTGGTATCACTGAGGACGAGATTTTGCCATGGCTCCAGGAAAAAGGACATCCTGCGCTCAGCATGGACCCAATCATCGGTTAACAGGATAAGCAGGTAGCCCGGAATCACCACAGTGTGATTCCGGGCCTTTCCGGCTGTGAATTATACATAAGGAGACAACACAAATGGCGTTAACAGGAATACAAATCTTCAAACTCCTGCCAAAAACAAACTGCAAGGAGTGTGGGGTTCCGACATGCCTCGCTTTTGCTATGAACCTCGCGTCGAGCAAAGCTGAACTCGACTCTTGCCCATACGTATCAGATGAAGCCAGGGCGCAATTAGCCGAAGCATCTGCTCCGCCGATTCGTCCCGTAGCGGTTGGTAAAGGTGTTCGTGCCGCGAAAACTGGCGGTGAAACCGTTCTTTTCAGACATGAAAAGACGTTTTTCAATCCTACGATGTTTGCTGGAACTGTCACATCCGACACCGCTGAAGCAGATGTCGAGGCAAAGCTTAAGTCCTGGAATGCATTGCAATATGAGCGCGTGGGCCTTAATCTCCGTCCCGAGCTTGTTGCATTAAAAGATGTCAATGGTGATGGTGTCGCTTTTGCCGCTCTTGCAAAACTTATTGCCGAGACTTCCGAATTTAATCTCATCCTCATGAGTGAGAATGCAGACGTTATAAGCGGAGCCGTCGCTACTGCGGGCTTCAAGCGGCCTCTGATTTATGCAGCAACTGCCGATAATGTTGATGCCTTCGGTAAGATTGCCCTCGATAATGATCTGCCGCTGGTTGTGAAAGCTGATTCTATAGATGGATTAATTGCCCTCACTGAAAAGCTGGCGGGTATGGGGTTGAAGGATCTGGTTCTTGATTCAGGTTCAAGAGAAGTTAAGCAGGCCCTGGAAGACCAGGTTGCCATCCGTCGTGCTGCATTAAAAGATGGTAATCGTTCTCTTGGTTTCCCAACTATCTGCTTCCCATGCGAGATGGCATCCAATATCGAAATGGAAGGTCTGATCGCGAGTATGTTTGTCGCCAAATACGGTGGCATTGTGGTTATGTCTGATCTGACCACTGAGGTTATTTTTCCGCTGTTGCTTGAGCGTCTCAATATCTATACAGATCCCCAACGGCCGATGACGGTAACCGAGGGTATTTTTGAGGTTGGAACGCCCGACGAGAACTCGCCGGTTCTCGTTACTACCAATTTTGCCTTGACCTACTTTATCGTCTCTGGTGAAATTGAGGCGAGCAAGGTTCCTGCATGGTTACTTATTAAAGACTCTGAAGGGTTGTCCGTTCTTACCGCATGGGCTGCTGGTAAATTTGGTGGTGACGATGTGGGGATGTTTGTGAAGAAGTGTGGAATTATGGATAAGGTCAAACATACCGAACTTATTATTCCAGGTTATGCTGCTGCAATTGCCGGCGACGTTGAAGAAGAGCTACCCGGCTGGAATATTACCGTTGGCCCGAGAGAAGCTGCGCATATCGCAGGGTTCTTGAAAAGTCGATAAGCTCAGGGAATAGTTGTTTTGCCGGCTCTTTCGTACTGAAAGAGCCGGCGACGTTTTTATAATATTTAAGAAAAGCATAGTATCTACCGTAGTATTGTTCCTACTTATCTTTGACAAAGGAGAAAAACATGATTCTTTTTGGCGAAAGCCTCAATGTCATTTCCAAAGTAATCGGGAAGGCGTACAGGGAACGTGACGCTAAACCGATTCAGGAAGAGTGCCTTGAGCAGAAGAAGCTCGGCATGGATTACATCGATATCAATCTCGGACCCGCCAAGAAAGATGGTCATGAATTGATGCCATGGGTTTGTCAGGTCGTCCAAGAGGTTGTGCCTGAAATACCACTTCTCCTGGATACATCAAACATTGCTGCTATCGAAGAGGGCTTGAAAGTTCTGAAGCCTGCAAGCAAACCGCATATTGTTAACTCAATTATGGCTCGTCCGGAGCGCTATACGGAAATGCTTCCCATGGCAGCCAAGTACGAAGCTGACATCGTTGCATTGATGTGGGGGCCGGATGGTCTGCCTCGCGATGAGAATGAAAGAGCTGCTCTCTGCGTAGAATTGCTCTATGCTGCAAATGAAGCAGGTATCCCCAATGAAAAAATTTGGGTTGATGGTATCGTGACTCCCGTGAATATTCAGCAGGCCCAGTGCGTGTCGCTTCTGAACTTCCAGATGATGCTTGAAGATATCGCTCCCGGTGCCATGTCTACCTGTGGTTTGTCCAATATATCTAACGGCCCTCCGGTTCATCTCCGTCCGATCTTAAACAACACCTTTATGATTATGCTGGAACGTTACGGTATGAAATCGGTTATTTCTGATCCGCTTGATACCGAACTTACGGCAGTGGCCAAAGGCCAGCGACCTGAAATCGTTGAAATTGTTCATCAGACCATGGATGGTAATGCTCCAGATTTATCAAGCATTTCCAAGGAACTCGGCGATTACGTCAAAACTGTTAAAGTTATTACCGGTGAAAATCTCTTCTCCGATTCTTACCTGGAAATCTGATTCAGATGTTTTTGGAAAAAAAGCTCCATCCTTTCGGGGATGGGGCTTTTTTTTATTTAAAAAATGTTTATTGGTCTGAACACACAATAAAGGCAGTGTGCCGTAAACCGGACACTTCAAAATGTGAGAGCTTTTATGGAAGAAGACAAGACGCAGGATGGTGGTTGGGTATATGTATTTGTGTGTGATCCAGGAAACGATGAGAGTTTTCTCGGGCTTTACGATGCCGATAAAGGCATCAATTTTATTCCGGCCTTTCGAAGTAAGGATGAAGCAAATGATTGCTTCTTGAATTTACCAAGGGAGAAGGGAAAAAAATATGAGCTTCATGCGATTCATATCGAAGAACTGGATGAAGATGCGACCAGGAATGGCTTCACTGTTGCCTTGGTTGATAGCGATGGAAAGATTGTCAAAAAATAAAAGATGTATCTGTCATGTGGGTTTTACTTTAGGGCGTTTCAATAATTATGTGGAAGGAGATGTGCAAACGTGAGTTTAAAAATTGCAATAGGTGGAAAAGGGGGCGTCGGAAAAACTACCATAACCGCTCTTTTGGCGAGATGTCTGGCCGTTGATAAGAATAATAAGGTCATCGCCATCGATGCTGATCCCGTTGCCAATCTCGCAGCTGGGCTTGGTATTCCTGAAGATAAGCCGATTACACCAATTTCTGAGTTGACCGAACTTATTGCTGAACGAACAGGTGCAACCCCCGGAACAATGGGGGGGTTTTTTACTCTTAACCCGAAAGTGGATGATATTCCAGATCGGTTTTCCTTAGAAAAAGACGGGGTTAAACTGCTGGTTATGGGAACAGTGCAGAGTGGTGGCTCCGGATGCATTTGCCCTGAAAGTACTATCCTTAAAGCACTTATGAATCATCTTGTTTTAGTTCGAGATGATATTGTGATCATGGATATGGAAGCGGGTGTGGAACACCTGGGACGTGCTACTTCGGCGTCAGTGGATGCCTTGATTATTGTTGTAAACCCGGGCGCACGAAGTAGAGCTGCCGCAGGGAAAATCAAAAAGTTAGGTAAAGATATCGGTATTAAGAAAATCCTCGTTTTGGGTAATCGAATAAAAGGACCTGAGGATGAAACACTCATTCGAGAATCTTTATCCGAGTTTGAAATCATCGGCTTTATCCCAGAGCAAGACAATATAGTCGAATCTGATAGAGCTGGTAAGAGGGCGTTTGAGGATATAACTCATGCACCGAAGGAGCTCTTCGATGTGGTCGAAAAACTCTCATCGATGAAAAATTAATATCCCCCTGCTTCTGTATGACTACAGAGCCGCCTTTATCAAAATAAATTGGATAGGGCGGCTTTTCATCCCGTAACCGCCTGACCACTCCCTTCTCCCGATTTTGTTTGTTTGAACTCGTTGAGTTTTGTCGATCTTTTGCGGCGTTAGTCGATAAAATTGTCTTGACAATGTCACGATGTGGTGTGATATTATGCTAATTGATAATGTTTCTCACATGAGAATATCTTTACCTGTAGTTTACGGTCGTGCCCATCAGCAGCATGATTGCCACGATAAAAAAATTCCTGTCTTGAGTGGTCGTTTTCTTACATTGTGACCGGAGTATCCTTGTAACCCATTGCATTTGGAGGCACCATGGCAAAACCAATAGAACTCATCAGCGTTAAAGACCTGACAATCTGTGAATCAACAGCACAAATGATCACCAAAGCCAGAAAAGATGGGATTGAACTTGATTTCGATCGATCCCATGCTACCAAGGCCTGTCCTATTGGCGAAAAATCTGCTTGCTGTAAGCATTGCGCCATGGGGCCCTGCCGCATGAATGTGAACAGTCCGTATGACAGGGTGGGGGTGTGCGGTGCAACAGTAGACACTATCGTTGCCCGGAATTTTGGGCGAATGGTTGCAGCCGGCACCGCCGCACATACCGACCATGGAATGGCGATGCTCGAACTTTTCCGTGATGTCATAAATGGAAAGGTTAAGGGGTATTCCATTAAAGATCCAATTAAACTTTTGGAAGTGGCAGCAACTCTTGATATTGTTACAGAAGGGCGGGAGCTGAAAGATGTGGCAATGGATCTATACCATGAGCTTGAAAAGACGTATACCCAGGTAGAGGGTGAAATTCCAATGGTTAAAAGGGTACCGCCTAAAACCCTTGAGCTTTGGCGTGAAGCCGGGATTGTTCCGCGGGGCGCTATGCGGGAAATAATGGAAATGATGCACCGTACGGCCATGGGTGTCGATCAGGATTATGAAAACATTACGAAGCAGATTTCCCGGACTGCACTCGCCGATGGTTGGGGCGGTTCAATGGTATCTACTGATATCTCTGATATATTGTTTGGAACTCCATCTCCAGTAGAGGTGGATGTTGATATGGGTGTACTTAAAGAAGACCAGGTCAATATAATTGTTCATGGGCATGAGCCTGTGCTCCTTGAATCGATGATTGTCTCATCGGGTGATCCTACACTACTGGATGCCGCCAAGAAAGGTGGGGCTAAGGGTATTAATCTGATTGGGATGTGTTGTTCCGGTTTGGAGGCTCTGTCTCGACATGGTTTACCGCATGCCGGTAATTTCTCAAGCACTGAGGCGGTATTGGTAACCGGTGCAGTCGATGCCATGACTGTTGATATCCAATGCATTAAACAAGGCATGCAGAAGGTAGCAGATTTTTATGATACTCCTTTTATTACAACCAACTATAGAGCCAAAATTGAAGGTGCTCTGCATATCCAGCTAGAGGAACTCGATCCACGGGAATGTACCGATGAAATCGTCATCAAAGCGATTTCCAGATTCAAAAGTCGTAAAAAACCAATTCAGATCCCAAGAAATAAAGCAAAAGGGGTGCATGGATTTTCCTATGAATATATAAACTACATGTTGGGTGGATCATTCAGGGGGAGTTATAAACCCCTTAACGAGAACATTATTAATGGCAGAATTCGTGGGGTTGCAGGAGTTGTCGGCTGCACAAATCCTCGTTCTAAACAAGACTTCTCTCATGTGGAACTGGTAAAGGAATTGATTAAAAATGATGTGCTGGTTTTGCAGACAGGATGTTCTCAGATGGCCCTCGCTAAAGCGGGATTGACCGGACCTGGGGCTGCTGCTCTTGCCGGTCCCGGCCTCGCTGAAGTTTGTGAAACAGTTGGAATGCCACCCGTACTCGGTCTGGGGTCCTGTGTCGATAACAGCAGGATTCTCATTGCTGCCTCCGAGATGGTAAAAGTCGGAGGGTTGGGTGATTGTATCGCTGATCTGCCTGCGGTCGGTTGCGCACCTGAGTGGATGAGTGAAAAAGCTATTGCCATTGGTCAATACTTTGTCGCGTCTGGTGTCTATGTCGTTTTTGGACATACTTTTCCGATGACCAAGGGAACCAAGTTTGAAAAACATCTTTTTGAGGATCTTGAAGGACTTGGTTTTGGGAAGTGGGGGTTTGCCGATGATCCGAAAGAAATGGCAAGGCTTTTAATTGCCCATATTGATAAAAAACGTAAGGAACTTGGCATTGATAAAGCCCGTGACAGGGTTCTTATGGATATGGCTGACAGACAAGCTTTGGGAATGGAATAATTCTAAAGCTGGTACAATTCAGGGGGGATTTAAAAATCCCCCCTGAAAGTTTGGTTTTTTACGACATGACGTAAGCTTTTGGAGATGCTTATGGCTATATTTAATGGAAAATATTGTTGGGATGGCACAAAAAGAGGCGAGGACGAGCCAATTGCCTGGTTTCCCGGTTCCTATAATTTAAAAATCTTTCAGTGCGAATCTCCTTCAAAGAATGTACAGCACATTAAACCGATATTATGTATATACTCGGCGACAGGGGAAGGGCAGTCTATCTCCGCAAATCCAGAAAAATTTGCCAAACAAATCTGTAATGATTTCGCTCTGGATATCGAACGGGTACTCTGGGTTGAAGACCTGCGGACAAAGCTGAACAGATACGAGGTTGTTACATTTACCAGATCCGGAAAGATGGGAAATACTATTTTTTATCGAACAGAAAAAAGAGAGGCTCTTGATGGTGAAGTGTTAATGATTCAAAGAAAATTGGCAGAAGAGGTTATGTCCGCATGATAAATTGTCGGGCATTGTTCTTCTTTGTATGATGAAAAAGTGAGTAACGTGATTTCTGAAATTGACCTGATAAAAGAGCGATTGTACGCGCTCGAAGAAGAAATTGCCGAAACTATCCGGCGATTGCCCGCTCATTCGGCTAAACCGCCGGTGATGATTGATCTGCTTGCACTAGAAGACGAACGCGATCTTCTCTTAAAAAAACTCGGAGAATTGCGGTGAAGGTAGAGCGTTCAAAAGTGTTTGATAAAACGTACAGACGATATCTTGAAGAGATTCGTCGACAGGATTTTTTGGCCAAAGCAGAAGCGCTTGGAGTCAAAAAAGACAATGGCACGCTAAAAATTCCACTGTATGACAAGTTGTATTATTTCGGTTCCGACGGAATACTCAGTGAGGATGGTGGTGATCTTACTCCAGCAGTACAGGTAATGATTTGTAAGTATATCCTCACTTGTCCTGTGCACCTTCCAGAAATAACGGACACATTGGTAACGTACAGAGAATTTAAAGACGCTGGTCCTCTGATCTCCTACTTTACTACCAATACCAATAAAACTCTGGAATCAACATTCTGCGGTAAAGTTGCAACGCTCAGGAAACGTGGGCAGGAGATAGGGGGTAAGGTATTAGAGTCAGACACATACGACCTTTCGCTTCTGTTTCATGCTTTCCCTCGTGTTCCGGTTATTGTCAATTTCAATGATCAGGACGACCTTTTCTGTGCGACCTGTTCAGTCCTTTATCGATCCTCTGCTGCTCATTTTTTAGATATGGAATGTCTGGCCATGACCGGTACACTTCTTACAGGTAAACTCATTGCCAAGTCATTTGGTTCCTGATTCTTTTCGCTTTAACTATAATCTACTACATCAGTGACTAGGATAAAGTCATTTTTTACTCTGTCAGGCCTCTGGCATTTTAGTGTTTTATACTTATCATTATCACCAATTAGCTGTTGCAGTCTACATACTAACCTTCCGAAGAGGAGAGATACATGACAGATCAACATTGTCCGGGATTCGAAAGCAATAAATCTTTAAATGAAGTGAAAATCAAATGTCCTGAATGCGGAAAAGAGTGGGAAATTTTTTCCGATGAAGTTGAGAAAAATGCGAAATGTTCCGCCTGCGGTGCTGTAGTTGATCCGAAGAGTTGTGCGGTAAGTTAATACCAGTTCTGAAATTACACCATAATTACAAACAAAAGAACTCTATTGAGATAGGAGAATCTCAATAGAGTTTTTTATTGATCAGAGGTTGTAAGCAGAGGAGCTATTTTCTCATCCCTCGTATGATCCTGCTCTCAGTGACAACCAGATCCAGAAGTTCGTCATGCTCCTGTAACGGGGCTCTATCTGTTATCTGCAGATCAAAGGCCAACCCTATCCGCGCAGCAGTTGGGACCTTGGCCAGAAAGCGGTCATAGTAGCCACCTCCATAACCGAACCTCCCCCCCCTTTTATCGAAAACAGATCCGGGCAAAAGGATAGTTTCTATCTTTTCCGGGGGAATTTTCTGGGTTCTGCAGAGTTCTTCGCGTGGTTCCGGAATATTACAATAGCCGGGTTCGAGATCTGTCAACCGATTGTTAATACGAATCGCGTCAAGCCTTTTTTCCTGCACCCTGGTGATCGGAACAATGACGGTTTTGCCCATACCGATCAAAGCGTCAATCAGCTTGAGGGTTGCCACCTCGCTTCTGAAACTGACATAGACAAAAATCGAGTGGGAGTTGCAGATCTGCTCAAGACATAAGAGTTTTTGTTGAATGGCAGTTGATTTGTTATCAATATCTTCCGAACTGAGATTATCGCGTGCAGTCAGCCGTTCTTTGCGCAATCGGGAGGGATCTGTCATTTTCTGTCTCCGGTTGGTTTGATAATGAAGTGTAAGGGGATCTCTCAAAGACGTTGGATAATATATAGGTAAGTAGGGAATTTACTCTGAATTTTAAGTCTGTTAAATTCAAAAAGACGGGCTCTGGACGGTGTGCCAAAGGTAAGAGGGGAAAAGTAAATAGTTCCTTTGGGTTTAGTGAAGGTCTGACCATCTCTGATAAGTTGGATAATCTTAGGGTAGTGATTTTTGGGCAATGTCTCGTCCATTAGGAAGTTTGCCGTTATTTCAATAGAGTTAAAGCGGTTATTAATGTCCTGAATACGATCAAAAGCCTGATGTACTTGATGAGCGGAAATGGGTTTGCCGATTTTGTCCAGGGTTTCTTGATCAGCCGATTCAAGACCGATATTTATGTAAATCAGTGGCGGCAAATTCTCCAAATCCCGGAACAGACGTTCCGGGGCTTCCAATAGGGAAGTTACGGAGCCGAAGAGAAAAACATTGCTGCCGTCAAGATAGGAATTGCCGAAATTAAATATTCTATACGCTTCTTCAATACTGAAGGTAAGCAGCTCAGCCCCTGCCAGCAAGGCGTCGTGTTCCCCAAGAAAGAGACTGTTGCAATTAATGAGATCTGCTCCGTACTGATTCTTAATGTTGGAGATTTGACTCCTAATGTCCATTGGGGTTTTTGGGACGAAGAGTGCCGCGTTCTTGACTTTACAAAACCTACACTTGTAGAGACATCCCTGTGCAATAGTCAACGGAATGAGATTGTAGTCCACATGTCTTGCATCCGGCGGCAGCACGGAAATACGACCACCGATAATGTCAAAAAGCTGGCGAGCCTTTTTTTCCAGGCTTTGTGGAGTGTTTGCCGTAACTTTGGTGAGAAAATCGTGGAGTTTTTTATGAGTACAGTTGCACTGAGTTTCTGAGGATAGCGTGAATTTGACTTTATCCAACAACTCTTGAAGAATCTGATGCCAGTTGTCTGCGAGGGAGTGTACCTCTTGTAGCCGAAAAGGATGCCCACCCAAAATAGAGTTTGTAGGATATTTGAAATTTGGCAGGTAATATTCACCCGTAGCTTCAAAAACTCCTGTATACCCCCCCGTTGAGTAAAATACCCAGTCGTTTCCCACCGTCCGTTTCAGCCATTCATGCGGGTGGCCCCAATCATCACCCTTTGCTTTTGCTCGGATTATCTCGTTATTGAGGTTGAAGTGGAAAATATGATTGTCCGTTTCCAGTACACTGTAGACTCCGCAGTGTATCGGATAGCTCATTTTGGTATAGACGGTACTCCCTTTTTTTTGCAGTGATAAAATATATTTTGGGAGTGATATATGGCTGTTCATTACAGGCACAAGGTAGTTACTGTGTGAAGTTGACACACCTATTCTGCAAATTGGGAGCGCGGCTCCACCGGTTCTCGTTTCTTACAGGATCGTAATCAAAATGTCAAATCGACCGCTTTTTAATGACTTACTCCTGAAAGCCTGTCATAAAAGCAAAAAATCAGGAGATTGTATTGCAGGTAAATATTTAAAGTGACCACCAAGGCATTTATACCCCCCAAGGAGGTAATGAAAAGAGTCTCGACGTACTCTGTGTTTACCGGGTTATAGAGTCTATTAATGGAGCGTCACTGCTTGTGGGGTGGTTTCTTTAGGCAGCTATTTTGGGGCAGCCTATATTATCAGGTTTTCAAAACTACTCTCTGCAATATCGAGTTCCGCTTGCAGCCCCGTAAAGGCATTGAAACGTATCTCCTCCAAGGCGTTATTTGCAATTCATACCTGTTCCTGATCTGCTATCTACAGACATTACCCTTCAAAAAAATTATTTACATGTGATCGACTGAATCCAATTGTTGAGTATTTACGAAATTATTTTAAAAATAGCTTAAATAGCAAATAATTATAATTTGTTGAATTTTTTTTTCTGGGAAAATCCATAAATAAGAATCTTTTTCGTATATTATAATGTCTTGATAAAGAAGTTAAATTGAGCTAATTTACATGAGCTTTAGGTTGTGTTTACCTGGCTTGCAAATCTCTTTCAGAGGAAGCGTAGGGTGGGCCTGACAAAATGAAAACGTATCATCGGTGGCCGACTTATCGCCTTATTACTATAGAAAGGAAATGATTATGGCTGAAGTGGTAATAAAAGTGGAAGGACGGGTGAAACATAAAATTCTTGACGACGTCAAGAAACTTTTACCCGAGGGGAATCTCAGCCTCTGCCTCACATGTGGACTCTGCTCCTCTGGCTGCCCCGCATCAGGACTTGAGGGAATGGACCCCAGAAAGTTCCTGCGTATGTTGGTTCTCGGAATGGACAAGGAAGTACTCGAATCAGACTGGCCCTGGATGTGTACTATGTGCCAGCGATGCGTCTATGTTTGTCCGATGAAGATCGATATCCCCCAGCTCATATTTAATCTGCGGGCGGCAAGGCCCCGTGACGAGAGACCTAAGGGGATTCGTGATTCCTGCGATGTAGCTGTAGCTGCCGATACCTGCAGCGCAATGGGAACTCCGGTTGAGGATTTCAAGTTTGTTGTTGAGGATGTCCTCGAGGAGTACCGGGAGGCGCAGCCCGAGTTTGCCGATATGGAAGCCCCTATCGACAAGGTTGGTGCTGAGTTTTTTCTCAACCAGAACTCTAGAGAGCCCATGACTGAGCCTGACGAAATGGTTCCCCTATGGAAGATTCTCCACCTGGCTGGAGTCGACTGGACCTACGGCAGCAAGGCATGGGCCGCAGAGAACTACTGTCTGTTTCTAGCCGATAACGAAAATTGGGAAAAACTTGTGACGGCTAAGGCTAAAATGGCCGATGAGCTGAAGTGCAAGACGTATCTCAATACGGAGTGAGGCCACATTACATTTGCAGTCCGGGCCGGACTGAAAAAATTTAACGTAGCTCACAACTTTGAAACCAAAAATATCTACGAATACTACGCCAAGTGGATTCGGGAGGGCAAACTGAAGCCCAATTCTGACTGGAACAAGGATTTAAAGATCAAGTTCACTGTCCAGGATCCCTGCCAGATAGTACGCAAAAGCTTCGGCGACAAAATAGCAGACGACTTCAGGTTTGCGATTGCCCAGGCGGTGGGCGAGGGAAATATTGCGGAGATGTATCCCAATAAGTCGAACAATTATTGCTGCGGTGGTGGTGGTGGATTTCTACAGTCAGGTTTCAAAGAGCAGAGACTTGCCTATGGAAAAATAAAAGATGAGCAGATCAAGGACAGTGGTGCGACCTATTGCATTGCTGGCTGCCACAACTGCCATGCCCAGATACATGAACTCTCGCATCATTTCGGCGGCAATTATCAGGTTGTCCATTTCTGGACTATTCTGGCGTTGTCTCTGGGAATTCTCGGCCCCAATGAACGCACATATCTGGGAGATGATCTGAAAGATGTAAATGTTTTTCATCCTGAATCGGCATTGTATTAAAACAATTCAGCGAGAAAGCTCTTCCATATAAACCATTAGTAGGCATAGGCTATGCAACTCACAAAACAGCAAATCGATTATTGCATGGAGTGCGGGGTATGCACCGGTAGTTGCCCCATAAGCCAAGAACGACCTCAATTTTCTCCACGACAGATGATTAAGCGTACTCTCGTGGAGGTAGAGGGTGATATTCTCAGGTCCAAGGATATCTGGGCCTGCCTCAGCTGTTCCAGATGCAGTGACAGGTGTCCTGTAGGTATTGATTTCCCTGCGTTTGTTCGCTCGTACAGGCAGAAGGCCATTGAAGTCGCCAACTTGCCTAGTGAGAGCCATCATGGCATTTTCCAAACAGTTACAGCCATTCAGTCCGGGAATCTGCAGCAAGACAGAACAGCGTGGGCTAAGGAGTCTGGAAAAACAGTGGAAAAGGGTGACTACTTCTTTTTTGTCGGCTGTCTGCCCTATCATGATGTCGTGTTCCGGTATCTCGATCTGAATATGATTGATTCCGCCAAAGATGTTTTGACGATTCTTAACAAACTTGGTATCGAACCGGTGGTCAGCAATGATGAACGTTGTTGCGGTCACGATGCATATTGGAGTGGTAAGAAGGAGCTCTTTGCCAAGTTTGCAAGGAAGAACGTCGAGGTAATTAAAGCTTCGGGTGCGAAAACGGTAATATTCTCCTGCCCAGAAGGATATTCAACTTTCAAGGAACACTACCCGGAAGTTGTCGGTGAATTGGATTTTGAAGTTGTTCATATCACCGAATTTCTCGCAGACAAGCTCTCCGACCAACCTTTCTCAGGCAGCGGTGGGGCTGTGACCTTCCATGATCCCTGCAGATTGGGAAGGCGCTCCGGTATATATGAGTTGCCGCGCCAGCTTATTAACCTTGTTCCCGGAACCGAGCTGAAAGAGATGGTTAATAACCGGGAAAATGCTGTCTGCTGCGGCACTACTGCCTGGATGGAATGTTCATCATGCTCCAAGACCATGCAGACACAAAGACTTCAAGAGGCTAAAGAGGCAGGGGCAGATACGCTCCTTACTGCCTGTCCAAAGTGTCAGATTCATCTGACATGCGCTAAATCAAATACGGATATTGATGTTGAGGTGAAAGATCTCTATGCCTATCTGGCAGAGAATCTCTAGACTCTTCATATGTTCTTGTTACAGTCATTATCATTTTTGAGTATCGGAGAAATTTGATGAATTCAAAAAATCTTACGAACGTTCAGGGATCGGTTATGGTGGTTGGCTCCGGTATAGCCGGAATGCAGACTGCTCTTGATCTGGCGGATTCAGGTTTTTATGTCTATCTAGTGGAGAAGTCTCCTTCGATTGGAGGTGTCATGGCCCAGTTGGACAAGACCTTTCCGACCAACGACTGTGCGATGTGAGTAATCTCACCGAAACTGGTCGAGGTCGGCCGGCACCTGAATATTGAGCTCAAAACACTCTGTGAAGTACAATCGGTAAACGGTGAAGCGGGGAACTTCAAAGTCGAGTTGTTGCAGCATCCCCGATATGTCGATATGGATAAATGTATTGCCTGTGGGGAATGTGCGGTAAAATGCCCTAAAAAAGTCACAGACAACTTTAATGCAGGTCTTGACAAAAGAAAGGCAATTTATGTTGACTACCCTCAGGCAGTCCCGCTGAAATACGCCATAGATGAGGAAAACTGCATCTATTTTCAGAAAAATGGAAAATGCGGATTCTGTAAAAAAGTCTGTCCTGCTGATGCAGTTGATTTTGATCAGAAAGAAGAAAAATTCAAAGTTAACGTTGGCTCAGTTGTCGTGGCTCCTGGCTTTTCCGCCTTCGACCCAAAAAATTTCGATACCTATCAGTACACCCAGTATGACAACGTAATCACCTCGCTGGAGATGGAGAGGATTCTCAGTGCCACTGGACCATATCAGGGGCACCTCGTCCGTCCTTCTGATAAAAAGGATCCGAAGAAGGTGGCCTGGCTGCAGTGCATCGGTTCGAGGGATAATAATAGATGCGATAATGGGTACTGTTCATCTGTCTGCTGTATGTATGCCGTAAAGGAAGCTGTTATCGCCAAGGAACATGCAGGAGGCGAGCTTGATACCGCAATTTTCTTTATGGACATGCGGACTTATGGCAAAGAGTTTGAGAGCTATTATGATCGGGCAAGAGAAGAAAAAGGTGTGAGGTTTGTCCGGACCCGAATTCACTCCATCGTTGAAGACAGGGAAACCAGGGATCTGAAACTGCGTTATGTGGATGAGGCAGGCAACCCCCTGGAGGAAAGTTTCGACATGGTTGTGCTCTCTGTCGGAATGGAAACACCTAAGGAACTAGTCGATCTAGCAGGAATTCTTGATATAGAGCTCAATGAAGACAATTTTGCTAAAACCTCTTCTTTTACACCGGTAAAGACCTCACGGGATGGTGTTTACGTCTGCGGTGCTTTCCAGGAACCAAAGGATATTCCTTACTCGGTGATGGAGGCCAGCGCCGCCGCATGCTGGGCGGAAGCAGATCTGTCCAAATCTAGAGGCGCTCTGACGAAAGCAAAGACCTACCCAGATCAAAAAGATATAGCTGAAGAAGATGTGAAGATTGGAGTCTTTGTCTGTAACTGTGGCACCAATATCGGTTCCATCGTCAACGTGCCCGAGGTTGCCGAGATGGCAAGAACGCTCCCCGGCGTCACCTATGTTGAAGAAAATCTGTTTACCTGTAGTCAGGATAGTCAGGATAAGATCAAGGAAACCATCCAGAAAGAGGGTCTCAATCGTATAGTTGTTGCGGCCTGCACGCCGAGAACCCATGAGGAGCTGTTCCAGGAAACCTTGCAGGATGCAGGGCTCAATAAATATCTGTTCGAGATGGCCAATATCAGAAACCAGTGTTCCTGGGTTCACTCCAATGAAAAGGTGGAGGCTACTGCAAAGGCGAAAGACCTTGTCCGTATGTCTGTTGCCAGGAGCAGGCTCATTAAATCCCTTGATCAGCCTACTATTTCGGTTAACCACAGCGCTCTTGTAGTGGGCGGTGGGATTGCCGGTATGACAGCTGCACTTGGACTTGCCGACCAGGGATACGGTGTTCACTTGGTGGAACAGGAGAAAGAACTTGGTGGCAATGCCAGGAGTTTACTTGCTACCTGGCAGGGTGATTCTATTCCTGAAAACCTGAAAGATATGGTCGCAAAGGTAGATGCCCATGAACTGATTGATGTGCATTCCGAAACGACTATTAAGGACAGTTCGGGATTTATAGGAAATTTTCAGACCACGGTCACCAAGAACGGCAATGAAAGCGTACTCACGCATGGTGCTATCGTCATGGCGACCGGTGCCACCGAATATGTTCCAACTGAATTTCTTTACGGTCAGGATGACAGAGTAATGACCCACCTTGGCCTGGACAAGGCTATTGGTGCAAACGATAAACGAATCACCGATGCGAATTCGGTTGTCTTTATCCAGTGTGTCGGTTCCCGTGAAGACCCGCGACCCTATTGCTCCAAAGTCTGTTGCACACATTCTGTGAAGGCGGCCATCGGCTTTAAGGAGCGCAACCCTGATGCGAATGTTTTTATTCTCTACCGCGATATCCGCACCTATGGACAGCGTGAAAGGCTCTATAAAAAAGCACGTGAACTCGGGGTTATCTTTGTTCGCTACGATAAAGAGCATAAACCTGCAGTCCGGACTGAAAATGGCGAAGTGTGGGTAAGAGTAAAAGATCATATTATGCAGACGGATATAGATATTCATGCCGATCTCATAGTACTGGCTGCGGCAATTGTTCCGCGTGACAATGAACCTCTTGCTAAAATGTTCAAGCTCTCATGCAATAGCGATAATTTTTTCAACGAGGCCCATGCCAAGCTCAGGCCGGTAGAATTCGCCACAGCAGGAATCTTTCTTGCCGGGATGGCGCATTATCCGAAGCCCATAGAAGAATCTATTGCTCAGGCGGCAGCTGCTGCATCAAGGGCAGCCGTGACGCTGTCACAGGATATGATTACAGCTGAGGGCGTGGTTTCCAATGTCCAGGAATTTATGTGCAGAGCATGCGGCGAGTGTGAGAAGGCCTGTCCATTCAACGCCATCGCTGTCGGTGAGAACGAAGAAAAAGTGCTGACAGCCATGGTTCAGGAGGCATTGTGTAAAGGGTGCGGCATGTGTGCGGTAGCTTGCCCAACTGGAGCGGTTTCGGTCCATCACTTCGATGATGAGGTTGTGCTGACCATGGTCGAGGAGGCTTTTGCAGAGTAAATGGAAACAGTTTAGTACCTTACTCCTGAAAGTCTGTTGTAAAACAAACAAGAGCTCTGGATAATCTTTTAAAATGAAGTACATAAAGTAACGTCCAGATAGCGAACGAAGAGAGACCTTCGAGGTAATTATCCCCCGCACGGGGGCATTAAAAAAGAGTACCCCCTTGTGGGGTGTTAGAAGATTATTGAAACTACAGACAAGGAAGAGAGAATGTCCGGGGAATTTAATCCAAAGATAATAACATTTGCCTGTAACTGGTGCGCCTACTCAGCTGCAGATCTGGCCGGCGTCAGCAGGTTTCAGTATCCCCCGAATATGCGCATCATTCGTGTGATGTGCACCGGAAGGATAAATCCCAACTTTATTCTCAAGGGGTTTGAGAATGGGGCTGACGGTGTCCTTGTCGCCGGCTGACACATCGGTGACTGTCATTACCTGGATGGTAATGTAAAAGCGGAAAAGGTGTTCGGGGCAGCCAAGGAACTGGTTACTATGCTGGGGATTGAGCCTGAACGCGTTCGCCTTGAGTGGATCTCCTCTGCGGAGGGAACCAGGTTTGCTGAGGTAGCTCAAGAATTTACAGAACAGATTCAGTCTCTAGGTCCTTTGAAGATAAAAGAGGCTGCCTGATAGCATCATTATGTTAACTGCCCTGATGGGAGGTAGATTGTGAATAAGGACATGCTTGTTATTGGTGGAGGAATTGCAGGAATCCAGTCGTCGCTGGATCTTGCCGAAATGGGTTTCAAGGTGCACCTGGTTGAGCGGTTGCCGAGTATCGGTGGCAAAATGGCTCAGCTCGATAAGACCTTCCCCACGAATGACTGCGCCATCTGAATACTTTCGCCCAAGATGCTGGATGTCGGTCGACATCCCAACATAGAGTTGTTGGCGTATAGCGAGGTTGAAGAGGTATCTGGAAGTGCCGGCTGTTTTACTGCCAGGGTGAGGAAAAAAGCCAGGTATGTCGATGCAGCCAAGTGTACCGGCTGCGGTGCCTGTACTGAAGTGTGTCCCACCGATGTAACAGATCTGTATAATGAGGGGCATTCAACCAGAAAAGCTGTGTACAGCTGGTTTGCCCAGGGGATTCCTTCAACCCATGCCATTGATGCCGACCACTGCCGTGTTTTTAATGGTAAGAAGTGCGGTGTTTGTGCCAAAAAATGTGAAGCTGGAGCCATCGACTTTGAACAAAAGGATGAGGTCGTAGAGCTTAATGTGGGAGCAGTTATTGCTGCAAATGGCTATACCATTTTTGATCCCGTAAAGATTCCGGAGTACAGATACAAGGATCTTCCAAATGTTGTGACCGCCATGGAATTCGAGCGCTTTCTTAGCGCAAGTGGACCAACCCATGGGCATCTAGACAGACCTTCTGATATCGCGGTGAAACAGGAGATTGCTGGCCTTGAGAAACTGGAAAAAAGGGCTGCAAGGACAATTGCCAGGTTTGAGGAGAAAAGCGGAGAAAAATCGGAAGCGGTGTCAGCTAAATATGCCGGTGGTGATGTTGCAGAAGAACATAAGGACTGGATGACGAAATATGAAGACTATAAAGCCCTTACAGACAAGCTTAGTAACCTGAAAGAAAAAGCAAAAAGTTTTACCACTGCTAAAAAGCTTGCCTTTATCCAGTGCGTTGGTTCCCGGGACTTGCGGTTTTTTCCTTTCTGTTCAGGCTACTGCTGCATGCATTCCATCAAAGAGGCCGTTATCGCTCACGAGCATGACAATGCTACCACGTCAGTTATCTTTGGTATGGATATTCGGGCAGTAGGGAAAGGTTTTGACGAATATCGGGTTCGTGGCGGAAACAACTCCAATATTTTTTATAAGCGGAGCAGGGTTGCGGAAATAGTCGGCGGACCTAATGGCAGTCCTGTTCTTGTCTATGAAGATACCCAGCTGCAAAAGGTTGTGCGCGAGGAGTTCGACTTGGTCATTCTGGCCACCGCTTGTGGTCCGTCTGAGGGTGTTGAAGAGCTTGGTAAAATATTGGGTATTGAAATAAATCAGTTTGGATTTTTTAAAACTACACCGGAAAATCCGGTGGATACAACACGGGAAGGGATCTTTGTCTGCGGTTGTGGCCACAGCCCCATGGACATTCCGGAGTCAGTTGCCCAGGCCAGCAGTGCTGCAGCAAGGGCCGTGCAGACTGTGACGCACGAAAAACTCCTCCAGGTATCTTAAAAGGGTTTTACGCAATGAAGAAAAAGAGCGAGAAAAAGAATGAGCAGCTAAGGGTTGGCGTTTTTATCTGTGATTGTGGTTCCAACATCGCCGGACATCTCGATTGCAAGTCTGTAACGGAATATGCCGGGACCCTTCCGGGTGTGGTGTATACCAAAGAGAATCTCTACACCTGTTCAGAATCTGGTATCGGCGAGATACAGGAGGCTATCAAGAAGAATGATCTTAACAGGGTAGTCGTCGCTTCATGTTCTCCAAGGACGCATCACCCCTTGTTTGCAAGCTCCTGCGAGCAGGCTGGAATGAACCCTTATCTCTTTGAAATGGTCAACATCCGTGATCAGTGCTCATGGGTTCATATGGGCCAGAGGGATATCGCAACCTCAAAGGCCAAGGATCTTGTCCGGATGGGTGTTGCAAAATCAGTCTCGCTTGAGCCTCAGGATGAGATAGAATCTTCTGTCGTTCGTAAAATTTTAGTTATCGGTGGTGGAATAGCCGGGCTTTCCGTGTCCGAGTCGCTTGCCGGTATGGGTCTTGAAGTAATTCTGGTGGAGAAGTCAGGTAAGCTAGGTGGCCTTATGCGTAATCTGCATGTTCTCGACAACGGGCTTCCTGCGAAAGAGCAGGTGGGGAAGATTGCCGATAAGGTGCTGAGCAACGAAAACATCACAACTCATGTTGGTTCCGAGGTCACAGAGATAACCGGGTACATTGGTAACTTCGTTACCACTATCAAGAGTGGTGACGAAACAGTTCAGGAAACCGTTGGTTGTATTGTTGTCGCCGTTGGTGCCGTACCGCTGCTTGAAGAAGGGCTGTTTGGGCATAACGGTAAAAATGTCATCACCCAGATGGAGTTGGAGAAACGGCTCAATAATGGCGGGGTCAGTGCCCAGAAAATCGTCATGATCCAGTGTGCGGGAGCAAGAGACGAGACCCGCGAGTACTGCTCCAGGATCTGCTGCCTGACAGCCGTCAAGAATGCGATGTTTATCAAGAAGCATAACCCTTTTGCTGATATCAAAATACTCTATCGCGACATGCAGATGTACGGTGATGAGAAGGAAAAACTGCTTTGGGATGCCAGGGGAATGGGGATTGGATTCGAAGTCTACGATCAGAAACAGCCTCCCCAGGTAGAAGATGGTAAAGTGAGCTTTTACCACTCGGTTATGGGACAGGATAAAGTGTTGGAGCCTGATCTGGTGGTCCTCTCAACGCCTCTTGTGGCCCGAGATGGTTCGGCTAAAGTTGCCGGCCTCATGCGTGTACCGACTGACAAGAATGGTTTCTTTCTCGAAGCACATGCCAAGCTTAGACCACTTGACTTCGCCGCAGACGGCATATTCGTCTGCGGTAGTTGCCGGTACCCAGTCACTTCTGTTGAGGCTCGCACTCAGGGCATAGGCGTTGCGGCAAGGGTTGCGTCGCTTCTCTTCAAAGATAAACTTATCAAAAGCGCCATTGTTGCCGAGATAGATGATGAAACCTGTGTCGGCTGCATGGGTTGTATGAATGTGTGTCCCTATGAGGCAATCATCTTCAACAAGGAGAAAGGTGTGTGTGAAGTACAGGATATACTCTGCAAGGGGTGCGGCAACTGTGCTTCGACGTGTCCTTCGCACAGTGCTTTGTTGAAGGGATATAAGCCGGAGCAGTTGTTAGCGCAAATACGAGCCATTTGATAAATGACTCGTTTCTGTGCTGCGTAGTGTGATAAATGTTTGAGAAGTTAAACAGGTAATATTTTAAACATAAACCAAGGATGAAAGAATGAGTAACGACAATTTTGAGCCCAAAATAGTCTGCTTTCTGTGCACATGGTGAGCATACGCCGCTGCTGACCTGGCTGGGGTCAGTCGTTTACAGTATCCGGCAAACATTCGTACTGTCCGGGTAATGTGTAGTGGTTCCGTATCACCTCATCATATTCTTCTCGCTTTTCAAAAGGGGGTTGACGGTGTTTTTGTGGGTGGCTGACACCTCGGTGAATGCAATTACCTGTATGGTAATTATTCCACCAAGAAGCGTGTGACCGTTCTCAGAGAAATGCTAAAATTCAGTGGCATTGAAGAAGAGAGGCTAAAAGCCAGTTGGGTTTCCTCTGCTGAAGCTCCAGAGCTTGTTCACGAGTTTAATACTTTTATAAAAGAATTGCGTGAGCTTGGTCCATCACCGTTGAAAAACGATTACAGGAAGGAACTGGCATAAGCCTGTTAATGCAGGGTGCAACTATGATTGATGCGATAAAAGAAAAGGTAAAAGAGCTTTTGGACTCAGGCGATATCAAAGGATTTCTTGGGCTGGCCATGCAGAACGGCCATGTCGCTCCGCACTTATATAAGAAGGGTGATGAGCTTGATGATATGGTTTTGGGTGATGTTGACAAACCTGGTGATGCTCGCTACCCATTAAATAAATATTTGATGAATATTGCCGACGCCTATCCAGAAGACACTTTTGGAGTATTGGTGAGGGGCTGTGATGAGCGCGGTCTCAACACACTCTATACCTGGAATCAGTTGAAAAAAAGCAAAGTCGTGCCTGTCGGCATTGGTTGCCCCCAGGAGCTGGCTGACAGCTGTGAGTGCGGTCAGCCCTATCCTGAAAGTATGGTCGCCGGAGAGAAGGCAGAGGGTGGGGCGGCTTCCTCGGTCGCCGAGATTGACGCCCTGATTCTCTCAGACAAATTCAGTTACTGGATGGATGAGTTTGTTAAATGCATTAAATGTTATGGCTGCAGTAACATCTGTCCCATGTGTTTCTGCAATGACTGCAGTCTCAAATGCGACGACCTGGTCAAACGCGGTGAGTTGCCGCCGGAAATCCCCGTCTTTCATCACACCAGAGCAATGCATATGGTTGGTCGCTGTATTGACTGCGGCTTGTGTGAAGAGACGTGCCCATCAAACATTCCGCTGCGGACGCTCTATAAGAAAGTCAACTCCATAATGGAAGATCAGTTTGATTTTCAGACCGGTCTGCGTCCTGGGGTGAGATCACCTTTAAACAAGATTGAGCCTGTAGAAGGTAAGGAAGGGTAAGGGAGCTACTACTATGGATTACAGGACAGTATTGACAACGTGCACGTACTGTGGCTGTGGCTGCAACATTTTTCTGGAAGTGCTTGATGGCGAGCCCATCGGCACAATTCCCTGCAAGACCAGCCCAGTCAATGAAGGAAAACTGTGCATCAAGGGTTGGAATCTGCATGAGTTTATCAGAAACGAAGGCAGGTTGACGACCCCGTTGATTCGCAAGGACGGTAAGCTCGAAGAAGCAACCTGGGATGAGGCCCTCGATTTCACCGCCTCAAAGCTGAAAGAGATAAAGGAGAAAAACGGGCCTGATTCCATCGGTTTTCTTACCTCAGCCAGAGTGACCAACGAGGAGAATTATCTTCTGCAGAAATTTGCCCGTGCGGGTGTTGGTACCAACAACGTCGACCACTGCGCCCGTCTCTGACACTCTTCCACCGTGGCAGGTCTTGCCGCATCTTTTGGAAGTGGAGCGATGACCAACTCCATCGCTGAGTTTGAGAATGCTGAGTGCATCTTTATTATCGGATCCAACACCTCCGTTTCCCATCCGCTGATTGCCACCCGCATCTTTAAAGCGAAGAAGAACGGGGCGACGATTATCGTTGCCGATCCCCGCAAGATACACATCACGGAGATTGCCGATATCCACGTCACTCAGAAAATGGGAACCGATGTCGCACTATTGAACGGCATTATGAATGTGATTCTTGAGAACGGCTGGCAAGATCAGTCCTTTATCGACGAGCATACAGAAGATTACGATGCCTTTATTGAGGTTGTTAAACAGTTTACGCCGGAAAAAGCCTCTGAAATTTGCGGGGTAGCAGCTGATGATATCCGCAAAATTGCTAAAGCTTATGCAACTGTAGACAAAGCTTCCATTGTGTACTGCATGGGAATCACCCAGCATACAACCGGTGTTGACAATGTGAAGTCACTTGCCAACCTGACAATGATGACAGGAAGCATGGGCAAGGAAAGTTCAGGCCTTAACCCACTGCGTGGCCAGAACAACGTTCAGGGTGCCTGCGATATGGGAGGCCTCCCTAATGTTTTTACAGCTTATCAGCCTGTCACATCAGAAGCTGCCGCTGAGAAATTTGCCAAGGCCTGGGGCGTAGATTCACTCTCCACAGAGGTCGGCCTTACTATTCCCTATATGCTGGAGGGGATCGAAAAGGACACGGTCAAGGCGCTTTATGTAGTGGGTGAGAATCCTGTGGTCAGCGATCCCGATGTCAACCATGTCAAGAAGGCTATGGAAAAGGTGGAACTGCTGGTGGTGCAGGATATTTTCCTGACTGCAACTGCTGAATTGGCCGATGTGGTGTTCCCGGGAGTTTCTTTCGCTGAAAAGGAAGGTACCTTCTCCAATACAGAGCGTCGAGTCTCCAGAGTACGCCAGGCGGTGGAGCCACGGGGCGATGTCAAGCAGGATTGGCAGATTATCCAGGAGGTTTCTACCAGGTTTGGTTATGAAATGCAGTATGATGGTCCGGAACAGGTCTTCGATGAGATGACCTCCCTCACGCCATCTTATGGCGGAATGACATATGAAAGGCTTGAAGGCCAGGGGCTGCAGTGGCCGTGCCCGACACCAGATCATCCGGGAACCCCGGTACTGCATGTAGGCAAGATTGCAAGAGGCAAAGGATTGTTCCATGCCATCGATTTTAAGCCTCCAGCGGAAATTGTTGACGATGAATATCCCTTCTGGCTCTCAACGGGTCGTGTCTTTGCTCACTATCACACAGGGACAATGACACGAAACTCACCGACACTTGACAGTGAGATTAAAGAGGGCCTCCTTGAACTCAACGAAGAGGACGCTGCGGAACTCTCCGTCAAAGAGGGTGATGTCGTCAAAATTTCATCCAGAAGAGGGGAAATTGAAGCCAAAGCCCATGTCACCAAGCGCATTGGAAAAGGCTCTGTCTTTATGCCTTTCCACTTTATTGAGAGCTGTGCCAATATTCTCACCAATACCGCTCACGATCCCATCTGCAAAATTCCAGAACTGAAGGTCTGCGCCGTTAATGTAGCCAAGGCGGCATAAACCTGACATGTTACTATCTCTTCCGGTACCTTGTGCCGGAAGAGAATCTTTTATTATTTCAATTTGTTATTGCTGTACAGAACAGCTAATGCAGTCCCACTGAATGTTGGGTGGATTAATTTTAGCTGATAAGATTCCCCCCTTTGTGGAGATCGGCAAGGTAAATACAAAGGGGGAAAGGTTTTGGAGATCAGCCGCCCCACGGCATCTGGGTATACTCTTCAAAAATCTTGTCATGGAGGTCCTTGAAGAATACTTCGTGCCCTCTTTCCCATTTGGCGAGCTGCTCGAAAGCTTTCTGGGCTGTGCCTGAAGATTTTGCTGCTGCATTCTCATAAAATTCTGATAGATCTCTTTCTATGAGAAAGGCGGTTCTCAGTACAGCTACATCGGGAATCATCGACTCGACGAGGCTCTGGTCGAGGTGCTCTTTCTTGGCTGTATCTTCAAACCAGCCTTCTATCTCGAGCATTGCTTCTGTTTTGACACCATCATTGCCCTCGGCTTCCATGAGGTTTTTGATATACTCTATATGCTTCAATTCTTCATCCGCGAGTTTTTGAAAAACTTGCGCTGCGGCGGCATGACCAGCTTTGTCGGCATTACTTTTAAAAAACTGATATCCTTCTTTCTCCCTTTGCAGGGCATATTCAAATATTTTCTGCAGATTCATGGATTTCCTCCCGATTGAAATACGTTTAGAAACAGTGAGAATGTCAAGGAATTGTCGATATAACCTATCGCATTTAGGTACTTATATCTATGCTTTTTTAGACCGGTTTATGAAAAGAGGATTAAATATGCTGTTGGAGCTGCAGTGGGGAGTCGCCTCTTACTGAACTCGGTTCAGTCGTTTCCGGTCTGACGATATTGATAAAAGTGTTACTAAAAACACCACAAAGTGGTACTATGAAAGGTGGAGCCGAATATAAAAACGGTTTTTTTGCAGGTTGTTCAGGTAGCGACATATGCCACTATTGTGACGAGGCCGGCAGGTTTATGTCAAAGGATCAGATGAACAGCTGTAGTTAACTGCCGCAAACCTTTTGAGATCATCCTGCATGGTGGCAGGAGTTCCCATGGATACTTAAGGTAATAAGCACATTCGATATGATCAGGTGAACCATTGAGGAGAATTTTTTAATGGAGAAATCGCAGGAAGAAAAACTGGAAATGATCTACCGGAAAACTTTAACAAATGGTGATAATATTATCACCGTTCTTCAACAGATACAGCATGAATTCGGATATGTTTCTGAAGAGAGTGTGCACTGGTTTGCCAAAAGAACCGACATCCCATCCTCGAAATTTTATGGGGTCATTACCTTTTATTCGCAATTTCACCTTGTTCCACGAGGGAAAAATATAGTAACGGTTTGCTCGGGCACGGTATGTCATGTAAAAGGCGCTCCTCGAATTATTTCTAAAATCCAGGAAGACCTCAAACTGAAAGAAGATCAGGATACCACAAGCGATAAACAGTTCACTCTGGAACGTGTCAACTGCGTTGGAGCCTGCAGCATTGCACCAGTTGTCCTGGTCAACGAAAAAGTGCTTGGAAAGGTTACACCTGCCAGCATGGTGAAGAGTCTCAAAGAATATAAGGAATAGACCATGAACAGCGAAGTGATTGTTAACGTATGCATGGGTACAGGAGGCATAGCTGCCGGCGGCGACCAGGTTATGGAAGCGTTCATTTCTGAATTTGAAACAGCAGGAGTAGAAAATGCTACCGTAAAGGAGAATTGCAGGCTGCACAAAGTGGGTTGCCGAGGTTTCTGCGCCAGAGATGTACTCGTCGATGTAACAATCGATGATAATGTCTCTACCTATCAATATATTCAGGCGGATATGGTGCCAAGGCTCGTCAAGGATCATGTCCTTGGGGGCAGGCCGGTAAAAGAATGGCTGGTGGGGGAGGACTATCATACTTTTCACGAAAATCAGACCAAAATTGTTCTGGCGGATCTTGGTAAAATTGATCCCGAATCAATCGATGAGTACATAGGTGTTGGCGGATACAAGGCAGCAGAGAAGGTACTCATCACAATGCGGCCTGAGGATGTGATCTCTACCATCACAGAATCCGGCCTTCGGGGGCGCGGTGGCGGTGGTTTTCCCACCGGTTTGAAGTGGAGCTTCTGTGCTGCCAATGAGTCAGATCAATATTACATAATCTGTAATGCGGACGAGGGTGATCCCGGTGCCTTTATGGATCGTTCGATCATCGAAGGAAATCCACACGCTGCAATTGAAGGGATGATCATAGGTGCTTATGCAATTGGTGCCTCGGTCGGTTACATCTATATCAGGGCTGAGTATCCTTTAGCTGTTGACAGGTTGAACAGGGCGCTGGCCGATGCAAAAGCCAGAGGGTTCCTGGGTGACAAGCTTTTCGGTTCAGATTTTAATTTTGAACTCAAAGTAAAGCTTGGCGCAGGTGCTTTCGTCTGTGGTGAAGAAACTGCTCTTATAGCCTCCATTGAAGGAGAGCGGGGCATGCCGAGGGCTAAACCACCGTTTCCTGCCAACAAGGGGCTCTGGGGCAAACCGACCATCATCAACAACGTTGAAACCTTTGCAAATATTCCCCAGATCCTGATCAAAGGTGCCGGGTGGTATGCCTCCATAGGGTCGGAGAAGAGTAAGGGAACCAAAGTTATCGCCCTGACCGGCAAGATAAGAAACACTGGACTTATCGAAATTCCAATGGGAATGCCCTTAAAAGACATCATTTATAAGATCGGTGGCGGTATTGAAGGTGACAGGCTGTTCAAAGCGGTGCAAACCGGTGGGCCATCCGGCGGCTGTATACCTCAGCAACATATTGACTTGCCGGTAGATTACGAGGGCTTGGCATCAATTGGCTCGATGATGGGCTCAGGAGGTATGCTTGTTCTCGATGAGACGGACTGTATGGTTAATATCTCCAAATTTTTCCTTGAGTTCACCCAGGCCGAGTCCTGTGGTAAATGCGTACCATGTCGGCTTGGCACTAAAAGACTCCTGGAGATTCTCACCAGGATTGTCGATGGAGAGGGGAAGAAGGGGGATATCGAACTTCTCCAGGAACTGGCAGAAGACGTTCGTGATTCAAGCCTGTGTGGTTTGGGGATGTCGGCACCGAATCCGGTTCTCAGCACAATCAAGTATTTTCGACCTGAGTATGAAGCACATATCAACCAGAAGAAATGTCCTGCAAAAGTCTGTAGCAAACTGCTGACCTTCTTTATCCGTGAAGATATGTGTGTCGGTTGCGGTATGTGCCTCCGGGCCTGTTCTGTCAATGCTGTTACGGGAGAGAAAAAGAAACCCCATAAAATTGACAATGCAACCTGTATCCAGTGTGGCGCCTGTTTTGATGCTTGTAAATTCAGTGCCGTGTTAAAGGAGTAGTGACGATGATGAATGTAACGATAGATGGTAAAGATATTGAAGTTGCCGAGGGAACAACGGTTCTTGAGGCTGCTAAAACAGCAGGAATAGTCATTCCCACTCTTTGTCACGATGATCGCATAAAGCCCTTTGGCGCTTGCAGGCTCTGTATCGTTGAGATAGCCGGGATGGTTAAACCGGTAACTGCCTGTACTACTCCTGCAACAAATGAGATGATCGTTAAAACGCAGAGTGCAAAACTCTACCGTTTGCGAAAAACGGTAGTAGAGTTGTTGCTTTCTGATCACCCGAATGATTGTATGACCTGTATAGGAACAGGTGACTGTACTCTGCAGGAACTTGCTTATCAGTATGGCATTCGTGACAATCGCTTTAAAGGCGAAATGAGGGATCATCACCGTATTGACACCAACCCTTTTGTTATTAGGCAACAGAATAAATGTGTTCTCTGCGGCCTCTGTGTAAGGGTCTGTGAAGAGGTTCAGGGGGTTGGTGCCATCGGTTTTTCAGAGCGCGGGTTTGAAGCTAAAGTCATTCCACCTTTTGGTAATACTCTTGATTGTGAATTCTGTGGCCAGTGCGTCTCTGTCTGTCCCACCGGAGCTCTCTCAGGTGCTGTATGGCAAGGTAAAGCTCGGATGGAAGGAGTAAAGACAACAGATACGACCTGTCCCTATTGTGGGTGCGGTTGCAATATTACCCTCTCAACCCATGGAGATCAGGTGATACGGGTCGGTTCTTCTGCAGGTAATCACAACAACGGCTGGCTCTGTGCGAAAGGACGGTTCGGCTTCGACTTTATTAATAGCTCTGAGCGATTGAAATGGCCCATGGTCCGAAAGGAAAAGGGTGGAGAATTGGAACGAGCGACCTGGGAAGAGGCGCTTGATCTGGTCGCATCCAAACTCGGAGAAATTGTAGAGAAAAATGGTCCTGACAGTGTCGGAGGGCTCAGTTCTGCCAGATGCACCAACGAAGAAAACTACCTGTTCCAGAAGCTGTTTCGTGCGGGATTGGGTACCAATAATATCGATCACTGTGCTCGCTACTGACACAGTGCCACTGTGTCCGGGCTGGCCACAAAATTCGGTTCAGGGGCAATGACCAATTCTGTCGATGAGATTGTCGATACTGATGCAATGCTGGTCATCGGTTCAAATACCACAGAGAACCATCCCATTATAGCACTAAAGATGAAAGAGGCTGTGGCAAAAGGTGCCCAGCTGATAGTTGCCGATCCAAGAAAAATTCCTCTGGTGAAGTTTGCAACCCTATGGTTGCGTCAACGTCCGGGTACCGACACGGTTCTTCTCAATGCAATCGCCCATGTGATTTTTAAGGAAGGGCTTGATGATAAATCTTTCATTAAAGAAAGAACTGAGAATTACGGAGCTTTTGCAAAATCGTTAAAGTCATTTACTCCGGAATTCGGGGAAGAAGTCACCGGCGTTCCTGCGGCAGATATCATCAAAGCGGCAAGAATTTATGGCTCAGCAGGAAGTGCAGGTATTTATTATGCCATGGGTATCACCCAGCATGTAATGGGGACCAACAACGTTCTCGCTATTGCTAACCTGGCGATGATGACAGGGAACCTCGGCAAGCATGGTGCCGGGGTCAATCCGCTTCGAGGCCAGAACAACGTTCAGGGGGCCTGTGACATGGGCAGCCTGCCTAATGTTTACCCTGGCTATCAGAAGGTTGACGTCCCGGCAGTAAAAGAAAAGTTTGAGAAGGCCTGGGGCAAGGTTTTGTCTGATAAGATCGGAACACCCGCTTCGGTTATGACTACTCAGATGATCGACGGCACCCTAAAAGGCCTCTATATCTTCGGTGAAAACCCGGCTCTGTCCGACCCCAATACCACCCATTCGGTTGAAGCCTTTAAATGCCTCGAATTCCTGGTGGTACAGGATATCTTTATGACCGAGACGGCAAAACTCGCTGATGTTGTACTCCCGGGTGCTTCTTTTGCGGAAAAAGAGGGTACCTTTACCTGTTCCGAGCGTCGGGTACAGCGAGTGCGCAAGGCAATTAATCCTCCAGGCCAGGCCAGGTCCGACCTTGATATCATCGATCAGGTTTATAAGCGGGTAATGGGCGAGGGTAACCTGGAAGAGCTGCCAGATGCTTCGGCTGTATTTGATGAAGTTGCAGGACTATGGCCCGCGCTGGCCGGCATGAACTATAAACGCCTTGATGGTGATGGGCTGCAATGGCCATGCCCGGATAAGGACCATCCGGGAACCAAGTTCCTACATAAAGAAAGTTTCGGCACAGAAAACGGTAAAGCTCTTTTCTGGGAGGTACCTTATGTGAAATCAGACGAATTACCGGATGAGGAGTATCCTTATGTGCTCACCACCGGTCGTGAGCTTTTCCATTACCATACTGGAACTATGACCAGAAGATCCACAGGTCTCAATGCAATTGCACCGGAAGCTTTTGTGGAAATTAATCCGGTGGATGCTGACAAGCTTGGCGTGGTTGATGGAGCCAAGCTTAAAGTCAGTTCTCGGCGAGGTAAGATCAGTCTGAAGGCCAGAGTAAGCACAATTGTTCCACCAAATGTTGTCTTCATTCCGTTCCATTATACTGAGGCCGCGGCAAATCTGCTTACCAATAATGCTATGGATCCGGTTTGTAAGATCATGGAAGCAAAGGTCTGTGCGGTAAAACTTGAGAAGTAGAGATTGCTATTGTTGTAATATGTCATAAACTGGTATAATAATATCAAATGGGAAGTTGGGTTCCTGAACCCAACTTCCCATTTTTGTA
>JBARUU010000029.1:0-185387 GCA_049645925.1 Desulforhopalus sp.
TCGATCTTCTCATCCGCCGCCTGCTTCTGCCTGACCTCGTCGGTCATGTCGAGTACATACTCCAGCGCACCTTTGATATTACCTTTCGCGTCCTTGATCGGCGCCCCGGTGTACTTGATAGGGATAATAACCCCTTCAGCCGGCCGGGCAATAGTCTGCTCAGTCACTACAGAATCGGTTCTCATTGCTCTGCTGCAGGCACATTTCTCCGTTTTGCAGTGGGGTGTTTTAAAGAGATCGAAACATTTTTTACCAACAACCTCGTCCGGCGTCGTCCCAAGGACCGATGCCCCGGCCGGGTTGATAAAGGTAATAGAGTAATCTGTATCAATGGCCAGAACCGGCGTTGGCAGGGTGTTGAGATTTTCGATCTTCTCATCCGCCATCTGCTTCTGCTTTACTTCATCGGTCATATCGAGAATATACTCAAGGGCACCTGTGATGTTCCCTTTGGCATCCTTGATCGGTGCACCCGTGTATTTAATTGGGACAATAACACCATCCTGTGGCCTGGCTATGGTCTGCTCGGTCACCACGGAATCGGTTTTCATTGCCCGCGCACAGGCACATTTTTCCGTCTTGCAGTGGGGCGTTTTAAACAGATCGTAGCATTTTCTGCCGACGACTTCGTCAACCGTCAGCCCGGCTACGGCGGCTCCGGAGGGATTCATAAAGGTGATGGTAAACTTGGTGTCAATTTCCATGATGGGAGTGGGAATGACATCAAGATCCGTTGACAGCTGCCGCAGTCGGGCCTCGGTCTTTTTCAGCGAACTGATATCGCTCATCTTCACAAAGGTATCGGTGCCTCCATTCATCGGAACGGCATTGCTGGTAAAAAACATCAAACCATCTTTACCGCCCTGGTAGACCACCTCGGCCGTAACAGGCTTATTAATTCTCCGGGATTTATCAACAGGACAATCCTTTGTCCCGCACAGTTGGGTGGGACACGTCTCTTCACAGGTCATTTTATTGAAAACATCTTCAGCACTGAGACTAAATTGATCCAGGAAGGTTTGATTCGTCCAGGTGACGACCTTTTTCTCATCAACGATAAAGCTCGGCTCCATAAGTAAATTTAAACATGACATGTCCTGCTCACCGACTTTTGTTTTTTCCATCTTCTGCATCTCCCACCTCTCTTCCATATTTTAATAAACGGTCTTAGCCATTAAAAATTTTCTCTTCTTCAGGTTGCAGCCATGTCCAGGTGATTACGGATAAGATTATCAATATTGACAACCAGGACATGTTCTTTTTTACCGGTTCCGCCATCGAAAACTATAAGTCTGTCAAGGGTATCCTCTTTTTTGGTCAAATCCGGTCTGAGTGATGCGGTATTCTGATACTGTTCCTGCTTGTAGATGGTGACAATATTGTCGACCTCCAGCGCCACAACCCTGGATTCGGTCCTGCAAATTATAAGTTTTTGCTCTACCGGACTGGATGTGCCTTTTTTGTATCCATAAAATTCTCGTAGATTCAAAACAGGGACAACCGCACCCCTCAGGTTGATAACACCACGACTGACGCCACTGCCTCCGGGGATGCCCATCACTCCTGCTCTTTCAATAATTTCCTGAACATCCTTCAATTGCAGCGCCATATTTCGGCCGATACCGAATACGAGATAGCAGTTCTCGGTAAGAACATGATTTGAGCCGGTCACCGGTGAGCCTGTCTCATTTTTTGCCGTTTCAACCTCGCAGGCCAATCGACCCATGGCTTTGAGCTCGTCCATGCGGTCACAAACCAGGCTTTCCATATTCAGCAACATGATATTCTGTCCTTCAGCTTTCTGGTATACTCCGGTAACAGATGCATTCCGACAAAGCCCCATGGACAGAATTTCATCTTCCGGAATTGCCTCAATAGTCGTCACCGCCTCAACCACAACACCCACTGAGCAACCGTCTTTGGTCAGAACAACGATCCTGGTATCCTCCCCGATATTCTCATCAGTGGAGGGACTGACACCAGAGAGAATCCTTCCGGCATGCAACACCGGAATAGTGCGTCCCCTGAGTGTCAGAGTGCCATCGATATCACCATGACTGAAGATATCCTCAAGGGAACCGCTCACTGGCCTCTTTTCTTTGTCATCCTCTTTTTGATACGTAGGCTTAAGTGCTTCGAAAAAGGTTATTTCCTGGGTGCACTCCACCGGCAGACCAAAAGACTGGCCCGCGAAATTAAAAACGACATACCGTACATATGTTTTTTCCTTCTGATCGTGTGGTTCACCCTGCGGCAGTGTTTCTCCAACCTTCTGCAGCCCGGGGGAATGTCCGATAAAAAGGTTGTTGAGATCGAGGAGTTCAATAGTCCTTACACCCTTTTCCCTTTGGATAAGTGCTGAGATAATCTTATCCTCTGTCTGCAGTGCACCATCCACCTTCTGAATATCGGTCACGCTTGCAGCGAACACTTCATTAATATCGTCAAAGAGCAATCCATAATTACGATGAAAGAGCTTCACCACGGCTACCATCGCACCTTTTGCGTACTTCTGTTCAACCAGTCCGAGCCGTTTTTTCAGATTAATGATTGGAATGACATCGTCTCGCAGATGCATAATCCCTTCGACGAAATCAAGGCTTGCCGGCAGCTGTCGTATTGTTCCGTTTATCGGTGTAGCCTCCGATACACTTTCTGCCCTCAGAGCAATCTCCAACCCTTGCGACTTATCGAGTAAAAAAGATGCAAACAACTGTTCCTGTGCCATCGCCATTCCCTTTTTATAAAATCATTGGCCGTTTCTTTTCATTTTTCTGACCACAGCTTCCAGCTCACCAACATTTCTCTGGGCTTGGGTTATAAATCTCGGGGCGAGCAGATGGTATTTCTGACCATCGACACCCATTGGATCTGCCACAACCAGAATTCTTCTCAAACCATCGAAACCATCCCTGGCTGCAATCATAACATCGAGCTCTTTGGCACTTTCAGCATACAGGATGATAATATCCCCATTTCTGGGAGTTGTATCCAAGGGAGGGGAGCGATAAAATATTTCCCCGAAAAGAGTGTGAATATTCTCCAGTCCCTGCATCGCCCTCAATCGAGACAGATATTTTTGTGAACAAACCTGCCAGTGACATCGTTCACCACAATTTGATTTCTTTACCGAATAGAAAAAAGTTCTCATGCTCTTGCCAAATCCCTAAAAAGTGAATGTGAACACTCTGAAACAGCACAACACTATTCAATTAGGCTAGCACGATACATGCCAAAACTATTGTTTTTCCAAGTTGGAAATTATCTGTATATTTTCAGAATGTTACTATGGAAAGAAGCGAGAAGGACAAAACAGCGAAAAACAAATTATGTAAACAAAAGTTGAAGTGTTAACTTTTGTTTACATAATGAAGAGTGGTTGCACAGCAGCCACGTTTCAGGTGAGAGAGTCTCTGTATTTATCAATAAACTGATACAGGCGGGTCCGGGAAATTCCGGAAATCCTGGCGGCTTCGGTCACATTACCACCGGCAACGTGCAAAAGACGTAGAAAATATTCGCGTTCATATCTTTTTTTGTAGTCAGACCAAGTTGGTAGAACTCTTCCTCGCTCCTCTTCCGAAAAAGAGCTTCTCGGTTTTACCCCCGCCCGAGCCTGCCGCACCCTGAAAAATTCAGGGAGATGGATGGCAAAACAGGTTGGTCCCAAAAGCGGATTAGTAAATACCTGCTCCAGAGTCTGAAACAATTCCCGTACATTTCCCGGCCAGTCATAACTGAGAAGCGCCTCTGTAAAATCACCGGCGACACCTTTAATCTCCAACCCATAACGACTACAGAGTTTGGATGTGAAATGGAGAACAAGGTCATGAACATCCTCCGGCCTTGATTTCAGATCAGGCAATGCAATGCAATAGGCCTGAAGGCGAAACAGCAAATCATTTCTAAATGTGCCGTCTTCCACACACTTGTTTAAATCCCTGTTTGTGGCAGCAACAATTCGAAAGTCACTGTACATTTGTTTCGTTGACCCAACCGGCCTGTACTCATGCTCCTGAAGGAGACGTAAAAACGTTTTCTGAATTCCAAGGGGCAGTTCCCCCACTTCATCCAGAAATAGAGTTCCGCCATGGGCATGCTTGACGAGGCCGTCCTGTGTGGAGTCGGCATTAGTAAATGCCCCTTTGACATGGCCAAACAGAGTGCTCTCAATGAGAGTCTCCGGAAGAGATGCGCAATCAACAACAACAAAATTTTTATCAGCCCGATCGCTGTTTTCATGAATGGCTCTGGCAAAAAGCTCCTTACCGGTACCGGTGGAGCCGGTCACCAGAACACTTACATCCGTTGAGGCTGCACGGGCAAGCCGGTCCAGGCATTTTCTGATAGCCGGACTGTTGCCAATTATTGCATCCCGCTTCAATGAAACAGGAATTGTTGTAACCTTCTGTTTCTCCTTTCTATACTGCAGGACACGAGTTAACTGCAGAGAGAGTTCTCTGATAACATAGGGTTTCTCGATATAGCTCCAGGCACCGCTGACTACTGCCTTTTCAGCTCCATCCGCCTCACCCTGGCCGGTAATAATGATAACTTCGGGCTGTGAAGCTGAGACAGTAATGGTGGGAATATATTCTAATCCATTCCCGTCCGGCAGTTGGACATCAAGCAGAACAATATCAAATGGTGTCTGCTGCAAAAGAGCAAGTCCGGCTGCCAGCGTGGAAGCCGACACAGCATCATGATCGCCGGCCGTCAGTTGCTGGACCAGCATTTCAGCCAAAGCAGGATCATCATCAACAATTAATATCCTAGCCATTTTCCAACACCTTTCGAATAACGCGATACAATTCTTCCTTTTTCATGGGTTTCTGTAAATATTCCTTAACCCCTAACTGTTTTGCACGATTTCTGTCGCAGGCCTCACTATATCCGGTAAGGATAATGATAGGGATTTCCGGACGCTGCCCCAGAAATTCACGTGCGAGTTCGGCACCGGTCATATCAGGCATAGTCAAATCGGTGATTACCAGATCACAACAATAGGGATCCATGCGAAATTTCTTCACCGCATCGATACTGCTGTTATATGTTATCACACTATATCCCACATCCTGGAGAATTGTCCGCAACATCTCGGAAACAGCGACCTCATCATCAATGACCATAATTCTTTCGTTGCCACCCGAATCCGCCTTTTTCATTGCTCTCCGACCAACCACCTCACGACCGTCAGCGGCCAGATAGATATGAAAAGTTGTTCCCACCCCGACAGTGCTGCTTACACGTATTTCGCCTTTATGCTTTTGTATGATACCATGGACAACCGCAAGCCCCAATCCGGTACCCTGCTCCTTTTTCTTGGTGGTGTAAAAAGGATCGAAGATTTTCTCCAGTTTTTCCTCGTCAATTCCCCTTCCGTTATCGCTCACCTCAAGATCGAGAATCACTTCCGCCCCTCTGTTCATCAGTTGACTACCGACAATTCCCTCCGTCGTTTCCATCACTCTGAGTTTTATCGTTATTCGACCATGATCGTCTCCAATAGATTGTCTGGCGTTGGTGCAAAGATTCATAACTACCTGATACAACTGACTGTGATCGGCAAAAATTGTAGGACAGGAATTATCTATCTCGTGCCGTAATTCAATTGTCGCCGGCAAGATCGGTCGAAGCAGCTTAATGACGTCATTGATAACATGCTGCAAACTAATCAGCTGGAAATGAGCGGAATTATCGCGCCGGCTAAAAGCAAGGATCTGCCGGACCAGATCAACCGCCCGGTCTCCTCCGGCAATCACCTGCTCTAACTCCTTTCGAGCCGGATGGTCCGCTGCCAGATGGCCTTTGGCAATTTCCCCATACCCAATTATAGAAGAAAGTATATTGTTGAAGTCATGAGCAATCCCCCCAGCAAGTGTTCCCAGAGCCTCCATCTTCATCCCCTGATGAAGCTGCATCTCAAGGAGTTCCTCCCGGGTCACATCCCGCTTCAGCGCAACAAAATTTATGATTGCCCCGGAATTGTCCAGCACTGGAGAAATAGTCGTATTTTCTTTGAATACGGTGCCGTTTTTTCTCCTGTTGGTCAGCCTACCCCGCCATACATCCTTGTTAAGCAGAGTCGTCCACATCGACTCATAGAACTGCCGGTCATGGGCACCGCTTTTTAAGATATTAGTGTTTCTGCCGATCGCTTCATCCCGACTGTAGCCGGTGGTTTCCTCAAACGTCTCGTTGACATACTGAATCTCACCACTGCTGCCTGTGATGACCACTGACTCCGAAACCTGTTCAATAGCTGCCATCAACCGATTTTTTTCGGATTCATTGCGCAGATACTGCGTTACATCCCGTGCAACCTGAACCAGCTGCTGCATATTACCGTTCTGATCAAAAACAGGAAAAGACGATAAGCTAAAGGTCCTGCCTAAAACTTTGTTGAAAATTGGTCCGGTATGGGGACAATTATCCTTTCTTGTCCGTTCCACCGGGCAGTCTCTGCAGGGAGATTGAATATTATGAAAAACCTCATAACACTTCTTGCCTTTGAGTTCACCAAGCCTATGCCCGAATAAATCATGGGCCACTTTGTTTGCCCTGATTATGCGCATCTCCAGATCCTGAATCGTGACAATATCCGGCAAGGCGTCTACTGTCGCCTCCCACTCACTTTTTGCCTGAAAAACCTGTGTATTGGTGATTTTTGCCGAGACCAGATCGGTGATTGGGTCCAGGCTGAACACAAGAAAGGAGGATTCTCCATTTTCAGCCAGGCTCGGTTTTAAGGATGCCCGGAGCCACTCTGACTGCTCAAGCGGTGAGAAATGCAGGCCGAAATCAAACTGCACGACTTCTTTTTCTCCCGATGCAATTTTATTAATGGGAAAGACATCACTTTGTTCAAAAGTGCCGTCACTGTTGACAATATAAAGGTCAAGTTCAGTCAGTCTGCGGCCGACAAGTCCCCCGTCCGGTCGACCAAACAGCTTTTCAGACGCACTGTTGCAGGCAATCACCACCGCATCGGGATCAAAAATAATGGTAGCTGTGCCGATACTCTCAATAAAGCCACGCAGGTTTACATTATCAAAATTCACAAGGAGATATAAAGCGTTCGCGTCTGATTCTTTCAGGAGACAGGCCCCATTCACTCATCAAATACACACCCTAACTCTACAAGAGTGCAGAAGAAACATAAATAGAGATTGTTTTTTTCGGTGATAATTGATTTTTATCAATTATACCCTGCCACATTATAATATTATATAAAAACACTAGATAATTGTTCATGTTCTCTGGCACAGCTTATATTAATAAGCTATCAGATAACATAAACCTGCGCCATCAGGATGTGTTTTTTCGTGTGCAAAAAAACAAGATATTGAAAAATAATAATTTTTTTAAAGAGTTAAGCGTGTCACTATTCTTTTTCAATCGTGTCAATATTTATCACCAGCAGAAATACCTAACTATTTTTACATACAACTTGCTCACATTATACAAATTTTTAGATTTATATCACGCTGCAAACGATAAAATTATAAAATTAATTTTAGAACCCTTATTTGCCTGTTTCAATGGTATAAATAATATCCCCACCGGTAGCTGAATCCGAGGATTCCGTCACGAGTTCCCAGCGACTGCTGATTGCATACTGCAACCGAAGGGTGGAAACCGGATCAAACAAACCCAAGCCGTAGCTGACATACAGCTTGGGTGACAGATATTTTCCAACCACAAAAGATGCCTGCTCCGGACTGGTATTTGAACCGGCCTCGCCCGGGTCTATTCCGAACTGATCCAACCCCAGTTTGCCGCCGATTTTTTCTGCGACGGCATTCCCGCCCTTTAGTCCAAGTGCCAGGGCAGCCCGACTCATGGCCGAGCCTTCACTGCCGGAGGCCCCACTCAGTGGTCGGCCAAGTACCAGGTATGAGAGTTGATTTCCCTGGGTCATCGATGGATTGGAAAACAAGGTAAAGCTTGGCTGCCTGAGATTCCCCCTCACCCGCACACCGACCTCAATGTCCTTTTCTGGCCGACGAACTGCCCGCACATCGAGTCCCGGTTGATCGATAGGTCCACCGGCAAAAAGGATTCGACCTTTTTCAATCACCAGTCCCTGCCCATACGCCCTGTATTCCCCGTCAACTATCTTTAACTCACCGCTGCCCGTGGTGGGTTCACCGGGTTTATCGACGGCAAGGATATTGCCTTCAATACGTGCATTGAGCCCGAATCCCTCAAAGCTCACTCCTTCCCCCAGAACAATCCGTACGCGGGTGTATATCTCACGGCCTGCGGTATCGTCTGTTTTTTCCTGTTCCTCTGACCTGATAATCACCTGATCAGCAGATGCTTTGACTGCCGATTCAGGAAGTGTTTTCAACTTGATTTTTGCGCTGGGTATCACTACTTCACCTCCTACATCGATCCGGTTCTCACGCAGGGCAATGGTGAGGTCAGGCGAAGAATCGACTTGTGCTTCAAGTGTATCGACCAACCTGAAATTTTCCCCTTTTACATTTATATCAGCGATGGTAGCCTTGCCCTGTAGATCGGCGGTACCGTCTATATTCAACCTTCCCTCTCCAGAACGTGCAGAGGCTGCCAACCGGATGCCGCGCACTCCTTCCCCGGTGAGCTCGACCCGGATATCCTTCAGGTGCAGGCCGGGACGTTCGAGTTGGGCGATACCATCAATCATCGTTATGCGGCCGTTTAACACCGGCTTTTCCAGGCTTCCTGTAAGGAGCATTCTGCCATTCAGGCTGCCCGCAAGATCCTGAACTTCAGGAATCAAATCTGCGATAAAATCCAGGTCCTCGATTTTTGTTGTGATCTGCCCATTCAATGGCCGTTTGATCAATGGTCCCTGTCCTTGAGAAATTGCAGCCTGCAGCTGAATGCCATCGGTCGCCGACAATGGTAATTTCAGGCCGGCCTGCAGTCCGCCCCGTTGCATTTGCAGATGAATATCACCCGGCTGAAATTCAATAATCGTGGCTTCTTTCTGCTGTTTTTCATTTGAATCCCGACTCAGCAGACGAACACTGGTTGTCTTGAGCTCGACAGTGACGGAGGGATCTTTGCTCCCGGATTGACTAAATGCTCCGCTTCCACTGAGACCGCCCTGAACCCTCATATCTGGAGGCAGGAAATTGGAAAAATACGAAAAAGGCAGGCCCCTTAAGTCAAATTCGGCCTGCATTTCTTCTGCTGCTTTTTGTCCATTCAGACACAGGAGGGCCTCTCCCGATTGCCAGCAGCTCCTGGAAAGTTGCATTTTTTCAGCGGCAATACTTCCCGAAGAAGGTGCCTGCAACACCCAGCCATCCAGATCGGGGTACTTGAGCCTGGCTTGATTAAGCCTGAAGTCCCAGACCATATCCTGTTGCCAGGGATTTTCAAGTTTCCCCTGCAGGGCAATATCGGCCTGACCACTATCGGTATCAGCTGCCAGGGTGAATACATGGGTACCGGGGTCCCCCTGACCGTTTACTGCAATATTTCGGAGTTCGATACCTGCTGCCCTGCCCTCCTGCAGAGTAAGCGACAACCGCGACTGGTCTTTTCCAGTCAAATCAACATCGGCATCAAGATTCAGAAATTTCAGGCTGTAATCGGAATAACCCACCTCTTCTGCTGTCAGTTCGGCTGCAACCCGGGGACGTTTGGTTGGTCCGGCTAGCGTGCCTTTACCATTGATGCGACCACTGGCATTCGGCAATATCGTGCCCAGATCCTGGCTGCGAACCAGCCAACTGACGTCAAGGGTGTCACTTATCTTGCCGCTGGCTTCGAGTTTTGTCGAACCGGAAGAAAGTGCAAAACGTTTCACCATCATGAGTTTTCTTTCATAGGCACCCGCTGCAGCGAGTGACAACTCATACCCGCGAAGCTGACCCTGCGCCGTGAGTTGCTGCAATTGGAGGCTAGGTTGATCGTTTATAATGCTCCCCTGTGCATGCAAAGCGACATCAAGCTTGCCCGGCCAGTCTTTCAGTATCAGTCCAGGATTCAGCCCCCGTCCAACCAGATCGACATCGCCTTTTAGCTCAGGCTTCCAATTGAGCCCGGCCTTGCCTTCGAGTTTGCCCTCAAGAGCACGTATAGCGACTCGTGACAGGTTGAGCCCTTCCAGGCTGCCCTGCCCCATTACCAGGAGCTCAGCATCTGTCTGATCCGGCACCATGACGTTTGCCTGCATGTCGAGCGAATAGTCATCAACGGTACCGGCCACTGCGACATGCCCTTTGAGACTTTTTATCTCCGGCTGTTGCAAGGGCCATTGCAAATCGCGCCAGTCCAGTACTATGTCAATGACCTGGTTTTCCCTTTTGGCTTTACCCTCGATCCTGCCTGCATCACCGACTTCAATATCAAGACCGGCAAGCAGATTTTCTGGTGTGCCCGTCAGCTCTATCGTCCCACGGGGACTGGTGATTATGGGTTCTTCTGTGAGCGGCCACTGAAGCTGCTGCCAGTCCACTGCAATATCCAGCTCCGGGTCCCCGGTTACTGCAACCTGACCGCTTGCCCTTACCTGGGCAGGTTGGTCCGGGATCGTGATTTTGAGCGCATCTATACTAACCGTCTGAGATTTGAATCCACCACCCAGTTCAGCATTAACCTTTCCCAGATCCGGGTCGTCGGCCCAGCCGGTGAGATGAAAACCAATGTCGTCCGGATTTCCCTTACCTGTGACCGCAACCTGCACGGTAATCGGCGGCAAGTCTTTGTTCAGGCTCTGCAGATTGAGCGGATTCAGATCTGCATCAGCTTCAAACGTCAGATTACCCAATAGATCCCTGAGCATCAGTTCAGCCCGCATGTCATACGGTTTGGCAATAGTCTGCCTGATGGTCATTTCGCGAAGACTGCCAGTATATACAGTGTGCCCAATTGCGACAGGGTACTCCGGCACGGGAATCCGCCAGCGAAGTTCTCCTTCCAGACGATAGTCACGGGTCAGCATCAGACTCGAAGTACCTTCAACCCCAAAGAGAGGAGAGTCAATCTTCAAGCTCAAAATATCTATCCGATGTTTACTCGAAGTGGCTGTTAATGAAGCAGAATTGATAACAAAAGGCTCTGCACCCGGCTGAGAAAAAAACTCAAAGTTGCCCAGACTCACTCTACCAAGTTTCACATCAAGAGGCAGTTCGATCTCCTGTGGAAGCGTGATGGGTGCTGGTTCTTCTTCGGGTATTGGAGCGGCTGGTTCCAGTTGGACATACCGCACACCGTCAACCGTGATCTTCTCAATATCCAACATGCCTCGAACCAGCGCTGAGGGCATCCACTCCAGCTCAAAATTATCAAGTTCAAGTTGAAATGTTTCGGTCCTGACCTTGAGACCTTTGACATCAAGTGGACCGGCGAGACGACCATCCAATGCAGTAATTTCAAATGTATCCGGCAATAAACCCCGAACGTGCCGCCAGGCAAACTGGGTTCCGCTCTCGGTGGCAACAATAAAGATAACAACATACACCAGCGTCGGGATCAACACCGCAACCAGTGAGACCGAGACAGCAAAAAAGAGAGCAGGCAACCGCTTCATAAGTCAGCTCCGATACTTATATGCACACGAAAACTGTCAGCAGAATCATCCAGCGGGCGAGCAACGTCAAATCGGATCATTCCGACCGGTGAACGATAGCGAAGACCAACACCTACCCCCTTTTTGAGGCTGGCCATAAAATCGTCGGTTGCATTACCGGCATCGAAAAATGCCGCCGCACCAAAATTTTTATAGAAAAGATAATCTGCTTCTATACTTGCAACCGCGAGGTATTGCCCACCTATAGCATCACCAGCACTATTTTGGGGACTGAGATCCTGATACCCATAGCCTCGAACGCTCTGGTCACCACCGGCAAAGAATCGCTGAGAAGGCGGCAAATCGGAGAATGTTCCGGCCTGAATCGCACCAAGTTCGCCCCGCACCAGCAAACGGCTACGCTCTGTAAGAGGCAGCACTGCGCGGGCGCCGATATTGGTGCTGAGAAATGTCACCTCTGTCAATGGACTCTCAAGGCCACCATGTATATCGAACGTCACACTGTAGCCCTTAAGCGGGAACAACGGATCATCGGCATATTTCCGCGACAGCTGAACACCCGGAGTCAACAGAGTCGAGGTTTGCGTGCCGTTGCCGATATCAAAATTTTCTCTTTCCAGACTGAGATAGAGTCGGCGCCTGAATCCTAACCAGCTTTCATTGAGACTGGTCCCGAGTTTGAACTGGTCCGTATCGATATCACCCACCTGCTCTCGCGATGTCGAAGCTGTAAAGGCGAGGCTATCTGTAACAATATTTTTGATCGGCACCAGGTATTGACCGCTGATCGATTGCTCAATTGCCGATACCCGAATATCAAAACGCATTTTATGTCCCCGCCGATTGAGCCGACGCAGCTCCGCTCCCGCACTGACACGTGGGCCGGTATCCGTACCGAATCCAAGACCAGTGGTGTAACGCCGAGGTTTTTTAGGTTCAGTTTTGACAACTACCGGTATCTCGTTGTCAACTGCCTTCTCCCGCTCTGCGAGGATCTCAACCTGACTGAAATAATTGCTGTCGATAAGAGCAAGCTGCAAATCGATCAACTTACCGGTGTCAAACCGATCACCTTGTTTGATCTTTGCGAATCGATTAACAAACTCAGGGCGCAAAATGTCCTGCTCAATGGTGATTGGGCCATATTCAAATCGTGGACCTGACTCCATAATCAGATAGATATCTGCCTTCTGTGTTGGCAGATAGACTTTTATTTCACTCCGAGTGAATTTTGCATCAATGTAACCGGCGTTATAGAGGGCATCCGAGAGTTGGCTCTTGGTCTGCTCGTATTTACGATGATCCAGTATCTGTCCGGAGATAAGTTCTGTCGAGGCCAGCACATCCCTCACCGACTCTTCATGCTCACCTTCCCCGTTTACCCGAATCTCCATACCTTCCAATATCGTTGGGGGCCCACGCTCTATCCTGTAGGCAGCCTGCCACACGCCGTTTACCTTTTGGAGGTCTGCATCGATTTTAGGTTCATAATACCCAAAGGGCTGCATCGCCTGACGAATTTCTTCCGCTGCCAAACGATGTAACCGCCGGATTGTTGTTTCGGACAGATCCGGTTTTTTCTCCTGGTCTCCAATCTTGAAATTTTCCAGCAAACCAACTTGCTGCTCTTTCAGCGCATTGTTGATACTGAGGGAAGTCTCAACATTTGCCAGCACATCACCCTTTATACCCGTGATTACTATGCTAAGCTTTTGTGGCTCATCCGCCCATCCCTTTGAGCTGATGCACAGCAGGCAAAAAAGAGGCATAATCAGGATCCTGATGCACAGTTGAAAGTAATAATTTATTATATTCCGTTTCATATATGTTGGTGTCTCAGCAAAATATCACACTCTAAAAGGGAAACTGAAGGGGGGGGAGTGGATTACAAGCGCACCTCTCCAATCGGTAGAGTGAATACAAATGATAACAAACTGCTCCGAAGTGCTTTCACCCAGCAACACCTCTTAGGTCAATGTACTGTAATTACTTTTCCATAGGTATCAAATGCGACCAAGAGCGCTTCCTCTTATGCAGCTCATAGACAACGGTAGAAAAGAAACCTCTTTGCCATACTGAAATGATGGAATATAGAGATATGTCTTATTCCGCTTACATAACAATAACCGAGTTTTCTGAGTGAGAATAGTTATATTATTCCGGGACATTGACTGCAATCAGCAATAGTCCTTTCAGTTCTCTTCCGTTTTATGTTACTTTTTTTGAACGATATACGACTTATTATAAATAAGGGGATATGTCTAAGCGACAATGCTCCCAGCACCCAAACACCATATTAATGAGGTATCAAACATGGAAATTCTGGTAGGTTATCGAGGTACTAATGTTGGAAGGGATCTACTCAGTCTTGCGGCAAAGCATGCCAAGGCTTTTGACGGTAAAATTCAATTAGTCACCTCACTTCCAGGTGGAGAAAAAACAACGAAACAAAAGGTCGTTGAGGCTGAAGAAAACCTCGCTGCGGCGGCTAAATATCTAGATGATAAGGGAATTCAATATGATACCCATCTTCTTATCAGAAACAAATCAGCCGGTGAAGATATTGTTGCGTTTGCTGCAGACAATCGTTGTGATGAAATAATTATCGGCGTGAAAAGCCGATCCAAAGTAGGTAAAATCCTTTTCGGCAAAACAGCCCAGCATATCATCCTTAAGGCAAAGTGCCCTGTAGTTTCCGTGAAATGATTGTTCTTACTATTGATGGGGTCGTAAAAACTATTTATCCGAAATCGGAGTTTATGCCCTGTTTTGAAGGGTGCTTAACTGCTTAACACTCTCTATTTTAGAGTTTTTGTGAGATTGTCAACATCGATACATATAGAGGAGATTACTATGGAACGAGTCGTCATTGTGAGCGGAGTCCGCACCCCTGTCGGTAATTTCGGTGGTGCACTTAAGAACACCCCGGCCATTGAACTGGGCGCTGCAGTCATCAAAGAGGTGTTGAAACGAAAGAATATTCGTCCGGCACTCAGTACAATAATGGAAAAGGGAAAAGCTGACAGGTTGCGGGATCAGCAAGCCCTGCCAATAGAAAAGGACACAGGTGAATGGGACGCAGGAGCATTGCCGCTTCCTGTTGATGAAGTCATAATGGGCAATGTCCTCCAGGCAGGCCAGGGCCAGAACCCCGCCCGCCAGGCCATGATCCGCGCCGGCATTCCCAAGGAGACGCCTGCCTTTACCATCAACAAGGTGTGCGGCTCAGGCCTGAAAGCCATAACCCTGGCAGCAACCTCAATCATGGCCGGACAGGCCGATGTCATCATAGCGGGGGGGATGGAAAATATGTCCATGGTCCCCATGGCTCTGCCCAAGGCCAGATGGGGACACAGAATGGAGGTTACCGGTATAGGCGAGGTTACCGACCTCATGGTCTATGATGGTCTCTATGAAATTTTTTATGGCTACCACATGGGAATCACCGCCGAAAATATCGTCGCCAAATACGGCATCAGCCGCCGGGAACAGGACGAACTCAGTGTTCTCAGCCATGAACGGGCGCGTAAGGCCATTGTCGATGGCCATTTCAGGGAAGAAATCGTCCCGATCCTTATAAAAAACCGAAAAGAAGAGATTGTCTTTGACACCGATGAGCGGCCAATGGACACCAGCCTGGAAAAAATGGCCCGTCTTCGTCCGGTTTTTATCAAAGATGGGTCGGTCACTGCCGGCAATGCCTCCGGGATCAATGATGCGGCGGCGGCAGTGCTCGTTATGTCTGCGTCAAAGGCTGAAGAAGTGGGTCTGCAGCCAATCCTCGAAATAAAGGGTTTTTCCTCCGGAGGACTTGATCCGGCATATATGGGATTGGGGCCGGTTCCAGCGATCCGCTCGGTCCTGCAGAGGACCGGGATGAAAATCAGTGATATAGATATGATCGAATTAAACGAGGCCTTTGCCGCCCAGGCCATCGGCTGTATCCGAGAACTCGGCATACCCCTCGATTTACCGAATCAGGTCGGCAGTGGTATTTCGATCGGCCACCCCATTGGTTGTACAGGTGCCCGTCAGGTGGTCACGGGTATGCACCTGATGCAGCGGCAGGATGCCCAAAGAGGCTTATTCAGCATGTGCATTGGCGGAGGCATGGGAATGGCCATGATCGCCGAGCGGGTGGGCTGATCGCAATCTTTGTCGAACGCCCAATAGAGCATCAATGCTCCCGGGCAACCGGGAGCAACTCTTTCCACTCTCTCTGCTGCTTCTTATTTATTTCGTACCTGCACCGGCAATATGTTTGACAGGGTTTTTACGATACAGCTCACTCGGAGCACCATTCAGGTATATCGCCTCAAGGTAGGATAACTTTCTCGGCAGCTGTGCCGGTGCTCCCCTTGCCACGAGAAATGTTGCCGTTTTGCCGGTAGCAATCAATCCGAAGTCATCGATACCGAGCAGCCTCGCACCATTTTGGGTCGCACATTGCACGGTTTCAGCAAAACTGTATCCGGCCTTTTTAAAGAGCTTCATCTCTTCAACCATCGACTCGCCATGCAGGACACCAAGACTGCCGGCGTCGGTTCCCAGAGCGACCTGTACTCCCATTTCTCGTGCCAGAGCCAGCTGCTCAATTTGATGATTGAGATTTTTGGCAATCACCTGGGGATCGGCTCCTGCCTGGGCATGGTTAATATGTAAACCATAGGCCTTCATGGTAAAAAGGGTCGGCACCCAAAAGGTTCCCTTTTCAGCCATCAGCTCGAGATTTTCCTTGCCCATGAAATAGCCATGCTCAATAGAGTGGCAGCCTGCCTCCACGGCACGTCGAACCGGTTGCCTGCCATTGGCATGCACCATAACTTTCCTCCCCTGCCGTTCTGCTGCTGCGACAATCTCGGCAATCTGCTCCTGAGTAAACTGGGGCCTTGTCTCGTGGCCGAAACTTTTCAAGCTGTTTAACCCTGAATTAACCAGTTTTACCTGATCAACAGCATCATTATCCTTACTATATTCAGTGACGAGAGTATCTTTTTCCCCGATGCTCCTTCCGATTAATCCGCCGTAGCGTCCCTCTTTGTGCCAGGCCCGACCGGAGGCTTTCAGAATTATCTCTTTGTGCATTTCCTTCTCCGATCGGTACCGAAGTGCGCATCCTCCTCGATCTCCGCCGTCACGAACTGCCAGCACCCCATGGGAAAAGAGATAATGGATATGTCGACCAATAACCGGCCGCAACTCATCGTATCCTGCAACAAGCTGCCAATCGCGGGTCTTCTTTTCGGTTGTCCCGGACATGAACAGATGCACATGACTGTCAACGAGAGGAGGTAAGATGGTGCAGTGGGACAGATCGGTAATCTGGATGGATTCCGGTACAGCATCGCTGCTGTACTGTTGTATTGCGGCAAATCTACCATCGACAATCTTCAGCAATACCTTTTCCTGAATTGAACCGCCACTGCCGTCAATCAACCAACCTGCCAGAATATATGTCGCTGCACTCATTTTTTCACCTGATGTGTTGCTGAAGATTCAGTAATCTCAGTATTATTTTCCCCCAGAAACAATGATATCATGGTCCAACCCGGCTGAGGGTGCACCATGTTGTGTTCATCGACGACCATGACGTTCTTTTTTGAGTCAATAACAAAAAGGGGCATACTCCGTCCACCAAACTCTTTTTCAAACATCTCAAAGGTATATTTTTCAGTGAATGTGGTTGTCCTGATCTCTCCGTCGCCACTAAGCGCAGAAGCTAAAGAGTCATAGGTCACATCACTGCCAAATAATATTTTCCCTCTTCTCCGAACCGGCAATTTCGCCTTTTCGATTCTGTTCTCCTCCGGTATGGACTGTATGCCATAGACGCTGTTTCGTCCAAGTTCACTGCGATAGTACATAACCGTTGCAACATTTTTACTCTCATTTGGAGACAGGGCCAGCATCCGTCCGATACCGGTAAGATTGATATGCCGATCTGCATGAACAGAAATGGGATTGCCAAAATATGTTTCCAGCCCCTCAAGCTTAGCCTTGCTGATCTTTTCCATGTCAGTATCGGCAAGAAGCACTCTGACGCCGCTATCAACAAGGGCGTGGGCAATTTTTCTCGCTACCGAATTAGCCCCGACAAACAGAAAACCACGGGGTTCAGGTAATGCCACCCCCAGCCACCGGGCTACAAAGACGGTAGTGCCCTGGAGTAAGACAGTGCCTATTATGACAGTGAACGTCAGGGGAACCAGAAACCGCGCATCTGTAAAACCTGCCTGCTCGAGGCGGATGGCAAAGAGCGAGGCGATTGAAGCCGCCACGATTCCGCGCGGTGCAATCCAGGCCAAAAGATAACGTTCCGGAAATGAGAGTTGTGAGCCCAGCGTGGAAGTCATTACATTTAAAGGCCTGGCCAGAAATTGTACCGCCAGGAAGACCAGAACTGCCGCCCAGCCGATCTCCTTGAGCGATGAAATATCAAGACGGGCCGCCAACATCAGAAAGAGCAGGGAGATGAGCAACACACTCAGATTCTCCTTAAACTCCAGTATCTCTTCCAGATCCACCCCAGGCATATTGGCGAGCCACATGCCCAGCACCGTAACGGCAACCAGCCCGGATTCGGCCTGAAGAGTATCGGCCAGGACAAAGGAAAAAAAGACCACCCCGAGTGTTGCAACGTTCTGCAGGAACTCCGGCAGCCAGTGATTTCGAAGCGCAAGACCAAAGAAATAACCACCGGCAACTCCTATACACATTCCGACTAGGATAATTTGGCCAAAGGTAAGAAGGGTGTTCCCCCATGCCTGCTGTCCTCCGCTAGAGATAATAAACTCATAGACGAGAACGGAAAGCGAGGCCCCGATAGGATCAATTACAATTCCTTCCCACCGGAGAATTTTGGCAACGGCGGCCGTTGGTCGTACGGTGCGCAGCAGCGGTGCTATGACCGTCGGTCCGGTCACGACGGTTATTGCCCCAAACAAAAAGGCGAGCTCCCAGGAGACCCCGATGGCAAACCTGGCCGCAACCGTTGTGATCAGCCAGGTGATAGCCAGGCCGAAAGAGAGCATGTTCCGCACGACGGACTGAAGCACCGGAATTTCCCGGAATTTCAGGGTCAGGCTTCCCTCAAAAAGAATAATTGCCACACTCAGCGAGACAAATGGAAAAAACAGGTCTCCCATGAGCTTGTCCGGATCCAGGAAATGGAACACCGGCCCGGCAATGATCCCTGCGAGGAGGAGAAAAATGATCGCCGGCAGCCTGACCCGCCAGGCAAACCATTGGCAGAATGTACAGACGGCAAACGAACCGGCAATAATAATCAGAGTTTCATGGTGATCCAAATGAACCGCCCCCCGCTAAGCCAAAAGATTTCATTATATGTCGTTTAACATGGCGTCGTAAAAGACCTTGAGTGGCTAAGTAAAACGCTTCATGAATGATGAACAAAAATAAGTTCATCCACCGCAAACCCCAAATCTCGCGCCCGATCAATCAGCATGTTACGGGTCGCAGCATCCAGATCGGGTCGCCTGGCTAGCAGCCAGAGATATTTTTTATTTGGCCCGCAAACAAGAGCATACTGGTAGTCGTTCTGATCCAATTCCATGATTACGTATGATCCGTAAAATGGTCCGAAAAAACTCACCTGCAGATAACCTGTTCCGGATGACTGTACAAATCGGGCTTTTCCCTCAGCCGTTTTCCACCTGTCCTTTACCTGGTCATATCCTCGATTGATGACTCTGACACTGCCATTCTCAAGCAGGCTATATTCAGCAGTCACCCGGGACAGGCCACGCTCAAAAGAATGATCAAGCCGGGCAATCTCATACCAGATGCCAAGATAACGTTGCAAATCGAAATTCTGCACGGGTTCTATACCGGCTGGCAGTCTTACACATCCGCAGAGGAGAAATGACATAAGAAGGTAGAGAATCTTCATGGGTTGTTTGTCTCAGAACCGTCAGTTCTTTTCAAAGTTTATTGTACCATTCCGACACTATATGCAGTGGCATGAAAAATGGCCAGTTTCGTTTTATAACGATGAGGCGGTAACACTCCTTCTGTTGACTACTCATATTTTCATATCTTTTCATTTAGCCCTTGCAACTGTTAAAATCAAATACATATAGTGTCCCATCAACAGGTTTCCTCCTGGAGGCATTGCAGGGGGGATTGTTGGCATCTTTGCTGTTAACCCGTTTGAATTTTTCCCGTGAGAAACACATGAGAATAAAATCATTGATTGTGAGAAATGCAACCCTGGCAGATGTCCCCTCAATTGTCGGGGTAGCTGCCAAAGCGTATTCCAGGTGGTCCTCGGATCAACTGGCGAACGAGCGGAACTACCAGATGCAGATTACGGCCTTTCCGGAAGGTCAGTTTGTTGCAGTTAAGGAGGATAAGGTCGTCGGCTATTGCTCAAGTCTCATTGTTCAGTTCGATGACGACTCCCCTTGGTATGATCATGGCGAAATTACTGGCTTCGGGAGTTTTTCAACCCACACTCCTTCCGGCAACACCCTGTACGGGGCAGATATTGCTGTCGATCCGGACTACCAGAAACAGGGCATCTCCAAAAAACTCTATGGGGCCAGGAAGTCGCTGCTGAGACGGCACAACCTCAAACAGATGATTGCCGGCGGCCGCATCCCCGGATATAGCAAATATCAGGGAAAAATGAGCGCCAAAGAGTATGTGGCAAAGGTTATCAACGGGGAGTTGCGCGATAAAGCGCTCAACGCTCATATCCGTGCCGGTTATGAAATTCATGGGGTTCATTACGGCTACATGGAGGATGAACAGTCCCTTGGCTATTCCACTCATCTGGTCATGCCCAACCCCCGACATAATCCCAAAAAAAGGGCCCTGGCAGGACAACCCATCAAAAGGACAGTCCGGCGCGCCCGCGTCTGTGCCGTGCAGTATGAAATGAGGAAACTTCGAAACTGGGAGGAATTGTGCGAACAGGTTGAGTATTTCGTCGATACCGCCGATTTATACGACAGCCACCTCGTTATCTTTCCGGAACTGTTCATCGCCCAAATGCTCTGTACCATGGAACGGGCAACCCCGTTGCCTGAGCTTGTCGGGCAGCTTGCCGATCTGCATGGACAGTATGTCGAACTTTTCACTCATCTCGCTGCCAGCCGACATATATTGATCGTCGCCGGTTCCGTCCCGGTCCGTCAGCCCGACGGCACTATCAGAAACACAGCCCATCTCTTTTCCCCGATGGGTAATGTCTACACCCAGGAAAAGCTCCATTTAACCCCGGCAGAAGCAACATACTGGGGCCTTTGCCCGGGGGAAGGCCTGAAAGTATTCGATACCCACATCGGCAGGATTGCCATCCTTATCTGTTATGATATTGAATTCCCCGAACTTTCGAGAATGCTGGTTGATGCCGGTGTCGATCTGATCGTGGTACCCTTTGCAACCGACGAGCGCAAGTCGTATCAGCGGGTTCGTTACTGCGCCCAGGCACGGGCCGTAGAAAATACCATCTATGTGGCGCTGGCCGGCAATGTCGGTACCCTGCCGCGGAGCCCCGCAATGCACCTTAATTTCGGTCAGGCAGCGGTTCTGACGCCCTCGGATTTTGCCTTCCCGATGAATGGTATCGCCGCCGAAGGTATCATCAACACCCAAACTGTAGTTATATCCGATATCGACCTCGGAGCGCTGGAGGTCGAGCGTGAAGTAGCCAATGTCCGGCCACTCATTGATCGACGTCCGGACATTTATTCCATTCAAAGCGGGATCAAGATAGAAAAATGCAAGGTCAACTGATCCACCGAAAATAAAAGAGGGCCCGGAACAATAACGATTGTTCCGGGCCCTCTTTCTTTCAATATATCTCCTATTACAAAGAAGTTAACGAAGAAAACATCGTGGAATTTTTATAATGACCATACAGCTGCTTGGCGAAACTGTCTATGCCGCCGCCTCAACACCTTTACTGAAATCGGTTGGAACATTTGCCACTCGGGCGGCCAGATCCCGGTCGAGCATCAGCAGGGCATGCACGTTATCCCCAATCAGTTTAAGTTGGGCGATGATATCATTGTCGTTTTCTTCCTCTTCCACCTGCTCGGTAACATACCATTCAAGAAAGATCTGGGTTGCGTGATCTTTTTTACTGATAGCCAGTTCCATGAGTTCATTGATCGAACTTGTTATATACTGTTCATGGGCCAGGGTCTTGGTAAACATGTCCAGCTGGGATGAGAACTCAGCAGGGGGGGCTTTAATGGTATCGAGCTGCACTTCTTCCCCCTGCCGCTGCACATATTCATACAGTTTCATGGCATGGAACATCTCTTCGTGATACTGCACCATAAACCAGTTGGCGAAGCCTTTAAGCCCCATCTTCGCCGAAAAATTCGACATCGACATATACAGGTAGGCCGAGTACATCTCTTTGTTTATTTGTTCATTAAGGGCTTGAGCCATTTCTTTATCTATCATTGGAAATCTCCTCTCTAAAGTGAATAAAATTCAACTGACTGCCAGTAATGGTAAGCATAAACCTGAAACGGGCAAGCCGACAGTTACCGGATGAGTGCAAGCCCCAACCTGACCGACTGTGTTCGCTCCTCAAAATCCAACAGGCTCTCAGCCAGCATGTTGGTATATTGCGCGAAAAAGTATATATCGAGTGCGTCCCCAAAGACTTTTTTTATTGGATAGGAGACGTCCAGCTGGAAGGATGCACCCTCATCGGCCCAGCGAAACTGGGTATCGGCCACAAAACTCTCCGACAGGCTCAGTTTCGCTCCCAGATTAAAATAGCCCCTGTAATCAGGTAGATCTGCGTTCGTATCCTCTTCATTATTAACATATGTCCAGATCCTTGGCGATAGCTGCAGCCCTACCTTGCTGGCTTCATCATAAAAAACCAAAACAGGTTCTGCATAAATATAATTCGTGCTCCTGGAGAGATCTCCTCCTCTACCGTTTGATTCATGCTGGATACCGGTCTGCAGAAATACTCCCTTCAGAAGACCGTATCCGGATCGCAGATAGTTCTGAGACAACCAAAAAAGCTCAGGCTTGTAACTGGTGTCGTCAAAGGGTGCAGAATCGGATTTCAGATCCCAGAAAGATGTCTGGGTATATGCCATGTGCAAACCCTTGACCCATGGGTGAGACTCGGCGAAATCTGAATCTGAGTCAAAAAATCGGTATTTGAAGCTGATCTGAAATTTGCTGTCTTCCGGGTCCGTACCGACCAGAAAATAGACCGGCTCGTAAGAAGAAGCATTTTTTTGAAACGGTTCATAGATGGTAAACATTGAATCAAGACTCGGATGCACCGTGTCCGTTATGGCAACTTCCTCGCCTTTGGGCGCAACCACATCAAGCACCACACGAGGGGTCTCAATGTCAATAAAGGACATGACAACCTGCCCCTGCAGCAGGCTTGGCAGAATGAAGCTATAGTGCTCTCTGCTACCGCTGTGGTCTTCGATTTTCCATCCTTTTTCCTGTAGAGGATCTTTTTTGGCCACGACAGTATACTTTTGCCCATCAATAAACAACTCGCAGGTAATCACATCAGGAAAAGTTGTTCGTGCCTCTAACCCGCTTTCAAGAGAAATCAGTGACACCTCCACCTTTTCACCAACCGCGACCTGATCCCTTCCCATGGAAACGGCAAACTGCCGGGCCTGGCTTATACCTGCTGTAAATACAAAAAATATGCATAATGCTCCCAGCATCTGTTTCATTTTCTATCCCCCAAAAATTGACGACCAGATAAGACAAAGCATGACAATGCTATCGCATAAAAAAATCAAATTGGAACTGGTTAAGTAAGGGTATATTTACTCCCATTTCCTTTTTAATCCAATTTTTTCCATTTCAAGAAGATATTGTTCGGACCTGTCGAGATAAAATGAAAGGGCTTTGGAAAAATTCTTCCCTACCAGCCCGTCTACAAAAAACTGACTTATCTCGCGGTGCCGGTTGAGCACGAGCTGAGAACGATAAAATATCAACCACTCCTCCCGTGACATTTTTTGTAAAAGTATCTCCAAGGCCTTTCCCGCTCGCGGCTGGTACATCCAGAAATACATAAGATCCAGGGCGTTGACGATAATGAGCCTCTCCTGTTCTCTGGCCTCATAGTTAAGGGTTTGCATCATCATTTTCGGGGACTGGAGCATGTCGAGGACATCCTCCTCGGGAAATTGCAAATCCAGCCGGGAGAAGACGGCAAAGAGCTGAGAAAATTTGGTCTGGTATGCTGCGAGTCGCAACCGGATATTAGTCTGCCTGTCAGCCAGCCCTTCGATAACTGCGGCGACACAGTCCGAGGCAAATTTTGAGATAATCGCCGCCCACTTCTGTAAAGCTCCCGAAGCATCGGGAATTCCGGTCAGCTGGAGCACCAGTCCAATCACCGAATTTAAGGCAACGGCAAGAGGAATTGCCAGGATGGAACGGAAAAAATTACCAACCGCGGCAGTCTTCGGCAAACCGCGAAACGTGTTATGGGTAGAAATATAGATGCCGTTTGCAAGCCCCATGACCGAATAGAGCAGCACCGGATTTGTGGCTGTCGTTATACCAAATGTTTGATCAAGCAGGAGGGTCTTCACAAAGTAATCGAGCAGCGGCACCGAAAAACCGGTATAGAGCAGCGAATCGGCAATACGACTCCAGCTGACCAGGGAGTTCCACGGCAGCAAAGGAGAACGCCGCAGACCACCTCCACCAAGGACCGATTGAATAATGTTGCGCGACCCGGTGATACCGAACCAGATAACGGCTCCAAAATAGGCCAATAACCACCAGTCTTTCGTCAGGCTGAAAGTAAGAAATGCGGGAATAAAACCCAGTAGGACCTTTAAGGTATTTTTCAGATTGGTGTTGAGATATTTCCAGGGATTCCCGAGTCTCTCCCTTGACCTTCTCTCCATAGACCTTCTGCCATTTCGGTCGTTCCTGCTCAATCCCCCGAGAGTTGCAATATTACCGGTCTTTTGGGGATGGACAATAAAACCATCAAGGCTCCAGTCGTCCCACCGGCAACTCGCTGGTTTTCCCAGAAACGGCACTTTGCTCAATACACTTTTTCCTTTGATTCTCACTGAACCGTCGTGGCAGCGACTATGGGAATTCTGTGTAAGCAGAGCGCTGACGGGAACAAGCGATCGTTTTCCTTTGGCAATCCCTTCATAAACAGCTTTTCCGGCTCTGGTCGGTAAGGTTTCAAGCACAACCAGCCCCATGCCGTGCTGATGTTCTGCCTGCCCGGTCGAACCTGAGCCGATATGAGAACCAAGCGTACGTTTTTTGTAATATGTATGAAACTTTTCAAGGTGGTAGAGAATATCCATCAACTGCAATTTTCTCTCCAGCATCTGCCTATATTCCAGCTCAAGCTTTTCTCCCAACGGTTTCTCCGCAGGCCGCTGTTCAATATACCTCTTGAGACGAAGCCGCTCCTCTTCGTGGTCCCAGATAATAGCGCGAATCACCCTTTTGAGATTGATCACATTATCTTCATTCAGTGCCTTTTGCAGCTCGCTTATCAGGCTGTAATGGCGTTCAGGACTCCTCAGGTCGACAACCTCTCCATCAAAGCGGTCTCCAGTGCGGTTAATGCGGGAACGTATGCCATGAGCCGCATCTTTCAGATTATAGGCTTCTATATGACTTATCATGCCCTCACAGCAGTAGAGCAGTTCAAGGGTATCCTGGAGCGATAGATTACTGAGATTGAGAGTAAATTTTGACCCTGAGTGCAGAGACATTAGCCGCCTAAGCAGTCCGCTCGGACTCAATCGAAGTAGTTCCGGAAGGTCATGGTCATCTTGCGGAACAGAGGGGTCGTCGATTTCCGGATTATTTGAGGGCAGCAGAAATCGTTCGATTATATTATCGACATCAATGTCCGGAAGTTGTCCTAAATGGCGTCCTGATTGTGACTGGGGACCTCCGGCAAATTCTTCCGGATTCTGCTGCAGGTCATATAGTTCGTTTTGGACGGAGTGGACGATCGAATTATGAATAAACCGTGCTAAATGCAAGACCGAAGGTTGGCCGACTCCGACGAACCGAAGAAAATCATCAAATTGAAGGGGGTTAAGGGACAGTTCCATATCCTGGTTGAGAATTTTACGATGACGATCATTGAAGGCATCGAAAACTTCAAAAACATATCTCTGCTGATAGGCCGATACCTTACGGCCCTCTTCCATCAGCTCTATCACCGCCTCCTCTTTAAGAAAATTAAGGAATGCACGATTGTCGTTGAATCCATGGGGTTCCCAGGTAAAACGAACATATTTATCGCGAAAACAAGCCGACATTTCAATGCCTACCTGCACCCGTATATCAAGTATGGCACTGGCCTCTATCAGCTCTTCAATCACCTCCGGACTGACATAGTTGTAATAGACGACCGTGAGGAACCGGATACCTTTGATCCAGGCATCCATCACCAGATGGGTCGGCGATTTCCGTCCCTTGGTATTCGCGTCATGAACATGATCGTCAAAGGCATACTGATTCCACTCCTCAGGCATTTCGAGCAGATGATATCTGTTCAGTGCCGAGCGCACCAGACGAGGGTTGCCCGTGGACACCATCCGGAAATCATGAGCCAGTTTGAGTTGACCGAGTTCATTGTCCCGCATGCGCAACAGATCTTTCATGGTCTGTAGCAGAACTCTCGCCGTATTCTTTTGATAGTAGGAGGTGGAAGTGAGAAACACCTCGTCACGAAGAGAACGTAAAGCCCTGATACGATCATCTGCCCGCCCTTTTTCAAAGGAGCCCAATAGGCCGGCAATGGCATAGGCGATGCGTAATCCACGGGGAGCAGCCATCTCTTTGATCCCATGAGGATGCATATGCTCAACCAGCAGGGAGCGCAGTTCCTCGGAGTGACCATTTTTATCCAGGACTTCACGCACAATACGGAGAAGTTGGTAGTCGTTTTTATCGAAAAATATCGCCGCAGGTTTTTTTTCCATAGCCGGCTCTCTTGGAGCTTCATAATCCTATTAAAAAGAACGTACGACTTTCCACAGAAAAGCGGCATCCCCCTTCCCCGGGAAAGACAGGTCTGTCTGTTGAAAGCTACCGTATCCTTTTTTAACATCTCAGACAATGGTATATGGAAAGGATGGTGTCATTTTATTGCTCAATTTGCCAATTTTGATGTTTTCAAGAGCATCAAAAGAGTAGTATCTATACAGAAATCATAAGAAAACGGTAACCATCCACCTGAACCACAGTAATGGCGGTATACGCCGGATGTTTTAATTTTTACAGGATAACCCGACATGAAAGAAGTGACCAGAATCCTCTGTAAAACCTGGCCCGAGAGATCAAAGACCAGAGCGACAACCATCAATCCGCCCGTATTCAAAGGCTCTACCGTCCTCTTTGACAATTACCGGGAGATGCTGAAGGTCGGTCGTCACGAATACGAGGGTATTACCTACGGGACAGACAGGCTTCCCACCCAGCGACAGTTTGAGGAGACAATGCGAGAACTCGAAGGCGGTGCTGTTACCAGAGTTTTCCAATCAGGCATTGCCGCCATCCAGACTGCCCTCATGGCCTTTACCAAAAGTGGCGACCATATCCTGATTTGCGACAACGCCTACGGCCCGGGCCAGCGGTTCTGCAGGAAGGTTTTGAAAAAATTCAATATAGATTACACCTCCATCCCACCAAACGTCGGCACGGATATTGTACGGTATATTAAGCCCAATACTGTCCTGATCCTGCTCGAGTCGCCAGGTTCAATAACTTTTGAGATGCAGGACATTCCGGCAATTACCGCCATAGCCGGACAGAAAAAAATCGTCACCGTGCTTGATGCGACCTGGGCCACACCTCTCTATCTGAAACCTTTTGAACTGGGGATTGATGTTACAATCCATTCAGTCACCAAATATATTTCCGGTTATTCCGATGTACTGGCAGGCACGGTGACAGTGAATGAGCAACACAGCAGAGCTTTTGAAAATTTTTACAAAGAGTTGGAAATTTACACCCCGGCCGAGGAGTGCTATCTCGCCCTGCGCGGGCTCCACTCGCTCGCAACCCGCTTGCGACAGCACGAGCAGTCGGCTCTTACCGTCGCCAAATGGCTGCAGAACGTCCCTGAGGTCGATAAAATACTGCATCCGGCTCTACCATCTCATCCGGAACACCACCTGTGGAAAAGGGATTTCAGTGGCTCTTCCGGACTCTTTTCGTTCACTCTGAAAAAAGAGTATACCGACGCCGAGCTGGCAAAATTTATCGACTCTCTAAAGCTGTTTCAGCTTGGTTACAGCTGGGGGGGCTATAAAAGTCTCCTCACCGCCGCCAAGGTCAGACGGGCCACTCCTTCAAGGTACGCAGGCAAAACCATAGTCCGACTCAGTATCGGCCTGGAAGACTGCGATGACCTTATCGAAGACCTTGAAAATGGGTTCTCCATGCTTACTTAAACTAATGGTGTTACAAATTAAAAACAGTATGGAGAACATCATGAGTAATCCAATGGAAAGTCTACCACCAAGGGAGCAATTATTCCCATTGCTCAACGCCGACCAAAACGGGCCCCGTGTTCAGGGCCCTCAACAGGTGCCGCCAGAAGTACCGGACGGGTCCTGCTGAGGACCGAAACCGCCTCCACGGTCCAGTGGATACACCCGTGCCGGATATGTCATCTGCCCATTTGTTGAGAGTTTTGTCGAAACTCCGGTTGGTCCGGTGCCCAGGGTAGCCACATCACTTTCGCCCCGCGATACTCTTGGTACCATTGGAGCCAGAACCGGTTTCACCAGGAATAACTACAGTATCATACCTGGCCTCTACTGCACCGGTATACCGGATAAAAGCTCACCTGTTCTGGTCACCGCCAACTATAAATTGACCTTTGATGCATTGCGAAAAGAACTTTCCGGCATCCCTCTTTGGATTCTCGTGGTGGATACCCGCGGCATCAATGTCTGGTGCGCAGCGGGAAAAAAAACCTTTACTGCCGAAGAAATTGCCTATCAGGTGCGAAAGACAAGACTCGATCAGCTTGTCAGTCACCGGGAGTTGATACTGCCGCAACTTGCTGCGAACGGGGTGGCCGCTCATCACCTTAAGACGCTGTGTGGCTTTCGAGGCCGATTCGGGCCGATACTGGCTTCAATGCTCCCCGCATTTCTTAAAACCGGCGAAATTGATGAGGTAATGCGTACAGTCACCTTTTCCATGAGAGAGCGTCTGGTCCTTATCCCACTGGAAATATGCATGCTCTGGAAACGACTGCTTGTTGTCACCACTCTCCTGTTGGTGCTCTCAGGAGTTTCCCCGGATATTTTCTCACCGGCAGCTGTTCTTGATCGAGGCATCGTTTTTGTGGCCGCCACCCTGACAGGGATCGTTTCCGGAACAGCAATCACTCCCCTGTTGCTGCCGTGGATTCCATTTCGTCAATTCTGGTTGAAGGGGGCAACGCTCGGATGTCTTGCCGCTCTCATTTTTCTCTTTTTATGGTTACCGACTGTCAATGGGGTGGAGAAACTTGCCATCTTTCTCTGGATAACCGCCAGTTCTGCATTCCTCGCCATGAATTTTACCGGCTCCACCCCGTATACGTCTCTCTCCGGAGTGGAAAAAGAAATGCGGCGGGGACTGCCCTGGCAGGCAGGTGCGACGGTACTTGCTCTCATGCTCTGGTTTTCGGGCCCCTTTGTCTGACAAGGAAAATGTATATGAAAAATTTCAGATATCTTGACGACACGGTCATTTTGAAGCTATCGGAGGAAAAATGCATAGGCTGCGGCAATTGCCAGTTGGTCTGTCCCCATCGAATCTTCAGAGTGAGGAATAAAAAAGCGGTCATCATCGATCAAAACGGTTGCATGGAGTGCGGTGCCTGCGCGATCAACTGCCCAACCCAGGCTATTTATGTCAACCCCGATGAAGGTTGCGGCTGCGCTGCTTATATCATTAACAGCTGGATCGCAAAAGCACGAGGCAGGGCTCCCTCCGATTGCGGCTGCTGAGTTTAATGGCGTCGTGAAAAGACCTGAAACTATCCACTCTTCATCACTTCCTTAACTTTGGCCAACAGGTTATCTATGGTAAATGGCTTCTGGATAAAGTGTATATCATCATCAAGCAGGCCTCTGTCTGTGATAACGTCGGCGGTATATCCTGACATAAAAATACACTTAAGTCCCGGGTCTATCATTAATAATTTCCGGGCCAGCTCATCGCCGTTCATCTCGGGCATGACCACATCCGTCAACAGCAGACGAATAGTGCCGGCGTGTTCCTTAGCCAGCTGGATTGCCTCGGTTGTATCTGCTGTCGCAAATACGGCATAACCGGTTAGCTCGAGCAATTTAGCGACCATTTCCAGAATACTCGGCTCATCTTCCACCAGCAGAATTGCTTCCTCATCGGACGTGACGGGTCGATCGGTTTCTTTGATCAACACCTTTCTTTCTTTTTCCCCATACCGTGGAACATATATGGTAAAAGTCGTTCCTTTTTCCGGCTCACTACTGACTTCGATAAATCCATTATTCTGCTTGATGGCACCGTATACCGTGGCGAGTCCCAGACCTGAGCCTTTATACATCTCCTTGGTGGTAAAAAACGGTTCAAACAAATAGTCCATCATCTCCTCGTCAATACCACAACCGTCATCAGTCAGAGTAAGCTCGACATAGTCGCCGGGGGTAAGCCACGGGTGTCCGGCACAATATGCTTCATTGAGAACAGCGTTCCTCGTTCTTATGAGAATCTTTCCTTTACCGGCCATAGCATCCCTGGCGTTATCGCACAGGTTTGTCAACATCTGACCAAGCTGTACCGGATCCATGCTGATTGGCCACAGATCGGTGCCAGGCTGCCAGGAAAGCTCGATATTATCACCAATCGACTGCCGCAGCACATTGAGCATCTCTTCCACTGTCTGATTCAGACTGAGTATTTGTGGAGCGACAATCTGCCTGCTGGCAAAAGCAAGCAGCTGCCGGGTAAGATCAGCAGATCGCTCGGCAGCGTTCCTGATTTCCTGAAGATCAACATGGAGAGGCTCCGTTGGACTCAACTGAGCCATGGCCATCTCTGTATAACCAAGGATAACACCCAGCATATTGTTGAAATCGTGGGCCACCCCACCAGCCAACCTGCCCACCGACTTCATTCTCTGCGCCTTCTTGAGCTGGATTTCGAGCTTTGCCCTTTCCTCCTGGGCTTTTTTAAGTTCGGTGATATCATTCATCACAATGCGACAAATTGGTGCGCCTTCCTCACTCTGGGCAGCGGTTGCCGCCATAGTGGCCCAGAAGGCCCCCCCACCCTCGCTCACCAACCGCAATTCACACAATTGCGGTTCGCCGGTCTCAAAGAGTTGTTTTCGGTGAAGATAGTAGATATCCTGATCTTCTCTGAGGATAAACCTGCTCATCGGCTGCCGGACAAGACCTCCACGGGGTACGCCAAGCATACTTGCAGCGGTGAAGTTCGTTTCCAGGAAAATTCCTTCTTCATTGAGGGTGCAGTATCCAACGGGCGCCAGATCATAGAGATCGAAATAGCGTTCGAGCACGATATTCAGCTCATTTTGGGTGCGGCGCAGTTCTTCATTCTGCATCTCAAGTTCAATCTGGTGAACCTGCAGCTCATAGAGTGTCTTCTGGGTTTCTTCAAGTAATGGGTCCTGCTTGCTATTTTTTGCCTGAAATGTCTTGTCCCAAAAGACCTTTTCGGCCTTTTGACGTAAGAGCTTTTCTGACTTCGTCGGCTGAACACCTTTCATTCGGTCGTCCTTACTTGTCATTACACACCCTTATAGACTGATTATTGCACACCTTTCATTTCGTTCGGTCCGCTGCACGACGATCGGAGATGTCCATCGTCGCACCGGTGACTCCAATGATGCTGTTTTCAGCATCGCGCAGTGGCTCTAATGATAAATCATATGTATGCGCTCTGCCATCAATGGTGATCTGTACATTCTGCCTGGTGCCCACACCGCTTTCAATGACCTGTTGTTTTATTGCCGTCAGGCTGACGGCTTCTTTTTCCGACAACAGATCAGCATCGGTCTTGCCCAAAACCCCGTCAGTGGAGAAGTGGCTATGTGGATTATAGACCCAGATATAACGCAAGTTCTTGTCCTGATTAAAAATAACAACGGGGAAGGCCTGAAAGGCGACCCGCATCCGTTCTTCGTTCAGCCGCAATTCTTCCTGCACCTTTTTCATTTTTGTTATATCAACAAAGGTAATCACCGCGCCTTCTATCACGTTGTCAAGCGTACGGTAGGGCTGAATACGCATGGTATACCATTTGTTCTCAACGGTCAGCACTTTCATCTCCCTTGGTACCAGATTATCCAATACTGACTGGGTATCCACTACCAAACTGTGATAACCAACAAGATTGGAGGCGATATGCCCCACAGGTCTCCCCACGTCACGCTGGATAAGATTGATAATCCGTGTCGCAGCAGGGGTAAAGCGGAGAATACGCAGGCTATGATCGACAAAAACAGTACCGATTCCCGTGCCGGCGAGCAGATTGTTCATATCATTGTTCGCCCGCGTCAGATCCGTCACCTTGGTTTGCAGCTCTACGTTGACGGTAGCCAGTTCCTCGTTAACCGACTGCAGTTCCTCTTTGGATGTCTCCAGCTCTTCATTGGTTGATTGCAATTCTTCATTTACGGACTGCATTTCTTCATTTGAGGTCTGGAGCTCTTCATTGGTCGTCTGAAGGTATTCCTCTTTGGCTCTCAGTTCCTGTTTGAGTGCTTCAATACGGGCATCACCTGCTGTTCCGCTATCGTCCCCATCTCCGCCCGCGACAAGCGTGGCAGCCTGCGGCTCCGCCTTGGGATCGGTGGACAGCATTTCTCCAAGGATAACCAGATATAACTGCGAATTCTGCATGTCGATGGCGACTGACGCCACCGGACGAACGGTCAGGACGACTCTGGTGAAGTGACCGTTCGTTTTCACCATCAACCCCGGACAGACAACAACTTCTTTCTCTCTTGCAGCTTTATGCAGGGCAAGTGTCAGTTCATGCCGTAATCCTTCGCGGGCCATCTTCAGAATGTTGCTGACAGCTGCCTCGCCGGGCGCAGGTTCGAGATACATACCTGTCCGGCCATGCAGGTAGAAAATATCACCCTGCCCATTGACCAGCGCAGCAGTTGGAGCGAGCTGCTGCAGGAGCGCCTGTTCTGTAAGTTCACGAAGTGGCAGTTTTCTTGAACCGATCGCATTGCCCGCGGTAAGAGAGACCGTCCTGTGATGCGGCACGATTGGTGGCAGAAATCGGCCATAGGTCGAGCGCCGGGCACCATCGATATCGATCTTGCGCTGGTATATTTTTTCCTTTCTGTCAAGCACACCAAACAACTCGCCGCAGTCACCGATGCTTTCCGAGGTTCCCAAAAAAAGAAACCCGCCTGGATTTATGGCGTAGTGGAAAAGCGGGATGATTTTTTTCTGTAATTCGTTCCCCATATAAATCATGAGGTTTCGACAACTGACAAGGTCGAGCCTTGAGAAGGGCGGATCCTTGATCACATTCTGTTCCGAAAAAATCAGCATATCACGGATACTTTTATGAATGCGGTATGCACTGCCGTCGGGCTCGACCGCGAAAAACCGAGCCAGCCTTTCCGGCGAAATATCAGCGGCAATACTGGCCGGATAAAGACCAAGGCGGGCTGTAGCTATAGCCTGAGGGTCAATATCCGTTGCAAAAACCAGTATCTTGTATCGTCGTTTTAATACATCCAGGTATTCCTGCAAAAGAATGGCAACGGAATAGGCTTCTTCACCGGTGGAACAGCCCGGCGTCCAGACACGGATCACGGAACCAGGGGGTTTACCTTCAAAGAGTTTGGGGATGACCAGTTCTTCAAGCGACTTGAAAGCTTCGCTATCGCGGAAAAAACTGGTTACACCGATCAACAGGTCGTGAAAAAGCGCCTCGACCTCATCCGGAGCCTGCTGTAGATACTTGACATAATGGTCGAGTTTTTCGACCTGATGGACAGCCATACGTCGTTCAATACGACGGTAGATGGTATTGGGCTTATACAGGGAGAAGTCATGACCGGTATGATCCCGAAGTAAAATAAAAACCTTCTGTAAGACACTCTCCACTCTCTCTGCCGGAGGAGCTGCAGCATGGTGCCTGTTGCTGAAGACATAGGAAACATAGGCCATGAGTTGTGCCGGCATCTCGGACGGTGGCAACTGATAATCGACCAGACCGGTGGCGATAGCACTGTGCGGCATGCCATCGTACTCAGAAAAATCAGGGTTCTGAACCATAACCATACCGCCCTCGCCTTTAATTGCCCGAACTCCCAGGGTACCGTCACTGCCGGTACCGGAAAGCACAATGCCGATAGCCCTCTCACCCTGGTCCTGGGCAAGCGAACGAAAGAAAAAATCAATAGGCAGACGCTGCCCGCGTGGAGCGGTAGGTTCCAGCAGTTGAAGCGTGCCGTTTAAAAATGCCATATCGCGTCCAGGCGGGATTATATAGGCACAGTTCGGGAGGACCTCCATCCCATCCTCGACCTCGAAGACCTGCATGCGGGTATAACGCTGAATGAGAGTGGTGAGAAAACTCTTATGGTCGGGGGCCAGGTGTTGCACCAGGACAAATGCCATGTCCGGATCAGACTCCGCCGGCATGGCAGAAAAAAAAGACTCAAAAGCAGCCAGCCCGCCGGCGGAAGCACCAATTCCGACAACGGCAAAGCTTTTCTTCTCTGATATTCCCGACTGCACGACAGAAACAGGTGATTCATCCGGATCAGCATCCTGCAAAGGTACTGAATACGGTACCGATTCCCTGTGCAGCTCCTGATCTTTACCTGTCTGATCATTTTTTTCCCGTGTGGCCATGGTCTTTTCCTCGGTATACATCACGACCAGAATAGAGATATTCAGCCGACGTATGTAGTAATGCCTCGTCTGAATATTTGATACCACCCAGAAGAAGAGCAGTACAGCGTATTCTTTCGGGTAACACAAACTGACAACGCCCTACAACTACTGACAATTTTCAGCAGCTCTGTTGTAAAAAAAGATTTTTTTCAGAAATAATACAAAAAAAGTGGGCCAGCCAGAACCCTCACTTATAAAATGAGTATTATTACTGTGTACTCATTTTTGAATTGTCAGGCAATAGTTTTAAGAAAAAAACGGGCTGTAGCCCTTGAATTTTAATGCACTTTATGATCATCAACACATAACATAATACCAGACTTCGCCGGCAACGGTGCAGTTTACTCATGGACGGCCATTCCAAGATGCAGTACAACGGGACGAGCGTCTTTTTGATCCATTTTGTATTCATAAATTACTATAATGAATTATAATGTGATACAGTAAGTATTATTTATTTTCCTGTATAGAGAGCACATCATTTTACAATGACCCAGACAATTGTCATAACCAGCGGTAAAGGCGGGGTTGGAAAGACCAACATCAGTGTCAATACCGCAATCGAACTCGCCCGGCGCGAATACCGAACATGTCTCTTTGATGGCGACCTTGGGTTGGCGAATGTCAACATCCTTCTTGGGATCGACCCGGACTATACCCTTGATGACTATATTTTCGGAGAGAAGAATCTCGGCCAGGTTATTCACCAGACAAAGTTTGGCGTTGACGTTATTCCCGGCAGTTCGGGCATTGAAAAAATGGCCAACCTGGAGCAAGATAAAATCGCTGATCTTGTCGCCTCTTTTTCGCAAATAACGGGCTATGATTACTTCATTATTGACACCTCTTCCGGCATCTCCAGAGGAGTTATCGCCTTTTGTCTTGCAAGCACTAAAACCGTCATCGTCATCACCTCCGAAGCGACTTCTCTCACTGATGCCTATGCGTTGTTGAAGGTGATGGCTATGAATAATTATGCCGGAACCGTGAAAATACTGGTCAACAGAAGCGCAAGTGTTCCACAGGCCAAAGAAACGTATCTTCGTTTTAAAGAGGTGGCAAACAGACATTTAAAAATTGATATAGCTCCTGCCGGTATTATCCTTGAGGACCCTAATATCGAAACATCGGTCACCCGACAAGAGCCTGCTCTGATCCTGTTCCCCGAATCACTCGCCTCACAGTGTATCAGATCAATGGTGTCAAGCCTCATAAAGAACGACACAAAAGAAGACCCAGGAGAAGATTTCAGTGATTTCTGGCAACGTTACTTTGACTTTTCCCTCCTGGAAATAGAACACCCCGAAACGTCCCGTCTTGAAGGAAACAGCCGGAATGCTTTCGACCAAACCAATGCCGACGATACCACTTCCCTGCCGCCCGATGTGTTTCAGGCTGAAATATCGCCGGCTGTACCGGTTACTGAGCCTTCAGTAAATGGAAATCAAACCCAGGAGCCCCTTGTGCCTTTTGCCCGCAACGGCACCATTTTTGATATTTCAATCCTCGCGATTCCGGTTCCCATCTTGTCGAAAGCCCTGGAATTGCAGGCTCGTGGTGAATTAACCCTGAAGATGCTGCTGACAATTTTTTCATGCGAGCCGGCCCTGCTCACCAAGGCCTTACAAATGGTTTGTGGCCCGGGAGCACAAGGTGGTTCGTCAAAACGAGTGACCTCAAAGCATCAGGTTGTCAAGGAACTTGGATTAGAGACTCTGACCAAACTCCTCTGTACCACATGCATTGAGAAGGCACTCTACACTGAGACCCCGCCCAGCGAGGACAGATGGACAACCAGCTTCTGGGCTCATAGTTATTCATGTGCACTGCTCGCTGAGAGTATAGCCGAGATCATCGATTATCCTTTTCCCGAAGAGGCTTTTATTGCGGGACTCATTCACGATATCGGCAGGCTGGCACTGCAGACCGAGTATCCTGAAGTCTATGTGGATTTTGCTCACAATTTTCGAGACGAAGAAGCACTGCTTGCCATGGAGAAGCGGATATTCGGGATGACCCATGCCCAGGTTGGGGCCCAAGCTCTCAGGGCATCTCACCTGGATACTTTTCTTGTGGATGCTGTTCAGCACCACACCGACTCTTTTACACGTATTGAGACCGCCTTTAGCCTGGTAAAAATAGTGTATCTGGCTTGCCGACTGAACCAGCCACAGCAGGATGAAACAGACACTAACGAGCTGGGCAATGCTCTTTTCGGGCTCTCAGCCACTCGCCTGCAAGGCCTGATTACCAAGGCAGGTAGCACAACCCAGCAGCTTGCCGACCAGCTAAATATCCCCTTAAACAGGGAGGCGATGGACACCGGCATCAAGCGAGAAGCAACACCGACCAGCTTCAGGAAACAGGCAATGGAATACACTATGCTGCAGGGTGCATTACCGGGGACTGTTCCGAAAAAGGAACTACCGGAAATCATATATACTGTTTTTCAGGCATTTGACATACTCTTTCATATAAAGCCGGCTCTTTGTCTGATGCCGGATGACAAAAACTCTGTCTTACAGGCTATAGACTTGCCTAATTGTTTTGGCTGGGGAACGCTGAGTAACATTCAATTTTCCTTAAAGTGGGAAAATAGCTTGGTTGTGCAGTCCTTTTTTTCAGGTGAAATGAAAACAGCGATGAAAAGTGAGGACCGTAACGATCTCCCCCTGGCCGACCGGCAGATGCTCCGCTCCCTTGGTTCAGAAGGATTTGTCTGTGTTCCGCTGGTTGCCCATGGAATCAACAGCGGAGTTATTGTGTTTGGCATCTCCAAGACACAATTCGGAGAAATCCATATATTAAGAGACCGTCTTGAGCAGTTTGGAATTCAGGCCGCCGGAAATATTCATAACCTGGAAAAAAGTAACAGATATAGCATTTCTCAGTCACTGCATACACAGTAGAAGCAGAAAACAGTTGATAATTTTCGGAATAATGGTAACAAGAACAGGGTAATGTTGATAATTTGCATTAAACTGCCATGTGTGTTTTCGTTTTTTTTTATGGCGCATGAATAAAAAAAGCACGAAATAGACTCTTATACCCCACAAGAGGGTACTCTGTTCAGTACTCGCTTGACGGGCATAAGTACCTTTCGCAGATTATTTTTCTTGTTCTTTTATGAACTGAAATAATCCGTAAGGCATTAATTGTCTAACACTCTCGGCCTCAGTATTATCATATTCAAAAGCACTATCAGGTCGAAGTCTATGATCAGCAAGGATAAAGCCTATTCCCTCATACAGAAATCCGGCAATCTGCCGACCCTGCCATCAATACTCCTTAAGTTACTTGCCGCATGTGACAACGACGACACGCCATTGTCAGAAGTTGCTACTATAATAAGCAAGGATCCGGTTCTTAGTTTCAAGGTTCTCCAACTTGTCAATTCCGCTTACTATGGTTTTCGATATTCTTTCAATGGGATAGAGCAGGCAGTTGTTTACCTGGGAGCAAACACTATTAAAAATGTCGCGGTAACCATGTCGGTTCACCAGGTGTTTGAGCGGAAGCGCTTTAAAAATATAAAAAATTTTAACAATAGTGTTTTCTGGTACCACTCTTTGATGTGCGCCACTCTTGCCAAGCGGATTGCCCAAAAAACCAATTTTACCAACATAGATGAAGCATATCTCTCAGGACTTCTTCATGATATCGGCAGACTGATTCTCATTACGACCTTCCCAGAAGAACATGAGACAATCCTCACGAAAACCGAAGATCGAAAAAACACCCTGTGGGCGGAATCCCAGCTGCTTGGCGTGACCCATTGTGAAGCGGGTGCCTGGCTCATGGAAAAATGGCAGCTGAACCCCATGATGGCGGACGCCATACGATACCACCACGAACCACTGGATAAGGTACAGGAAGCGTTCCCGCTTGTTAAAATCATTTACCTTGCCAATTTCCTCAATGAAAACATTGATGATAGCGAAAAAAAATATGAAATCAGCAATCTGCTGATGGGGTTAAATGAAAACGATGTCCAGGATATTATAGAGGGAGCGGAAGAAGAGGTGGAGCAGATAGCACGAGACCTGGAGATCAAGGTTCAACCGCCTCCACCCCAAAAGCCCCCCCAACCCCCTCCAGCCGTGCAATCGGCAAGCTGTCCGAACATCGACAACAATGCCAACAAAGATGATCTGGCCTTACAGGATGCCCTTACATCTCGAATAAAAAGTGCTTCTCTGCTGTCCAGCTTTCTTGAAAATTTAGTCCAGGCCGGAGATACGGAAGGTATTATTTTTGCCTGTGAACAGGCCATGAGCGTCCTCTTCAATATAGAAAAGGTACTGTTTTTCTTGACGGAAAACGACGACATCCTGTTGAGGGGACGTACTTCTCCCGCCAACAGTCTCCATCAAGCCAGTCGGGGTCTTACGCTTCCCTTACAAAAAAACGCAAGCCTGATTGTCAGAACCTGCCAGGGAAGGTCAATGGCCTACCTGCGAGAGGATCAGCCGACAGAGAGTCTTGCTGACGAACAGACCCTGACAATATTGGGGTGCAGTACGGTTTTACTTGTCCCGCTCATTACAGAGAAAATGGCCATGGGTGTCATTCTGCTTGGGCTCTCAAAATCTTTGAGCTCGATGGCAGAAAATGACTGCCAACTCGTTCAGGTGATCGCACAGCAGGTGGGACTCTGCCTTCGACTGGAGAGAATGAAGAAACAAAAAGCCGCAGAACTTGAAGCGGAAAGGGTGGATGCAATATCAAAAACCGCAAGAAAAATTGCCCATGAAATCAACAATCCTCTCGGCATCATCAGCAACTATATTGCATCGATCAAACTGAAGCTGACAGCTGATGACGACCTTCAGGGCGAGCTGACCATCATTAACGAGGAGCTCCAGCGAATCTCATCCATGATCGGCGGAGTGAATATGTTCTCAAAGCCTCCGGGGTTCAGTTTTTCATTAACCGATGTAAATGCAGCTATCGAGGATATCATCCATATTGTCAATTCGGCTTTTTTTACCGCCCCGGAAACAGCTGTCTCTTTCTTACCTGACACGCACCTTCCACCCATCAGGACCTCAAAAGACGCCATCAAGCAGATCCTGATCAACCTCCTTAAAAATGCTTCAGAAGCGATGGACAGCGACGGCAGTATCTCTGTCAAGACACGGTGGTCTGAGCCGGATACAACCTATGTTAATGGAGCCATTGAAATTGTTGTTGCCGATACGGGACCGGGCCTGCCGGCATCAGTCAAGGCTAACCTGTATCAACCGGTCATCACAACAAAAGAAGGCGATCATTCAGGCCTCGGCCTTTCGATAGTATATAACACTGTAAAAGATCTTGGCGGTACAATCTCCTGCATAAGCAGTCCGGCGGAGGGGACCAGTTTTTCAATTTTTCTCCCCCAGTCAGCAGAAAGTAATTAAAACCAAGGGTAATATGATGGAAAGGCAATCGAATATACTTCTGGTAGATGACGAACAGCGGTTTATTGACAGCCTCCATAATATTCTGAAACACTTTAACTTCAACTGCACAAAGGCATGTACCGGAGTTGAAGCAATCGAGCTTTTGAAAACGAATCAGTTTGACCTGGCACTTCTTGACATGGAACTGCCCGATATCTCAGGATGTGACATTGTACAATTCATCAAATCCTCCGACATATCCACTACAGCTATTATGCTCACCGGGGTGAGCGCTGTGGAAACCGCCGTACAGGCCATGAAAAACGGAGCGTATGACTACCTGAGAAAGCCAATTGACCACGAGCTCCTCATCAAAACTCTAGAAAAAGCTCTGCAGCATAACAGTCTGACGAGAGAGCTCCGGGTGAGTGAACAGAGATTCAAGACCCTTTCCGAGGCCGCATGGGAGGCGATCGCAATCCACGACAACGCTACAATTACTGAAGCCAACCGTCCTTTTCTCAACCTATTTGGATACAGTCGTCGGGAATTGAGTGAGGGGATAGATCTCGACAGAGTGTTTACTCAGAACTCACTTGCTACAGTCAAATGTTTTATTGAGCAAAACAAAACAGGAAGCTGCGAAGTGTCCGGAGTGAAAAAAGATGGGACCGAGTTTCCCGTGGAGACCAAATCCTGTCCCATTACCTATTTGGGTAAACCGCGGCTGGTGTGCGCCATCAGAGACCTTTCTGAGAGGGTCAGGGCCGAGGAAGAGAATCTCTCCTTGCAAAACAAACTGGCCAAGGCTGCTAAACTCAGCGCCCTGGGTCTCATGGCGGGGTCGGTAGCCCATGACCTGAATAACATCCTGTCGGGGGTCGTAAGCTATCCAGATCTGCTCCTGATGCAGATGGACTCATCGGACAGGTATTATGAACAAATCAAAAAGATACAGTCAGCCGGTAAGCGGGCAGCAGCGGTTGTTTCCGATCTGGTAACCATAGCGAGAGGGGGCGCGTCAACGCAAACGGTCGAAAACGTCAATGATATCCTCCTGAGCCATCTCAGCTCGATTGAACACGTTGAAAGGCTGGCAAATTTCCCAAGCGCTTTTATCCAGACTAAATTACAAAAGAACTTGCATAACACCCGCTGCTCATCCCAGCATATCCATAAGATTCTTTTGAACCTGATCGGCAACTCACTTGAGGTCATAGAAGAAAAAGGAAAAGTTCAGATATCAACTGAAAATTGCAAGTTTTCACATCCCCTGGCGAAAGAGAGGGGGGAGGTACAACCCTGTGATTACGTTAAATTGACAATAGCGGACAATGGGCCGGGGATCAAAGAAGAAGATAAAGAATATATTTTTGATCCTTTTTATACTACCAAAGTAATGGGAAAAAGCGGCACTGGCCTAGGTCTCTCAATCGTCTGGAACATTGTTCAGGATCATAATGGCTGGATTGAGATCAAAGACAATGAACCCGGCGCAACTTTCGAGGTATATCTGCCCGCAACGAGTGATCTGCTTTACCCCTTGCAGGATGCCGAAACAGCAGATACGCTGCGGGGAAACGGAGAAACTATTCTGCTCATTGACGATCAACTGGAACAAAATGAAATTATTGAGAATGCCCTCCAAAAAATGGGATATGTAACATACTCAGTTACCAGCGGAGAGGATGGGATAGCCTTCATCGAGTCACAGCCGGTTGATCTGGTTTTACTCGACATGATGATGGGAGACGGTCTGAACGGGCGAGAGACCTTTGAGGAAATTTTAAAAATCCACCCTCAGCAAAAGGCGATAATCATCAGTGGCTACGCAAAGAGCGAAGAAATCGTCAAAGTAAAAGACCTTGGCGTTTTAAATTTTATTGAAAAACCCGTGACAATTTCTAAAATTGGTTTGGCAGTCAAGCAATCATTTGACTCAAACTGATCGGACTATTTCCAGCGAGGACGGTGGTTTCACAGTGACACGAGGAAAGAGATCCTTCACCCGCATAACCCTCAATACACCGGTGAGCATTTACCTGTATCAAACAGAGGCATACCATATCGGGTCAATAACCAATATCAGCCTCGCCGGTTGTTTTTTTCCGTTTGAGGGTGATCTGCCCGTTGGTGAACAGTGCGATATTGATATAACCGTGGGCGAAGGACTGGAAGCAGAGAGTGTGAGCGTCGGCGGCAAAATTGTCAGAGTCGATGCTGAAGGGGCCGGAATCAGTTTCACAGACTATTCCCCTGAAACACGAACCCAACTGGAGAAAATCATCGCTTGCGGGAAGAAAGGCCGGAAGAGGTGATTGTTGTTTCAGAAACCCTCAATTGCAGATTCCGGGCTTGTTCCAGTACCTCTCGGAGAAGAGTACGTCATTAAAAAAACCAAGTAACGACAACATACCCCTGAACAGCCGGTCCTGTCACGGTACCCGTGGCCGGATTTTCCCGTTCCCCGAATTCATCACCAGACCCGCCGACCGGCAGATTAACCCCTGTCAAGAGCTGTGTAGACTGCGTCATATCCCAAACCAGTCGAGGCTGCAGCAGAAAAGATTGATCCTTGAGATTGAGGATCATCGACACAAAGCAGCTAATGAGCGGATGAGCCTCATACTGCAGCACTGTATCAAGGTACCATCTGCCGGTGACAAACAGCTCCCCACGGAACAGCCTTTCCACAAGGGCCGGATCCTCTGCCACCTCTCCTGGGTTGTCGGCTCCTATCCCGTTATAGTAGATTTCGAGGGAACCATACCAGTTTGTATCACGCAACATCCACGAGTAATCAAGATTTGCTACCGCAGACAGGTACTGTTGCCGATCCGGATCATCCTTCAAAAAGGTGACAGTCCAGTCGGTACGATAGACTGCCCCGCCCAAAAAACCTGTCAGCCCGGCTCCGACAACAGTATCTTCATAGTTCCTGAGGGCAAACAGATCAAAATCAAGTTCATTGCCAGAAACCCGTACCTTTGAGCCGAATGTCGCGAGCTCCCCTTCCACCTTATTGTTTTCCGGGTTTCTGCGTGGAACGAAAACCAGCTGGAGGTCTGTAAAAACACCTCCACCTACCTGGTACAGGAGCATATCGGTTCCTGTTTTGTAGTCACGGATTATATCTGTCGGGGCAAAAGGATTGATCAGATCAGCAGGATTAAAAACCAGACCGTTTCCCCAGGTAAGTGGTTGCCGGCCCAGTTTTACCAAGCCGTAATCAGTATCAACTGAGAGAACCAGCCGGTCTATCCTGTGGTAAACTGAGTATGCATTCTCATCTATGAAGACTTTGGTTAAATCGAACAATTGCCGATCATCAGAGGGTAGAGTTGTGGCAAAGAGTGGCCCAAACCCGCCACCTGGGGGAAGTTTTGACTGCGCACTTCGGCTTTGTCCACCGGAACCAGCGGCCTCATATGCCACCTCGAAGCTGACCTGGTCGGTGAGGAAAAAATCATTATTGACCCTCAGATCGATACTTCCGTCGAAAAAATATTGGCTGTCTTCCTGCTGAGTCAGGAAGTGATTGTCCGGGTACCAGGCCCAAACGCCCTGTCCGCGCAGATGCCCGGACAGCTGATAATCAAGGGCGCTCGCAGAAAAAGGCGATAACAAAAAAAATAGAGCAAGAGACCGGACAAGCCACGTGTTCATGCTTTTTTCCGATCCCCCAGGATCTTCCCATCATGCAGCGAGACGATCCGCTTGGCAAAATCCATAACCATTCGGTCATGGGTCGCAAAAAGAAAGGTCGCCTGCCGCTCCTCGTTCATTTTCCTCATCATCTGTATCAATTTTTCCCCGGTCCTTGAATCAAGATTTGCCGTCGGTTCATCGGCCAGAACCACTGTCGGGTTTGAGACGATTGCTCTCGCCACAGCCACCCGCTGTTGTTGTCCGCCGGAAAGCTCATCCGGTCTGCTGTGGTATTTTTCCTCCAGACCGACTTCCGCAAGGATAGCCCGTACCCGTTCCACCCGCTCAACCTTTTCAACATTTTGCAGACGGAGAATATACTCAACATTTTCAGCCGCAGTCAAAACAGGGATTAAGTTAAACGACTGAAACACAAAACCGATCCTCTGCAGCCTGAGATCAGCACGTTCGCCGTCTCCCATGACGCTGTAATCCTTGCCGTCAAGAATTACCGTACCGCTGTCCGGCAGGTCTAACCCGCCAATCAGGTTAAGCAAGGTTGTCTTGCCGGAGCCGGAGGGTCCGGCCAAGGCGGTAAATTCACCTTTTTCAACGGTAAGCGACACCTCATCCAGAGCTTTGAAGGTCACCTTACCCTGATGATAGATCTTACTGACTGCTTCCACCTCAACAATGGCCATTACTTCTCCCTCTGTTGTTCAAACTTCCCCCTGCTTCTCCTGTCCGCGATTATAAATGTCTCATGGTTTCAACCGGGGTAAAACGAGCAGCGCGAAGCGCCGGATAGAGTCCTACAAGCAACCCCAGAACAAGCACGACACCATTGGCGGCATAGATGTCCCACGCTGAAAGAGCAGGCAGAATAACACGGCTGATCCCGAACATCTCTGTACCTTCGGCAAAAAGCGTCAGGTCGATGCCTGATCGGAAAACGACCAGGACCAGAAAGAACGAGCACACATTGGCCCAAAAGGCACCAAGAAGCAAAAGCATCACGGTCTCCGTCATAACCATTCGAACAATCCGGCCTGACCGCATGCCCAGTGCCCGTTGAAGACCAAATTCCCGCATTCGTTCATAGACCGCCATCAGCATGGTGTTCACCAGCCCAAAACCCATAGCAATGAAAACGACCACAAACCAGATCAGCATATATGCATTAAACATTTCAAGATAGGCGCTGATGGCCGGCAGCATCCGCCGCCAGCCTTCAGCCGTATATCTGCTGCCGGCTAATTTCAGGTTCAGGACCGATATTAGTTCATCCAATCGCTCTGCCGTTATACTTCTTCCCTGTTCCAGTTTGACAGCTATCTCAGTGACTTCTTCCTCCACACCGAGCATCTGCTGGAGTACAGGTAATGCGACAAAGACATAGGTTTTTTCCGTCTGAGCGAGCTCTGTCCGGTACGTTCCTCTTATCCTGAAAGCTTTCGAAACATTGTCAAAAGCCTGGTTCTGGCTGACGAGAACAACTTTACGCCCCACCTTCGCCCCGATCCTTTCGAGCAGAGCCTCGCCGATGATAAGACCGTTTGTCTCATTACCTGCTATCATTCTCCCCTGGTGCACAGGCCTGCCGATAAAAGAAACACCAACTTCATCTTCCGGCACGATCCCGACGATCACTATCCCGACATGTTCCCTGCTGGTACTCAACATCCCGTCCACCTTGATACGCTCCGCAATGTGTGCACCGGGTGGCAGATGTGGACTGATTACAGCAATAATTTCATTGGGTTCTTTAATCCTGTGAGTGATCGCCGGATCGATTCGGTATTCGGGATCCTGGATACGGATGTGTCCGACAAGGTTATTGATGGCATTATCCACCATACCGTCGATCATACCCCGCATCAGCGCTGAGAGCACAACCATACTGCCGATTCCAATGATAATGGCCGTCAGGATGATTGTTGTTCGCCGTGGGTTGCGCCAGAGGTTTCGCCAGGCAATTGAGATATCCATTTTTCTTACTCCTTTTGCCCCAATTTCCAGGGTAGTCTCAACAGGCCCGCATTGCCTCTACCGGTCGCATGCGAGGTATTTTCAGGGCCGGCACCAGTGCGGTAAAGAAGGTGACGATACAGATAATGGCTGGCCCTACGGTCACCGACAAGAGAGAAAGCCTTGGATACAGGCGGTCGGCTATACCATACTGGGCCATCAGGTCGCTGCTCTCTCCCATGCCGATGCCATGACCGGAGAAGACAAGGGTGACTGCAGTGCCGACGGCAATACCGATCAACAGGCCAACCAGCGTCATGGCCATCGATTCCAGCAACATGATCTTTACCAGGCGAAGCGGTTTAGTCCCAATTGACATCAGCATACCAAACTCTCTTGTCCGCTCAAAGATAGCCATAAAAAAAGTATTGAGAATGGAAAATGACACGACAATCACCAGGATAGCATAGGTGATGACCCCGCTGATCAGATCCAGCTCAATGGATTGTTTGAGCCCCGGGGTCAATTGATCCCAGGTCAGCACAGCAAGTCCCGAGGCCTCAGGAGACATGCGCACGGTCGCTGCGACTGGATCTGCATCGGCAAGATTTTTTGTCATAATCACCAGACGATGTGCAGCACCTCGCATGCTGAACACCTCATCGAAATGAGAATAGGGAAGCTGCAGGGTCGAGCGATCGAACTGGTCAATGCCTGTCCGAAAAATACCAACTATGCGAACAACTGTCGCGGCTACCGAACCATCCCGCCCCTGGCCGAGCAGGGTGCATTCATCGCCGATACCAACCTGCAGCCGCTCTGCGCCAAGCGCACCTATAACCGCCACCTCGGCATCATCGTCTTGCAGATATCTGCCCTCTTTCATCTGACTGGGGAGCGAGGAGACCAGTCGTTCATCATCGGGCCGCACCCCGGAAATCATAATCCCCCTGCTCCGCTCCGGACCGGCGGCAAGGGCGAATGTCTCCGCACGAAGAGCAGCATTATCGACACCATCGATTGCGCGGACCATTGCCAGCAAATTGTCCGGTTCTTGTATAACCTTGCGCATTTGGGGTCGATCCTGATAGCCGGGAGGCTGGACCTGAAGATGACCGGTGCTCAGCCGCACCGAACTGTCAATCATCTCTTCCCATGCCCCGAACTGAAAAGAGAGCATGAAAATCAGCAGGGCCGAGGCGAAGATAATCGCCAAAATGGTCAAAACCGAGCGTCGCGGATTACGCCAGACATTGCGCCAGGCAAGCAGGTAATCACCCATACTCAGCGCCTCCTGTTTTTCAGGCTGGCGAGGGTGAACAAACGGTCATCCAGTTCGTCACCAAATTTGAGTTCAAAATATTCAAGTCGGGTATAGCGATCCTTCTCATCAGCACGGCGCATTGTCCATAATCTTGGAAACAGTCGTCCACCAAACTGTTCTATTTTTTCAGCGACCATTTCTTTGACGAGTATCATCTCCTCGTCAAAAAACGACTGTTTGAGGAGAATGCCGTCTTCACGGACGACAAGTTCCTGTTTTCCCCAGACAACAGCAGCATCTTCTTTTGCCATGGACTCGATGGTATATACTTTTAAACCAGCCTCTAAATGCTGCTCTATCACAGTATGGAGGTAATCATCAAGGATAGTGTCCGATTTGGCAAGATCATCGTTTGAGAAATCAGACCCCATCCACGACTGGCTCATCATTGACGGGGGCAACTTGATCACTCGATTGATTTTTGGGTTGTAAGTCCACATCTCCCGCCCCTTTTTCAAGGTCCCGTTCCCAGCGTCTTTGGCCGGGCCCAGAACGTAAAAAAGAGAATCCCTCCTTCCTTTTGTCCAGCCTTTCATGACCATGCTTCGCTGAAAATCGGGACGGTGAACGGTCATCGAGAATCGAGCAACAGAACTCATCCCACGCCAATAATCAAAGGCCTCTTCCACGATAGCGCGGGCGTCATCAGCAGGAACGGCTTCTGCCTCTGCCGAAATGGGCAGGAAGAAGAAAATACCAAAAAGCAGGATGTACCCTATACCGTTTTTAACTGTTGATTCCCTAAACTGCATGAGATAATCCTTTCGCTTTTAATTGCACATAACATACCGGTTTCATTTTTATTCCAGGCACAGCAGAACAAACCGCTACGCATCCGGAATAAGCATCCTGCCCATCCTCGAACTACACTTCGTTGTGTTCAGACCTGGAACTCGGTCCCGGCACAGGTGAAATAGAATATCATTTGGTACTGCTCCGGGCCCGGGCGGAATAGCTGAAAGATATTCCCGCGGCTCCTGACGGCACAGCCATTGTTGTTTCGATGATTCGATCACTCATCCATGAACTGGAGAGACGGTATCCAGAAGAATAGACAATGGTCCGGCTTAAAATGGTTCCGGCAGTATCAAGAAACAGAACACGAACATCCAGCGAATCAACACTGCCACGATAATAGATCTGTCCATCCAGGGTCATATTGCTTCCGGCCAGGCTATACCTGTAATCCACAGCCAGTCGTCCGGCTCTAAACTCACCCTGTCTTTTTTCCTGCTCACTAAATACGATACGATCCTCGACCGGAACAACCGTCCCTCTCCAGGCACATCCAGAAAAACCGAAGGCCACCAGGACTAAAAGGACTAAAACAGCAGTTTTTTTTCTCGATAGATATAGACAATTCTTCATAATCACCTCTCTGCCATATTTCTGTCAGGTACCCCTGCTACATTAAACACAGAAGTAAAAAATACCACGAACTTCGATACATGGATATACTGCCCGCAATGAACTGTTGCTGCTGTTGCAGCAAACGACAAGCACCTTGAAAACTGGAGCACGCCTTATGCTCGGCACCTCTTGTTTTCGCCTGACTTCTCCTGTCTCAATGGAGCCAAAATCAGCACATTGGATGAAACACTCTAGACATTGACAGTCTGCAAAACGTTGTTATCCTGACTATAATCGTGCTCAGGAAAGTTGCTCTTCCAGATTTTCATCTCCTGCTCCCATGAACCCGTCAATGATGAAACGAATCTCTCATTTTTTTCTTTTACTCCCCTTCCTCCTGTTGCTCTCCGGGTTTTTCTGGAGCGACCCGACCTGGGACCAGGTCAATGAAACCATTGACCACAAGTACCCGTCCGTCAAGAATATCGACGTAAATGATCTGCAGACATCTCTTGCCCGGGGTGAATCCTTTATTCTCGTCGATGTCAGAGAGACAGAAGAGTTTGCTGTCAGCCATCTGCCGAGCGCCATCAACATCATTACACCTGCTGCCATTAAGTACCCCAAAGATACCGCCATCGTTGTTTATTGTTCTGTTGGGGTCCGCTCGGCAGAATTCGCTGAGAAACTGGGCGATCTTGGTTTTAGTGGAGTACGGAATCTGCGTGGTTCAATCTTTGCGTGGGGGAATAAAGGCTATCCATTAATGCGCGGCGACACTGCCGTACACGCTGTTCACCCTTACAATGAAAAGTGGGGTAAATTACTCAACCCCGCACTGCATCGGTACAGGGTTGAACCAGAGAAAGATAGATAAACTCAAACAATAGAATCATTCCGATGATCACCAATAAAACATTTGATGAAATCGTCCTGGGTGAATCTGCGTCTACGCAGAACATTCTGACCAAAAAGGATATAGATCTTTTCGGCATGATGTCGGGAGACATGAACCCAACCCACTTCAGCGACGAGTACGCAGCAATGCTCCTCGAGAGGCACAAGGTTGTCGGTCACTCCATGTGGGGCGGTGCGCTTATCTCTGGTCTCCTCGGGTCCCGTCTGCCTGGTCCTGGAACTGTTTATAAGACGCAGACCTTCGAGTTCCATAACGCCACCGAGCTTGGTGATACCTTGACCACCACAGTCACTGTCACGGATAAAAGAGCAGAGGATACAACTATTGTCCTGGACTGTATGGTGAGAAATCAACGCGATGAACTGGTCGTCTCAGGGGTTGCGAGGGTCAAAGCACCGACGACAAAGCCCACAGAAGCGGGTTCGCCGTATGCAACAATGGAGATTCGCGAAACAGAATCCTTCAATCAGCTCATCGATATGGTCAAAGACTGGCATCCAATCCCGACAGCGATATGTCATCCCTGTTCCGAAGACGCACTGCTCGGGGCCATTGAGGCAGCGAGACTTAACCTTATCGAACCGATACTGGTCGGTCCGCGTCAGCGAATAGAGGCACTGGCCGACTCTTTAAACCTCGTCCTAAGCCCTTATCGGCTGGTGGACACCCTGCATAGCCATGAGTCGGCCCAGAAGGCCGTTGCTCTCTGCCGAGACAATGAGGCTCAGTCCCTGATGAAGGGGAGCCTGCATACCGATGAGCTGCTTCGCGCAGTAGCCGACAAGGAAAAGGGATTGCGTACAGGTATCCGGTTCAGTCACGTCTTTATTATGGACGTCCCCACCTATCCAAGGCCGCTTTTCATTACCGATGCAGCAATAAATATCCTCCCAACCCTTGAGGAGAAAGTCGACATTCTCAACAACGTTATCCGCCTGGCCCATTCCCTTGGCAATCCGATGCCCAAGGTGGCCATCCTGTCGGCAGTTGAAACGGTAACTCAAAAAATACCAGCAACTATCGACGCCGCGGCTCTCTGTAAAATGACGGACAGAGGGCAGATTACGGGAGCGATAATCGACGGCCCCCTGGCCTTTGATAATGCGATCAGCAAGGAAGCGGCCAGAATCAAGGGCATAACTTCGCCGGTTGCAGGAGAGGCCGATATTTTTCTTGTTCCAGATCTTGAGGCGGGCAATATGCTCGCAAAACAACTCACCTATCTGACGGAATCAGATTCAGCCGGACTGGTGATGGGTGCAAAGGTGCCGATCATACTGACCAGCAGAGCCGATTCAGCCGAATCACGTCTTGCATCCTGTGCTGTAGCGGTTGCATATTCGTATTGGCAAAAAGAGGGCGCACTTAAAAAATCAACACTTTACTCTCCCCCTTGAATTTGTGAATTTGTCTTCTCGCGTATGAAAAAAATATCGTGAACAGGGTGTATTTCCCTAAATACAACCATGCTACAACGCAACAAAAACAGCTACAGATCACATAATAACAGGCAATATAATTCTATAAATACTTGATTTATGACACTTATACCAAGAACACCTCACCAGATTACCTGTTGATATTTATTTTGTGCGACGCAACATTTTTGTTCTTGACAAGAAATAGCAGACATCTTAATTTACAGAGCACAAACAGAATTATTTTATCAACCACAAAGGAGTGTAGATATGGAAACAGCAAAATTTGCAAAACAGACTCTGGCCTTTCAGAAAACTATCTTCGAAAACAGTTTCAACGCTATGGTGATGGCCCAGGATCAGACGGAGAAAATGACCAGCAGCTATCTTGACCAGCTTCCCTGGGTTACCGAAGAAAACAAGAAATCCCTCAAGACAACGACAGACATGGTCAAGAAGGCCCGGGACGATTTCAAAAAGGCAGTCGACGAAGGGTACAGTAAATTTGAAGAACTCCTGGAAGAAAAAAAATAATGACAGGGGGGTGTTATCATTCTTACAATGTCGGCAGGATGGGTGCCCTGTCGGCATTTCGCTTCCAGGTATAGCTCATCATGGAGAAAAACGAGCATCTTATGAAAGATTTTTTTACACTATTCCAGACCTGGAACCGAACATTGACGGCTCAAATCGATGTTGCCAATTATTTTTCCGAGGGTGTCAACAGTTATAACAACGACTTCCTCAACCCCCTCTTATCTGCTGCGCAAATATTTAACAAACTCGAATCTACAAGGCTGCAGCACCGAACCCCTCTGGATAACGTTCAATCCTATCTCAAACTTTTTGATTTCAACATCGACCTGTTGTCCAGATATAGTCTCGGGACCTTAAAAATCCTGGATCAATACAACCAAAAAGAACTCAATAATTTTTTCGCTTCCTGGTACGCCACCCTGCTCGATCAAAAAGGAGAAAAACTCGACGAATTCATCATCCGTCAAAAGGAACTGCTGCACAGAGTTTTGGAGGAGTATCCACGGGCAATTAAAGCCATCGAACCGGAATATGGTTTCCATTTCGAAAATCAACCGGAAAGTCTGTTTGCTGAGACGGACCGATTTTTTCTTCACAAAATTCAGCCGACAGAAGAGGGTGTTACCACCGATGACCGGCTGAAGCCCGTACTCATCATCCCCCCCTTCGTCCTGGGGTCCAACATCCTCTCCTTTCTACCCGGTGAGAAGAAAAGCTACGCCCACAGTTTTGCCAACAGGTCGATTCCCACCTACATTCGGATCATGAAGGATATTCACCAAAACCCGGCGGTTCAAACAATGACTGGTGAGGAGGATGCCCTTGATACCCGATATTTTTGCGAGAAAATAAAGAAGAAGCACGGTCACCAAGTTACCATAAACGGCTACTGCCAGGGTGGTTTCTCAGCTCTTTGTAACATCCTGTCCGGGGAACTCGATGGCCTGGTTGACGCTCTTATCACCTGTGTGGCTCCAATGGACGGTTCCCGCAGTGAAGGGCTCGGCCAGTTTCTGCGCGATCTGCCGGAACAGTTTAATGACCTGGATTACGGCACCAAGACGCTGGCCAACGGCAACCGAATCGCCGATGGCGATCTCATGGGCTGGGTTTACAAATTAAAAAGCATCGAGGGCTCCGGCCCAATGGTATCATTCTTCAATGATATTATTATGTTGAATGGAAAAAACAAGAAATCGCAGCCATTCAATAAAACCGTGGTGGCCTTAAATTACTGGCTCCAGAACGAACGTTCCGACATCCCTCTGTCGGTCACGGACATGAGCTTTAAGTCATATAATATCCCGGTCACCGATGACGGCACTCTTCCGATTACCCTGTTCGACAGAAAGCTCAATTTTCACGGCATACAAGAAAAAAATATACGCTGGCTGCTCTGCTATGGAGAAACCGACGATCTGGTCGAAAAAGAAGTCGCTCTCGCGCCACTGGATTTCATTGACGTTGAAGTAACCCCATTTCCGAAAGGTCATGTGGCCATCGCCACCTCCTGGTCCCACCCCAAATCACTCTGCGCCCTTGATTCGATATTCGGCGAAGGCAAACACCGCGGACCGGTTCGCTTTCAACTTGATCTGATTGCCGAATGTGCACAGCAGGAAAAAGAGAAAAAAAATCTGCCATTGCCAGGCCAAAGTGATATCCCGGAACCGTTTACCGGGAAATAACTCCAGGCGGGTAGAGCCGCCAGAACAATGACTTATTATTTAATCACTCCTCGAATCCTTTAAGGTAGAGAGCAGGAGAGATTACGGATACATTTTAGTTAGGATTTTCATAGAACACATAGGGCGTGGAATAATCGCTGAACTCAAAATAGACTTTTTTCTCGTCCTGATCAACAACACCGTTAAGGTTACTATCCAGGACACCATAGCCAAAGCGATAGGGGCGTTCGATCTTTCCACTCGTGGCTCTTGCTGTGGTCAGCTTATCAATCTTCATAAATCGTTTGACCAGTTTATCTCCGGCATAGACCTCAAGGATCCCATCTGTTCCTGTCCAATTCTGGACTGCCCGGCCAATCTTGTTTTGGGTTTCCTGGGTGCATCCGGTAAGAATAAACGCAATCGCTACACTCAGCATAAGGGTTTTCATATTTTATTCCTTTTTGTTCATACTCCTTGAGGATACAAAAACATTTCTAGTATTGCGACTCCTGCAGAATATGTTGGAAATTTTTTCAGTATCTTTTTAGGGAGCGAAAGTTCCCTGACTAAAACCAAGCTTTATGGCCCCAGATTTCTTCCTCAAGATTTTTTTTATCCTGCTCCAGCTGCAGATAGAGAGAACTGTTCTGGATAGCCAGACCAGATTGCCTGGCAATAGAACCCATCAGACTGACATCATCCTCAGAGATCACCCTCTTTTTATCGATATATAGCCCCATAATGCCGATGGCTCTCCCCTTGATGGTTATCGGTATATGCAGCATGGAAACAATCCCCTCGGCTTTACGTTCATCCCGGTAGTCTATGCTGCCATAGGTACTCACGTCGTCAATAATTTCAGCTTTTTTCTTCAACAAAGCCTGCATCCTCTCAGGACTGACGGGTCCTTTTTCCAGATACTGGTTACTGAGACCATAACTTGCGACGAGTTTCAGCTCATTGGATCGATCATCCAGCAATCGAATAGACACGCCAAGCAATTCAAAAGCCTGGGTGATCTCCGAGGTCATCAACTGAAGGACAACGTTAATATCCAGGGATGAGCTCAGGTGCTCGGAGACTGAAGCAAGAAGCTCAAGATTTCTTTTTTGACGATATTCATTGTGCGCCTTCAAGATGGCGATTCCGCCCTGGTCGGCCAGACCTCTCAGAAAATCCACTTCCTGACGAGTAAAATCCCTGGTTTCGGCGGTATAGAGGGCGAGAATACCAATGGGATCTTTTTCAGCTATTACCGGGACAACAAGCAACGAGGCAATTCCCTCTTTTTTCTTGGCTGCATGATTTGTCACCTGGGGGTCCGTGGTGGCATCCCGTATCGCCATGTAACCACCTTTCATCATGATATCGCGGGTGATATCGCGTCCCCTGGCCGGTCCGGTGTGGATATAATTTTCCGAGAGGCCTACCTGGGCTGCGGGATAGAAAAGGCCGTCGGTGGCGCTTCTGCCCCGAACCAAGAAAAGCGAACAGGCCTTGGCATTCATTACCTCGACGGCGCTTTGAACAATCAGGTTAAGAATCTCCTCGCGGTTGGAAGAAATCTGAATAGACTTAATGATTTTACAGAAAATCTTGAAATATTCGTCACTTTTCGTCATGATTCCTTCCTGTTCAATTATCTATTATATATCCCTTTGCCGGAGCCAGTCGGCAATTTTCGGAGCAAATTCCCTCTGACATTTTGAACTGACATAAATACCGATATGACCGGTATCAAAACAAATATCCTCCTTATCGTCAGATCCGACCATCGAAGTAAAAATATTACAGGCATCGGGAGGAACGAGATGATCGTACTTTCCATAGAAGTTGAGTAGCGGCATGGTGATTTGTTTCAAGTCGACGATCTCGTTGTCGATCTCCAGTTTTGATTGTATCAGCAAGTTCTTTTTATACAGATCATTGATGAATTGTTTGAAAGTGGCTGCAGGAACATCGGGGCTGTCAAAAATCCATTTTTCCATCCTTATGAAGTTTTCGACATAGGTTTTATTATCCATATTCTGCAGGAAACCGACGTATTTATCGATCATCAACCGTGCCGGATTAAGCAACAGAAAGCCCAGATTCATGATGTCTCCGGGCATATTGGCATAGACATCACCCAGGATCTGGGCATCGGTTTGTTTCATCCAGACATTGAGCAAGCCTTTATCTGTATCGAAATTAGTCGGTGTGACCGTGGTCACCAGATTTTTCACCTTCTCCGGGTGCAAAGCTGAATAGATGACAGAAAAAACGCCACCCATACATATGCCCATGATGTTTACCTGGTCAACTCCATTATTTTTACGGATAAAATCGACGATGTTGGCGATATATCCATTAACATGATCACCAATTGTCAGGAATTGGTCCTTCCGGGTCGGGTACCCCCAGTCGATCATGAAGACTTCGACCCCCTGTTTAAGAAGACTCTCCATAACGCTTCTCTCAGGCTGCAGATCAAGCATGGTTTCGCGGTTGATCAGGGCGTAGATAACTAAAAGAGGTGTTTTCAGCTGAATTTTTTCCGGCGTATAATGTTTCAGACTGACCCGGTCTTCCTGATAGACAATATCGTAGGGAGTCTTGGAAATATCGGTATCCAGCTGACTCGTCATGACGGCGGACGCCTTCTTGAGTTTTGTGTGTGTTGTCTTACGGTCCTGCTCTATATTTTTTAGAATAAGTTCAACGGGAATTTTGACCTGCCCCATGCATCTCCCCCTTCAGGTGTGATTACCGGCGATGCAGCACGATTCACGCCTTCGATCCATTTTGCAATTCTTCCACCTGCCTGGATAACGCTCGTATCTTCTTCTTCATCTGATAGAGATCCTTGTACACTTCATCCATATCCCTGGTGGTCGGAATCTGCAGTTCTTTAAGAAAAACATCAATAACATCGCTCTTCACGCTTTTATAAGCGGCAAAAGAGGTAATTGTATTATTTAAGACCTCGGTGTATTCCCGGGATTTGAGCAGCTCCATAAAGTGCCCTTCCAGAATTTTGATCCATTCGCTATACACCTGCTTCGAATCCTCAGCGAACTCACCATTTTCCAGCATCTGTTTGACTTTTTGCTGCATTACCCGGTTAGTCTTCTCGAAAGGCAGAGTGAATAAATAAAAGAGCTCGACGAGGTAAGAAGAAAAAATATTCGATTTATCCGTCAACTGACTCAACTGTTCATGAAATTCCCGCGGCAGACCTATTTTCGGGATATGGAGATATTTCTGAAACTCAGTTTTGTACAGGTCGCGAAACGATTCAAAAGCAGTTCTGTCCAGATTATCAAAGTTGTAGGCCTTGGTCTGCTCACCTACCTTTGTAAAACTTTTCACTATCTGGCCCTGAAATTCAGCAAAATTTTCCAGGGATTCCCCCGCAGCTTCAGCTAGCCCCTCGGTAAAGGCCAGAATACCCTTAGAAACATTCTCCTGGTTTTCCGGGGCCATCATAATTTTCACGATGGAATTGAAATTATTGACGGAAGCTTCCCAGGTTTTATAGGTTTTATATTTATTCTCATCTGCTCCATCATTGCCGGTATCGAAATCAAAATTGAGTCCGATCCCTGAAAATCCCTCCTCCTGTTTAGCCCCGACATCTTTCCAAAAGGCTTGCGCCATATCCATCCACGACTCCACCAGCTTGCCGAAATCATTCACCTGCCCTGAATCCTTCTTCTGCCCTGTGGTATTCGCCATGTACAATTCCTTTTCCGCCACCAGTTTGTTGTAAAAATACAATCAAACCCGAAAATTTCCGGATGTGTTATTTTTTCCGACCGTATTGCTTCAATGTCTCACTGAAGATATTCATTGACTCCATATCTTTCAGTGTTTTCTCGGCCAAAGTTGAAAAATCCATGCCCATATCAAGGTAGGCACTCACCTGGTCATCCATGGTCTTTCTATACACCAGATAACTCTCCATGGTCTTCTCAAGATACTTTTCGAAAAATTCATGAAGAAGATTTTCGCCGAACTGTATGACCAGATGAAGCAGCGATACAGGAAGCAGTCCCTGGTTATTCTTCGCCTTATCCATGATAATCTGGGTCAGGACCAGCGCCGTCATATCATCACCGGTGGTTGCATCCGTCACCTCTACCCTATGTCCCGCTTTAATCAGCTCAGCAACATCTTTTACTGTAATATAACCACTCGTCTCTGTATTATAGAGCCGTCTGTTAGGATATTTTTTGATAAGAATTTTTTTATCCACTCTCTTTCCCTGTACTGTTTTTATGAAAGGCCCAGTAAGATTTGTTCTCCCCGACAGGTGGTGATAAAAACAGTACCGGATTGCTTCCCAGGCAAACCCTGCTGCGCTCCTCATTCAATATGGATCTTCTTCTCCAATAACATTAATTTTGTTGTAAATTTAATGTTACAGCGCAACATAGCTGCTGTCAACGTGCGTAACAAAATAACCATCATCACAACTCACAGCCAAAAGCGAATCATCGCACCCTGCTGAAATAGGCTGGTTTGTTTTCAATACACACTGCGGGGGGGTACTCTATAAATGCTCAGTGAATTACTCTCTAAAAGACGACCGTTCTTCTCGGAAGTGCATTTTCCTGTACGACACTATGAAATCATCTGCCTGCTACTCAATAGATTCAGAGTGTGCACCTTGGGTATTAAAAAAAATTGTGCAGCGCACCATTTTGTTCCTTGACAAGGTGTTTACTCCGTTATTAAAGTGAGAACGAAAAGACAATTTCCATATCGTCACCCTGGCTAAATCGTATCCTCCAGAGTCATCTACCCACCTCCACCATTCAACATTACAGGAGTTCAAAAAATGGAAACAACACAACTCACCAGACAGATGATCGATTTCCAAAAAACACTTTTTGACAATAGTTACAATGCTCTTACCGTCATACACAACCAAAATGAAGAGATGATAAATGGTTTTCTTAAACAGTTGCCATGGGCTACGGAAGAAAGTAAAAAACCGTTTGTCGACTCAATTTCTTTTATCAAAAGTGCAAGAGCCGAATACAAGAAAAGTATTGACCAAGGGTTCACCTACTTTCAGGAACTCGTGGACGTTAAGCAGGAAAAGTCTGAGAATGTACCTGCGAAAAAAGCAGACAGTAATCTACCTACAGGCGTTGCGGAGAAAGGCCAGCCAGCCACTGTAGCACCTAAAACAAAACAGGCAGTCAAGGGATAAGACTATGTTGGAAATCAAAGGAGCAGTTGCGGTTATTACCGGAGGAAGTGGCGGAATAGGCATGGCATTAGCCCAGAAATGGCTTGAACTGGGCGGCAAAGCAGTTATTGCCGATATCGATGGGGCTGCACTCGAAGAAGCAAAAAAGCAACTGAAAGGTGAAGTTGAAACCTTCGTATGCAACGTCACTAAAGAGGAAGACTGCGCCGCACTTGCAGCTTTTGCCATTGAAAAAATGGGACAGATAAACCTGGTTGCCCCCTTCGCCGGAATCATAAAGGACGGCATGATGGTCTCTCCAGACCGGGAAACCGGTAAAGTGACCCGAAAAATGTCTCTTGCCGATTTCCAGAAGGTGATCGACATCAATCTTACCGGGGTTTTTCTGACTGTTCGTGAGTGTTCCGAACAGATGATCAACCATGGATGCAAAGGACTTATCTGCCTGGTATCCTCCACGGGTTCGATGGGGACTGCAGGTCAAATCAACTATTCCTCGACAAAAGCAGCTATGAGTGTCATGCCCAAGGTTATTACCGCTGAGTTTTTCCGACGCGGACTCGCCGATAAAATCAGATGCGTGGCTGTCGCTCCAGGATATGTCGGCACCGCAATGGTTAAAAATATGAACCAGAAGGCGCTTGATAAAATAGTTGCCGATGTACCGATCGGACGCCTGATCGAGCCGGAAGAGGTTGCGACCCTCGCCTGTGATATCTTCAAAAATGAAGCCCTGGCCGGAGAGACCTTCTTTATCCACGGCGGTTTGCGACTTGGGTCAAAAGGATAAAAGTTTACTATCCTTACGAACAGGGCTGCCTTCATCCAGAATGAAAAGGATGAAGGCAGCCAATTCTGTCTATAATGTAATAATGTCCTCCACCTTCAACCTTCCCCACCCCCAGCATACCCAAATCTGACTTACCGCTTATATTGTACCCAGTACCCACAGGGATATTTTCAGTTGATCGGGCATGCCTCCAAAGAGCTGCATCCAGATTTAACGCAGAATATTTGACACCTGTCGGTGGTTGAAATTGTATACAATTTCCGTTGTTATTGTGATACACTCGTTACAATTCACACCATCCAACTTCCATACAGAGGGGGACCGCCAGTGAAAAAAATGAAGGCGCTTGTCAAGGCAAAGAAAGAGGAAGGACTCTGGCTTGAAGAGGTCCCCATACCCATTCCCGGCAAGAACGAAGTTCTTATAAAGATCTCCCGTACAGCTATCTGCGGCACAGACGTTCATATTTTTAACTGGGACAGTTGGGCTCAGCAGACCATCCCGGTACCAATGCCGATCGGTCATGAGTTCGTCGGGGTCATCGCCGAGGTGGGCGAGAATGTTGTCGACTTCAAACCGGGCGACCTGGTCTCCGGGGAGGGGCATCTGGTCTGCGGACACTGCCGTAACTGTCTGGCCGGCCGCCGCCATCTCTGCATGAATACCAGCGGGGTGGGAGTTAATCGCCAGGGTGCCTATGCCGAATATCTCTCTATCCCGGTGACCAATGTCTGGTTTTGCGATTCTTCTATTCCACTTGATATTCTCGCCTGCTTTGATCCTTTGGGCAACGCAGTCCACACCGCCCTCTCCTTTGATATACTTGGTGAGGATGTCCTTATTACCGGGGCCGGCCCCATCGGCTGCATGGCAGCGGCCATTGCCAGGCATGCCGGAGCGCGTCATATTGTGGTGAGCGATATCAACCCGTATCGCCTGAATCTTGCAGAGACAGTGGGTGCTACCCGTGTGGTCAATGCGGCGAAGGAAAGTTTCGGTGATATCCAGAAGGAACTGGGAATGCGGGAAGGCTTCGATGTTGCTATGGAAATGTCCGGCAGCCCGGCAGCCCTTGATACGATTTTTGAAAACATGTGCCATGGCGGTAAAATTGCCATGCTGGGGATCATTCCGGCCAAGACCCCCATTGACTGGAACAAAGTGGTGTTCAACGGTCTGACTATCAAGGGTATTTACGGCCGTGAGATGTTTGAAACCTGGTATAAAATGACCTCGATGCTCCAGACAGGCCTTGATATTTCACCGCTTATCACCCATAGGTTTCACTATACCGAATATCTCAAAGGGTTTGAGGTCATGCGTTCCGGACAATCGGGCAAGGTGGTCCTTACCTGGGACAAAAAGGAGTAACATATGTCACTGGAACAATTAGATAAAGCATTGGGAAAAGAACTCATCGGCCTGCAGGACGAAGGCCGGGCGAAACCGCCGGAGCGAATCATTACCGGGTACGTCCCTCCAAAGGACGGACGCGGCCCCCGCTATACCTTGAAAGGCGAGGATACACTTTTTATACGAATGAACTCAAACTCGTACCTCTCGCTCTCCAACCATCCGCAACTGATCACCGCCGCCGACGAAGCAACCCATTGCTGCGGAGTCGGTCCCGGAGCAGTCCGGTTCATCGACGGAACATTCCGGTATCATGACGAACTGGAACAGCGAGTCGCCCGTTTTGTCAATAAACCGGCGGCTAAAATCTTTAACTCCGCCTATACTTCCAACTGCGGTCTGGCACTGACGATCGGCAGCAGGACGACCCATTGGATAGGCGATCAGCTCAATCACAATTCCATTATTCGAGCAATGCGGATTGCCGGGATACCCAGCGCGCACAAGGGGATCTACCCGCATAACAACATGGAGGAATTGCGCAGATGTCTCGATTCGGTTGCAGAAGATATTGACCGGGTCGTGGTGATTTTTGATGGGATATTCAGTATGCGGGGAGATTACGCGCCCATCAGCGATATTCTGGCAATCACTGAACAATACAGCCATAGATTCAGGGACGGAGTCATCACCGTGGTCGACGATTCCCACGGTATCGGCGCCTATGGTGCAACCGGTCGGGGAACCGCGGAATTTGCCGACGGAAACCCCGATGTAATCGTCGGCACGTTCGGCAAAGCATTCGGCGTCAATGGTGGGTTTATCGCAGGAAGCGAAATTTTGATAGAAGCTGTGCGACAAAAGGCGGACACCTATATTTACACTAATCCTTTAAGTGTTGCCGATTGCGCCGCCGCGCATAAAGCCCTCGATATCTGTGACAGCCATGAGGGGTTGCAGCTGCTGGAAAATCTCCAACTGAGAACTCAGCAGTTCAGAAGCGGTTTAAAGAATTTGGGCCTCGAATCAATCCCCGGCCACCATCCGGTCGTACCGCTTATGGTTCGTAACACCGCGAAAACCCATGCCCTCGTCAAACACCTCTTTGAAAACGGTGTTCTGGTTGTCGGTCTTACTTTTCCGGTCGTCCCAAAAGGTGACGAAACAATCCGCTTTCAGATCAACGCCGCCCATACAGAAGCGGATATCGAGTATGTACTGGAACTCCTCGCAAAAAATAAATGAAAGGAACGGAAACCATAACTCCTGCCTACAACAAACTATGTTCATGAGAAATCCAAGATAGCTCCTCTACAACCAATGGTTACTGTAAAAAAAGTAGAACAATTAATCCTGACAGCAGTGCCCGATGAAAAAAGAAGATCAGTCCAGCATAGGCTCTCTACGGCCCACAAGCAAATCTCCCCGACGCAGACTGTTGGCTGGTACGCTTGCACTGTTCCTTCTGGTAGTGACAGCGCTTGCGATAACGCAACGTTTGGTCGATGTTGACTCGATCAAAGAAAAAATCCAGACTGTTGTCACAGAACAGACAGGCGGCAGTATTGATTACCAGAATATTGAGCTCTCATTTTTTCCCAGACCAACTGTCAAATTTCGACAGGTCAGCCTGAGCATCCCCGACCGATTACAGGGCACAGTTGCAGCCCTGCATATCACCCCAAAATTATTTCCCCTGCTGAGCGGCACGATGACCCCGGCCCGGATCGAATTGCAGACGCCCCGGCTCAGCCTGGAATTCCCCGACACGAAATCGACAAAAACTCCTGCTGAGCCCTTTACCTTCACCTCACTGGAAAAAAGCCTGACGATAGTCCTCTCGTCTTTTGGCGAGGTGACCTCCGATCTGGCGGTGTGGATCAGCAATGGCCAATTCACCATCAACCGGACCCGGCAAAAAATACTTGAGATTGAAGGTCTGAGCCTGCAACTTGGCATATCGGTAACCGATTCCTCTTCCGCAATATTGAAGCTGCAGGCTTTATTTTCTGAGCTGAGCATCTCTCGTAACGGTCTTCAGGAGAGGGTGAAAGATATCAGCCTGCGCAGCAGCGCCGAAATACAGCGAGGTATGATGACTGTCACCCTCGATCGACTGGCGCTTGCTGAGCCGGGCCTTGAATTGAAGGGAGGCCTGACCCTGGGTGTCGCTCCAACCGCGCCGGACATAACACTCCATCTTTCCGGCAGCAACATTGATGTCGATGCCACCCGTAAAACTGTTCTGGGCCTGGCTGGCGACATTACACTGGTCAGGGATATCTTCGACTACCTGCGGGGTGGCCGGGTACCTCAGATCAGCTTTCGTTCTCATGGAGAGGACCCTTCAGAACTGGGAAATCTGGACAATATCCTGATCGAGGGGCAATTGCAGGCCGGAAAGATCTCGATTCCGCAGATCGCGCTCGATCTCAACGAGGTGACCGGCGATCTGGTCATCAGCGGGGGTGTGCTGGAGGGCAGCCGGCTATCAACCCGACTGGGCGAGTCTGTCGGTCAAAACGGCTCTTTGAAGCTTGGTCTGGCGAAAGACAGTGACATATTCCTGCTGGAACTCACATTGGCAGCAAACCTGGCCGAAACCCAGCCTATCCTCCAACGAATAATCAATGCCCCAACCTTCATTGCTGAACTGGAGAAGACCAGCAACCTGCGAGGTGTCGCCCATGGCCGGCTTATTCTTGGTGACCGCTTAAGCGATATCAGCACCAGGGTCGAAATTGATAAACTCACCTTGTCCGCTGACTACAAAGGGCTGCCATGGCCGATCACAATCACCCAGGGACAGCTTTCTTTCTTTAAAGATACTCTTGATCTCGATAAATTCAGCGGTACCTTGGGAGGATCTCAATTTGCCAATCTCTCCTGTCAGTTTCTTATGCAAGAGGATCTCTCCCTTGCAATCAGATCCGGTCAGCTTAGCCTGGTCATGTCGGAATTCTACCCCTGGCTGACCTCTTTAGAAGAACTGCGTGAGCCATTGAACGAGGTCAGGGGTGTGACCGGCCTACTCACCTTGTCAGCCTTTGAGCTCAAGGGGGAGATAAACAAACCTTCTGAGTGGATTTTCGCTTCTAAAGGATCCGTCCAGGACCTGTCGATCGACACAGAATACTTCCCGGCCCCTATGAAACTGGTGAGAGGAGGGTTTACAATCGACAGCCGGCAACTGGCTTTCGAAAAAGTTCAGGCAGCCGGCCAGGACACAACACTCAGCCTCGCTGGGAATCTCAAAGGTTTTCCCAGGGAGCTTAGACAGATTGATATCTCGCTGAGCGGCAAACTGGGACCAAAATCGGTAAGATGGCTGTCAGACACGCTTAAGGTACAGGACACCTATGCGATCCATGCACCGCTCAGTATAAGCAATGCACAAATTTCCTGGCAGCCCGCCTCCGCAGTTTCTTTTAATGGTTCAGCATCGATAGAAAATGGTCCTGCCATCACTGCTGATATCGACTATCTCCCGGAGAATCTGCAGATCCACAAGCTCACCATAAAAGACCAGTACTCCAATGCCGCCATGTCTTATGATCTCAAGAAAGATCAACGCCATTTCGAATTTACCGGCAAACTACAACATCAAACGATGAAAACCCTGTTCATCGATCCTCAATTCAGTAATGTCCGACTGGAAGGCAGTCTTGCCGTTACTGTCCCGCAGAAAGCGCAATCCAAGGTCACAACCAAAGGGCTGCTGACCGGAGAGAACCTGCCGGTTTTCCTGTCATCCGGCGATACGATAAACATTGATAAAGCAATACTGCGAGCGGATGGTTCGCTCCTCAACGTCGATATAGAAAGGCTCACATGGAAGGGGCTGATCTGGCAACCATTAAAGGGGACAGTCTCCTTCGATTACGGCCGGACGGATATAAGGCTGGCCGAAGCTCAACTGTGTGGAATCGACTCACCCGGCATGCTCTCAATCATCGGGGATATAGTCTCCCTCGACATGAACATTGTGGGAAAAGGTCTCGATGTCGCCACCAGCTACACCTGCCTGACCGAGGGTCTGGTCAAAGCGACCGGCAGTCTCGACTTTTCCAGCCACATCACCGCCGAAGGCCAAACCGACGACCTGCTGAACAATCTGCGGGGGCCTCTTACGATGACATTCAGCAACGGCATGATCGAACAGGACAAATTTGTATCAAGAACCCTTGAGGTGCTCAATGTCACCGAGATAGTAAAGGGAAGGCTGCCGAACCTGAGCAGTAACGGCTTTGCGTATACCACTACAAATCTGCAGGGTGAATTTAAGGACGGCAAACTGATTATCCACAATTTCTATATGGATGGCGAGACCCTCGATCTGGTTGGCAATGGTGAGATCCTTTTGAAAGAAGAGACCGTCGATGCCCAGCTGCTGGCCGCGCCTTTTAAGACCGTTGACACTGTCGTAAAAAACATTCCAGGGGTGAATTACATTTTGGGAGGAACCCTGGTCACTATTCCGATCGGTATCACCGGGCCACTGGCCGACCCCAAGGTCGTGGTCATGTCAGCCTCTGCGGTCGGCTCAAGTCTTTTCAAGCTGGCTGAACGGACAATTAAATCGCCCTTTAAACTGATCGAAACCCTTATTCCCTGGGGTAAAAGTGATGACGAGTGACAGGTCGCTCTGCTCCAATTACCTGAATTGAAGAGACACCCACCTGGATTCTTTGGCCATGTCCGGTCATATCCTGTCTGCGTGTTAACGGGATGAATTTATATTAATCCCGAAAGAGGAGCAAGCGGACTCTGTACAGTACTGAATGTTTTTACCTGAGGACCGTTTACTAAAATTTTCCCCAGGATAAAACTCTACCTGGTGTCAGAATGAGCCGGACACTCTCCCGATTTCGACCCCCGAATATCGCTTTGATGCTTGGCTATGGAGACGATGGTTTTCAAACCGTCCAATTGCTCCTCGGCAGGACCGGCTTTCATGAGTTTTTCTGCTTCCTCGACGATTGCGATAAACGCAGCTGCGATCTTATCTGATGCTAACATGGTACCTCTCCTTAATGGCTTTACAATGGCTTTCCAGTTTATTGCGGTGTCATGCTGACTTTTTTCGAATGTATCCTTTAAAAGAAAACCTTAAAAATAATTACTGTAAAAAAAACAGCATATAATTGTATACTGCTGGTCGCAACAGGACATTGCCTGCACAACACTCTATACGCACAATAAACATAAAGGAGTCGCCGATCGATATGTTTCATGCCAATTGCCTCCCTATTTTAATCGGCAGCCTGCCACTTTCGGACCATGAGAAAGCGATGCAGCTCATTCTTGAATACTCTTCTGAAATCCCATTATGGCCACAGTTGCCGAAAAACCCCAGGGAAGGAATGGTCCGCCAGTTCCTGACCGGCTTTCCGGGTCTCATCGATGAGGGCGATCGATACTGGATCGACACAGGAACTCAGGATTTTGAAAATGAGATGGCCGCATTTTATGAAGATTATATGCAGGCTGATGAAGACCTCAATTTTTTAAAGCGATCCAGATTTGCTTTAGGAGTGGATTCTGCACCGGGTTTTTTTGTCCTGCAGAATTTTCTTCTGGGAGAACAGTCACAACACCTTACAGCCAAAGGACAGGTTACTGGTCCGGTAACCACCGGAATCGGGGTCAAAGATCAAAACGGCAATTCGATCTTTTATGACGACAACCTTCGTGATATGCTTGTCAAACTCCTTTCGATGAAGGGGCGATGGCAGGTTACTGAATTGCAAATGCTTACCGGGGAGACACCGCCAATCATCTTCATCGACGAACCCGGACTGGTGAGTTTTGGTTCCAGTGGTTTTGGCGGCGTATCGCGGGAGATGGTTTCCGAAGCGGTAGCCGAAGTCATCACGGATATAAAAAAGGCTGGGGGGCTTGCCGGGGTGCACATCTGTGCCAACGGCGACTGGGGACCGGCCCTGTCTTCGACTGCAGATATTATCAGCTTTGACGCCTATTTTTATTTTGACAATTTTGTTTTATATAAAGAACAGTTGATCGAGTTCCTTAACCGTGGCGGTATCCTGGCCTGGGGCATTGTTCCAACAGGCGACCCAATGGTGATAGCCAGGGAATCCCTCGATTCACTTTTTGCGAAATGGACGGAGCAATTGGAATTTTTGACAACTTTTGGTTTCAGCGAGCAGCAACTCATGAAGCAGACCCTGATCGCCCCTTCCTGCGGCACCGGGTCACTGCCTCCGGAACTCGCAAAAAAAGTACTCTCGATTACCTCTCAACTATCGCATCTGGCAAGAAGGCATGTAACAGACAATTAACCCCAAACTCGTAGAAACCTCAACTTAGTGATGGTTAAGAATGGAGAATAATTAATGGTCGATAATCTCATTGTACGAACCCAATCCGCCTACGCCTACCCTCTGCTGATTAAAAACCTGTTCCTCGCCCCGGTGGCGGAGGACCCTGATCAGGAGATCGTCTACCGTGACCAGGTCCGCTATACGTATCGCGACTTCCGAAACCGTGTCTGCCGGCTGGCCAATGTCCTGACCCGGCTTGGCGTTAAACCCGGCGACACCGTAGCGATGATGGACTGGGACAGCCATCGTTACCTGGAATGTTTCTACGCCGTTCCCATGCTCGGTGCGGTTCTGCATACCGTTAATGTCCGGCTTTCTCCCGAACAAATCATCTATACTATCGACCATGCCGAAGACGATTTTCTCCTGGTCAACAGCGAATTCTTCCCGATCCTTGAGCAAATAAAGGGCCGCATTGATACGGTAAAAAGTTTTATCGTTTTACATGATGAAGACACACTTCCGGCCACAAGTATAACCATTGCCGGGGAATATGAAGATATGCTGGCGAAAGCTCCTGAGAGCTTTGAATTTGCCGATTTTGATGAAAACACCAGGGCAACCACCTTTTATACTACAGGCACCACCGGCATGCCCAAGGGCGTTTACTTCAGCCACCGCCAGCTGGTCCTGCACACCCTCGGGACAATTGCTTCTCTTGCGACCGCTACAGGACAGGGACGCTTTCATCAGCAGGATGTGTACATGCCGATCACCCCGATGTTCCATGTTCACGCCTGGGGGTTTCCATATATTGCCACAGCTGTTGGGGTCAAACAGGTCTATCCAGGGAAATATGCGCCAAATACTCTCCTGCACTTGATCGAGAAGGAAGGGGTCTCCTTTTCCCACTGTGTGCCGACGATACTGCATATGCTGATGGCCAGCCCCGATTTCGCACGAATCGACCTGTCCAGCTGGAAGGTGCTTATCGGGGGCGCAACCCTGCCAAAGAAGATGTGTCAGGCTGCAAGAGCGAAAGGGATTGATATTTATGCTGGATACGGCATGTCCGAGACCTGCCCTATCCTGACGATAGCCCATGTCGGCAACCGTGAGCTGGACGAAGATGCAGAAATTGATATTCGCTGCAAGACCGGTCGCCCACTACCACTGGTCCAGCTTCGGGTCGTCGACGAGCAGATGCAGGATATTCCAAATGACGGTACAAGCGTTGGTGAAATCGTGGTACGGGCACCGTGGCTGACGCAAGGGTACTGGAAAGACAGCCGCAACTCCGAAAACCTCTGGCGGGAAGGCTATCTCCATACCGGCGATGTGGCCAATATAAATGAGGATAATTATGTCAGTATCACCGACCGGATGAAAGATGTTATCAAGGTAGGCGGCGAATGGCTCTCTTCTCTGGAACTTGAAGATATTATTAACCTTCATCCCGCTGTTTCAGAAGTGGCAGTGATTGGAACGGCCGATGAAAAATGGGGGGAACGCCCAATGGCCCTGGTTGTCGTCAAAGACGACGGCCTCCAGCCCGACCCTAAAGAAATTGTCAGTCATGTCAGGGCGTATATCGAAAAAGGGCTGATGAGCAAGCTTGCACTGCTGGTAAATGTTCGTTATGTGGCGTCCATCGACAAGACAAGCGTTGGAAAAATCAACAAGAAATTATTACGGGAAAAGCATCTTTGCTAGTCATTTGCACCACAAAAAACTGCAGAGAATTTTCTTCTCTGCAGTTTTTATAATGGTTCGGTCAGGAAATTATCAATCAACCTGAACAAAAACTTTTTTCAGAGCGCCGCAGACCGGGCATTTGTCAGGCGCACTGCCAAGCTCGATATAGCCGCAAACCAGGCAGAGATGAAAATCAGTTACATCGAGATCCACACCGGCTTTGACCGCCTCGAGGGCTTTCTTGTAGATCTGTGCATGGACTTCTTCGGCATCAACGGCAAATTTGAACATGGTTTTTGCCTTATGACCGTCTGACTGGGCCAGTTCCACCATCGGCGGATACATCTCGGTAAACTCATAGGTCTCACCATCGATTGCCGCCTGCAGATTATCTGCAGTTGTAGCAATCATATCGAGAGCCTTCAGGTGGCCTTCAGCGTGGATACGCTCCGCCTCGGCGGTTGTGCGAAAGAGTTTTGCGATATTGGCAAAACCCTCTTTCTCCGCCTTCTTGGCAAATGCTTTGTATTTCTGGTTCGCCTGGCTCTCACCGGCAAAGGCATCTTTTAAATTTTCAGTTGTTGTCGCCATGTATTCCTCCTTGATAGATTTAAACGATTAGTGGTAATTCAGTTGTCAGACATTTTTGATTTTACCCGTCACAATATCATCAATTTGCAAAATCTGCTTGAGGGAATCAAGGATTTTTGATTCACTTTTTACTTTCTTGTTATCAGTCTGTACCATCTTTTCGGCAAAACGGAAAATCAGCTGTCGATCCTCTGCAGACAGCTTCATCCGGCCAAGCCCGATAATGGCCTTTTTCGGCACCATGGCGAGGATGTAGGCCTGCTCCCTGGCAATTGCCTTATAGGCGTCCGCAGACAATGACCGCAGCCTGTCATCACCCTGAATAATCGCCTCTCCGGCCTGAAATTCCCTGACATCCATCACCTTATCGATCCCGATGACAGCGGCCATCACCCGCACACAAGCCTCAGCAAACCCACCTTTTTCAGCAGCTCTTCTCAGTCGAGCTTTCTCTCTCTCAATCTCCTTTTTGTCCAGTTCCATCGTCTGCTCTTCCAGAACTGTTTCAGGCTTTTTTCTCCCGAAGAACATTTTAACCAACGGATTTTCATATATTGACTTAAAGAAATATTCCTGAGTAAGACCCGCCATGTCCCGATAACAGTCAAGACTAATCTGCACCGAATCACTACAGACCTTTTCGGCGATCAGAAAAGGATTATTGCCGGCCGCTTGCAGCCGTTTTGCCTTAACATGTCCGGCCGTCCATTTCACCGGCAGAAACAATGGATTCCTGTCTGCAAATAAATACCTCTGCATTCGCAACGGGTGGAGCTGACGGATCAGTTCGGCAACCGGCTCTCGTACGGCCATCCGCACCAGGGGTCGCAGGAAGAGGCTGTACAGTACGTCGTTTGTCCTCGATACGGTATTGACCGGTACGAAGGCATGTTCATCTTCCAATCCATCATCCAGTTTGAGAATATCCTCCATCTCTCGTTCTTCAAAGCGTACCTGACAACCGGTCAAATCAGAACCATCCGTCCCGTCTTCAATGACCATCTCATAGAGGCCAGGTTTGAGTTGGTCGAGCCAACCCATGTTGCCAAGGATCTGCTTGTGTTCTTTTCTGGCAACACTGCCTGAAACAAAGATTCCCAGATGGCCGACCTTTTTATGAACCATATAGATGATCACCTGTCCGCAGCGTCTGATTTCATCTACAGTTTTATATACCTTATGGATCCAGTTTAAAGCCTGCGGCGGCGGGGTTATGTTGTCACCGGACGAGGCGAACGCAAAAATTGGTTGACGAAACTTTTTAAGATCAATCAAGCGCCCGTCATCAAGTCGCAACCTGCCCTGCTCAAGTTCATTGCCAATAAAAAGGCTATTGACGATGAAGTGAATTTCCTCGCTGTTCATTTTATAAAAACCACCCCACCACTTTTCAAAACCAAGGAACCGCTCTTCCTCAGAATCTATATTGGTAAAGAGGTAGTAGTACTTGGACCAGAAGGTATTCGCCGGATTGAGATCCTCAAACCCGGACACTAAATTCGCTCCATCAAATATACCATTACCGAGGTCACACCACAGTGAGGTCAGCCAGACACCTCCAGAAAGACCACCTTTATACCGCATGGGGTTGGCTCCCTCAACCCCACCCCAGTAGGAGAGCGGCGAACCGTTGAAGACAAGCGGGCCGGTCAGATCAGGCCGGTCTGCGCCGATAAGAGCCGCCGCCCAGCCGGCCTGGCAATTGCCTATTATTGCCGGTTTTGGCGCATCGGGATGCAACTCAAAAACTTTTTCAAGAAACTTCACCTCCTGTCGATGCACATCGGCAATGGTTTGCTCTGGTTCCGGATCGGGATAAAAGAGAACAAAATAGACAGGATGGCCATATTCCAGGGCTATGCCGATCTGCGAATCGAGCTTCGACCCACCAATTCCAGGCCCATGACCGGCACGGGGGTCGATGATCACAATAGGTCTTGCGGGAAACCCATCCTCATCAAGTGCATTGCCATGGCGTGTGGTCTGGCGCCGATCACTGCCTTCGCGCGGCGCCTGCCTTCGTTCTGATTTTCGTCTGTCCAGAATCCGGACCAGCGCATAATTGACCGGCTTGTCTGACTCACGGCCGTCCATGACCATTTCATAATCAAAGATCAGAATGGGCGGCTGACCGGCCTCTAGATGTGAGAGATAGTTATTTCCCCTCTTCCTGAGGACATCCCAGAAAAGAATTGTACGTTGATACCTGTCGACCAAATATTCCTGGATGTTGAAAAAAGAAAAAAGTCCGAAATCGGTGTCTGTCACCTGACTGGTATGCATACTTGCCTCCTCTCGAAAGAAAACTGCGTCGGACCGTGAGTGACTTAGAAAGTACCTTTTGTTGTTTTTTCAATACAATCTTTTATTGGAATCTTATCCCACTCTTTTCAGCGAGGTAAATGTCACATCAACGATTATACTAACGTGCCTGATTGCCAACTTCAATACGCCATTGCATCATGCCAGGATTAACCGGAAAATACAGAGCCCCTGACGGGATAACAGCTGATTGACTTCTTTTCCTGGTCATGTGATAGTGATTGACATACAGTCTATCCCTTGCTATCCCTTGCCCCTCTATCCAACAATCAACATTTTTATAATCATAATGGAACTAAAAACTTTACGCCTGAACCGCCATGAAGAAAAACGACTCCAGGGCGGTCATCTGTGGATATACAGCAATGAGGTGAATACTCGGGAAACACCTCTGAAACAATTTTTCCCGGGCGAACAGGCCCGTGTCGAGACGCACAGCGGAAAATTCCTCGGAACAGCCTATGTCAATCCCCATTCTCTCATCTGCGGCCGCATTTTCAGCCGCAAACCACAGGCGCTTGACGATACTCTTCTGATGCATCGGCTGAAACAGTCCCTGAAGTTGCGAACCCGTTTATTCGATGAACCATTTTATCGACTGGTTTACGGAGAAAGCGATCTGCTGCCCGGACTGGTCGTCGATCGTTTCGGAGCACACCTCAGCGTCCAGCTGAACAGTGCCGGGATGGAAGTGCTGAAACCCGAAATCATCACCGCCTTGAAAAGGCTGCTGAAACCCGAATCCATCCTTCTTCGCAACGACAGCAGTATGCGTCACCTGGAAGGATTGCCCCAGGAGGTTGTCACTGCTTACGGCGAATCACCGGACCAGGTTGTGCTGGTGGAAAACGGCGTCAGGATGATTGCCCCGCTCAAGAACGGACAGAAAACCGGCTGGTTTTTCGACCAGCGCCTCAACCGGGCTGCACTGAAACGGTATGTCCAGGGTAAACGGGTCCTTGATGTCTTCAGCTATGTGGGAAGTTTCAGTATCCAGGCGGCAGTCTTTGGAGCGAAAGAGGTTCTCGCGGTCGATTCATCCCGATTCGCCTTGGAAATGGCTGAAAAAAATGGTGTCTTAAACGGAGTGGAGAGTTCTTTCAGTGGTGCAGAAGGTGACGCCTTTGATATTCTGAAGACCCTCAGGCAGGAAGGAGAACGTTTCGATATAGTCGTGGTCGATCCGCCGGCATTCATAAAACGAAAAAAAGACCACAAAGAGGGCCTGAGAGCCTATCATCGCATAAATGAAATGGCGATGCAGGTATTGACCGATGACGGCCTCTTGCTTTCGGCTTCGTGCTCCATGCACCTGCCTCGTCATGAGCTGATGGATGTTTTGCGCAATGGCGGTCGTCGTCTGGACCGCCATGTACAGGTATTGTTTGAGGGCATGCAGGGTCCGGACCACCCTGTCCATCCGGCTATCCCGGAGACCTGCTATCTCAAGGCTTTCCTGGCCCGAGTCTCAAAAGCATGATAGTGTTGTGAAAAATCTTACGTCTCCCATATAAGGTCTGGCTCAGCCATCAAGCCCGATGTGTTTTAACTATTAATAGCAATCACATCGGGCTTACCAATTTAACTTATTATTTGTTCAGCTGAAATGTGCCGGCGGCAACCTCGCTGTCGATGTCTTTTAGAGCCCGTCGCATCTGTTTGAGAGCCTGGCCCACCCTGTTTTCATTTTCCACCAGAGCAAGCCGGAGATACTCATCTCCCTCAACACCAAAACCCGCACCCGGTGCCAAAGCGACATTAGCCCGGTTCATCATCTCGATGGAAAATTTGATCGATCCCATTTTGACATATGGCTCAGGAATCTTTACCCAAAGAAACATCCCCGCTTTCGGGGCTTCAACCTCCCAACCCATTTTACTGAGGCCATCACAGAGAAAATCCCTTCGCTTCTGATACACCGCAACCTGCTCGGTAATCTGGTCATCACAATCCCGCATAGCGACGATTCCTGCCACCTGGATAGCCGAAAAAATGCCGTAATCATAGTAGCCTTTGATCTTCGACAATCCACCTATCATCTCGGTATTGCCGACACAATACCCGAGACGCCAGCCCGCCATATTATACGATTTGGAAAAAGAGCCAAATTCCACTCCGACATCCATTGCCCCCGGTACCTCAAGCAGGCTGGTTGCCACATGCCCATCAAAGGTTATCTTGGAGTAGGCAAAGTCGTTGATGACCATGAAATTATATTTTTTGGCCAGTTTAACCACTTCTGCAAAAAATTCTTTGGACGCAAGCGTCCCGGTGGGATTGTGCGGATAGTTGAGCATAAGCAGTTTCGGCCCGGGATAGAGCGACTTGCACATGGTGACGATTTGGGCAAGCATGGTATCCTCTGAACTCAGTTGAATACGGAGGACGTTTGCGCCGGCAATAACTGCGGCATAAACATGGATTGGAAAAGCCGGCGCCGGAGTAAGTACGGTATCCCCTGGCCCCAGCAGTGCCAGACAAAGGTGAGAGATACCCTCTTTTGAGCCGATAGTGCAGATAACGTCGTCTTCACCACTCAACTCGACCCCATAATTTCGCTGATAATAGAGGGCTATTTCCCTTTTGAGGTTCTTCATCCCCCCAGCCACAGGGTAACGATGTATCTTCGGGTCAATGGCGACCTCACAGAGCTTATCGGTTACCGGCCCAGGTGTCGGGTCAATGGGATTGCCCATGCCCAGATCGATTACGTCGTCACCCTTCCAGCGTTTTTCCATCTTCATTTTATTAATCATGCCAAACAGGTAAGGCGGCAACTGATTCATGCGCTCAGCAAATCGTATTGTAAACTGGTCTTCCATTGGGATCCTTTTGGCCTATTTTCTGTGCTGCTATTTATTATTGTTTGTTTTACTAACTCAGTCCTCCTTATCGTACCATTTTCGAATTATCTTGCCAATCAGCCGTATAAAATAGGGCATCATTATTTTCAAATACCATACGAAAAGTATCTACACACTCTTTGCTAGAGCGTTGTAACCATACTGCCGGGTCGTTTTTCATCATAGGAATCTTGGCAACAAAATTCGTTTATCGGCTCGTCCACCTAAAAATTTGATAAACTGCAAAAGAACGTTATATATTGATTTTACAATACGATGCAGATGATGAATACATCGGACTAGCCACTTTTAGCTGCTATGTCAAAATCTATAAATAGAGCGATGGATCATTCCTTCCAATATTCTTTGGGCAGCAACATTTCACTGCTGAGACAAAAAACGTCGAGACACTCCATTATTGGGGTTAATATTGCGATGGTTGCAATTATTATTGCCACCCTCTCATCCGGCTATCTGGCGAGCGGAGCAATCAGCTTACAAGCGGTCACCACCGCCCAGAAGACGAACATGGAAAAGACGCGGACACTTTGATCCAAAAAACCGATGTAGCAATGTACGCCGCAAAACGAAACAAGCTTGGTTATGCACTTTATTCGAAAAACTTTCACCAGCACAGCTCCAGACGTCTGACCCTCATGGGGGAACTGAGGAAAGCGATCAACAATGACGAACTTATGCTTCACTTTCAGCCGAAGGTTATCAGTGAAGACGGAAAGCTTCATGCGGCCGAAGCCGTTGTCAGGTGGGACTACCCGACCCACGGCATACTCCCACCCAATGAGTTTATACCACTTGCAGAACGTACGGGTTTAATGGAAGAATTGACGATCTGGGTCCTTCAAAACGGACTTCGTCAAGGTGCCGACTGGCATAAGGAAAAGATGCATATCGGGATTGCGGTCAATGTCTCTGCACGCTGTCTGCATAATCCTGAGTTTCCCGAGAGGCTCAGGGGATTACTCTCTTCCTGTAGCTTTCCTGCAGATTCTCTTTTTATGGAAATTACGGAAACATCCATCATGGTTGACCCGGAACGGTCACTTGCCATTCTGGATCGTATCCATAAAACTGGTATAAATTTCTCTATTGACGATTTCGGCACTGGCTATTCCCCTCTCGCATATCTTAAAAAACTACCGGTAAGCGAATTGAAAATAGACAAATCTTTTGTCATGGATATGTTGACTAACGAGAGTGATAAAACTATCGTCAACGCGACTATCCAACTTGGACACAATCTTGGATTAAAAGTTGTGGCTGAAGGTGTGGAAAACCATGAGATTTTCAACACCCTGCGATTGATGGGCTGTGACCTTCAACAGGGCTGTTTTATCGGCGAGCCCTTACCTCCTGAAGCAATCCGAACCTGGATTTTTCAAGATCTCGCTCTTCCCCGAAAAAACACAGGCGAAGAATATCAGGATTCATTTTAATGTCCCCTTGAGTGGAACGATTCGTTATCCTTTCGGACACTTGCTGCAACGTTTACCACCGTCTTTTTTAACCTTGCCGCAACATTTTTTTTTCTTCTTTTTAGCCATAATTCCCTCTGTGTTTGTAGAATCTCATCCCGGAAATCCGGAGAAAATCCGACATTCAGTTTAATGCCCCCCTTGAGGAATGCACATCATTTGCAAAGTGCTTTCTTATAAAAGACATATAAGCAATGGTAACCGGTCAGTCCAGTGTATAAAAAGCCACCTCATTGTTTAGTGTTTTTCTGCTGATTTCCTGTCACGCAGTTGAGTACCCTCCTGGAGAGCCCTTGAAGGCGGCAGAAACTGCTTTTACCTGACAGGACGGGAGATGGTTGAAAGCCGTGATATAAGTGATAACAGAAGGATCAAAGTGGATGAGAAGCACAATTCTGTCCCTGTCGTATTCCCATCTCCACCATCTTCTCCTGTAAAACCCTGCTGAGATTAGTGGCGAGGACATTCCATTTTGGAGCAACGAGCAGATGGGGATGAGCTGTCGCCCATAATCTATGGAGCGTCACCTCAGCTGGAATAATCGGCAAGATTTTCAGCAAAAGCTCCAGATACGCATCCTGACTAAACAAATCGATCTTTCCAAGTTTATGGAGTTCCTGCAGAGGGGTATCACGAATGACCTGCAGATGATGCAACTTCAATGCATTCACCCCAAGTTGGCAAACCATCCTTACCGAATCGAGCATATCCTCCTCACTCTCTCCGGGAATACCAAAGATAAGATGTGCTGCCAACTCAAAACAGCCAGCCCTTTTAATCCTCTGAACAGCATCCTGAAAATCTGCAAAGCTATGGTTTCGGTTGAGCAGTTGAAGACTGCGTTCATGAGCGCTCTGTACACCGAACTCCAGAAGACATTCCTTTCCAGCCTTTTTAACCACTCCTGCAAGTGGATGTATAAGCTGCTCTTCTGCATAGTCGGGCCTGGTGGAGAGTATCAGACCAACACAATCAGGATCGGCCAAAAGCTGTTGAAGGCAGGGCAACAGCTGCTCGACCGGAACTGCCGTACATGTTTCCTGCTGAAAATAGGCAAAGTATCTCTTGAATCTCCCTTTCAAGAGATGTTTTTTTCCTGCAGCCACCTGAAGCAAGAGATCATCGGTATTTTTGAGATAAGAAGGGGTAAAACTTGCCGATCGACAAAAAATACAGCCGCCATATGCTCGATTAGGGCAGACCTGGCCCATATCGACGGGAATTTTACCCACTCCATGGCCATATTTTTCACGATAGTGAAAACTGAACGTGCGGATAACAGGAGTCGACATAAGGCTAATAAAAAAACCACTCGTTAATTCGAAGCTCAATACGCAACGAAAGAGACCGGACTTTTTACAACGTCATCAATCATGGACATACAATTCATCCACCTCGTCCCATTCTTCAGGATTTCCTTTTCTCAGCTCCAGCAGTTTTTTATAGTAAAAGACAAGAACTGTGATGAATTGCACCCTGAGGTCTTCACACTGTCTGGTGTTGTCCGGTGCAAGCGCGCAGGCCTCCGTATCCGGCATGGTCAGGATACGATCAATCTCAGCCAGCAGGTCCCTGTTTCGCATTGTTAAAAATGTATGTATCGGGGTTATCACCGGTGGGGAATAGTTAAGTCCTTTTAGCCGGACTGCTGTTTCTTTTAGCGTGCTCTCATCAAAATCATCACCCAGTTGTCGGACTTCTTCCTGAAGGTCTTCTACCTGTTGCTTAAATGTTTTCTTATTGCTCACACTTCCTCCCTGTCAGGTATGTCGAACGGCGATCGACCACGTGGTTATTGAAAAAGGCTTCTTCTCAAGTATTTTTCCGAAAGACATCGCTAACGTAATTCAATATCGACCAGACAGCTTTTCAGTGGTCGTTTCGGCACATGGTGTGCACCATTTTCATCACGCCAATACCGAATATCATCATCATCTTTACACTCTTCAATAAGGACGGTCTCTCGGGGTTTGCCAAGCGCTATCACCAGCGAAAGATGTAAATATTCAGGAAGGTTAAAAAGAGATGCAAGGTTCGGATTGAAGGCACCAATCCGACATCCACCTATCCTCTTTTCCATGGCTCCGAGAAGCAGATTCTGGGTCGCTACCCCCAGATCAAACTGTGCCTCGCTCTCTGGGCCTTTCAGTCTGTTTTTATTCAACAGGCAGAGAATGTACGCAGAGGGACGTTCACCCTCAACGGGACCTTTCCAGTCAGTCAGATACCCAGCCCAGCCTAGATAAGGGAATATCTTTTCACAGAGCTCCGGATTGTTGGCAAGCATATACTGCCATGGCTGGCCGTTACGAGCTGACCCACCCAGGCGAGCCAGATCGATTAAATCGCAAAGCGTGGCGGTACTGATAGGATCCTTCTCAACGAAACGCCTGAAAGTCCGCGTTCTAGCAATAATCTCTTGCATAGGGCACCATAGTTATCAGGAATCTTATTGTTTGTGAACGATGGGACAGAACAGCAATATCATTGTCCGTTTATTTTAATTTACAGAAGAAAACTGAAAATCGCACCTGCAAAAGAGGGAACAACAAGTCCTCATCAACCAACAATTTGACTCTGCGGTAACCGTATGCAAGAAGATTTTGCTTATCAAGGCTTGTAATAAATTGAATGAGGGCGCATACATTTCAGCTTGCTTTACCACGGTAAATGATAAGAACACAATAATTATATTATAACAGAAAATGGCCTGGCAATGCAGACACTGCTTTTTTAACTCAGAGCGGCTTTGCCATCAGCTGTGATGCCATACTTGCATCGTACCGGACTATCAACAAAGCCTTGCTTTTTTAATGCTGTTATCTGACTGCTTACGACCTTCTTGTCAAGCCCGGTCGCCTCAGCTATATCCTTGCAACCGCATGGGCCAGAGGCTTTCACCAGCGCCTCCAGCACTTTTTGGGAATCACGACCTGCACCTTGAGTGGTACTTGCACAACCACATCCGCTCATCGCTTTTTCTCCCTGCTCTTATCTTTTTTTTGACAATCCGGACACACACCTATAACTTCAACCCTGTATCCGGTTATTGAATATCCCGCCCCGGCACCCAATTGCTCAGAATCAACACTTTTCCTTTCTATTTCAAGATTGTCGACTCTATGGCAGACAATACAATAGATATGGTCATGATCAGAGACATCAGAGTCAAAACGTTTCTGCCTGCCGCTGATTTCCAATTTGCCGATCAAGCCCGCCTCAGAAAGTATCTCAAGGTTACGATAAACAGTGGCAAGGCTGATGCGAGGCATAACTTTTTTGACTATATCATACAGCTCATCTGCTGACAGATGTTGTTTACTTTTTTTCAACTCGCGCAGGATGATTTCCCGCTGATTCGTCATTCTGAGTTGCATGAGGACCTCATATTATTAATAATTACTCCTAAATGTAATTAGTTATCGTTAGCCAGTCAAGGCCGCATATTGCTTTTCTCAGTCCCATAGTAGCAACAAGTCTTTGAACTTTATATCTATTTGAGTATCTCTCGGCAATGTACTCTCTGTCACAGATAGGCTTTTTCTCATTAGATATATTGTGATTTGAAAGAGTTGGAACTCCGGGTTTTCGATATATTTTAAAATACCAATGCATAATCTTTCATTTTGTATCTCACTGTAGACGTTAGAATTTTAATTGATTACCTTACAGACATATGCACAGGACCAAGATTGGTAAAAAACTGTTCACATCCCTGAAGGCGTTTTTCAACATCAAATATCAAACGGCACTTTTAAAAAAGAGGATCTGTATCGTGAAATTCATTCACTGTATTTTTGCTTTCGTCCTTGTGTTTCTGGGAGGCTGTTCTTCACACCTCTATAGAATAGATGCGAACAGGGTAACACTCTCCCTCAAACACAGAACCGCTCAAACACTTTTCTTCGTCTGTTCGCTTGATGGATTTCAGGCTCGACGCCTCAAGAAGAATGATGGGGTGTGGGCGATAGACCTGCCGGCGAATAAACCGTTTACATATTTTTACATTGTGAACGATGAAATTTTTATACCAGCGTGCGCTGTGAAAGAAAAAGATGATTTCGGATCTATGAACTGTATTTTTGTGCCGGAGCTGTAACCTTATGGTGTGCATGAACGTTATAAAATTAAGCACACTGCAAGCGAGGCGCTTCGCACCTTGAAGTATAGTGAATAACAGTTTCCATCTGGCAAGCGATAAGAGTTCCACTCTTTTCGGCGGAGTTTGAAAAAAAGATTGAGAGGTTCAAAATGAAAAGCATACGTCTGTTTATTGTCATCTTTTTTGCATTATCCACATTGGCCCATGCAACGGAAAAGCTGAATACCTCCCTGCAAGCACAGGAAAACATCCGGCAAATGACACAGGAAATGAGTAGTTATGGCGTACCCGAAGCCAAAGCACAAAAGATGCTTACCGTCATGCACCAGAACAACTTTCAACATCAAAATGTTGTCCGCGCTCATCAGACTGTCATCGGTGCTGCCAGGGATGGATTACCAACCGACCCAATAATGAACAAGGCCATGGAAGGAATGGTCAAACAGGCTGAGGAGCAGCAGGTAATCCAGGCTATGGAAACAGTCCGCAGCCGCTATGAATATGCCAACAGGATGGCAAAGTCCCTGTCGGAGGACAGGAAAACCACTGAGAGAATAGCCGGTACTATCGCAGACTGCCTCACCGCAGGGATGAGCGATAGAGACATGGACAGGATTATGGCCCAATTGAGAGTTAGAACTCGCCAGCAGACAAGGAATCAGGGGGAAGAACTCTCTCTTCAGACCATGCAGACCGTCCGCACGATGGCAAGATTAGGTGCACGATCCACCGACGTTTCGGAGACTGTTAACCAGGCCCTGCAACATCAGAACACTGCACAGCATATGGCGCAGTTGCGAAACAACTTTGTCCGCGACGCTCAGCAGACATCGGCAAAGAGTCTCGCGCACCGGTATGCCGGTACGGGCGAAAAGGGTAACAATTCTGAGAGTAATCGTGGCAACAATGACAGCTCCGGCGGGAACAGTGGCGGTGGTTCAGACGCAGGAGGTGGCAGCGGTAACGGAGGTTCCGGCGGGGGCAATGGAGGAGGCGGTTCCGGCGGAGGTTCCAGATAGCCCGTAGTCCATAAATCACAAAATCACCGCACCTGAAAGACCGCACAAGAGAGGCGACTTGTTATCGCCTCTTTTTTTTGTCCGGATAATGAGTTTCGATAATCAACACACCAGCAAATCCTCTCATAAACTCTTCAGTTATATGGATTAAAGGGTCTCATTTCAGGAGCGTGACGCCTCCCCATCATCTGGTTTCTATCCTGAAATGGCGAGAACGCAGAACGACAGAGTACCAAAAATTACTTTTAATCGAAGTACACAAAATACAATTGATCGCCCTCCTGTTACGCATTACTCTTTATTTACCGCTGCATCGCTGCAGCTAGGCAGCTGCGTGTATCCAGATCAGCCGAAATAACAGGACACAATAAGGTTACTCTCGTTTCTTTGGTTTGCGGTTGCCTTACAATACGTGCTGATTTATTCCAGCTTATTGTATCGAGTTATTTGCAGCTGACGGTCTCTGATCGGTTGGTTATCTCTTACATCCTCTTGACTCTGCAAAACCAACACTGGCAGTTTTTTTATCTGGCTGTCAGGTCAACAGGAGCGGCCAGCTGAGATACAGGCTATTCAGATGCCCCGATCAATGACCGCAAAGAAGAAATAAGCAAGACAATTGAGTGCAACAACTGATTTTAACAAGGAACAAACTATGCCCTTTATTTCATGGCTGGAACTTATACTCGTAGGGGCAGGCGCGGCATTAATCATAGCCTATCACAGATATTTGTATACAAAAGTTCGGCGTCATCCACTGACAACCGCTATCGGTATAACAAACCATGCACGGCAGATGTGGGTCAAAGAGATCAGAAAAGACAAACGTGATATTTTGGCGGTGCAGACATTACGAAATCAAGTGATGACGGCCACCTTTCTGGCATCGACCTCAATAATAATCAGTCTGGGTTTGTTCAGTGCAGCTTTTCGACCGGGCACCTTTGTTGAGGTCTCTCATGCGCTCAATCAGTTAGGCACCACAACCGAGGCGTTGTGGATGTTCAAGCTGATGCTGCTGGGGATACTCTTTTTTTATGCTTTTTTAAATTTTACCTTAGCCCTTCGCTATTACAACCACTCGGGATTCATGATCAACACTTATGAACAAAACGATTCCACCGTTTCCGATGAGGCCGTTACCCTCATTCTTAATCACGGTGCGCTACATTATACTATCGGCATGCGGGGATTCTACCTGTCGATACCTCTGGCTCTCTGGATGTTTGGTCCAATCTGGATGCTGGCAGGATGTCTGGTGATGGTTGCAGTTTTATATCATCTGGATGGTGAGGCTTAAGCAGATCAAGGGCTCCACTGAGGAGAGGGCACTACAATGGAAACTGCAACACATAAACCGCTAACAAAAAACGACATCAATAAACGGATTCCGCAAACAACGCTCACGCGTGTAGTGATCATTGGTGGAGGCTTTGCAGGCTTAGAACTGGTGAAGGGGCTGAGTAAAAGCGACGTTCAGATAGTTCTCGTCGATAAACACAACTACCACACCTTCATTCCTTTGCTTTATCAGGTTGCAACCGCCGGACTCAGTCCGGGAGACATATCCAGCCCCCTCAGGGATTTTCTGCAGGGCAATAAGAATTTTCATTTCCGGATGGCCAGGGTTCAACACATAGAGGCCCAAAAAAATGAGATCATCACCGATATCGGAACACTGGGATATGACATCCTCGTCATTGCCTCAGGTTCCAGGACAAATTTTTTTGGCAATAGACAAATTAAAAAATACGCCAGCAACCTCAGGGAAATAACCGATGCAATCGAACTCCGCACCAAGTTGATCAACAACTTTGAAGAGGCCTTACAGGTCAACGATGAATGCGAGCTGGAAAAGCATATGAACATCGTCATTGTCGGGGCCGGCCCGAGCGGCGTAGAGCTGGCCGGAGCCCTATGTGAACTGAGAAAGCATGTCCTTCCCAAAGACTACCCCGAACTGGACTTCACAAAAATGAACATCACCATAATCGAGGGTGGCCAGCAGGTGCTTGGAGCGATGTCACCAAAAGCCGGAGAAAAAGCAGCAGAATATCTAAATAACTTCGGCGTAACGGTGCACCTGAAAACGATCTTATCCTCTTATGAGGATGGCATTGCAGCATTAAGCGATGGTACGGAAATTAAAACGAGCTGTCTCATCTGGGCTGCCGGTGTGCAGGGCAATCTGGTGCCGGGCTTACATGAGGATGCAGTGATAAAAAACCGGATTACTGTGGACGAGTATAATCTCATCGTTGGCCACAAGGATATTTATGCCGTCGGCGATGTGGCGTTTCAACATGACGACAGATACCCAGGAGGGCTCCCGATGCTGGCGACTGTGGCAATTCAGCAGGGGTACAATCTTGCCGCAAATATCAGGAACATGCAACAGGGCAGGAGCCTGAACCCTTTTAAATATCTGGATATGGGCACCATGGCAACAGTCGGCAGAAACAAGGCCGTGATCGATATGCCTTTCAACATTACTGTTGGGGGCTTTTTCGCATGGTTTATCTGGATGTTTATCCACCTGTTTTCAATTGCCGGTTTTAGAAGAAAACTTTTGGTCTTTGCTACCTGGATCTGGAATTATATTACGTATAGCCAGGGTAACAGGTTGATTATAAAAAAAGACATTGATGACTGAAGACGTTTTTACCCTCTTTTTTCCAGATCTATTTCCTCTCCACCCAGCCCTTCCTTCACAACAATCTCGTGGTCTTTCCTTTTGATCTCATCGATATTGACTAAGTCGGCGAATTGCCTTGACACCGAAATGAGCAGCTAACGCCAAAATAATAGTGAGGAAAATTTTGAAGACCGCGGATGCAGAACGGGCTTATCGGCTGCTTGGGATCCTTCCTGTATTCCTCACATCGTTTTAGAATTTTGTGAGCGCCACATAAACGTCTGAAACACTCCCCCCGCAGCAATCAAAACAACATAACTGATAATCTCGGTTCTCGGAGTCAAGTTCAAGAGCTGAACAATGAGGGTGGCGCCAACCAGCGACGACAGGCCGATGAGTGCCCAGTCGAACAATGCATACAAAACGACGGCACCGAGTATGCCTCCGACGACATTGATCACTGGAGCAGTTGCAAATCCTGCCAGGACCGTAAGATATGCGGCAATGGTACTTCCGGCAGCATATCCGCCCAAAATAATGGCAACTTTCTGAAAAAATACGGTCAACAAAGCGCCGATCAGTCCAAACAATAATGCTGCTGCCCAAACTATCCAGAAAGACTGCACCCCGAAATATTGCTGGGCCACCTGCAAACCGGCAAGAAATCCAGCACACCCCACAAACAACCAGAAAAGTTTGCGACCCATTGTTAAAAGGACGATTCCAATCACGCCATGAACAGCATACATTATCTCTACCTCCTCGATTGAGAAAAATCTGTTGATGGCTGATTGTTTATGATCTGGGTTTTTGCAACACCATCAATTTGAGTGCCTGGCTCCTGATTTCCTGTCACTCTTTTCACCAGGATTAGAATGAATAAAAACAACAGGAAGACCTGCCAGGATCAAAACCAGAACAGTTTGAAGCTCGTAAGAAATCCTCACTTATTGTTTCATAAGCTGAATATCCTGCTTGTGTTTCTATGGATATTTTCTCGGAGTGTAATTCTTCGGCTGGAGATGGACAGATGAAAAGAGATACCTATTTATTCAGACGTGTTTTAATACGATTATAGGTCTCCCTCAGCTCCTCTCCTATAATTTTGGCATTGGTCATTAACTCATCCGATGTTGTTGCAACATCATCGGTGATATCGGATGCTTTTTCTTTCAACTGCCTCCATTTTTTCTCCGCCTCTTCGAATTCATCCTTGGCATCCATTGAGGCGAGATGCATCTTGAGTTTCAAAGCATCCCGTTCTGTTTTCACTTTGCTCATCAGATTATCGATTTCTGTTTTAAATTCCATAGTTCACCTCTTTTTCTATTTTTTGGTCCCCCCTCAACTGTTTTTTATCATAGCTTTGTTTCTGTTTCTGAGGGCGACAACTCATTGATTTATATGATAAGTCTAAAAATAACCAAATCATCCCCTTCTCCAGATATTATCTTAAATATCATACAATCCTGATTACCGGAAACCGAAGGACCTCTGAAGTTAGGACAAGCAGGCCGAAACCGCTTTGTACGTAAAGAGCTAACGTTTCCTGACTCTTCATTATTTTCAAAATTTACTTATCGGAGGTGAGCGCAGACTTCGAAAATTGCTTCAGCAAGATTCCCGGCACGCAGATGTTTGCAACAGTTCAATCGACGAATTGAGTTGCTGAATAGTAGGCTGCATGAGAGTATCCAAATAACGAAAAACGAGCCGTCGTGGCCCGAATCGTGAGTAAAATATAAGAAAATTATGTCGCGGCCATTTTGTTTTTACCCTCTTTCCTGTCTGTCATCTCCGCTTTCCCCACAGCCTGCATGACCTCCTTATGAGCCTTCTTTGATACCAGGACCATCACCACAACGCACACAAGAAAGCCTCCAATCACCAACAATTCTTGAACATTAGCGTTTTGCACACCTCTGCCTGCCAGGCGTGCTGCATGCATTCCGGCGTAACCGAAATAGACCTCGATAGCCAGATTCGGAGTCAGCGCCAGGCACGCAAACAAAAATCCTGAAAACCTGACCCCGGTTGCACCTAGTATGTAATTGATCATTGCGGGGTTTAAAGGTGTTAAGCGAAGAAGGAGCTGTAACCGAAACTGGCTATGCCTGACGGCCCTTTGGATGGCAGCCGGCGATGGTTTGGCTGCAATCGCCTGTTGTACCTGTGTTCGCAGGAGTTTTTTCGCAAGAGCGAATTGAACCGCGCCTGCCAGTAGACTGCCTGCCAGCACTGCGGCAACACCCCAATACATCCCAAAAAGAGCTCCTGCGATGATACACAGCACCGTGTCCGGTAATAAAAATGACGTTGCCAGCACAAATAGCCCAACAAATACAAGCACCCCCCATGGACCAAGCTTTGTCAGCCATATCTCTATTGCATTAAGATGATGTTCAATTTCGCGGCCTCCAGCGACAACGGCAATGATCAACACTCCCCCAAATACGAGATACGGAAGCGCCGCACGTGAGTACGCAAGGGTGATGAATCGTCCCACCACTTCAATTATCTTGCCTGTTTTACTGTGTGCATTTTCAGTTCTCACAACAAGAGCCACCGAAATTTCAACTCTCGAACGTGGTAAAACCGCATCGACATGGTTCATCTTGTGGCGATACAGTCGCTACTGTCATCAGCGATGAAGATCGAAAAGCTGAAAAAATCTTATCGATACAAAAATTGACCACCTCTTAAAATATAAAAATATGGCTGACAATAATTGCATTTGAAAATACGGTAATCACTGGGGGAGAATAGTCCGCACAGGATTTTCGATGCGCCGGGCTGCGGCCTTATCAGGCCGGCCTTTTTCGTGATTCTTCTTGTGCAGTTCTGATTTGGAACTGCCCCCATTAATCCAGCGGATCAATTGACATCCAAGCAGACGCAATTATCTTAATTTTGATTGCGGAATCATGTTGTTACCGAAAAAGGCGTGAGAAGCCCTACACTTACTACAGCTGAGAACCGATGAAGAAAGCGATTATTCTGACCACATTTGGTCTTATTCTCATAGTGGGGATATTGGCAGGTATCAAGGTCTTTCAGATCAGGGCAATGATAGCCCAGGGTGAACAATTTCAGCTCCCACCCGAAGTTGTGACATCGGCTCCGGTCACTTCTGAATCCTGGGAGTCATTACTGACGGCTGTAGGCTCGATTGATGCAGTGCAGGGGGTGACTGTGACCGCCGAGATCACCGGTAAAATTGTGGAAATAGCCTTTGAAGCCGGTGCCCGTGTCACAGCCGGCGATCTGCTTGTCCAGCAGGATATTTCAGCAGAACAGGCTCAGCTTCGGTCGGCAGAATCTGTTGCCGAGCTTGCCCGCATCGAATACAAGCGATCGAAAAAGCTGTTGGCTGATAAGGTCATTTCTCAATCCGACTATGACAGTGCCTATGCCCAGCTCACTCAGGCTTTGGCCCAGGCAGACAATATTCGGGCCGTGATCGCCAAAAAAACCATTCGTGCACCGTTTTCAGGCCGTCTGGGGATTCGCCATGTCAACCTCGGCCAGGTTATCAACGACGGCCAGGCTATTGTTTCATTACAGTCTCTTGACCCCATTTACGTTAATTTTCTTCTTCCTCAGCAGCAGTTGGCCCAGATCAGGACGGGGCTTACAGTCAGGGTGAGCTCCGATGCATTACCTGGACAAACCCGGAGCTGTACAATCACCGCGATCAGCCCGGAGGTCGATTCAGCCACCCGTAATATCAGAGTACAGGCTACGTTGGCAAACCCCGACGAACAGCTGCGTACCGGAATGTATGTCAACGTTGCCATAGTATTGCCGGCAAAAGAAGAGGTGTTAACTATTCCTGCCACGGCTGTGCTCTATGCGCCATACAGTGACTCGGTTTTTGTTATTGAGGACCAAAAAGGTGAAGACGGCTCAAGCGCCGGTAAAACAGTACGTCAGCAATTTGTGCGTCTCGGCGAAAAGCGCGGTGACTATATCGCAGTGCTCTCGGGGCTCAAAAGCGAGGAAACTATAGTGAGTACCGGCGCCTTCAAGCTTCGCAACGGGCAGGCGGTCGTGGTGGATAACAAACTGGCACCTGAATTCAAGCTGGCCCCTCAGCCTGCTGAGAGCTAATCCATGAAATTTACTGATATTTTTATTCGCCGGCCTGTACTGGCACTGGTGATAAACTTACTCATCATTATTGCCGGAATGCAGGCAATCCGCTCCCTCAACGTGCGCCAGTATCCCCGCAGTGACAACGCCGTTGTGACGGTTACCACCGTTTATGTAGGGGCCAGCGCCGAGTTGGTACGTGGCTTCATTACCACTCCCATGGAACGGGCCATAGCGGCCGCCGATGGCATTGATTATATCGAATCTCAAAGCGCCCAGGGGCTCTCCACCATCAATGCCCGCCTGAAGCTTAACTATGACCCGATAAAAGCCCTCTCGGAGATCAGCTCTAAAGTGGATCAGGTGCGGGGAGACCTCCCTCCCGAAGCCGAAGTTCCCATCATTAATGTGGAGTCGGCAGATAGCCAGTTCGCCTCCGCCTATCTCAGTTTTACTTCGGATGTGCTGAAGCAGAATGAGATCACCGACTATCTGGTGCGAATAGTTCAACCCAGGCTCTCAGCGCTCGAAGGTGTTCAACGGGCTGACATACTCGGTGCCCGCACATTTGCCATGCGTATATGGCTGAAACCCGACCGCATGGCCGCTCTCAATGTCAGCCCGGTGCAGGTTCGTCAGGCTCTGTCGGCCAATAATTTTCTGGCGGCTGTGGGCAGTACCAAGGGGTCACTGATTCAGGTCAACCTGACCGCCAACACCGATCTTCGGTCGGTGGAAGAATTTAAACGACTGGTTGTCCGGGAGGAAAACGGGGCAATAATTCGGCTTGATGATATCGGTGAGATCGTCCTCGGTGCCGAAAATTATGAAGCCGAGGTGCGCTTTTCCGGCCAGACGGCAGTCTTCATGGGAATCTGGCCTCTTCCTAACGCCAATTCCCTGGATGTGATCAAACGGGTCCGGGTAGAAATGGACGCCATCAGAAAACAGCTCCCCAACGGTCTCGATGGTCGTATCGCCTATGACGGTACTGCCTATATCGACAATGCCATCAAAGAGGTGGTTAAGACTCTCAGTGAAACCCTGTTGATCGTCATTTTTATTATTTTTCTGTTTCTTGGCTCCTTTCGTGCCGCAATCATACCGGTGGTTGCTATTCCCCTATCGCTCATTGGTGCCGTTTTCCTGATGCAGGTCTTCGGTTTTACCATCAACCTGCTGACTCTGCTGGCGGTGGTACTCTCTGTCGGTCTGGTGGTGGACGACGCCATCGTGGTAGTGGAAAACGTCGAACGTCACCTAGGGGAAGGCCAGTCCCCAATGCAGGCAGCCGTGCTCGGTGCCAGAGAGCTGGTGAGTCCGCTGATATCCATGACCATCACCCTGGCTGCAGTCTACGCGCCCATTGGTCTTCAGGGCGGTCTGACCGGCTCGCTCTTTCGGGAATTTGCCTTCACCCTGGCCGGAGCAGTGACTATCTCCGGCATTGTTGCCGTGACCCTGTCGCCGATGATGGCTTCTCAGCTCCTGAAGGCAGGTATGACCGAACGCGGTCTCGCCGGACGAATCGAGCGGGACTTCAGGAAGATCCGCAATCTCTACGGCAGGTTACTAGATAATACCCTCAATGCCCGACCGGCGGCATATATGGTATGGGTACTGGTGAGCCTGCTGACCATTCCGATGTTCACCATGTCGGCCAAAGAGCTTGCCCCCGTCGAGGACCAGGGGGTCATTTTCGGTATTCTGGATGCGGCCGCCAATTCCACCCTCGACCAGACCAGCCACTATGCCTCGGCGGTCAACGACGCATTTCTCAGTGTGCCGGAAACGGAGTTCGTCTTTCAGATAACCAATCCCTCTTCCGGTTTCGGCGGCATGGTGGTTAAACCCTGGCAGGAACGTGAGCGTACTATTTTTGAGATTATGCCCGAAGTGCAGCAGAAGCTGCATGGCATCACCGGTATCCGGATGTTTCCGGTGACCCCACCGGCGCTTCCGGGCGGCGGGCAATTTCCTGTGGAGTTTGTCCTGGCATCAACCGCCGAACCGGAACAGATACTGAGCTTTGCCAGTCAAATTCAATTTGCCGCCATGCAAAGCGGCATGTTTGCCTTCCCGCCTTTAATCGATGTAAAAATAGATCAACCGCAGTCAGAACTGGTTATCGACCGGGACAAGGTGGCTGATCTGGGCCTCAGCCTGGAGCAGATCGGTGCCGATATAGGGGCCATGGTGGGCGGTAACTTCGTCAACCGCTTTAATATCGGCGGCCGCAGCTACAAGGTCATTCCCCAGATCCAGCGCATGGATCGGCTCAATCCGGATCAACTGCGTGATATCTATGTCTCCGGCAGAAATGGAGGACTGGTCCCGCTCAGTACCATCGCCACCATCAAAAACAGCACTGTCCCCCGATCTCTGAACCGCTTTCAGCAGCTCAATTCAGTCAAAATCAGCGGTGTGGCTATACGGCCTCTCGACGAGGCGCTGAAATTTCTGGAAGGTGAGGCGGCAAAGATCTTGCCTCAGGGATATGTACTGGATTACACCGGCGAGTCACGCCAGTTACGCACGGAGGGAAATAAATTCGTTCAGGCATTCGGCCTGGCCGTAATTCTCATCTTTCTGGTACTGGCGGCTCAATTCAACAGTTTCCGCGATCCTTTCGTCATCCTGGCCGGATCCGTTCCCCTGGCAATGTTCGGTGCCATGATTTTCACCTTTCTGAAAATGCCCGATCCCAATGTACCTTTCTGGACCAATGGCTGGACCACGACCATGAATATCTACTCTCAGGTAGGGTTGGTGACCCTGGTGGGCCTGGTCTCCAAAAACGGTATTCTTATTGTGGAATTTGCCAATAAACTGCAGGAAAAGGGCTTCACTAAAAGAGAGGCCGTCTACGAAGCCGCCATAACCCGGTTGCGACCGATCCTGATGACGACGGGGGCCACCATCGCCGGCCATTTCCCCTTAATTCTGGTGAGCGGCGCCGGAGCTGCCGCCCGTAACTCAATCGGCCTGGTGCTGGTGGGCGGTATGGCTGTCGGAACACTGTTTACCCTGTTCATCATCCCATCCATCTACATGCTGATTGCAAAAGACCGCTCCAGAGATCCGGTGATCGGGGAAGCCTCTGCCGGGATTAAAGAAGATATCAATGTCAACCCGCCGGTGCTGGAAGGGAGGTAGCCAGTTCAGTGTATTTGCTGTTTCAAACAGTTTTTACAGATTCCATCCACCCGGACCTCGACTCGCTCAATCTCTCCGGGGAAGGTCTTTCGTAACCTGTCAGCGTTAATATTGATGGACTCCGAGCTCAAACAATCCATTTGCCCGCACTGCGTACAATAGAAATGTGGATGGGGGGCGTGGTTTTCATTCGGTGCCAGCCCGTAATAGGCGGCCCGGCTGCCGACACTGAGTCTTTCTAGTATTTTTTTCTCCACCAGCAGATCAAGAATTCGGTAGACGGTGACACGGTTCATCGACCGGGTCCTATCGACAATATTGAAAATATCCATCGCGGTAAGCGGATAATTGTTATTGCCGATCGCTTCCAGAATTTGGATCCGGTTAACGGTCGCATCAAGGCCGACTGTACTGAGGATATTTTCATAATCGCAATTTTGACACATGGTTATATCATCTTTAAAGTGGGCGTTATGCGTTAACCGATCCTTTTTTTCCTCTGGCCTGCAGGTTGTCAAATGCCAGTGAAATAAAAAAAACAATCCCGGCCAGAAAGATGATTGCTGCACCGGAGGTCATATCGAAGGTATAGGACAGCCACAGTCCACCCGTAGTAAAAAACATGCCGAGAAAACAGGACAGAATCATCATAGATACCATAGACTTAGTGTACTTTTCAGCGATGAAAGGCGGTATCGTGAGCAGGGCAATAACCAGAATCAAGCCTACTACCTGAACAACCATGACAACGGTTACAGCGACAATACCAATGAGCATGAAATAGAGACGTTTAACCGGCACGCCCCTGATCTGGGCAAATTCCTCATCATACGACATGGCAAGAAGATCCTGGAAAAAAAAGACAATGAGTCCAAGGATCAGAACCCCGATCACAATCATGGTAAGAAGATCAGCTGCCGGTACACTCAAAATCGACCCGAACAGATAACTCATCAGGTCAACGTTGTAGCCGGGAGTGATGTCAAGAAGCAGAATACCGCAGGCCATACCCATCGCCCACATAACCCCGATTATGGTGTCCGCCCGATGTTTCGATTTCAGTGAGACGGCAGCCATTATCATTGCAGAAAAGAGCGCAAACCCGATTGCTCCAACCATATATGGCCAGCCGAAAAAGAACGCCAGGCCGATCCCGCCATAGGCACTGTGGGCAATCCCCCCGGACAGAAATACCAGCCTGTTAACGACAATGAGGGTGCCGATGATGCCGCAGATTATACTCGTCAGAATGCCGGCAGCCAGAGCATTTCGCATAAATTCGAACTGGAGGGCTTCAATCATTTTCCGAAATCTCCGCATGTGGTTTCGGTTGAACGGCTCTTATGACATGCTCAACCGGACACACCTCCTCCACAGAACAGGAATAGTAGGCGTTCATAAGATCCCCGGTTGTCCCGACAGCCTGGTGATAATGCAGTCGTTTATTAACGCAGGCGATTGACTTGGCGTATGAAGAAACAATCAGGAGATCGTGACTGACCACCAGAATCGTCAGCTCACGGTTCAGCTGCTTTAACAGCTTAAAAAAATCGGTCTGTCCTTTGGTATCAAGGCTTGCAGTCGGTTCGTCGAGTACCAGAAGTTCGGGATGGGTCACCAGAGCCCTGGCAATCAAAACACGCTGGCGCTGCCCTCCGGAGAGGTCGGTAATCTTTCGTCCTGCATGGTCCGCCATGCCCAGTTGTCGAAGTGCTTCAAGAGCCTCCTCGCGATCTTTTCGTTTCGTTCGGAACTTAAATCGTTTTCCCGGATCATATTTACCCATTAACACAACATCCATGGCGCTGGCGGGAAAACTGAGATTATGGTTGATATACTGTGGAACATAGCCGATTACCGTACCATTTTCCGAGGGAGCCTTCCCCTTGACCCTCACCGTGCCTCTGGAAGGCGAGAGAAGACCGAGGATCAGTTTCACCAGGGTTGTTTTCCCCCCCCCGTTCGGCCCGATAATTGACACAAAATCTCCTTTATTCACCGTCAGATTTATGTCTTTCAGGACTTCCTGTCCATTGTAATAGAAATAGAGATCATCTATCTGCACAATCGGAGTTGTCATACTAACGGGGCCTCACTTGACAGCCAGTTTAAATTTTTCAGCAACATCTCTCATGTTGGCAAACCAGTCCTCGGCAAGAGGATCAACAAATATCGCCTTTCCCTTGATCTCCCTGGCCACCACTTCTGCACTTTTTTGGGAAAATTGCGGTTGCACGAAAATGATATGAATGTCGTTTTCCCTGGCCTGGCGGATTAACTCCAGCAATTGAGCTGGCTTAGGAGCTTTACCCTCTATCTCAATAGGCACCTGCTCCAGGCCATAATCTTTTGCAAAATATCCCCATGTCGGATGAAAAACCATAAACCGCATTCCCTTTCTGTCCTGAAGAAGAGCTTGCAGCTGAACGTCAAGTGCATCGATTTTTTCCAGAAAAACAGTGTAATTTGTCAGAAACTCCACCGCATGCCGGGGAGCAATTACCTTCAGCCCTTCCAGTATGGCCAACGCCTGTTTTTTTACCAGACCTGGGGACAGCCAAATATGGGGATCGAGAATAACATGGCCAGAACTTTCGGGTTCGTGATGCCCGTCCTCATGATGTTCTGCTTCCCGGTGTCCTTCTCCTTTCATTGCTTCATGATGATGTCGGACCATGGCAATCTTCTCAATATCTCTGTCGGTGCGGACAACTTTCATATCGGGATTGACAGCGATAATTCTGGCAAGCCACGCCTTTTCAAAAGGAACACCAACAGCGAAGTATATCGCCGACGATGATAATTTGGCCATTTGCGAGGGTTTGGGTTCATAGGTTGCCGGGCTCGCGCCAGGCTGCACCATCACCTCCACGTTTACCAGATCTTTGCTAATTTGTTGCACGAAAAATTTTTGCGGAATAATACTGACAAAAACAGTCGGTTTATCATTTGCAATAGCAAATGGAATATAAATAAAAAAGCATAAGAGACTGAATTGCAAAATAAATATTTTTTTTCTCATCATTTTCCCTTTCAGAACAAGCTGTCGAGATACAATAACTCATCTTCAGATTTTGACTCTATTCAATGCAACTATATTGCATCTCTGTTTTTTTGCAATCGACCTTCCGTTTCTTTTCACACTCACTACACAACCACAGTAATTTCTGATATACTTCAACCAATTACAAAACAAGAATCTATTTTCAGGGAGTGATTTTCTTATTCAGGCGCGTTGTTCCAGTGCAGTAAAATCGGCTGGTCTCAGGAAAAATTTTGCCGGCTTCACTCATTTTATCCAACTCAACAATCAGGTCGAGTTCTTTGTTACAATTTTTAAAAAAGATACGTATCCGATACCATCTCATGTGTTGGTTTTCACTTCTGTTTGCATTGGCGCTTATTATTGCCGGCGGTGTGATATACTCTCTTGTGCGTGAAACTGTCGAGGTGAACATCCAAAACGAACTTACCACATCCACAGAAGCAATCCGGATAATGGTCAAGACCGCCGCTGACGTATCCATCCGTAATCACCTCAGGGCGATCGCAGAAAACAATCTGGAGATTTTACAGGGGTTTGAACAACAGGTGCAAAAAGGGGAGATTACTGAAGCCAAAGCCAAAACCCTGAGTAAAAAGGTTCTTTTGAGCCAACAGATTGGAAAAACAGGGTATATTTATGCCCTTACCGGCAAAGGCGTCTTAGCGGTTCATCCAAACGGGCAGTTGAAAAACCGTGATATGTCCTCCAATTGGCTCTCCCGGAAACAGCAGGCAAAGAAAGAAGGATATCTTGAATACGAATGGCAAAACCCGGGAGAAGAGCAAGAGCGCCCCAAAGCCCTGTACATGGCCTACTTCAATCCCTGGGACTGGATTATATCCGTCTCCAGTTATCGCGATGAGTTCAAGTCACTGCTCAATATCGATGACTTCAAGTCCGGGGTCGAAACATTCAGTTTCGGGGCAAGCGGCTATGCTTTCATTTTAGCAGGAGATGGGGAAATTGTTCTCCATCCATCGCTCTCGGGTACTATTCACGATGCGCTGAATGACCAGGGCAAGCAACTCTTTCATCAGATGCTGGAGGAAAAGAATGGTCAGCTGAGTTATCGATGGAAAGACCCCGGTGAGACCAATGCCCGGGACAAGTTGGTTATCTTCAGCTATATACCTGAGCTCCACTGGGTTGTCGCCTCGACCGCGTATCTTGATGAGATATACCAACCCCTGCAGAGGTTGCGAAAGATTATCCTCATAACCCTCACCGTTACCCTGCTGTTGATCCTGCCGCTCAGTCTCTATCTGGGGGCATCCATTACCCGCCCGATGACCCAGCTCGCCCGGAAGATGAGCAGAACAAAAGATGAAGACTACAGTGTGCGGGCAGAAGAGGATTCCCTTGGGGAAGTCGGGATTCTTGCCAGACATTTTAACAACTATCTGGAGCGGTTAAATATTTCGACCCAAAAGCTGGAGGACGAAATCAATGAGAGAAACCGTGCCGAACAACAACTCAAACTGTTTGCCAAGGTCTTTGAAAACGCGTTGGAGGGAATAAGCATAACAGACTCTGACGGCAATATTGTGGCAGTGAATCAATCGTTTACCGACATCACCGGCTACGAAGCAAGTGAGGTTATCGGCCAAAATCCCAGAGTATTAAAATCCGAACGGCATGGCCCTGCTTTCTACCGGGAAATGTGGCAGAGTTTGTTGAACAACGGCAACTGGACCGGAGAAATCTGGAACCGCAGGGCGAATGGCGAGGCATATCCAGAAATCCTCAGTATCAGTTCCATCTGTAATGAAAACGGAGAAGCAACCCATTACGTGGCCGTATTTCATGATATTACCGAGATGAAGCTGAAGGAGGAGCAGATCAAGCATCAGGCATATCACGATGCTCTAACCGGTCTGCCAAATCGTTTTCTGGCCCAGGACCGTCTCACCATGTCACTGACCAATGCAAAACGAAAGCGAGTCCAGGTCGCCGTCTTCTACATGGACCTTGATAATTTTAAACATGTCAACGACAGTCTCGGCCATGCAGCGGGTGATGCACTCCTGCAACAGGTCGGCCAGCGGTTACTCAATCTCGTTCGGGAAGAAGATACTGTTGCCCGCCTGGGTGGAGATGAATTCCAGATCATAGGTGTAGACATCTCTTCTGAACAGGAGGTAATCGATTTAGCCAATCGTCTCCTGCAAGGATTTGCAACGCCATTTCAGATCGAAGAAAACGAGCTTTTTGTGACACTCAGTATCGGTATAGCTATCTATCCGCAAGATGGCAAAGATGTGGATACGCTCACAAAAAACGCCGACATAGCCATGTACCAGGCAAAAGTACACGGGAAAAACAATTATTTCCTTTTTACCAGTGAATTAAGTGAAAAAGCTCTCTCGCGGCTTAGACTTGAGGCGGAGTTCAGAGAGGCCCTCAACAAACGGGAATTCATAGTCCATTATCAGCCGAAGATGCATTTGGAAACCGGCATGATAAAAGGAGTGGAAGCCTTGGTTCGATGGCGGAAACCGGATGGTACCATAGTCTGCCCTGAGAACTTTATTCTGCTCGCGGAAGAAACCGGGTTGATAACCAGACTGGGCAATCTTGTCATTGAGGACGCATGTAAAGCCGCAAGAGTCCTTGACGACACCGGTTATGAAAAGATTATGATGGCGGTAAACCTCTCTCTTTTCCAGTTCGAGCAGGCTAACCTGGTAGACACCATGGCATCGATAGTTGAGAAAAACAGCATTCCGCTCTCTCGACTGGAGCTGGAAATAGCAGAAACCACCATGATGACCAACCTGAAAGATACTATTACAAAGTTGCGTCATCTGGTGGATGCCGGTTTTTCAATATCTATCGATGATTTTGGCAGCGGATATTCTTCGATCTATTATCTCAAGGCCTTCCCTCTCGACACCTTGAAAATTGATAGCTCCTTTATAAAAGACATCACCATCGACCCCAACGGCGCCCAGATTGTTGAAACAATCATACTTATGGCACATAACCTCGGCATTAGTGTGGTCGCAGAAGGTGTTGAAAACAGGGATCAGTTCAATCTCCTTAAAGAGTTAGGTTGTGATCTCATGCAAGGATATTTTTACAGCCCTCCTCTGCCGCTTGAAGGATTGCTTCTGCACCTGAAAACACATTGAGATTATGTTATCAAAGTCCTGATGATGTCCCTTTTCCCTATCACCCCGACCAGCGTATTACCCCTCATCACCGGCAGGGTATGCACATTTTTTTCGGCCATAAGTGTCGCGATCTCGTCAATGAGGGCATCCTCATCCACCGTCTCCGGATGCCTGGAATAGATATCGCCAACGGTTGAACCGGCAATCTTTTTAATTTCCTTTTCCATTTTCTCCGGACTTTCCAGGTAAAAAACGGAATCCATAATCGTGACAACGGTCGGCAGATGAATCTTCTTCTTTTGATCAATCAAGTCACTTTCCGTCACCACACCAAGGAGCGTGCCGCCTGAGTCAAGGACCGGGGCACCTCCTATATTTTTGGAGGCCAGCAGTTGGGCCAATTCTGTTACTGATGTTGCAGGTGTTACTGTAATCACATCTCTTGTCATAATATCTTGAGCTGTTTGCATGAATTCTCCTGTTAGATTGTTTCAATAACCAGACCCGAACACGTCTTGGTACATCCTGTTGACTATACCACCTCCTGTCTGTAAATGATAATCACTTGCCAAGACTGATGGAACAGTGACTGTAAATTTCGTGGTATATTCTCCTCTTCTACGAGATTCATCTTCTGGACCCGGGCCATTCGCCCACCTCTCATATGTTTTGACACGAACCTCGATCTCTCCAGGAATGCGTGTCAACTTTGCCGCTCAAAAGCAAAACGTCCATCTGAAAACTCTTGCATGCAGGGGAGGAACAGGATAGGCTGAATGTCGTTTTTTACACCTGAGAACAGCCATTCCCTGCATCTTTTTCTTCTATTTCTGCAGCTATTTTCTAACAAACAAGGAGAACACAATGCTCAATTTTCGCCTGACCGCAACACAGCTTGCCCTCCAGCAGAAAGCCCGGAAATTTGCTCTGGAAGAGGTCCTTCCGGTTGCATGGTACTACGATGAAAAAGATGAACTGCCCTTGACGGTGATACGAAAAGCCTTTGATGCCGGGATACTTGGAAGTGATATCCCAAAAGAATTCGGTGGACAGGGACTAGGCCTTCTGGAAGCTGCATTGATAACCGAAGAAATCGCCGCTGCCTGTCCGGGGCTGGCAACATCGATTTTCGACAGTTCCCTTGGCATGGAGCCGATACTGCTCTCATCGAATGATGCTGCAAAAAAGAAATATCTTCCGAAAATTGCTAAAGATTTCAAGCTGGCAGCCTTTGCGACGTCCGAACCAACCATGGGTTCGGATGTGGCGGGCATGCGCTGCAAAGCCGATCCGGATGGAGATGATTATATTCTGAATGGCACAAAATACTGGATAACCAACGGAGGTGTGGCTGACTATGTTTCGGTTTTTGCCACTATCAGTCCCAAGGATCGACATAAAGCAATATGCGCTTTCCTGGTTGAGACAGCCTGGGAAGGTGTTTCCATTGGTCGCTCCATTCCTAAAATGGGTCAGCGCTGCTCTAATACCGTCGGAATAAATTTCAAAAACGTCCGGGTTCCAAAAGAAAATATCCTGGCCCAACCGGGTGAGGGCTTTGTCTTAGCCATGAAAACCTTCGCCCGAACCAGGCCGATAATTGGCTCTTTTGGCGTCGGTGCTGCAAGAGCCGCAACGGAATATGCCCTCGATTACGCAAAAAACCGGCGGGCATTCGGGATGGAGCTCGCCACCTTCCAGGCTATCCAGTTCAAACTTGCAGAAATGTTTCAAAAGGTCGAAACCTCCCGCCTGCTTACCTGGAAGGCAGCCTGGGATTCTGATCAGGGTGAGGACGGCACGGTAAGCGCATCGATTGCCAAACTCTATGCCACAGAGACAGCACTTGAGGTCGTAAACGAAGCCTTACAGATTTTCGGTGGATACGGTTATACCAAGATGTTTCCCATTGAAAAACTTCTCAGGGATGTCCGCCTGCTCCGTATCTACGAGGGGACCAGTGAAGTACAGCGGATAATCCTGGCCGACCACCTGCTCAAAAAATACCAGCCCAGCCTGCCGCCGCTGGAGGACTTAGCTCTGCACCGGTTTCACGATCCAAACGATGCTCAATCATCCAAATTGAATGATAAAGTCTGGCGATGCAGGATTTGCGGACATGTACACTATGGCGATGCACCACCGGCTGAATGCCCCTACTGTTTTTTCCCAGACACGGCGTTTAAGGAAATCAAATAGAGCAGTAAAAAGGTTTCAGCTGCTGGTCTTCATGGTTTGTGTGACCTGATCCTGCCGAAAAGTAAAACTGTTTTCTCTCCGGTCATTGAAATAATGATGTAATGTTTTTTCAATGACCGGGAAAGAAATATTACCCCAGGGGATATTCTTTTCTTTAAACAGCCTGACATCGATACTTTCTTCTGTTGGATGAAAATCCAGGGCCTGGATTCGGGCAAGAAACATCAGATACACCTGGTCTATGTGGGAAATGTCAAACAGGCGATAGAGTTGCAACCCCTCCACAAGGGTGCCGGTTTCTTCAAATGTTTCCCGCCTTGCCCCCTCCTCAGTGGTCTCACTGCATTCCAGGTACCCGGCAGGCAGCGTCCAACTCCCCTTTCTCGGTTCAATATTCCTTTTGCAGAGGAGTATCCTTTCATCCCATATGGGGATACAGCCAACAACTACTTTGGGATTTTGGTAATGGACTCGGCTGCAGGAGGTGCAGACAAATCGAGCAAGGTTATCATCCGGAGGAATTTCAAGGACAACCGGCGCCGCACAATGAGAACAATAATTCATGTTTTTCTCTTAGCCAAAGAGGATTACAAGGGTTGATCCATCATAAATATCATACCGAACATCTTGAGCTTTTACCAGATAATGAGATACAGCCATGGTACCCTGTACAGGTGAGTCGGGCAACGATTTCTTCGGAGGACAAACGCCCTGACGGCCTCCCTGATCTTTGTTTTCCAAACATGAGGGTTCGAATCTCCGGTCAATAATAAAAGTAACCACAATAATGGTGATGAAATCTGGCTGGCAAGCGCAGACTCCGAAAGAACCGTTTCAGGATGGATACTATTTAATTGCCAACTGATATAATCATGACAAATAGTATACGTATACACTAAATTCAACCGCGAGAGGTTTACGATGATAGCAATTTCCCGTTTTAACCAGCTGACGATGTTGGCATCTATGGCTCTGTATTTGGCCTGGACAATTGGTTGTGCCGGGCCGGTGGGCGACCTGAAAACTGACATTAATCCAGACGACTTGAAACCAGGGTTGTCTGTACTGTACCTGGATGGCAGTTACCGTTTTGTCAAACTCATTCCCAAAGGGGCAGAAGCCAGGGAAAAAGGACGCCCCGGAGAACCCATCTTACAGTTAAACCACCAGTTCGGAGAAGGATCAGTATTTGGCAGCGGCTTGAACAGGAAAATAGGTATGCAGATGGAGGGCTATCTCCACCTCGATACGCCTGGCACATATGCATTTCAGGCACTTTCAAATGATGGAGTGGAGATTTATATAAATGGAAAACTCATCGTCAGTGACCCAAATGTCCACTCGGACCGACTTTCAGATATCGGGGAAGTATCTGTTGATACAGGAGGATGGCAGCCGTTTCTCGTCCGGTACTTTCAAAGAAAGGGCTCGGCTGCACTGAAGTTTTATTGGCGCCCACCCGGGAGCGACGAATTTGAAATCGTACCTGCGCAAGCATACGGCCACCTGAGCAGTCAAAGATAACGGCTTGCCACAACCGGTCAACCATGTCAGCATTTTTATTGGTTCGATCGACAGTGGCAGGGTATACTGTCGGGACAGAGGGTAAATCAATATTTTAAAGAGTGCATCGCGTCCACTGATGCTATTCTCACTCCAGCCATGTCAAAAGCATAACGATCAGGAGATATCAATAAATGGGAGTCGTTGTTGCCTACTCAATGCTGGCGCTGTTATTTCTGGCCCTGGCGGCCGGTGTGTATAAACCCAAAAAATGGAATGAGTTAACGGATAGAAATATCATGATGCTTAAGTTTGGCTGCTTCTTCGGTTTTCTGGTAATCGTACTGAATATCGCAGGTAAACTTCTATAATTTCTCAGCCACCAAGATAGTCCGGATCCAATGCTTCGAGGGGATAACCGCCGAACGAAGAACTGAATATGGTTGCACAACAATCGGATCATTCACACAAAACTAACGAAAACAGAAAAAAACGCACCACAGCTGGCCTGAACGGCATTGGCAATTAGTTGCGTTTCGGAACTGCAACAATCACAAAGCTTTCCGGCAATTGCTCAACACTCCGGTCCCATACGATATTCAGTGGTTTCTGATGATTCGATCATCTCAGCTACCCATATATGTTCACACTGTTTCTCCCTCTTCCTCCAGCTTCCGGTTTTATGGCTCGCCGGGGCCGCTGGAATCTGGCTCTGTTTCATGCAACATCAATTCGCTGGAGGATATCGAACGCGAAAAAACAGTGGGATCCGATAGGTGCCGCGATGGAAAGCGGTTCATATTATAAATACCCAGCTATAATATTGTGTTGGTTTTCAAGCAACACAGGATATCACCATATTCACCATCCGGAATCTCGAATTTGCAACTATCGCCTGAAAGAGTGCTATTATGCCATTTCGGTATTACAGTCCAGAAAGCCGTTGACACTCCAGGAAAGCCTTTCTTGTTTTCGCTTGAAACTATGGGATGAAGACCTTCAGAAAATGATTATCTTCCAAAGGGTCATCAAATCAGGCAGGCAACTTTATCGTTACAACAAGGTACCTCATCACTACTGATCCCGACAGACGGGAAACAAACCGTGACGATGGTAACGAATAGGTCGACGAGACTAAAGGGAGAAGTGATGGAAAACAAACAAGAAATGAATCGTCGTATTGTGCTTGCCTTACGTCCGGTCGGCGCACCGACGACAGAAAGTTTCCGTTTAGAAAAATTACCAAGACCTGTCCCCGGTGCAGGAGAAATACTCCTACGCAACATCTATCTTTCGCTCGACCCCTACATGCGTGGAAGAATGAGCGATGCGCCATCGTATGCGGATCCCGTCGAAATAGACGATGTGATGGTCGGTGCTACGGTCAGCCTGATTGAAGCATCCAGACATCCCGACTACCAGGCAGGAGAGTGGGTACTCGCCTATAGTGGCTGGCAGGAGTATGCACTTTCTGATGGCTCGGATCTGACGCCACTTGGCGAAAAACCTGAAAATCCATCCTATGCATTGGGAATATTGGGTATGCCCGGGTTTACTGCCTATGTGGGATTGCTCGATATTGGCCAACCAAAGCAGGGTGAAACCTTAGTTGTTGCTGCCGCCACCGGGCCGGTAGGCGCCACTGTCGGGCAAATCGGTAAACTGAAAGGTTGTCGTGTCGTCGGTGTTGCGGGTGGAAGAGAAAAATGCACATATGCGATCGACATACTTGGTTTTGACACCTGTCTGGATCACTATGCACCCGATTTCGCGGAGCAACTGCGAGAACATTGTCCGGATGGTGTTGATATCTATTTCGAAAGCGTTGGTGGCAAAGTATTTGATGCAGTTCTGCCCCTCTTCAATACAGGGGCGAGAGTTCCGGTCTGCGGGCTTGTGTCAAGGTATAATGCCACAAAACTTCCCGATGGCCCGGATCGTCTCTCTCTGCTCATGGCCAATATTTTAATCAAACGCCTCAAGGTTCAGGGATTCATTATATTTGACCATTACGCAAGCCGCTTCGACGCGTTCTCAAAAGATATGTCGGGATGGCTCAGCACAGGGCAGATTAAGTACCGTGAACATCTGGTCGAAGGTTTAGACAATGCACCCGAAGCTTTCATTGGCCTTTTGAAAGGCCAGAATTTTGGTAAACTGGTCATCCGTATAAGTGATACATTCTGACACTTCTCAAAGGACGAACGGCTTGACGAAAGACAGGGTAGGGTACTAATACATTCTACAGGGGGAGGTTCTGATGAAAATTTTAATGGTTCTAACATCTCACGACAAACTCGGCGATACGGGTCGCAAAACAGGGTTTTGGCTGGAGGAGTTTGCTGCGCCCTACTACGCCTTCAAAGACAACAATTTTGATATAATCCTGGCCTCTCCAAAAGGTGGCCAGCCTCCGCTCGACCCTAAAAGTGACGAACCTGATGCCCAGACAGCGTCAACGAATCGCTTTCGTGACGATGCCGAGGCACAGAAATTACTTGCCGGAACCCATCGCCTGGATTCTATCCAGCCGTCAGATTTTGATGGTGTTTTCTATCCCGGGGGCCATGGTCCGCTCTGGGACCTCGCTGAAGATGCACATTCCATATCGCTGATAGAAACTTTTCACCGCGAGGGAAAACCGCTGGGACTCGTCTGCCATGCACCAGGGGTTCTACGACATGCAAAAAATACAGCTAATGTACACCTTGTAAGCGGAAAAAAAGTAACCGGTTTCAGCAACAGCGAGGAAGAGGCGGTGCAGCTGACGGAGGTCGTTCCATTTTCGGTTGAAGACATGCTGAAGTCAAGGAAAGGAGCCTATACCAGAGGGGATGACTGGGGAAGCCATATTGAGGTTGACGGAACTCTCGTTACCGGCCAGAACCCGGCGTCATCGGAAGCAGCGGCAGCTGCGATGATTAAGCTTCTCAACAGGTAGCCGTTTCATCAAGCCCTTTACCTATTCAGATTTCTCGTCGGCGAGTGCCTGCTCTTTTTGAAGTCGTCTGGCCACTGAACCGGGCAGGCCGGTCCCCCTAGAAAGCAGGCCGTAGGCAACCGGTACGACAAACAGAGTGAAAAGAGTTGCCGATAAAACACCAGCAAGCACCACAACCCCGATTACCATTCGGGTTTCAGCCCCGGCACCCGAGGAAAGAATCAACGGAATCGTTCCTGCAGCAGTTGTGATTCCGGTCATGACGATCGGACGCAGTCGCACTTCCGAAGCTTTCAAAAGAGCATGATAGAAAGAGAGTCGCTGCTCCCGTAGCTGGTTGGCAAACTCGACTATTAAAATGCCGTTTTTGGCCGCCAGACCGATCAGCATAACCAACCCGATCTGGCTGTAGAGATTCAAGGTGCTGCCTGTAAAATAGAGTCCGAGCAGCCCTCCGGCCATCGCCAGAGGAACTGTCAGCATAATAACAAACGGATCAATATAGCTCTCAAACTGTGCGGCCAGCACGAGAAACACCACAACTATCCCCAGTAAAAAGACAAAGGTAACGGACTGAGCGGAATTTTTAAAATCCTGCGACTGACCTTTGTAATCGACGATGACCTTTCCGGGCAGATGCTCTCTGACAAGATTCTCCATATACGTAAGGGCGTCGCCCAGGACCAGCCCTTCAGCGAGATTTGCCTCCAGGGTAATAGCCCGCACACGGTTATATCTGTTCAGCTCATTTGAATCGGCAAATTCTTCCAGGGTAACAAGATTGGATAGCGGGATAAGGTCGTCACCGCGTGATGATCGCACATAGATGTTCTGTAAATCGGTCGGTGTACGCTGTACATTGCGTTCACCTTCCAGTATCACATCATACTCTTCCCCCTCATTGAGATAGGTTGTCACACGCCGGGAACCGAGCATTGTCTCAAGAGTCCGGCCAATATTGCCTATAGTTACTCCCAGTTCAGCGGAACGGTCATAATCAATATTCACCTGCAGTTGGGGTTTTGTCTCCTTATAATCCCAATCAAGCCCGACCAGGCCCGGATTGCCTGTTTCGATTTTTTCCAGGAGTATGTCCCGCCATTCAGCCAGCTCCTGATAGGTTCCGCCGCCAATGACAAACTGCAGCGGTTTTTGGATGGAAGCCCCGAACCCCTGACGCATCACCGGAAAAGCCCGAACTCCGGGAAGTCCTGAGAGCTGACCGCGCACCTCATCCATTATATCCCAGGCCGGACGTCTCTGGCTCCAGTCATTCAACACGAAAATCACTATGCCGGAGTTAAAATTTGCAAAATTAGAAAATGTTCTGGGGGCACGGACCAGCAGCCGGGTCGCTTCATTGCTTTCGATAAACGCCATGAGACGCTGCTCGATTTCGTTCATGTATTCTTCCATGTAAGCATAGGTTGCACCCTCCGGCCCGTTTATCAGAACAAAAAAGGCTCCACGATCTTCTTTTGGTGCATACTCGGTTGGTATCTGCTGGGACAGCCACCCCGTTGCGCCGAGCAGTGCTACAAAAACGGCGATCACCAGGACCGGTCGTTTTAAGGCATTTTTAAGCAGGCGACGATAGCGTTTCCGGACGCCTCTGTAAAAGCGGTCGATACGCCGATTGCTTCTCCGGTCACCGGCTCGTTGTTTCAGAATTTTTGACGCCAACATCGGTGACAGACTCAGGGCAACAAGGCTCGAAAATGCCACTGCTGCAGCCATAGTCAATGCAAACTCCGAGAACAGGCGCCCCACATCTCCCTGGAGAAACGCAATCGGCACAAACACCGAAACCAGAACCAGAGAGGTTGCGATGACCGCAAAACCAACCTGACGCGTACCTCTGAAGGCAGCCACCAGCGGCGATTCGCCTTTTTCGTCCATGCGCCGATGGATATTTTCCAGGACGACGATGGCATCGTCCACGACCAGTCCGATCGCCAGAACCAGCGCCAGCAGGGTAAGGAGATTGACAGAAAAATTCAAAATATTCAGCACTATAAAAGTGGCAATAATAGAAATAGGAACGGTCACGGCCGGTATCAAAGTGGCCCGAACGCTGCCAAGAAAAAGAAAAATGACCAGAACGACCAGGACAATTGCGATGAGCAGGGTTTTATACACCTCACTAATTGCACCTTCGACAAATACCGAAGTGTCATAACTCTGTTTGATCTCCATGCCTTCAGGCAGATTCGGGTTGAGTCGAAGTACCTCTTCCTTGGCACTGCGGGCCACATCAATGGTGTTGGCTGTCGATTGTTTAATGATGCCCAGTCCAACCATGGGCACAGTGTTACCTCTAAAAAAAGTGCGGTCTTCTTCTGTACCCCGTTCAACGCGGGCGATGTCTTCCAGCCGAACAAGATACCCATCATCACCCCGCGACAGAACCAGCCTTTTAAATTCGTCTGCCGTCCGAAAAGCACGTTTTACACGCACCGTAAACGAACGCTCGTCGGATTGGATAGTTCCGGCCGGGAGCTCGAGGTTTTCAGCGCGCAGGGCCTGCTCGACGTCACCAACGGTGAGACCTCTGGCCGCCATGGCCTGCCGATCGATCCATATCCTCATCGCAAAGTTCTGCCCGCCACCAATTCTGACCCGCGACACACCACTTAACACAGAGAAATAGTCTACCAGATATCGATCAGCATAATCCGTCAACTCCGGCACAGTCATACGATCACTGACAAGATTCAGCCACATGATAACATCATCGTTGGAATCGACTTTCTCTATTTCCGGAGGGTCCGCTTCATCCGGCAGGTCATCCAGGATACCCGAGACCCGGTCCCGAATGTCATTTGCCGCGCCGTCAACATCCCGCCCGGTTATGAATTCGACTGTCACCACAGAACGGCCATCTTCACTGGTCGACTCGATGAACTGAATGCCTTCGACACCGGCAATCCGCTCTTCGATGAGCTCCGTAATCCGCGTTTCGACCACATTTGCCGATGCACCGGGATAAATGGTGTCAATGGTGACAACCGGTGGATCGATATCGGGATACTCCCGCAACGGCAGCCTGTTGAAGGCTACAAGACCAAAAACAACCAGCAGGAGCGAGATCACTGAGCTAAATACAGGCCGCTTGACTGAGATATCGGATAGTATCATTTGGTCAAGCCCCCTACACCCTGTTCTAACAGCTGTTTGAGGGATTCGTCTCCGGTGTCCACCGCAATGATCTTTACCGCCTGACCAGGCCGAGCCCGGAGGGTTCCATGAATAACGATAAATTCGCCGACAGTAAGACCGCTCACTATTTCAACTTCACCGGGACGACGACCGCCGATCGCCACTTCCCTGCGCATGGCAACCGGAGGGTCCGCCGCTTGATCCACCACCAGTACATGATTGACCTTACCTGACGGAATCAGCGCTTCCTCCGGTATCACAACCGCATCGCGTGGGTTCTTAAGTAACTCAACGCTCATCAGCAAACCCGGTTTCAACAGACGATCCGCATTCGGCAAAAGGGCCCTGGCAATAATGGACCTGGTCGTCCGATCGATTCGGCTGTTAATGCCGGTAACCTCTCCCTCGAATGTCCGATCACCATAGGACGGTGCCCCGGCAACAACAGGCAGACCGGTTTTCAGCGTTGCCAGATGAATTGCCGGCACCGTGAAATCGAGCTTCATAACGCTGTCGTCATCGAGTGTCGTTATAAGATCTCCAGGCTCGATAAGCGCACCGACACTGATATTTCGCAGCCCAACCACTCCGGAAAACGGTGCAAGGATCAAACGGTCCCGAAGTCGGGATTCGATTGCCCGAAATCGTGCCTGGGCGGTATCGTACTCCCGCCGACGCTGATCAAGCAGCGACTTGGAGGCCGCACCCCGCTCAACGAGCGGTTTTACCCTTTCATACTGTTTTTTGGCTTCGTTTAAGGTCGACCTTTCTTCCTCCAGCAGTGCGTGCTCTTCCTCGTTGGTCATTTCAACGAGCACATCACCCGCTTTTACCCGTTGGCCGTCCTCGAAATGGATCGCCGTTACGGTATCGGTTATGGTCGCTGTGAGATCGACTGTCTCGTTGGCTCGCAACGTTCCCAGAGCTTCTACGCGATCGACAAAGCGGTCCATCCCCACTTCCTTGACAATCACAGGAGTCGGTTGCTGTCCCCAGGCGAGAGAAAAAGAGACGAGAAGAGCAAGGCAGATGGATAAACACAGGAAGCAGTATTGAAAAAAAGAACGAACAGTCATCATTTCTATCCTCCGAAGTTTCCTCCAGTTTGGGTTATTCAGGAACTCTTCACATTACCGCCGAGGGCACGATGAAGCAGGATCCGAAAACCGAGCAGCGCTCTCTGTTGCCGCAGGAGGACACGCTCAATTTGCTGTAATTCTTTGGTGGCGGTCAGGACGGGCAGGAAATCCGTCAAACCATTGGTATATCGATCTGTCGTTTCCTCAACAGTGCGTTGCAGGAATCCGCGTCTGCGGTCCAGTCGATCCAGAAATTCTCGCTGTTTCTGCTCCTGATAAAGGGTATTTTCAACATTCTCAATTGCCTCTATATAGACCTGTGAGAACAGTGCCAGACGTTCGATGTAGAGCGCGCGATTCCTCTCGACCTCTGCCTTACGTGCACCCCAGTCAATCAGGGGCTGAACGAGTGATCCCAGGACCAAGCCAACCGGGCCGCTCAGATCCAGTCCGTCCTCATACAAAAAGGTCCCATCCAGCATAACGCGCGGCAGTCGATCGGCTATTGCCTGTCCTATTTCTGCATCCGCTGCAACCAGCTCGTTTCTCAGAGCTCTCAGGTCAGGGCGATTGAGCAGAAGATCCGAAGGCACACCCAGAAACGGCAGGTCGCCGATTGTAACGAAATCGTCCTCCTCTGCCACTCGATCCACGGCGTCCGGAGCCTGTCCGATCAGGACATCCAGCCGATTTTCAGAGACCCGGAGTATCGCCTCTGTCGGTGGGACGAGACTTTCAGTCTCTGCCAACTGACTGCTCTGCTGCCAGACATCCACTGAGGAGGTCAATCCACTCTCAAAACGAAGCTTGGTTAAATCCAGCAACTCCCTGTCGGTATCTATCTGATTTTGTAATAATTTAAGTTGTTTTCTCTGTTCGACGGCATCAAAATACGCCTCTGTGACCTCCGCGGACAAACTCAGCCTCACTGCTTCGATATCCTCCAGACGTGCAGCCTCTTCACTTTTACGGGCAAGTGCAGCCGAACCAAGGCGATTAAAAACATCAATTTCCCATGCCAGCGCGCCGCCTATCTGGTTCAACCTTTCCCGTTTCTCACCCTCCCGCCATTCCTGTCGGCTGCCTGCCTCCAGATTCAATTGTGGCCACCGCGTCGCTTTTGCCTGCCTTGTCAAGCTCGCAGCCTGATCAAGCCTGGCTATCGCCTGCATAACGTCATAATTGTTTGCAACAGCTTCGCGAATGAGGACATCCAGTTTTGGATCGTCAAACGCCGCCCACCAAACCTGATCTGAAAATCTCAAATCCAGCGAAGAGATGCTGTACTCCCCTGCTCCTTTTTCTATCGGGTCGGGAAAATATTTAATGTCATGTGGCTGACAACCCGCAAGAATAATTCCCAACAGATAAGGGATAAGGAACCGAATCATGAGTGACTGCCGGAACATTGTTCTCCTTCAAGAGTATGAATAGATTGTAGAGCTTGATCCTGGTTAAACAGGATTGATCACAGTTATTCTCAAGTCTGAATGAGCATTAAGATAGAGACGATTGAGAGGAAAATCCAGACAGGCAGAGGAGATTAGTGCTATGGATCGATCCCACACGCATAAATCCTCAACGAAAAGAAGTACATAAAAAACAGTAGTAGATACTATCAATATACCCCCTTTTCTCTTCCATTGAAACCTGTACATGAACTGCCTAGTGTATCCGCATGTTCAAATGAAATTGTCGAACAAGGGAAGTAAACAGCCAAGAGCAGTACATGAGACTCTGGCTTTATATATTCACAATCTTAAGGAGATCGTTATGAGTATGAGAGGCGAATTGATATCAAAAGAATATCAACAGATGGTCTGGGTTAATGACGCTGATGGAAGACAATACTCATGCTATCAGGACGATGTGAAGAATTTGGACAGAAAAAATGGTCTGTCAAAAAAACAGAAAGAGAAATGTTTAGACATCTCTCTGGTTCTTGGTGATACCTGGTAGAGTTGTACATTTCAACCAGTCATTAACCTGACCCGTTACAATACCAATCGGGAGCAGCCACGATTCTGCTACATTTCTAAAATAAACCCAATGAGGAACCGAAAATGGCACAAAAAACACAAGACACAACCAACTGGCCCGAAATGTTCGTCAGCCTGTACGATAGACTCACAGGTAACAATGCGGAAATAGCCTATGCATTCGACGACTTCAAGATTGACGTTCCAAGCAGTACAGCCGAGGATGCACCCCAGGCACACTGGAGGTTCAATGGAACAATGAGAATCACCACCAGGGAGAAATCTCATTAACGGGTAGTAAACGAACCTGACCAGTTTCCATCCAGAATGCAGACATTTTGTTCTAAATCGAGGCGTTCGATAAATTTATCCGCAGGCATATGGTTGATATTCCGAGGATTAAATTTTGAGAACAACGAAGAGTTAAGGCAAACTGGCCGTTTCAGGATGGAGACGGACTACTGATCAACTGATCGTTCTATCTTCTCTATAGTGCCTTTCTGATTGTTCGATGGTCACCCCATGACCGAAAATAATGTAAGAAAGGCACTTTTTGCTTATTGATACAGTTAAAATTGATATTATCCGAGTGACTCATGAAAGACATACCTGAAACAACACAAGCCAATCAGCATGCTCCATGGAAGTTCCTGGAAGCATTGGACCGTAGAATTTCGGTGTCCATTGCAATGGATATTGAGATGGATCGGATACCATTTCACCTCACCGCCGAGGGCGATTCTGCTGTAATTTCGTTTAACACTTTTTCAGATGCCCTGCTTCTTTTAAAAAAATTCAAAACCCTTTCGTCCCGGAACAATGAACAGGTCGTGATGTTACAGAGGATGCTTTCCAGGCTCGGGGTAACGGTCTGTTACCAGAATCGTCATTTCGCTTTTACCGGTCCGAAAGCTAACCTGATACTTTCCAGATTATTTACCTATGCAACCTCTTTCGGGAGAAACAACATTCTCACACGCCCCCACTAACAGCTACTTCTTCTCCCGTCTCGCCCAGAATATGCAGAGACTCACGTGGACCAAAGAACGGTATCGGAAATTGCGTGCTCAATATTGCAAATTCTCCCTCGCCGCTATATGAGCAGAGTACATTGCAAAATAGACTCTGCGAGTCTCACATAATAAACCGTTACAAGTTACTTTTTCACAAGAGATAGCGGTGAACGCTTCTTTTTATCGTACTTGAGCGAGCTGAGAGCAGTCTGAAATTCTTGCAAAGCCGGTTGCCACTCATTCACCACATGATGCCAGAACAGTGACTGGATCATGGCAAACCGATTTTCAGCAGACCCTGATCCTTTCAGTATCCTGTCTAATTCTTTCTGCTGGGCCCTCATCTTCTCTTTGCATTCGTCAGTACTACATATATCTTCTATGGTGTCGGCGATAATGCGCTTTCGCTCTATCTCAAAAGCAAATCTGTCTGTGACAAATAGATGTGCCAGCCTGTCATGCTCGGTGAGATATTCTCGTTTTTTTCCCTCTTTAGATAAAGAATCCGACATGTTGCCCCCCTTAATGGTTCGCCTCGGACCCTCCGCTCAAAATGGAAGGTGTATGTAGAACAAATCAGAGTCCTGCAGCCAGAGCAGTCGACCTGCGCGGGTCGGCACCCCCATACATCATGCCATTTGTTACCATGATGGACTGGATGGCCCCCATGGCCGCCTGCTGTTTCACTTCGTGCCCCTTCGCCTCCAGGATTTTTATGGTATCGGGGCTGATGCCTTCTTCAATCCGCAGCTCATCAGGCAGCCACTGATGATGAATGCGCGGCGCCGCGACTGCGCTTTGAATATTGAGACCGTGATCTATAACGTTCATGATTACCTGGAGAGTGGTGGTAATGATTCTGGAGCCCCCGGGGCTACCGGTCACCAGGTAATTCCTGCCCTGTTTTTTGACGATGGTCGGCGACATGGAGCTCAACATCCGCTTGTTTGGTTCGATTTTATTGGCTTCACCGCCGATGAGCCCATAGGCATTCGGGACGCCCGGTTTCGCCGAAAAATCATCCATCTCGTTGTTCAGCAGAAAGCCTGCTCCCTCGACCACAATACCTGAACCGTAGCTGAAATTGATGGTATAGGTATTGGAGACGGCATTACCATATTTATCGACTATGGAAAAATGTGTCGTCTCATTGCTCTCGTATGGCTGCGGCTTGCCCGGTGCAATGGTGCTGCTTGGTTTCGCCTTCTCCATAGTGATGTCTTCGCGGATTTTCGCAGCATAGTTTTTTGCAAGAAGACCCTTCAGGGGAATTTTAACGAAGTCCTCGTCGCCCAGATAGAAGGAACGATCGGCATAGGCACGTTTCATCGCCTCGGCCATCAGGTGAATGGTCCGTGCCGAGTTATGACCATATTCCGTGACAGGATATTCTTCCAGGATATTCAGGATCTGCACCACATGCACCCCCCCCGAGCTCGGTGGAGACATGGAGTAGATGTCATGCCCCCGGTAGGTACCATGCACCGGCTTCCTCATGGTCGGAGAGTAATTTTTCATATCCTCCATAGTGATAAGGCCGCCGTGTTTGGCCATTTCCGCAACTAATAATTCAGCTGTCTTGCCTTCATAGAAATCCCCTGCCCCCTTCTCGGCAATGCGCGTAAGGGTAGCCGCCAGGTCTTTTTGGACAAAAAGTTCCCCCGGTTCATAAAAGCTGCCGTCGGGTTTAAAGAACTTTTTGAGGGAGGATTCCCATTTTTTCAGCATCTTCTCTTTTTCTTTCAGCCCGTCACTGAACCGGGGAGTGACGACAAATCCCTCCTCAGCCAGCTTAATTGCCGGAGCGATCGCCTCCCTTAAACTGATTGTGCCATACTTTTCCAGGGCCAGGGCCAGACCGGCAACCGTTCCAGGAACACCGGCTGCCAAATGGGAATACCTTGAAAGCTGACTGTCCGCATTGCCCTCCCCGTCGAGGAACATGTCGGCAGTTGCCTTGTTCGGCGCCTTTTCCCGGTAATCAATGGCAACGACTTCATCCTTTTGCTCGGAGGATATCAGCATAAAGCCGCCTCCGCCGATATTCCCCGACCTGGGCTGGGTCACAGCCAGAGAAAACGCTGCGGTGACCGCCGCATCAACGGCGTTGCCTCCCTTTTGCAAGACCTCCTGGGCTGACCGGGTTGCAAGGAAATGGCTGGTGACGACCATTCCCTCCCGTCCCTGCACCGGAGACATTCGTTCACCTTCAAGAATCGCTGCCGAATGGACCAGGGTGGCAACCAGCAGTAACGATCCTCCAACCACTCCGCCAACACTTCTACGACTCAACCAATTAAATAATTCTCGCATACGGCCTCCTTGATTATTCATTTCGCAACATGACTCGCTGCAGATGTGATACCCGACGCAAGTGAGAAAAAAATAATATTACAGAAGCTTGTGCTACAGAATTTCATACTGGGCAGAAGCCGCCGCCCATCTGATCGAGGAGGCCGCCTGCGAATGCCCTTTTACCTCTAGGCATCGTTGTCTGAAAAAACCTCTTTTTCGGGGTGATACAACCTGTCTGTACAGCTTATAAAATCAGCCTTCAGAAACGCTGTCTGAGCAGCGAACGAAGTTCATCAAGCTCTTCAAGCAAATCAAGGGCCAAGGCAGCTCCCGGCAGGTTAACCCGCAGATCATGCTGTAACCTGAGCGTTATCTGGATTCTTTTTATGGCCACCGCATCAAAACGCCAGGTCTCGGGTGTTGTTCCTTCCGGGATCAGGACTCCTTCGTTGACCATCTCAAAAACCACCTCATCATCCACCCGGCAAAGCCTGCATATCTCGGTAATCCCCAAAGTCGTTGAGTCATCCAGGATGATGTACCGCAACTCTTCATTCATCTCTCAACCTCCTCACCCTGAACGGGGATTGTAGGGCATGAGTTTTGACATCTCTTCATACAATTTACGCTGTTCAGCCGTCTCTGCCTTTGGTGTGTGGATTGCAAGGGTTACATATTGATTCCCTACCTGTGTTTTTGACGAGAGCCCCCGGCCTTTCAGGCGGAGTTTCTGACCGGTTTGAGAGTTTGGAGGAAGTTTAAGATCAACCTTGCCGCCCAGAGTAGGTACTGCTATGGTCGCCCCCAGGGCAGCCTCCCAGGGAGTCACGGGCAAGACAAGGAAAATATCTCGTTTACTGACGGTAAATACCGGATGAGGTTCAAAGACAATCTCCAGAAATAGATTCCCTTTTGGTCCCCGGCCATATCCAACATCGCCCTGTCCTTCCAGCCGGATCTGCTGCCCCTCGAGTATCCCTTTCGGGATAGAAACATGCAGTGATTGGGGCTTACTGGTCAGCCCCCCGTCACCGTCACCCATCGTTCTATTCAGCGTAATGGTTCTTTTAGCCCCATGGTAGCTGTCTTCAAGGGATATTGAAACCTTCGCATGCAGATCCCTCCCTGTGTCATGGTGTCCCTGGCCAAAAGAAGAGAAATGATCTCCGGAGAAACGGCTTTGGCCTCCGCCAAAGAGTGACTCGAAGAAATCGCTGAAGTGTTCGGACGAAGCCTGCTGCGAGCCATGGCCAGCCCCTTGGTAGCGGTTCTTCCAGTTTGGCGGGGGCTTGAAATCCTGACCATTTTGCCAGTCGTTGCCGAAAGTGTCATAGGCCTTACGTTTTTCAGCATCTTTTAACACTTCATGGGCCTCATTGATTTCCTTGAACTTCACCTCGGCATCAACTTCTTTATTCACATCGGGGTGATATTTTCGGGCCAGTTTTCGATACGCCCTCTTAACCTCTTCCTGCGACGCCTCTTTGGTGATACCTAGTGTTTTATAATAATCTTTGTAATCCATATGCCTCTTTTCAATAGGTTTTCTATTGATATCCCAACCAGTCGTTGGTCCTTGCAAACGTTTGACAGCAATAATATAAACACTCCTCGCCATCGGTACAGTGATAATTTTGACCAGCTATCGAGGGCGTAAGTACCTTGAGTGCAGAGTGTTTTGCTGAATGCTACAAAGCGATAAGTGCACCTTCGAAATGATCCGAAAGGTACTACACTCAGCAGACAACTCGAGGCTGGACTCACTCATCGAGCAGCGGCTCAAGCATATAGAGAATATCACTTTCCCGTGACGGATAGGGGCTCATGATGTTGGCCTGGTACAACTCGGAAACTGTTTTTCCATCCAGCATTGCCTGTTTGAAGGTGTTGATAAGGCCGGTAGCATTGTCTGAAAGGATATGTGCGCCGAGAATTTTACTGTCATTACCGACGAGGATTTTGTAAGCAGCGTGCTTCAACCCAACGCGGCGAAAAGTCGGCCAGTTCAACTCTTTATCAAAACTCTTCCAATATCTGGTTCCTTCTTTAATCAGTTCATCCTCTGTTTTCCCGACCATGCCAAGCATTGGATAGGTGAAGAGTATCGCCGGTGCCGCAGTGTAGTCCAGAGGTGAAATGGTTTCCTCACTGTCTTCGGCGAGAATTGATGCTGCCGCGGTATGCGCCTCATTGTCGGCTACACGGGCGAGTTGCAGGGTTGCGGCGGAATCACCAACGGCATAGACCTTCGGATTCGTTGTTCTCATGCAACCGTCGACCTCTATACCCCGTCGATTGTACGCTATGCCGGCAGTCTTCAGATTGAGTCCGTCAAGGTCGGCAACACGACCGGCGCCGTGAACGACGAGGTCGGTTTCGATCGGCTCCCCTGAAGCAAATTTCACTATAAAACCAGTGTCTTCACGCGAAATGGATTGGATGGAGACACCTGTCTGCACCTGTATACCCTCTACCTGGCTTGCCTTCACCAGCTGCTCTACCATGGCGGAGTCAAAGGGGCCAAGTGGCCTGTCCATGGCTTCGAGGATATACACCTCCTTCGCTCCAAGACGCGCGGCGAAATGCGCAAACTCGAAGGAGATGAAACCACCACCGACGAGGGTGATCCGTTTCGGCAACTTTTCAAGATCCAGAAAATCATTACTCGTTGCCAGGTGCTCACTCCCTTCTATCGACAGGGGCATGGGTTTTGCCCCCGCGGCAATTAACGTAAATCTCGGTTTGTACGGTGTGCCATTGACCATGATGGTATCGGGATCAGTAAACACTGCCTCACCTTCGATATACTCAACACCGTTGCCTTTGAGATTTGCAATGGTGGCTGATGGTATTTGTGATGTAAAACTGTTTTTTTCATTCTGAATCTGTGACCAGCTGAAGGAAGGAGAAGCCGTAATGCCAAGTCCCTGCAGATGTCTGCTCCTTGCGACAAGTTCAGTCATTTCGTAGAACCATTTCTTTGCCTGGCAACCGTGAAGTGCGCAAATCCCACCGGGTTCACGACTCTTTTCCACCACAGCGACACGATATCCTTCCGCCACCAGATCAAAGGCAGCTGTCTGCCCGGCCGTTCCTGCACCGATTATCAACACATCCAGTTCGCTCATGCTCCACCTCCTCTTAACAATAATCCAGGGTCACAGCAGACACTATGACGATTCAATTTAGGTCGACTCAAAACCATTCCGGTAACGGTCAGGTTTTCAAGTACAGTACTATCTTTTTTTAACAGTGGGAACAGCTCGTCCGTCAATACCCATCCAGCTTGCCGCAAGCCGTACACGGTTGCGGCGGCGGATATATCGCTAAATAGTGTGCGATCGCTCCTACCGCCGCGTCAAGTTTTTCGCTGCCTTCAAGGGAATAGCTGACTCCGGCAAGCTTCTGGTCATGATAATTTTTTCGTTCTTTAAACCGATCACGAAATTGACGGTACGTCGGATGGTCCCAAATGTCTGACAGACTTGTCTTCCGCAGGTTGCCAAAACTGACAGGTTTTTGCCGGCTTATTCGGTTTTTATGGTACCAGACCACTTCCTGCCGAACCGGCGGAAGAAGAAACACACAGGGCGAAACCTCTCCATCGGCACTGATGAACAGACTATTGATCGGATTTTTATCGCAGACCGGAGTGAGTGTTGGGTGGAACGCCTTCATCGTCAGCCTCATTTTACTGCATATCGCTCTCAACTGAGCTTGAATACGTAAAGGGTGATAGTGCCGAGCCTCTTGTCTTGAAAGCATGAACTGCAGTTTCTGCTGAGTCCTGCAACCTGCCTGGGTAAGGTGGACAGTGCTCAATGCATCGACTCCGTTTTTGCGACACCAGGAGATTGCGCCAGGCAATTCAGGTACGGTTTGAGGGGTAAGCAGGTAGCTCACTGCCACACGGAAAAAAGATTCACTCCGGGATTTTTTCGCTGATATGAAAGTACGGATTGCCTTTTGCAAATGGGCGAAACTGCCGGCCCCCCGGAGATTGTCCTGGGTAGAACGGCAATTCCCCGCCATGGAAAAGGTAAGCCCGTCAAGGCCCGAATCAATAAGAGCGTGAGCCAGAGTACTCTCCATCAGGGATCCGCTGGTGGTAAAACTTACCATAGCACCGGCAGCTTTCAGTTCCCGTATATGGGAGAGCGTGTCGGGGTGCAGCAGCGGTTCCCCCCAGCCCTGAAGATGGATGGAGACCTTAGCAGGGATTTGAGCCAGGATGAGGCGAAAGAGCCGCTGGTCCATGTCCCGTTCCTGCCAGACAGTGCGATATGCAGGTTTGAGACAGGTGACACAATCCAGGTTACAGCGACTGGTGGTCTCTATCTGGATAGACTGTATTTCGTCGACGCGATTCCGGACCATGACGATTTTCTCCCTTGTGGGATTATTCTTTCCTGCCTCTTCTCATTACCCCAATTTTCACAGAATTGTTTATATTTTTTCCGGATATGATTCAACAATAATGACCTGCCACCCTGTAGCAGCAATCGGGAGCGTTTACCTCAACATGTTTACCGGAGGCAATTCAATTCGTTATTTTCGAATACTAACAGCACCTTTATCTATTTGACCTAATTGTCTCTTTGTTTTATTTTTTTGCATTCATGATTATCATAACTGCAGAATGGGAGAACAGGAAGGGATTGAATAATGCTCAATGCGGTCACGAGTGTTTCTGACCCTGCTCCGCATCAACTTCCAACGAATCGCTGCACTCTGTTGGGAGAAAGTTTTAATACAAAATTCCGAGGATTTTTCTTTTCGAACACCCTTTGGCTTCAGATAGTATCCATGCCTGCAACCTGAATCTTTAAACGACTGGATTGAGGACACTAACAGCGCAGATATTCTGATTATCAAGAGTGCCGGTGTGCATACTCCGGCAACATTTTTTTCATAACTAGATGGAGTTCTTCAATGCGTAGATTGACCTTTTTTTGCCTTGCCACAATAGTGGCTTGCCTTGGGTTTGGCGATGCAGCTTTGGCGGCTGGATCAGGAGTAGTTCAGGAGACGTTGAATCTCACAAAGCACTGGGGAGGATATGTCGCATTAGTCGTCTTTGTCATAGCATATGCATTCGTCATGGCCGAAGAAGTTACCCATATGCGAAAATCAAAGCCGGTTTTACTGGCAGCCGGTATTATCTGGGGAATTATCGGTTTGATATATGCGATGAACGGCATTAACCATGTGGCAGAGACTGCAATTCGTCACAATATCCTTGAATATGCAGAGCTTTTCCTCTTTCTGCTTGTCGCCATGACGTTCATCAATTCCATGGATGAACGACAGGTGTTCGAGGTTCTCAGGGTCAAACTGGTCAACGCCGGCTACTCTTTCAGGAAACTGTTCTGGATTACCGGCCTGCTTGCCTTTTTTATCTCCCCTATCGCCGATAACCTCACAACCGCCCTTCTCATGTGTGCCGTCGTTATGGCCATCGGCAAGGAGGACAAGAAATTTGTCAGTCTGGCCTGTATTAACATTGTAATAGCCGCAAATGCCGGTGGCGCCTTCAGCCCTTTTGGCGACATTACTACCCTTATGGTATGGCAGAAAGGAATTGTTCAGTTCCAGGAGTTTTTGGTTCTGTTCATCCCTTCAGTGGTCAACTGGCTGGTACCGGCGGCCATAATGAGTTTTTCCGTCGCCAACAAACAGCCGGAACTCGGTACAGAAGACTTACAACTAAAGCGCGGTGCCTTCGTCATCATCGGTCTTTTTCTCTGGACCATCGCTACCGCTGTAAGCTTTCATAATTTTTTACATCTGCCACCAGTCGTCGGCATGATGGCGGGTTTGTCACTCTTGAAAATATACGGTTACTACCTGAATAAAACCCACGTTAAAAATAAACTTACCTACGACCCGGTAAAGGCGGAACAACGCATCGGCCAAATCGTCCCGTTTGATGTTTTCGCCAAGGTCGCACGGGCAGAATGGGATACTTTGCTCTTTTTCTACGGTATTATTCTCTGTGTTGGCGGTCTCGGTTTCATGGGGTATCTCGGTCTCGTGTCAAATCTAATGTACCTTGACTGGGGACCGACAACCGCAAATATCATGGTTGGGATACTTTCAGCGATCGTGGATAACATTCCGGTCATGTTTGCGGTCCTGACCATGATGCCGGAAATGTCTCATGGTCAATGGTTACTCGTTACGCTGACCGCCGGAGTTGGGGGAAGTATGCTTTCCATCGGTTCTGCAGCGGGTGTGGCTCTTATGGGCCAGGCCAGAGGCAAATACACCTTTTTCGGTCACCTTAAGTGGACGCCGGTCATTGCCCTCGGATATGCGGCAAGTATCTATACCCACTTCCTTATTAACGGTTCCTTGATGTAGCAGCATTTCAAACTGTGACTCTGTCAACCCGGCAGGATGCATACAGGCATCCTGCCGGGTATACTAGATTCCAGGACAATAAGAGAAAGAATATTGCGACAGATGCGCCCGGCTCACTCCGAGGGAGATCGGACTTTTTACGACACCATCATTTTCAATTCAGCTCTTTATCTTTCCAGAACTTAATGCCTTTTACTGTGGCTTGCAGAGCTAAACCGGTTTCGGTAAGGGTGTAGACAGTGACACTGCCGTAATAGGCTTCTCCTTCGACTGAGGCGCCTTTATCCGAAGCTTTCGCCGCAGCATCGGCATTGCCGCCGAAACTCCAGCCATTATCAATAAAGTGATTCATGGCCTTTGTGGTGTGGAAAACCATCACAATACGATAGTCCTTCGCCCCAAGGCCAAGACCAACGCCACCCTCAGCCATATTCATGTACGTATGCTGCCCGGTGCCCATGTTTTTCACCACGCCGTACCCTGTACCTGCCGAGACCAGGAACAGATTGATATTGGCATTACTGAACACGGCATAACCGGGAGCCGAGTTGACTTGTCCGCGAGTATCGGGCTTTTTTGCAAAAAGTTCCGAGAGAACCTCATTTTTCATTTTGATAATTTCCTGCTGCTTATCTACTCTGCTGCCACTGCCCATCGATGCACAGGAAACTAAGGTACAGCTCAACACTACACATAAAACAATTCGAAGACAGAACATGTGGTATTTCCTTTCATAATAAAAATGATGCAATTTCGAGTGGCAGAACTCTGCGTAGTGGCTGGCGGGATTTGCATATATCACAACCACAGACACCTGAAAGTCGACCATACGAACGGCGAGCCCCTCTTCCTCCACAATCGAAAAAACTGAGAACGGACAGCTGATTATACGTTTTCCGCTGCGTCAAAGCAAACGAAGCTGCGATACCCTTATCTTCAACATACCGGGGAAATCGTTGGTCGTTTCATCTGCAGCGGTTTGGGGTGGGGTGTGGTCAGAAATTTCCTGAAGATGAACTCCAGTTACTCATCCCGCTGTCCAAATAAGAGTTCAATGTAATTTTTATGCTGTGCCACCTGATCGGCAAGAGTCGATCCTTTTTTATACAACTTGGACAATATGACGCCCCCCTCAAAAAGGGCAAGCAGGTTGTCATACAACAACATGGCGGTAACTGGTATTTTGGGAGGCTGTTTATCAATAGCGGCCTGTAACTTTTCACCCAGCACGCTTGCCCATTCCTGGAAACTGTGCGTGAGAGCCTGCTGCGTTTCGGGGGTGAACATCTCCACTTGATAGACATAGCTGGCAACGAGACAACCGGGTTGAGGTTCGTCAAGTTCACGCAACGTTTCCTCCAGAAGGCCAACAAAAATCAGGTATTGCTGCAAGGGATCATGGCTGAGTTTTTCTGCTCGTCCCATTAGAGTATGCAGCATGGCATCATCCGATTGTACATAGCGGTCCAATAAGGTCTGCGCCAGGGCATGTTTTGATTTGAAGTGATAAAAAAAAGCCCCTTTGGTGATGCCGGCAGCGTCAATAATCTGATCAATGGCCATTCCACCGTATCCGTGCTGCAGCAAGAGCTGCTGAGCCACAGTAAGGATCTTTTCTTTTGTTGCATTCCCATCCCTTGCCATAGTGTCTCCCTGTATCCTATATCCACCCAGCTATCCATACTTGACCAGCCAAAATCAAAAAGACTAACTAGTATTAATAAGTATAACAAACAACGCATCATGTAAAGGTGTTATTACTATTTTATTTCATATAAACAAACAATTACATGTTTTTAAAAAAACATACCAATTAGTCTTGACAAAAAGCACTTACAGCCCAACCTTACTAAACAGACCAGTTGGTATGTTTGTTCTCTCAGGCCAACTTTTCAAAATTGAATGGATAATCGTACATTGGAGGAAAAATCATGTGTCTCAATCATCAGCTCGCTCATTTTGACAAAAATAAGGCCGGGGGCTTTGCCGACCGCCTGGTGAATACTCTGAACGAAGGTGCGCTGTGTGTCATGCTGTCCATGGGCCATCGCACCCAACTGTTTGATCATTTGGATGGTCAACCGCCAATGACAAGTAATGCCTTAGCCAAACGTGCCGGACTGCACGAGCGATATGTGCGTGAGTGGCTGAACACGCTGGTCGTAAGCAAAGTCATCGACTACCAGCCTGAATCTAAAACCTACTCCCTTCCCGATGAACATGCGGCCTACCTGACCCGTCGTTCCACTGAGGGTAATTTTTCAGTCTTTGCCCAATACATCCCCATGATGGGTATTGTCGAAGACGATATCGTCGACTGCTTTAAAAACGGTGGCGGCGTACCGTATGAAAAGTTTCCCCGCTTCCATGAAATCATGGCTGAAGATAGCGCGCAGACGGTGCTTTCAGCCTTGCAGGATCATATTCTATCATTGGTGCCAGGTCTGACAGGTAAATTAGAGGCGGGTATCAAAGTGCTGGATGTTGGCTGCGGTAGCGGTCGGGCATTAAATTTGATGGCCGGACTTTATCCAAAAAGCTCTTTTATCGGTATGGATCTGTCGAAAGAAGCGATTGACTATGCAAAACAGGAGGCAGAGGAAAAGCATTTACCAAACGTCCGTTTCATAGCTAAAGATGTGACGCATTTTGACCAGGAGAGCGGCGATGAACAGTTTGACCTGATAACCACCTTTGATGCGGTACATGACCAGGCCAAGCCCCTGAATGTGTTAAAAGGGATTTACAAGGCCTTAAAAGATGATGGGGTCTACATTATGCAGGACATTCACAGCTCGAGTGAAGTCGAAAATAACCTCGACCTGCCGATTGGTCCATTGCTGTACAGTATTTCGACCACCCATTGCATGGCCGTTTCACTGGCACAGGACGGTGACGGACTGGGAACCATGTGGGGACAGGAAAAAGCCAGGGAATTATTATCAAGGGCGGGTTTTTCACAAATTTCTATTCATCAGCTGGAACATGATTTTCAAAATGATTATTACATGATTCAGAAATAATGAAACCGGCAAGCCCTCTTATCCCGACAGCACCCCATACAAACAATAGGAAAGCGGACTGTCAGGTGCCTCGACGGTCCGCATTCTTCTTCGCATGTTTTGTAATACTTAACCCCGGACTCAATCTAAAGCATTCCATTTCCAGCTCTCGATCATATCTGACACAAACAACACAGATCAGCGTTTGAGGTTTTTCCGGGTAGAAGCACCTGTCATCCGGCGCCCCACCTCAAATCAAAGTTGTGGATCAATATGTCCAGGTCCACCGCAATCAGGGGTGTAACAGCTAACATCTTTGAAGGCACACTGTTCCTTACAGCTAGGACATATGTCTGGTGGGGATGGGGTTTGAATAGTGTTCCCGCATCCTAAGCACTTCCAAAAAGGATCCATGTTTTTCACTTCAGATGGTTGTGACTTTTCGATCATAATTTCACCATTAATTAATTTATTATCTGGCTTGTACAGGATATTACGAAACCTGTATGTGACATGTCTCTGTTGTCAGAAATAACGTTTCTCTAACCATAAGAATAAGGGGAAGGGATGACAAGGACATAAAATTAAATTGACTGTTCCAGCTTATCGAAGAGGAAAATACTCCACTTCGGTCAAACCGGATGCATTCCAGTACCTTCCATATCTATCATCTGGCTAATGGCGCAATCAGGATTCCACGCGATGAAGATGAATCCAGAAAATCTTCGGTTCATTCTTCCATGCCGGTTATCAGGTTGAGTCTGGATTTTTACATTTAAGGACAGGCCTCTGCAGCTTACAAATCGATAAACCGCAGGTTGCTCTCGCTGTCTCTGCTTCCTGACACTTCCAGGATAGCATCTCGTAAAATTTCTAATTCCGCCGGAGAAAGGCTCACCTGAAGGGCATCCAGATTTTCCTGGAGATATTTTCACTTTTTCATGCCGGGAATCTGGATGATACCAGGCCCCTGGCGCAGCAACCAGGCCCACTGCTGAGACCGAAACATCTGAATTACCGAGTGTATTTTTTACATAGCATCGTTGTCCTCTTTATTACGTCATATATCATCAACCAAATGGGGGTACGTTCTTTTCTGCGACATGCCGCACCCTGTGCGTCTAAAAACTGGCGATATCGAAAATATCCCTGCAGAAATATTGATAAAAATATGTGTCGGAAATGGATAGCCATGTCCTGTATAATACCACAACAAAATATTAGAAATGAGTTGAATAAAGTTAATGTAAAGGATAGGCTTCGAATCGTTTTTCAATCTACTGCTTCTTATTCTAGAGGAGGGGCCATCAATGAAATTATTTCTGCTATGTATCGCAAGCTCTGTATTACTCTTTTGTACCGTGACAGCTGAAGCGGGTATCTATGCCGGTCTGCACCTTGGTATTGCTATACCGGACGATACTGAGCTTATTGACGAAGGCAATCGATTTGATGTATCACTTGATTCTGCCTTCCACTCAAGTGGTGTCATCGGATATGAATTTACAGCTCTGCCAGTACGGATTGAAGGTGAAATTTCCTACAATGAAAATGACACAGGCCGTATAACCACCCCATCAGGTGCGAAATTTGACACAGATGGTTATCTCGAAAGTACTTCTTTTATGGTTAATTTTTTGTACGATTTTAAAAACGAGAGTTCATTTACACCGTATCTCAGTGCCGGATTGGGGTACTCGATGCTGGAGCTGAAGTTTAACGATACCGGCAATCAGGCGGCAGAAGATGATGTTTTTGCCTGGAGTGTTGGTGCTGGAATTGCGTATTCTCTTACAGAAAGTCTCTTTTTTGACCTGCAATATAAATACTTTGCAACAGCCGACGCAGAAGATACCCCAACGAACCTGACAGATCCCAGTATCGTCTTTGACGTGGAATATGATTACAGCGCGCACATCGCTACCTTAGGGGTTCGGTATCATTTCTAGCACGACCGTTTTAAAACCGCTGTGATCAAAATCGAATAGCATATTTTAGAATCTTTCGACGGTTATTTGTTCTCACAAGTGTTCTCACTGGTTTCCAAGGAGGATTTTCTGATGAACAATTATTCCTTTTTTGCCGTTTACGGCTTTCAAGTATCCTGCCCTGTAACAGGTGTTGACACATGATGCGGATCAGGTTGCTGTATAGGTCTGCACTCCTTTTTTGCCTTCCCCTGCTCTGTATTCTCTCATCCCATCTGGCTGCAGCGGAAAAAACCGCAGTAACGCTAGGCGGAAAGGGAATTTTTGGCCCGATGTCGCCAACAGCCGGTACAATTGCCAATGCAGTAAACGGAAAGAGCAACGACCATGGCATTCGCATAACGGTTACATCCAGACAGGAATCAGTGCCTGTCATACACTCTGTCACGGCCGGCGAGTTCGAATTGGGTGTTGCTCAGAACAGGTATCTCTACCGGGCATATAATGGGTTGGCAGAATGGACTGGTCGGCCCCAGAAAGACCTTCGAACTATTTGCAATGTCCACCCTGAACAGATTGCTGTTGTTACTTCAATTGATTCAGGTATCCGAAACATTGGTGATCTGAGGGATAAACGTGTGTTCATAGGTACTCCTCAGTCCGATTTACTCTCTACCGCAAAAGATATTCTGACAGCAGCCGGGATTGACCCGATAACCGATCTCCACGTTACAGTCGGTCCAGTTGAAGAAGCGCCAAAAATGATGCAGGACGATGCAATCGATGCCTTCTTCTACATATTGGGAACAACAAACAGGGCATTCATCGATCTATTCTCGGGATCAAAGCAGATTGTGCTGGTTCCCGTAACCGGTATGGGTATAGACAAATTGACAACAGCAAGCCCATTCTATGAGAAATCGTCAATTTTTCTTCTTTCCTATCCAGGTTTTCAAAATAAAAACGACGTGGAAACCATCAGTGTTACTGCAGGACTGGTCACCTCTGCCGAGGTGCCGGACAGAATCGTTTATTCCATTGCCAGAGCTCTGCTCGAAAATACCGACGAATATACACACCGACAACCTTCGGCCAGTGTGCTCACTCAAAGTGAAATGACTGAAAGCATGGCAGTACCGATCCATCCCGGTGCTGAAACTTACTATAAACACTCTGGAATCAGCTACAGCATAATAGAGCCATAGCATGCGTACTGAACATACATACTGAGCCCCGCAACATCTGGTGAAAAGGGGCCAATACATTTTTTTGAAAAAATCCAAAGGAGGTGATCAGGACACGGAAAACACAGCACAGGGGAAGGCAAATCTTTAATGCAATGGCCGTTTTTTCAAAAAATTATGCATTTTCTTAAAAGAGGAGGCACCTGATGAGGAAAGACTTACAACGCAAGTTTTTGTTTATACCCTGTTTTTTTCTAGGAGTTATTCTATTTGTCATGCCAAATCCGTCAATGGCGAAACACCACGACAAAAACAAACAGCCTGACTGGTGTACTGTTCTGCCGGAGCCTGAAATCCCCTCTCCATATTACGATTCAATACTCTATTCGGAGATCGCCCCACGCCTCTGTGAGATTCAAAAAACAAGCGACCGGGTCAGTGTCGAGGTTATAGGACAGTCGGACGGCGGTCGCAATCTGTTTCTTGTCACGATCACCAACCCGATGGACAGAAAGAAAAAAAGACACAAAGACAAGGGCCATCACAAGAGTTTACGCAAGCTGATGATCACAAATCCTGAAAAGGCCCTGGAACTCATTGAAACCTACGATGATTTCAATGTACCCGTGTTCATCAACGGCAGTATTCATGGCGATGAATATCCCGGCACAGACGCCTGCATGCGCTTAATCGAATACCTTGCCTATGATGATTCCGAAGAGGTGCAGGCGGTCCTCGATAATATTATTCTGCTGATCAATGTGGTCCAGAACCCCGATGGCCGGGTGATGGGCACCCGCAATAACGGCAATGATATTAACATCAATCGTGATTTAATCACCCAGTCTCAACCTGAGAGCCGTGCCACCGTCAGTGTGGTAGCCGACTGGAACCCCATGGTCTTCCTGGATCTGCACGGGTTTGTTAACCCGATGCTTATCGAACCCTGCACCCCTCCACACAACCCCAATTATGAATATGACCTTTACCTTGGCTGGGCCTGGGAGTTGGCGCTGGCCATGGAAAGAGAGTTATTTGCCCGGACAAGTGAAATAGAGACCATTATCCCCTTTAGGGACTGGGATTTCGGCTGGGACGACTGGCCTCCGATTTATGCTGCCATGTATCCCATTTACCACGGGTCCTACGGCCATACTATTGAAACTCCTGCCCGGGATATAACAGGCGTTGACGCCCATTATGCGGTTGTCTGGGGGGCGCTCAATTTCGTGGTCGCCAACAAAAAAGCGATGATCAGGGATCAGATCGAAGTCTTCAGGCGCGGTTTTCTCGATCTGCCACAGCAACTGATTCCCGATTATCTGCTGGCGGCAACGCCCTGGGAGCAATTCAATGATCTCACTATTCAGGAATTTCCGGCTGCCTATGTAATACCCGCCGGTCCTCCATTTCAGTTGAGCACCCATCAGGCAGCCCGTCTTGTAGATTTTCTCTTGTTCAACGATGTCCAGGTGGAAGAAGCCCAACAGAGCTTCACACTGGATGGCACAACCTATCCCAAAGGCACCTACATCGTCTGGATGAACCAGCCCAAGCGCGGAATGGCCAATACCATCCTCGACGCAGGACTTGACCTGTCCTCCATTGAGGGCTTGTTTTTTTATTCACCACCTTCGGTCTGGAGTCACCCCTATCTCTGGGGCGCATACAGGGCAGTAATGGACGACCCCCTCTACCTTAAGACCAAGAAGATCAAAAAGGCAAAAGCGGCCAGGGGGTCGGTCGAGAGGGGCAGAGCAGAGGCATACGCCTACCTGCCCACCAGCATCGCAGCGTTTAAAGCGACCAATGCCCTCCTGGCAGAAGGCGCCACCCTGTATCGTACCGAAGAAGCATTCATCGATGGCGGTGAAATGATCGGCGCCGGTGCGATCATCATGCCGACCGGAAAAAAACAGGCCCGCAAATTGGCAAAAAAATACGGGCTTGACCTGTTAACCCTGGGAAAGATACCCGAAAATGCTACTGTCATGCACAAACGAAGGATTGCCGTCTACGGCGATGGCGAAGTCAGAAACTGCCTCGACAGGCTGGGGTTTGAGTATGACCTGCTCTCAGTGAGCGATCTGGACAGCGGTATGATAATGGGATATGACCTGTTTATAAATCGTAACCTGAGGTGGTCATCATTAAACGATGCAGGCCGCGCGTCACTCTCCGACTGGTTTGCTGCGGGAGGCGATTATGTAGGGCTTTCCTATCGAGGCAGGGGGATTGAGTTTGCCATTGACGCAGGTATTGCCGATGTTGCGTATCAGTACCTGGATGGCAACGCAATTGTCAATATCGACTACTATCCGACCGATTCCGTATCGGCAGGATTTCGTGAAGACGGATTTGCATTCGTTTATTTTCCCGGATGGTTTAGCAACCTTGGCGCTGATGTAAAGGTTTCAGCCTCAATCGACCCCGGCGAGGACTTCCTGGTTTCCGGATTCTGGCCGGAATGGCAGATCAGCGGCGCAAACGGCCAGCCGGTCATCGTTCACCAGACCTCCGATCTGCGTGACGTGACCCTTATCGGCGTTGACGCCACTTTCCGCGGACACCCGGAGAACACCTTTCGAATAGTTGGCAACGCCATCTATGACGGGCTGGAAAATTTGCCCGTCGAGTAAATGGCCGGTAGCGGGGCCTGACGAAATTGATTGGCATCGGCGCGCGCTCACTTCAACATGCTGTCAGGTGGAACCCTTTACCCTCCACCTGGCAGCTTGACAAAATGTCCATGCCAGGCTCCTGTTCCCTGGGTAAATCTGTATCTCACCTGGATGAATTTCAGAACAGTCAGATTATTGCAACGCACCGATGCCTGTTTATCTGCATTCAAAAAAGAGCTTTTGATGTGCAGCCTCCGAAATAGCGACGACGGCAGGATGCCGGATGATTCGCTCCACGGAGATGGCATAAAATTTTTCCCGTATTTTATCGGTCCGTCCGATAACCTGGACCTGATACTGCTGCTCAACCTCTTTCTCGATGACTGTAGGCGCCATGAAGATACCTTCACCGGCCTGTCCAAAAACCTTCAGCAGGGCATTATCATCAAACTCACCGACTATCACAGGGCGAACACCAATTCTTTCAAACCACTGATCGAGCATTCCCCGCAGTGAACTCATGGCCATCGGCAGCAACATAGGCGATTTATGCAGTGAATGTGGAAAGTTGTTCTGGCGGGGTTTGGCAAGTTCTTCCACACCAAAAAAACTCACACCGCATTCGCCCAAAAGGTGATTATAGGCCTTGATGCTTAAACTTGAACGAAGCGGAGTATCGGTCAAAACAACATCCAGATGATGCAACGCCAATTCGGCCAATAATTGCTCATCTTTTCCCTCATGGCAAATCAAACGGACCTGTTCAGACATCTTCCCGGCAGGCTCCAGAAGTTTTCGCGCCACAAGTTTGGGAATCACATCAACGATACCGACCTTCAGCGATAATGGTCCGGCCACCGGTCGTCCCTGCACCGCGTCCATCATTTCCCTTCCGAGTGAAAAGATCTCATCTGCGTAGCGAAAAACGAGATGTCCCATGTCTGTTGGTTCAAGATTGCGGCCCGCACGCTTAAACAGTTTTGCCCCCAAATTTTCCTCGAACCTGGACAATTGGGCGCTCACCGTTGACTGGGCCAGGCTCAGCTTGCTGCTGGCTGCGGTAATACTCCCTTCCTGCATTACAGTCCAGAAATAGAAAAGATGATGATAGTTAAGCCATTCCATGGTGTTATAGTTTCCCTGAGGCGAGTTCCTCACTGCTCTGCTACAAAGCTCTTGCTTCGTATTTTCCGAACTAATACACCATATTTATCTATTTGACCTGTTTTTTTAACTTTTTTCTACCCTGCTTTTAAAGTGTACATGAAATCACTGCCAGATATAAGAAGAAGCCGGGACATTTCCGTTGATTCGAAGGACTTTACCATGTTGGGCCACCATGTAAGTCACATTTCGGGAGACACCTACTATGCTGTCGCTTTCTGTGATGCATTGATAGAAACGTACTTCGTCCAAGGAGCCGTCGGTAAGCGCTTTCAGGCGTTCATCACTCTCTTCCCGACTACTGCGGCTGCAATAAATACCTTTTTGATCAAGTTCGGAGAGGGTCGCTGCCAAATCCCTCCCTACATACCTGTCGCCTGTTACGTTGGCTATTTTGATACTTGAACTGATGCCGCAACCGCTCATCAACAAGATACCTAACAGACTAAATAAAATCCCATATTGTGATTTCATTATTTACCTCCAACCACATCGAATTGGGCTCCGGTAGCCTCAACCAGTGAGCGGATCTCTTCTCCTTGAGCCACATCACCGACAAAAGCGATCTGAATGTTTGTCAGAGAATCAGCAGGAAGTTTTTTAACGGCTGATGACAGTACCGTCTTAGCCAGGAGACTATTGCTGCTTGTAATAGCGAGCCGCTGCACCCCCTGCGCTTTCTGAAATTCCAATAGCGCTGATCGCACTTGACTTGCATTCCCCCCACCTCCTGCGGCGATAGCGACACTGTCACCAATAAGACCATGGGACGGAACCTCCATTATCAAAAATTCATTGGAGCCATAAACCTTGGCAACCGAAGCCACAGCAATTTCCCGTTGTGAAGGTGCCGAAACACAACCAATGATGGAAGAAATGATAAAAATAGTAAACAATATTGGAAAGATACGTTTCATCTTTTTCTCCATGAAAACAATCGTTATTAACAAAACAAGTGGAACTGGATGCCCCACTTGTTATTTACTGGTCTTTCTATATCTAGGATCTTTAAGGCATATAGAAATAAGACCAGTTTAAAAGTAGTAAGCTAAACCCACACCAATGGAATGTGTGTGGATTTCCGCTTTTGCTGTATTTGGAAGAGTACCGTCGATGCTCCCTGCAATAAGGGCTAAATCGCTCAGCTCGGCTTCACCCATATCTTCGTATCGGTAGGTTAAGTCCACTGCAATATTGGAACCTAAGAAATATCGAACCCCAGCCGACACACCCCAGGCAAAATCCCAATTGCTCGCACTATCCAGAGACTCGGTGCTGCTCGGAAAGGTCAATTCACTGACATCATGATAGACAGCACCTACAGTCGCTCCCACAAAAGGCCGAACGGGCCATTCCTTATCTAATATTTCAGCGATATCCACGTTCAGGTCCAAGGCAAACAGGTAGCTGTCGACGCTCAAGTCAAAAGCATACGTAGCACCATCTTCGTTGGTATAGATGTCACCAAGCTCCTGATCAATTGCAGCCTTGATCCGCAGAGCTGGTGCAATCCCCTTAAAAACCGTTGCACCCGCTTCCAGTTCACCCCAAAAAACCGTCTCCGAGGCAAAATCCAATTGATCAATACTTGAACCCAGATCGGTTAATTGACCGGAACTCTCTTGCAACGAAGCGGCCCCCAGCCCGACACGAAGATACGGCTTAGAATCGAGATTACTCGAACCGGCCCATACAGGTCCGGCCATCAACAGCATAATAAACACAAACAATTGTCTCTTCATTGGCACTCCTTCTTTCTCCTGAAAGCATTCAGGCTTATGCGGTTTTTCGGTACAATACCGAGGTTGCTTGCATGAAATAAATGAGTTAAACACCTCGCCTCCGAATTAATAATCCTTCGGGAGCGGGGGTGGGGTTGGATTAAGAACCAGACTCTCAAAGACAGGTGCCAGAATCGCTTCCAGATCCAGTGGAGTTGCTCTGGCACCGGTGGATTGAGCAATTCCTATTCGGATTGGCCGACGGTCTAATTGACCTGGTACGACACATGCAAAGGAGAGATTATGCTCTATCCCGGTTTTATAATCAGGGTTGTTGTTCCTAAAATGAGAGGGGGCTTCCCAGGCTTCTTCGCTTCTGACACATTCTAGACCGGCCTTTTTAACGATTCGAAGGTCATGAAAAGGGTTATATCGTGGTTTTTTTGAAGTGTAATCATTATAAAATTGCAGCTTTTTCTTGAAGATCAATTCAGGATCGTGCCAAGAATTTGCTAACCAATTAACATTATTGTGATAACTACGCACATTTATACCTGAAGCAACACCATCTTTAAGGTAATGAAATGAAACACCCTGATCCCAAGGTTTTTCTGAATACCGCCAATCGGAATTCAATTTGATGGTGAATTTAAAACGCCCGATGTCAAAAAAAATCCCTTCTTTCGCGCAGACACCATTGACTGGAATGGGCCGTACATTTTTGCGAATAGCACGGTCAATATTACTGCAGCTACTTAAAATAACTAATATTAAAATAAATAAAAGCCGTGTCATATGGATCATTAGTTTTTCTTGTTCCTAGTTTTGAAAGAGTCCGATTAACCAATTACAACGTATAACCTGAAAATGTAGAGGATCTGATGATCACCAACATAGAAAGCTCGTTTGCTGCTGCAGACCCTCTATAGATTGCTACATATTAATAATTTTCTGGTAAAGGAGGCGGATTTGGGTTCAGAACCAGACTTTCCAAAATCGGCGTGAGGATGGCTTCCAAATTCAGCGGTGTGGCTTTGCCACCAGTAGACTGGGCAATACCAATATCGATTGGCCTTCTTTCAAGTTGGCCTGGTACCACGCAAATGTAGGAGAGATGATCCTCTAAACCGCCATTATAGCTAGTGTTATAAGCTCCATAAGGTGTTGGTGCTGTCCATCGCTCCTCTTCTCGGACGCAAACTAAACCTGCTTTCTTAACAATTCTAAGATCATAGAAAGGGTTGTTACGTGGTTTTCTTGAAGTATGATCATCATAAAACTGTTGCATTGCCTGCCGTATCAGTTCTGGGTCGTGCCAGTATTCCTCAAGCCAGTAAACGTGGTTGATATAGCTATTAGTATTGATGGCTGAAGCTATACCATCCTTAAGATAGTGAAATGAAACACTCTGGTCCCAAGGTTTTAATGAATACTCCCAGTCAGGATTTAAATTGATGGAAAACTTATATCGTCCAATGTCAAAAGCATTCCCCTCTTTTGCACAGACACCATTAATAGGTGTTGGTCGGACAAGTTTGCGTACAGCACGGTCAAGGTTACTACAGCTACTCAAATTTACGACTAAGACAATAATTATGGCCCACTTCATATAGTTCCATCCCTTCTCTAAGGTTCAATTTTGCTAGTTTCAATCTTATTATTATTTATCATATACGGCCTGAAACTATCGATTGCTGGTTGATCACCGGCACAAAAATCGCCTTGACACAGATAGTTTGAATGAGTGCTTTCATCACCAAAAAGTTGATAGGCAGAAAAAATCCCAGTGATGAGTTCGTCTGCGTTTCTCGCATTTCCACCAAATACAGTTCCCACCGTGTCATTTCCCTTTTCCGAATAATTAAGAAAAAGACCTTTATTGGTAACCTTTGCCCCCTTTGAAGCTTCTCCGAGGTCTTGAACATGAACCGGTGCTCCAAAAAATTGAAATTTCCAGTCTCGCTTAAGAGTTACGTTTTGTAGAGCGCGGTAGGTTATTTCTGCTCCCTGGCTATGGGAGGCAACATTTAGAAAAAAACGGGCATCATCAATGGCTTGATAAAAACTTGCCGTCTGTCGAGCATTTCCTGAGGGCAATTTTTCGGCGCTGGACAGTTTATCCCACGCACACTCCAGCAGGTCACCCAAAAATCCATGCTCCGGATTATACTGTTGTATAAACTTCATGGCCCCGGTTTGCATAGCTCCGTTACGAATAGCTTCTTCAAGACTGTTTTGAATACCATTTATTGCAGCGTAGTCACTGAAATGGGCCAAAGCCTTAATCTGCTCAGGATCTGTTGGGTCAAATTCATCAAAGCCATAACCAGCCAAAACCATCTTTGCAGATTCTTTTCCTTTACCATCCAACTTTTTTAATACTGCCCAAGCCTTGTAGTATTCCATATCACCAGTCAACAACGCTGGCAATTGCGAGAATACACCGCCATTGTTTTCAATGCTGGCAGAAATTCCGCCAGTCCATTTTCCCAACTCATTAGTGGCATCTTCTGCATATCCCAGTATGGTAGCTGATCCAAAGGGGTTTCCTTCCTCCTCCGTCTTAACTTTTAATTTTTGCCAGTTTTTTACAGGTGCTTTTGCACTTTTAGTATAGTCTTTAGCAGCCGCCCCCCATTGAACAAAAGTGTTTTCTGCAGGGTTGGTGTTTACCATGTTTTTTGCGCGATTGATGGAGTTTTGGCTGGCATATATCTCAAAACCGTCGGAATCGTCTTTTGTAATCTCGTAGGCCCTATCGCGATCGCGATTGAGCCCTGTCATGGAAGTAGAATTATCGCTCTCGCTGCGAATATTTATAGTCCCCTCACCAACTGTGGCCCGAACAACCTGTCGTCTGTCTCGGTCATTAAAGGTACCTTCAGTGCTCCAACTCCCTTTATTCTGTTCTTTTTCACTTGTGCCGGCGGTTGATCCGGTGTTGCTTTCGCCGGAACCGCCGCCGCTCATGCCGATACTTGCATACCAGGAATTCTCCTTGTCTTTTCCCTGGGTGTCGCTGTAACCGAGAGTGTTGGTGTCAATCGTCAGGTTGCTGTTATTGGCCGTGATGAGTGCGCCGTCCAGCTGGGTGTGATCTCCGACATGGATATCGACTTCGCTATTGCCAATAATAGTGGTCTGTTCATCGACCCAATTGGTACTGCCTCGGGTTTGACCATAACCGGCTGAACCGCTGAAGCCGCCAGTGCCTACCGTCACGCTGGCGTTCCATTTGTGGCCTTTGTCCTTGCCGGTGTCAGCGGCTGAAGAGATGGTGAGGTCACCTCCAATGTCGGTCCTAACCCGGTCGGCATATAGATTAGCCCCCTGGATTAGGGTATCATTACCAGTCTGGATATTGAGTGTATCACCGGCAGTGAGCCGGGTGTGGGCATTTTGAGTACCTTGACGCTCCAGTTCTTCGGCGCCGGCGCTGATGCTGGCATAGTAACCGAATGAGGCTCCTGAGGAGCTGGTCTTTATCCCGATTCCCACTTCGGCTCCCAGATTTACGGCATCGAAGTCGGACTGGGTTCGCCCCTTGGCGGCCTGGATGCGCAAATCTTCTTCGGCGATCAAGTTGATATCACGGGCGGCATCAGCCTGGATTCCGGTCAATTCAATATCCTTCTCGGCTACAACCGATATATCCCGTCCGGCCATGAATTGGCTGGACGAAACTGTATCAACTTCCTGATCGAATGCGGACTTCGAGCCACTCAGACCAAAGCTCAACGAAGTAGAATTTTTGCTCCCCTGTAACGTGATCCCTGTTTGGAATTGTTTTTCCTCACTCGAGGCGTCGAAGCGGTTTTCCGCCGCTTCGAGGACAACATTTCCACCACTCATGACGATATCGCGTCCGGCACTGGCCTCGGTACCTCTGGATATTATATCTTTTTCTGAATACATTTGGATATCGTTTCCGGCAAGGAGCACGGAACCGCGGGAGAAAGTCTGTGTTTCACTTGACTTAGAGATGCTGGTAGAAACACCCAGATGAACTGAAGCGGAGGGTTGGGTAGCATTGTCTATTGCGTCAATTGCGCGCAGAGTGCGGGAAGCCCCGGTCAGGGCATTGCCACTGTCCCCAACACCCTTGAGCGCATCCCGAGCTTGTCCCAGGTTGTGTTTCGTGGTTACAGTCAACCCGGCGCGGAGCTCTTTGTGCAAGTCATTGGTATAGACAGTATTTTCTCCGGAAAGGATACGAACATCATCGACAGCAGTCAGGATAATGTCGTTGCCGGCCTGTATATCGCTCCCGACCTGAAGGATGGCACCGTCTGCATCGACCCGCATATTTTCACGAGCGATAATCTGGCTGGCGGCCACCTCTCCCCTTGTCTCGTCATGGGTATCGTCGACCATTTCTTCGCCCACGAAGACGTCGAAGCCATTATCATCAGACGAAAAACTGATACCCAGTTTTTTCTCTTTTTCGGTCTTGGAAGACATTGATTCATCGGCAGCTGCCAGAACATTAGTATCGCGACCTGAGGTGAGAGTAATGTTGGTCCCTTCAATGCTGGAGCCGATGATATTAATATCTTTGCCTGCATCGACCAGGACATCTTGCTCGGCCAGTACGGTTGAGGCTTCGCTGGTTACGGTACGCTGCAGGCTCTTTTTGGTGACCGACTTAGCAATGCTAAGAGAGCCGTCGCCTGTCCACACGCCAATGGAGCTCCTCTTGTTTTCAGAAAAAGAAAGGGCTTCACTGGTATCGGAAAGGATATTGACATCTCCCTGCTCATCGATCAATCCGGCCTGAAGCATCACATCTTCCCCTGCCCCGATATGACTGGCGACCTGGTTGAGATCCCGGCCGGCAAGGACCACAGCACTCCCGTCTTCGGCGACTAGAGTGCTGCTGATCAGATCTTTTTTCTCATTGCCACCAGCCTTTGTGCTGGAATAGACGAAAGCAAGGCTCTTTTCCTTCTTTTTGTAGGTTTCACTCTTTTTCGCAGAGGCAGCGACGGTGACATCTCGTCCTCCGTAGAGCACCAGGTTACCCTTTGCCTGCAAATCACTGCCGAGGATGTTGACCGAGCCGCTCTCGGATAGCTCTATGGCCCCATCCTCGGTTAATGCACTGTTCATGGTGAGGTTGCCACCAGCCTGTAATCGGCTCTGGACAAGGGATGTCTGTTCGTCGACTTCTTCAGTGAAACTTCTTGTGAGAAGCCCACTGCTCTTGATTTGCGAGCTATGACCACTGAACTCCTCGACAGCACTGACCAGAATATCGCCGCCAGCAGCCAAGGCCATGTCGCTTATTGTATTGAGGGTACCGCCACTGACGTGGATGTCTTGTCCAGCCCTTGCGGTCAGGGTGCCACTATTGAGACCGGCCTGGTGTTGACGGACTTCCTTGACCTTTTCAAAACCCCATTCTGCGTTGGCTTCAACGGCAATAGTTTCCTGGACCGAGGACATTTCGATGTTTCTGTCAGCATGGATATTGGTATTCCCCGCGGCTTGAATCTGCGATCCCTTGTTTACTACGTCCCGACCGGCCAGGAATAAATCGCCATCACTCTCGATTTGTCCGGCCTCACCATAATAGGTCTGTGTCAGGTGCGCGAGATTGTCTCCTTTCTCCTGATGCTGCAGCAGGCGTTGATTAATCACATCTCCTTTTTGGGCCACCAGTGCGACCTGGCCACCGCGAATGGTGCCACCACTGTTGATGATGGAGTTACCCGCTATAACCTCAACGGTGCTGTCGGCCCGCAGTCGATCGAAATTGACCAGATCTCCCGCAAGATTCAGCGCTGCCTGTTGTCCCTGAATAATTGATCCACGGGAATCGAGATTATCCAAGGTCAGGCTGGACAGGTAAACCTTTGGCACCAATACAGTCTGCCCCAGAACTTCCTTTTCCACCAGCCAGACAATATCGAGTGAAAGTGCAGCCGCCTGCTCTGCTGTCAGAGCAATACCGGGAGTGAGTTGCAACTCTTTTGAGGAGGCGACAGCATTGTCCATCAGCACCTGGAATTGTGCCATGTCGGTTGTCGTCCCCACCTCCAAAAAACGGCGTCCGGTGGCGACTTGCAGCTGCTCACGCACCAACCGGGTTTCGTAAGCCCCATCCCCAAGGCGCTTTTGGTACTGTTCTTCCGGGATGTTCAGCTGCTGCAACAGGTAATCGGAATTGATAAAATTGCCGAAATCGACAAATTCGGGTCGGCGTTCTATCAAATAAGGGTGACCTTGATCAACTGTATAGGTAAACAAGCCACTGTCAATTTCAGGTAGATCAATGTCAATAACACCTTCGGTGGTGGACACCGAGGAAGGTTCTGTCGGTTCAAAACCAGCAGCATAAAGAGCGTTATTTTCTTCTTTACCGTTGGTCATACTGCTGGCGCCGACCATCTGCAACGTACCACCGGCCTGGATGGTGCTGTAGATTTGCTCCTTGAGAGTCTCAGTCCTTTGCTCGGGCAGCGGTGCCCAGGTGTAATCGGCCTTGTGGAACGTCGAACCGCAATCCTTATAGCAGTAATTATAACGACCGGTTTTGGTGTTTATAAAACGCAGCACCTCTCCTTCGTTACGAATTGTACCAGTTGCGGAAATATGAACATCACCGCCGGCGGACATGTGACTGGCACTGTTCGTGACATCCAAAGCGTTTATAGCTAAATTTTGCGCCGCCAGGATCTGACTCGCCGCCGAATCCCTGCTCACAGCTTCATCAATATCGCGGATCGTATACTCTCGTTTGCGTTCGCGATATTTTTTCCCTGCAATATCGAGCCAATAATAAGGAGGATCGGGAGTGCAGTCTTCGCCCGAGCATCTCGTCGCACGAGGGACATAAGTGACGGTATAGCCGATATCACGATAGTGCTGAAGTGTGGCACTGGCAGTATGTTCTGACACTTTCTGTGGTTGCAGCAGGTAGGTTTGGTGACTGAGAAGGTTCTCCTCTTTTTCAAAGACCGCCTTTTTATTGAGTAATTGTTCCGCATCAATGGTGATTCCACCCTGCTGACTTTCGATGCTGCCGGAGCTGTTTTCAACCAATGCGGTTTTTCCCTGATTGCCATCTGAAATTTGAAGATCGCCAACCGAATACAGGGTAGCAATCCGGGCCCCGGATTGATCGGCGTTGAGCGTCTGGTTCTGCAGGGTTCTGCGTACCTGCAAAGCCATAGTACCACCAGCATAAATGAGATCGTGGTTGACCAAATCATCGCCGGAAAGAGTCAGATCACCTTGACTGATAACTGCACCGCTGTTCTCTATATTGCCCAGCGCTCCTTCCAACTGCTGAACTGACAGGAGAGTTCCCGAATTGGTCAGATGCGACCCTTCCATGCTCAACGAACGGTCGGCAAGAGCGCTGCCCTTGTTGGTTACCCGACCTCCCCTGAGGTAAAGGTCTCGACTGCTCGCCAGAGTTCCCTCATTATCCAGACTATTGATCGTGTGCAATGCCAGGTCAGCGCCCTTATCCATGGTCCCTGCCCATATTTTCCCAGTACTGCTCACTACCAGTGAGCCGGTGCGTATCGTAACAGCCTCACTACCGGTCATGCTGCCGGAAACTTCTATCTGATCACCACTCATTACTTCCAGACGTTTCTCAGCGGCAGCCGTGCCATTCAGGGTCAATGCATTCCCCGCCGTCAATTGTAAATCACCGGTTGCGGAGAGGATTCCATCATTAACCAGAAAGGAACTAGCTTTGAGGTTCAGGTCGGCTTCGTATCCGGAAATACCTGCCCAAATTTCTCCAGTGTTGCTCAAGGTAACGGATCCAGCGTCAATAGCCACTCCCTGACCACCGGCAACCGTTCCTTTAAGCTCCATATGATCAAAACTATGTATATCGACCTGGCCTGCTGAGGTGGCTGAACCAGCTAACTGTAATTGACCGTCAATAGTCAACCGCAGCTCCCCCGCAGTTGCAGCCATGTCGCCGGCAAGTCGTACTCCCACGCCGTTTTCGGTGCCTACAAGATGTATCCGGTTGGCATACATACCTCCCAACGCTGAGGTATCGAGAGCAAATTGAGGCGAAGAATTGCTGTCCGGGAGAAGAGGAGTGGCGCTGAGAGTAGTGGCGTCCACCCGATTGCGGCCAAGAACCAGATTCAATTCCTTCGTATGGAACTCCGCATTGAGGGTGGCGGCGCGTGTTATAATGTCAAACTGATCCACATTCGTGCCGTTCAAACCCCGTCCTTCAATGGCAATGTCTCCCTGTTGCACCTGAAATCTTTTTAAGGCACCATTCTCAAGTTCCGGCAAGCCTGTGGTCAAGGTAACATGCGGAGTGTTAAGAAACCCACCACCGTTGACACTAATGCCGTTGGGATTGGCGACCACCATATCGGCACCAGGTCCTGCCACCTCGGTATAGCCCTCCAAACGGGACCGATTTACACCGGTCACTTCGTTCAAAATTATCCGTGCAGAGTTGCCAGAGAGATTGGGGTTAGCATGGACATACCCTCCCAGCTGAGTTGAGGTATAGTTTTTACTGTTATTCAGGATTAACCCTTCAGCAGCAACATTGTACTCCGAAAATTTATTGTGGGACACGCCGGCGTTACTGGGACGGACAATCTGAACCAGAGGCACGCCGTTGGCTGCTTGATTGATGATTGGCCTCTGGGCCGGAGGGGCTGCTCCATCGACGCTCAGGTTCACTGCCGCAACCATTGCAGGTTGTAAGCCCACCATCAGGCTGAGAACAAAACATCCGGTTTTGATAAAGATGGTCCTGCTCATTGTATCCTCCTGAATAAGTCACCAGTTTTTTGTATTTTACGAATCAGTTTGTGCTAATTATTTGCGACAAAACTGTCGACCTGAAAGCAGTGGCGACTCAACCAAATTCAATAACTCATGTTTAAACTGGCGTAGAAAACACCACTATCCTCTTCAAAAGATTCCGGTGCATTGACAGGATGCCCAAAAGCAAGCTCAAGCGAGGCCAGCCTCCCCTGCAAACGGATTCCAGCTGCGATGCCAGCGAGGCCTTTAAAACTATCCTGCCCAGAGATTTCCTGCCGCACCGCTCCACAATCGAAAGCCCAAAAAGGTTCCACTGTCTCGAAAATGGGTGTTGCCAGAGAGTTAAGTCCAAAAGGCATTGACAAATCCTGACGCAGGTACCCACCCGTGTCACCTGTGCGCCCATCAGTGCGGTACCCCCTGATGCTGTAGAACCCGCCGAGACTGACCTGCTCGCTGCCAAATAGCGGTTGCATGGTGATCTGTCCATAGCTCGCCAACCGGTAACGCCAGGGCATACCGAAAATTTTGCTGTTTGTCACCAGATCCGCCCCAAGGGATAGCTTGAAGAATTGGGCCTGTGGTGTATCAGGAGGTGCATCATTTTCATCCTCCAATGCACCAAACCATGGCACCCCTATATGAACGTTACCTCTCACGGAGACTGTGCCGCCACTAAAGTAATGAGTATGCTCGAAACCCAGAGAAAGAGCGGACAAGGTACGGCTGGATGCCTCAAGACGAACATCTTCAAGAAAGTTGTCATCCGAACGATGAGTTAACACTGCTTTCAGATGAGTTATATCGGTTTGGCTGCGATGGACAGCTCGCTGGAGTGACAGACTATTACTAACAGTGTCACCGGATGTTTTGAATGGTTGTCCGACACCCTGCACTTCGCTGTCATACCCCGAATCACCATGGGAAAAACGAGCCAGCCAATAGCCCCAGGGAACTTCGTAACTGAGGTTCCAACTGCGGCTTCCTTCCGGTTGGCTTTCTTCCAGATCACTATTGGCTGAAACAGATAGCACATCGGCTATCCCTAATAAGTTGTCCAGGCTCAATGCCAAAAATCCTTGCGCACGACCCGTGGAATCCTGACCATGGTTGTCTACTCCGGCGCTAATGCGCCATCGTTTAGACGTGGTGTTCGTCAGGCTCACCTGGGTGTCGCCAGGTTGATCTCCGGGTAACAGCTCCATCTGAACACTGTTTGATGGGAGTCTGTGCAGGTTGTCCAGTCCCTGTTCGAGATCGCGCAGGTTGACCCTGCCGCCTGCACTCTCAGGGAAAGCAAATTTCAGACTGCTGTTGAAAAGCACTTCGTCGGGCTTGGTAGTGAATGCTGCAATTCGACCCTCAATCACGGTCACAATGAGCTGACCACTTTGCAGGTTTTGGGGTTTAAGGTAGGCCCTCGTTGTGACAAAGCCGCGCTCAAAGTACAAGTTGGTAAAGCGGCGCAGCAGGTCATTTAGATCGTCCGTAGTCAGGCACCGTCCCTGGAAGTTTCGTTTAACAGCCAAGATGGTATCCGGGGACAAAAGGCTTTCCCCCTCCAGTCTGATAATATCAATGGGGAAGCAACGTTTACCTAAGGTCGGGGGAGTCATTTCCGGAGGCGATATCTGAGGTGCCGGGGGAAGGGGGGTGTCCCTTTGCTGCAGTTGCTCTTCCAGAGCTTTTTGCCTTTGCTGCTGCAATTGTTCGATCCGGGCAGCCTCTTGGTTGGCAACTTCCTCGGGAAAACCGGCCAAGACAGGTCTGGTAAGCAATAGAATCAGTAGGGGCACTACAAAGCTGCGCATTATAAGATCACCTAAACACCGCATTTCATCAGAGCATTCTTCCTGTAAATTTTGACCTTTTTCCCCGTTAATCTCAGTTTGTCTTTGGTCAGTATTCAGCTAATCACCCAAACCTTACAAAAATCTTACTTTGCCCGTAAGAGTCCCCAAAAAAGTAAATTATGTCCTGATACGAGAGAAAAAGAGTGAACTTTTTGTACATCTTGACAAAACTGACAAAATGGAAGAATCCTACGGGGACTTTCAGCTAAGAGAACAGGGCATAGAAAACTATGGAACGAGGTGTCGGGCTATAAATCTGTGAAACGGAGGTGTCTTATGGCATTTGCAACGGTACTAGTCGAAACGACAGAAAAGCATGTCGGGGTTATCACCCTCAACCGTCCGGAACAGTTAAACACATTTACCAGTGAGATGGCTGGAGAACTCCATGCCGCGCTCCTCGGTATGGAGGCGGACAGCAAGGTCCGGGTGGTCCTGCTGAAAAGTTCCGGCCGGGCATTTTGTGCCGGAATCGATGTCAACGAGCTCACCGGTAAATCCGCAACCCAGTACAGGGAGTGGATAGAGTGGATGGAAAATCCCTTGGTGACGATCTCCATCATGAAAAAGCCGGTCATCGCCCAGCTGCAGGGTGTTGCCACCGCCAACGGCATGGGACTGGCGGCGGCGGCAGATTTAGTGATTGCCTCGGATCGGGTAAAGATGGGTCTTACCGCAATCAATGTCGGCCTCAACTGTGTTGGCCCGATTCTGCCGGTTGCCCGTTGTGTGGGCCGTAAAAAAGCGCTGGAACTGCTGCTCTATGGAAATCTCCTGAAAGCCCAGGAAGCACTCGATCTCGGACTTGTTAACAGGGTCGTCGCCCATGATGAGCTTGACGAGGCAGCACTTGCCTGGGCGGAGGACCTGGCAAAACGGAGCCCTCTTGCCGTGCAGATTGCCAAAAGTGCCTTCTATCAATCCGAAGATATGGACTATCAAAAACAGTTTCACTATATGAACGAGGCCTTTGCCCGACTGTGCACCACAGATGATGCGAAGGAAGGGGTTGCCGCCTTTTTAGGAAAAAGAAACCCGGAGTGGAAACTGCAGTAGATATCGAACCTCGCTTCTCTCTGCACCCTGGGAGGAGCGAGAGAAAAAAACATCGCCTTAGCTGGAATATACATGCTTCGGCGGAGAGAATATGCTGCACTAGCCGTCGATACTATATGCTAATTTGCAAGCTCCATTCTTACCGCTAGCCCCAACTCCTGAAGCGTATAGGGTTTTCTGACGTACGCTCCGGCACCTAACTCCTGGGCCTGTTTAACGTCGTAGCTCTCCGAAAAACCGCTGGTAATGAGAGCTTTTTGGTGTGGAATAAACGTTTTTATTTTCTGATAGGTCTGAAAACCATTCATACCCGGCTCCATCAGCATGTCCAGCAACAACAGGTCCGCTTTTTTTCTTTTCAGGAAACTGATCGCCTCCTCACCGCTTGAAACCACCGAAACACTGTAGCCTAAATCAATGAGTAATTTCTCTGCGAGTGTCCGCACGCTCTCTTCATCGTCAACAATCAGGACATGCTCTCCATTACCTTTTGTTTCAGAACGTTCCGAGAGAACTTCGTTGTCCAACATTTTTTCAGAGGCCGGAAAATACAGTTTGAAATGGCTGCCCACGGCAGGCCGCTTGATCTCTATAAATCCCTGATGTTCCAGGACCGTACTCCAGACGATAGTCAAGCCAAGACCTGTTCCGCTGTGTCCCATCTTTTTCTTTGTATAGAACGGCTCAAAAACATGCTCAACGTCTTCAGAACTAATCCCCGGCCCATCGTCAATGACTGACATCAGGAGGTATTGACCTGGCCTGAAAGAATCATGATCATTTACCGGGTCGGTCAATTCGCTATTTACGGTCCGTACAATAACTGTCCCTAACAGAGTTGCCTCGGCGGCGTTGGTCACCAGATTCATGATGCATTTTTTTATGTGGGTGACTGAACAGGACAGATTGTGCAGGTCTTCTGCTAAGTCAGTCTTGAATTGAATATCAGGATATCGCAGAGTCAGACTCTGATGTTCAGGTGAGTTGAAATACTCCATGATGATTGCATTCAGGTTTACAGTACGTCTATCGGTCGCGGCATCCCGGGAAATTGTCAACAGATCGGCAACAACTGCAGCAGCCCTTCTTCCCGAATCATGGATTCCCTTGATAAAATGAGTCAATGGGCTGTCTTCCGGAATCTTTTTCATCAGCAGATCCGAATACCCAACAGTTCCGGACAGAATATTATTCAGATCGTGGGCAACGCCCCCTGCGAGCAGCCCTAAGGCCTCCATTTTTTTCGCACGATATACCTGTTGCTGCAGTTTCACCTTCTCCTTTTCCGCCTGAAGCCGCTCTCCGTATTCCCACTCCAGTTCGGCAGTTCGTTCACGAACCTGCTTTTTCAAAATATGATTCCAATAGAGTATGGCAAACAGCATGAGTACAAGCCCAAGTGCAAAAAATGACAAGACCGCAAGTAAAGAAGGCCGCCATGGCTTGTTGCCAAGAGAGATCCAGCTATCGAGGACAGCCTTTTTATCGGCTGGACTGATGGCAGCCATTGTTTTTTCAAGGATGGAGGTTAATTCGGGCCAGTCACTTCTACCCGCAAAGGAGAGATCGAATACAAAATCTGTATCTTCAGTCACTTTCAGATTACTTATCCCATCCTTTTGAATGTAATAGGATGCCGAGGCAAGGTTGAGTACCATGGCGTCGACCTTGCCAAAGGAGACCTGGCGTAAGCCTGAGGAGATATCAGGCATAATTTCCAGTGGAATTTTCGGATAGGCTTTTACCATGTATTCATGGTCGGCATAATTTGAGACGACGGCAACACGCTTACCGCTCAGCTCTGACAGTACCGGAAACCCGTCGGCAGAATCCCTCACCAGAACCACCGCCGGAAACTCAACGTAGGGTTTGGTAAAAGACATATACGTCAAACGTTCGGGTGTCGGAACGGCGGCACCAAACATATCGATCGTTTTCGCTTTCCCCTGGGCGATGACTTCCTGCCAATTTCTCAGGTGAACAATTTCAAACTTTATTGGCAACATTGCCTCAATGAGTTTGATAAAATCTGCGGCGATTCCGCAGTATTTGCCATCTTTATCAATAAATTCTATTGGTGGGAAATCCGGGTCAGGGGCAAGGCGGACGACAGGGTGTTCTTTGAGCCAGGCAATTTCTTCGCTGGAAAATCCGAATGATTCTAAAGCTGTGGCGGACGAGCACGTTGGGCGCGCAATAAAACCGTTCCCTGCTGTAAAAAATACCAGTACAACAAAAACAGGGAGAATTCTGTGAGAATTCAGAATGTTAGAAAAAATTGCCATATCTGATACAAAATCTTGCTTAAATAAATACTACATCTATAAATAGCCTCAAAACATAACAACAAGTCAGAGTAATTGTATCACCTTTATCGGCTCATGCAAAGAAATTCTACCTGCCGATCATATGGAGCAGATAATGCTTTTCTTTGTACCGTGTTCACCCTTGACAAATAAACACAGAATATGATATTATCGATAATAGATAATGGAGGAAAAAATGGGGAAGCAGGTAGTCGTAAGAGAAAGCCTTACGGAGCAGATCAAATCGATCCTTATTGGTCGAATTGTTGATGGCACACTTGGTCCGGGCGACAGACTGAAAGTATTGCAGATAGCTGATGAGTTCGGCACCAGCCAGGCGCCGGTTCGGGAAGCGATCAGCAGCCTGCAGGCACTTGGATACGTTGAACACCGGCCCCACGTGGGAACGCTGATAAAAACTTTCAATAGAAAAGAAATTGAAGAAGCATATGCGGTACGTGAAGCGCTGGAGGGACACTGCCTCATTCTTGGGAAAATCGAGATAGACGCACTTGCACTACAGCTCAGCATACACCTTGAATCGATGCACAAAGCATTAATGGAGGAGGATGTAAAATCTTTTACCTTGGCAGATAACCTCTTTCACCGGGCGATTGTACAGTTTTCAGGTAACAGGAGCATGTTGAATATCTGGGAATCTCTCAGGATGCAGCTACAGGTTATCGCAACTATCGTGGAGGCTTCTATGCCGCTGGAAAAGTTGTATGCCCTGCATCCACCAATAGTTGCAAGCCTGAAAAAAGAGCAGCGTGAAATTTCGGCACGATTTTTAGCAGAACACTATAGAGAAATAGGAAATTACTGGAAGGCGTCCGGGTAATTTTGCGGCAACATGGACATATTGCATGAGGTGAAGTACTCAATATTATCGATAATCGATAAAAGGAGAAAATTATGAAACCCACCAATCAAAAAGTCAAAAACAGTACGTTAGCCCATGAGCAAAAAAGTCTGACCCTGGAAGAAATGGATCTGCTCTGTAGAAAATGCCATCACCTGCACGATGAAGAGATCCTCGTCATCTTGCGTGGCTTTTTCAGAAAGTTAAAAAAAATATTTACGCAAAAGGAAATGACTCGTTGCCAGGTTTCGACAAGGTAACTGAAGAGTCGATCGGGTAACGACAAATGCAGAAAGAAACTGTAATAATCCGGTAAATACGTCATTAGCATCGTATTTACCGGAAGAGCCCTCAGTGAGGAGGCTGTCCTCATCGAATGGTGAGCGTTCTCAGCTGCGAGGTCTTCAACACAGTTTCGATCCCAAGGGAACATCGTGGTCGGGCATACAAAGAGTGACCGCACCTTCCTCGGTGTGAAAACCGGTGATGAGACATTCCGACATAACCGGACCAATTTGTTTACGTGGAAAGTTGACAACCCCTACAACGAGCCGGCCTACCAGTTCCTCTGTGGTGTACAAGTCGGTGACCTGCGCGCTTGATTTTTTGATCCCAAGCTCTTCACCAAAATCGACTTGCAGGATGTAGGCCGCTTTTCGCGCTTCTTTAAATACTTCCGCAGTAATAATTTTACCGACGCGCAGTTCAACTTTAGCAAAATCCTGCCACTCAATCGTTGCCATTTCTTTCATCGACTTCCTCTTGATATCTTGTTTTTATTGATTTTTTTTCGGCAGTAAGGCTCAATTTACCGCCAATAGCTGCTGCGATAATAACGACCATCCCCAATAGAACCTGAACCGGTACTTTTTCCCCGTGAATGAGAGCGACCATTACCACCGCAAGAGGCGGAGTGAGATAGCTGAGAAACCCGATAATCACCATATTTCCACCTGTCAGCGCCCGATTCCACAGAAAGAAAGACAAGCCCAGCGGCACACAGCCAAGATAGATTGCTGCCAGAAGAGACGGGGCCGGCGGCAAATCGTGGGGCATGGTCACCAGGTACAGAACTGCAGAGAGAAGAGCTGCATATATGGTAAAAATGGTCATGGGCTCTCTTTTAATTTTTACATGACCAATGGCCACTGAAAATGAGGACCAGATTATACCGCAGGCAAGTGCCAGCAGGTAGCCTCCCATATATTCCATACCAAAGGACAGGTCTTTGCCGGATGAAATAACCAGAGCAGCTCCGCACATTCCGGCAAGGGCTGTAATAAGGATGGCCATTTTTAATTTTCTAAAGAGTATCAGCGATGAAAAAACGACGATCCAGAATGACCAGGTGGTCGCCAGTATGGCACCCTCTGCCAGGGGCGCCCTGTCCAGCGCCAGATAGTAGATATAATGATAAAGAAAGATCCCCCATATCCCCAACAGGGTGATCTTCAGATCAGGGATGAAAACTGAAAAAGAGCGTGTAAGGATCACATCCTGAAGATACAGGTAAACAGCCGCACTGGTGAAGCTGAAGAACATCAACTCCTCGGAAGAAAGGCCGACAAGACCTGAACCGGTAGCGACCGGCAGACTGGCCCAGCAGAAGATTGCCCCCAGAGCATAGAGGTATTGTTTCATGTACCGGCTTCCTTTCGAAGAGGTCTATTTTTCGCAAACATGAGGAAAATATACCCGAAGGAAATTTCCAGTCTTGAACAAAATTGACATCGGCTCTTTCTTTACCGGAGTTGTCGCTGTCTGCGGTATAATCCCGGAGGGATATCATATCTGGTTTTAAACTTTCCGGGAAGATGGCTCTGGTCGGAAATTTTACTTCAATGCATCGGCCATCAACTCCAGAATATGAACCGCCCTCACCTGTACCCCTGCATGATTTATAGTATCCTGCAACTGCATGATGCAGCCGGGGCAGGCGGTGGCTATCAGCTCTGCCCCGCTTTCCTTCAGGCCATTTACTTTTCTGGCACCGATGGCCTTGCTGGTTTCATAATGATACACCGAAAAAGTCCCGCCGAGTCCGCAGCAGTCAGACGCATTTTCCATTTCGATAAATTCGACGTTGGGAAGTGCACGTAACATATCCCTTGGCTCTCTGGTAATCCCCTGGGTCTTCAGATGACAGGGATCATGATAGGTTACCTTCGTCCTTTCCGGCCATTTTTCCATCCCGGCCAACTCTTCAAACAATCCTTCCTGCTTCAGGAATACGCTGAAATCGATGACCTTATGGGTAAAGTCATCATAATCCGCCTTCATGGTCCCGTAATATTCCCCGATTCCGCCGTTGCAGGACGCACAGGCGGTAATGACATGATCCACCTCTCTTGTGCCAAAAGCGCCGACGTTGGTCTCTGCCAGCTCCTCGACCAGCTTGCCGTTGCCCGAGCTCAGTGCCGGGATACCGCAGCACTGCTGTGCTCTCGGCACATAGACGGAGTAGCCCATCCGCTGCAGGATAGAGACCATTATTTCACCTATTTCAGGATAGGCATAGGTAATGGAACAGCCGGCGAAGAAGCCGACGACCGGTTTATCAGACCGTCCCTGGCTGAACTCCGGCACCCGGTCAAAAAGATTACGAAACGCAATTTTCGGCACGGTCCGGTCTTTCATGAGAGGAACAGGAAAACGCAACCGCAAACCGCTGGTCTCCGGCACCTTTTTCAGCATCAGGGGCGATAACACTGCCCCGCTCTTACTGAGTGTTTTCATCATTACCCTGGAGCCAAGAAGGGTCGAGACCCCCCTGCCGACCAGGGACAAGCCCTGATGGTCGGTGATTTCCCGGCGGATGGCGCCGACTATTTCATTGGTCGGCACCTTATTGGGACATTTGTTCACACAGGAACCACACATCAGGCACATGCTGATATCCTGCTGCAACCGTTCTTCAAGCCCGGCTTTCCCATCAAGGAGCGCCGCCGCAAGGGCAATTTTGCCCCTGGCAACCGCTCCTTCTCTTTTCCCCACCTGATACGTCGGGCAGTGCGCCTGGCAAACACCGCATTTAACGCACTCACGGATCACCTGTTCAAAATCTTTCAGACTCTTATTCTTACTCATAACTTAATTAGTGCTCACTTCTGCAGGTGAATCGGGATAGTTCTCTAAAAAGATCTTGCCGGGATTGAGAATATTATTTGGATCCAAAGCCGACTTGATCTTTCGCATATAAGAAATTGTCGCACTCTCCAGCTCCATATTCATATATTTTGCCTTGGAAGTGCCAATACCGTGCTCACCGGAGATAGCGCCCCGCAATCTGACGGCGGCACCAAAGACCTCATCCATCACCGTCTCGATTTTTTCGGCCATCCCCTCTTCCTTTAAATCAACCATGACATTGACATGGATATTGCCATCGCCGGCATGGCCGAAATTGACAATGGGAACCCCGTAGTCCTTTGAAATCTTCTCAAGCGCACGGATCATATCCGGCACCTTGGAACGGGGCACAACTATATCCTCGTTGAACTTGTCGGGGTTGACCTTACGCAGACTGGGGCTGACAATACGACGGACCTGCCAGATTTCCTCCGAGTCCTCATCGGTGTCAGCGATTTTAGTGTGAAGGATGCCAAAAGGGTGAATCGTGGCAAGAATTTTTTCCACCTGTCGGCCAAGCACTTCGGCATCACCATCCACTTCAATAATCAGGATGGCCTGACAATTCTCCGGCAGGGGGATGGAGCTTGCACCACGGATGCAATTGATTGTCGCCGCATCTAAAAATTCCAGGGTGGTGGGGATAATCTTGGCGCCAATGATCGCCGAGACAGATTTCGCCGCCCCGTCGATGGTCTCAAACTGCACCAGCATTGTTTTTTTTGCGGCCGGTTTGGGCAACAGTTTCAGGATGATTCTGGTGGCTATGCCAAGGGTGCCCTCGGAGCCGACAAAGAGTTTGGTCAGATCGTAGCCAACCACGTTTTTCAGAGTCCTGCCGCCGGTTCGAATAATATCTCCGGTCGGGGTAACCACCTCAAGTCCCAGAATATAGTCTTTGGTCACGCCGTATTTCACACAGCGCGGGCCACCGGCACATTCGGCCACATTGCCGCCAAGGGTGCTGAACTCTTTCGACGCCGGATCGGGAGGATAAAACAACCCCAGCTTCTCCACCTGCCGCTGCAGTTCTGCGGTTACAACCCCTGGCTCCACCTCGGCTGTAAGATTTTCGGTATCGATATCAATAATCCTGTCCATCTTCGTCAGCACCAGCACAATACCGCCTTGAACGGGCAGAGTTCCCCCGGTAAAACCACTGCCCGCTCCACGGGGCAATACCGGGATTTTCCAGCGGTTGGCAAGTTTCACCACCTGGCTGACTTCCTCTGTATTTTGAGCATAGACCACCACTTCAGGCAGATGCTGTTCCTGGGTGGCGTCGTAAGAATGTGTTATTTTGTCGGATACTGCGGTCGATACATTGTCAGCTCCGACAATGTCTGCTAGTTCATTAACTACCTGATCATTCATAAAAGCTCTTTCCTTTAATAAAAAATATTGGTTTTCAACAACCTTTGACATAATAAGGATAGTATTGCAAATTGAAAGCCGGAAAACTCATACGTTCACCTACCGGATACGGACGGGTAATGCAGCAAATTCTCATTCTTTTATTTTTCTTTTGGGGTAATCCGGACGATATCGCATTTCCCATCGGCTGAGTTACTCTTATGCCGATGGGCAACCTACTTATTTTCATAAGGAAAACCAAGATGTCCGACGAGAAAGTCTATTCAGAGTATGAACAGACCAGAACTTCATATCGCCCAGCCATCCGTGGCAGAAAACAGATGGTGGTATCCGGTCATAATCTGGCAACCCAGGCAGCCATGCGGATACTCGATAAGGGCGGCAATAGTATTGATGCCGGGGTGGCTGCGGGACTCTGCCTGGCTGTTCTCCAGTCGGACATGGTCAATTTTGCAGGGGTTGCCCCCATGATGCTGCATATCGCGGGGACCGGGTTAACGACGACGATCGACGGCCTCGGTGTCTGGCCTAAAAAGGCAAGTGTTGCCTTTTTCAAAGACAACCATGGCGGCCGGATTCCCGATGGCATCCATCGCTGCATCGTTCCGGGCGCCCCCGATGCCTGGCTGACCGCTCTTCGCAAATACGGTACCATGAGTTTTGCTGAAATATCAGCTGATGCCTGTGATCTTGCCGAAAACGGTTTTCCCATGCATCAGTTTATGCGCAATTCCCTGCACGAACTGAAAAATAAGTACGCCAGATGGCCTTCCAACAGGGACATATATCAGCCGCACGGCAGACCTCCGGAAGTGGACGAAATCTTCTACCAGAAAGATCTGGGGAAAACTATCCGGAGAATGATACATGCCGAAAGGGACGCTCTTTTACAGGCAGACCGCAGCGCAGGCATTCTGGCCGCCCGCGACGAGTTTTATAAAGGTTCTATTGCCCGGGACATTGTCACATTCAATACAGAAAACAATGGACTCATGCAGGCCGGTGACCTCGCCCATTACTCCTGCACCGAGGAAGAGCCATTCTGCGTAACCTTCCGCGAGTACACGGTAAAAGGCGCAGGTCCATGGTGCCAGGGTCCAGTCCTGCTGCAGACCCTTAACATTCTTGAGCACTTTGATCTTGAGAAGATGGGCCATAATAGCGGCGAGTACATTCACACCATCGGCGAAGCCCTGAAAATTGCCTTTGCCGATCGGGAAAAATTCTACGGAGACCCCGGATTTGAAACGGTGCCTATCAGCGGATTACTGTCAAAAGAATACGCGGGGAAGTGCGCAGGACGCATTCAGAAAACATCCTGTCCCGGGATGCCCGAATTCGGCAATCCATGGGAGTTCAACAACACTCCCATGCCGCAAGACTACGATATGTTGTACAATACCGTGCAGCCGAACAGGGAGCAAAACGACAACCTTGACACCAGCTACATCTGCGTGGTCGACAAGGATGGTAACTGTCTCTCTGCAGTCCCAAGTGATATGTCCTTCAGCGGGCCGGTAATACCGGGAACCGGTATTGTGGTTTCCACCCGCGGATCTCAGTCATTTGTTGACGAAAAACATGCAAGCTCGGTCGAAGGCGGAAAACGGCCCCGACTCACTCCCGCACCGTTTATGATCTTTAAAAACGACAAGCCGTGGATGATTATCGGAACCCCCGGCGGCGACACCCAGTGCCAGACAATTTTACAGACCTTTTTTAATGTCGTACTTTTTGGTATGGAAGTGCAGACCGCAGTGGAACAGCCTCGTTTTGCAACTTTTTCCTATCCAAACTCCTTTGCTCCCCACGACTACCATCCCAATGTACTAAGAGTTGAAAAACGTGTCGGTGCTCCGGTTATTTCCGAGCTCGAAAAGCGCGGCCACAAGGTGATTACATGGCCTGATTGGGCCTGGAAGGCTGGTGGCGCCTGTGCAATTATCATCAATGAAAATGTAAAAACGCTCGTTGCCGGTGCAGACCCAAGAAGGGAGTCATACGCTCAAGGATGGTGAGGAACAGTCACCGAGGCTGTGTCGGAGCCTCTGGTGACTGTCAAAATGCATATGTTTTTATGAGCTTATCAATATTTCCCTGAGAACCTGTTATCGTTTTGCCGGTAAAACCGAGTTGAACACTATCTCCCCGAGCATAAATGCAGTCAGGAAAAAGCCAATGGCACCAAGGGTCATCATGTACTCATGGAGACTTGGGCTGTACGAATAGAATTGAGGCATGTCAACCAGGTTATATTGATGAAAGTGCGGGATGAGCTGACCGACAATAATCAAATCGTAAAAGGTGATAAACGCACCGATCATCAGGCTCAACCCGGCAATGGCAAATATGGTTATTTTTCTGCCGATGCCACTTATAATCAACAATAGAAAGGGCAGGACTCCGGCAAGAATGATCTCACCAAACCAGAAGTTAAAGGCATAATCCCCCTTCACCAGCAAATGCATTGCCTCAGGGTTCTCTGTGAATTTGGTCGAGAAGCCGCCCAAAATTTTCATAACGCTAAATGATATTGAGATAATAAGCAGGACCACGCTCAGTTTACCGATGGCACACATTGCCCCTCTCGTCTCGCTGTCAATTTCCCTGTTGTGCAGCCAGGTACTGAGCCAGGTAACTACAACAATGGCACAGCAGGCTGTGAGTGTGGAGATGGTCAGAAAGAACAGCGGCATGTAATTTTCTGCCCAGAAACCTCGGCCACCGAGCAAGGCCATATCGGAGTTCATATTAAGATTTCCGCAGGTGACTGCCACCAGTGCTCCAACCGCAAAGCCTCGGGCTATACGGGGCCTGCTCATAAGCAGAAACAGAAAATTAAAAATCATAAACAGGAGATAAAGGGTATAAATTGAGCTCTTCCACCAGATATTCGAGAGGGGGTTGGGAGAGAGAAAACCGTATATCGCCATTCTCCATGGGTTTTCAATTTCGAGGCCGATTGAGCATAATCCGGTAGCCATGGTAATGATGGCAAGGAAGACGCTTCGGTTGACGATAGGTGCAAAAGTCTTGATACGAAACACCTGACCAAGAGATGAAATAATACAGATGCCCGTCGAAAGACAGGCGAAAAATACATACGGGGTGATGAGAATCCCCCAGGGGACTTCTCGTGTGGTGCCGAAGACATGGTCATGACCAACGATCATGGCATGGAGACCAAAGGAAAATCCTATTGCCGTAGCAATGGACAGAATTATGAAAAGGGGTATGAGGTTTTTAGTTGGGGTATTCGGATCACTTGCTTGACTAAAGAGTATCATGTTCAACCTATCTACTTGTTTTCATTTATAAGTCGCCAAAACAGACCGCCTGATAACCAGGCAGCTTATATATAAACTGGAATAATGTAAAGAAAGACTGGCAGATTTACAAGAGCTGAACTCATCAAATTGCGAAGAGTGAACAGCATGAGGGGCAGGTTGTCCATAACTCCTCTTCTATTCCCGACATCTCTTTTCAATCTGTTTAAAAGATCGCATTTTCCAGAAAATCTTCCGTTTTTTTGTCCCTCGAGGGATCTCCCTTCGTTATCAAACTATTGAAGCTTCCCCTGAGGATGACTGCTGGACATCGATTTGGATACTGGAAGCCCGTGAACCACTGATCGCCAAAACTTCAGCAACCGCACCATCAAGTTCGATTAGATCCCCAACTCTTAGGACCTGGCCTGTCTGTTCCATTAAGAGGCCCGAAAGCGTCTCAGCTTCAATACTCTCAAGTTGAAGGTTGAGTTGTCGGTTGACGTCGGCGATTGATGTTCCGCCAAAGACGGCATACTTACCTGATCCCGTTGATTGAATCTCTAACGGGCGCGCATCGAATTCATCCTCAACCGGACCGACAATCTGCTCTAGAACGTCTTCCAGCGTAGCACACCCAATAACCGTACCATATTCATCCACAATAAGTGCCATATGCTGATGCGTCTCCTGAAACTGTCGCAGCAGACGGCTGATTCGCTTCGTTTCAGGGACAAATTGTGCCGGCCGGGCTATTGAACGAAGGTCGCCTTCCATGTCTGAAGAAACACCCACCAGATCCTTGATGTGAACCACCCCCAAAACATTGTCCAACGAACCATCGCATAAAGGGTAGCGTGAGTGTTTGTTTTCTTTGACCAGTGATCTGCAATCCGCAACAGGCTGGTTAACATCAAAATAAATGATGTCGGTACGGGGTTTCATGATACGACGACAAATTGTGTCATCAAATTCAAAAATTGCGTTGATCAGGCGGTGTTCCGAACGACTCAACTCGCCATGTTTATGAGAGAGACGCAAGAGGGCTTTTATTTCATCCTCGCTATGCACTTCATCGGATTCGGACGCACTTTCAACCCCAATTCTTTTCAGTAAAAAAGAGGTGGTCATGTTCAACGCGATCATAAACGGATAGGAAAAAAAATAAAATATTTTCAAGGGCAAGGCAAACCACAACAAAATTCTCTCCGGTCGCCGCAGAGCATATATTTTGGGAGCCTGTTCGCCAAGAACAAGGTGGGCGGCAGTGATGGCCGTAAACGCAATCGCAAAGGCGATACCATGAATCCAAATCTCGGAAAGAATTCCCACTGCCTTCAATACTGGCCTCAGCAGATGCGCTATGGCCGGTTCTCCTATCCATCCGAGACCAAGTGAGGCCATGGTGATCCCAAGTTGACACGCTGACAACGAAGCATCCATCCGCCGTGTGAGCCATAACGCGGTTGTTGCAAAAGGGAGTTTTTTTTCTACCAGCGCCTCGATTCTACTTTGCCTGACCTTCACCAGGGCAAATTCAGCAGCAACAAAAAAACCATTTATTAATACGAGAATAACTGCAAAAGTTATATTTATAAGGTCAGCGGTCCAGGGCGACATAGTATCTCTCTGTATAATATCAATACATCCTTAATCCATCATCGACCGAGAAAATCCTGGATTCCTTCCCCTACTCCCCAAACTACTTTTTTCTTATATCCCCTGCTTTTCTCTGCCGCAACGCTCTTTTCAGCGGAATGAATCACTTTGTAACCACTCTAAACAAGAATTTCTTATTTAGCCAGTACCACTCACTTATTTGTGTTTTACAGATGATTCTCTTTGTTGTGGAACAGCAAGACCGTGCTACACTTTTTGCCACTGGAGACAGCATAAATGACGAGAATTAAACCAGTGGTCCTGTCAAGCACCGACTGCCGCAGATTGGTGCCCTTCTGACAACCTGACGGCGCTAATTCTCCAGGCATCTTCTGTTTGTTAAGGTATGCAAACCGAAATATCAGCGGTCCCATTTTTTTTCGGATAAGCGTTCCACTCTATCCAGTAACTTCCACATGATAAACAATAGACGAAGAATGCAGGTTGGCAACCGGAGGATCATTTCTCCACATATCATAGAGGTGGGTTGGGGGATGATAATGCGTGGCAACTATGATGGCAAAAGTAAAGGCTTCAGTAACGGTTTCAGAATTTTCCCGAACTGCTTCAGATGAATGCGGCAACTCTGCCTGCTTACCGGTGAACAACCAGAACCATTTATACACCTCCACCATTCAGCAGTGCCGACTTATACGCCAGAAGGTGATTGGACGACTTTATCCCGGACAGGCGGCCCCATGTCATGAGTCGTATTTCCAGAAGCATATACCGATGTGCACCTTTGTCTTTACTCAAGACGAAGGTCAGTGGAATTTCTGTCGGTTCTGCACAATCAGCCGGTTCCACTCCTGAAACAAGAAACCGCCCTGTAAAACTTTACAGATATGCCTGATTTGGTATCAATCTTATCTCCAGACATATGATTCAGTGGGTTCTGAGAACTACCCCATACTTTTCACTCTAGGCCACTTTACTAAGATATTTAGACGCCTTGGCAATCGAGACCTCCCTTTTTCCTTCAAAAATAACCCTGATGGTCCCACAACTATCTACTGCAACAATTTTTCCGACACCCCAATCTGCTTTCTTATTGTGTCGAACACTTTCGCCTTTCATTAGAACTGATGACATCGCATTCTCCCTGGAGTTTAACATTCACAACTTAAGGAAACAATAAGTCCTAATTGTATAAAAACTTTTTTATTACACTAAAGGAGAAAAATACCGACTATTCCCTGAAATGACATTTCATTGCCTGTCATCCAGACTATACACGTTTACTGGTCAGGGTGACTGGTATACATGCTGCCGAAGAGTCCAGGTAATCGGACGATTTATTCCGGCCGGACCAAATTTGCCATCCATCTCCACGAGCCGGTTTTACCAGGGTATCGTTGATTATCCTTGGCTCATCTCATTTGGCGTCCGTATCTTTCTCTCGCCAACCAAAAACAACATTGTCGGTTGTAAGCTGCAATATACAGATTCATGAATGGTCAGAAATTATGCTGATAAAAGATTTCTTCGGGAACAGACTCAGCCGGGCTCTTGTGTAACAGACCTGCTGTCCTTTTACCATTTTTGCCCTTTGGACCTATACCTCTTGATCACTTAGCCCTAAGTGTTCGACAGCCCATGAGTGCATCATCTCTAAAATGGGAAATGCACTTTGACCAAGTTCCGTCAGGCAATATTCAACACGTGGTGGTACTTCTGGGTAGACAGTTCGTGATATCAACCCGTCCTTTTCCAAATCCTTTAACTGCTAGGTCAACATTTTTTGACTGACTCCAGGCACAATCCTCTCCAGTTCGTTGTAGCGTTTTGTCCCTTCATGCAAATGCCAAAGCATGAGACACTTCCATTTACCACTCAGTAGATCAAAAGAAACTTCCACAGGGCAATGGTACTGTTTTTCATTCCACTTGATCATAATATCGTTCTACCCTCAAAAAAGATTGATTTAAGGTTCCGCTAGCCCAGCCAATTCCAACCGAAAGGTTCGTGTCGAACCAAATTGTGCCTTCTTGTCATGCTGCGTCCAGGCGCTATAGTATCACTGTACCCCGGATAATAACTGTACAACAATATATATCAGAGGAGTGAAACAATGAGATACCCAAGAACATTTTCCCATATCGGTTTATCGGTGACAGACCTTGAAAAAGCCGTTGAATTCTACACCAAGGTACTTGGCTGGTACGTAATAATGCCCCCCGACAGAGATCGTAGCTGACGACTCTGCAATCGGGATAATGTGTACCGACGTTTTCGGTGAGGGCTGGGGCAGTTTTAAAATCGCACACATGTCAACCGGTGACAAAATCGGTGTTGAAATCTTTGAATTCAATAATGCAGAGCAGCGGGAAAACAATTTTGAATATTGGAAAACCGGTGTATTCCACTTCTGTGTACAAGATCCTGATGTTGAAGGTCTTGCGGCTAAAATCGTAGAAAATGGCGGTAAGCAGAGAATGCCGGTAAGGCATTATTATCCGGGGGAAAAACCGTATCGGATGGTATACTGTGAGGATCCTTTTGGCAATCTTATCGAGATTTACTCCCACAGTTATGAGTTGACCTACTCCGCAGGAGCATATCAAGATAAACTGTCAATGTAACAGTAATCCGGCCTGCAATGTTGTTGGCTGTGTTGCTTCAGATTTAATAAATTTCTAACGTCAGAATAAAAATGTCTGTATTGGAGGTAATTTGAGAGGACCTAATCCTGAAGAGAAAGAACCGATGTCGGATTTCCCCCAAATAGGATATCTGAAGAACTACATTCGTTCTAAAAATATCATTGTAGGTGGCTACACCTACTATGATGATCCAGAAGGGCCGGAACGCTTTGAAAGCAATGTACTTTATCACTTTCCGTTTATTGGTGACAAACTGAGAATCGGTAAATTTTGCGCTATAGCAAAAGATGTGAAATTTATTATGAACGGCGCCAACCATAAAATCTCCGGTTTTTCCACATACCCGTTTCAAATATTCGGTAACGGCTGGGAAAGGGTAATGCCAGAAGAAGGTGAATTGCCTTACAAAGGAGATACCGAGATTGGTAACGATGTCTGGATTGGATATGAGGCAACTATTATGCCGGGAATTAACATTGGCAGTGGGGCGATAGTAGCAAGTAAATCTGTTGTGGCAGGCAATGTTCCTGCGTACAGTGTTGTAGGTGGAAATCCTGCGAAAATTATATAATACCGATTTGATGAAATCACGATCAATGATCTACTAGAAATAGCATGGTGGAATTGGAGCGCGGAAAAGATCACCAACAACCTTGAGGCTATAGTTGATTGCGATCTTCTTGCTCTGAAAAAGGCATAAAACGTTTAATCAGCCAGCAGTGGACTTTTCTTCCTCGGTCCCCTCACCATTGAGCATGCAGGCAAGCACCAGGCAGTCGAGAAAAAATGTCGGACCATAGCCGAATGAAAGATATCCGCAGCTCTTTCCGAGCAAGAGGGTGGCAACTGCAGATTACCCTGAGTATATGCACGGACAATCCCAGCCCGTCTCTCTGTTTTGAGAATATTGCTTTTACCACTATGATGAATTAATTTTAATGCTGATGTAGCAAACAGCATGTAGCATGTTCTTCCAATAACCACCGGGTTTTCTGAATAAAAAATACTTTTACCCTGTGTCTTATTTCGTATTTCTGTTTGTGGACACACCTATTCATCAACAGGCAACCGAGGAGGATGGAAATGGATTCCGATCACACCTATGCCGATTATCTCAGTGATAAAGATGTCAAGGCCATCGCCAAACTGGAAAAAAAGATTGGCAAAAGACTCTTGGCTTACTACACGCCACCCGCCACATCCAATCTGGATGAAGAGGCGCTGACAAAAATAAAAGACCTGGAGCAGAAGCTTTGCGTTCGGCTCGTCGCCTACGATACCCATTAGCATTTCAAGAGTTTCCCTCTCCGGTGAGGCGGTTAGAGCAGGTAAAAGAAATATGGGTCAGTGACAACAAATCCTGGGCGGCAGCATTGAAACAGGGGTACGCTTTTTACCAGAAACAGGCTGGAAGAACCGGCGGTTAAAGGTTAATACAGCGAATTCTCTGTCCGGGAGGGGCGTCTTTCATTCGCTGTAATGGTCGGTTGGAGGTCGTCTGCAGCCGGAGCTTCAGGCGAAGTAGCAATCCAACCTTCGTTCCCGCCAATCCTTTGACCGAGAAGCTTAATGGTCATGACAGGATCTTTCAAATCGGGGATCACAGCCTTCAACGGGCTTTCGTCTTTTGTTGTTACATTGAACTCCCAGGCAAATGGCCACTCCCACTCATCCGCTGTCTGGTTTCGGCCAGAAGGTATTTCACTAAATCGGAGGTCCACTACTTTTACCGGATTCCTGTCCTTATCTGCAACAAACCACCACCCCTGAGAAAACCACTCAACAGTCTGAAAGGTTCGTGTCTCCCTGATTTGCTCGATAACTTCGGCACTGCGGGGGATGAATTGAAATCGAATCGGTCTGTCGGCATCATCAAACCATGACCAGTATGCAATCAGGAAGCCATCTGGTGTCTCTGCAATATGCCGCCAGAGAAGAGTAGTAAATGCGCCTGCAGAGGTAACCTGTCGACTCACTGCAATGTTTTTTTCTGTCAGCGCCAAACGGAATTTTTGGTCTGCGATGGACTGGACAGAAAATGACCAGGCTGCATAAAATGAGGCCAGCAGCAGGCCACTTAGATTCAGCCGACGGGAAAAGGTTTCATTTTTAGCTACATACGCACCAACAGTGCCAGCGAGCAGCGGTATGGTAAACAAGGGGTCGATGATAAAAAAATTATTGAGAGAAAATCCTTTTCGGGAAACTGGAGCCAGCAATTGAGTACCGTAGACAGTAAAAAGGTCTATGAGAACATGGGTGCTGAATATCAGGAACACGCCAACACTTGCCTGATAAAGACTCAGCCATTTTCCGACGGGTAATCGCACCAGCAGCCATCCAAAAAAGAATGCGCCCAGCATCATAAACCAGACAGAGTGCGATTCACCACGATGCCAATAGAGCCGCTGCACTTCATCGAGTAACGGGTACATTATGATATCGAGGTCAGGGAGCGTTCCCAGAAGCCCACCGACAATGAGAGCTTTTCGTCCCAGCTCTTTCTGCCAGCAGGCATGCGCGACAGCCGCTCCAAGTGTGGCCTGTGTTAAGGAATCCATGATGATGACAATAGTGACAAACAGGGTTTGGATCTTTTCATAAAAAATGGTTTCAGATAAGTTTACAGCTCATTTCTGTTGGTAATATTCTCCGATTTAATCGGGTGCTGCATAGATCATAACCGGCTCTGCCTCGACGCCTTTGACGTTCAGGGTAAAAGCTCGGAAATGGTGTTTTCCTCCTTCGATCCGTGAAAGATCCAGTCCTTCAATAATCAGGATATCCCGCTCCAGCAGCTGGATATGGGTTTCATGAGCCGGCTGATTTCTTTCAATACCGGGCTGATCAATGCCGACAAATTTAATTGCATGCCCGGTGAGCAGGGCTGCCGCCTCACCCGTAAGCCAGGGAAAGAGCGGATCGAATTCTCTAAGAATGGTGGCCCGGGTTTTAAAAAAGACGGCATCTAGTTCTTGCATCGGTATATTCTGTATATGCTCAGGGCCAAGACACTCCGAAGGCGATCCAGTGACATCAACAACATAGGCATCAAACTCGGCAGGGAAGCATTCGTAATCGCTGGAACATTTTCCTCCCGAAATGGCATGGAGAGGATAATCGACATGGGTTCCGGTGTGGAGAGGCAGGTGCAGACTGCTCTCATACATCCCATGGTCAGAAAAATTTCGCGTATTCTCAATCACAGGACGTTTGTCGATTAGATTTTTATATACTGCCATCTCCTCGCTGATCGGCAAGGACACTGTAATCCAATTCAACATGAGCCAGCTCCCTCTGTTTTTATATTCATTGTTCCCGGTGGATATTCCATCAGGTCTCCCTTTTGGGCGGCAGCACTTATCTGGTCGGCAATTCGCCACTGTACCTGCAGTTCTTCAAAGCTTGCAAAGAGCGTTTTATCACCCAGCAGTGCGTCTTTTAAAAGCTTCACGTATGCTTCGGGTTTATTGGCGGTAAACCGACAACTGTGGCAGTAGTCAGCTTCTACCGATTCCAGGGTAAAATCGTAGCCGGGAGTCTTTGAATTGAACGTACAAAGAACCCCTTCCCTCGGAAATACCTCGATCACCAGTTGATTCGGCTGTGCATTGATACTCTCAGAGCAACTCAGGCACAGAGAATTGGGCCGGTAGAGCAGACGGATTTCAGTCCTTTTCTCTCCAAGCTTCTTTCCTGTTTTCAGGATAAACCGGGTTGTATGCCATTGCGGGATATCAACCTGCAGGACCGCTTCCACGTAGGTTTCCGTAGTTGAACCGTCTGCCTGCAGCTTGTACCCCTGATATTGTCCGATTATCGGCCTGCACTCCGGCTCCAGCTTTACATGCTCTAAAATACTCAGTTTTTGTCTGCGGATGGGCTCGGATTCAAGATTTTCAGGAGTTTCCATTGCTACCAGAGCCAGCATCTGCAAAAGATGGCTCTGCACCATATCGTTAATGGCACCGGCTTTGTCGTAATAATCTAATCGTTCTTCCACCCCTGCCGTCTCAACACTGGTAATTTCAACAGTCTCGATAGCCCGGCTGTGCCAGCTCTCGGAAAATATCCGATTAGCGAGGCGGATGGCGAGGACATTGCGAATCATTTCCTTGCCTAAATAATGGTCAATCCGGTATATCTGCTCCTCATCGGCATTCGCTGCCAACCGAGACTGGATTTCCCTGGCCGATTCAAGACTCTCGCCAAAGGGTTTTTCAAAAAGCAGGCGATGGGTGGATTTTCCTTTGCAGAAGAGACCGGTTTTATAAAGATTGGCTGCAATACCATGAAAGGCATCTGGTTTAACAGCCAGAAAAAAGAGCCGCGCTGCTGCCTGTGTTGTTTCCGGAAGTCGCTGAGCCAGTGATTCGTAGGCTTCAAAATCTTCGAATTCAAGTTTGTGGTAACCTATGCGGTTTCTCAGAGTCTCGCTGAGGCGAAAATCCCCTTTGCTTTCAATCAGGGAGATATAGTCTTTTTCGTCAAGCTGCCGTCTGCCCAGGCACCAGATCTTTTTAAAGGGCGTTTCATCAACATTCCATTGCTGCAGTGCAGGAAGAATTTTTTTTGCAGCCAGGTCACCGGTTGCTCCAAAGATAAAGAGAATTGAGCCGCTGTGCTCCATGAATCCCCCACTTTACGTTATAATATGGTGTCAGCTACTCTGCTACTTTACAACCTCTCAGCGTTACACTAACCATCATACACATACTGCAATTTTTCAAGAGATGCGTTTTTTTGCGACAGGAGCGACCAGGCAGGTTCACCATACCCGGTCAGAGTGTTTTTTTCAGTGATGACAGCGATACGCCATATGGTCGGTGTCGCCAGCAGCAGGCTGACCGCAAGATATAGTCCTGGATCCTTGAACGCTTTAAGATCTATAGACCTGGGCTGGTTCGACACAACAGCCTCGTTCTTTTTCCTCTTTACCAACTCTCCAGTTATATCAGGACGGATATTTAATAGTGCCAGAGGTTTAATTCTACTCAGTTAACGGGTGGCAACATCAGCTAATAATTTTTTGTGAATAACCTGCAATTCTACGGCATTGTTGGTGAATATCCATTCAATACCACGATTGAGCTCACGACAGAGACAATTTCTGGAAGAGATAAACCCTGTCCCCGTCTGCTTACCTGCGCGATGCTGTTTGTGAACAATTTCATTGGTAATCATCAGGTAATGTCCTGTAACTCCCCCATATCCCTTCTGAAGAGAGATCGCACTCATCTGTTTCACATTCAACTCCGCCACGGGGAGAAACGTATCGTTTGGAACAAACTGAACAAACTGAAACATCTCGGGATTAAGTGAAATAAAATGATAATCCGCTTTAGGCTCCAGTTCTGCAAAAAGATTTTGTAATATTTGATTTTGATAAACAGGGTCAGGATACGTTTCTGTTTTGAGTTCCACCATAAAGTGAAATTTTTTTCCAAAGCGCTGGATCACCTCTTTCAAGAAAGGAATGAGCGGAAGGTGAGCTCTCAGTTCTTTCGCCGTTATTTCTCTGATACAAATATCCGAATCAAACAAGCGTTTGCAGTCAGAATCATGGAAAACAACAGGAACTAAATCCCGAGTCCACCGGATATCAAATTCAATCCCCCAAACCCCTCTGTCTGCAAGGCGTTCAAAGGCGGGTACGGTGTTTTCATATACGTGCTTATTATCGTGTTCTCCCCGATGTGAAACAATCTTGCACTCTTCCAGACGCTGTATACTCGGCAGAGTCTGAGGATATTTTGTATAAAACCAGTCACAGCTTCGCTGTAATCTATTTTCTAACCAATACGGAACACCCATAATAATCCGATTTTGCAATGGTAAAGATCAGAAGTCAACTACTTTACCATGATGTTTTTTTACAGATTGGAGATCGTTCTCCCCTCTGGCTCAATCTTTTTTACAGTGAGACTTGCATTGGGTATATAGGCTGTAGTTTCTTCTTTTGGTCGGTGGGCCAGATAGTCTGAGATCTGTTCATGGGACCACTGTTCCAGGCCGATCAACCGGCAGGTCTCATCATCTAGGCTGGTGACCATGCCGATACGTATCCTCTGAAGTTTAGTCATCATGGCCAGTGCAGTTCCACCATTGCCCTGATAATGGCGGGACAACTCCTTGAAAGCCGTCTCAAAGGAACCCATTGTAAACCACGGCAGAAAGGTCTTTGAACCTACCCCATCCCGACATTCCCCATAAATAAGAAGCAAGCCGCCGTCCCGAACAAACATTGCCGAATTGTGAATGGCTTTGTGGCTCTGAATAAAATTAATATCTTTTGGAAAACCGCCGCAGGAAGCAATGACAACATCAAACCGGGGTGAAGCAACCTCACAGTGCTCACCATGGAGACTGCAGGCGTGAAGAAAGCTTTTTCGGCCGCTGCCAAGGAGCAAATTACAGAGATTGCCATGGGAGTCGAGGATGCCGTGAATGGCAAGATCAGCCTGCAGTTTATCTTCGATTTCGAATAAATCTTCTGCAAGAGGGTTGCCGTCAAGGCTACCCGGCTGGCAACCTCCGGCCATCGTCCCCGCATCACTGTCAAGGTAAAGACCGTGGTTCCTGTAGATGGCATCACGCTCGCCACAGCCGGGAAAAACAAGCTTTCGGCCGCCGCCGTATCCGGCGAAATAATGGTGAGATAACGCCCCCATGGTAAGTATCGCACTGGCCTCCAGGAGGTCGCGTCGAAAGCGGATCGGGGTGCCTCTTGTGGTGAAACCGAGTTCTTTGAAACCAGCAGCCTGCTCGCAATCATGGTGAATAAAAGGATAGTGATCGAACACTTCTCCATATCCCCGCCTGCATTCCTCGTCACTTTGCCGGGGATGAGTGCCGTAGCCGATGATAATTTTCAAATTGGCTGGATCCATTCCATACTGTTTAAGGCCGGAAATGAGAAGAGGTAAATACTCCGGATAGCCGCAGAGCCTGGTTTTGTCTGCCAGAACCAGAACCGGACGAGCAAGGTCAAGAGGGGTTTGACGCAAAAAATCATTTAACCTTTCTTGGAAAAGGATAGAAGAGATAACTTTTACCGGCTCCCGCTGCGTAAGCTGCCTGGTGGGGGCAGGCAGCGAGAGGGCAAGCCGATCATCTCCATAGGGTATCTGAAAAGTAGTATGTATGCTCATGGTGACGATGCTGTCTTTTGCTCAGGGATGTTCTCTTTGGGGCTCTGCTGGAGATTATAAAAGAAAAGGACAACGAAAATCGCTGCCGCCGCAGCATGGATAAGTGTCGGCCATGGTGCGATGAGGAAAAATGCCAGAGCAAGCGAGAGTATGCGCAAAAGCGGAGTAAGGCGGTTCTCCAGAAAACCCTGAAATCCTCCGGCAAAGGCATACAGACCGATTATAGTAAAAAAGAAGATAGTGCAATCATCTGCCCAGCTGCCGCCAAGCATGGGCGTGTACGCAAAAAGGATGGGCACGATGTAGAGGCCTTTGGCGAGTTTCCAGGAATAGAAACCGGTCTGCATCGGCGGAGTCTTGGCAATGGCTGCTGCGGTAAAGGCCGCAAGACATACCGGAGGGGTGACATTACTGTCCTGACTGAGCCAGAAGATGATCATATGGGCCGAAAGCAGGGCAAAGGTTGCGGTATGTGGAGAAATAGCCATGTCGCGTATGGTCCCAGCCAGTTCCAGGGGAACAGCTTCAAGTATGGCCCTGGCCTCTTCAAGGGACATTGCCCGGCTGAGCAAAGCGGCTTTTTCAGGCAGGGCCAGCATGAAGATGGTTTTCGCCTCCTCGGACAGAAGACCCTTGGTCATAATTTCGGTTATCTGGGAATCAACGATCAGATTGTAGAGCGCCGGGGCAGAAAGAGTGCCCAGCACGATGTACGCTGCGGTTACCGGCAAGCCCATGCCGAGGACCAGGGAGGCAAGGGCAATCAAAATAATGGCGATTATCAGACTGCCTCCCGCCCACTCGGTTATCATCAGCGAGAAGGTGTTGCCGATGCCGGTAGTCGCTATAACGTTGACTACCAGGCCAACGCTGCACAGCAGGACTCCGGTCATGACCATATTCCTTGCCCCAAGGGCGAGAGCCTCCATAATCGCGCGGATCCCCATCTTGTTCGGCGTAAGCCAGGAGGCGGCGATGACTGCCAGTATCGAGATACCAGCTGCATATGTTGGGGTAAAGCCATAGATGAGCATACCGATCAATGCACAGATCGGCAGCAGAAATGGCAGTCCACCCTCTTTGAGAACATCAAGGAGCCTTACTTCCTCATCGTCCATCATGTTAACGTTGCATCTTTTGGCTTCAATGCGCACATAGAAAGCCACGCTGGCAAAGTAAAGGATGGCCGGCAGGATGGAGACGGTGACTATGGTGGTATACGGAATCTGGGTGTAGCTTGCCATGACAAAGGCCCCGGCACCCATTATAGGCGGCATAAGCTGTCCCCCGGTGGAGGACGCTGCTTCGACCCCGGCAGCGAATTTTGGGTCAAATCCGGCCTTTTTCATGAGAGGAATAGTGATTACCCCGGTGGAAGCGGTATTGGCAACGGCCGAACCGGAGATGGTGCCAGTCAACCCTGAGGCAAAAACCGCAACCAGGCCTGGTCCCCCAACAGTCTTTCCGGCCACGGCGCGGGCCAGATTAATGACAAAGGCCCCGGCACCGGAGCGAAGCAGAAAAGCCCCAAAAAGAATGAACATAAAAACAAAGGTGGAAGAAATCAGGGCAATGTTGCCGAACAACCCGTCGTCGCCATAAACGGAGCGGAAGAGGATGGTTTCCGTGCTGAGCCCGGTGAACCTGAATACACCGTCCAGCATTGCTCCCCACCAGCCCACGTAGGTGAGTGCCAAGACGATGAGAAGGGGGATGACCCAGCCGGTGGTCCTTCTGGTAAACTCCAATGCAGTGAAAATCAGAACCGAGCCGGCAACCCATTCAGCCGAAGAGAGATGAACGCCTCGCGCATAAATCGCATCTTCCATGGAAATCATATACACCGCCGCAGTCGCAGCCGAAATTCCCAGAATCAAATCGACAGCCAGCAACCATTTGTTCTTTCGGCGAGGCCCACCTATAGGAGAGGTCAAACAACAGAGCAGTGAAAAACCAGAAAAATGTAAGGCATTCTGCCAGAGGCTTGGCAAAACCGTGATGATATTGAAATACACGTGCAAAAGAGAAACTGCTATCGCCAGCACAAAAATAATTTTCTCTTTGCCCCCGGTTTTATACGACTGAAAAATCTCGCTTTGTTCCAAAATTGCCCTCCTTGCCGGTGGCCATCAGATACCAGTAATCTTGGTTTCCAGCGCCCGCTGCCGCTGCACATCAGATATATGTCCACCTCCATGCGTCCATTCCGATTGACCGGACCGGACGCAATGGATGGTGGACCGTTGACCGCCTATTATTTAACAACAAGGTTTTCGGGAATAGTGAGGCCAATTTCCCTGTAGTAGCGGGCTGCCCCCGGATGCAACGGCATAGGAAGCCCGGCTAGTGCTTTGTCTGTACTCATGGCGGTAGTCGCCTTATGAATTGCGTTAAGGAAGGGCAGATTCTCATAAATTGTTTTCGTGATGAGATAAACAGTTTCATCGTCAATATCAGCACGGACAGAGAGAAAATTGGGCTGAGCGATGGTCATCACGTCTTTTTCCAAACCGGGATAGGCGGTAGCCGGAATAAGATAAGGAACCCAGAGACCGAGGCCGCCATCTGCCTGCTTGGCCTGCTCTTCGGTGAAACCCAGCAGGGTTGCCTTGCTTCCCATGGAGGCAAGAGCCCTGGTGACGGCACTGGCAGGAACACCTGCAGGAGTTGACATACCGGCGATTTGCCCGTTTTGAAGGGCATCGGCACTTGGCCCGTAACCGACGTAGACCAGGTTGTAATCTTTTTCGATGTCAACTCCGAGATTGCTGAGTATGACCGCGTTTGAACCGATGGTGCCTGAGTTTTTTTTGCCAAGGGACATCCGCTCACCTTTCAGACCGACCATATCTGAGATGGTGCCGGTCTTCGCCTTGTCTGTCAGAACCGTGAAATGCTCTACGTTCTGCCAAAGCATGGACACAGAGCGCAGTTCCTTTTGTGGACCGTCCTGGGCAAGAGGTCCTTTTCCATTCCAGGCATAGTACCCATAGAGTCCCTGGAGGATGGCAAACTGGGCCTCATTGTCGCGCAGCAGTTTGATGTTCTCTCCGGAACCGGCGGAATTGATGGCCGACATGCCGATTTTATGGCCCGGTTGAAGCTTGACCTTGGTCAGGGTGGAAAGAGCAACGCCAACCGGATAGTAAGTGCCTCCGGTACTTGCGGTTGCCAGCAGATAGTTTTTGTCATCGGCTGCCTGAAGGTTGCCCGCACTCAGGAAGGTAACCGCTATGGCCGCCGCTGCTGCACGTTTCAAATACGAAGTCAGTTTCATGCTCGTCTCCTCTGTTAGAATAACAATAAAAGGTTCATATGTTACAGATAGTCTTCTCGCTGCACATGAGAAAACTATCTCTCTCTAAGGACATTGCTCCTTTCAACTTTACTGCCATCGGCATTTTTTTGCTTATCGACTTTGCCACGTATTGTTTTGCCGATGAGTAGTTGCATTCGATTTCTCAGAATATCGCTGCAAGGTGACTGCGACAATTTCGGAGTGCTCTTCTATGAAGAGATACTGGGCGCACCCTGCAAACCTGTCAATTAATTTGAGCTAAAAAATCATTCTTTAATGCACAGACAAAATCTAAAAGGGGGCTCTCAAGATCATGCAGCCTTCCAAAGAAGGCTCCCTTTGACAAAAAAAAATTAAATGTTTTCAGCAAGATTTGCCCCAATAAATACCATAATATACAGTCAAAAGTGGCCGCAGTCAAAAAATAAGCAACTGGAACCATTGGAAATAATATAGAAACTCTTAATAGAGATGCTCTGCAAAAGGCACCTTTTCACATTGTTGTTCATCAATCACCACAGATGATCTATCCACTCGTTAGTATAGTATAATTTGACAGAATTTGTTCAATTGCATACAATCAAAATGTAATGTCTGATAACCTTCGAACATGACATGGTGTAAGCTGGCATGAGAGTTTTTTACTGCTGCTCATTCCGTGATCTGCTTTTCAGGTTTTAAGCGTTTCATCTCAACGTGATAGCTCATATGTGAAACATCCGCGGGTGGAGCGCTCCCTCCCCCGAGGGTTAGCCGTAACTGCTTTATCAAAAAATAAACCTGAATTATTAATAAGACCTGACGTTTTATGGTTTTATGGTTCTTGTTTGTGGGAATGAAAGTGGAAACGACAATAGCAACGCGAATAATTCTGCGAGCGTACAGGAAACATCTGCCGACTGAAAGACACATTAAGACGAATTTACAGCCTCGATATTTCGAGAAAGCTCATTTCGGATGAAAGATGAGGCTGTGCTAAAAAATTGATTATGGTACCCTTCCTTTTCAGATCTCCCAGGATTGAGCATGACCTGAGTATGAGCGTCGGGCTGCAGGATAAACATTCGGGCTTACCTCTTCCAGGCTCAATCAGCACGACCGTAATCAATTTCTCCCCGCAGGGGGCCTGCCTGATCCTCCCCAAACTGGTCATCAACGGTAAACATCTATTTTACAGTACGTTAAACAGCGACCGCTTCAATTTGCTTCTTCATCCCGAGGATCTGGATGGCATTGAAGATGAGGTGACTATCGCAGCCCGGTCGGTATGGATGGATTCGTGCGTGCATCTCCGCAAGCCGGCCTTCAAGGTAGGCATACACTTTATTCACAATCAAAAAGAACTCTATAACCTCTTTAAACAGAGCACCCATTCCTAAACACCAGCCTGTCAATCACTCACATATTCTCAGGAGCAGCTCTAACAAGGAATATATGGGGTAATTATTACTGCAGCATCCTGGAATATTGCGAGGATCCAATTCAGTGATTAATTGATAAATAAAGGGCCCAAGGAACCTGAGGGTCACAAACTATAGACTCATCTCTGCGGGAAACTCGATAATGAAATATTTACCATTTTCCACCTCGGTGTTCTGCTCCACATCCCTCTTTTTCTGTTGCTTATTCCTCATATCATCTCTCTGCGGGGCGCAATTTGAGGAAGACGTCTCAACGGATCAATACCTGTATGCAACAGGTATAGTACGCTCAATCTCACCAGAAAATCAAACAGTCACGTTCAAACAGAAAAAAGGCTCTAACATTACAATTTTTATTGATGAAGCAACAGTCCTGGAAGGATTCTATAAATTGAAGGAACTGAAGATTCGTCAAAAAATCAAAGTTTGGTATCAGCCCAGAGAAAAGAACAACAAAGCATTAAAAATCATCAAACCGCTGGAATTGGGCTGCTAAAAAAATATTCGGTCTGAAATAAGGTGATAAGATATGAAAAAAATATTTCTGATATTGGCTTCAATTCTTTTGTTCACGACAGCCTCAATTGCTGGCGCACAAAAGGTTGTTTACAATAATGACAATGCACTCAAAGGACTAAAAGAAACCAAAGCGTATTTTGATGTTACTGTTGGCAATCCGAAACTGCTTCTTATTCGGCTCCAGCTTGTCGAGAAGACCTACAATCAGCTGGTAACAGCCGGCGTCACCCCCACCTTTGTCGTCGGCATACGAGGCAAGGCAAGCAACTATATCACCAAAGGTACAGATTATGTTCTGGACATTGATCTCCCCGAAAAAGAAAGCATCGCGACAATGGTTCAAAAATTAAGCGCATTAGGAATTGCTCTGGAACAGTGTCGTATCGCCGCAGGATTTGAGGATATCGATGTTGCCGACTTTCTCCCGGAGGTGGCTCTTGTCGCCAACGGCTATGTATCGATGATCGGATACCATGCCCAGGGGTATGGTTTTATCCCCATGGATTAATAACCTCCTGCAAAGACAGCCTGGCAGTCATCGGCTGGAAACCATTTTCACTGCGATTTTTCCGGCATGGTCGCAATTGTATATACTGAATGGTGCGGGTCTGCCAGAAACCGACAATGACGGAGATTAGACAATCTACGACGCCATCACACTTTTTGCATCTGCAGATACAGCACCAGCCCCAGAAGGGTCAAGGCGATGCCCGTCCAGCCCATTACGCCGGGAAGTGCCCCGCCAAGCAAAAGGGCCTCGCCTGCAAGAGAGAAAACCACTTCCATCGATTGCGTGCAGTCTACAGCGGCCAGTTCGGACGGACTTTTTGCCATATGCCGTGCGGCAAGGAACAGGCTTGTTGCGGCAACCCCGGAAAAAAGAGCAACAAGCAGTGTCGTGAAAACCTGGCCTTCACTTGGAACGGGCGGGACAAACCAGAGTATGAGCACAACCCAGAACGGTAAAGATCCGAGGGTCAGCAGCAGAACACGGCAGATTGCATCGTCCATTGCCGGATGATCAATGGTTGGAACCCAGCGTCTGATCGGTGGCGTATACTGCACGTCGACTCTTATCCTTGCCTCCCAAACCATCTGGTTACCTAAGGGGTAGGCAAATGCTGCACCCAATACAGGTAAGGCGCCGAGCAGCACATCGCGAAGCGGTACGGCCGTGGCCTGCTCAACGTTTATTATAACAACACCTGCAAAGACAATGAGGGTGAACAGCAGAGCAAATAACGACACTCTGCGCCCGAAGAGAAGCAGCACAACAGGTGTTGCCAGAATAGTCATCTGCCAGGTTGCCGCCACAACCCAGCCGGGAGCATAGGATGCACTGAAACTGATAAGTGCGTAAAAGATGCCAAAGCCCACACTGCCGGCAATAGTCCAAAAAAGCCAATGCTTGCGGAAAAGCTTCAATGCCTGTATCCCTAAAGCCGCACGGCCGGTAACAGCCAACCAGATACACAGCAGAATCAACATCCATCCATACCTCAGCGACGCAGTCCACAGCCAGTGTCCCCCGTCAAGGCTCATCGCTCTGTTCAGCACAAAGGTGGAGCTGAAAAACAGCGCGGCAAGAATTCCTGTTATTATGAGACGCAGCATCGCTCTCCTATCTTTATGGTAAAGATGTTTATAGTAGTACCAAGGCTGCCATTTCAATGACATTCTGACACAACATACCGTTGCAAGAGTATTTATGCATGTTGAAAAAGCTTAAAACTTAAGGAGATGCACACCAAGCACTGCAGTGACGGCACTGCCGATAGCCCGAAAGGATCCATGCTGTTTATGGAGATAATAGGAAAAGTGAATGGACAGATCGGGGCAACTCCCTGTCTTGAAGTATAAAGGCTCCCTGGGCCAGACTGACCTCATTTGTTGAAATTTTTCTTTCCTTGAGGTCCTGAAATGAGCTATTATTAAATAATAATGATTTTTTTTGATAATTTTACTGATTAATCCGCTTGGTCTGTTGAGCACTTCTGCACGGCGCAGTGGGATCCAGCTGTTTTTCATGAAAGCTGCTCTAATCCCGATTGAGGTTTTTACGAGTTTATCAAATAATACAACATCATTTCCCAGGAGGCACAGATGCCACGAACAGCTACAGTCATGAGTGACCATTGTAACTCCTCCTTCCCCGCCACGGTGGAAACAACGGTTCCTCCCCTCAAGAAAAAGCAATATCCTTGTCGCCTTAACATGTCAAATGATTCGACATGAGATCAAGCCGGGCATGACATCTCTCGTTCGATATCGACAGAGCCGGATGATGATCATGGTCAGGCAACATATCTAACCCTGATGAACAGGAAATCAGGAACAAGGCACTAACTTCAGGAGTAGGGGAAACGACATGCCGGATAAAAAAGAAACGCCCATGGATCAAGGCCCTGGCCCTCATGACCAGCAAAAGATGCTGTTTGAGTATTTGACTCCTCTTTTCAAACCATGGACCGAAATGTTTCAGGCAGCAGAGTTCAGGGAGCAAGGGCAATCGAAAGGGCGGGTAGCTGAATCATTGCAAACCAGCCTCAAAATGTGGCAGACCATGTTTGGAGCCATCAGCGAACCATCAGAACTGGAACATTATACTAAGGCCACTGGGATGATGCCGGGCATTGCTCTTGTGTTTACAGAGACGTGCTTACAGAGCATGACCAGTTTGCAGGCCCAGGCAGGTGAGTGGATTAAAAAACGGAGTGCGTCCCTTACTTCAGCAGATATTCAGGAACTGGATAGTGAATTGATCAAGAGTTTGACTGAAACCTATGAGAACGAATTCAGACGATACCTGAAGATTCCCCAGATCGGACTGAGCAGGCTCCACCAGGAGCGGATGCTGCAGGCCATCGACAAGCAGAATAGTCTGCAATTGGTCTTGTCGGAATTTCTGCATATGCTTTATCTGCCTATTGAAAAGTCATTTAAAAGTCTCCAGGAAAAAATGACGGAGATGACCGAAACAGGGCCAGTGGATGAGAAATCCAAAACCTATTATAATTTATGGATAAAGCTGTTGGAAGGTCATTACATGGAGCTGTTCAAGCAGCCTGAATATGCCGATCTCATGGGCAAATCCCTCTGTGCCTTGAATGAGTTTGTCGAGGCTCGGCAATCCATAATCAATGATCTCTTAAAACAGGTAAACATCCCTACCAACCAGGACCTGGATGAATTGTCCAAGGAAATTTACCTTCTAAAAAAGCGGGTGCGCCTCTTAGAGAAGAAATAACAGCGATATCCGCAAACTCAACAATTAAGGGGGATGACATGACGACACAACCTAAAATACCGGTTGATCTGATCATGAAAAACATGGCTGAGGAAGCTGAATCCGCCCAAAAGAGAATGGGCAGGGTTGCGGATGTGCTTCTCGGAGACCTGAAAGCCGATATCGCCACTACCCCCTATGAGGTTGTATACCAGCAGGACAGGGTGAAGCTTAAACACTATAAGCCATGGAAAAAAAAGAAAATCCAAACACCCTTGCTGCTCACTTATGCCTTGATTAACCGGGAAACCATGCTGGATCTTCAGCCGGGCCGCAGTGTGGTGGAAAACTTTTTAGAACAGGGTGTGGATCTCTATATGATCGACTGGGGCTATCCTACCCGAAAAGATCGTTTTCTTGGAATCGACGACCATGTGAATGTCTACATCAATGATATCGTCGATTTTATTCGTGATCGCGACAAGGTGCCCAAGATCAACCTCATGGGGATCTGCATGGGCGGCACGTTCAGCGTCATCTATTCCGCCCTGCATCCGGAAAAGATCCTGAATTTGATCACCACGGTTACCCCAACCTCCTTTGATATTGATACCGGCCTTTTAAATCTCTGGATGCGCAAGGTACCCGTCGATCAGACCACCGACACCTTCGGCAACATCCCGGGCGATTTCTTGAATTTTGGTTTTTTACTGCTCAACCCCGCCCGGCTCATGATCGACAAATATGTTGGATTCTACGAAATGCTGGATGACAAACAGTTTGTTGAAAATTTTATCCGTATGGAAAAGTGGATCTTTGACAGTCCCGATATCCCAGGTGAAACCTTTCGTGAATTCATCAGGGACTGCTTCCAGAAAAATCTGCTGATCCAAAACAAAATGGTGGTGGGGGGCGAGCAGGTGAATTTACAAAAGCTGACCATGCCTTTGCTCAATATCTATGGAAAATTCGACCATCTTGTTCCCCCCGAAGCCTGCGAACAGCTCACCGGCAAGGTGGGCAGCAAGGACACGGAAGATATTTGCCTGAATACCGGCCACATCGGCATCTATGTAAGTTCCAAATATCAGCGTGAATTTGCGCCGAAAATCGCCCAGTGGCTCTTAGAGCGAGACAAGCAGCCGGCAAAAAGAACCAGGGGCGATACTCCAACGCCCAAAACGAAAAAAATACGGACAACAACGAAAAGTGTAACAAACTGAATTAGAGCGGCTGACAACCATCACCAAAAGGAGAGCGCTGATGACTACGGATAAAGATTATTTGCAGACTTTTTGCAATCTCAGCCAGGCATTTGGTACAGCGGCCACTGTCGATGAACTCCTGCAGCTGATTGTGCAAAGCGCCACGGAAACCATGAACGCTAAAGCCGCCTGCCTGTTTTTGGCAGATCAGAAACAGGACATATTTGTTCCCAAGGCCAGCTTCGGTTTATCCGACAAATACATGCACGCCAACCCGCTAAAAGCGAAAAAACTGGTCGCGACTCTGGAAAAATTAGGACATGTCGAGTTTGAAGATGCCACCAGTGACCCGCGGCTTGAAAACCATGAAGCCAAAAGAGAGGAAGGAATAGCCTCCATTATGACGGTAGCCGTAATAGTGGACAGCCACCAAATCGGCCTGCTTTCTCTCTATACGGCCAATCGACGAAAGTTCACGGACCAGGAAGTCGTCTTTTTGAAGGCCTTGGCAGCCAATGGAGGCATTGCCCTTAAAAAAGCCCGCCTGGTGGAACGGATACAGAAAAATTCTGCACTCTTTCTGGAACTCTCCTCGGCAATCAACTCAAGCCTCGATATCAAAGAAGTGCTCCGCAATATGTCCGAAAAATCCTGCAAGGCTTTTGGCATGAAAGGCGTCAGCATCCGGCTCCTCAACGAAGACACCAACTCTTTGGAGATAGTGTCCAGCTACGGCCTGAGCGAAACCTTTTTAAAAAAGGGTCCCGTATCATCCGAAAAAAGCATTACCGAAGCACTAAGGGGCAACCTTGTCGTTATAGCGGATGTTTCTCAAGACAAGCGGCTGCAATATCCCGAGGAAACCAAAGCGGAAGGCATCAATTCCATGGTATGCGTCCCCATCCGATCCAGGGAAAAAATTATCGGTGTAATGCGGCTCTTTTCGGAGTGCATTCGTGGATATCCTCAAGACTTTCTAACAGTTATGGAGGCTATTGCCCATACCGGTGCGCTGGCTATCCAGAACGCGTCAATGTATCTGGCCCTCCAGGAAGACAAGAAGAGCCTGGAAGAAGATATCTGGAGTCATCGTCTCTATTTTTAGCATGGGCGGCATATACACAATGATAAACTCGATACAACATACAACTTGATTGGATATGTAAAAAGGAGCATGACCATGGACAAGGACAAGATACAATCCCTTAAGCAGATAATGCAAACCAACAAAATGGCTTTTGATTACAATTACACCATGATGATGAGCGCCTATGAACAGAACAAATTCCTGTTTTATACGTTTTTAAATCAATCAACCGATGATGTCCCTGCCGAGACAAAAAGCGCCATCGAAGAGTGGCTGCAAGCGTACCGCAAAGGTTGCGATGACCTTAAAAAATTAACCGATGAAGGTTATCGGCTCGTGGAAAAGAGTATGCCTTCGTCCCAAAAATAGTGATAGACTCTCCTGAAGTTTATTATCGGAGTTTCATCCTCAACAGACAAAATTAATCCATGACGCCTGTTGAATTCTCCGATACATATCAGGCCACAAGAAGGTACACCCCGAAAACAGCCGTGACGGCACCGGCAATCGCCCGAAGGGAGACATGCTCTTTGTGGAGATAAATTGAAAAGGGAATAATACAGATCGGGATCAAGGAAAAAAAGGTGGAGGCAACTCCCGTTGCCAGATAATGCAAGGCCATAAGCGACAGAGAGACGCCTAAAAAAGGGCCGATCGCCGCACCAATGGCGGTAAAGGCTACTGCTTTTCTGTTATTCAGTGCAGTTCTGACGTTTTTCCATCTTCCGGTCACTGTAAAAAAAGTGATAAAGCAGATAAATGCGGCAAGAGCCCTGATCTGCGTTGCGGAAAAGGCATCCAGATATCCAGAATCAGTCTGCATCCCCGCCTTACTGAGGAGCAAACCGCCCGCCTGACCGAGCATGGCCAGAAATCCGAAAACAACACCCTGGCAGGACACCCTTGTTACTTTCAACTTCTTGACGGGAGATGACTGCTTGCTTCTCTCAAGGATAACTGCTGAGACACCGGCGAGAGTTATAAACATCCCGATCCACTGATGCAGACTATAGCTTTCATGAAGAAATATCCAGCCAAACAGCGCAGCAGTTGGTGCGGCCAGGCTCTGAATCAACATGGTTATCCTTGGACCCAGCTCGACAAGTGCCTTAAAGAGAAAGATATCACCGATGAAAAATCCTATGACGCCTGAAAGGCTCAACAAAATCCAGGCTCGCACTGGAAAATCAAGAGGGAAAGGGCTACCCTCTTTCAATAGAAGAAGAATACTGAAGAGAAAGAGAGCCACGGAGATCCGAATAATATTCACCGGGATCGCCCCTACCTCCTTCGATGCGGCTGCGAAGAATTGAACGCTGAAAGTCCAACAGAGCACGGTAGTAAGAGCGATTACTTCTCCGATAAATGGCATGGATGTCCTCAAGGAGCACTTTGGAAAACTTTTGCAGTGTTTTTCAGGAGAGAAAATGGTGAAAAACCTTATTTCCCTACAAAAATAATGGCATAAACATCGCTCTCTTTTTTACGCGAATAGAATGGCGCTGAGAACATTACTTAGAAGGAACCGGTAGAAAAAACAAGAAATATCTCAGCCGACATCACCTTTTCAGAGTGTATGATGTGATGATGTCAGCCGTGAGACGGGTGGTGAGAATTACTGTCAGATATCCAAGTCACTCGTATGCGGATCAATCGTCTTGACTGCTCTCTCCTATAGAGATTTTGGAATGGTGTGCGGCCAGCTGTTACTTTTCCTGGCTGATCTCACCTTCCTGCACATCATGACTTGCCGCCGACCCGGATGAAGAGAGCTTGGCCTTTTCTAACAGTTCGCGCTGTTTCTCGGTATCGAGCATCATGGTCTGATCCATGTCGAATCCGCTCATTCCTGCGCCGGCACCCGCTCCTCCCTCTAACAGGAATATCAGGGAATGCTTGCCGATGCTGGCAGTGTCTCCATCCTGCAGGTCCCATCTGTCGATTCTTTTCTCATTGATATAGGTGCCGTTAGTACTATTGAGATCTTCAATAGAATATTGGCCGTCCCGATACAGAACCCTGGCGTGAAAGTTGGACACCGCCAGATTATCGATCTGGATGTCATTTTTCGCGTTCCGCCCGATAGTGATTTCCGCCTTGTCGCTTTGAATAACCTTTAGGACGCTTTTGTTGAATTTAAGCTGGATTTGCAGCATGGTTACCTCCGTATTCTCTCTAAGGTTGATTGTAATGTTGATTTCCATTGCTTATCGTAGCAGTCAATCACGACTGCAGTAATGTTGTCGCGCCCCCCCAACTCATTTGCCTTCTCTACCAAACGCCTGGAGATCCCCGCGAGAGTCCCTTTACCGGCAAGGATGCTCTGCAGGTCATTATGATCGACAAGATCGCTGAGCCCGTCGCTGCAGAGCAGGAAACGATCCTTTGGTTGTACGTCGACAGGAAAGATGTCAGGCTCTATCTCAGGCTCGGTTCCCAGAGACTTGACCAGGACATGCCGCATTTGGGCATGTTCAGCCTCCTGTTGTGAAAGCACTCCGGCCCTCACCTGCATATTGACCCAGGTGTGATCTCTCGTTAACAGGGTCAGTTGATGTCCGCGCAATCGATAAGCACGGCTGTCGCCTACATGTCCGAAATAAAACCGACGACGATCCCAGCATATAAAGGTCAAGGTTGTGCCCATCCCTTTACGCTCCGGGTATGCCTTGGCATCGTTATAAATAGTATTGTTGGCAAGCTCAATAGTGGTCTGAAGAGACTTTTCATTGCAAGGCTCTGCTTTAGATCCTTCACGACCAAGCAGAGTTTTAAATACTGTCTCAACCGCCAGGGCACTGGCAACCTCTCCACTCGCATGTCCACCCATACCATCGGCCACTGCAAACAGACCCTGTTTGCTATCAATCAGGAACGTGTCTTCGTTATGATCACGTACCCGGCCGCAATCACTGCAGCCATCGGCAACGAAATACATCAATTTCTCACTTTCTCACTGCAGGTACGTGCTGCAGCCGCGACCATGGCCGCGTTTTTCGGACGGCGTGAAACTGCCTTGACCAGCAGCATTTCAACCAGATCGTAACTGCATTTGGGTAGCCCCCTGCGCTTTTCTCTGAGCGATGTGTATCTGAGGTTGGATATGTTATACATCAACGAAGCCATACTATCGCCAATGAAGGCCTTCTCTCCGCACAACAGTTCATAGCAGACCGCACCGAGAGAAAACAGATCTGATCGGCCGTCTACTTTTTTGGCTGCAACCTGCTCGGGGGACATGTAGCTCGGTGTACCTAAAACCATTCCGGTCTGGGTCTGAGAATCGGAGACCACCCGGGCGATACCGAAATCGGTAACCTTCACCGAACCATCACGCTGCCGCATGATGTTGGCCGGCTTAATATCGCGATGTACAACTTTATTGCTATGGGCATACGCCAGGGCCTCCGCGATATCAGCGACAATTTCCATCACCTCAGCCACCGGCAGCAGCGTAGCGGGTTTACAATATTCCGAGAGATCTTCTCCGTTAAGGAGCTCCATCGCCAGATATGCAAGATCGTGCTCTTCTCCGGCATCAAAAATAGTTACGATACCGGAATGATTGAGTCGGCCGGCAGCCTCTGCCTCTCGAAAGAATCGCTCTTTAACCATCGGCAACTGGGTATCCTCAACCCCGCAGTAGGCCAGCGTCTTGATCGCCACCTCACGGTTAATCTTCGGGTCCCGACCAAGATAAACGGTCCCCATGGCACCTTGCCCAAGCTCACTGACAACTTCATAACGCCCCAGAGTGGGATGAACGACTCCCTTTTCAAGCACCACGGTGGCGTCCCTGCTCTGTCGCCCGAGCGAGATATTGGCGCCATTCTGGCGCAGCCGTTTCTGGCGCTCGGAGATGTCTTTGTATCGGCCATTTTGTGCCAGATAATCGTACACCCGAAGAGCTTCTCCGAATCGTCGTTTGCGTTCGAAATCGAGACCCAGATGATAGATCAGGTCACGTGCCGTTGCATCATCTGGCGGGCAGGCCTGATACTTTTCCAACGCTTTATCGAGCAAACCTTTTTCCTGCAGCATTTTTCCCAGATTGCAATGCAGTTTGCTCAGTGTTGCTCGACGCTCACCCATAAGTCGTGTGAACTGTAACAGCAACAGACCGAGGCCCGTCAGCAGCAACGGCGGGGTGAGCTGAAACCACCAACCGATATTAACCAGCAGGATTGTTGCACCTGCGAGCCACACCAGAACAAACAACCCCATGAGAACCACGGCAATACGCCTTGGCAACCGCGGCACCACCAGCCAGAGGAGAAAAGCAAAATAAAACAACACCAGCAGTTCGACCAGGGGCAGCCATCCCGGTCGGGACAGTTGAAAATCGCCAAGCATCTGGCTGAGCAGCAGAGACTCGTAATATTCCTGAGCCTGGGGTTGGCTAAAGAGACCAACAATCGCTATCTTTCCTTCCAGAGGAGCTGGCTCACTGATCCCGGAGAGGATATCAGACGCCGATACCTTTGCCACTTTGGGTAACAGTGCTGCGGGCAGCGGCAATAAACGCAGGTTGTGATCGATTGGGTAGCGACGCTTGCCGGTCGAAAGCTGCACAGCGCCGGGCTCCGGTGACACTACGTCAAGAGATTTGAGCGAAGTCTGGTGACTCACCATCGTGGCGGCAAGAGCTGCCGAAGGGAAGTAACGTTCTTCAACGGACAGCAGCAAAGACCCGCCAGGTATCCCCTCTCCGCCTGCGGCGATAAAGCCAATCGCCGCAGCCTGACGCCGCAGCTCTTCCCATGGCGTCTGAGCCGCTTTAATACGGAGAGTCGGACCAAGCGTAGAAACCGGATTAGAGAAATGTTTGAGATGCTGTTGCCAGGTCCAGTCCGACACCTCCAGCTGAAGTGCCAGCCTCTGTAATTGTATCGAAGACACGTCCTCTGTTCCGAAGGTGCGTACCGGTGTCACCAACACCACGTTGCCTGCCTCACGCAGCGCTCTGCCGAGTCGGACATCTGTGTCGAGTTCTCCTTCTAAAGTACGTAAATCCTTATCGATGCGCTGCCACAGCCTGTTGCGCTCAGCATCCGGAGATCGGCCCCACTCTTTACGCAGGGTGCTTAGTCGCTGGTTCAGCTGTTCAGCAGCACGAGAGGATAACGGCAGGTGCAGCAGAATAGCCCGGACTTTTTGTTTTGAGAGTCGCCCGACCAATTCAGCGAGAGTCCCGCGTGAAAGCTCGCCTTCTGTTATCTGAACATTGATAACCGGAGATTCTTCTGCCACCGGAATGAGACCGGCGCGCAGGGTCAGCAGTTGTTTTTCGACGGCAACAAGCGGCGGTATTTGAAACAACGTCGCGGCCCCAAGCAGCAGGGCAAAGAAAAGCATCAAGTTGGTTACGGAAAAGAGCCAGTGTTTCATCAGTTTTCTGTCATTTCAGTTCACGGGTTCAAATCCGCGCATCGTCAGCATCAGGCGCCTTGTCCTCATCGGACAGAAAGTCGATTTTCCTCTTACTCAGCAGACACCACCACGTCCCGGGCCGGGAGCAGGATTCAACTCCCAGGTGGAACATGTAGCAAGCCCAAATGAGCCACTGAAAACACGCTAACCTAAACAACCGGAAACCGAGCATCGCGAATAACACAATCCAGGCCCATGGGTAAACTGAGCTAACAGGTGCGGGTAAAGTGATAAGCAGTTCCTTCCCGAGGGGGTCCTTAACAACAGGCTCCCGGCTAAGATATTTCTGATCTCGACTGATGCCTGGTCAGCTTTTCGTGCATACCTAAAAACGCTGCGAGATATTTCTCAGTAAAAATATATCACTTTTTATTTTAATTTTACAAGGGTACGGGATAAAAGAAGGTTCTTTAAATCGCACAGACTTCTGAGGAATCAAAGAACCTTCTTTTCGTGAGAAAGGATGTCCCGCATCTGCTCAGAAAAGCCGAGCAGTCTGGAGACATTGAGATGTATGGACGGAAACCGGGAAGAACAGAAAAAGAATCCGGTCGGCATCATCGCTATCAGGCGTGAAGCGATGATGCCGACCGTGAAACGGGTTGGAAAAAAGCTGGGCAATATCAGAAATTCCAAAAGGAATCGATGGTCTTATCATCAATATCCCAGACAACGTTATGCGGGGCAATAGGCTCTTCTTTAAAAAATTCGGGCAGCCGGTCGTCATGGCTGGTAAAACCTGCAGCCGCGTTAAACGCCCGCTCTGTTTTAAGAATGGACATACCGAGATTGGTGACATCGTCTGCGGTGAGCGCTATGCCGAACCGGGCGTTGATCATATCGATCAGTGCCGGGAGACAGTTTCCGTCATCCAATGCGGCAAAAGCAATAAAAAGACACATACCGGTGGAGTCTATAGCAGCAGTGGCGATCTGAAGATTCCTCGATAACTCGACCTGTCCTTCCTGGCTGAGCGGGTCAAGAGTACCGCCGACACCGAGGATATTGGTGGCGATGGTATAGCCCATGGTGTGGTCAGCCCCTTGAGTCGAGGTGGCGTAGGTGATGCCGATGCCCTTGATAGCACGAGGATCATAGGCGGGGATTGCCTGATTTTTAACAACCGGTACCCTGGTGGCCCCAAAAGCCCTGCCGACATTACCTGCACCGCCGCCGATAATTCTTCCTGCAGGCGTACCTTTTCCAACATCGTCACGAAGAATCCGGCAGACAGCCTCACCGTCCCCAAAAGAGAGCAGTCCCGCCTCCATAGCGACCCCGAAAGCAACTGAGGTCTCAATGGAATCAAGGCCAAGATCATCCATGATGTAGTCGGCCTCGGCGATATGATCGAGATTATCGACACAGCAATCGGCACCCAAAGCCCAGATCGATTCATATTCAAAACCAGATGTTTTGTAAGCTTTATCCTTGTCATTGTAAATCTGGGAACAGTTGATCACGCACCCGGGGTGACAGTTGTGCTTTGGCTTACCGCCTCGTGCGACAATGGTGTCGTACATTGTTTCACCGGAAATTTCCTCATGTCCATCAAATTGGCCGGTGGTAAAGTTACGGGTGGGGAGCGCCCCAGCCTCATTGATGATGTTAACCAGAACATTGGTGCCGTACTGGCCAAGGGCCTGACTGATCGGATTGTCGACCAGTGCTTTGGCAAAGGCCCGGTTGGCTGTTTTAAACTCCTCCGGTTTGGCGATTTCAACTTTTTTGTCTGTCGGTTCCACTGCAATGAATTTAATCTTTTTGGAGCCCATAACCGCACCCAGACCGCCACGTCCGCTGGAACGAATTCTTGATCCGGGATCTTTGATGGAAATGTTTGCCGCAGCCATCTTCATTTCACCGGCCGGGCCAATGGAAATCACGCCGAATTTCTCGCCAAGACGATCATTAAGTCTCTGGACTACTTCATAATTGCCTATACCAATCAACTCGGTTTCTTCACTGATGGTGACACCATTTTCAGCCACGTGAAGACCATACCATTTATCCTCCGATGGCTGTCCTTCAATGATCAGTGCCTTAACGCCGAGTTTGGCCAGCATCTGGGCTGAAGTGCCACCGGCATTAGCCTCCTTGATAGTACCGGTCAGCGGACTCTTCGCCCCACAGGAAAGACGGCCGGAGTTGGCTGCCGGGGTGCCGGAGAGCAAACCCGGAGCAATGACCAGCTTGTTCTTTTTACCCAATGGGTGACAGGTCGGTTCCACCTCGGCGGCAACCACATTGGAGGTCAGTCCCCGGCCGCCAAGCCCTGCCCACTCAGCCGGGACATCCTCAACCATGGTGGTTAAATCAGACATGTTCACACGAAATATTTTGTCAGCCATTTGCCTGCTCCTTGTTAATAACGAAAAAGACGGGGCGCGGACAACTCCGCACCCCGCATAATATTATGCTGTAAATGAATAATGGTAATCTCAAAGACTGATACAATTTTGGATGGTTAGGTAAAAAAACACATACAAAGCGTATGATTTTTTTACAACGCCATCATTTATAATGCCGCTTTATAAATAGCCTTAACATCATCATCGTTGGGAGTGCGTGGATTGGTCATTCCGCAGGCATCTTTTTGGGCATTGCCGGTCATGGTATCGATATCACCGGCACTGACATCCTTGCCGTAGCGTTTTCCAAGTTCTATCAATCCTGCCGGAATTCCTATATCGGTCGAGAGCTTTTTAATTGCAGCGAGGGCCAGGTCTGCAGCTTCGCGGGCGGAGAGACCGTCGACGTTTTCTCCCATCAACCTGGCAATTTTGACAAAGCGGTCCATCTTGGCAATCAGGTTGAAATTACAGACGTGGGGGAGCAGAATCGCATTACACTCACCATGGGGCAGATCGTAAAAACCACCGAGCTGATGCGCCATGGCATGGACATGACCGAGACTGGCATTGTTGAAGGCCATGCCGGCGAGATATTGCGCATAACACATCCCTTCGCGAGCTACTATATCCTGCCCGTTAGCAACTGCTGGGCGGAGATGGATCGCTATGAGTTCAATAGCTTTTTCCGCAGCCGAGTCGGTCATGGGTGTTGCGATGGTGGAAACATAGGCTTCCACAGCGTGGGTTAATGCGTCCATTCCCGTTGCAGCTGTCAGCGCCGGTGGCATCCCCATCATGAGAAGCGGATCGTCAACCGCTACACCCGGAGTACATCGCCAGTCAACAATGGCCATTTTTACCTTTCTGCTGGTATCGGTGATAATGCAGAATCTGGTCATTTCCGAAGCTGTTCCGGCGGTTGTGTTTACCGCGACATAAGGAGGCATGGAATTCGACGATTTGTCGACGCCTTCGTAGTCATGTATTGTCCCACCATTGGCTATAACCAGGCCGACACCTTTGCCGCAGTCATGGGAGCTGCCGCCGCCGAGGGTGATGAGGCTGTCACAGGAATTCTGTTCGTAGGCTTTAACACCTGCGGCAACGTTGTTGTCGGTGGGATTAGGGATTGTTTCGTCAAAGACGACATACTGCATCTCTGCTTTATCGAGTAAATTAGTGATTTGTTCAGTAATCCCCGCGCCGGTAATTCCTTTGTCGGTTACAATCAACGGTTTGCTGCCGCCAAGGGCTTTTATCTTAGCAGGAATCTCTTTTGCCGCTCCAATACCTATCAGGGTAACACTGGGAATGAAATAGCCATATACTTCTTCTCGAATTGCCATAATGATACCTTCCTTTTTCAATGAGGTTGATCTGATTGGTTCGTTCGCTGCTCCTTGTGGATCCATTCTGCGCAATATTCCTAAAGCAAATGGCATGCCACATATTTTTTCATATTAATTCATATAGTTAAAATATTTACACTCTGATGAAGGGCGACAGAATGTCCCGTGAGAAACTCGTTGGAAGCTTTATGGCTATGGGCTTTAGGGAAAAATCGCCCAAAAAATGACAGATACCAACAGTATTAGAGGAGATGGGTCAGAATGAAACAGGTAGAGAAGACAAGAGGTCAAAATGACCTGGTGTTATTTGAAGTGTTGCCAGAACACCCTGGAATAGGAGCTTTGTCATTTCAAGCAGAAAATCTGCTGAAATGTGTCGACGATGTGGTGATATAACTGCCAGCGATGTGCTGCTATAGTACCTAATATATTGTTAACGTGGCGTTCACTGGACCGCGCTGTTTGCTGGTCCAGTGGAACAATTTGTTAGCATTTTATTTTTTTCTTTTATTTGGCCTTTGTGTAAGAGCTGAGCCAGCAGCAGATTTCGAAGCTTTACTTGAATTTTTACTGCGCAAAACCTTTGAAGCTGCTGAAGCTGCCTTTTTACTCGTGACTTCCTTTTTTGACATTTTTCTCTACCTCAATTTTATTTCTGATTTTAGATCCAATATCGACAGGTGAGTTATCATTCAAAACGAAAAATGCTATTAGTGTAAGGAGTGCAGTAAATAGCATTGCACTTGCAAACCCACCAGCTAAATTAACACCAAATTGTGGCCAAAATTTCTTGATGCTACGTATTTCAGATCATTGCTGTCCCATAAATAATGATGGAATAACAGATAAATAAAGGCTCAGAGAGCTACTTGTGTTATAATGAAATTTGCGAAAAATCAATTAAATACAAGGAGATCTGAGCCATGGCACATTCTA